>NZ_QXGH01000009.1 GCF_003515065.1 Nocardioides immobilis
ACCACACCGAGCTGCCCAAGGTGATTGCCCGGAAGTCACGGACCCTCACGCCAGAGGAGTTCGACCGGCTGATCGCGGCGATCCCCGAGCAGCACCGGCTGATGGTGCAGACCTTCATCGAGACCGGAATGCGCTGGGGCGAGCTGATCGCCCTCCGGCCGAGGCACATCGACTTCCTCCGCCGCGAGGTCACCGTCGAGGAGACCATCGTCGAAGTCTCGAAGAAGCACTCCCCTACCGGCGAGCGCTACCTGGTCAAGCCCTACCCCAAGGACAACGAACCGCGCACGTTCGGCATGCGCCAGCCGTGGTTGGACGCCGTCGCCGCACACATCCAGTCCCACGATGTCGACAGGGACGACCTGCTCTTCCCCACGAAGGCGGGCACACCGATCTCGCGCAACACCTTCCGCACCCGGGTCTGGCTACCCGCCGTCAAAGCCAGTGGCGTGGACTTCCCCGTCCGCGTCCACGACCTCCGGCATGCCCACGCCTCCTGGCTACTGTCGGGCGGTTCCGACCTCAAGTCCGTGATGGAGCGGATGGGTCATGCCCAGATCCAAACCACGCAGAAGTACCTCCACACCCTTCCCGGCGCAGACCAGAAGAACCTCGATGCCCTTGACCGCATCTCGACGAGGCCGTGGTAACCGTGCTGTGCTCCACGGCTCCGCTCCTCTCACAGGCAGTCCCGCACCGGACGCGGCCACACCTGCAATGGACAAGCAACCGCGAACCCTATAAGTCGGACACGACGGCACCGCGCCAAGCTGCGCGGCCGTCCTGGCGTCGAGGTCGCGGAAGAATCCCACGGTGAGGAAGCGGTGCTCGTCATGCCGAGGAGCCGAGCCAGGTCGTCGTCGGCGTTCGGGCGGGTCTTCACCGCGGTGTTGACCGCGGTGAACCCCAGGTTCCGGTCGGTGTTTTCAGCGCCGGCCGAGGCCACCCGCGGTCAGCGGCGGCGAGTGTGACCTTCGAATCTCCGGCCAGGTCAGAGGTCGAAGCGTGCCTCTGGAAGCCCGCCCGAAGGTGGCCGGTCTGACGGAACCGCCGATCTGAACGACGCATAGCCGATGCAAGAAGCAAGGGATCTCGGATGGCTGGACAAGGCTCCCGACGCCGGTTCGGGCAGATCAGCAGGATGCGCTCCGGCCGCTGGCAGGCGCGGTGGTTCCGGTCGGTCATCCGTCCGGTCGCGGCGGGCAGATAGTCAAGGCCCCCCACACTTTCGAGCCGAACACCTACGTGAGTCCGAGGTGAAGTCGACGACCTCGACGTCCCGCACACCGAACCGCACGTCTCCACCGTCGCGCTTCCGGGCGTCGGCGAGGTCGATGAAGACGCCGGTCTGCGGGTAGAGCTGTGTCGCTGCACCCGCGAGCCCGTGGAAGTCGATCCGGTGGCTGCCGCCACCGAAGGCGAGCCCGATGCCCGCGTGCTCGTGGCCGTCGCGCAGCACCCGATCGGAGACACCCGACTCGACGAGCAGCTCCACGCTCCCCTGCTCGAGGATCCCTGCCCGGCGTGTCTCCTCGATCTCGCGCCGGCTTCGGAGGTCGACGGCCACGGAGTCGATGCCGACGCGTGCGAGCAGGTGGGACAGCATCAGGCCGGCTGGGCCGGCGGCGACGATGCCCACCTGGGTCCGGATGACGGGACCGACAGTCACGCGAACACGTCCTCGATCCAGTCCGCCGTGAACGACCCGACGTGGGGAAGGTGGTCGAGCCCGACATGCTCGGTCGCGCCTTCGTCCGCAGTGAAGATGCGCAGCTCGCGGCGGGGGCTGTTCACGGCCTGGTCATAGGACTGGTGGGCGTACCGGACGCTGATCTGGCGGTCGTTCTGGCCGTGGGTGATCAGGAACGGGCAGGTGACCACGGTGAGCTGGGTCAGCGCCAACAAGGACCTGGTTGCCGTGAAGCGATGGCCGCTCGATGGGGACGTCGGCCCGCGCAGAACAATCTCGGGGCAGGTTCGCCCGTTCATGTTCGACTTGTCGGTGCTGGCCAATGCCGCCGGTGACACGGTCGTCGGCTTCACCCGTTTCTTCTCCCGGCCCGACGGAACACGGTGGGTTCCGATTTCCGTCTACCGCCCCGCCGGCGGACCATGGGGGCCGCCTCTGCGGGTAGCGGACACCGACGCTCAGGCCCGTCTTGCTGTGCTGGCTTTGCAGGAGGCCGGCGACGTCGAAGCGGCGTGGCAGGACGGGGTCCGCGACGACCAGCTGCTAGCGATCCGGTACAGCTTCCTCAGCGCACCCTGAGCTCGGCAGCAAGGTGTGCCACACGTGTAGTGGTCGGGCAGCTCCGACAGGACGGGCACGAGCACGAGCACGCAGGCGCCATAAGCGTGCTGCTCCGCAAGCACGCCGGGCGGCAGATGCGGACGGTTAGGTCAACCGCAGGAAGCGGTGTCGGCGTGCATCCGATCAACCAAGTTGCTCGGATCCACTCCAATCCGCGGGATTTGTGGTTCCCCCCGAATCGCATAGGGAGCCCTCCACGATTCGGGGGGAACCACACTCACCGTCAAGACGCAGCCGGGAGTGAGGTCCGAGGCTAGTGCTTGGCGGGCCCGGGAAGACTTGTCCGAAGTGCCGATGTCGAGTGTGAGCAGGTCGCGCGGGAGTCGGAGTCGTTGCCCCGTTGCCCTCCCGGGCCCGTCCCGTGCGCGGTGACGAGGTCGTGAGCGTGGACTTGTAGACCAGGTCGGACAGCCGGCGTCTGAGGCACCGCATGGCTTCCATCGAGCTCGTGCCGGAGGCGGTCTTGCGTTCGTACTAGGGGTCGATGGAGTCCGGTGAGGGCGTCCGAGCCGTCATGCTGCTCCGCGGCGGGCCAGCAGCAGGTCGAGTTGGGTCGCGCAGGCGGCGACGAGCCGTCGGACGAAGCCTGAGGGGTCGGCCTCGATGCCGCGGCCGGCACCGACGATGACGTCGACGATCCCGGCACGCACGAGCTCGGCTGCGCCGATTCGCTGGTGCTGGGCCATCTCCGGTGCTCGCGCAGGGTCGCGGTGGACGATCGTTGCTGCTCCCTCGGGGGGCAGGGGCGATAGCCAGGCGTCTTCTGCGGCGATTACCCGGTCGGCCGGCCACAGCGCCAGGGCGGCACCTCCACAGCCTTGGCCCATGAGCACGGAGACACGCGGCACCGTCAGGCTCACCATGTCGGCCAGGCACCGGGCGATCTCCCCTGCGAGCGCGCCTTCCTCGGCGACCTGTGAGAGGTCCGCGCCGGGGGTGTCGATGACGGTGACCAGTGGCAGGGAGAGGTCCTGGGCCAGGCGCATTCCGCGCCGGGCCTGGCGCAGTGCGGCAGGGCCGAGCGGGATCTGCAGCTGCGCCTCCCGGTCCTGGCCGACCACGACACAGGGGATCCCTCCCAGCGAGGCGATCGCCAGCACGATGCCGGCGTCGCGCTCACCCGCACCGGTGCCGCCGAGGTGGATCACGTCGTCGGCCGCGTCGCGCAGCAGCTCACGGATCCCTGGACGGAGCTCGCTGCGAGTGGACAGGACCGCACGCCAGACCGGGCCCGACGGATCGGTCACCGGGTGCAGATGCTCAGTCCGGCTCGCCGGTACGGGTCGGGCCGGGTCGAGCAGCGACAGGATGCGGCCCGCTTGGTCGCGGAACGCCCGCGGTGTCGCGACGTCGTCGACGATCCCGTGGGTGGCGAGGTTCTCCGACCGCTGCACGCCCTCAGGAAAGGCTTCGCCGTACAACGCCTGATAGACCCGAGGGCCGAGGAACCCGACCAGCGCGCCCGGCTCGGCGTAGGTGACATGTCCCAGCGACCCCCATGATGCGAAGACGCCGCCGGTCGTCGGGTGGCGCAGGTAGACCAGGTAGGGAAGTCCGGTCGACTTGTGCTTGACGACGGCCTGGGTGATCGCAACCATCTGGACGAATGCGGGGGTGCCCTCCTGCATCCGGGTGCCGCCCGAGCAGGGGGCGGCGACCACGGGCAGTCCTTCGCGGGTGGCGCGCTGGAACGCGGTTACCACCCGCCGTGCTGCAGCCAGTCCGATCGAGCCGGCGAGGAAGCCGAACTCGCCCGCGATCACGGCGACGTCGCGCCCGTGGATCGAGGCCCGGCCGGTCACCACGGCCTCGTCGGTCCCGGCCGCCTCGGCGGCGCGGTCCAGCTCGGCGACGTACCCCGCGTCCACACCCGACAGGTTGATCGGCTCATCCCAGGAGATGAAGGTGCCCGGATCGACGACGCTGTCGACGAAGTCCAGCGCGCCTAAGCGCGCGCTCACCGGAGGCCGTCCTCGTGGAGCCAGGCGAGGACGCTCGCACCGTCGGCGCCGAGCACCGGCGGTGCCGTGTGGGTCCGCCGGGTCACCTCCTCGCCGTCGGGCTCGAAGAACCGCAGCGGCGGCCCGGCGAGCTGAAGGCTGCCGAGGGTGTCGTGCTGGACATCGATGACAAGGCCCTGGCTGTGGGTCTGCTCCCAGGCGTACACCTCGTCAATCGACCGGACCCGCCCGGCGGGGATGCCGACCTCGTCGAGCCGCGCCAGCAGGTCGGCGGACTTCCACTCCGAGAAGATCTCCTCCACCAGGCTGATCAGCCGCTCACGGTTCGCGACCCGCTCGGGGTTGGTGGCGAACCCGGGCGTCTCAGGGTCGACGCCGAAGCCCTGGCAGAAGTCGTGCCACAGGCCCTCGCTCCCGACGGCGATCTGGACCGCTCCGTCGGCGCAGTGGAACAGGCCGTACGGTGCGATCGCGACATGGTGGTTGCCCTGGGCATGGCCCACCTGTCCAGCCACAGTCCATCGGGTGGACTGGAAGCCGTGCACGCCGACCGTGGCCGCGAGCAGGGAGGTCCGCACCACCGATCCGCGACCCGTGCGCCGCCGCTCGCGCAGCGCCGCGACCACGCCGAACGCGCCGTACATCCCGGCGAGCAGGTCGGAGATCGGCGTGCCCACCTTCTGCGGGTCGTCGGGACCGGAGCCGGTCAGCGACATCAGGCCGGCTTCGCCCTGTGCGATCTGGTCGTAACCCGCTCGCCCCCCCTCGGGACCGTCGTGGCCGAAGCCGGTGATGGAGAGGATCACGAGGCGGGGGTTGAGCCGGTGCAGCTCGTCGAAACCGAGTCCTAGCCGGTCGAGAACACCGGTTCGGAAGTTTTCGACCAGCACGTCGGCGCGGCTCACCAGCGTGCGCAGCACGTCCTTGTCGGCCTCGTCCTTGAGGTCGAGGACGACCGACTCCTTGTTGCGGTTGGCGGAGAGGAAGTACGTCGACTCCGCGGCCGCGCTGTCCCGGGAGGGCTGCGCGAACGGGGGGCCCCAGCCGCGCGTGTCGTCTCCCTTCCCGGGTGCCTCGACCTTGATCACCCGGGCGCCGAGGTCACCCATCATCATCGTGGCGTGGGGACCGGCCAGGGCCCGGGACAGGTCGACCACCAGGAGGTCGGACAGGGGACCTTGGGTCATGGTTGGGGTCATGGTCGTGCTCATCGCGCTCACACCCACCCCGGGAGCACGACCGCGGCCCAGACCAGGGCGGGACCGACGACGACCACCAACATGCTGTAGGCAAGGATCTGCTTGTAGAACTTCTCCTCGCTGATGGTGTCCGGCCGGTTGGCGACCATGAGCGCACCGTTGGTGGAGAACGGGCTGACATCGACGATGGTGGACGAGACCGCGAGGGCCGCGACCAGGGCCACGGCGCTGACGTTGCCCTCGGCGATCAGCGGGATGGCGATCGGGATGATGATCGGCAACAGGGCCGTGGACGAGGCGAACGCCGAGACGACACCGCCGACGTAGCACAGGACCAACGCGCCCAGCACGGCCACGCCGAGGCCGGCGGCCCAGGTGCCGACGTACTGCGGGGCACCGGCGGTGTTGAGGATGGTGGCGAAGGTGCTGACGCCCGCGACCAGGAGCACGGTGCTCCAGGCGATCTTGGAGACGGCGTCCTTCTGCGCCTTGGGGAACATTGCGGTCAGAACAACGGCGGCGGTGATCGCGGTGAACCCGATGTTCTTGTCGAACACCAGGGCAAGAGTGGCGACCACGAGGAACGCGACGAGGGTGAACACCTGGTCGACGCCCATCCGTTGCGTCGTGGCCGGCTCGGCCGGCGCGAGCGTGGCGGTGCCGCCACCGGTCGAGGTGCCTCCGGTGCCCGATGCATCATCGACGGGCCGGGTGACCGCAGGGCCACTGCCGGACCCGGCGCCGTCGCCCTCCGCGGGGACATCGTGGTCCTCCTCGATGCGGCGCGACCACAGCTCGCGGCCACCGAGGGCGAGGAAGAGCACGATGGCGATGGCCAGGTTGACCACGAGGCTGGTGAGGAAGACCGTCATCTCGCTCACGGCCAGGTTGTTGTCGCTCATGACCGAGTTGGTGATGGCGCCGTAGATGCTGATCGGGGAGAAGCCGCCGCCCTGGGCGCCGTGCACGACGAGCATGCCCACCAGCAGCGGGTTGATCTTGTAGCGGCCGGCGAACCCGAGCGCGATCGGCCCGACGATGGCGCACGCGGCCGGGCTCGCTGCACCGATCGCAGTCAGCAGCGCTGCGACGCCGAACATCACCCATGGGATGAAGACGACCCGGCCGCCGACCGCGCGGACGGCCCCCCGGACGATCAGGTCGACCGTGCCGTTGTTGCGGGCGATCGCGAAGAGGTAGGTAACCCCGACCAGAGTGAGGACCAGGTCGCCGCTGATGCCGGCGATGATCTCCTTCTCCTCCAGGCCGAGCGAATACATACCGACGAGCCACGCGGCCACGAAGCCGAGTGCGCCCATGTTGATCGGCAGCACGGTGCCAATGACGAAGAGCGCTATCAGCGCGGAGATCGAAACCCATTCTGGAGACATGACGTCCCTCCTGGAGGACAGGGGCCCAACTTAAGCCCGGATCTGCTAGCACGTGACCGGCGTCACGTGGTTCAGTGGCCTAGCCAATAGGACACTAGGTATCTTGTCAAGAGGCAACTACACTTCGAGGCATGTCCGAGCAGCCGCGTCGCATGAGCCCCGTTTCGCGTTCCCGTCTCTACGAGCAGGTCGCCAGCGAGATCCTCGAGTGGGTCCGGCAGAACGGTCTCCAGGTCGGGGACCGGCTCCCGCCGGAGCGCGAGATCGCCACCCGGCTCGGCGTCAGCCGCGCGACGGTGAGCCAGGCTCTGGTGGCCATGGAGGTGGTGGGAGTGGTTGCCGTGCGCCACGGGGACGGCGCGATCCTGGTCGAGTCTCCGGCCGCCTCGAGGATCGTCAGCGCCCTGCGCAAGCATGCTGAGCGGCTGCCGGAGGTGATCGAGGCACGTGAGGCGCTCGAGACGAAGCTCGCGGCGCTTGCCGCTGTCCGCCGTACCGACGAGGACCTCGAGCAGATCGACGCCGCGTTGGACTTCATGGCCGCCGACATCGACACCGGCGGGCGCGGGGTCGAGGGAGACGAGCGCTTCCACGCTGCGGTGACCGCGGCCGGCCACTCCGCCCTCCTGGCCCGGCTCATGGCTGAGATCAGCGAGCTGATCAAGGAGACGCGCATCGAGTCCCTGTCGCAGCCTGGGCGCCCGAACGCCTCGCTCGAAGGACACCGACGCATCGCCGAGGCGATCAGGGCCCAGGACCCGGAGTCCGCCGCCGCTGCCATGGAGGCGCACATCGGCATGGTCAGCGACGTCGCGCTCCTGCGCTCTTGACCAGGTGACGCCTCACGAGATCCTGATCGTCCTCGCGGCCGGGCTCGGGGCAGGTTTGGTCATCGCCGCCGTCGGCGCCGGGTCTCTGGTCAGCTTCCCCCTCCTGCTCAGTGTGGGCCTGACCCCGCTGGTCGCCAACGTGTGCAACACCGTGGGCCTGGTCCCCGGCGGGGTGAGCGGCAGCTACGGATTCCGCCGGGAACTAGCCGGAAAGCGAGCTCTGGTCCGCGCCACCGCGGTCACGAGCGCGTCGGGCTCGCTCCTGGGCGCCGGCCTGCTGCTGGCGCTACCCGCAACATCGTTCGAGCTGATCGTGCCGTGGCTCGTGATCCTGGCCGCCACCCTGATCGCCGTACAACCGGTGATCTCGCGCTGGTTGCGCGCCCGCGCGGCGGAGCAGCCACGAGAGGTGAGCCGGGACTTCCCGGCACCGCTGGGCGGGATGTCCTCCCTCATCGGCGTCTACGGGGGCTACTTCGGCGCCGGCCAAGGCGTCATGCTCGTCGCGTTCCTGGCCCTTGGCCTCGACGAAGAGCTGCAGGTGATCAACGGGCTAAAGAACGTCGCAGTCCTGTCCGCCAACCTGGCCGCCGCCCTGGTCTTCGCGTTCTGGGCACCCCTGGACTGGTCCATTGTCGGGCTGGTCGCGATCGGCTCCGTGTTCGGCGGCTGGATCGGCGCCCACATCGGCAGGCGGCTGCCGCCGATCGTCTTCAGGGTCCTGGTCGTCGTGTCGGGCTACGCCGTCGGCGTTCACCTACTGACCACGTAGCGCACCCTTCCGACGTCGGCACCGAATGCACTCAGCGAGGAGATGTTGTCACCGGACAACAACTGATAGGGAGGAGATTCAGCACCAGTAGCACGCCTACGACATTTAGGCACGTGAGGGACGCCAGCCGAGTCGCGCCGTGGAGGGGCTGCGGGCTGGGGCCCGGCTGCTGGACGATCGGCGCGCCAACCCGCTATCGCAGCCCGCGTCCTTTCTGTCGCCCACTGAGAAGCAGCAGAGGTGACACATCACGGGCGTTCGGCACACCCGAGCCATATCGGCGCGACGGAACCGGTTGGCAATGGCTTCTCGGGATTCTGAGTGCCGTTGCGAGTCTCGGAATCGCTGCCTCGGTCACCTGTGGCGGACTGTCTCTGGGACTGGGCAGGCTGTGCGCCTACGTGGTCCGCGACTTTTAGCGCCGTGCATTGGGCCGTTACCGACCAGTCGCAGTTACGGCAAGCCGGTCGCCGCAATGCGGGACAGCAGCCGTCGCGAGACATTGTGCAACTGCTGCAGCTCGTCCGGGCTGAACGCGTCCATCACGAGAGCTCGCACGGTCGCAACGTGCGCGGGCGCGCTCGCGACGAGCTTCGCGTAGCCCGCCTCCGTGAGGATCGCGTGGGTGAAGCGCCCATCGGTCGGGTCTGGCTCGCGACGAACCAGGCCACGTCCTTCCAGCCGTTTCGCCAGGTGCGAGAGCCGGGACAGCGATGCATGGGTCAGCTCGGCCAGGATGCTCATCCGCAAGGTGTGGTCGGGCTCTTCGGACAGTCTCGCTAGCACGTAGTACTCGAGGAAGCTCAAGCCGGCGTCCCGCTGGAGCTGGCATTCCAAGGCCCAGGGCAGCGTCACGATGACGCTGCCGAGCGCTCGCCAGGCGGCCTCCTCGTCCGGGGTCAGCCAACGCGTCGCTGATGAGGGGGCTTCCGGCGGCTGCTTGCCATCAGCGGGAGGCATGGGCGAAGCCTATCCATGACTTGACAGTTCAAGTCAATGGGGAGAGGATGACTTGAATGTTCAACAGATCTAGTCCCGGCGCGGAAGCGACGAATCCGAAAGACCTGGCAGTCCCCGCAGTCGCCGACAGATCGTGGAAGGGAGACACCAGCCGATGAGCGCGACCGCCACATCTGGCCGCTTCACAACATTGCCCAATGAGGAGACGCTGGCTGCGACCGTGGTGGCGTTGGAGGAGCACGGGTTCAGCGTCGAGGTTGTCGACGATCTTGCTGCCGCAAGCCAGTCCGTGTTGGCCCGGATCCCCCGAGGCTCGTCGGTGATGACCAACACCTCGGCAACGCTGCAGGAGACGGGGATCGCGGACGCGATCAACGACGGCGGACCGTTCGACTCGGCGCGCAACAAGATGCTCGCTCTGGACTTCGCCACCCAGGCGCAACAGATGAAGTCCATCGGGGGCCAGCCGGACTACGCCCTCGGAAGCGTCCATGCCGTTACCCGCGACGGAACGCTGGTCATCGCCTCGGCCTCCGGCAGCCAGCTCGCTTCGTACGCCTGGGGCGCGGCCAACGTCATCTTCGTTGTCGGTGCGCAGAAGCTCGTCCCGAGCGTGGACGCGGCTCGGGAGCGGATCTATCAGCACAGTCTGGTCCTCGAAGACGCTCGGGCGCAGGCCGCATACGGACAGCACAGCGCCGTCGCAAAGATCCTCGAGATTCACCAGGAGCTTCCCGGTCGGATCCACGTCGTGCTCATCCGGCAGTCGGTCGGTTTCTGAATCGCACGATCCCACCTGCACAGGAGACGTCTTGACGGCGAACGCGATCCCCGAGCGGCGGCGGCCGACGCTGGAGCCACCGGACGGGAAGGTTGATCACGTCCGCGGCCCGGAAGCGGGTCATCTGATCGTCGAGTACGGCGACTACGAGTGCCCCTACTCGCGACTAGCGTTTAGCGAGATCGAGCGCGTCGAGCAGCAACTCACTGGCGGTACCCGATTCGCGTTCCGTCACTTCCCGCTCACCGAGATCCACCCGCACGCGCTCTCGGCAGCGGCCGTCGCGGAGGCAGCCGCACGCCAAGACCGCTTCTGGGACATGCACGACCTGCTCTTCGATCGCCAGCAGGCGCTCGACGATGACGACCTGCGCCGATATGCCGCCGAGCTTGCGCTGGATCTCGGCCGCTTCGACGCCGACCGCACCGGCGCCGACGTCCTCAGCCGTATTCGCCGAGACGTCGAGAGCGGCATGGCCACAGGCCAGGTTAGAGGCACCCCGACGCTGTTCCTCGACGGTTTCGTGCACCGCGGCGACTACGCCGCGGCCACCTTGATCGAGGCGCTGGCCCGATGAGCTCGACGTGTTCGCACCTCGGGCGCATCTCCGTCACGGCGTTGCCGGAGGAGATCGCCGGCTGCACCGACTGCCTCGCGGTCGGGGGCACTTGGGTGCACCTGCGCATGTGCCAGTCCTGCGGGCACATCGGCTGCTGCGACAGCTCGCCGAACCGGCATGCCACCGGCCACGCCCGCCAGGCAGGGCACCCCATCGTGCGCTCCGCCGAGCCCGGAGAAGACTGGAGCTGGTGCTACCTGGACAACGTCGCGTTCGTGCTGGCGGACCCATGACACCGCCGGCGCTGCGCCTGGCCGATTGGCGTGCGACCAAAGACACCCTGCATCTGTACACGCAGATCCTCGGCAAGATCCGGCTCGCGACCACGCCGCCGCGCAACCACTGGTGGAACGTCCCGCTCTACGTCGACGTCCGCGGTCTCACGACCCGCCGCCTGCACCACAGCGACACGACGTTCGAAATCACGCTCGACTTCCTCGATCACGCCCTGGTCATCCGCACCGGCGACGGACGCACCAGGTCCTTCGAACTCGGCACAGGGCTCCCCGTCGCCGACTTCGACGCCCTACTCCACGCGTCGCTCGCCGAGCTCGGCCTCGACATCGCCATCAAGCAACGGCCGTTCGGCGTCCCAATGACCACCCCGTTCCCCCAGGACCACGAGCACGCGTCGTGGGACCGCGACGCCGTCCGCCGCTTCGGGCGCATCCTCGACTGGAACGACTCGGTGTTCGAGGAGTTCAGCGGCTGGTTCAACGGCAAGACCAGCCCAGTGCACCTGTTCTGGCACAGCCTCGACCTCGCCGTCACCCGGTTCTCCGGCCGACCGGGCAAGGCGCTCGACGCCAATCCGGTCACCCAAGAGGCGTACTCGCACGAGGTCATCTCGTTCGGGTTCTGGCCCGGCGACGACACCCTCGGCGGCGCCGCCTACTACTCCTACACGGCCCCCGAACCCGACGGGCTGACCGACCAACCGCTGGCCGTCGGCACCTGGATCGAGTACGGCGCCGGCACGCTCGCGATCGTCCCCTACGAAACCGTCCGGACCGCACGCGACCCCCGAACGACGCTGCTCGCGTTCTGCCAGAGCGCGTACGAGGCAGGCGCCCGGCTCGCCGGCTGGGACACGACCAGCTTCACCTCGAACTGGTGCCCCACTCCCGACCAGCTCCGCCAACTCCAAGCCACCGCGACCGCCGACTTCGGGCGCCCCGTCGCGACCACCTGACATGCCTGATCCACCCCGCCCGCCCGCGAGCCGGTACCCGCGGCCGCGGGCACCGAGAAGGGACCCACGCAACATGACCACCCAAACTGATGCGGTACCGCGCGAAGCCGCCCTGGTCGAGGACGCCCACGTTCGCACGACGATGGGCCTGGACGTCCTCGAACCGCCACCGTCCGAGCGAATCCCCTGCCGGACGGTGCGGCCGTTCATCGTCCTCCACGAGGCGGACGTGCCCATCACCCCGGAGCGCGAGAGTCTCGGATCGCGACCCCAACAAGTAGGAGCAACCAGATGGCCACCTATCGCATGGTCTACGGCGACGACGAACAAGTAGTCAGGGAGACACTCAAGAATATCGACGATCTCCAGCGCGAGGACGGCTGGGTGGTGTTCTTCCGCGGCAAGGAGGCGATACTGCGCGTCCAGGAGCAACACGTCCACTCTCTCGAGGAGCTGGACGGCTGAGATGGGGCGGTAGGCCTCCACAAACAACTCCGAAGGCGCCAGAAGGATCCATCTGACCCCGTCAACGCGTCACGCATCGCCGTCCAACCTCGTCGCTCAGGAGGCTCGCTGACCCCGAGCTACGGATGACCCGGGTGCTTGGGGCCTCGGACGCTGATGCCGAACTCCTCGGCGAAGGCGTCCAGGATCGGGACCGCCTGCGCGTGAGCGGCTTGTCGCCGTCCGACTGAACCGGCCACCCAGGCCGGACGGCCAGCGTCGGTCTGGTTCGCCGTTGTTCAGCTCGCAGCACTCGCGCGGGCGAAGAAACCTGCGGATGTCTGACGGCGATCAGCCGACGAGCTCGTGGACGCGTGGCATGACTTGGGTGCCGTACAGCTCGATGTTGGTCATCAGGGCTTGTTGGGACAGGCCTGGCATGCCGTACTTCAGGTCGAAGCGAGTCGCATCGAGGAGGGTGAGGTTGGCCGCGATCTTCTGGGCGACGGTTTCGGGCGACCCGACGTACAGCGCGCCGTGTGGCCCGACCTCGTGGGCGAAGGACTCCTTGGTCGGGATGGCGAATCCGCGGGTTTTGCTGAATCGGCGGATGACCTCCAGGTAGCGCGGCCAGAACTCCTCGCGGGCCTGCTCGTCGGTGGCGGCCACGTGTCCCGGCGAGTGCACTCCGACCGGTCGGGGGTCTTGTCCGAACTTCTCCAGGGCTTGGCGGAAGAGCTGGGAGAAGGGTGAGAACCGCGCCGGGGGCCCGCCGATGATCGCGAGCATCAGTGAGAAGCCGTAGTGCGCCGCGCGGATGACGGACTGGGGGCTGCCGCCGACGCCGATCCAGGCTGGGAAGGGTCCGGATTCGGTGTGCGGCACAACGTCTTGGTTGTGCAGTGGTGCGCGGGTCTTGCCTTCCCAGGTGACCGGCCCGCCCTTGAGTAGTTCGGCGAAGAGGTGGGTCTTCTCCTCGAAGAGGTCCTCGTAGTCGGCGAGGCCGTACCCGAAGAGCGGGAACGACTCGGTGCTGGAACCGCGGCCCAGGATGACTTCTGCCCGGCCGCCGGAGATGGCGTCGAGCGTGGAGTAGCGCTGGAACACCCGGACCGGGTCGTCCGAGCTCAGCACGGTGACTGCCGAGCCGAGGCGGATGCGGGTCGTGCGGCCGGCGATCGTGCCGAGGACCACGTCGGCGGCCGGCATCGGGAAGTCGTCGGTGTGGTGCTCCCCGATCCCGAAGAAGTCCACGCCGACATGGTCGGCCAGGACACCTTGCTCGACGACGTTCCGGATGGTCTGGGCATGTGTGTCTGCGCGGTCGTCATCGTCGTGGGTGAGGTCGCCGAAGGTGTCCAGGCCCAGGACGAGGGGGAACTGCCCGGGCTCGCCCGCGGAGGCTGGTACGGCGCTTGAAGGGGCTGTGGTCACGGGGGCCTTTCTGGCTGGTGTGGGTTGGGGAAAGGGTGAGCCCGGCTGCGCTAGGCAGCTTCGACCCGCATGGCCAGCTCGAACTCGGGTCGGCTCAGCGACACACCGAAGACCGGGCCGCCGGGTTCGAGCAGCCGGCCGGCGATCAGGCTGTCCAGCCGGACCGTGTCGTAGCCGATGCGCTCGATGACGCCCGCCACGACGTCCACCCCGACCGGGTCGTCGGACGCGACTCCGAGGGCACGGCGTTCCGGCGAGCCCATCGGTCGTCGCTCGTCTTCGAGCTCGTGGTAGCCGAGGTGGTTGAACGTCTTGACAACCGTCGACCGGACGAGCCGCTGCGAAACGATCTCGCTGCAGCCGTACCGGCGGTCCTCGAACATCTCCTGCACACCATCGATGGGCGGCCAGTAGTTCATCGTGTCGACAACCAGCTTGCCGGCCACCAGGGCGGGGTCGAAGCCGGCGAACCTGTGGAGCGGGATCGCCAGCACCACGATGTCGGCCTCCTTGACGGCATCGGCCGCCCACCGTGGCTCGGCCCCTGGCGCCAGCACCTGTGTTATCAGTGCGATCTTCTCCGGGTCACCAGAGGCCGCGATCGCCACCTGGTAGCCAGCCTCCAGAGCGACCCGCGCGATCACCGGCCCGACGTGGCCCGAACCCAGAACTGCGATCCGCGGTAACCGGGTACTCGACCAAGACTCGCCAGTCACGACCGACCATCCCCCACACGATCAACCCGAGAATCGGGGTGGAGATGATGCTGCAGCGACTTGAGGATGTCGGCGAGCGCCTCGAACTGCTCGGGTGTCAAGGCGTCGGCGAAATGCTTCTTGATGGCTCTCATGTGGGGCGCGGTCGCTCGCCGGAACACCCTTGCACCGTCTTCGGTGAGCGAGATCTCGGCACCGCGGTTGTCGGTGGAGCAGGCGTCGCGGCAGACCAGACCGCGTGTCTCCATGCGTCCGAGGTGATGTGAGAGCCGACTTCTCTCCCAATCGATACTCGCCGCCAGCTCCGAGGATCGCATCCGCCGGCCACGTGCTTCAGTCAAGGCCAACAGCACCTGATAGTCGGCCGGTGACAGGTTCGACTCCTGTAGCTGCGCGCCCAGGATTCTTCGAAGCTCGTCCGTCGTATCGATGAGGGACCGCCAGATCGCCAGCTCCCCCGCCGACAGGCGCCGCCGCGCGACCGGCTCCGTGGCCACATCGCGATGGCTCATCATCCACACACCTCGTTTCATTGACACGTCAACCATAACACGTATGATTGACATATCAATATTGATGCATCAATTACATCCATGCGGAAGCATTGTCGAACCACTGTTGTTGAAGACTGCGGAGCGACATCACGGACTGGCGAGGAGCAGCACATGGCGACCAATCAAGTCGTACGCAGCACCGAGCGGCTCATCCTCGGGCCCTGGACACTTGAAGATGCGCCCGCCGCCCTGACCATCTTCGGCCGCCCGGAGGTCACGCACTGGCTGACCCCCGCGCTGGAGCCCATCCACGACGCGGACGGGATGCGAGCCGCTCTCGAGCGGTGGGCCGAAGAGGACGCCGAGGCTGACCCTCCCGTTGGTCACTGGTCAGTCAGGCGTCGCGAGGATGACGTGCTGCTCGGGTCGATCACGTTGCGACGGATGCCCCCGTTCCAGCAGGACCTCGAGCTCGCCTGGCAGTTCGCCCCGCATCACTGGGGAAACGGCTACGCCACCGAAGCGGCCCAAGCCGTCGCAGCCTGGGCATTCGAAAACTCGGCACACGAGCTGTTCGCCGTGATGCGGCCAGCCAACGAGCGCGCGGAGAAGCTCGCACGGCGGTTGGGCATGCAATGGGTCGGCGAGACCGACAAGTACTACGACCTGAGACTCCAGGTATTTCGGCTTCGGCCTCCCGAACTCCTCACCTCAAACAACGGATAGTCGTCTCAGGCCCGCACCGCAGGTTCAGGTTTGCGCCGCGCTACCGGTTCCGCTCCGGCTTCTCCCTGGTTGTGAGGGCCGGCTCTTGCGCTATCACCCAGGAGCACCTCGAACCTGCCCCAGGTCTCGTCCACCAGTTCGGGGATGGTCACGCAAAGTAGGTAGCCACTCAATGTGGCATCCGGTGCAGTCTGACCCACGGTTGGCGGCGATCGTGCCAGGAGACTGCGCTTCCATCGATCCCGGCGAATCCCTGCGCTGTGGAGAACTAACCAGCGCGCTGGCAGCCGTTCCGACAGCCCAACGGGCACCTTGCCGCGGCGGATGACCGGATCCCCGGCGCCACTCACCTTCTGTGCGTCGAAGCGCGTCATAGCCGCCTCTGCACGTCCAGTCGCGACTTCCTCACGAGTCGCCGGCCGGCCCCACCGATACCCGAGCCACCAACCGTCGCGGCATTAATGCACTCAGCATGCCTCTGTTGTCGCCCGCCAAGGTTGCAAAAGGGGATGGGCACGATCCCTGGCCGAATTGACCGCGCCGGATCACGCGCTCCACCTGGTCATGCTGTCACCAGATCATGCAGCAGGCCCTTGGCTCGTCCCGGTGGAGCAGAGCGGGATCTGTGCCGACGACCATCGCGCTGTTCCATACCGTGCGCGAGGCAGTGTCCGGCGCGGCCGGCCGCAGTGGTCCGTCTTCGAGTCCGGCGCCTAGCACTGTGTCCCGAAGGATGCCGTCTGCCCTCGTCAGCGATGGGCCGCTGCCGGGACGTCGGGACTTTCTCAGGCGCCGCATTCGCGTTGGAGTTGGGCGGCCGAGCTCGGTCGTGTCAGGACGTCGACCCGGATTCGGACCCTGTCAGCGATCTGGCTGCCGAACATGAGCGGGCGCCCGTCGACCGTCAGGTTCGTATTGGGGGGAACGGCAAACCTGGCCCGCACGGCGTGTCCCGGTTCTCCTCGTTCGACCGTCCAGAAGCTAGCCGTGTCGGCGCCGTCCGGCGCCTCGATCCCAGCGCTGTGGATCCCGTCGAGGTAGATTCCGAACGGGTGGGCGAGGCTGACTGCGCGTCCCAGATGGACGGTGTCATTGATGATGTCGGCGATCTGCGGGTCGCTGTTGCGCCGGGGATCGCCGAGCTGGCCGCATTCGACGAGTTCGCGCCGATCTTCGACTCGGTGGCCGTCACGGAAGCGTTGGATCGTGGAGTCCGCAACGAGCTTGATCGCCGCCAGCAGCGTGTTGCTGCCTTGGCGCAGGTGAGTGATGCCGGGGCTGTCGCTGCCGTTCCACGGGTTGTCCCGCAAGTACTGGTCGCCCTGGATGAGATCGCGCTCGGTGACATCGGCTGACACCAGGTCCTGGTACAGGGACACCAGCGATGCGGCGTCGGTTTCGGCGAGGTGCGCCCAGTACTCGGGCATCTCGGTGGTGAAGACGACCGCGGTGATCCGTTCACTGGAATCACGTTCGACGTGCCATTCGCAGTACTCGTCCTGTTCGTCTCGACTGGAGTCGGCGATCCGCCAGCGAGTGGACATCCCGAGCGGCATCAGGCGAGCAGGGAATGCGCTCCACACGACCGATGCCGGCGTCGATGTGGCGACACTGCCGTCGGTGGGATCGAAGTAGTGCGGGAACCTCGAGGCGAACTCCGATGCCTGGACTGCCATGAAGTCCGACCATCCCTGTCTGCCTTGGAGTTAGAGGTCGCGCAGGCGCCCGGGGGCCTCGAAGGCAACGTCCTCTGCATCGACGCTCACGAAAGGTCCTCCTCTTCGGGGACGACTTCGGCTTGCGGGGTCATCCGCAGCGGCATCGCCGCTTGGGCCGGTGTCGGGAACAGCAGGGCGCTCTCGGCGATCGGCATCGTCTTGACGTGTTCACGTCGGGCGTCTGCGAGCCGGAATACCGCGGTAACGCCGTCCTGGCCGGCGAGTGCGCCCTGGAGTGCGCTGTAGTACTCGGACAGGGCTTGATCCATGGTTGGGGCGAAGTCGTCGCCGAGCTGCCACCAGCGCGCGAACTCGGCTTCCGGAGAGTCGTCGCTGGTGGCGTTGGGGCTGGTGGCGATGGCCTGGCCAACCGCGGTGCTGTAGGTCTCCCCCGAGCCGTCAAAGGGGACTCGTGAGATGTGCACGAGCAGGGCTCGTCGTCGGTTCGAGAACACCGGATTGGGGAAGTCGACCATCAGCAGGCAGGCCACCAGCCGCCGGGTGAGAAGGCCCGCTTCGAGCGCCTGGCCGATGGTGACCACGTCTTCATTCGCGCGCTCGGGGACGACGAAGGCGAAGTGGGTGTCGCCGGCTTGACGGAAAGAGTCCTCGTCAGCGAGGTGGACTCCGTTCGCGGTGAGCGATCCCGCATACAGCGGCGCGTCGACCGCGAGCGCCGGCGGGCGCACCAACCCGACCTGCTCGAGGAGGTCGGCATCAACGAAGAACGTCCCGGGAAGGTCGACCTGAACAGCGGGCCGCACCGCGTCCGCGCCGCGCGTGAAGCTCGAGACGAGGTTGACCGTCAACGTGTCCACGAGTTGCTCGAGCATGCGGCCTGGGGTCTCCTCAGATTGGCCCGCGAGGATCTGCTCGACCCTGGTCCTCGTCCACCGCCGAATCAGCGGGCGCGCCGCCCGCTCCTCCAGCGTGTACGCCCCGCCCGGTTCCAGCCTGGCCACCCAGGGATGATTCTCAAGGCCTTGGGCGGCCAACACGCTGGACCTGACGGTCGCGAACGGCGAGTGCCAGTGCACCCACGGGCTCTTGAACTCCTTGAAGAGGAAGTGGCCGTTGCGGTGGCTTTCGAACGGGCCGTGATTGCGTGATGCTCCGACGAGCGCGTGGCGCGAGTTGCCGGCGAACACCCAGGCGGTGGTGCCGGGCATAGTCCGGTAGAAGTTAAAGCCGCCTCGCAGGTCGTCCCATGCCATCACTTCAACCATGCCTTGGTGGTCGGCGGTCGTGGACGGGATCGTGGGACGGGCGGCGGTCGGCAGGGCGGCGAGCAGGAGCGTGTTCATGGGCCTGTCGTAGCGGCGTCGACGCGACCACCAGCGGCGGGGCTCAGTCTCGACCGCAATGGCACGACCAGCCAGAGCCTTGGTCACATAAGGCTGACAAACGGGAGCTCGCCGCCGCTCGGGCAATCCCCGGAGGGGGCCAACCGCACCACATGAGGACGCCGCCCGATCGCTACGCCCGGGCTCAGGTGCCGCGTGATTTGAACCGTTGAAGCGCCCACCACAGCTCGAACGCGCGGTAGGGGTCGCGCGGATCGATGTCGGTGAGCTCGATGAAACGGCCGAGCCGGTAGCGCACGGTGTTCTGGTGGACGAACATCGCGTTCGCGGTCTGCTCGACGCGCTGGCCGGTCTCGAGGTGCCGCTCCAGCGTCTCACGCAGCATCGCAGCCGATGAGCCCGTGCCCAGCGGCTCGAGATACCGCCGGACCAGGCGGTCGCCGAGGTCAGGTTCCGCGACGACGGCCGGGAGAAGGCCGAGCCCGTCCAGGTCGTGCACACCGGTTAGGCCGAACGCGACCGCCGTCTCCAGTGCGCGCGTCGCCTGCCGGAAGGACTCCGGCAGTTGCTCGAGGGGTACCGAGTCTCCGAGACCGACGGTCAAGCCCTCGATCTCTGCCGGTTTCATTCGTACGGCGCCAGCGATATCCCCCTCGATCGACGCGACAAGCGTCGCCCGCGCCAGCCACGGCTCGTGAACGACCGAGGACGTCCGACTTCTGAACGCGACGTGCTCCACCCGAGGATCAAGGCCGAAGAGCGTCGCCTCGTCTGCGATCTCGGTGTGTTCGACGGTTCCCAGCAACAACGCTCGGACGAAGTCAGCTCGCTGCTGGTGCTCGCGGCCGGCTCGGGCCAGCTCGACCTCCTGGTGTCCGCCCGTGTACGCGCGGATCGCGACGTCGAAGGTGTCGAGGAGCTCGTTAGTGAGAGTGAGTAGGAGCGCATCCGGGACGCCTTCGGTGCGCGCCACGGTCGCCAGCTCGTCGAGGATCTCCCGAGACGACATCCGCCAAACGCCGAGCACCTCGTCGAGCGGGATGCCCATCTCCGCGCGCCCGCGGCCGTACGCTCGGTAGTCGGCGAGCTCGGCCGAGGTGGGGCACCTTCCATCGCTGAGCGCCGCGAGCAACAGCTCGAGGATGACGCCGGCGCCCGGGGCCAGCTCGTCCGCGCTGAAGCGTAGGTAGCCGGCGAACTCGGTCCTGGCCCTGGCCACGATCCGGGCCAGGAGTGCCTGGCGCCGAGCCAGGACGCCGCGCATCAGCCGCTGTCGTGAATCGGCGACGCCACTTCGTGAGGACACAGGTGGAGCCTAGGCCGTTGACTTGTAGACATCTACAAGTGATGGCCGCCACTCCTAGCGGAGGCTCCATGTCCATCCCCAGCCGCCACGACGATCCTTGTCGTTGTCTCCGAATCAGACGAGGTGGTAGCCGATGTACCTGACGCAAGGCCTGCACCGGGCCGTCCAGCAGAGCCCCGACGCGCTGATGACTGTGTGCGGCGATCGCAAGCGAACCTTCGGCGAAGCCGCGGACCGAGTGGCCCGGCTCGCCGGCGCGTTCCGCGGCCTCGGGGTCGCCGAAGGCGATCGCGTCGCGATGCTCGCGCTCAACTCTGACCGATACTCCGAGTACCTCCTCGCCACGCCCTGGGCGAACGCGGTCCTCAACCCGGTCAACGTGCGCTGGAGTCCCGCCGAGATCGCCTACTCGTTCGACGACTCCCAGACCTCTCTGCTCCTGGTCGACGACACGTTCGCCCCGATGATCCCTACGATCTGCGAGGCGTACCCAGGTCTCAAGGCGGTGGTCCACTGCGGCGACGGACCGACTCCCGAAGGGACGTTCTCCTACGAGCAGCTGATCGCGGATTCCGACCCGATCCCTGACGCCCGGCGGAGCGGCGACGAGCTGGCCGGCTTGTTCTACACCGGCGGAACGACTGGCTTCCCCAAGGGCGTGATGCTCACCCACACCAACCTGATCACGTCGGCCCTGGGCGCGACGGCTAGCGGCTACGTGTTCCGTCCGGGCGGTACGTACCTGCACGCTGCACCCATGTTCCACCTCGCCGATCTCGCCGGCTGGACTGCTCAGCTCATGCTCGGCGGCGTGCACGTGATGGTTCCGTCCTTCGAGCCCGTCGCGGTCATGAAGGCGATCCAGGACCACGGCGTGACCGATGCCTTGCTCGTACCCGTGATGATCCAGATGCTCGTCGACCATCCCCAGGTCGATGACCACGACCTGTCCAGCCTCGAGCGCGTCCTGTTCGGCGCATCGCCCATGGCGGAGGCGGTCCTCGAGCGAGCCATGCGGGCCCTTCCGCAGGCCGACTTCACACAGGCATTCGGCATGACGGAGCTCGCACCGATCGCAACACTGCTCGGCCCCGACGACCACCGCGCAGGCGCCCGGCTCCGATCCGCCGGCCGTGCGGCTCCGCACACAGAGGTGCGCATCATCGACGCAGATGACAACGAGGTCCCTCGCGGCACTGTCGGGGAGATCGCCGTCCTCGGCGGCAACGTCATGCGCGGCTACTGGAACAAGCCCGAAGAGAGCGCCGCAGCCCTGCGCGGGGGCTGGATGCACACCGGCGACGGTGCGTACATGGATGACGACGGGTACGTCTTCATCGTCGACCGGCTCAAGGACATGATCGTCAGCGGCGGCGAGAACGTGTACTCGGCCGAGGTGGAGAACGCGATCGCGAGCCACCCGTCCGTCGCCTCGTGCGCCGTGATCGGGGTGCCCGATGACGAGTGGGGCGAGCGCGTGCACGCGGTCATCGTGCTCAGGCCCGGGAGCACCGTGACGCTGGGACAGCTCCGCGAGCACACGAAGTCGCGCATCGCCTCCTACAAGGCACCGCGCAGCGTCGAGTTCATCGACGCGCTCCCCGTCTCCGGGGCGGGGAAGGTCCTCAAGCGAGAGCTGCGCACGAAGCACTGGGCCGACGCCGACCGATCAGTGAACTGAGCGCCGCCGCGATCGAAGGAAACGAGGAAGACATGGGCACCACCCACGAGACCACGACCCTGGCCACGGAGGACGGCGTCAAGATCCACGTCTACACGTGGGCCGTCAACCGACCGCGCGGCGTGGTGCAGGTCACGCACGGCATGGGCGAGCACGCACTCCGCTACACCGAGCTCGCGGCAACCCTGAACAGCGAAGGCTGGACGGTCGTCGCCCAGGACCACCGAGGCCACGGCGCCAGCGCCGCCACGCCCGACGCGCTGGGACAGATCGGCGCAGACGGGTGGGCGGCGCTCGTGGGCGACATCTCGGCGGTACGGCGCTACGCGGCCGATGCCGCGCCCGGCAAACCAGTCGTGCTGTTCGGGCACAGCATGGGCTCCTTCGCAGTCCAGCAGTTCCTTCCCGACTGCAGTGACGACATCGACGGCGTCGTGCTCACGGGCACGGCAGCGCTAGACCTCCTTGAACCGGCCCTTGATCTCGAGGCCGACCTGGACCTCGCGATGTTCAACGCCCCGTTCGCACCGGCACGAACGGCCTTCGACTGGCTGTCCCGTGACGAGGAGCGCGTGGACCAGTACGTGACTGACCCGCTCACCGGGTTCGGACTCGACGTGCCGGGGACGAAGGGGCTCTTCGCCGGCGCACGCCGGCTTGCCGACCCGGACGCGTTGTCGGGATTGCGACACGACCTCCCCGTGCTGGTTGCGGTCGGAGACGCCGACCCGGTGAACGCCGGACTTGCGCTCGCGCACCCGCTCATCGAGCGCTACATCGCTGCCGGCCTGACCGACGTCGACCTCAAGGTTTACAACGGAGCCCGGCACGAGCTGACGAACGAGATCAACAGGGACGAGTTCATGTCCGACCTCCTCGCGTGGTTGGACACGCGCTTCCCTGCGTGAGCGCTGGGCTGGTGCCTGGTTCGCGATGCCATTCGCGATTCCCCCACTTCGGACGACGAGTCCCCTCCCGCATGGGGACGCGCCTGCCCGCCGCTGCCCGCCATCATCAACAGACCCATTGGAAGGTGGTGTCGGATGTCGATCGAGCCCCTGCTCGACGCGATCCGTAGCGGTCCGCAGGGCCCGAAGGTCGGGGCATTCTTTGACTTCGACGGCACCCTGATCGACGGCTACTCCGCAACCGCGGTCTTCGCGCACCGGCTCAAGAACCTCGAGCTGAGCTTGGGTGAAGTCATCGAGACCGCGAAGCTGATGAGCGGCGGAACACTCTCCGAGTCGCAGTTCGTCGAGGTCGTCACTCGCGGCGTGTCAGGCTGGGCCGGTCGCGCGGTCGAGGAAATGGAGGACCTCGGCGAGCGAATCTTCCGCCAGAGCATTGCCGGGAACCTCTTCCACGACATGTGGCGCGTGGTCAAGGCGCATCAGCGCAGTGGCCACACCGTGGTGATCGCGACCTCGGCCACGCGGCTGCAGGTCGCCCCATTCGCCCGCGAGCTCGGGATCAAGCACATCGTATGCACCGAGCTCGACGAGAAGGACGGACGGCTGACCGGACGCGTCCGCGGTCGCGCCCCCTGGGGCGCCGGGAAGATCGCGTCCGTCGAGGACCTCGCCGACCGCGAGGGAGTCTCCCTCGCCGACTCCTACGGCTACGCGAACGGCAACGAGGACGTGCCGTTCCTTGCCGGGGTCGGGATTCCGTGCGCCGTCAACCCGCAGCCGGACTTGGAGTCCTACGCCGCGAGCCACTCCTGGAGCATCATCCGGCTCGAAGGGCGTCCTGGCCGGCTCGACCCGAAGCCGTTGCTGCGCACCACCGCGATGTACGGCGCGCTGGTCGGCGCGGGCACCGCGGGCATGGTCATGGGAGCGCTGACCGGCCGCCGGCGGCGCTCGATCGACTTCGCCACCGGGGTGTTCTCCCACGTTGCGGCGGCACTCGGGAATATCGATGTGAAGGTCACGGGCGAGCGCCATCTCTGGTCGCACCGGCCTGCGGTCTTCCTCGTCAACCACCAGAGCTCGCTGATCGACGTACTCGTCACTACGACCATCCTGCGCGGCGGGTTCACGGCGGTCGTCAAACGCGAGGTCGCCGACATCCCAGTCATCGGCCAGCTGCTGACCATGGCCGACTTCGCGTTCATCGACCGGTCCGACGGCAGCCAGGCCCTCGATGTCTTCGAAACGGCAAAGGAGCGACTCGCTGACGGAGTATCGATCGCGATCGCGCCCGAGGGAACCCGTTCGTTCTCTCCCGAGGTCGGAGCCTTCAAGAAGGGCGCCTTCCACCTCGCGATGCAGGCCGGGGTGCCCATCGTGCCGATCGTCATCAGGAACGCTGGCGAGCTGATGTGGCGTGATGCCAGGACGGCACGCCCGGGGATCGTGGACGTTGTCGTGCACCCGCCGATCCTCACCGTCGGTTGGGCCAAGGCGGACCTCGACCGGGCCGTGGACGACGTCCACCGGCTGTACAAGGACACGCTCGAGGAGTGGCCTGCCGGGCGCTCGCCGGCCGTAGAAGGGATCCCGTCGTGACTCTGCCGTTCTGGAGCTCCCGTGCATCCGGTTCCTCGCTGGTCTCCTCACTGCTCGAGTCCCCGGACTTCGATGCACAGGTGGACGAGCTCACTGCTTCCCTGCAGCGCGATCGCCGGGCCGTCGCGGGCGAGGTCGCCGAGTGCTACCGCGAGCTATCTGCCACGCATGACCCGCGGTTCGTCGACTCCTGGCACCGTCTGGGCAACTGGATGCTGCGCGGCTACGACCGACTGCTCGACGAGGAGGGACTGGCGGGGCTCCGGGCATTGGATCGCGAGCACTCCCTGGTCTTCCTGGTCTCGCACCGGTCATACCTCGACGAGTGGGCGATCCCGCCGGCGCTTGTCGAGCAGGGCGTCCACCAGCCGTTCGGGTTCGCCGGCGCGAATCTCGACTTCTTCCCGCTCGGTTCGGTGGCCCGGCGCACGGGCATGGTGCACATCCGCCGGAGCACGAGCGACCAGCCGGTCTACAAGTCGGCACTGCGCTCCTTCATGCGTCATCTCGTCGGGAGCCGGTCGAACCTGATCTGGTCGATCGAAGGTGGTCGCACCCGCACCGGCAAGCTCCGGCCGCCCAGGCTCGGGCTGCTCCGGTATGTCGTCGATGCGGTCGACGAGCTCGACTCTGCGAACGTGCTCCTCGTGCCGGTCTCGATCCTCTACGACCAGCTGCCCACCCACGAGATCGGCCTGATGACCGATGAGGCACGCGGCCAGGGCAAGAAGCCGGAGGACCTGAAGTGGTTCCTCGGATATCTCCGCGGACTGCGCACTCGGCTCGGGCGCGTCTACGTCGACTTCGGCGATCCGATCCCCCTCCGATCCAGGCTGGCCGAGCTGCGAACCGAGGGCTCAGCGGAGTCGACGGCAGTCGAGCGGATCGCTGTCGAGGTCTCGCACGGCATCAACATGGCGACCCCGGTCATGCCCACGGCGGCCGTCTGCATCGCCCTCCTGGCGGCCGACCGAGCACTGACCCTCGACGAGGTCCTGACGACCATCGAGCCGCTGGCGGCGTACCTCGAGTCGAGGCGCTGGCCCACGGCGGGGGCAGCCAACCTGACCGATCGCGCGACAGTTCGGCGTGCGCTCCAGGACCTGGTCAAGTCCGGTGTGCTCACCAGCTTCAAGGGTGACACGACGGTCTGGGGCGTCGGCCCTAAGCAACACCTGGTCGCCGCCGTCTACCGCAACAGCGCGATCCACGTGCTGGTCGAGCGGTCCATCCTCGAGCTCGTCCTGCTCCGGGCAGCCGAGGACGGCGCGGATGCTGCGCTCGACCCGCTCGATGACGCGTTCCGGATGCGCGACCTGCTCAAGTTCGAGTTCTTCTTCCCGCCGAGGGAGCAGTTCGCTGCCAACCTGCGTGCCGAGCTGGAGCTGACTGACCCCGAGGCAGGTATCGCCTTCGAGGACCTCGGAGCCACCGACGCCGCTGACCGCCTCACGCGATTCGACGGGTTCACCGCCGCCCCTCTGATGCTCCGCCCATTCATCGACGCCTACAGCGTGGTCGCACACCAGTTGAGCCAGCTGGGCGAGTCGGGCGACTTCGACGAGGAGCGATTCCTCGACCGCTGCCTAGTCGTGGGCCAGCAATGGGCTCTGCAGCGTGAGATCGCGAGCGAAGAGTCTGCATCGGGCGAGATGTTCATGACCGCTCTCCGCCTGGCTCGCCATCTTGGTCTCGTCGAGTCCGACGCACCCGATCTCGCCGAACGTCGTGCGGCCTTCGAGCGGGAGATCGTCGGGATCCGTGATCGCATCGAGCGGTTGGCCCGGCTCGGATCGCCCGCTCCCCTGACGCCGACCATCAGCCGCCGTCCCATTCCCACGCTGAACGGCGCCTACGCCGCGCGCGATCGCTGACCCGGCATCCACCGAATCGTCAGGAAGGCCCACCATGGACCCCTCCTCAACGTCCGACCAGCACGTCTCTTGGGGCGGGCCACAGCAGATGAGTGCCTGGGACGCAATCATGTGGCGCGCCGAGGGCGACCCACGTACGACGTCGACGGGCATTTTGGTGGAACTGCTGGACTCCGAGCCCGACTGGACGCGCTTCATGGCCGCGCACCGCCGAGCTGTCGCCCGGATCCCGCGGCTCGGCGAGCGGGTGGTGGAGCCGCCTTTGCCGATCGTGCAGCCCGCCTGGTCCACCGACTCGCACTTCGACCTGAGCCATCACGTCCGTCGCGTCTACCTCGGCGGATCCGCCACGGACAAGGAGCTGCTGGAGCTCTGCGAGAACCTCCTGACCGAGCCACTCGACCGAAGACGGCCACCCTGGAGCGCGACCCTGGTGGGTGGGATGGCGAACGGCCGGGCCGCGTACGTCTTCAAGTGCCACCACAGCCTCACCGACGGAATGGGCCTGGTGCAGCTGCTGGGCCTGACACACGGCCACACAACGGACCCCGCCGAGGGCCCGGCCACGGGTGACCCAGCTGTCAGGCCGGCGGTCACTCCGGCACAGCTCCTCGTGCGCAGCGTTGCCAACGGAGCCGCTCATTCCCCCTCTGTCGCCTTGTCGGCGGTCGGTAGCGCTCGGCGCGTGCTCAGTGACCCGCGGAGCCGCGCCGGGAGCGCCCTCGCCTACGGTCGCTCCCTGATGCGCGTCTTCGGTGCGATGCCGCCGCGCTCGCCGCTGCTGGCAGGGAGCGGGCGCGAGAACCGGCTGCTCATCCTCGACCTCGCGCTCGAGGACCTCCGGGACGCTGGCCGGGCCGCCGGAGGATCGGTCAACGACGCGTACGTCGCAGCGGTGCTGGGCGGGCTGCGCTTCTATCACGAGCGGTACGGCGTACAGGTCGACCGCATCCCGATCGCGATGCCGGTCAGCCTCCGATCATCCGACGACCCCGGGGGCGGCAACCGATTCACGGGTGTCCGGCTCTCTGCCCCTGTGTCGGAGAGCGACCCGGCCGCAAGGATCCGGATGATCGGCGAGCTCGTGCGCGACGTTCGAAAAGAACCTGCCATCACCTGTCTCGACACCGTCTCGAAGGCGCTGAGCCGGCTGCCCAACGCCGCCATCATCGAGCTGACCGCACGGGCAACGGCGGTCGCGGACCTGCAGATCTCGAACATCCCCGGGCTGCGACGGCCCACCTACCTCGCGGGCGCCCGGGTCGTCGGCACCTATGTGTTCGGCCCGCGGCCCGGCGTCGCGGCGATGGTCACGATGATGACCCACGAGGGCCACTGCTTCATCGGCCTCAACGTCGATGCCCAGGCCTTCCCGCGCATCGAGATCCTGGGAGAGTGCCTCGAATCGGGGTTCCGTGAAGTTCTCGACCTTGGGCAACGGGCGGAGGCGGACCAATGACACAACGGCTGCAACTCCTGCCGCCCGAGCTCGACCTCCAGATCGTCTCGGCAGAGGACGCGGCGTACGAGTTCTACGGGCTGGGCCGTACGGGCAAGCAGATCACCATCCGCACGAGTGCCGGCGAGGTGGACGTTCGGGTCTCCGTCTTCGGCGATGCAACCAACTACAACCCCGTGCTACTGCTGCACGGCATCGGATCCGCCCAGGTTCTGGCCGCTCCGCTCATGACCTTCCTCGGTGGCCGCCAGGTCGTCGCCCTCGACTGGCCCGGGCATGGTCTCTCGGGGCCTTGCGTGCTGGCGCCGACCCATGACATGCGGTCTCACGCAAGCTCAGTGGTCGAGGCCGTGCTCGACGCGCTCGACCTCCCCGTGGTCGATCTGGTGGGCCACTCGATGGGTGCGCAGTTCAGCCTTTACGCCGGTCTCGACCTGGGGGCGCGGATCCGTCGCTTGGTATTGCTCGGTGCACCTGGTGCGGCCTTCCAGGGGATCCGCCCGCTGACAGCCATGAAGCTGCTCGCGATGCCCCGACTTGGCCCGTTCCTGCTGTCCAGGCCCGTCTCGGACCGTGCCTTCGACCGCTTCAACGAACTGGCGTTGGGACCTGGCGCGCTGGACCGACATGGACCGGTCCGAACCGCACTCCAGCTGCTGGGGTCCCGCACGACCAATTCAAGGTCGCTGGCCAGCTTCTTCTGCGCAATGGTCAAAGCTGGCCAGGTCCGGGAGGGCGTTGCACTCACCGAGCGCGACCTCGGCCGGATTGCCCAGCCCACGTTCCTGGCGTGGGGTGATGAGGACGTGTTCCTTCATCCACTCGAAGCGGCGCGCTCGATCGTCGCGGTGCGCGACTCACATCTCCTGCGAGTGCGGGCCGCAGGGCACGCACCCTGGCTGCAGGCCCAAGACCTGGTCGGCCGCAGCGTGGCCGAGCACCTGAACAGCTGAGCAGCGGTTCAGTAGTCGTAGAAGCCGCGGCCGGTCTTCCGGCCGAGCAGTCCGGCGTCGACCATGCGCGCCAGCAACGGCGGCGGCGCGTACAGCGGTTCCTTGAACTCCTCGTACAGCGAGTCCGCCACCGCCTTGGTCGTGTCGAGACCGATCAGGTCTGCAAGCGCGAGCGGTCCCTGCGGGTGCGCTGCGCCGCGGACCAGGCCCTCGTCGATGTCCCGGGCGGTGGCGAAGCCGGACTCGACCATGCGGATCGCGGAGAGCACGAAAGGGATGAGCAGGGAGTTCACCACGAAGCCCGACCGGTCCTGACAGTCGATCGCGCGCTTGCCCAGGTCGTCGTGGACGAACGTCCGGACGCGTTCGGTTGTCTCCGGTGCGGTCAGCAGACTCGGCACCAGCTCTACCAGCGAGAGCACCGGGACGGGGTTGAAGAAGTGCACGCCGACCACGTGCGACGGTCGGTTGGTTGCCACTGCGAGCTTCATGATCGGGATCGACGAGGTGTTGGACGCCAGGATCGCGTCCGGGTCGTCGACGATCGCATCCAGCTTGCCGAAGAGCTCGACCTTGGCCGCCTCGTCCTCGATGATCGCCTCGATGACCAGTTCCCGGTCAGCGAGCTGGTCGAGGTCCTCGACGACGGAGATCCGCTGCCTTACGTCGGCGGCGCTCACGATCTTGCCGCGTTGCTCGGCCCGCTCGAGCGACCTGCCCAGCCGATCCCGGCCGGCCTCGGCGTAGGCGGGCGAGGACTCGACGACGATCACGTCCATCCCGGCGCGGGCACAGACCTCTGCGATCCCGGCGCCCATGAGGCCACACCCGACGACTCCGATTCGGTTCACTCTTCGGTTCCTTTCCTGGTGCTGCTGTTCGACTGTCGGCGCAGACGCGCCAACCTGTCCGTTGTCACCGCGTGTGGCGGTCGATGCACTCGCGCCAGGTTCGCGGCATGAGGAGCGCGTTGAGGCCAGCGGCGGCGCACGCTGTGGTTGCTTGCGCGATGCTGAGGACCCCGGTAACGGTGTGCGCGGCGGCCGTGGTGGTCTCTTCGACCTTCTTCTTGACCCTTGCCAGCGGCTCGTGCTCGGTCGGCGGCGGGTCCTGCGGCGAGTCGGGAGATTCGTCCGGGTGGTCCGGTGCCGGCTGTGTCGGCTGCGCGGGGCCGCTGTCGCCGTGGCTGAAGTTGTGGGCGCGGTCCTCCGGCGACGAGCGCTCCACCGGTCCGGCGTGATCGTCAGCGGAAAGGGTCATCGAGGGGGTGACACTGTTCGGCGCTTCCGCGTAGTCGCCGTCCTGGTAGCCCGCCATGATCGACAGCACCAGGTCGACGTACTCCTGCGACCGGTTGTAGCGGAGGACCGACCGGCGCAGCCCGTCCCGGGTTGACAGGTCGTCGGGGCCGGAGCACAGGTAGACGGCGGCAGCCAGCGCAGCGTCGTCGACGTCCTGGGGATTCCGCCGCCCGTCGCCGTCGGCATCCACCGCGATCTCGGTCCAGGTGCTGGGGATGATCTGCATCGGCCCGACCGCACGGTCGAAGGCCGGATCGTCATCGACCCTTCCGGCGTCGGTGTCGCTGATCCTGGCTGTGCCGTGCGTGCCGTCCAGTCGGGGGCCACGCACGCCCGGCCGCGAGATCCCGTCGGCATCGACAAGATTCCCACCGGTACGGCCGTGGTTGGACTCGACCCGGCCGACGGCAGCGAGCAGCTGCCATGGGAGCTTGCAGGACTTGTCGGCGAGATTGATCACGGCTTCGGCACGCTGGTACGCCGCGAGCGCCGCGGATGGGATGTCATCGGTCGGTGCCGACGAGACCCCGCGGACCCGACCCCGGCTGGCGGCCTTGTAGCCGAGTCGTGCCGGCACGCTGGTGCTGGCAGGCCGATCCGGCGGCTGATCGGAGATGGGCAGCGCAACCGGGCGGGCATCCTTCTGCTCCGGTTCCGGACTGACCTGGACGACTGCGGTGGTCCACGTGACTGAGAGGGCGAGCACGCCGGCCAGGGCTACGCCTCTGCTGATCGGCCCTCGCTTCGGCCTCGTGGTTCCCAAGTGTCTGCCCCCGCGCGGGGGCTTCCGGCGCTCCACGATGCCGCTCAACTCGCGAGGGAGTTGGGTCGGGCGGCGTTCTCGAGCCGCATCGCATCAGCCCGCAGCGCACCAGCGGCCGCCCGGTGACCGAGGACCGACGGCGAGCACGGCCGCCAGTACGGCGTGGCTGCGGCCTCAGCGGCGGCGAGGTCGTCCTCCGCCTTCGCGAGCCTCCACAGCTCACGGCAGATCGCGGTGACGAGCTCGGGGGCGAGTCCGTCGGGAGCGGCGGTCATCGCCGGCCTCCTGCAGCTGCGCGCGGCAGGGGTCGAACCTCGGGAGGTGCGACGGCTGCCATGCAGTGGTGGCAGAGCGCCCCGGTGCTGCTCGGGAACGGGAGCTCCCAGAACATCCGCCAGTCGTGTGCCGGGAGACCGCACGCCGTGGTCGGTGCACCGACCTCGCGGGCATGGTGGCTCCCGAACGGCTGCCAGTTGCCGGCACCGTCGGCGGAACGCTCGATCCGGCCGTGACGGGCAGACACGAAGTAGCGCGGCAGAGCCCGGGATTCGGGTCGAGACGTGACGCTCATGGATGCCTCCGGAAGGACTGCGATGATCTGCGTCCAACGCTACGAAGGCATGGCGTGCGTCACATCACCCTGCAGTGGTCACTCCGCCATCCCCCGGGGGCATCCACCCCCGCGAGAGGCGCCCCGGCTACGCCGATCAGTCCGGGGCGGTCCCGGCGGCACGGGCGATCGCCTGCGCGCGGTTGGTCACGCCGAGCTTGCGGAGAATCTGCTTCACGTGTGACTTGACGGTGTCCTCGGCGATGACCAGCCTTGAGGCGATGGCGCGGTTGGTCGCTCCGCCGACCACCAGGTCGAGAACCTCGACCTCGCGCGCCGTCAGCTCGGCGAGCACCCTCAACCGCGCCGGGGTGATCTCCCGCGGCCGGGGAACCGCTCCGAGCGCCTCCGGGAGCGAGCGGACCGCGTTCTCGAGAACGGAGCCGACCTCGGCGCGCTGGGCGTCGATGCGCTCCATCAGCACCAGCCGCTCGTGAAGCCGGGCGAGACCTTCGGCGAACGCACCGAGGACGTCGCGGTCGACGTCGCTCGCCCGACGCTGCGTGGGGAAGTGGTCGCAGTGGAAGAACCCCACGACCGTGCCCCGTGAGATCAGCGGCGCGACGACGTAGGACTGGGATTGTCCAGACTCGACGATGATGTCGCGATGCACGGGCGCGGTCGTAGTGTCGAGGACCAGCGCCGGTCGGCGTTCGGTCAGCAGGCGCGCCTCGGGCGTGTGTCCGTGGAGCGGGATCGCCTGATCGATCCAGTCGTCGAACCACGACGCGTCGGCGGCGGCGAAGTATGCCTTCCGCGGCAGCCACATCCCCTGGTCGACCCGCGAGATCGTCGCCCTGCCGAAGTCACAGCGGCTGACCAGCTCTTGGCAGACAGCGTCGACGAGATCCTGCGAGTTCGGGATGCCGCGGAGGCGGGCGAGACTGTCGGCGCATTCGCCGAGCCGCCGGTTCCGCAGGACGAGCTCCTCCTGCTGGAGGTCGAGCGCTAGCACCTGGAGGTCCAGGGCAAGGAGGTAGAGATCACGGGCGCGAGCGGCGTCCGTCTCGGCGTCGGCCCGGGCCTCGGAGACGCAGGACCGCGCGAGCGTCGCCACCCGGTCGGGAGTGACCTCGAGCTGGGGAGTCCCCGGCATCAGGTCCTCGGCGCGCACACTGAGCGCCTCACTCACCAGGCCCGTCAGCTCGACAGCCCGGCTGCGGTGGTGTCCGCTGACCCGGCTGCGGCCGGGCCGTGCCGTCGGCGCGAACACTGCGGTCCGGGGCGGGGCAAGGTCGACGCTCATCTCGAGACCCCCAGGTTGTTGCCGTCGCGGAGGTACTTCGCGATCGCCTCTGCCCGGTTGCCCACGTGCATCTTGCGGAGAATGTGCTTCACGTGCGACTTCACTGTCGTCTCGGAGACCGTCAGCCTGTCTGCGATAGCGGCGTTCGTGGCTCCCGAGACGAGGAGGGCGAAGACCTCGCGCTCACGAGCCGTGAGCCCGTCGTGCGCCAGGGGCTCCTCCGCGCGGTGCGACGTTGCGATCGGCTCGGGGGGGCGGGGCGCGAGCGACACGGGGGCGTCGGCGATGGCGGCGACGGCACGCTCGGCCGCCGCAAGGGCATCCGCGATCAGGTGGCGCTGCTTCGCGAGCGCCTCGACGAGCGCCATCCGCTCCAGGATCAGGCCGACCCCATCGGCGAACGCCCGCAGCGTCACCCGATCGGCCTCTGCAAGTCGTCGTCCCGATGCCGCCGCGTCCGCGTGCAGCAGGCCGACCACGGCCTCGCCGGACACGACTGGCGCGACGATGTAGGACTGGCACTCCGCGACTGAAAGCAGCGGCGGGAACGTCCGGGTCTCCTCTGCGGCATCGGTGACGAGGGCCGTGACCCGCCGCCGGACGATCTCGGCCTCGATCGAACCGTTGGACAACGTGAACCGGCTGCCGTGGACCAGCTGACCGAACGCAACGGTAGCTGCACTGCCGGGGTCGGTCGTGTACCACGTCGCGGGCACCCAGGAGGACTCCTCGACACGGGAGAAGAGGACGCGGTCGAAGTCGCCGGCCCAGCACAGCTCGGAGGGGACGGCACGCATCACGTCGGTGAGGGTCGCGCCTGCCTGGACGTGGTCGAGTGCGAGGTTGACCCGACGGGCCGCGAGAAGCGGCGCCGGCAACAGCTTCTCGGTGACGGCGTTCATCGCCCTCTCGGTCGCGGCGAAAAGCTCATCGAGCTTTCCCAGCTCGTCGTCACCGGAAGCGAGCGGCTCCGCCAGTCGGAGATCGTCCAGGCCAGGTGCCGCCGGCGGCAGCGCGGCTGTCGCCAGCATCGCGCGTAGTTTCGCGTCGACGATCTCCCGGCGGAGGGCCACGGCGTTTGCCTCGACCTCAAGCGGAGCCGGATACAGCTGCAAAGTACCCATCTTGTATCAACACCCCATGCATCAATGATTTCCTCACATTTACTTCCGTCCTTCATCGTGACCTCCGCCACATCCCCTGTCAAGGCCTGCGCCGCCCGGATTACGCCTGGCCGCACCGTCCGGACGTCGCCGCCGCCGATCGCGAACGCATTGCTCCGTCAAGTTACGTGTGGTTTACTTCACGCTGGACTGGCCCATCAGACCACTGGGTTCGAGCAGGCACAGGAGGTGACCGATGACACGCGTAGATGCTCCAGAGAAGGTCAAGGACGCGTCGGCTGCGCGGCGGTCGCACGAGCGCCCTTCGGCTCGTCTGAGCGTTGCCCGTCCTGCAGTGCCGCGCGGGTTGGCGATATTCATTGCCGCGACAATCTTGGCCGCTGGGCTGGGTGCCGTGGCCGGATGGGCTCCCTGGAAGCCCACTTCTCCCCCGGCCGGGTCGGCGTCGACGGCGGCCGCGCAGGCACGCGACGAGGCGGCCGAGGCCGCGACGGATGCGCTGCTGGCGTTCAACACCATCGACCACGCTCGGATGGACGAGACCATCCAGCGATGGCTGGAGGTCTCCGGCGGCGAACTGCGGCAGCAGGTGCGCAAGGACCGGGCCGGGATCCGCGCCCGCGCCGTGCGCACCGCAGCAGACACCTCCGCAACCGTGCTCGAGACCGCGATCTCGTCGTTCGACCACGGAGCCGGACGAGCCACTGTCCTAGGGGTGCTCGAAGTGCGCACCCAACCCGCCCGCGGTGAGCCCACGGTTCGCGTGGTGAGGTTCCGCGTCCTGGTGCAGCACCTGGGTTCGGCCTGGAAGGTCACCTTCCTCGAGGCCCTGCGGGTGCCGGCATGACCCGGGTCTCCAGCCGGATCCGGGTCCGGATCGCAATCGCGACGACGCTCCTCGCCGGCGGCGCCGCGGGATACACCGCCGCCGTCGCCCTGGGCCCCCATGAGCCGGGAACGTCGAGCAACGCCAACGAGGCCTTCGCCGACGGGGCCGCCACCGAGAGCTTGATGGAGGACGTGACCGCATCCGCGACAGCGGTGTTCACGATCCGGCCTGACGCCGTGGGGGCAACCCGGCGTCAGGCCCGCAGGTTCCTGGTCGGCGACGCGGTGGAGCAGTACGACCAGCTGTACGGCGGCTACCTGCGGCAGGCAGAGAAGCAGGGCCTGACCCTCGAGACAGTGGTTCAGGCGGTCGGTGTGACCTGGCTCAATGGCGACCAGGCCAGGCTCCTGCTCCTCGCCGACCAGGCGGGCGTGACCGCATCCGGACAGTCCGGCACGGGCGCGGCCCAGCTCGTCCTCGAGGCCAGGCGGATCGACGAGCAGTGGAAGATCGAGTCGATCACGCTGATCTGAGTCAGCGGCCATCGTCCCAGGAACCAGCGAGGCGGACCTCAGGCCAGCGCCAGGCGCAGGTCGTCGCGAGCCGCTGCGTACTGCTTCGCGAGCCGGTCCACCAGGGTGCGGACGTCGGGGATGTCCCGGACTGCCGAGACGCTGTGACCGGCACTCCACACCGCGGGGCTCGCCGTGAGCCGGTCCTGTTGGAAGTCACCAGCAACGACCGCTTCGTCGCTCCGCTGCTCCAGCCACTCCGCGAGGAGGCTCGCCGGCAACCCGCCCACCTCGGAGCTGAGCCGGACGTCGTCCATCGTCGAGCGGACGAGGGCCTCGCGGTACGCCGCCGAGGCCAGGCTCTCGCGCGTGGCGATGAAGTGGGTGCCCATGTAGGACAGGTCGGCCCCGAGCACCTCGGCCGCCAGCACCGACCGGCCGTCGGAGATACCACCAGCCGCCACGATCGTCCCGTCGAAGATGTCTCGCACGGCGCGCACGAAGGCAAACGGGTTGGCCTGACCGGTCTGCCCGCCGGCGCCTGCCGTCAGCAGGACCAGCCCATCCACGCCGACGGCGATCGCCTTCTCCGCCTGACGGAGGGTGGCGACGTCCGCGTAGACCGCGCAGCCCGCACCGTGCAGGCGGTCCATCACAGCAGCCGGCGAGCCGACGCTGGTGATCACCAGCTCGACGTGGTGCGCGACCAGCCGGTCGAGGTCCGAGGCGAGCCGCTCATTCGTCGGATGGACGACCAGGTTCGGAGCCACCGGCGCCGCAGGGCCGTGCGAGAGCTCGTCCGACATCTGGCCCAGCCACGTGTCGAGCTCGTCGACCGTGCTCGCGTTATGGGTCGGGAAGGAGCCGATGACGCCGCTGCGGCACGCTGCGACCACCAGTTCGGGCCCGGAGACCCCTGTCATCGGGGCCGCGATCAGCGGCAGTGCCAAGCGCTCCGTCAGCGCCGGTGCGAGGACCATCCGAACCTCCCATGACTTCCAGCACCATCGCCCAGAAGTAAATCTCGTGGAGCGCACCATTCGTGCGCTAGTCTCGGGATGGCTCCCCGGACTATGATTCTAAGTAAATCATGAGTAACCAGGCCGGGGCAACCCGTCGATGTTATCGTTGCCATCGGCCGGCCGATCGGAGGGAGCATGACCGAGCAGCTCAGGCGCGCGCCGCTCAAGCGGACCCCGCGGCCGCGTGATCGCAAGCAGCAGATCGTGAACTCCGCCGGCCACCTCTTCTACCGCCATGGATTCCACAATGTCGGCACCGGCCAGATCGCCGAGTCGGTGGGCATCACGGCCGGCGCGCTGTACCGCCACTTCAAGGGCAAGCAGGACCTTCTCAGTCATGCGCTGACCGACGCCTTCACCCAGGCGACGAGCGTGGTCCTGGACGCATCGACCGACGATCTGCACGAGATGGTTGCAGGCCTCGCGGTGACCGCCGGCGAACGCCGTTATCTCGGCGTCCTCTGGAACCGCGAGGCGCGCTTCCTCGACGACGAAGTGCGGGTCGAGATGCGGAAGCGGTTCTTCGGCTTCGTTGCCGAGTTCACGCGCCGGCTCGCGGCGACCCGACCGGGGATCTCCGACGCGGACGCCGACCTCTTGTCCTGGTGCGCGCTCGGCGTGCTCACCAGCCCGTCCTACCACCGGACCGAGATGGACTCCGCGGCGATGGTCGACCTGCTGGAACGGATGACGCTCGCCGTGTGCACGACCCCGCTCCAACTGGCCCCGCAAGGTCCGGAGCACGCGGCCGCGGCTCCCGGCCTCCTCCCGCACGGGCGCCGCGAGGCGATCCTCGCCGCGGCGACCCGGCTCTTCCACAAGTCGGGCTACCAGGCGGTTTCGATGGAGGACGTCGGGGCTGCCGTCGGGATCAGCGGTGCTGGCGTCTACAAATACTTCCCGCGGAAGGCCGACCTGCTCTCGGCCGTGATCGCCAGGGCCTCCGAACCGCTCCACCTCGGACTCACCCGTGCACTCGGCCGCTCCGCCGACGCATCAGAAGGCCTGGCCAACGTCCTCGATGCGTACGTCGAGTTCGCCCTGCTGCACCACGACCTGGTGGGCATCTTGGTGGCCGAGGTGTCCAACCTGCCGGAAGAGCACCGGCGGGACGTGCGCCGGGCGCAACACGACTATGTCTCGGAGTGGATCCGCCTGCTCAGGGAGACCCGCACCGACCTCGACGAGCGGCAGGCCCGGTTCGTCGTACACGCCGTCCTCACCGTGGTCAACGACGTGACCCGGACCCGGCACCTCGCCCGGCGACCGGGTGTCGAGGACGATCTGCGCTCGATCTGCCGAAGGATCCTCGCGGTCGACCTGACCTGACCCCGTCAGCGGTCGCGGAACGCCTCGAACGCGTGCTGGGCCTTCGACGAGCCGAGCACCATCGCCTGGCTCAGTGCTTCGAGCTCCAACGCGGACGGGAACGACCCGCTCGCGCCCTCGTGGATCAACCGCTTCGTCAGTGAGACCGCCAGGCGCGACTCCGCCGCGATGCGATGCGCCATGCTCAGCGCCTGCGCACGCGCCCCGTCGGGGGTGTCGACGACGACGTTCACCAGGCCGAGCTCGTAGGCCGTCAGCGCGTCGATCTCGTCAGCCAGCAGCATCAACGCCTTGGCGCGTTGCAGGCCGACGATCCGCGGCAGCAGATAGGCACCCCCGAAGTCGGGCACCACCCCACGACGCAGGAACACCTGGCAGAACCGCGCGCTGCGCGAGGCGACAACCAGGTCGCAGCCGATGGCCAGGTTGAAGGCGCCGCCGTACGCGATGCCGGAGACGGCGGCGATGACGGGGAGCGGGCTGTCCCACAGCGCACGCGTTGCCCGCTGGTAGGCCCGCATGAAACGGATCATCCCGTCGTCGTCGACGCTTGCGTGTGCCGCGAGCACGCCTTCGGCATCGCCGCCGGCGGAGAAGTGCTCTCCGGCGCCCGTCAGAACCAACGCCTGGACGCCATCGTCGCGCTCGGCGCGCAGGATCTCGTCGTGGAGCGCGTTGACGGTCGACTCGGCCAGTGCGTTGAGGCGCATCGGTCCGTTCATGGTGAGGATCCGGACCGGACCGTCGTCGATCACGTCGATGGTCGTCGTCATGGGTGGGTCTCGCTCTCCAGAAGGGCTACGGGGACGTCCACGAGCCGGGACCGCAGATACTCGCCCAGACCCTTGGCCTGGGGATCGGGCCGGGTTGAAGCCGCCACACCTGTGCCGAGCAGCCCGACGATGACGATGTTCACCGCATGGAGGTTGGGGAGCTCCCAGCGCTGGATCCCGAGACCAGCCGCCTCCGGCAACAGCTCGCGGATCCGGTCCTCGGTGAGGTAGTCGCGCATCCAGGCGAACGCCTCCGGGCTCCGGGTCCACAGACCCACGTTCGCGTTCCCGCCCTTGTCTCCGGACCGGGCGGCACAGACGGACCCGAGTGGCATCCTCCGCGTCGGGCCCGCAGTGGGCCGCTCCGGAGCAGGCGCGGGCGACGGCGTCGCCTGCAGCTCGGCCGTCGGACCGTGGGGGACGACCGACGCCCTGCCGTCCGGGAGAACGACCCGGTGGGTGACGGCCTCCACCGGCACCAGGGCCGGCCAGTAGACGCCGTACGCGCTCTCCGAGGTCGGAGGCGTCGTGGTGTGGAAGCCCGGGTAGCCGGCGACCGCGAGCTCCATGGTCGCGTTCGCGAAGCGGCGGCCGACCCGGGACGGGTCCGCATCCTTGACCGTGATCCGGAGGTGTGCCGTGGCCTCCTCGTTCGCTGACGCGTCTACCCGGTCGAACCGCAGGAGGCGGACGTCGACCTCGTCGAACTGGTCCTCACCGCCGAGGACGTCGAAGAGCTGTGCCCGGGCCCACGCGGCCTTCTCCTCGATGTCCAGCCCGGTGAGCACCAAGGTCATCGTGTTGCGGTACCCGCCCAGGTAGTTGACGGCGACCTTCAGCGTCGGCGGCGGCGGCGTCCCGGTGGCACCGGAGATGAGCACCCGGTCCGGGCCCACCTGCTCGAGGTGGACGGTGTCGAAGTGGGCGACCACATCCGGATTGACGTACGCCGGCGGGCCGATCTCGTAGAGGAGCTGGGCCGTGACGGTGCCGGGCGAGACCAGGCCGCCCGTGCCGGAGTGCTTGGTGATGACGCTGCTGCCGTCGGCGTCGACCTCGGCGATCGGGAAGCCGGGATAGCGGCGGTCCGTCACCTCGCGGAACCACGCGTAGTTGCCACCGGTCGCCTGTGGGCCGCACTCGATCACGTGCCCAGCGGCGACCGCGCCCGCGAGGGCATCGTAGTCGGTGCGGGACCAGCCGTGCCACCACGCAGCCGGGCCGACGACCAGCGAGGCGTCGGTGACCCGCGGGCAGACGACGATGTCCGCCCCCGCGGCCAGAGCCTCCGCTATCCCCCACCCGCCCAGGTAGGCGTTGGCCGTGACCGGCTTGGTCCCGGCGTCCTCCAACGTCTGACCCGTGTCGATGTTCGCGAGCGGGTGGCCCGCGGCGACGAGGTCGGTCAACCGGTCGGAGAGGTCATCGCCCTCGACATGCGCGATCCTCGGAGCGACCCCCAGCCGGGAGGCGAGGCTCGAGAGCTCCGCGGCGAGCCCCCCGGGGTTCAGGCCGCCGGCGTTGGCGACCACCTTGATGCCGCGATCCAGGCAGGTGCCGAGCACCTGCTCCATCTGCGTGAGGAACGTCTTCGCGTAGCCGGCGGCGGGGTCCTTCTGGCGCGCCTTCCACAAGATCAGCATGGTCAGCTCGGCGAGGTAGTCGCCGGTCAGCACGTCGATGGGCCCGCCCTCGACCATGTCGCGGGCGGCATTCAGGCGGTCGCCGTAGAAGCCTGAGCAGTTGGCGATCCGTACCGGACGTCGCGAGGTCACGAGACCCTCCGGCTGCGAGTCAGGGGCGCCCGGCCCGGGCCGGGAGCGCCGGCGAACGCCTGCGCGATGGTCAGCCACTCGGTCGCGACCGGCCCGTGAGCAACGAGCTGGGTGTCGTCGAGGTGTCGCCGCTGGGTGACCACCAGGCAGAAGTCGAGGGCGTCACCCTCGACCCGGTTCGCGGCCGAGGGCTCCCCCCACTGCCACACGTCGCCGTCGGGCGCCGTGAGTACGACGTGGACGGGCTCGAGCGGCACTGTCCGCCCGCGGAGCTGGAAGCTGAACCCGCGGGTCTGCACGCCGAGGTGGGCGACGTGCCGCAGGCGGATAGTCGGGGTCCGCTCGACCCCGAACGTGTCCAGCACGTCCTGGGCGTGCGCCCAGGTCTCCATCAACCGGGCGGTGAGGCAGGTGGTGATGCTCATGTCCGGCCCGTACCACGGCATCCTCGCCTTCCCGTCGAGCGACACGAACGTCGTGATCAGCTCAAGGCGTGCGGCTCGGTACCAGGCGCTGAGCTCGGTCACCGGAGTGGTCCGGAACCGCTCCGCGACGATGTCCGGGAAGCCCGGACCGAGGGCGATCAGGCGGGCGGCGTCTGCCCGGAACCGGTCCGGGTCGGTGGCTGCGAGCACGGCCGCCTCGTCGAAGAACGCGAGGTGGCCGACCTGGTCCCGCACCGCCCAGCCGGCGGCGGGCGTCTGCGTCTCCCAGTCGTCGACGGCCAGGTCGGCCAGGAAGTCGTCCAGAACGGCGGTCTCCGCCACCAGGTCGGACAGGAGGTCGTTCACCGTCGTCATCATCGTCCCTTCCATTGAGGTGGACGCTTGTCACGGAAGGCTGCCGGCCCTTCCTGGGCGTCCTCGCTGAGGTACACCGGCTCCCAGATCCGCTCGGCCTCGCCATACGCCCGGGCGAGTGGCAGCTCCGCCACCAGCCGCACCGTGCGCTTGGCCGCCCGGACCGACAGCGGCGCGTTCGCGGCGATGCGCTCGCCGAGCCGCTGCACGGTCTCGTTCAGCTGGCCCGCGGGGACGACGTCGTTGACGAGTCCGATCTCGCGCGCACGCTCGGCCGAGATCGGGTCACCGGTAAGGAGGATCTGCATGGCCACCCGGGGTGGGATCATCCACGGCAGCGGTGCCGCCCAGGGCGCACCCCGGCCGACCTTGACCTCGCTGATCGCGAACCTCGCGTGGTCCGCCGCGATCGCCAGGTCGCAGGTCTGCGCCAGCAGGAATCCGCCAGCGAGGGCAACGCCGTTCACAGCTGCGATCGTCGGCTTGTCGACGGTGAGGTTGCGCCCGGGCTGGGGGACGAAGTCAGGCGGCGGGACCCGCAGCGCGTTGTCCGCCATCTCCTTCAGGTCACCACCTGCACAGAACGCCTTCTCGCCGGACCCGGTGAGCGCCAGGACCTTCGCGCTGTCGTCGTCGTTGAAGCGCCGAAAGCCGGCGAACAGTCCGTCGCGGACGGCCTTGTTGAGCGCGTTGTGCGCCTCCGGACGGTTGATGGTGAGCCAGGCAACCCCGTTGACGACCCGGTACGTCACCGGCTCCGTGACGACGTCGGTGGTCACGAGGGCTCCTCGACAACGGCGAGCACGGCGCCGAGATCAACGGTCTGGCCAGTGGTCACCCGGATCTCGGTGACGATGCCGTCCGTCGGAGCCGCGATCGTGTGCTCCATCTTCATGGCCTCGAGCACCAGGATCGTGGTGCCCTCGGCGACGCGCGCGCCCTCCTCGACTGAGACGCGCACGACGGTTCCGGGCATCGGGGCGAGCAGCGAACCAGGGGCGTTGAGGGAACCCGGCTCGGGGAACCGTGCCGTCTCCGCAAGCGTCGTGCTGCCCAGCGCGCTGTCGACGTAGGCGACCTCGGCGACGCGGCGCACGGCACAGGTCCGTCGTACGCCGGCGACCGTGAGGTCGACACGTTGCGGGGACGCCTCGTGCAGCACGGCGTCCAGGGCCTCTCCGGCAACCTCGGCGCGCAAGCCGCCCCGCGTCAGGCGGTAGCGCACTGCGACGTCCTCGCCCTCGACCTCGAACGACGTCTCCTGCCATCCGCTGGGGACATTGCGCCATCCCGAAGGCAGGGTGCCGAGCACCCGCGCTTCGGCGCGGTGCGTGGCCTGGGCGGCGAGCGCGGCCGCCAGCGTGTGCACCGGCACGATCGACGCGCCGCGTCCGGCACGGGCGAGCGCGAGCGGGTCGTGCCGGGTGAGGTAGCCGGTGTCGATGGTTCCGGCGGCGAACTCCGGCTCCCGCAGGATCCCCACCAGCAGCTCGCGGTTGGTCACCACGCCGTGCAGGGAGCTCTCCGAGAGCGCCCGGGCCAAGCGGCGGCGGGCCTCGTCACGGGTGGCTCCGTATGCGATCACCTTGGCCAGCATCGGGTCGTAGTGGACGCCGACCTCCGAACCCTCCGAAACTCCCGCGTCGACCCGGATGCCCGGGAGGTCCGGCACGGTGAAGCCGTGGACGGTGCCGGTCGCCGGTAGGAAGCCCGCCGCGACGTCCTCGGCGTACAGGCGGACCTCGATCGCGTGGCCGGTGATCGAGGCGTCGAGCGCCTCGTCCGGCAGCGGGTTCCCCTCGGCGACGTGGAGCTGGAGTCGCACGAGATCAAGGCCCGTGACCAGCTCGGTGACCGGATGCTCCACCTGAAGCCGGGTGTTGACCTCGAGGAAGTAGAACCGACCATCGGCGCCCATGACGAACTCGGCGGTGCCGGCGCCGACATACCCGATGGCCTTGCCCGCGGCTACCGCCGCGCTGCCGAGCTCCTCGCGCAGCGCCCCGTCCACGATCGGAGACGGAGCCTCCTCGATGATCTTCTGGTATCGCCGCTGGATCGAGCACTCGCGCTCGAAGAAGTGAACGACGTTGCCCTGGGTATCGGCGAAGATCTGAACCTCGATGTGGCGGGGAGCGTCGAGGTAGCGCTCGAGGAAGACGGTCCCGTCCCCGAAGGCGGTGACGGCCTCGCGCCGAGCGCCCTCGACAGCTTCGACGAGCCCGGCCTCTTCGCGGACGATCCGCATCCCGCGTCCGCCACCCCCGAAGGCCGCCTTCACCAGGACCGGATAGCCGATATCATCGGCGACTCGTGCCGACAGGGCCGACGCGTCGATCTCGGCGTCCGTGTCGATGGTGATTCCCGGCAGCACCGGTACGCCCGCCGCAGCCATGGTCTTCTTCGCCTCGATCTTCGAGCCCATGCTCTCGATCGCCTCGGGCGGCGGGCCGACGAAGGTGATCCCGGCGTCGGCACACGCACGCGCGAACCCCGCGTTCTCCGAGAGGAATCCGTAGCCGGGGTGGATGGCGTCCGCTCCGGTGACCCGAGCCGCCTCGAGCACGAGGTCGGCCCGGAGGTAGGTGTCGGCCGGGGCCGTACCGGGCAGGTGCACGGCCTCATCGGCCTCGCGCACGAAGTCAGCGTCCGCGTCCGCGTCCGAGTACACGGCCACGCACGGGATATCCATCTCGCGAGCGGTGCGGATGACACGTGATGCGATCTCGCCACGGTTGGCGATGAGGAGCTTGGTGATAGTCGTCATGGAGTTCGCTCTCACATTCGGAAGACGCCGTAGCCGCGCTGGCCCGCGATGGTCTGGGAGTGGACCGCCGACAGGCACATGCCCAGGACGGTCCGGGTGTCGCGGGGGTCGATGACCCCGTCGTCGTAGATCCGGGCACTGGTGAAGAAGGAGTGGGACTCGGCTTCGATCTGCTCCTCGATCTCTCGCGTACGACGGGCGTCGGCATCGGCGTCGAACTCGCGGCCCGCCGCCTCGGCGGCCTGGCGGCCGACGATGGAGAGCACGCCCGCGAGCTGCTGCGCGCCCATCACCGCGAGCTTCGCGTTGACCCAGCTGAACATGAACCGTGGGTCGAACGCCCGCCCGGACATGCCGTAGTTGCCGGCGCCGAACGACGCGCCGAGGTTGATCGTGATGTGCGGGACCTTGCTGTTGGTCACCGCGTTGATCATCTTGGCGCCGTCCTTGATGATGCCGCCCTGCTCGTAGGACTTGCCGACCATGAACCCGGTGCAGTTCTGCAGGAAGATCAGCGGGATGTCCAGCTGGTTGGCCAGGAGGATGAACTCCGTGCCCTTCTGGGCCTCCTCGCTGAAGAGCACGCCCCGGGAATTGACCAGGATGCCCACGGGGTAGCCGTGGATCGAGGCCCAGCCGGTCATCAGGGCGGTGCCGTAACCGGGCTTGTACTCGCCGAATCGCGACCCGTCGACCACTCGCGCGAGGACCTCGCGCGGGTCCACGGGGACCCGGAAGTCCGCCGCGGCGATGCCGAGCAGCTCGTCCTCGTCGTACAGGGGCGCGTCTGCGGGGAGCGATGGACCGGGACCGAGCTTGCGCCAGTTGACCTCGGACATGATCCGCCGGCCGATCCGGATCGCGTCGCGCTCGTCGACGGCGAAGTGGTCGCCCAGGCCCGAGACCCGGGAGTGCATGTCGGCGCCGCCGAGCTCCTCGTCGTCGGACTCCTCTCCGGTGGCCATCTTCACCAGCGGCGGACCGCCGAGGAACACCTTGGCCTGGCGGTCGACCAGGACGGCGTAGTCGCACATGCCCGGCACGTAGGCGCCACCAGCGGTCGAGTTGCCGAAGACCAGGGCGAGCGTGGGGATGCCCATGCCGGACAGCTCGCTGATCCCCTGGAAGATCTTGCCCGCGTTGACGAACAGCTCCGACTGGGTCGGCAGGTCGGCACCGCCCGACTCCACCAGGTTGATGACCGGGAGCCGGTTGCGCTTGGCGATGTCGAGGGCGCGGAGGTTCTTGCGCAACGTGTACGGGTTCATCGTGCCGCCGCGCACCGTCGGGTCGTGCGCGATGATGACGCACTCCACCCCGGACACCACACCCAGACCGGTCACGATGCTCGCGCCGACCGTGAAGCTGGTGCCCCAGGCGGCAAGCGAGGAGAACTCGAGGAACGGTGCGTCGCGGTCGACGAGAAGCTCGATGCGCTCTCGAGCGAGTAGGCGGCCCCGCGCGCGGTGGCGCGCTGCGTACTTCTCGCCCCCGCCTGCCAGAACCAGCTCCAGCTGGCCGTCGAGCTCGGCCAGGGCGGCCTCCTGCGCGGCGCGGTTGGCCGTGTAGGCCTCTCCGCTCGCGTCCAAAGTCGATCTCAGCGTCGTCAACGCTTCTCTCCTATCGCGGCTCCGTGGTGCCCGTCGCGGCGTTCACAACCCGGCGCCGCCGCGGGAACGGGTCTCGCACGATCCTTCCGGGGCGAGACGGTCGGCGCCTCGCTGCCAGGGAGGGGCTTCGCCCTCCTACCGAGTGGTGCTGGCATCCGCGATCGTTCCCACAGTCGCCAGAACGGCCAGTGTCGCGAACAGCAGCGCCATCGCCAGGCAGAGCCAGGCGCCCCGGCGCAGCGACCGCTCCTGCCGGTCGCGGACCGACCCCGCCACACGGTCAGGGACGAGCGACGCCGTGTTGCGGAGGCCCCAGCGACCGACGGCGAGCATGAGCACCGCCAGCGCGGCACTGACCAGTGCGGCGCTCACCGCAGACCCGTGTTCGTAGCGGGCGGCTCGTCGGGGTCGTCGGGGAGGTACGCCGCGTCGTACTCGACGTCCGCCTCGCGGATCTGGTCGGTCAGCCATCCGCGCCACGCCTCGAGCGCCCGTTCGGACCGCAGCGCTTCGATGACCGACTGCTGGATCTCGGAGAAGACTGCGGTGCGACCCGGGACCACATCCACCACCTGTCCCACGTTCCAGCCGTACCGCGTCTTGACCGGCCCGAACGCCGTGCCCGGACGGGTCCGGAAGGCCACGGTGGCGTAGGACGTGTCGAGCTCGTCAGGACGGACTGTGCCCAGGACGCCGCCACGCCTCCGGGTGGCGTCGTCGAGGGAGGTGGCGCGGGCCAAAGCGGCGAAGTCGTCGCCTCGCCGCAACCTGGACAGCAGTCCCACCGCCTCCGTGCGCGAGCCCACGACGATGTTGCGCAGCTGCCGGCGCTCGGGGGTCGCGAACCGGTCCGGGTCCTCTTCGAAGTAGGCCCGCGCATCCGCCACGGTGACGTCGTCGACCGCGTCGGCGGTCCGCTCCTGGAAGAGACCCGCGACCGCCTGTTGCCGCTTGACCTCGTCGAGGACCTCGTCCTCGGTGACGCCGAAACTGGCGAGCAGGTCGGTGAAGGCGCGATGCGGATCGTCACCGAGCTGGCCCTCGATCATCCGGGCGAGAGTGTCGCGCGCGCGCTTGTCGGAGATGACGATCCCCGCGTCCTCCGCGGCGTCGTCCAGAATCATGCTCACCGCCATCGCCTTGGCCGCATCGCGCCGGAACGCGTCCCGCTCGTCCTCGTCGGCCGGTTCCTCGATGCCGTACAGCGCGCCCATCACCTCCACCCAGTGATCGACGTCGCTCTCGGTGACGACCGTTCCGTCGTACGCGAACGCCGCGTCGTCGGGCAGTCCGCGGTTGTCGCGCAGGCCGATGACCACGGCCGCGGCGACGACCGCAACGACCACGGCGAGGGCCAGCCACTTGGCCGGAGACATCCTGATCTCTCGCAGTGCGGGGAGCTTCACACCAGCACCTCTTCCTTCGATATCTGGGTTTCGGGTGCGACGGACGCCGCTGCGCGGCGCGACGGCAGGGCCAGACGCACCACGTGGGCCGCCAGCAGGGACAACGCCACCGTCGCTGCCAGGAACAGTCCGAAGTCGCGGATGACGGCGAGACCCGAGAAGGTCAGGGCGATGTATCCCGAGGCTGCGGCGAGCGCCGCGACCAGCACCGACCTTCGCAGCGGTTTCGCCTGCGACCCGGTCGCGGTGCCCAGGAGGACCGTGAACTCGCAGGCAGTCGCTGTGGCCATGGACCCCAGGGCGATGGTGAGGGGCGTCAGCGGTACGCCGAGGGCCCACGCCCCGGCGAACCCCCAGCCGGTGGCGAGCGCGGCAGCCAGCACGGCCCGCAGGGCGTCGGACCGGCGTCGGAGCCCGACGAGCAGGACCAGGCCGGCAGCGGTGATGCCCACCACGCTCTCGAGGTAGCGGTGCGCCGACACCAGCTCGTAGCTGCGTGCGGTCACGACAGGCAGGCCAGCCAGGTCGACCGTCACCCCGTCCGGGGGATCGGGGATGGACGCCCTCAGGTCGTCCAGCAGCCTGCGCTGGTCCTCGACGTCGTCCAGCCCGATGCCGTAGCTGAAGACGGCCTGCTGCCCGTCACTGCGGATCGCGGCGGCCCGCAGGTACGGCGGGACCTGGGCGAGACCGGCTCGGATCTGCTCGGGCGTGGGCGACTCACCGAGGAAGGCCAGCAGCGTCACCGGGCTCACCACCGGGTGCAGGCGGTCGCCGTACCGGCGAACGACGACGTCGTGGACCTCGGTCATCCAGGCGAGCGTCTCACCGCTGAGCACGTCGTCCCCGCGGACCAGGATCTGCACCTCACCGGCGGAGCCGATGACCTCTTCTGCGTGACGGGCGTCGGCAATGGCCGGTGAGCCTGCCGCGAGCTTCTCCGGCTGCGACTCGATCGAGAGCCCGGGCAGCGCGACCCAGCCCGCGACGGCGCAGACGATGGCTGCCGTCATCAGCACCAGGCGGGCCCGTCCGCCCGCCTGCTTCTTCGCCGGGGCGGTGCCGGCGTCCTCGTCGCCACCGGGCTGGTCGAGCCGGTCCGGTCGCGTCCGGAGCGACAGCAACACCCCCAGCCCGGTGGCGACGAGGACTCCGGCGGCCAGGGAGAGCCCGAGGTCGCGGACGAACGGGATCGACGAGAGCCCGAGCGAGCCGAAGCCGGCGGCTGCAGCGAGGGCGGCGACGACGACCTGCCGTCGCTGCGCGCCACGCACGAGGTAGGCGGGAAAGTCGCTCCCGGTGCCCAGGACGAGCGGGAGGAAGGCGACGACGCCGAGGGACAGCGGACGGTTCAACCAGCCGAAGCCGGCCAGGACGATCAGGGTGGCGGCCGTCGTCGCCATCAGCGGGAGCAGCCGCGCGCGGCGTGGCAGCAACCAAGGGATCAACAGGTAGCACGCGGCGATAAGTCCGAACCCGACCAGACCCAGCACCGGGATCTCCCGGCGGACCTGGTCACCGAGCCCCGCGGCGACCACCGGCATCCCGGTCACGGTCACCCGGTGATCGTCGAGGTCTGCACCGTCGACTGCGTCCTCGACCTTGTCGACAAGGCGCTCGGTCGCTGCCTGGTCGAGCCCCTCGCGCGGCCGGATCACGATCGCGACCGCGTCGTCGTCCGGCACCACGAACCGCCACTGCTGGCGCGGCTGGCCGTCCTGGTCCAGCACGACGGCCCGGACGAAAGCGGGGTTGCGCAGCGTGGGCAGGCCGGCCGGGAGCCCGCGGACCAGCAGGGCACCGTAGCGCTCGTCGTACTTCTCGACAGCGGCGTCACCGACGGCAGACACCTGTCGAGGGGACAGGCCGGCCGGCCGTGCTCGCGCCTCTGCCTCCAACCGGAGGCCGTCGCGCCGTCCCATGATGGTCGCCAGCAGGTCCTGGGCCTGGCCGGCCACCTGGTTGAGCACGGTCCCCGGTCCGTAGACGACCGCGACGTCCGGGAGGCGCGAGAGGGTCCCCTCCAGCCGGGCCAGGTCGATGAGGGGGTCCCGCTCGAGCAACGCCCCCGCCTCGTCCGACTCGACGAGCACGACGACCGGGTCACCGCCGAAGGAGCGGGCTGCCTCGAGGCTTGCCGCCTGGCTGGGGTCGTCGAGCGGCAGCAGGGACCGGCTCGTGGTGTCCGTGCGGATCTGGGCGAGTCCGGTCACCACCACCGCGACAGCGATGGCAGCAACGACGAGCAGGCCCAGGAGCCGCGCGGGGCGCATCTCCTACTCACCCAGCCTCTCGACGCGCGGGTACCTGCCCGTGAACGGGCCGGGACGGGCGCCGGTGCCCGGGGCCGGGAATGCGTTCGTGTAATTGCCGAGCAGGTTGTTGTTGGAGACTGGCAGCTGCGGCGAGTGAGTGTTGAACAGCGGGGTCAGCCGCAGGTAGTAGGCCCCGTTCTCGTCCTGATAGTTCAGGACCGCGTTGAAGTTCGCGAAGTACGCCGCCAGCTCGGGCCCGTAGGGGCTGATGTAGGACAGCATCGGGTTGAGGTCCGCGAGCGTCGCCTGAGCCGTCGGGATCACGGCCTGGAGGTCGTCGCTGAGCTTGGGGACGCGGTTGAGCGTCGCCGGCGCCTGGTCGAACACCCGCGACAACGGCGCGAGCATGCCGTGCAGATCGGTCGTCGTGGCCGGCAGCTCCTCGAGGGCGGTGGTGAGGTCCGGGCCCGCTTCGCGAAGGTCGCGAGCCACCGGCCCGAGTGCATCGGCGAGAGTGGTCAGGCCGTCGGAGGCCAGCAACGTCGTCCGGAGCAGCTCGGGAGCCTGGGCCAACGAGTCCTCGATCGCTTCGCGCTGTCCAGCTGTCGCCCCCGTCACCTCGTTGGCGCTCGCGACCAGGTCGGCGATCTGCCCCTCGCCGGTGTCCAGAGCCCGCAGCAACAGAGACGTCTGGCGGGCCAGCTCCTCGATGTCCTCGGACTGCGCGGCGATCGCGTCCAGGGCCGTGTGCCCCTGACGACCGAGGTCTCCGAGCCCGCTGAGGAGAGCGTCGATGTCGTCACCGGTCCCGGCCGTGGAGTCCCCGAGCGAGCGCACGAGGCTGCGCAGCTCGCCACGGGAGTCCTTGTCGATGCTGGCGAGCACATCCGTGAGCTGCACGCTCGGAACGACGGCATCGGCAGGGAGCTCGGTGCCGGCGGACAGCTCGTCTCCCTTGCCGTCGGTCAGGTCGAGATACGTCTCGCCGACCAGCGACCGCTCTGCGAGACGGACCTGGGCACCCTCGTGCAGCGGCGCGATGTCGTCGTCCAGCGCGAACTCGACCTCGACCCCGCCGTTGTCGGGAAGCTGACGGACCGACCGGACGAGGCCGACCTTCACCCCGGCGATCTGGACCTGGCCCGCCTTGACCAGGTTGTCGACATCCTTCATGACGACCGTCGCGGTGTACTCGCCGTCGTCGACGAGCGGGCGGCGCACTCCGGTGCCGGAGAAGAGGATGTACATGATGAGCGCGCACACCCCGAAGAAGGCCATCAGGGCGGCCAGCCGCCCGGACGTGCTGGACATCGAGATCTTCATCGGACGCCTCCTCGACCCTGGTCCAGGGAGTTGGGCAGCACGCCGCCGGCGGGCAACGGAACGATCAGGTGGCCGCGGATGATGCTGCCGTTCACGTCGCCGGCACCGAACACCGACGAGGTGTTGTAGACGAACGCCTTGATGTCGGTCAGGTAGCTCATCACCGTCCGGGTGTCCTGCTCGAGCGGTGAGGTGATCTGGTCGATGTTGCCGAGCGCGGCCGTCGCGTCCGTCACGAGCGGTCGCAGGTCAGCCACCACGGGTCGTGCCCGCTCAAGGGCGGGGCCCGCGGCGTCGACCGTCCGGCCGAGGTTGCCCACGGTCGATCGGAACCGCTCCAACGCATCGGGCAGGTCGTCGGACGCCTGGTTCAGGCTGGCGAGAGTCGGGTCGAGCTGCGTCGTCAGGGCCTGGGTGCTGGTCATCGCCGCGCGAAGGTCCGCGGTGAGGCCGGGGAGCTCGTGCAGGCTGGCGCGCAGCTCGCCGTCGCTCGAGGCGAGCGCCGACAGGGTCTCCTGGGTCGCCTCCGCCAACCGGGCCACCCGGTCGTCGTTCTTCCCGACCGCGGTCGCGACGTCCGACAGGGCACCGACCAGCGTCGCGATCAGGTCCCGCCGGCTCTGGAGAGCCTCGACCACGGGCTGCATGGACCGCAGCGTCCCGGAGGTCGCTGCGAGGCCGTCGGGGAGGTGCTCGGGGGCCCTCGCCAGCGCCACGTCCGACTCGAGGAGCAGGTCGGTCAGGGCGAGCTGGGAGCGCTCGTCGAGGTGTTTGAGGATCTCGTCAGCCTGGACCGGGCGTTCGGTCTGGCTGATCGGGATGACGTCGTCCTCGCCCAGCTCGCCGGCCGCGGACGTCCCCGGGTTGAGCTCGATCTGCATCTCGTTCAGGGGGTTCTTAGGACGCAGCACCGCACGCGCGTCGCGGTAGATGTCATAGTCGCCCTCCAGGACCATCGTGATCTTCGCAGTGCCGTTGTCAGTGGCCTCGGCCTCTGAGACGGTCCCCACGCGAACACCCGCGATGGTCACGGTGTTCTGGCTCGCGGGGTTCAGTCCCGGCACCTGCTCGAACTCGGCGACGACGACCGTGCGCTCACTCCAAGGGGCGGTCCCTCCGAGGTAGGACTTGATGATGGCCGCGGCCACCACGCCCAGCACCATCAGGACGACCAGTGCGGACACGTCGCGCCCGAGCCCAGGGACGGTGCGGAGCCGCTCGACGTACGCGGAAAGTCTGCTGCTCTCGTTCATCGGTCGCCTCCAGTCACGAGCGGCAGGTCGAGCGGAACCAGGTCACCGGAGGGCAGTCCAGCGGGCCCGTTCTGGTCGGTTTGGTCGGGTTGGAGGCCGAGCGGCGGCGACTCGTCGTCGTTTGCGCCCTCCTGCGGCCCCTCGGGCAGCTGGTAGCCCAGCACCTCGAGGTACTGCTCGAACGACATCCCGACCACTCCGCCCGGGGTGCTCAGGCCTATTCCGGCCATCAGCCGGCCGTGGGCGCCGTTGTGGTCGTGGAACTTGAACACGTCGGCGGTGTGGGAGAGCAGGTATCCGGCCTCCTCGTAGAGCAGGTGGTCGTTGCCACCGCCCTGATAGGTCCCGGTGCCGTGCCAGGGCGAGAGGACCGCGGACGTGACCGGGCCGGTCAGCCGGTTCAGGACGGGACCCCTCACGTCGGACAGGACATCGGTGGCGCGAACCGTTCCGGGAACCAGGACCTCGACCAGGGGACGGGCCTCCCTCGCAACGACGCGGGCGTCGGCGATCACGGGCCGCGCGTCCACCAGCACGGGGTCGAGGTCGGCGAGGAGCGGGCCGAGTGTCTGCGCAGCGGGGCGGAAGTCCTCCGCCGTGGTGCGCAGCCGATCGAGCGTCTCGTCCAGGTCCGCCAAGCCAGCCTGCGTGATGCGGGCGGTTTCCGGTCCCTGCGCGATGGTGGCGGTCAAGGCCGCGCGCTCGTCGGCGAGTGCCGCGGTCGAGGTCGCGAGGCCGTCGATGATGCTGGTCAAGCGACCACGGTCGCGGGTCAGTGCGTCAGCCGTGTGCTGCAGTCCTGTCACGAGACCCGTGAGGTCGGTCCGCGGAGTGGTCCCGGTCAACGCGTCGAGAACGTCGGCTGCCGGCCCGAGCGTGCCGGGCGCCGAGGTGACGAGGTCGCGCACGGTACGACGACCGGTCCGGTCGAGCGTCTCGTCGAGGCTCGCGATCGTGCCGCGCACTGCCTCGGACGCCGATGGCGTGACTGCCGAGAGCACCTTGTCGAGCTCGACCGGGACCGACGTGTGGTCGACCGGGATGGTTGCTCCCTCGTCCGTCGCGCCGGCCCGCCCGCCGCGCACCAGCTCGACGTAGTACGTCCCGCCGAGCACGAGGGTCGGACGCACGTTGGCGGACGGGGCCGTGCCGAGCTTCTCCAGGGTGCCGTGGTCGAGCTTCATCTCGACCACTGCACGGCGTCCTTCGGAGCGCTCGACGTCGGTGACGGTGCCGACCTGGACACCGGCCAGCTTCACCACGCTCTGGTACGGCACGAGCTTGTACGCCTGGGAGAATTCAGCGCTGAGCGACTCCCCTGGCGTCATCACGGTCTCGACGCGGGACCGGTTGAAGGCCCCCAGCGAGAACAGGAGAAGGCCGACCAGGACCGCCACACCAACGGCCTTCGGGGACCGCGGAGCGCGCCGGATGAGGCGTTTTGACGTCGTACGCATCAGTTCTCTCCAAGAGGCAGGCCAGGCGGCATCAGGCCCTCGGCCCGGTCGTACTGCGCTTCACCCGGGTCCGGGTACTGGTTCTGCGGCAGGTTGGCGTCGCCCGACGGGATCAGCGCGCCGAGCACGGTGTTGACGCCGGGTGTCACACCCAGGCGGGCGTAGCGGACGCCGGGCTCGGGGCCCTGGGACACGAAGCTCCGGCCGCGCAGGAACAGCTGCGCCATCTCGGGGGCGTACGGCGCGAGGACCTGCAGCGGGGTGAGCAGGTCGCCGATGGCCTGTCGGACGAGCGGCGCGAGCGGACGGGCGTCCGCCAGCACAACGGTCAGGTCCTCCAACGCCGGTTCGGCGAGCTCGGCCACATCTGGGACCTGGTCGGCTACCGGCACCGCGTCGCGGAGGAAGCCTCGCAGCGCCCGCTCCGAGCGAGCGAGCGCAGCCGCACCCGGCTCGAGCGCACTCATCGCCTGCGACGTGTCGGACAGCGGTCCTTGGAGCCGGTCCATCGCGCGCTGCGTGTGCGACAGGGTGTCCGGCAGCAGTTGGACTGACTCCCGCAGGGGCTCACCGGACGCGGAGAATGCGTCGAAGGTTTCGGCGGTCCGCACGACGAGCTGCTGGAGCTCCGACTCGCGTCCGTGCAGTCTGCCGGACAGCGTCTCGATGTCACGGAGCAGCCCGACGAGATCGGTGCGCGGCGATGCGAGGGCACCCGACACCTCGCCGAGGTCGTTCAAGAGGTCAGGGGCTTTCGTGAGGAACCGCTTCAGGTCCTCGCCATGGCCGGCGACACCGGTCCCCATCGATCGCAGCATCGCGACGGCTGCGTCGCGGGTCTTCGCGTCGAAGACGTCGAGCAGCTCGTAGATGTCGGCGGAGTCCGTGGTCTGGCTGACCGGGATCGGCTCGTTGCCGAGTTCACCGGCGTCTGAGGTGCCCGGGTCGAGCTCGACGAACTTCGTCGCCAGCGCGGACAGGTCCCACAGCTCGACCTGCGCGTCGCGGTACACGTCGACGTCACCCTCGAGGACCATCGTCACCAGAGCAGCGCCGTCCTGATACTCGATCTCGCTGACCCTTCCGATCCGCCGGCTGTTCTGGCGGACCGCATCGTTGGCGCGCAGGGAGTGGACGTCCTCGACCAGCGCCTGGACCTCGGTCGTCTTCGCGAACGGCATGCCGGTCTGGGCCTTGAACGTCAGGAAGAGCACACCCGCCAGCACGACCAGCACGATCCCGCCCGCGCGGAACGCAAGGGACCGACTCTGAAACTCCGGGGTCACCTTGATCATCGCGAAACACCTCCGAGAAGCTGCTCCAGGAGGTTCTCCTCCTGTTGGGCGGACAGACCGGTTGCACTCTGCCTCTCGGCCGAGCCCCGGTTCCCGCCGAGGCCGCCGAGGAGGCCGTCGAGGTCGAGGACGTCGTCGAGCACGTCGTTGACAGGTCCCTGCCTCGGACCGTCGTCGCGACCCGGACCCTCGAGGTTGGGAGCGGTCGGGACCTCGACGTCGTCCAGCAGATCGTCCGGGAGGCCGGGCACGATCCCGGCCGCCGTGTCGTCGAGTGCTGCCGGCGACAGCGGCACCATCGCCTTGAAGTAGTGGCTGATCGCGTCGTAGTCGCTGGTGGCGAGGGACCAGCCCTTCACGAACTCCATGAGGTCAGTCAGGCTCTGCCCGCTCAGCGCCGTCGTCGTGAGCCGGGCACCCGCGGAGGAGGCCGGGACCAAGTCACGGGCGGCCGGGCGGAGGGCGGCGACGACCGGGGCCGCTTCCTGCAACAGGTCCTCTGCCTTGCGGAGCACCGGCGGAAGGGCGCCCAGCGCGGGATCGGCGGCGTCGGCGAAGCGCAGCAGCTCGCCACTGATGTCGTCGAGGTCGTCGGTGATCGGGCGGAGCGACTGAAGGGTGCGCCGGGCCGGGCCGGCCGCGGCGGAGAGCTCGACGAGAGCTGCCCGCGAGCTGCGGATGGTCTGCGGCAGGTTCTGCAGCGCGAGCTCGAGCGACCCGCGCTCGGAGGCGACGATCGCCAACAGGGTGGTCGCCGACTCGACCAGTCGGTCGAGCTGTCGTCCGTCGTCGGCGCCGAGGGCCCTCGCGACGGGCTCTGCGTTCTCGACCAAGGTCGTCAACAGCTCGTTCTGGTCGTTCAGGATGTCGGCCAGATCCTCGGTCTGCCGCATCGCAGGTGCGAGCGCGGCGATCGCCTGGTCCGCCTGCTTGCCGCGACCGCGCAGTCCCTCACCAAGCTCGGTGACCAGTGCGGCGAGCGCGACCGAGGCGGGTGTGTCCACCGAGTTGAGGACGTCCTGGAGGTCCACCACGCGGGCGGTGTTCCCCGCGGGGATGACCATCGGCGTCGCGAGCGCCGGGGCGTCCGGGCTGCCTCGGTCCAGCCGCACGAACCGCTCGCCGAGGAGGTCCTGGGTCGTGATGGTGGCGGTCGCGTCCTCGTGCAGCGGGAGCACCCGTGCGTCGAGTCGCATCGTGACCTGGGCCGCGCCGTCCTCGAGCTCGACGTCAGTGACCTCGCCGACGTCGACACCGGCCGCCTTCACGACGTTGCCGGGCACGAGCGGGCTCGCGTCCTCGAAGACGGCGACGACCTCGATGTCGTCGTCGGAGCCGTCCTGCAGGAGCACGATGGCGGCAGCGATGGCGAGAACGAGTGCGCTGGCGGCTGCGAGCAGGGTGCGCTTGCTTGTCATCGGATCACGCTTCCTGTTGCGTCGGTCCACGGCTGGCCTTCGGGTGCTCCGGGCGGCGGGTTGGGGTTCTGCCGAGCGGTAGGCAGGGGCACGAGGCTCTCGTTCAGCGCGTTCGTCCCCGGAGCCAGTAGGCCCGCCCAGGTGTGACCGGCGCCGTCGTACGGCGCAAAGGCCTGGCCCCAGTTGTGCAGTCCGCCGATCGCCTCCGGCGTGTACGGGCGGAGGAATGCGAGCGCGGGACCCAGGTCGCTCATCAGCCGGTCGAGGCCCGGCACGACCTGATGACTGGAATCGAGCAAGCCCGGGGTCTGCTGGAGGAGCTCGTCCGCGGCGGCCAGGAGCGGCCGGAGCTCGGCGACGGTCGGCCGGAGGTCGACCAGGGTAGGAGCCAGGTTGGCGCTCACCCGGGGCAGCAGCGCGGTCGCCGGCCGGAGGTCGTTCAGGAGCGCCACCGTCGAGCGGGATGCGCCCGGCACCTTGCCGAGGGTACGGTCGGCGGTTCGGATGAGGTCCGGCAGCTCGGCGAGGGTGGCGCTGAGGTTGGTCTGCTCCTCGGCGACCGAGGACGCAAGGTCGGTCAGGTCGGACACGGTGTCCGCGACCTCGTCCCGCCGCGACGCGGCCAGGGTGGTCAGCTCGGACAGCTGCTCGACCAGGGTCCTGATCGCAGGACCGTCCTCCCCGATTGCCCGCAGCACCTCGCCCAGGGCGTTGACGGTTCCCGACGCACCCCGGATCGTCGCGCGCAGGTCGTCCTCGTTGCCGTCGATGGTCCGGTTGAGGTCGGCGAAGAGCGCAGTGAGCCGCTTCCTGGTCGGGGCGTCGAGCGCCTGCAGGACCTGGTCGACCTCCACCTGTGTGGACTCCACCTCGACGAAGGCGCCCTCGGGCAGCTCGGCGTTGGCGTCCGAGCCTGGGTAGAGGGTCAGCACCCGCTCTCCGACGGCGGAGACCCACTCGACACGGGACGTCGTCCCGTCGTGCAGAGGGGCGAAGTCGTCGTCGATGGAGACGGTCACGACGGCCTTGCCGTCCCGGACCCCGAGGTCGGTGACCTGGCCGGCGTGGTGTCCGTTGATCCACACGGGAGTCCGCTCCGCAACCTGCGCGGCGGACGGGATGACGAGGCTCACCTCGTAGTCGTCGTCACTCAGGTAGGCAGTGCCGCCCGCGAGCAGCACGACGGCGGCCGCCAGGCCGATCCAGCGCTTTCGTGGCATCCTCGATCAGTCCATCCCGAGCGGGCCGACGGAGTCACCCGACAGGAACTGCCGGACGAAAGGCATGTCCGAGTTGAAGGCCTCTTCGGTCTCGCCGTAGTGGATGAGCTTTCCCTGCCACACGACGCCGACGTAGTCGCTGACCTTGCGGGCGGTCCGGATGTCGTGCGTGACCAGCACGTAGGTGCCGCCGTGCTCGGCATGCATCTTCAGGATCAGGTCGTTGAGCAGGCTGGTGCGCACCGGGTCGAGGCCGGAGTCCGGCTCGTCGAACATGACCACGCTGGGGTTGAGAACCAGCGCGCGCGCGAAGCCGGCCCGCTTCTTCATCCCTCCCGACACCTCGCCGGGGTACTTCGACACGGCGCGGGTGAGGCCCACCTCGTCGAGGTGGCCCATGACGATCTCGCGGATCTCCGACTCGCGCTTCTTGGTGTGCTTGCGCAGGGGGAACGCGACGTTGTCGAAGATGTTCATCGACCCGAACAGGGCGCCGTCCTGGAACAGCACACCGAACCGCTTGCGGATCTCTTGGCGCTCCTTCTCAGAGATGTGCCAGATGTCGTTGCCGAACACCTCAACCACCCCGGAATCGGGCTCGAGCAGACCGACGATGTGCTTGAGCAGCACGCTCTTGCCCGTGCCCGACGGGCCGAGCACGGTCGTGATCGCGTCGTCGACGAAGTTGAGGTTGAGCCCGGTCAGGACGTCGAAGGAGCCGAAGGACTTCTTGACGTTCTTGATCCGGACGCTGTGCTCGAGGTGCGGCGCCGGGTCGACGATGATGCCCTGGGAGTAGATCTCCTCATAGGTGCGGTCGTCGTCGAGGGTTGCCAGAGGTGCGGACATGTCGTGGTCCTTTCGGTGGATCTCCGAGGAAGGAGTCGTGCCGGTCAGAAGCTGATGGGAGCGCGGGTGAGCGCGCCGAAGAACAGTTGCTGGAAGACGGCTCCGAGCACGCTGACGATGACGAGGTTGATGACCATCGACTTGGCGGTGGCCTTGCCCACCCCGACCGGTCCGCCACTGGCGTGGAAGCCGTAGTAGCAGCCGACAAGGACGATCAGGATGCCCATGATCGTCGCCTGGAGCAGCGACAGCAGCAGGTCCTGCTGCGTGGTGAAGGACCAGAAGACGGAGAGATATCCTCCAGCCGACACGCTCTGGAACAGGTAGACGTTCATGTAGTAGCCGAGCACGTACATCAGCCCGGTGCCGGCGATGAACATGAAGGGCGTCACGATGATCATTGCGAGGACCCGGGTGTTCACGAGGTATGCGCGCGCGTCGAGGCCCATCACCTCGAGTGCGTCGATCTCCTCGCTGATCCGCATCGAGCCCAGCTCGGCGACCAAGCCGCACGCGACCTTCGCCGAGAGGATCCAACCCCACATCTCGGGCGCCACCGTGTAGTCACCGGTCGAGCTGAACACCGCGGTGTAGCCGCCGGCACCGAGCTGGGCCAGGAGGTAGTGCGCCTCCAGGGCGATCTCGGCAGCGAGCATGCACATCATGAACCAGATGATGAAAGTGCTCTTGAGGATGATGATCCCGGCTTGGCGCAGCACCTCGGTGCCGTAGTGCCGGACGTCGGGCATCGATCTCACGATTCCGAAACTGAAGGTCGCGATGCCGCCGAGGTCCGCGAGCAGCGAGCTGCCGTCGCTGTACCCGCCCATCCCCCCCGTGCTGGCAGTCGCAGCCGGCTCGGTCTCCTCGTCGGCGTCGAGCGGTCCGTTCGTCGTTGTCGTCATGATCGGTTCCTCACCGGTTGATGAGCATGTCGGGGTTCAGGCCGAGCATGGTCGCGTTGACGATGAAGTTGATGACCCAGATCGCGGCGAACGAGAGCACGACCGCCTCGTTGACGGCACGACCCACGCCTTCGGCGCCACCCCGGGCAGTCAGGCCCTTCTGCGCTGAGACGACGCCGATGAACAGGCCGATGAGCGTGCACTTGATCGTGGATCCGACGAGCTCGGGCACGGTCAGTGAGCCGAAGAGGTTGCCGAGGAACGCACCTGGCGACGTGGTGCCGAGCCAGGTGGCGGACGCCATCGCCATCCCCAGGCCGAGCACGCTGCCGAGGACGTTGAACGCGACCATCATCACGGTGATCGCGATGACCCGCGGCAGAACAAGTGCACGAACGGCGTCGACGCCCAGCACCGTGAACGCGTCGAGCTCCTCCCGGATCTTCCTGGCCCCGAGGTCAGCGGTCATCGCCGTGCCCATCACGCCGGCAACGGCCATGCCTGCACAGAAGGGGGAGATCTCGCGAAGGCTCGCCATCACGAAGTAGGTGCCGAGCCGGTTGCCGGCGCCGAGCAGGCTCACCAGGTCATACGCGTAGTTGGCGATCAAGAAGGTGAAGCCACCAACGGCCAGTGTGACCGGCAGCCAGCAGAACCGCAGCATGGCGTACATCTCGTCGCGGGTGGCGGCCCAGTAGCCTCGCGGCTCCCTCACCGCGGTGGTCACCAGCTGGGCCAGAAGCCGTCCCGACTCCCCCACATCGGTCACGATTCGCTGCACGCCCGACGGGCTGGCGTGCATCACGCGTCCGGACGTCGTCAGCCGCCGGCCGGTCTCGTCGGCCTCCTCGGTCGGTGCAAGATCGACCGCCATCACAGGGCCCCTTCGAGCGGCACCTGGTCAAGGTGCCGGAAACCACGCTGGAAGTAGAGGACGGCCGGGCGGTCGTCCACGTCCACCTCGATCACCCTGGCGACCAGGATGGTGTGGTCCCCACCGTCGTAACGTTCGTGAGCCTCGCACTCGATCAGGACCGCCGCGTCCAGCAGAACGGGCACACCGCGGTGGTCGGGCACGAACTCGCCTCCCCCGAACTTGTCGGCACCCTTGGTCGCGAACCGGTTCACCAGGTCGACGTGGACGGAGCTGGCGATCTGGATGGACCACTGGTCGTTCTCGAGAAACGCGTCGTGGCACTGAGCGGTCTTCGCGATGCAGACCAGGACGAGGGCGGGCTCGAGCGAGACCGAGCAGAAGGAGCTGGCCGCGAAGCCACGCGGCTCGCCGTCCGAGTCGGCCGTCGTCATCAGGGTGACGCCGCTGGGGAAGGCCGACATCGCCTCCCGGAACTTCTCCGCGACGCTCTTGTCCGAGCTGACGGTGGTGGTCACGATGCGCTCCGTTCCGACGCCGGGTCGGTGCCCAGCTGGTGGTCGAGCCGGACAGCCTTCGTGCGGAGGTAGCCGGCGTTGTGGGCGTTGGGGGTGACCGCCAGGGGGACGCGGTCGGTGATGGTGATGCCGTAGTCCGAGAGACCGGTGAACTTCTTGGGGTTGTTGGTCATCAGCCGGATCGAGGTGACGCCGAGGTCGCGCAGGATCTGCGCGCCCACGCCGTACTCCCGGCTGTCGACCGGCAGGCCGAGCGCTAGATTCGCGTCGACGGTGTCGAGGCCGTCCTCGTCCTGGAGCTGGTAGGCCTGCAGCTTGTGGCTGATGCCGATGCCCCGGCCCTCGTGTCCGCGTAGGTACACGACGACGCCGGTGCCCTCCGCCGCGACCTCCGCCAACGCCCGGCCCAGCTGCTCCCCGCAGTCGCACCGCAGCGAACCGAGTGCGTCGCCGGTCAGGCACTCCGAGTGCACCCGGACCAGTACGTCGGGGCGGCCGGCGGGGTCACCGCACACCATCGCGACGTGCTCGACGCCGTCCAGCACCGAGCGGTAGCCCACCGCGTTGAACTCACCGAAGGCGGTCGGTATCCGCGCGCTCGCCGTGCAGGTGACCAGGGACTCGCGGGCCATCCGGTAGCGGACGAGGGAAGCGACCGAGATCAGCAGGAGCCCGTGCTTGCGGGCGAACCTCTCGAGGTCGGGCAGCCGGGCCATCGTCCCGTCGTCGTTCACGATCTCGGCGAGGACGCCCGCCGGCTGCAGTCCGGCGAGCCGGCACAGGTCGACCGCGGCCTCGGTGTGTCCGGCTCGCTGGAGCACTCCCCCCGGCCGGGCCCGGAGGGGGAACAGGTGCCCCGGTCGGGTGAACTGCTCGGGACCGACGGCGGGGTCGGCGAGCGCGCGAGCAGTCACCGCTCGGTCTGCCGCGGAGATGCCGGTTGACGTGGCATCCCTGAGATCGACAGAGACGGTGAACGCCGTGCCGCGCGGGTCGCTGGCGGCCTCGACCATCGGCGGGAGGTCGAGCTGGTCGAGACGGCCGCCGTCCATGCCGACGCAGACCAGCCCGCTGCTGTGCCGGATGACGAAAGCCATCCACTCCGGCGTCATGTGCTCGGCCGCGAGGATGAGGTCGCCCTCGTTCTCGCGGTCCCCGTCGTCGAACACCACGACCGGCCGGCCGAGACGGAGCTCTGCGCACGCGGCCTCGACCAGCTCGGTGCTGGTCAGCGCGTCTTCGTTCATGGCGTTGCTCCTCTCGGTCGCGGTCGTCGGGTGGGTGTCGGGTGGGTCAGGCAGGGGTGCCGAGGACCAGGGCGTACGCCTTGTTCTCGACCCCACCGGACCGGTCGACGGAGATGTACTTCTGCTCGGTGTACTCGTCGAGCGCGTCGGGGCCGCCCTCACGACCGAGGCCGCTCTGCTTGTAGCCACCGAACGGGTACGCCGGGTGCAGGACGTGCCAGTCGTTCACGAAGACCATGCCGGCCTCGAGCTGGCGAGCCACGTCGAGGACCTTCTCCTCGTCGGTGCCCCAGACACCCGCGGAGAGGCCGTACTCGGTGTCGTTGGCGATCGCGACGGCCTCCTCGACGGTGTCGTAGGTGAGGACGGCGAGCACCGGGCCGAAGACCTCCTCGCGGGCGATCCTCATGTCGTTGGTGACGTCGACGACCACGGTCGGCTGGACGAAGTTGCCGTTCGCGAACTCCGCGCCTTCCGGGGCTGCGCCGCCGGCGGCAACCTTGGCGCCCTGCGCCTCGGCGATCGCGATGTGCTCCAGGACCCGGTCGCGCTGCTCGGCGGTGATGAGCGGTCCGATATCGGTAGCCAGGCTCATCGGGTCGCCCACCGTCATCGTGCCCACCCGGGCGACGAGCCGGTCGACGATCTCGTCGCGCCGGGACGACGGGACGAGCAACCGGGTGCCGGCTTCGCAGGCCTGGCCGTTGTTGGCCATGCAGGCGTAGATCGCGCCGTCGATGGCCACATCGAGGTCGGCGTCCTCGAGGAGGATGTTCGGGCCCTTGCCGCCGAGCTCGAGCGTCACCTGCTTCACGGTGTCCGCGGAAGCGGCCAGGATGCTCTTGCCGACCGCCGTGGAACCGGTGAACGCGACCTTGCGCACGTCCGGGTGGGCGCTGAGGTGGGCGCCGGCGTCCTCGCCGTCTCCGACGACGACGTTGAGCACGCCCTTGGGCAGACCCGCTGCCTCGAACTCCTTCATCAGCTCGAGAGCGATGAGGGGCGCGTGCTCGTCCGGCTTGAGTACGACGGTGTTCCCCGCCGCGAGCGCCGGGGCGACCTTCCAGACGATGACGAGCAGCGGGATGTTCCACGGCACGATCGCGGCGACGACCCCGAGCGGCTCTCGGCGCAGGATGCCCTCGGCCGGGACCGGGCCGATGGCCGGTCCGGACTTCTCGAACTCGTACTCCGCGGCCTGAGCGGCGAGGTACTGCATCTGGGCGACGGAGAGGCCGATGTGGAGTGCCCCCGTCACCCGAATGGTGACGCCGTTCTCACGCGTCTGGAGCGCGGCGAGCTCCTCGAGCCGGCCCCCGAGACGGAGCGCGACGTCGTTGATGAGGGCGGCCCGCTCGGCCGGCGGTGTGTTGCGCCAGGTGCCCTCGGCGTGCGCGGCCTTGGCGGCGGCCACGGCGGCGTCGACCTCGGCGACGCCACCCTTGGCCACCGTGGCCACGAGCTCGCCGGTCGCGGGGCTACGGATCTCGTACTTGTCGTCGGTGTCGACCCACTCACCGTTGATGTGGAGGGGGTAGTGCGGAACGCTCATGGGACTGCTCCTGTTTTCGGAAGGGGTGAGGGATGGTCAGCCGACCTGGCGGTCGCGGCCTTGCCAGAACGGCGCTCGAAGGGTCCGCTTGTCGACCTTCCCCGCGGGGTTGACCGGCAGCTCGTTGAGGAAGTCGACCGTCTTGGGGGCGGAGACCGAGCCCAGGACTGCCTTGACGTGTCCCTTGAGCCGCTCGACCAAGGCGTCGTCGGCGGACACGCCGTCCTTGACGACGACGAACGCGTGGACCGCCTCTCCCCACTTCTCGTGCGGGATGCCGACGACGGCCGCCTGCGCCACGTCTGCGTCCTCGAGGAGGACGTCCTCGACCTGACGCGGGAACACGTTGAAGCCGCCGCTGACGACCATGTCCTTCTTGCGGTCGACGAGGTAGAGGAAGCCGTCCTCGTCGAGCCGGCCGATGTCACCGGTGTGCACCCAGCCGTCGCGCAGCGCCTCGGCGTTGCGCGAGGCGTCGACGTACCCGAGCATCTGGCCGAGCTGCTTCGAGCAGATCTCGCCCACCTCTCCGACCGGCAGGACGTTGTCCTCGTCGTCCTGGATTGAGACCTGGGTCTGGAACATCGGGCGGCCGGCGGAGGCCAGTCGCTTCAGGGCCAGCTCGCTGTCGACGCGATGGTCGTTCTTCCGCAGGCAGGAGATGTAGCCCGGCTCCGTGCCGGCGTAGGTCTGGATGAAGATCGGCCCGAACGCCTCCAGGGCGTCGCGCAGCCGGTCAGGGGCGATCGGGGAGCCGGCGTAGATCATCGTCTTGAGCGACGAGAGGTCGTACGACGCGCGCTTCGGGTTGTCGAGCAGCAGGTAGATGATGGTCGGGACCACGGCGGTCGCGGTAATGCCGTGTCCCTCGATCGCCGACAGCAGGGTGTCCACCTCGAGGCCGGGAAGCATGACGTTCGTCCCGCCCCGGAGGAAGGTCGGGTGGACGAAGATCTGGGTGAAGTGGGTCAGCGGCGCCCCGTGGGCGAAGACCTCGCCCTGCTGGATGTCACCGATCTCGATGCCCGCGGTGATGCTGTAGTGGGCCCAGGTGAAGTGCGACTGCACCACGCCCTTGGGCTCACCGGTGCTGCCGGAGGTGAAGAGGACGTAGGCCTCGTCGTGCTCATCGATGGCGACCTCGGGACGCTGCGCCGACTGGGCGGCGACGAGCCCGTCGAACGGGTGGTCCGTGGAGTCGGCCGGGTCGCCCCCCACACGGATGAAGCGGTCGAGCTTCGGCAGGTCCGCGCGCATCTCCTCGACCACAGCGTCGAAGGACGCGTGGTAGATGATCGTGGTCGCCGCTGTCTGGTCGAGGTTGGCTCGGTGGACCGAGGCTGCTGCTCGCGCCGGCATCTGCACCAGCACGCCGCCGGCCTTCCAGATGCCGTGCTGCGAGGGGATGAACTCGAGCGAGTTCGGCAGGAGCAGCCCGACCCGCTCGCCCTTCTGGAGGCCGAGCGAGACCAGTGCGTTCCCGATCTGGTTCGACCACTCGCGCAGCTCACCGTAGGTGATGCGCCTCTCGCCGTCGATGACGGCGACCGACGGGGTGTAGTACCCGCAGGCCCGGTCAAGAACGTCCGGCATGGTGCCCCACATAACTCCTACTTCCTGCTGCGTGATGCGGCGTGCTGTTGTGATCGAGCCACGAACGTAGGTCCGGCGGTGTGACGTGGACGACACCTCAGGGGATGAAGAGGCACCCCCCTTGGGGGGAGCCCCCACCAGCGCCTCACCCCAGTGGAGGGCGGATGCCCTCCCGTCGGGAGACTCGCCGGCGCCGGGTGACGCCTAGCGTCCGGACATGACGTACTTGCTTCTGGCCATCGCCATCGCGGTCGAGGTGCTCGCAACCAGCGGGCTGACGGCGACGGCCGGCTTCACCCGACCGCTGCCGACGCTGCTCGTCGTGTCCGGCTACGCGGCTTCCTTCGCGCTCATCGCGCAGGTGGTGCAGCGGATGCCGGTAGGAGTCGTGTACGCCGTGTGGTCAGGCGTAGGAACGGCGGCGGTCGCCGGCATCGGCGTGATGTTCCTGGGCGAGTCGCTGGGCCCTGTGAAGGTGCTCGGGCTGGCGCTGGTCGTGGTTGGCGTCGTAGCGCTCAATCTCGGTTGAGCCCGCCACCCGTTCTGCGGCCCCGGGAATGGCAAGTGGCCGGAGCCCCCCGGGTCTCCGGCCACTTGCCTGTCCGTGGGTGCGTCAGCCGAGCGACGCGGGGTCGAAGCCCTCTTCCCAGTAGTGCGGCGTGATGATCGGCAGTCCGAGCTGCTGGAAGAGCGGGTTCTCGTTGAGGAACGTCGACTCGAGGATGATCTTCCCGTTGTCGTCGAACTGCAGGAACGTCGAGCCCTTGCTCGTCAGCGTCCGCCCGTCGACGGGCAGGCCGCGGTACGTGTCAGCACCGGTCACCTCCCAGTCCCAGTGGATCATCACGTGCCCGTTGCCGGCGAACGCCTCGGTGACGGTGATCTGCTGGACACCGAGACCGTTGGTCTGGTCCTTGTTCGAGAAGCCGGCGAGGCCCTCGGCGAACTCCTCGTCCGTGGAGATGGTGTCGCCCAAGTGGTCGTCAACCATGCGGGTCTCGACGCAGAAGTCCTCGGGCGCGGCGTAGAGCGCGCGGTGTGCGGCGAGGTCGTTGATGCGCGTGTCGGCCCAGCGCTTGGCGTATTCGATGTCGGTCATGTCAGGTCCTCTCAGGCCGGGACGGCGGTCTTGGCGACGAACTGGGGCTTGTGCACGCCCGGGTAGCCCACGGCGTTGAGGATGGCTCCGGAGTCCCACCAGGACGACTCCCGGACGATCTTCCCGTCCTCGTTGTAGACGTGGAACGTGTGACCCTGCGTGAAGAACGGCTTGTCCGCCACGTCGAGTCCGATGAAGTTCGCGCAGTCCTCGGGCGTCCACTCCCATCGGATCAGGCCGCTGCGGTGGTCACCTTCGTAGCCACGGATCCGGAAGTTGTGCACGCCGAGGCCGTTGGTCCGGTCCTTGTTGGCGTAGAGGAAGAAGATCCGGGCCAGGTCACCCTTGTCGCGGATCTGGTACTGGTCGAGGATCGGGTCCTCGAACACGAAGTCGTCTGCGTACAGCTCGCAGATCGCCTCCGCGCTGTCGCGGAACGCCTTCAGCCACTTGACGGCAAACGCGTAGTTCATGAGCTCTCCTTCGTCGGGGATCGTGGACGGTCGGTCTCCGTTCGACGAGACGAACCCCACAGGACGAAGGTAGGAGCGCCCGCCCGGACGTGCTTCCCCCCACAGGAGGATCAGTACTGCTCTTCGGGGGGGACGGCGCTCGCAGGCCCGGGCATGCAGAACGGCCCGCTCCCGAGGGAGCGGGCCGTTCGGAGCTCGTCAGTCGTTGAGCTCGTCGGGAGCGAGCAGCTGCTCGCCGATGTAGGTGCACGACTGGTCGGAGTTGAGCGGCTGGAACATCGACGCTGCGGAGTCGCGATAGAGGCGCTCGAAGATGGCGCCCTTCTTGAACGACGACCCACCGACCAGGCTCATCGCGCGCTTCGTCATGTGCATGACGTTCTCGGAGCAGAACGTCTTGGCGAGGCCGATGTAGGGGAAGCGCAGCTCGACGGGCCAGTTGTCGTCGTCGCCGTCGACGAGCTCCTGGCAGGTGCGGTACACGACCCGGCGGGACAGCTCGACGCGCGAGGCCATGTCGCCGATGCCGTCGATGATGTGGCCGACGTTGGACACCTTGGTCTCAGCGGCCGCGATCGCGCCGAAGGTGGCGCCGAGGGTCTTCTTCGAGAGCACCTCACGGGCCTCCTCGAGCACCCGGTACTGCATGCCCAGGTAGATGCTCGCGAACATCAGCGAAGCCCACTCGAGAACGCCGAACGCACCGGCGCGCCACTCGCACACGAACCCGTCCTCGGGGATGTAGAAACCCTCGAAGTGGATGGTGTGCGTGCCGGTGGCGTGCATGCCCAGGGCGTCCCAGGTCTTCTCGATCCGGATGCCGTCGCCCTGGCCGTTCTCGTCGACGTCGAACTCGGCCACGAAGAAGCTCTCGGCCTCGACCCGCTCCTCGAAGCTCTCGGGCAGGTTGCCCTCGGCGTCGGTGATCGTCGCGTTCGTGGTGACGATGTCGGAGGCCTCGCCGAGCGTGCCCCAGACCTTCTTGCCGTAGATCCTCCAGCCGCCTTCGGGCTGCGGGACGGCCTTCATGTCCGCGAGACCGGAGAAGCCGGCGCGCTGCTCCGAGAACGGGCCGAAGACGATGTCGCCCTCGACGACGCGGCCGAGCCAGAGCTTGTTCTGCTCCTCGCTGAACAGACCCATGCACATGCCGACCATGATGAAGTGCATGTTGTAGGCCAGCGTGATCGCCGAATCGCCCCGGGAGAGCTCGCTGATGATCTTCGACGTCTGCAGGATGTTGCCACCCATGCCGCCGTACCGCTTCGGCACGGAGAAGGCGCCGAGGCCGGACTCCTTGAACTTCGCGATGGTCGGGTAGGCGAAGGTGTTCTCGATGTCGTACTTCGGGCCGATCTCGCGGAAGTACGCCGACAGCTCCTGCGCCTTCTCGAACGCGGCGTCGAACTCCTCGTCGGTCATGTGGTCGACATCCTCGTGGAAGTCGCTCAACAGCTCAGTCATGTGGTGGCTCCTCTGTGTAGTCCGCGCCGTCAGCCGACGAGCAGGTCAGTGCGGCCGGCCTCGGCGAGGATGGCCTTGTAGGTCTCGAAGATCGGTCCGGTCAGCGGCAGCAGGGCGAGCGCGGTGGAGCGCTTGCCGTCGAGCTTGACCTTGCGCTGTGCCATCGCCAGCGTGAAGTTCAGCTTGCCCTGCCAGAACTTGTTGGCGTTGTCCGAGCTCATCCGCAGCTGGACCGTCGACGACGCCGCCTGCGCGGCATCCCCGACCAGCACCTTCTGCCCCGGGAAGTCGACGAGGATGTAGGCCTCGGGATCGGTCTGCTTGATGAGGACGACCAGGTTGCCGTCCTTGGTGGCCTCGACGAAAGCGGGCTCGACGACACAGGCCTCCATGGCCCTGCCGATCAAGGCGTAGACCTCGTCGGCGTCCTTGAACGTGCTCATTGGTGTACCTCCTGGTGCGGGCCCAGTGGGCGATTGGACAGCCGGCTTGCGGCCTCGCTCGACGATAGGGAGCGAGCATCGGCCGGGGCCTCACCCTGGGGTGGGGGGTTGGACGTCCGAACGGGGGTTCTTCTCCCAACGCGCGGTCTAGCGCACGGCCGTCAGCGCCGACGGAGCCGTCAGGCCGTCCGGTTCGGCGACACCGGTCGGCATCGGCAGGAACCTGCTCAGGCCCTGAACAGCCAGGACGCACATCGCGATGGTGGCAAGGGTCGCCGCCCAGACGAGGCCGCTGGAGAACTCAGGATCGTCCAGGTGGAGCGCGATGATGATCGGAGAGCCCAACCCGAAGTTCGCGGCGAAGAACGTCACGGGGAAGACGATGAAGAGACCGAGCAGGCCCCACGCTGAGGCCACGCGTCGCCAGAGCTGGACCGCGACGACGGTGAACAGGACGACCTGGGTGCCTTCGAGCACGCCGATCACGAGCGGGTAGTTCCAGATCCGGAGCTCGTAGGGACCGTAGTACGTGTAGACGCTCGTTCCCGTGCCGATCACCTCGAACACGCACGATGCGGCGATCTCGGCACCCCATACTGCGAACAGACCCCGGCGACTCAACCTGCCCTCGTAGATCCAGCGGCCGGCGTAGAGACAGGCGGCCGCGTAGAGGATGACGTAGCCGCTGTGGGTCCAGTTCGGCTGAACGACACCGAACGCCGTGAAGTGCGAGTACGCCGCACCCGGCGCGCCGTTGTGCGCGTCGTAGAACCACAGGTCGAAGGCGACGTCGTACAACGGCTCGGCGAAGGCCGCCACGCCGGCGGCGAGGATGGCCAGGACGTAGAACGGGGTGCGCTGCCGGACCCACATCCGCACCGCGATGACGAGCATCACCGCGACGATGGCCCAGCTTGCCCAGGTGAAGATGCTCTGCCAGGCCAGATCAAGCTCGTGCTGCATCACATCGACGGGCACACGTCCCATGGTCGCTCCTCTGTTGGATCGCGGCGGAACACCGCGCCGGGAAGGGCACGGTGCCCCGACCGTAAGAGGAGATGCGCCGCGGGCACCTCACTCTCCGGGGTCAAAGGCAGGGCTCGATGGAGGGAGGCCGACGACGGGCACGTACCAGCGCGGGCCGCTCACAAGCACGACAAAGGTGCCACCCCGGGGTGATGTCGCCGACTCGCGGCAGACCTACGTTTCCGTACATGACCTCCCTGAGCTCCTGAACCCCGGCAGCCAGCATCGTGTCGGGATCTCAGAAGGCCCTTCTATCAGCACACGGAAGAAGCCCCGCGATGAAGACCGACCTGCACCACACAGCTCACACCCTCCTCGGCACCGCTAGCGCGGAGGTTGCGTCATGAACTGGCACCTCGCCACCGCGTCCGGTGACAGCATCGCCATCCTGCTCGCGGACATCCGACGCGCCGGCGGCACGATCGCCAGCTGCAGGCGGTGCGCCGAGGGCATGGTCGTGACCTGGTTCACCCGCTAGCCGGGCGACCTCGAGATCACGGCGGAGCGGTCATGACCAGCCAGCCCTCATGGGGACCCCAACCCGTGCACCACGGGGACGCGCAGATCCCGCCCGTCGAGTACATCCGGTTCGCCGTACTCGGCGACTCTGCCTCCTGCGGGGTTGGCGACCCCACTCCGCAGGGCTGGCGCGGATGGGCCAGGATCCTGGCCGATGCTGTCGCGGCCGAGCACCATGTCTCGTTCTGCAAGCTGGCGGTCCCCGGCGCCGTCGTCGCCGACGTACGGCGCGAGCAGCTCGCTGACGCACTGGCCCATCGTCCCGTCGTCGCCTCGTTGGTCGTCGGTCTCAACGACGTCATGCGCTCGACATGGGACCCCGGCCAGTTCCGCGCGGACCTCCTGCACTGCGCGGGCGAGCTGGCGCGCCACGGCGCACTCGTGATCACGGTGCGCTTCCACGACCACAGCCGGGTCTTCGGCCTGCCCCGGCTGCTGACCCGGCCGCTCCGCCGGCGGATCGAGGTCCTCAACGAGATCTACGACGAGGTCCACGCGCAGTATGGCGCCTTGCGGCTCGACCTCGGAGCCGACCCCGCCATCTACTCACGCGAGCTGTGGGCCTTCGACCGGCTCCACCCTTCTGAGCTGGGACACCGGCGGCTGGCCCGGCGGGTGGGAGAGCTCCTGAACGGCGAAGGCCTCCTCTTCCCGCTGCCATCCCTCACCTGCACCAGTCCCCGGCCGAGCCGTCGCGAGCAGGCCAGGGCCCTTGTCGTCGACATCGCGCCCTGGCTCTACCGCCGGTTCCGGGACCTGACCCATGGCCGATGAGTCGATGTATCGATGACGGCGCGCGTCTGTCGATCGGCCCGCTGCCTGTCGTCGGAGTTCTCGGTTGAAGGAGATCCCGGATGAAAGCACCACGCATAGCCGTCCTGGGAGCGGGCTCCTGGGGCACGACCGTCGGCGCGATCGCCTCCCGAAGCTCTCCGACCATCGTGTGGGCGCGCGACCCCTCGGCGGCGCGCGAGATTGCGGAGTGCCGGACCAACGAGCGTTACCTACCCGGCGCCTCGCTCCCCCGTGGCCTTCGCGCGACGTCCGACCTCGCCGAAGCCGTCGAGAGGGCCGACGTCCTGGTGGCCGGCGTGCCCTCGCAGGGGCTCCGGTCGGTGCTCCGCAACGTTGCGCCGATCCTCCGCCCCTGGGTACCGGTGGTGAGCCTGGTGAAGGGCCTCGAGCGGGGCACTCACAAGACGATGACGCAAGTCGTGGCGGAGGAGTTGCCGGGCCACCCCGCGGGTGCGCTCTCAGGGCCGAACATCGCCAAGGAAGTCGCCAGCGGCATGGCGGCGGCCGCCACGTTGGCGATGCCCGACCAAGGCCTCGCCGCGCAGCTTGCCGATCTGTTCCGGACCGACAAGTTCCGCATCTACTCCAGCAATGACGTCGTCGGCGTCGAGATGGCGGGTGCGTGCAAGAACGTCTACGCGATCGCAGTAGGAATGGCCGACGGCGCCCAGGCGGGGGCCAACACCAAGGCGATGGTGATGACCAGGTCCGGCCGCGAGATGGCCCGTCTCGGCGAAGCGCTCGGTGGCCGACGCGAGACCTTCGCCGGCTTGGCAGGCATGGGCGACCTGATCGTCACCTGCACCAGCCCGCACAGCCGCAACAGGCACGTGGGCGAAGGCCTCGGCCAGGGCCGAGCGCTCGCTGACGTCCTCGCCGGCATGAGCCAGGTGGCTGAGGGCGTCACGACCACGCCCGTCGTGGTCGAGCTGGCTGAGCAGGTGGGCATCTGCGTCCCTATCGCTCGCGAGGTGCTCGGCGTCGTCGAGCAGGGACGAACCGTCAAGGACGCGTATCGAGGACTGCTGCGCAGCGCGCCCGGTCACGAGACCGAAGGAGACGGCTGGTAGTCCCCCACGCGTCGGCTGGGTCAGCCGAGGAGGCGGGCCGGGTGGCGATCGGGGCACGACCGCTGAGGCTTCGACGTCGGACGACGGTCGCAAGGGCAGCAACCACCGGCACGCCCGGAGCGACCATCAGGCCGACCAGGTATCCCTCCGCAGCACCGACCCACGAGGTCGATGCGATCCCGACCACGACTGCTGCCCAGGGCGCGAGCGCGACGCCGACGAGAAGTGAGTCCCAGTCCTGAGCTCGCGTTCTCAGGTTGCGCGAGCCCAGCGAGCCCTTGACGCAGATCGCGACGGATACGAGGACCGGGACGGCATGGAACCAGGGCAGCTCGCCCGGTCCCGCCCCAGCTCCGGGCTGTCGCACGACCACGATGACGCACCCCAGCACGGCCAGCACCACGAGCGGCAGCCACCGGTGGCGAACACCGGGATGCCGGTCGTCCCTTGGGGTGCCGCTCCGAGCCATCACGGCGAGTGAACCCGCCGCCGGCGCCGCGACGGCGAGTACGACGGAGCCCACTTCGAGGTTGGTCAACATGTCGTGCCGGGGAAACAGCGGCGCCAGGCACGTCCACAGGAGACGCAGGACGGGCGCGGTCAGCATGAAGGCGATGTTGAGCGCCATCCACGCCCGGTGGGCATCCGCGTCACCCTGACGGGCACTCCGGGTCGCCAGGACCGCCGTCCCCACGGTGCTCAGCGCGAGGACCCAGAGCTGCCACCGGAAGGCGACCTGGCCGGCGACGTCGAGCCGCGGACTCACCAGCAGGAAGAGGATCGCCGCGCCCATGCTGGTCCCCATCAGCGCGAGGTATGTCCGGCCCACGAGCCGATGGACCCGCCGAGTCAACCTGTGCGCCGTCACGCACTGGAGAGCGGCAACGAGAAGGGCGAAGCCACCCAGCACCGTGTGCACGAGCATGATCACGCGATGGTCGACGTAGGCGCCCGATCGGAGCGCCGCCACCGATCCGCGCCCAGCGGCGTAGGCATGTCCGCCGACCCAAGCGTCCACCCGCTCCTGCAACCGAGGTGCGTCCGGCACCACGGTGAACCACATCGAGCTGATCGCGATGGGTGCGTAGAGCAGCGCAAGTGCGAGCACGGACCAGGCAACGACACTTCCCCGTGAAGAGCCGCGGCCGCGGTCAGTACGACCGCGGCAGGCCAAGGGAGTGCTGGGCGACATAGTTCAGGATCATCTCCCTGTTGACCGGTGCGATCCGGAGCACGCGGGCGAGGCCCCACAGGGGAATGAGTCCGTACTCCGACGCGACGCCATTGCCGCCGTGGCACTGGATCGCGGCATCCAAGGCTGCCAGAGCTGCCTCTGCTGCCAGGTACTTGGCCATGTTGGCGGCCTCGCCGGCGGGTTGCCTCTCGTCGTGCAGCCAGGCCGCACGCTTCGTCATCAGCTGCGCCGCCTCGACCTCGATCCGGGCGGCCGCGAGCGCGTGGGCAACGCCCTGGTGGGCGCCGATCGGTGCGTCCCAGACGGTCCGCTGGTTCGCGTAGTCGGCAGCGCGAGCGAGTGCGTACCGTCCGATCCCCACCAGGAGGGCCGCACCCGTCACGCGCTCGGGATTGAGGCCGTGGAAGACCTGCTTGAACCCGGCGCCCTCGGTGCCGATCAGCCGGCTCGATGGGACACGGACATCGTCGAAGAAGAGCGTGTACTGGCGTTCCGGAAGCGCGACCGAGACCGGCAGCGGCTGGGCCACCAGCCCGGGGGCGTCCGTGTCGACGACGAGGAGCGACAGCTCCGCGGCACCCGTCGCGGGATCCGTGCCGGTCCGGGCGACGACCAGGACGGCGTCGGCGACATCGATGCCCGAGATGTAGTGCTTCTGGCCGCGCAGGACGTAGTCGTCGCCGTCGCGCCGCGCCGCGGTGGTGATCCGGTGCGCGTTGGATCCGGCGTCCGGCTCTGTGATCGCGAAGACGATCCGCCCCCGGCCGCTGGCGAGTCGGGGCAGCCATTCCTCGCGCTGCTCGGGCGTCCCGAACTCGCTGATGACCTCACCGCTGATGGCGCTTGCGACCAGGAGCAGGAGAAGGGGGCAGCCGGCCGCCGCGGTCTCCTCGACGACGGCGGCGAGCTCGGCGAGGCCAGCACCGCCTCCGCCGTACTCCTCGGGGATGTTGATACCGATGTACCCGTGCTCCCCGAGCGCCGTCCACAGCTCCTCGGTGAACTCGCGGGCCTCGGCCTTGCGCGTGTAGTAGTCGTTGCCGTACCGGGCGCAGATCCCGGCGACGGCCTTCCTCAGTGCGTTGTCATCCTCAGTGACCTGGAAGTCCATCGAGCTATCCCTTCAGTGAAGACGATCGGTCCTTGACTGCCGCAACGACCCGGCGGCCAGCATCGGGAGCGAGACGGTACGGCGCATAGAGGGTGAACCGGTCGATGATGTCGCCGAACCGGCGGCCGATCTCGGCCGCGGCCCCCTCGGGAGTGCCGACGACGGCGAACGCGTCGAGGACCGAGTCGTCGACGAGCGCATCCATCTCGGACCACCGTCCAGTGACAGACAACTGGTGGAGCTCCTCGTGCAGGCTCCCCCATCCATGCTGCTCGAGCACGGGTCGGTAGGCGGGCGTGGCACCGTAGAAGGCCAACTGGTGCCGCACCGAGGCGACCGCCTGGTGCATCTCCTCGTCGGTCTCCCCGGTCGCCACGAATCCCGGGTACGCGATCGTGAACCGGGATCGGTCGCGGCCGATCCGAGCAAGGGCTCCCTCCACGAGCGGGAGGGTGACGTCACGCAGGTAGCGCTCGGTGGTGAAGCCGTGGATAAAGATCCCGTCCGCGGCCTCGGCGGCGACCTCAGTCATTCTCGGACCGACGGCCGCGATCATGACAGCCGGTCGGCCCCACTGGTGGCGAGCCGGGGTGAACATCGGCGTCATCAGCGTGTGGTTGTAGAAGTCACCGCGGAAGTCGAGCCGGTCACCGCGCTCCCAGCTGTCCCAGATCGCGTGCAGGGCCGCGACGTACTCAGCCATCCGGGCCGCCGGCCGCGACCACGGCATGCCGTACCGCCGTTCGATGTGCGCCTTGACCTGGGTCCCTAGGCCGAGGACGAACCTGCCGCCGCTGAAGGACTGAAGGTCGTTTGCTGCCGCGGCCACTGTCATGGGGCTCCTCGCGAACGCGACCGCGACGGCCGTCCCGACCGTCAGTGAGGGCGCGTGCTCAGCCGCGATGAGCGGCGCGAGGAACGGGTCGCGGCCGACCTCGGTGCTCCACACACCGTCGTAGCCGCTCTGCTCTGCCGTCACGGCCTGCGCGATGACCTCGGAGAACCTGCCGCCGTCGGAGCCGTCGATGCCGCCGCCGACGTTGGCGTCGATCTTCACGCGCTGAGCTCCGGGCGACCCGCGGCATCGACCAGCGAGGCCGGCGGACGGAATCGCTCCCCGTACCTCGCCGCGAGCTGCTCGGCCCGGGCGACGAAGCCGGCCTTGCCGCCGTCGTACTGGTCGAGGAAGCGCAGCACGCCACCCGTCCAAGCGGGGAAGCCGATGCCCATCAGCGAACCGACATTGGCGTCCCACGACGACTCGATCACGCCCGCGGCGTGAGCCGCCCACGCCTCGAGCACCTCCGCGAAGAGGAGGCGCTCGCTGAGGTCCCGCAGCGGCGGGCAAGGGGCCTGGTTCGGGAATTGCTCTGCCAGCCCGGACCAGAAGCCGTTACGGCGACCCTGCTCGTCGTAGTCGTAGAAGCCACCGCCACCTGCCCGTCCGACCCTCCCCAGCTCGTCGATGAGCCGGTCGAAGACGGCATGACAGGGATGGGCAGTCCAGGACTCACCGGCCGCTTCGGCGGCCGCCCGCGCTTCCTCCCGGACGTCACGGGGCAGAGTCAGGGTGAGCTCGTCGAGGAGCTGCAGGGGGCCCGCCGGGTAGCCCATCTGCAGTGCAGCCTGCTCGATGCTCGCGGCCGGGACTCCCTCACCCAGCATCGCCACCGCCTCGTTGAGGCGGGCGATGATCACCCGGCTGGTGAAGAAGCCACGGCTGTCGTTCACCACGATCGGGGTCTTGCCGAGCTGGAGCACCAGGTCGAACGCGTTGGCGAGAGTGTCGTCGGACGTCGACTCACCACGGATGATCTCGACCAGCGGCATCCGGTCCACGGGCGAGAAGAAGTGCACGCCCACGAAGTCCTGCGGACGGTCGACCCCCGCTGCGAGGGACGTGATCGGCAGGGTAGAGGTGTTGGAGCCGAGCACGGCCTCCTGCCCGACGACTCGATCGATCTCGCCGAAGACCGCTGCCTTCAGGGCGAGGTTCTCGAAGACCGCCTCGATGATGAAGTCGGCTCCGCCGAGGTCGGCGATCCGATCGGTGGCGGTGATCCGGGCGACCAGGGCATCCGCATCGGCCTGCGTCCGCTGCCCGCGGTCGACCGCCCTGGCCGCGACCTTCGCCGAGTACGCCCTGCCCTTCTCGGCGGCTTCGAGCGATGTGTCGACGAGAACGACGTCGAAACCCGCCTTCGCGGCGGCGTACGCGATACCGGCGCCCATCATCCCGGCGCCTACGACTCCGACGCTGGAGAACCTGTGGACCGGCGCGTGGGCCGGGCGGCTCGCGCCGCTCTTGATCCGCTGGAGGTCGAAGAACGTCAGGTTGATCCGGTTCTTCGCGATCGGGGCGATGGCGATCTCGACGAAGTAGCGGGACTCGATGAGTCCAGCGGTGTCGATGTCGACCTGCGCTCCTTCGACGGCTGCCGCCAGGATCGCACGCTGTTCGGGCACCGGCGCGCCGGCGGTCTTCGCGCGCAGCGTCGACGAGAGGAAGGTGAGCTCTGCGAACAGCGGTCCTCCGGAAGGAGACCCGCCGGGAATGGCGAACCCCTTGCGATCCCACGGCTGCGCAGCCTCGGGGTGCTCGGCGATCCACTGCTTGGCCCGCGGCAGCAAGTCGTCGGCCGAGCCGACGAGCTCGTCGACCAAGCCGATCTTCAGGGCCTCCTCGGGGCGGAAGCGCCGACCCGAGAGGAGGACCGAGTCCAGCGCCGCCCGGACACCGAGCATGCGGACGGTCCGGACGATGCCTCCGCTCGCGGGCAGCAGACCGAGACCGACCTCCGGCAGTCCGACCTGCAGACGCGGGGCGTCGACGACCAGGCGATGGTGTGCCGCGAGTGCCAGCTCGAGGCCGCCTCCAAGGGCCGACCCGTTGATCGCCGCGACCACGGGGATGCCGAGCGTCTCCAGCGTTCGTAGCTGCGCCTTGATGTGGTTGAGGTGCGCCGTGAACGCTGCAGCGTCCTCACCGCCCAGTCCGACGATCTCGTTGAGGTCGCCGCCGGCGACGAATGTCGACTTTCCCGAGGTGATCACGACACCGGAGAGCTCCTCACGCTCCGCCTGGAGCCGGGCGACCACCTTCGTCAGCTCGGCGACGAAGCCCTTGTGAACGGTGTTGACCTCCTGCGTGGGGTCGTCGAGCGTGAGGACGACCACGCCGTCATCGTCCTTGCGCCAATCGATGATCGGGTTGTCCACCTGGGTCCGGACGTTGGTCACTTCTTCTCCTCGGGGGGTCGCTGCAGTCGTCACAGGCGCTCGATGATGGTTGCGATACCCATGCCGCCGCCGACGCAGAGCGTGACGAGCGCGCGGCGCTCGTTGCGACGCTCGAGCTCGTCGAGCACGGTCGAGACCAGCATCGCTCCGGTCGCTCCGAGCGGATGACCCATGGCAATGGCGCCGCCATTGACGTTGACCTTCTCGCTGGGGATCCGCAGGTCCTTCATCCACTTCAGGACGACCGACGCGAACGCCTCGTTGAGCTCGAAGAGGTCGATGTCGGCCAACGTCAGGCCCGCTGTCGCGAGCACCTTCTCGGTGGCGGGCCTCGGGCCGGTCAGCATGATCGTCGGGTCAGCCGCGGTGATCGCGGTGGCGACGACCCTCCCTCGTGGTTCGAGGCCGAACTGGAGCCCGGCCTGCTCGCTGCCGAGCAGGACCAGAGCAGCGCCGTCCACGATCCCCGACGAGTTGGCACCGGTGTGGACGTGGTCGATCCGGTCGAGCCAGTGGTACCTCTGAAGCGCGACCGCGTCGAAGCCGAGCCGCTTGCCCGGTATCTCGAAGGAAGGGGTCAGCGTGCCGAGCGACTCGACGGTCGAGCCCGGTCGGCGGTGCTCGTCGGTGTCGAGAACGACCACGCCGTTCTGGTCGGTCACCGGTACCACCGAGCGCTTGAAACGGCCCTCGACCCACGCGGTCTCCGCGCGCTGCTGCGAGGCAACCGCGTAGGCGTCGACGTCCTCCCTGCTGAACCCTTCGAGCGTCGCGATCAGGTCAGCCCCGATTCCTTGCGGGACGAAGTGGTGGTCGTACGTCGTGGTCGGGTCGGTGAAGAGCGCTCCTCCGTCGGAGAGCATCGGCACGCGCGACATGGACTCCACACCGCCGGCGAGCACCAACCGGTCCCACCCGGACCGCACCTTCGCGGCCGCGATGTTCGTCGCTTCCAGCCCGGAGGCGCAGTAGCGGTTGATCTGTACCCCGGCGACGGTCTCCGGTAGTCCGGACACCTGGGCCACCGCCTTCGCGATGTCCCCTCCCTGCTCACCGATCGGGGTGACGACCCCGAGGACGATGTCGTCGATCACCGCTGGGTCCAGTCCCGGCAGCCGTCGGCAGAGCTCGCCGACGAGCCCGGCGACCAGGTCGACCGGCTTGGTCCCGTGCAGCGCCCCGCTCGCCTTTCCCCGTCCGCGTGGGGTACGAATCGCCTCGTAGATGAACGCCTCGTGCGCCATGCATGCTCCTTCGTTGATAAGCCGGTTCGACGCTAGGTGGGCGCGGCGAGGGCAACATCCCCCTGCGGGGGGAGCTTGCCTGGCCTCAGGAGTGGTCCGACCTTTCCGTGGTCATCGGCACATTGAAGCGCTCGGGCACCTGCGCGTCAGATCGAGGGCTGCTCGGGCATCGGCCGGGCGCAGATGTTCCCAGCTTCCTTCTTGCTCATCCCGCACGCCCGCAACATCCGCGTGGTCATCAGGTCAGAAAGCTCGCCCGGCGTCGGCATCGGGATCGGGATCGAGCAGCGCTCCCCCGGCAGCCATCAGCCGAGCTGGCGGAATCGATGTCGAAGCGGTCGGCGGCGACCGCGCCTCGATGTCGTCGCAGGGCACGCGGAGCCAGCCGCTCGTCGCGCGACAAGATCCGCACGCCCTCGTTGAGCAGCACCCGCATAATCTCCGGCATCTGGCGATGCAATCGCTCGGTCATCCGGAAGCTGACCGCGAAGACCTCGGCCGAGTCCTCGATGCTGGCCACCACCTCGCTGCGCATGCCGACCGGGACGCGGCCGCCTCCGCCGATGAGCTCATCGCCGACCTGCTCCGCATGTTCGGCCTCGATGGCGAGGAGGCGCGGGAGAACTGCCAACGCCCACTGCCCGACCTCGACGAGCTACGCGCGCCGAACGCCGCAGGCTGGGCCCGCACCATGGCCGCTGAGGGCACCAGAACCGCCGCGCGAGCCGTCTCCGACATACCCGCAGCATCCTCCGATTTCTCGCGACCGACGATGTGCCACACCTCGTGCATCGACGGCGGCGCCGTCAGCCATGCCCGCCGTCGGCGTGCCTATCGTCGACCCACGAGCCGCAGTTGGAGATCTGCACCAGCAAGTGGTCAAGGCACATCGTCGACCGCGGGTGAGCTGGTTCATGGCATCCGGGGAAATCGCAGTTGCTGACCAGTCCAGCGTGCTCGGGGACTCGGGCGCTGGCGTGCCGCGTTCTCACCGGAATCATCTGCCCGTCTCAAGATTGCTCTCGCGGGGGACTGTGTGCCTGAGTCGCCGTACGGTCGATAGATCCAGGCCGGTCAGCCTCGCTACGTCGGTCAGCGATAGGCGCTCGCTCAGTAGCGCTCGACTGCGGATGCGGCGGCATGCTCCGCGGCTTCCATGGCGCGCTGGGCTTCGGCCCGGGCTTCCCACGCCACCTCGACGTCGACCGTGGCCTCATCGATGCGCTGTTCGCGGGCCAACTGCTGCGGGTCCAGTTGACGCCGGCGATCGCGCGCCGCCTTCAGCCGGCGTTCCCGGGCGCGGTCGCGACCGGCCTGCGCCTTTGCCGCGGTGCTCACCCGCGACCACCTCTTCCTTGATCCGTTGTCGCGGCCGAGATCGCCGCGACGCCTTCACAAGACAGAAGCAACGTCGCCCCCGATCGATCGGACAGTCCGCGCCCACCTCTTCCTTGATCCGTTGTCGCGGCCGAGATCGCCGCGACGCCTTCACAAGACAGAAGCAACGTCGCCCCCGATCGATCGGACAGTCCGCGCCCACCTTTCGGACCCACCGCCCTGGCGAGGCTCACCACCGCGAAGCGGACCCCTCACCTGCCTCGGACCCCATGCACCGTCGGAACTGGGTGCCGGGCAGGTGTCCGAAACGCTCTCGCGGCGGTTGCTTCTCCAGGCGTGATGGGAGTGCACAAGCTGACCGCGGGCGACGGGTACACGTACCTGACACGCCAGGTTGCCGCGCACGATGCCACCGACCGGGGCCACAAGGGCCTGGCCGACTACTACGCCGAGAAGGGCGAATCACCGGGCCGTTGGTTCGGCGCCGGTCTCTGCGAACTGGGGCTCGTCGTCGGCTGCGAGGTCACCGAGACCCACATGCGGAACCTGTTCGGCGAGGGTCGCCACCCGGACGCGGAGCGGCTGGAGAACGCCGCTCTGGACGCAGGGAAGAGCGTTGAGCAGGCCAAGAAGGCCTCCCAGCTCGGGCGCGTGTTCGCCCGGTATCTGGGAAACCAGGCGGAGTTCATTCAGGAGACCGCGAAGCGCTACATCGCCTACAACCTGGCCCACGGTGAGCACTGGAAGACCCCGGTGCCGGCCGAGGTACGGGCGCGGATCCGCACCGAGCTGGGCAACGAGCAGTTCCTTCGCGAGCACGGTCGGGCCCCGATCGACGACCGCGAGCGGGGCTCGTTCATGGCCAAGGTCACCCGTCAGCAGACCACCGCGGTGGCTGGCTACGACCTCACCTTCGCCCCGGTGAAGTCCGTCTCGACGCTGTGGGCGCTGGCCGACCCCGGCGTCGCCAAGCAGATCGAGGACGCCCACCATTCGGCTGTCGAGGCCACCCTGTCGTGGCTGGAGAAGGAGGTGCTGTTCACACGCCGCGGCCGCGGCGGCCTCCAGCAGGTCAAGGCCAAGGGCCTGATCGCGGGCATGTTCACCCACCGCGACGCACGCTCCTCCGACCCGCACCTGCACACCCACGTCGCGCTCAGCAACAAGGTCCAGGACGAGACCGGACGCTGGCTCGCCGTCGACGGACGGGTCCTGTTCAAGGCCAACGTCACCCTCGCGGAGATGTACAACACCCTCATCGAGTCCGAGCTGATCGCCCGGCTGGGGGTTCGTTTCGAGAACCGCCGCAGCGGCCTGAACAAGGGCCAGGGACGGGTTGGGGATAAGCGGCCTGTGCGCGAGATCGTCGGCGTCGACGAACGGCTGGCCCAGGCCTGGTCCAAGCGGCACCATGCGATCGAGGCCCGGCGCCGTGAACTGGCGGCCGCCTTCCAGGCCGAGCACGGGCGGCCGCCGACCGAGGGCGAGGCCGTCACCCTCGCGGAGAAGGCCTGGGAGCAGACCCGGCAGGCCAAGCACGCACCCCGCGCCGAGGCCGACCAGCGGACCGTGTGGCTGGCCGAGGCCGCCGCCATCATCGGCAGCGAGCAGGCCGTCCGGGACATGGTCGAGCGCTGCCTCGGGCACACGCCGGACGCCCAGGACATCACTGACGAGTGGGTCGCCGAGACCGCGCAGGATGTCGTCGCGCGGGTCGCCGAGGACCGCGCGACCTGGCAGGTCTGGCACCTGCGCGCCGAGGCACAGCGCCAGGCCCGCGCCCACGGCATCCGGCTGACCGACCTCGACACGTGCGTCGACCGCGTCGTGGCCACCGCGATCGCCGAGCACTCCATCGCCTTCAACGACCCCGACCCGCTCACCCACGCAACCACCGCGGCCCAACTTTCAGCCGAGCTGGACGTGACGATCCCCGCGCTGTTGCGGCGCACCGAGCACGGGGTCGGGGGCGAGGAGATCGTCAGCGTGTACAGCCTCGCCGGCGCCCGCCAGTACACCTCCCAGGCGGTGATCGACGCCGAACGGCGCATCGTCGAGTCTGCTCGGCGCACCGGTCGCAACACCATCAGCGAGGTCCGCGTCGGCATCGCGATCGCCGAAGCCGCCGCCAACAGCGACACGACCGGGCTCCAGCTCAATGCCGCCCAGCAGTCCCTGGTGCGCGCGATGGCCACCAGCGGCCGCGCCGTCCAGCTCGCCCTCGCGCCCGCCGGCACCGGCAAGACCACCGCCATGCAGGTTCTCACCCGCGCCTGGCAGGACGCCGGCGGCACCGTCATCGGCCTCGCCCCGTCCGCGGTTGCGGCCCTGGAGCTCGGCGCCTCCATCAACCCCGAGAACCCCGACAACACAGCTGCCGGCGCCGCAGCGAAGGCCAAGGGGCTCCTGGACGGGCCGTGGCGCCCGGTTCGGAGGAAGGTCCGCGCCGACACGCTGGCCAAGCTCGTGTGGCACGCCGAAAAGGGCGGAGCGCCCTCGTGGATGGAGAGGATCAACAACAAGACCCTCGTCCTGATCGACGAGGCGGGCATGGCCGCCACCACCGATCTGGCGGCAGCGATCGAATACATCACCTCCCGCGGCGGCCAGGTGCGCCTGGTCGGTGACGACCGGCAGCTCGCCTCGGTGGCCGCCGGCGGGGTGCTGCGCGACATCGCCCACCAGATCGGCGCCGTCACCCTCAGCGAAGTGCACCGCTTCCGCAACCGTGACGGCAGCCTCAACCACGCCGAAGCAGCCGCCACCCTGGCCCTACGTGAGGGCGACCCGTCGGCGATCGCGTTCTACGCCGACCGTGGCCGCATCCACGTCGGCGACCTCGGCGCCTGCGCCGACCAGGCCTACGCCGCCTGGGCAGCCGACATGGCAGCCGATGTGACCGCCGACCCGGCCAGTAGCAATGCAGTCTCCGACTCGATCTTGATCGCACCCACCCGCGACCTCGTCGCCGAGCTCAACACCCGTGCCCGCAACGACCGCCTCGCCGGCCTCGACGAGAAGGAGATCGGGCGCGTTCTGACGCTGGCCGACGGCACCAAGGTGTCCCAAGGGGACCGGATCATCACCCGCGAGAACGACCGCCGCCTGTCCATCAGCGGCACCAACTGGGTCAAGAACGGCGACCGCTGGCACGTCAGATGCGTTAACGCCGACGGCTCCCTGACCGTGGTCCACGACCAGCTCGGCAAGACCATCACTCTGCCCGCCGACTACGTCTCCAAGACGGTCCAGCTCGGCTACGCCACCACCATCCACGGCGCCCAAGGCATCACCACCGGCACCTGTCACGTCGTCCTGACCGGTGAGGAGGACCGCAACCTGCTCTACGTCGCGCTCTCCCGCGGCAGGTTCGCCAACCACCTCTACCTCAACGTCGCCTCCGACGGCGACCCGCACAACCTGATCCGGCCCGAGGCGCTGATCCCGCCGACCGCGCTCGACCGGCTCGCCGAGATGCTGCGCCGCGACGGGACGCCGGTTTCTGCGACCACCACGCTGCGCGAGCAGACCAACCCGCACCAGCTGCTCGGCGACATCGCCGCCCGCTACCACGACGCGGTCACGGCCGGCGCCGAGAACCTCATCGGCCCGCTCGGTATGGACAAGATCGACGCCCACGCCGAAGCACTACTCACCGGGCTCACCGAGACACCCGCCTGGCCGACGCTGCGGTCCCACCTCGCCCTCATCGCGCTCGACGACCACAGCCCCCTGAAACTGCTCACGCACGCGGTCGCCGTCGGTTCGCTGGCCGACGCACGCGACCCCGCCGCGGTGCTCGACGCCCGCATCGACCACCTCATCGGCGAACTCACCGCCGCCCGACCGCACGACCCGGACACTCCCCCGCCGACCAACGCGAACACGCCTCCGGCTGCGGCCGGGCCGCTGCCCTGGCTGCCCGGCATCCCCGCCCGGCTGGCCGAGGCCCATGACTGGGGCCCGTTCACGGCTGCCTACCACCAGCTCGCCTGTGACCAGGTCGACGCCGTCCGCGAGGCCGCTCGCGGATGGACCGGCGCCACCGCACCCGTGTGGGCACAACCCTTCCTCGAGGACCAGGACACCGACCCCCTTGCCGAGCTCCGTGCCGACCTGGCGGTGTGGCGGGCAGTGGCCGGGACCGACGAGAACGACCTGCGACCCACCGGTGACCGCACCATCGGCGCCCCCGGCGCCTACCAGGCCACGCTCAACCGGGCCGTCCGCGCGGCACGCCCGAGCTACCCCTTCGCCCAGCGCACCTGGTACCAGGCGCTGCCCGAGACCGTCCGCACCGACCCGTGGATCACCCCGCTGTGCCAGCGACTCGCCCGCCTCGAACGAGCAAGGCTACCCGTCACCGACTACATCAAGCAGGCACTCGCCACCGACCCCTCCCTACCGAGTGACCAGTCCGGCACCGCCACGGCCACCGCCGCGGCGCCGCGGCCGCTACCCGACCAGCAGCAGGCCGCCGCCCTGTGGTGGCGTCTCGTTCCCCACCTCGGCCCGGCCGCGCTCGGTGCCGACGAGCACTCCGCGAACCTGCTGCAGCCCAACTGGCGCACCGCGCTGGCCGAACTCGTCGGCACCACCAAGGCCGACTACCTCCAGACGGCACCCGCCTGGCCCGCCCTCGTCGCTGCCGTCGACGAGGCCTGCGAGCACCACGGCTGGACCCCGAGCGACATCCTCGCCAGCGCACTGGCCGGCGTCCCCCAAGACGGGTCTCTCACCGGCGTCGAGGTCGCCGACGCGCTCGTACTCCGCATCGCCATGCTCACCGACCAGCCGACGGAAGCCCCGTCTCCCGGTGACGACGAGGCACCGTACGGCGACGCCGACGTTCCCCCGGACCTGCTGCCGCCCGAGGACGCAGATGAGTTCATGGCCGCGCTCTACCGCGACCACCCCGACGACCCCGACGCTCCTCTCGCCCCCTCCCCCACCCCGGACGCCTACGACACCCTCGCGAAGACGGTCGACCGGGAACCGCCACCGGACGAGCAAAACCCGACGTACAACGACATCGCGGTCGGCGACTACCCGTACGTGAATGATCCGTTCGCGACGCCCCTGCCATGGGAACAGGCCGAGGAGGTCACCGCCGACAACGCCTTCCCCGACCCGAACCAGATCCCAGCTGAGCGGATCCACGAGCTCAACCAGCAGGCCCTGGCCTACTACGATTCCTGCTACCCGCGATCCTGGGCACCGGACTACCTGCGCCAGCGCCTCGGGACCGACCTCACCAACCAGCCCAACTACGCCGTCGGGTACGCACCCGGAGGCGGCCGCAGCCTGATGCGACACCTCACCGACCAGGGCGCCACCCTCGAGGAGCTCGCACAGGCCGGGCTCGTCTCCCAGCGTGAACGCAACGACGGCACCACCTACCCCCGCGACTTCCTCCGCGACCGACTCATCATGCCCATCCGCGACCCCCACGACCCCGACGGCGGCGCGATCCTCGGCTTCATCGGACGCCGCAACCCCACCAAGACCGACCACGACTACGCCGGACCGAAGTACCTCAACACCCGCACCACCAGCATCTTCACCAAGGGCGAGGCGCTCTTCGGGTACGCCGAAGCCCGCGAACTCCTCGCCCACGGCGCGCTCCCAGTCATCGTCGAAGGCCCCATGGACGCACTGGCCATCACCCTGGGCAGCAACGGCACCGCCGTCGGCCTCGCCCCGATGGGCACCGCGCTCACCATCAACCAGATCAGACTGCTGCGCGCCCACATCGACATGGTCAACGGCCGCGACCGCATCGCCGTGGCCACCGACTCCGACCCCGCCGGCTGGAAGTCAGCCCAGAAGGCCTTCTGGCACCTCACCGCCGCCGACCTCGACCCCACCCACCTCGACCTGCCCGACGGCCTGGACCCGGCCAACCTGTTCGAGACCCAGGGCGCCGACGCGATCACCGCCGCCATCGAGAACCGGTCCCCACTCGGCGACGCGATGATCAACCACCTGCTCCGCACCGCCGGCCACTGGTCCGACACCGACGTCCGCCAGAAGCTCATCCACCAGGCCGCCCAAATGCTCAGTGTCCGTGGCTCCGAGCGCTGGCTCGACGGCTTCGAGCACCTGCGCCACAAGCTGCACCTCGCGCCCGGCATCCTCGAGCACCAGACCATCACCGAGAGCATCGAGCGCGACCGCAACCGCCCCGCCTACGCCCAGGCCCGCATCGACGAGATCAACGACGAAGCCCGCAAGCAGGCATCCAACAGCGATCCCCAGTCCCGTCGCCGGGCCGCCGAGCAGCGGCTCGCCGCCACGGCCGCAACTATTCGACCCGACCACACTGTGCCGCCGGCGGGACCCGATCCGGCCGGCCCGGCACGATGACACCGGACCGCTCAGAATCGCTCTGGTGGAGATCGACACGATCGGCATCGGCGGCGAACTCGCCACCATCGACCCCCTCCGTCTGCACCACCACGCAGTCGACGACACGGCGTTCTTGGATCACCTCGCGGCGGAGCTCGAAGGGGAGGTCTCGACGAATGATCCCGATCGGTTCCACGCCCTTCTTACGTCGGCAGTGGCCGATGAATCCATCGGCAACATCGCCAAGATCATTACCAGCCGTGCCGGCCGGTCAGCAGCGGCTGTGGTGACGATCAACAGCGAACACGGACCGGGCGCCATTGAGAACCACGTCACCACGTCGGGCCGACTGACAGCGAAGACACCAGCTCTGGATCTCAGCGTGCCGGGCCTGAGCGCTGACGAGGCTGCCGCGTGCGCAGCGATCGTCGACCTGACATCCGCGGCCGAGGACGTCCCGACTCCGGTCGCCGAGACCTCAGCTTACGAGGAGGAGCCCTTCGTCGATCTGGCGGGCGCGCTCCGTGTCAAAGTCACCGAGCCGCGACAATCGGGCACCGCTGGCGAGCGCTCGCTACTTCCCCTGAGCGCCGAGACTTACGAGCAGAACTCCCCCACCACCCAGGATGACGTCGGCAACCTCGCACCAGTCGTCTCCGAGAATGTCGGGGCGGAAGGCCCCAGAGAAGGAACTTCAGGGCTGCTGACGCCCTTGGGGTGCAGGGCGAGATAGGCGAGCAGTTCGATGTAGAAGGGCTTTCGATGCGACGCCTTCGGCCTCAAGCCTGACCGAGCTCGCGTTGACCTTGCGAATGTCCGTCGGTGGCTCGGCACCAATCCACGCACCGGTGAGCCACATCTGCCGAGCGCCCGGGCCCACCAACGCGACGATCATCGCGGGCTTCCCATTTACCAAGTCGACGGCGTTCTCACCGATCTGGATCTCTTCCGCCGGCTCCGGACCCGGGACAGAGCCGTGGCTCAGGTGGCATCGACGACTTGGTGGCGGCACTACGGCTCGTGTTGGGGGGAACCGTTCACGGGCCTGCGTCCCGCAGGGTGGAGCTGGCTTCTTGACGGGGACCGGATCGACCACATCATGACGTGCGCCATTGTCGACTCGCTCACATCGTCACGACCCAAGCACTGACGAGCGAGGACTTCGGACCAGCTTCACGCGACACGCTCCTGGATCATGTCGGAGGCCTCGATGCCCCCATCTGCCTGACGTGGGAGCTCACCTACGCGTGCAACCTCGAGTGCGCGCACTGCCTGTCGTCGTCCGGCCGCCGTGATCCGCGTGAGCTCACCACCGAGCAGTGCGAGGCCGTCATCGACGAGCTCCAGCGGATGCAGGTCTTCTACGTCAACCTCGGTGGTGGCGAGCCGACGGTGCGCCCCGACTTCTGGCATCTCGTGGAGTACGCCGTTGCGCACGACGTCGATCGAACGCGCTGTCTTCCGGCTCTTCGCCGAGCGCGGCTTCGAGGCGACGACCCTCGACGACATCGCCGAGGCGGTCGGCATCGGCCGCCGCACCCTGGCGCGCTACTACCCGTCGAAGAACGACATCCCCTGGGGGCGCTTCGACCGCACGATCGAGTCGTTCCGGCTGACGCTCGCCGAGATGCCCCCCGAACTGCCCCTGTGGGAGGCGGTCCAGCGCGGCGTCGTCGCCTTCGACACCTTCCCCGCCAGCGCGAATCCCTCCCACGGGGAGCGGATGGGGCTGATCCTGAACACCCCGGCGCTCCAGGCGCACTCGGTGCTGCGGTACGCCGAGTGGCGGGCCGTCATCGCGGGGTACGTCGGCGCGCGCACCAGCCAACCACCCACCGCCCTGCTCCCCCGCACGGTCGCGCAGGTGAGCCTTGGCCTGGCCGTGGCGGCCTATGAGGTATGGCTCGCGGAGCCGGACGGCGACCTGAGCGTCGTGCTGGCAGACACCATGGTGGCGCTCCGCGGCTACCTCTCCGAGCAGTAGTCGCCCTTGCGCATCAGCGCTCGCAGGGGTACATGGCTGTCAGAATCACATCGCCAGGCGGGGTCGAGCCGGCTGAGCTTCACTGGGACAGGCTCTCGTCCACGCGGTGATGCCGGTCGAGCAGCACCCGCCGTAACACCTTGCCGCTGGGCAGCCGTGGCACCTCCTCGAACGAGAAGGATCTAGGCAGCTTGAAGCGCGCCACCCGGCCGCTCAGGTGGGCAAGCAGCTCCTCCTCGAGCGCCGGCCCGGGGGTGACGCTGTCGGCCGGCGTCACGACCGCATGTACGCGCTGCCCGAACTCGTCGTCGGGGAGCCCGACGGCGGCCACGTCAGCCACAGCGGGGTGGAGGATCAGGCAGTCCTCAATCTCGCGCGGGTAGATGTTGACCCCGCCCGACAGGATCAGGTCGGTGCGCCGGTCCGAGAGGTAGAGGAAGCCGTCGTTGTCCACGTGGCCAAGGTCGCCGAGGGTGGACCAGCCGCGCGCGTCGTACGCCGCCTGGGTCTTGGCGGGGTCGGCGTAGTACTCGAAGGGCGGCATCCCGTCGAACCACAGCTGCCCGATCTCGCCGGGGGGAAGCTCCTGGCCCGCCTCGTCGCACACGTGGACGCCGCCCATCACAGGGCGACCGACCGACCCGGGGTGAGCCAGCCAGCTGGTCGAGTCGATCATGAAGAAGCAGTTGCCCTCGCTGCCGGAGTAGAACTCCATCAGGATCGGGCCGACCCACGCGATCATCGAGCGCTTCACGTCGACGGGGCACGGCGCGGCGGCGTGGATCACCAGACGCAGGCTGGTCAGGTCCTGGCGACCCCGCACGTCGTCGGGCAGCTTGAGCATCCGCACGAACATGGTCGGCACGAACTGCGGGTGCGTGACCCTGTGACGCTCGATCAGTCGGAGCACGAGTTCGGGGTCGAAGCGATCGGTGAAGACCGTTGTGCCGCCGGCCCGGATGGCGCCGAGGCTCCAGCCGAGCGGGGCCGCGTGGTAAAGCGGGCCGGGGCTGAGGTAGACCGTGGAGGAGTCGAAGCCGAAGCTGTCCTGCATCAGGTGGTCGAAGCGCAGCCCGGTGCCGAACGGCGCTTCCGGCATGGCGGGCAGGACGCCCTTGGGGCGTCCGGTCGTGCCGGAGCTGTAGAGCATCGGGCTGCCCTCGGTCTGGTCGTCCACCGGCGTCGACGGCAGGCTCGCGACCAGCGACTCCAACGCGTCGTACGAGAGCAGCGGGCCACCGAAGGAGAGCCGGTGCGGCACCGGCGGGAGGGCCGCCGCGAGGTCGGCGCGGGCGGCGCTCACCAGCAGCACCGTGGCTCCGCAGTTGTCGACCACGTAGGCCGCCTCGTCGGCGGTGAGGTGCCAGTTGACCGGTGTGTAGAACAGGCCGGTCCGCTGGGCCGCCCACAGGATCGGGAACAGGTCGAGGCGGTTCTCGGAGACGATCGCGATGTGGTCGCCGCGGCTCAGGCCGAGCGACAGGAAGAGGTGAGCGATCCGGTTGGAGGTCGCCTCGAGCTCGGCGTACGACATCTGCTCCCCCGTCGGACCGACGAGGGCTGCCTTCTCGGGCTGCGTCGCGGCCCAGACCGACAGGTCCATCAGAGTCCCACCGACTGCGTCTGTCCGACGACACCGACCACGCCGGTCGCGATCAGGGTGTCGATCTCGTCGCCGGAGAACCCGCTGGCCCCCAGCACTACGCGCGAGTCCTCGCCCACGGGACGGATCTCCCCGGGCGCCTGGCCAGGGGTCCGGGAGAAGCGTGGCGCGACCAGGGGCAGGTGCCCGTCGGCGTAGGCCTCGAAGATGCCGCGCGCCGCGAGATGCGGGTGGCGGGGCGCTTCGGCCAGGCTGAGCACGGGCGCGACACAGGCGTCGACGCCCTCGAAGACTGCCGCCCATTCGTCGCGCGTCCTCGTCAAGAACGTCTCGGCGAGAGCGGCCCGCATCGCCGGCCAGGAGGCGCGGTCCTGCTGCTCGAAGTCGAGGCCGGTGCCCTTCATCAGCTCGGCGAAGAACTGCGGCTCGATGGCACCGACCGCCACGAAGCCGCCGCCCGCGCAGGCGTAGGTGTCGTAGTAGGGCGTGCCGCCGTCGAGGAGGTTGGCCTCGCGGCGATCCTCCCAGCGGCCGACGCTGTGGTTGCCGTAGACCATCGTCATCAGGGTCGAGACGCCGTCGACCATCGCCGCGTCGACGACCTGACCCTGGCCGGAGCGGTTGCGCTCGAAGAGAGCGGCCAGGATCCCCGACACGAGGAACATCGCACCGCCGCCGAAGTCGGCGACCAGGTTGAGAGCGTTGCGCGGCTTCTCGACCCCGCCCGTGGCGTGCAGCGCTCCCGTGAGCGCGGCGTAGGTGATGTCGTGACCGGCACGCTGGGCCAGCGGGCCCACCTGGCCCCAGCCTGTCATCCGGCCGTAGACCAGCCCGGGGTTGGCCGCGCGGCACTCCTGCGGGCCGAGCCCGAGACGCTCCATCACACCCGGCCGGTTGCCCTCGACGACGACATCGGCGTCGGCGATCAGCCGGAGGACGACGTCGCGTCCCTGCGGCGACTTCAGATCGACGGCGAGGTTGGGTCGACTGCGACCGAGCACCGACCGTGCGGGGGAGCCGACCGCGCTGGGGCGGTCGATGCGAATCACCTCAGCGCCGAGCTCGGCCAGCATCAGGCACGCGAACGGGCCCGGCCCGATGCCAGCGAACTCCAGCACGCGCAGCCCCGCAAGAGGACCGGTCACACCGACTCCCGCTCGGCGGCCGGGTAGCGGAGGACGCCCCGGACGTTTCGGCTCGCACGCATGTCGTCGTAGCCGTCGTTGATGCCGGCGAGGGGGTAGGTGCGGGTGACCATCGCGTCGAGGTCGACATCGCCGGCGCTGGAGAGCTCCAGGAGTCGGGGGATGTCGTAGCGCGGGTTGGCGGAGCCGTAGAGGGTGCCGACGATCTGCTTCTCCATGAGCGTCAGGTCCATCAGGCTCACCGAGATCGACTTCTCCGCCATCGGGTGGATGTTGGTGACGACCAGCTTGCCGCGCTTCGCGGTCATGGCGAGCGCCTTGGCGATGAGCTCCCCCTGACCCACGCCGAGGGCGCAGATGAACTTGTCCGCGCCGCGATGCCAGGTCGCGTCGGCCACCACCTCGCGCGCTTCCTCCCAGGAGGCGGCCACGTGGGTGGCGCCCATCTTGAGCGCCTGCTCCCGCTTGAACTCGGACGGATCGATCGCCGTGATCGTGCGGGCGCCGGCCAACCGGGCGCCCTGGACCGCGGCGGCACCGATGCCGCCTACCCCGGCGACGACCACGGTGTCCCCGGGACGGACGTCGGCGGCGTACACGGCAGAGCCCCAGCCGGTGACGAAGCCGCAGCCCAGGAGACAGGCGCGGTCGAGCGGGTGGTGGGGCTCGATCTTGATACAGCTCGCCTCGTGGACGACCGTGTGGTGGGAGAACGAGCCGATGCCGCACGCGAGCGCCAGATCCTGGCCCTTCACGTGGTGGCGTGCGGTGTCGTCGTAGATCTGGCGGCCGGTGTAGATCTTGGCGCCGAGATCGCACAGGCTCTGGTGCCCGCTGGCGCACGAGGGGCAGCGGCCGCACGACGGCATGAAACCGAAGACCACGTGGTCACCGGGCTTGAGCCAGGAGACGTGCCTCCCCACCTCGAGTACGACACCCGCGCCTTCGTGCCCGCCGATGCAGGGCAGGCTGAACGGCATGTCGCCGGTGACGATGTGCTCGTCCGAGTGGCACATGCCCGACGCATGGAGCTCGACCAGCACCTCCTCGGCCTTGGGGGGATCGAGCTGGATGGTCTCGATCGACCAGGGAGTGTTGCGCTCCCACAGGACTGCGGCCTGGGTCTCCACGTCTTTTGCTTCCTCTCAGCGGATGATGGTCTGGGGCTCCAGGAAGGCGGCGATCGCCTCCGGGCCACCCTCGCGGCCGGTGCCAGACTGCTTGAAGCCGCCGAAAGGGCTGCCGAAGTCGAGCGGCGCCGAGGAGTTCACTGCGACCGAGCCGACCCGAAGTCGGGCGGCGACGTCGTAGGCACGGTCACGATCGGCCGACCAGACCGCGGCCGCGAGGCCGTAGTCGGAATCGTTGGCCAGGGCGAGGGCCTCCTCGACTGTGTCGTAGGCGATGACGGCCGCGACCGGGCCGAACAGCTCCTGTCGGGCGATGGCCATGTCGTTGTCGACGTCGGCGAGCACCGTCGGCCGGAGATACCAACCCGGGCCGGGCTCATCGCGGACCTGCGTGGCGATCCGGGCTCCCGCCTCGGCGGCGTCGCGGACATGATCTCGGATCCGGTCACGGGCGGCCTCGGAGATGACCGGGCCGACCTGCGTCGCGGGGTCGGCCGGGTCGCCGACCACGAGCCGGTCCGCCGCCTCGGCGATGGCGTCGACCACCTCGTCGTACCGTGCGCGGGGCGCGAGGATCCTGGTCTGCGCGACGCACACCTGGCCGTTGTTCGACATCACCCCGGCGACCAGTCCGGAGACGGTGGCCCGGTCGAGGTCGACGTCGTCGAGCACGATGGCGGCCGACTTGCCGCCCAGCTCGAGCGACACGCGCCGTACGTCGGCGGCGCAGACGGCAGCGATGCGCTTGCCGGCCGCGGTGGAGCCGGTGAAGCTGATCTTGTCGACGCCGGGGTGGGCCACGAGTGCCTCACCGGTGGCGATGTCGCCGGACACGATGTTGATGACGCCCGGCGGAAGCCCGATCTCGTCGAAGAACTCGGTGAGCATCGAGATCGCCAGCGGCGCCTCTGGGGACGGCTTGAGCACCAACGTGCACCCGGCGGCCAGCGCGGGGGCGAGCTTGAGCATCGCGGTGAAGAGCGGTGCGTTCCACGGCAGGATCGCGCCGACCACGCCGACCGGAAGCTGCCGGACGACCACGTCGCCACCCATCGCCGAGCGGCGCGTGTCCTCGAATACGTAGTCACCGGCGAGCTTCTCGTAGGTGCGCAGCACGCCGAGTGCGGTGCCGACCTGGCCGAAGCTGGCCCACTTGCGCGGCGACCCCATCTCGGCCGAGATCAGGTCGCCGAAAGCGGTGGCGCGCTTCTCAATGGCGTCGGCGAGGCGGCCGATCACCGCGCCCCGCTCGACCGCGGTGGCGCTCGACCAGGTCAGGTCCGCGAGTGCGGCGCGGGCCGCCTTGACGGCCGCGTCGACGTCATCGGTGGTGGCCGCGGTGACGCGGCCGATCGTCTCGAGAGTCGCCGGCGAGACCACGTCGAGCCGGTCCCCGACGCTTGGGATCCAGCGTCCGTCGACGTAGACACCCAGATAGTCGTGCATGGATTCCTCTCCCGATCGCGCTGCATGTGACGCCGCGCCCATCGCGTCCGATTCTGGCAGTCACGTCACTTTCGCGCAAGAGCGTCAGCGATCGCGCCCGAGCCAGCCGAGCTGGTCCGGCGTGCTCCCGTGGAGCACCAGCTCGTCCGCGCCCGCTGCTCGATAGCGCTCGAAGGTGACGACGCACTCCTCGGCCGAGCCGAGAGCCGCCGCGTCGCCGATCCATGCGACCGGAATCGCCTGGGCCGCCTGCGTCAGCTCGGCCCGCGTACGCACGGAGTCGGCCGCGCCCTTGATGCCGGCCAGCGTCGGATGCGCACGCAGCCGATCGAGGTCGCCCGGATCCCAGCCGTTGACAGTCGCGAGCTGCTCGCCGAAGCCTGGGATCTGGTAGTAGGTGACCGCCCGGGCGCCGACCACCGCGGCCTCCTCGTCGGGCGCGAGTCCCGAGGCCGTCACCACCGTGGCGTAGATCCGCACCGCCGCAGGGTCGCGTCCGGCCTCCTCGGCAGCGGCACGGACGGTGCCCACCGACCGCCGCACCGCCTCGGGCGTGAGGAACGGATGCAGGAGTACGCCGTCGAAGTGGCGCCCCGCGAGCGCGAGGCCCTTCGGCCCGATCGCGGCGAACACCACCGGAGGGACCAGCTGATCGGGCACGTCCGTGAGGCGGAGCGAGGGGAAGGTCCCGGCAGGTCCGTCGTACTTCACCTTCTCGCCGCGACACAGCCGCCGGAAGATGTCGAGGGAGTCGACGATCGACCTGTTGGTCGATGCCGGCAGGCCGACCGCAGCCCACATCGCGTCGACGGAGCGCCCCACGCCGAGGATCAACCGGCCGCCCGACAGCGCCTGGACGGTCATCGCCATCGAGGCCAGCATCGCCGGATGCCGGGATTGCAGATGGGTGACGCCAGCAGCGATCCGGATCCGATCGGTGGCCTGGCTGAAGGCGCCGGCGAGCACGCCGAAGTCCTTGGTCCCCCATCGCTCGCTCAGCCACAGGGTCTCGAGTCCGAGGCGTTCGGCCTCGATGGCCTGCCCGATGCCGATCTTCGGATCGGGGACCCGCCCCGGCAGGGCGTAGGCACCCAGCGGCACCCCCGTCATGGCGTCGCCGACGCCCCGAATGGCCGCCATCGTCGCGGTGTCCTGAACATCAGTCATGGCATTATTCTGACAGTAGTGGTCAACTAAGCACAAAGGTCGAGCGCGTTCGGAGCCGACATGGAGCACAGCAAGGGAGACGAGATGGCCGGGCCAGTGGATCGCACGGCGCGCGAGACCGACCTGCGCGGCCGGTTGCTCGCCTGGCTGCCCGCACGGCTGGCGCCGGTAGGCCACGAGGACTTCTCGCTCTCCGCGTTCACGGCACCCGACGCCGGATACTCCGGCACCACCGCCTTCTTCACCGCGGCCTGGACCCTCGGAGGGCGCCCGACCCGGCACGAACTCGTGCTGCGGATGCAGAGCCAGGTCCACCAGGTCTTCGTCGCTCCCGACGCGATCCGCCAGGCCGAGGTGATGCGTCGACTCGGCGGCCACCCCGGTGTGCCGACTCCCGAGATCGTGCTGACCGAGGCCGACCCGGCCGTGCTGGGCGCGCCCTTCTACCTGATGAAGCGGGTCGAGGGCCGGGTCCCCTCCGACGTCCCCAGCTGGCACAAGCGGGGCTGGACGACGGAACTGACACAGGCCCAACGGGCGCGGATGTACGATAACGCGCTGCAGTCGCTGGTCGCCGTTCACGCGATCGGCGACGCCGATGACCTCGCCTTCCTGCGAGGCCCGGTCCCGGACGGGAAGTCCGCTCTCGAGCGCTATCTCGACGACCTCCTCGCGTGGCACACGTGGTGCGCCGACGATCTGCGGGTCGGGGCCGACCTGATCCGACGGGCCCTCGACGTCATCGTCGACACGCGACCGGACACGGCCACCGAAGGCGTTGTGTGGGGCGACGCGCGCGTCGGCAACATCTGCTTCGCAGACGACCTCTCGGTCGCCGCCCTCTTCGACTGGGAGGGCGCCACCACCGGGCCGCCCGGCATCGACCTGGGGTGGTGGCTGATGTTCGAGCGCTACCTGTGCGAGGCCCTCGGCTTCACGCGACAGCCCGGCACTCCCGATGACGAGGCGATCCTGCGTCGCTACGAGGAGCTCGGCGGCAAGCCGACCGGCGACGTCGCCTACTACCGGCTCCTCGCCGCGGTGGTCCTCGCGCTGATCACCAACCGACTCGCCATCCTGCTGACCCGTGACGGCCTCGACGAGGCTACCGCTCGCAGCTATCCCCGCACCGCCCTGGCCCTCGTCGAGGAGTACCTCGCAGACCACACCACCCGAAGGAGAACGACCTGATGACGACAGCCACCCCCGAGGCCTCCCCGATCGGCGCGCTGGGCACCCCTTTCGAGGTGCTCGTCGAGCGCGGCAAGATCCGCGAGTTCGCCGCCGCGATGCAGTCCGACAACGCGGCGTACCAGGGCAGGGACGCGATCGTCCCGCCCACCTTCCTCACGACCGCGACCACGTGGGCCCCTCCTGGAAGCAGAGTCGTGGTCGGGTTCGACCGTCGGCGACTCCTCCACGGCGAGCAGGAGTACATCTTCCACGGCCCTCTCCCCCGCGCCGGCGACACGCTGATCGCGCAGGAACGGCTGGTCGAGCGCTACGCCAAGCCGGGCAAGCGCGGCGGCGAGATGCATTTCGCCATCGTCGTTACCGAGTTCCGCTCCCCCGCCGGCGACCTGGTGGCCGAAGCCCGCGGCACCTTCATCCAGACCGCCCTCAAGGGAGACGCCTCGTGACTGAGCAGACGATCGTCATCGAGCCCGGCATCATGGCAGCGCCCCGCGAGTTCGGGCCGCTGACGCGACAGATGTTCGTGCGCTACTCCGGCGCCTCCGGCGATCTCAACCCCATGCACTACGACGACACGATGGCGCGCGCCGCCGGCAACCCGTCCGTCTTCTCCCAGGGGATGCACCAGTCGGCCCTCCTTGCGACCTTCGCGACCGACTGGCTCGGTGCCGAGAGCGTCCGCCGCTTCCAGGTGCGCTTCCGGGAACAGGTCTGGCCCGACGACGTCCTCACCTGCACCGGACAGATCGACACCGTCACCGAGCAGGCGGACGGAGGCCGTCTCGTCACCGTGTCGCTGACCTGTTCGCGGCAGACCGGGGCGGTCGCCATCAGCGGGTCCGCCGACTTCCTGATCGCAGCGCCGGACGCGACATGACGCGCCGCACACGGCGTATCGACGTCCGATCAGTGGACGTTGAGCCTATGCTGATCACCTATGTCAGATAACACGATCATGCGCCGGTCCAGTTACGGCCCGTCGAGCCCCGAAGTGGGGCGGCGGGGCGCGGACACGCGACGCAAGATAGTGGACGTCTCGCTGCGTCTCTTCGCCGACCAGGGCTTCTTCAACACGTCGGTCGATGCAATCGCCAAGGGCGCCGACGTCTCTCGCGCGACGCTGTACCAATACTTCCCGGGCAAGGACGAGATCTTCGTCGAGCTGCTCAACGAGTGCGGCGCCGCCCTGATCCGCGTGGCCCGCCGGATCGGGCAGCTGGGCCCGACCGACGTGGGGCTCGACAACCTGCACTGGTGGCTCGGCGAGTGGAGCTGGGTCTTCGAGAAGTACCGCACGATGTTCGTGCAGTGGGCCGTGGTGGCCTCCGTCGACACCGAGGTCCGTCCCGAGGTCCTCCGCTTCATCACCGAATACAACAAGCGTCTGGCCGCGCGGCTCAAGGAAGCAGATGTCGAGGCCATCGATCCGGTCACGGCCGCGACCGTTGTCAGCGCCCTGGTGCACCGGGTCAACCTCTTCCAGCACACCGGCCGGATCTACGACGTCGATCCCGAGGTGCTGGTCTCCAACCTGTCCCTGTTCCTGCAGCTGTTGGTGTTCCCACAGACGCCGGACACCGTGCTCAACAGCCTGGCCCATCCCACGGTCGGGTCGTCCCCGATTGAACTGCCTGCGCCCCCCGCCACCACCGGCCTGTCCGTGGAGGAGCGCGGCGAGGGGCTGAGCAAGCGCGCCGCTGCGACGGTGCGCAACCTCGTCGATGCGGGGGCCGCGCAGTTCGCGTCCAAGGGCTACTTCCGGACGAGCGTCGACGACATCGTCGTCGACGCCGGCTTCGCCCGAGGCACCTTCTACAAGTACTTCAGTGAGAAGCAGGACCTGCTGCTCGCGGTGACGGTGGAGGCGGCGACAAAGGCCGAGGACCTGGCGGCCCGCATGCGCGAGCTCGATCTCGCCGCCGATGACGACGCAACGCTGCGCGGCTGGCTGGCCGACTTCATGGCCTACATGGCGAAGTACAGCGGGTCGATCGACGTGTGGACCGAGCACACCACCGACGACGAGCTGATCAGGGCCATCGGCGCCCATGCCCAGGCGTCCATGGATCTCGCCCTCGAAGCAGCCCTGACGACGACCAGGCGGACCTACCCCTTCGATCCGGTATCCGGTGCCCTGATCCTTCGCGGCCTCATCACCCGACTGCCCGAGGCTCTTCGGGAGATGGCTCCGGACGCCAGCGACGACCAGATCATCGACCTGATGGCGACCTGCATCAGGCGCGGTTTCTTCAGTCACGCGATCTGACACTCGCGCGCAGGTTCTTCGCCGAGGACTGAGCCCGTACGGCGCGCCTTGGCCCAACCCCTTGATTCAATCTGACAATTATGTCATGTTTACGTGGTGGTCGGGGAGTTTCCCGACCGACGTGCGAGCCTCGAGAGGAAATGGGACATGGACATCAGCCAGGCAGCGGCAGTCGTCACGGGAGGCGCAGGTGGCCTGGGTGAGGCCACGGTCCGCAAGCTTGCGAGCGTGGGCGCGGCCGTGGTCATCGCCGATCTCAACGACGACGGTGGCAAGGCCCTCGCCGCCGAGCTGGGCGGCAACGTCACCTACGTGCGCACCGACGTGCTCGATGAGAACAGCGTCAACGACGCCCTCGCGGCAGCAGCAGAGCTCGCTCCCCTGCGCGTCGTGGTCAACGCCCACGGCGGCGGAGCCGGCGCCTCCCGGGTCGTGGGCCGTGATGGCGAACCCGCTCCCTTCGAGCAGTTCCAGTGGTACATCAACCTGTTCCTCAACGGAACCTTCAACGTCCTGCGCCTGGGTGCCGCCGCGATGGCCAAGAACGAGCTCGACGCCGGCGGCAGCCGCGGCGTCGTCATCAACACCGCGAGCATTGCCGCGTTCGAAGGACAGATCGGCCAGACGGCGTACGCCGCCGCGAAGGGTGGTGTCGTCGGCCTAACGGTGCCGGCGGCGCGCGACCTGTCCAAGCTCGGCATCCGGGTGATGGCCATCGCTCCGGGCACCTTCTTCACCCCGGCCTTCAAGATGGAGCGCGAGGAGGCGGAGAAGTTCTGGGGATCGGCCGTGCCGTTCCCCAACCGGATGGGCAGCCCGTCGGAGTACGCCTCCCTGGTGGCTCACATCGCGGAGAACGACTATCTCAACGGCGAGGTCATTCGCATCGACGGCGCGTTGCGCTTCCAGCCCAAGTGATCCACCCTCACCCCGCTCTGTAACAACGAAGGGGTGCCCGGCCGGTCGGCCGGGCACCCCTTCGTTGTCAGGCGGAGGCGGGTGTCAGATGACCGCTGCGTCGCGCAGGTCGGCGATCTCAGCGGGAGTGCACCCGAGGGTGGCCAGGATGGTGTCGCTGTGCTCGCCCACCGCCGGCACCGGATCCATCCGCGGCTCCACGCCATCGAGCGACGCCGGCGGCACGAGTGCCTCGACCACGCCACCGGGCGTCGCCACGTCGCGCCAACGCTTGCGCTCGGCCAGCACCGGGTGGGCCCAGAGCTGGTCCATGGTGTTCATCCGAGCGTTCGCGATGCCGGCGCTCTCTAGACGCGCTTCCAGATCCGTCGAGGTGAGCTCGCGAGCAGCCGCCGCGATGATCGCCTCCAGTTCGTCTCGGTGAGCCACCCGATCGGGGTTGCGGGCGAAGCGCGGATCGGTGACCAGGTCAGGCAACCCGAGCACCTCCTCACACAGCCGGGCCCACTCGCGCTGGTTCTGGACGGCGAGCAGGACCGCCTCCCCGTCCCTGGCGACGAACGGGCCGTACGGCGCGATCGTGGCGTGCCGGGCACCGGTCCGTCGCGGGCTGCTGCCGCCGTACTGCGTGTAGTAAGCCGGCGAGCCCATCCACTCGGCCAGGGCCTCGAACAAGGAGACCGTCACGGCCCGGGCACGGCCGGTCGTGGCCCGCGTGTAGAGCGCCGCGAGGATGCCGGAGTAGGCGAAGCTCCCGGCGGCGATGTCCGCCACCGAGATGCCGGCCTTCGCGACCTCGGCCTCGGAGCCCGTCACCGACAGCAAACCGGCCTCGGCCTGGACGAGCAGGTCGTAGGCCTTCCGGCTGCGCCACGGACCGTCGGCGCCATAGCCGGAGATGTCGCAGACGATCAGCCGCGGGTGGGTCTCGGCGAGGTCGTCGGCGCCGAGTCCCATCCGCACGGTGGCGCCGGGACCGAGGTTCTGCACCAGGACATCAGCCTCGGCCAGCAGCTCCCGCAGGATCCGCTGTCCCTCCAGTGCCTTCAGGTCGAGCGTCAGGGACTCCTTCGACCGGTTGAGCCAGACGAAGTAGCTGGACTCCCCGTGCACCGTGTCGTCGTAGCCGCGCGCGAAGTCGCCGATCTCGGGCCGTTCGATCTTGATGACCCGCGCGCCGAGATCGGCGAGCTGACGGGTGGCGTACGGCGCCGCCACGGCCTGTTCGAGGCTGACGACGGTGATGCCCTCGAGTGGACGATCAGACATCGCACTCACCGCACCAGGGGGTCGCGGGGCAGCCCGAGGAGCCGCTCGGCGATCGTGTTACGCATGATCTCCGAGGTGCCGCCGGCGATCGTCAGACACCGGGCGAACAAGTAGGGCGTCGTGACCTCGGGCCGGTGCCCGGTCACCGCCGCGGTTCCGGCCAGCACCACGCCGAGGCTGGTGATGCGCTGGGAGTGCTCGGCCTTCATCAGCTTGGTGACGTTCGCCTCCGGACCGGGCCGACCGCCGGCCAGGGCACGCGACGCCTGGCGGAGGTTGAGCAGCCGCAGCGTGTGCGCCTCGACCAGCATCGCGCCCACCTCATGCTCGGCATACGCCGGCAGGCCGGGCGTCTTGTCGAGCAACTCCAGCAGCTGGTCGGCCCCGAAGGAGATCGAGCCGCTCCCGCCTCCGATGGAGACGCGCTCGTTGCCGAGCGTCGCCCGGGCGACCTTCCAGCCCTCTCCCTCGCCGCCGATCACGTCGGCGTCGGGGACGAAGACGTCGTCGAAGAAGACCTCGTTGAAGAGGGCGTCTCCGGTGAGTTCGCGCAGCGGCCTGATCTCGACTCCGGGATCGCTCATGTCGATCGCCATCATCGTCACGCCCGCGTGCTTCGAAGCGCCGGGATCCGTTCGGACCGTGGCCAGACCCCACTGACAGTCGGCAGCGGTGCTCGTCCAGACCTTCTGCCCGCTGACCACCCAGCCGCCGTCGACCCGCTTGCCGGTCGTCCGGACCGCGGCGGCGTCGGAGCCCGCGTCGGGCTCGCTGAAGAGCTGACACCAGTCGGTGCGCCCGCGCAGGACGTCGTCGATCCACCGCGACTGCTGGTCCTCGGTGCCTTCCTGGGAGATCGTGAGGCTGATCCAGCCGGAGATCCCCGTGTCGGGCACATCGACGCCCGCGAACTCCTCCTCGATGACGAGCTGCTCGACCACGCCGGCGCCGCGGCCCCACGGCGCGCGCCAGTGCGGCACGAGGTAGCCGCTGTCGACCAGGAACCCGCGCCGCTCTGACTCGGGCAGGCTGAGCGTCCGGGCGACCGCATCCCGGGCCTCCGCCCGGAAGGTCTCCGCCTCGGCGGGGAGCTCGAAGGACGCACCGTGGGCGTTGCCGGCGCGATAGGCCTCGACGACGTCGACCAGCGGGTCACGCCCGTCACGCAGCAGGGCCGCGACGGTCTCGGCGCGGCGCAGATAGAGGTGGGCGTCGTGCTCCCAGGTGAAGCCGATGCCGCCATGGAGCTGGATGTTCAAGCGCGCGGTCTGCACCTGCGCACGAGCAGTGTGCGATGCCGCCACCGCGGCGGCGAACCACGCGCCATCAAGATCGGTCGAACGGGCAGCGTCCCAAGCTGCAGCGACGGTCTGCTGCGCGTCGACCAGCATGTTGGCGAGGTGATGCTTGACCGCCTGGAACGTGCCGATCGGGCGCCCGAACTGCTCGCGCACCAGGGCGTAGTCACGTGCGGCCTCGACGCACGCGAAGATGCTGCCGACCGACTCGGCCGACGCGAGGATGCGGAACAGCGTGAGCGCATGTCGCGCGCCGCCGTACACGATCCGGCCGGGCGGCACGACCACCGAGTCGGCGACGACGGTGCCGATCCCCCGGGTGCTGTCGAGCCCCTCTTCGGGGCGTACGGCGACGCCGACCGTCGCCGCGTCCAGGAGGACGACGTCGTCGCCAACCACGAGGGCCAGCAGATCGGCCTGGGGAGCACCGAGCACGGCACGGCTCTCCCCCGTCAGGCGTCCGTCGCTGTCCAGCGACAGCCCAATCGCGAGACCCACGGCACCGATCTGGGTGCCATCAGCCAGGCCGGGCAACAGCTCGTTGCGGATGCTGTCGTCGGCCGAGCTGCCGACGAGAGCCGAGCAGACGACGGTCGGGAGGAACGGTCCGGGTGCGAGCTCGTGACCGAGGCTCTCGAGGACGATGGCCAGCTCGGCGAGGCCGTAGCCGGACCCGCCGTACGCCTCATCGAGGTGGAGTCCGAGCCAACCCATCTCGGCCAGGGTGGACCAGTAGTCCGGCCAGGAGGCGGTTCGCGAGCTCGACGCCTGGTCGAGCGTCGCCCGAGCGGCCGCGCGGGCGCCCGCGCGCTGCAGGTAGGAGTCCGCGACCTGGGCCAGCGCCTCGTGGTCCTCAGTGATCGCCAAAGCCATGGCGCTTGCCTTTCGTCAGAGGCGACCGAGGGGACCGGCCACCGGTGTGTACTGGAGTCGTGTGGCGTCAGGTGGTCGAGGCGGCGGGAGCGGGCGCGCGTTGAGCCAGGGTGCGGCGCGCCTGACGGGCGACCGCCTCATCGATCATCCGGCCGTCGGCGTCGACGGCGACTCCGGCGCCCGCCGCGTCGAGCCGCCGCAGGATGTCCTCGGCTTCGCCGGCCTGGAGCGTGCTGGGCGTGAACACCTCGTGCACGACCGGGACCTGAGCGGGGTGGATGCAGGCGCGTCCGACGAAGCCGAGGCGGCGCAGCGCCCGGGTGGACGCCGAGAAGCCGGCGAGGTCACGGAAGTTCGTCGAGACCGGGGCCACCGGGCTGCCGATCCCGGCCGCGCTGCACGCGACCACGGCCTGGCTCCGGGCGAAGAGCAGCTCGATCTCGTCGGCACCGGGCTCCAATCCGAGATCCGCGGCCAGATCGACCTCACCCAGGTGGAGTGTGGTCACCCGGGGGGCGCGAGCGATCTCCACGACGTTGGCCACCCCGAGGCCCGACTCGATCAGCGGCCCGACCGCGATCCGCCCGCGGGTCAGGCCCTGCGCCACCTCGGCCTCGCTCAGCAGAGCATCGAGGCGAGCCAGCTCCGCGCGACTCGACGCCTTGGCGGGGATCACGCCCCGCAGACCGGGTCCGACGACCGCCTGGATGTCGCGACCGAGTCGTTCGTCGTTGTTGAGTCGCACCCACGCCTCGACGCCCGCAGGACGCGGGAGCGCGAGGTGAGCCGCGACCTGCGCACGGGCGGCCTCCTTGTCGGCCGGAGCCACCGCGTCCTCGAGGTCGAAGATGACCGCGCCGGCACCGAGGCCCTCGGCCTGGACGAACCGCTCGGGGTTGTTGCCGGGCACGTAGAGATAGCTGATCGCACTCACGAGGCCGCCTCGATCGCCGTTCGCACAGTTCACTCCTCAGGAAGGGATACGGTTGTGACGCCGATTACATCGCATATGGCCTTCGATGTCAGATGCTGACATGGCAAAGGGTGCCATTTGCGCGTGATTCCGGCAAGACATAGATAGACACTGCGTCAGATCTGCGATTACAGTCGTCGCTGACGCAGGAGCTCCCGCCGCGGTGGTGTGAGCAGGCGGAAAGGTCCGATGACGTGCACCAGCGGGAGCGGCAGACACCATGACCATCTCTTTGATCCTCGACATGGCGACGTCGGCGCACGGTGAGCGCGGTGCCTTCACGGTCGACGGCACGACCGTCACCTTCGATGAGCTCGGTCATCTGGTGGCCGCTGTCGGCAGTGAGCTCCAGGACTCCGGCGCCAAGCACGTGGTCTTCCTGGGGCACTCCGGGCTCGAGCTGCCCGTCCTGCTCTTCGCCTCCGCCCAGGCCGGCCTGCCCTTCACCCCGGTCAACTACCGGCTGGGCGATCGCCAGCTCAGCGACCTGATCAACCGCGTCGACGGCGCCGTCGTCGTGGTCGACCCCGACGTCACGGCGTCCTTCACCGACGTGTCCGCGCCGATCCTGTCGGCCCACGTCCTGCTGAAGGCTGCTCGCACCCGCACCGACCTGCTTCCCTCGGTCGACATCGACCCGGATGCCCCCGCCGTCATCCTCTTCACCAGCGGCACGACCTCGGCCCCCAAGGGTGTCGTGCTGCGCCACAGCCACCTGCTCAGCTATGTCATGGGCACCGTCGACTTCGGGTCGGCGGAGAGCACCGACGCTGCGCTCATCAGCGTGCCGCCCTACCACGTCGCGGGCATGGGCACGATCCTCACCAACCTCTACGCCGGCCGCCGGATGGTCTACCTCCCCCACTTCGACGCCGGCGAGTGGCTCGCCCTGGCGCGCGATGAGAAGGCCACATCGGCCATGGTCGTGCCCACCATGCTCGAGCGCATCGTGCAGTCGCTGCAGGGAGCACCGGCCGAGATTCCGAGCCTGCGATCCCTGTCGTACGGCGGGGCGCGGATGCCCCGACCGACGCTGGAGGCGGCCCTCGTGGCCTTCGACGACGTCGGCTTCGTCAACGCCTACGGCCTGACCGAGACCAGCTCGACGATCGCTCTCCTCGGCCCCGAGGACCACCGCGAGGCTCTGTCCAGCGACGACCCGGCCGTCCGGATGAGGCTCGGTTCCATCGGTCGACCCGTCCCGGGTGTTGAGGCCGTCATCCGCACCGCCGACGGCGACCCCGCTCCGCTCGGCGAGCAGGGCGAGCTGTGGGTCCGCGGGCCGCAGGTGTCCGGCGAATACATGGGCCTGGGCTCGGTCCTCGACCCGGACGGATGGTTCCCGACACGCGACCTCGCCTACCAGGACGCCGATGGCTTCCTGTTCGTCGTCGGCCGCAACGACGACACCATCATCCGAGGTGGCGAGAACATCGCCCCCGCCGAGATCGAGGACGTCCTCGTCCACCACCCGAGTGTGCAGTCGGTCGCGGTCGTGGGCATCCCCGATGACCACTGGGGCCAGGCGATCGTCGCCGCGGTCGTGCTCGAAGTGGGCGCGGACCCCGATCCCGAGGAGCTGCGCCAGTACGTGCGGGCCAGCCTGCGCGGATCCCGCACCCCCGATCGCGTGATCTACGTGAGCGAGCTGCCCAGCACGGCCACCGGCAAGATTCTGAGGAAGGAGATCGTGGCGAACCTCGTCGCGAGCGCACAGTCATGACCGTTATGGAGGAACGTCCGATGTTGAAGAACGGTGCCCGCCTGCAGAGCCAGGTGTGCGAGACCCAGATCATCGTGGTGCGCGCCGGCACCACCGGCGGCGCGCTCACCTGCGGAGGTGCCCCGATGATCGAGCTCGCCGGCACGCCGGGCGCAGGGCTGTCGCTCGCGCCCGATGCCGCCGGGGGCACCGCCATCGGCAAGCGGTACGTCGACGCGGCCGACACCACCGAGGTGCTGGCCACCAAGGGGGGCGCGGGCTCGCTCGCTTTGGACGGAGTGCCGCTGGCGATCAAGAGCGCCAAGCCGCTCCCGTCGAGCGACTGACCTCTCCCCCACTTCGATCCTCCCGGAGGCTCCCCGATGACGACCGTCCAGCCCGAGACCACGACCGCGCCCGCGGCACTGACCCAGGTGCGGGACGGCATCATGGTCATCACCCTCAACCGGCCCGAGGCACGCAACGCGGTCAACGAGGAGATGTGTCTCCTTGTCGGAGACGCCCTCACCCAGGCCGAGCAGGAACCCGCCGTCCGGGTCGTCGTGCTCACGGGGGCCGGCGACAAGGCGTTCTGCGCCGGCGCCGACCTGAAGGCCCTCAGCCGTGGCGAACGGATCATCCCGGCAGGTCGCGAGGCCTGGGGCCTGGCCGGCTACGTCGGCCATGCGATCAGCAAACCGACGATCGCCGCCGTCAACGGTCCCGCCCTCGGAGGTGGCACCGAGCTCGTGTTGGCCAGCGACCTGGCGGTGGCGGCCGACACCGCCACGTTCGGCCTGCCCGAGGTCAAGCGGGGGCTCGTCGCGGGCGCCGGTGGTGCCTTCCGGCTGATTGCCAAGCTCCCGCAAACGGTCGCCATGGAGCTGCTCCTGACCGGTGAGGCGATCACCGCCCACGAGGCGTTGGCCCTCCATCTGGTCAACCGGGTGGTGCCCGCCGAGCAGGTGCTCTCGACCGCGCTCGAACTGGCCGCAACGATCGCCGGCAACGCCCCGCTCGCGGTGCAGGCCCACAAGCAGATCGCGCTGGGGCAGACGCCCGAGGGCGATCGCCCGGACGAGCGTGCAGGCTGGGAGTCCACCAGCCGGCTGCTGCCGGCGATCGCCCGCTCAGAGGACGCCAAGGAGGGCCCCCGCGCCTTCGCCGAGAAGCGTCAGCCGGTGTGGCAGGGGCGCTGAGCCCGGCTCTCAAGGCCCCGGACTCAGGCCCACCGGACCACCGCGTCGAGCGCGGCACGTGGCGTGCGGAAGCCGTTCGCCGGGTGGTTCGCGTCGGCATAGCCGAACGAGACAGTACAGACCACCTGCCGGTCGTTGGCCAACGCCAGGTGCTCGCGCACAGCATCGGACACGGACGCGATCGCGGCTTGGGCGACCGTGGCGATGCCGAGGCTCTCGGCGGCCAACATCAGCGTGCCCACGTAGGCGCCGCAGTCGATCGCGCCGTACGTCCCCAACTGGGCGTCCGTGGTGATGATGGCCGTGTGGGGCGCCCCGAAGAAGCGGAAGTTCTCCAGGGCCTGGAGGAGCCGCGCCTCCCGGTCATCGCGCGCCACGCCGACGCTGGCGTAGAGGAGATGACCGGACTCACGGCGCCGCTCCTGGTAGACACCGACATAGGCTGCCGGACCTGGCAGGTCGGAGCGCCGCTCGCCCTCGATGACCGCCCGCGTGAGTCGCTCCGCCAGCTCCCGGGTCGTCGCGCCACTGGTGATCACCACCTCCCAGGGCTGGGTGTTGCACCACGACGCCGTGCGTTGGGCGAGGGCGAGCATCTGCTCAATGTCGGCGCGCGGCACCTCGCGGTCGAGGAAGGCACGGCAGCTGTGTCGCCCCTGCGACAGCCGCGTCAGGGCCAGATAGTCAGACGTCATGCGAGCTCCATCCCATAGTTATGAACACTGTGTCAGATATGCTGTGGCCATGACGGGCTACCTTGATGACATCAGAGTCGACCCGAGCGAGATCGCCGCCCAGGAGGCGCTCTACGGCCCCCTGACGCAGAGCATCAGGTCCCTGATCGATGCAGCCATCCGGACTGAGGTCGACAGCGAGGACATCGCCGGAGCGACGGCCGCGCTCACGCAGGTCGCCAGCCTGCTGCGTGCTCGTCAGATCGATGGCTCCTACGGCGCCCAGCCCTCCGTCACGGGGGTGCAGCGGAGCTGGGCGAGTCCGGTCATCGGTGTCAGGAACCCGATCGCACCACCGCTGATCCTCGAGCACGAGCCCGACGGCAGGGTGTGGGCGCGGTTCCGGCTCGGCGCCGGCTACGAAGGCCCGCCCAGCCTGGTCCACGGCGGTGTCTCGGCGTTGATCCTCGACCACGTGCTCGGCGAGGCGGTGCATGCCTCCGGCCACTGGGGCATGACCGGCACGCTCACCCTGCGCTACCGCCGCCCCACACCGCTCAACCGGCCGCTGCGCGCGGACGCGCGGATCGACCGGGTCGAGGGGCGCAAGGTGTACGCCGATGGCAGCATCTCCGACGAGCGCGGGATCACCGTCGAGGCATCGGGCATCTTCATCCTGCCGACGGGATACGCCGCGGCTCGGTGAGGCCGAGGCCCGCTCCTCGCGAGAGCCGACGCGCCTCCAGCTCAAATGCCGCCGCGGGCGACGAGCTGGTTGGCGATCACGTTGCGCTGGATCTCGTTGGTGCCCTCGCCGACGATCATCAGCGGCGCATCGCGGAAGTAGCGCTCCACGTCGTACTCCGTAGAATAGCCGTAGCCACCGTGGATGCGGACGGCATTGAGGGCGATCTCCATCGCGACCTCAGAGGCGTACAGCTTCGCCATCCCGGCCTCCATGTCGCACCGCTCCCCCGCGTCCGAGCGCTCGGCGGCGTAGCGGGTGAGCTGTCGGGCCGCGGTCAGCTTGGTCGCCATGTCGGCGAGGTAGTTGCCGATCGACTGGTGCTGGTAGATCGGCTTGCCGAATGTCTGCCGCTGCTGGGCATAAGCCAGCGAGTCCTCCAGCGCAGCCGTCGCGACGCCCAGAGCGCGCGAGGCGACCTGGATCCGACCCGTCTCCAGGCCCTTCATCATCTGGCCGAAGCCCTGGCCCTCCACGCCGCCGAGGACCGCGGACGCCGGGATCCGGTAGTTGTCGAACGAGATCTCACACGACTCGACGCCCTTGTAGCCGAGCTTCGGGAGATCGCGCGAGACGGTCAGCCCCGGGCCGTGCTCGACCAGGACGATCGAGATGCCGGCGTGACGCGGGGATGCCTGGGGATCGGTCTTGCACAGGAGCGCGATCAGCCCGGACCGACGCGCGTTGCTGATCCAGGTCTTCGAGCCGCTGATGACCAGGTCGTCGCCGTCATGGCGAGCCGTTGTCGCCATCGCCTGGAGGTCCGAGCCGCCGCCGGGCTCCGTGAGCGCCATCGTGGCCCGCAGTTCGCCGGTCGCCATCTGAGGCAGGTAGCGCTGCTTCTGCTCCTCGGTGCCGAAGAGGCCGAGTAGTTTCGCGACGACGGTGTGTCCGCCCATCGCCCCCGCGAGACTCATCCAGCCCCGGGCCAGCTCCTCGGTCACCTGGACGTAGCAGGGCATCGACACCGGACTGCCGCCGTACTCCTCAGCGACCGCCAGTCCGTAGATCCCGATCTGCTTCATCTGGTCGATCCACTTCTCGGGATACTCGTTCGCGTGCTCGACGTCGCGCACGGACGGCTTGACCTCACGGTTGACGAAGTCACGCACCGTCTGCACCAGATAGGTCTCTTCCGGGTCCAGGTTGGTCATTGTTCGATCGTGACCGTTCTGACACTTGTGGTCAAGTCGTTCACGCGTAATCATGGACGGCATCTGCAGTGATTGTGACATTCCCGTCACGCTTGACGAGACGGCCCCTACACAATGGTCGGGCCGCGGATGGAGAGGTCATCTAATGCCGACCCCTGTGGGCGGACCGTTTTTCGACGAACTCGCGGTCGGCATGACCTTCGAGAGCGCGCCCGCCCTGACCCTGACCGACGGCCTCGCCGCAACCCACCGGTCGATCCTCGGCGATCGACTGCGACTCTCCCTCGACCACGAGCTGTCGCGAGCGGTCACCGGCGCCCCGACTCCGCTCGCGAGCCCGAGCCTGGTCTGGGACGTCGCGATCGGCCAGTCGACCCTGGCCACCCACCACGTGAAGGCCAACCTCTTCTACCGCGGCCTGCGTTTCCACCGCTTCCCCCACCTCGGCGACACGCTGCGGACCCACACGGAGGCTGTGGGACTCCGGCAGAACTCGGCGAAGCCGGGGCGGGCCGCCACCGGCCTCGCCGTCCTGCGGATGACCACGACCGACCAGCACGGCGCGACCGTGCTCGACTTCTACCGCTGCGCCATGCTGCCGCTCGGACAGAGCCCGGCGCCGGGCCGGCACGCGCCCGACCAGGACCTCACGACGATCGGCGTGGACCAGGGCACCGCCTGGGCCGCCCCCGCGGGTTGGGACCTCGCCGAGTTTCAGGCGTGCGTGCCGGAACGCCACGACGGAGCCTCTCTCGTGGGCCGGACCTTCGCGACCTCCGGCGACGTCGTCTCCTCGGCGCCCGAGCTCGCCCGTCTCTCCCTCAACATCGCCGCCGTCCACCATGACGAGCGCGGCGCCGGATCGCGGCTCGTGTACGGCGGCCACACGATCGGCCTCGCCCTGGCTCAGTTGACGCGAGCCCTGCCAGATCTCGTCACCGTGCTCGGGTGGGAGTCCTGTGATCACACGGGGCCCGTGCACGAAGGGGACACCCTGACCAGCGAGATCGAGGTGCTCGGATGCACGGCCCTCGCCGAAGGCCACGCCGTGCCCCTTCGCTCGGTCGTCACGGCGCACACGCTCTCCGGCGAGCCGCGACCCGTGCTCGACTGGCGCTTCACCGCGCTGTTCGCCTGATCCAATCTCGCGCGCTTCGAATCACCCTTCCTGACAGTCGCGTCAACTTCTTGCGCCCATGACGACACCGCCGCAAACCCAGTCGCCACCCCCTCCCGCCGGGCACGACTGCGCTCTGCTCAGGAAAATTCGGCAACCCTGGCCAGACCCCTTGCGGTGTGACGTGTGTCATGCCAAGATCGCACCGTCCCTTATCTGACGTATGTGTTCAGTTTGAGTCGGATCGAATCCCCCTAGGAGAAACCATGCTCGTTGCCACAACCGGCCGCCGTCGGGCTCTGGCCGTCGTCATCCCAGCCGTCCTGGCCCTGACCGTGACCGCTTGTGGGTCGAGCGAGGACGACGGGGTCAACACCGGGCTATCGGAAGCGGAGAAGTCGGCGCTGTTCGGCACCCCCAACAAGGCGACCGGTGAGCCCATCACCATCGGCGTCATCAGCGAGGGGAAGGGCCAGGCCGTCGACCAGAGCGACGAGTACCGCGGCGCCGAGGCAGCTGCCGCGTACGCCAACGACTACCTCGGCGGCATCAACGGCCACAAGATCGAGGTCAAGGTCTGCGAGGTCCGCCAGGACCCGGCCATGGCCACGGACTGCGCGAACCAGATGGTGAGCGCGAACGCTTCGGCGGTGGTCGAAGGCACTCTCGCCGAGGTCGACCAGACCGTCGCCGTGCTGTCGCCGGCCGGCATCCCGATCACCGCGGCGAGCGGCAGCACCGAGGCCGCCTTGTCGTCGCCGCACTACTTCTCGCTCTTCAACGGTCTCTCTTACTTCGGTGTCCCGGCTGCCGACGCCGAGATCCAGGGCGTCGAAAAGGCGGCGTTGGTCGTCATCGCCGTGCCCGGCGCCGAGGGACCGGCCCGCGCGGTCGGTTCCGCGCTGTACGGAAACGCCGGCGTCGACCTCGAGGTCATCGCCGTCCCGCCGGGCACGGCCGACATGACCCCGCAGATCACGGCGGCGAGCGCGGGCGAGCCCGGTCTCTATCACGTGTTCGGCAACGAGAGCTTCTGCACCCCGGCGATCCAGGCGATCAAGGCGGTCGACCCGGACGCGAAGATCACCGTGATCGCACAGTGCCTCTCCGCCGCCGGCGCGAAGTCGATCCCTGGTGGCTACGAAGGCGTCCGCGTCGTGACGACCACGAACCTCGACCCGGAAAGCGAAGAAACCAAGCTGTTCAGCGCGATCCTCGACGAGTATGGGGACGGCGCCGAGGAGACAGTCATCACCGCCTCGGGCTACTCCCCGATGCTCGGTCTGATCAACGCGCTCAACGCGGCGAAGATCACCGACACGAGCGCCGCCGGCGTCGTCTCAGCCCTGAAGGCAGCTCCGCCGACGACCTACCCGCTCGGCGCGGGAGCCCAGTTCCAGTGTGACGGGAAGCAGATGGCGGCCTCCCCGAACGTGTGCAGCTCCAACGGCATCATCGCCGAGGCGACCGCCGACGGACAGTTGGAGAACTACGAGCTGATCCCCTCCGACCCGGAGCTCTACACGCTGCCCACCAGCTGATCCTGGCCCCGGTCATGCCTGTCGGTCGTCGCCCCATCCGGGCGGCGGCCGACAGGTTTGTCACTTCCGCCCTCCGCCCTTACTAAAAGTGACTCCGCTGTCAGATCATCTAGCGGAGAGGGTCGCCGCCCGGTTAGATTGGGAGCCTGCACGCTGGCCAATGAGGCCGAACCCCAAGTTGCACGAATGTCAGAAGGAGTGTTCTAGATGTCCGAAAGCCCCGGTGGCGCCACGATGGTCGTCTGCGCCTCGCACAGTCCCGGGATGCTTCGTGACACCGGCGAGGAGGACGGCGCGACGTTCCGCGCCGGCATCGACGAGGCCCGTCGTCGGGTCGCCGACTTCGCGCCCGACCTGGTGGTCTTCTTCGGCAGCGATCACCGCCGTGCCTTCGTCGACAGCGTGCCGGCGATCGCCGTAATGGTCGCCGCCGACGGCCTGGGCGACCTTGGCTCCCCCACCGGCAGCTACGACGTGCCGGCCGACATCGCCGAGCCCCTGGCGGCGTCGCTGCTCGAGCAGGACTTCGATGTGACGGTGGTGCGCAAGGTCGCCCTCGACCACGGATTCGGACAGACCTACTCCCACCTGATCGGCGACCTGCCGACCGTCCCAGTGATCCCGATCTACCTCAATTGCGCCACTCCCCCGCTGGGCGGTCCCGGGCGCTTGTACGCCCTCGGCCGACGCGTCGGTGAGGAGCTGGCGCGTTTGGGCAAGCGCGTTCTGTACGTCGGCTCCGGCGGCCTCTCCCACTCGCCGCCGAGCCTCGAGGCGGCGGCCGCCGGGCTCTCCGACGAGGAGCGGATCAAGGTCAACGAGGCCGGCCGCGCCGCAGCGAAGGACAAGATCAACCCCGACTGGGACCAGCAGTTTCTCAAGCGGATCGCTCACGACCCCGAGAGCCTCGCGACCTTCACCAACGACGACATCGTCCCGGCCGGAGTCGGCGCTCACGAGGTCCGCACGTGGATCGCAGCAGTCGCCGCGGGCGCCACGCCGATGGAGACCGTGGCCTACGAGCCCGTCCCCGAATGGATCACCGGCATGGGGGTCGTGACGACCTCCGCCGACGCGCTCCGCAGCGCGTGGCCTCCCCCCACCATCTCTGACCCCAGATCGAACAGGCTCTGACATGACCCACGTCATCACCGGAAGTTGCTGCAACGACGCTGCCTGCGTGCCAGTGTGCCCGGTCAACTGCATCCACCCGGCGCCCGGCGAGCCGGACTTCGGCACCGCCGAGATGCTCTACATCGATGATGCCAGCTGCATCGACTGTGGCTCGTGCGTCGACGTGTGCCCCGTCAGCGCGATCACGGCCGACTACGACATGGACCCGATCGACGAGCCGTTCCTCGCCCTCAACAGCGCCTGGTTCGCCGCGCCGGATCGGTCGTCGTATTCCGCGCCTCCGCGCGAGCCGGTCCTCACCGCCACCCGCCCCGGTCCGTTGAAGGTCGCCGTGATCGGCACCGGCCCCACGGGCGGGTACGTCGTCGAGTCGCTGCTCGGCATCCGCGGGCTCGCGGCGGAGGTCACCATCGTCGACAAGCTGCTCACCCCCGGCGGCCTGGTGCGGTACGGCGTCGCGCCGGACCACCAGGAAACCAAGGGTGCCGGCGCGGTGATCGACAAGACGCTCAAGCGCCCCGGTGTGAGCGTGAAGCTCGGCGTCGAGGTCGGCGTCGACGTGACACTCGAGGAGCTCACGGCCAGTCACCACGCGGTGGTGGTCGCGACCGGCTCCTCCGAGGGCCGCAAGCTCGGCATCCCCGGTGAGGAACTCCCGGGCTCGCACTCCGCCGTCGCCTTCGTCGCCTGGTACAACGGCCACCCGGACCAGGCGGGGATCGACTTCGATCTGACCTCCGAGCGTGCTGTCGTCATCGGCAACGGCAACGTCTCCCTCGACGTCGCGAGGATCCTCCTCGCCACTCCCGACGCGTTGAAGAAGAGCGACATCGCGCCGCACGCTCTCGACGCCCTCGCGGAGAGCAAGATTCGCGAGGTGGTGCTCGTCGGCCGTCGCGGTCCCGAGCATGCGGCCTTCACCGCGGGTGAGCTCATCGGGCTCACGCAGGTGCCCGGCCTGGGCCTGTCCGCACGTCCCGAGGACCTTGAGGTCACGAGCGACGACCCGATCGTCGCTCACAAGATCAAGCTCCTGCGGGGTCTCAGCGGCGGCGATGCCGACAGGCGGCTGGAGTTCCGCTTCGGACTGCGCCCGGCCGAGCTGCTCGGCGAGACCGGCGTGCGCGCCGTCCGCTTCGACGACGGCGAGGAGCTGGAGTCGGGCCTCGTGCTCAGTGCGATCGGCTACCGCGGTCGTCCCCTGCCGGGGTTGCCCTTCGACGAGTCGCTGGGCCAGGTTCCCAACGAGGACGGCCGGGTCACTCCGGGCGTGTACGTCGCCGGGTGGATCAAGCGTGGTCCATCGGGCGGCATCGGCGCCAACAAGTGGTGCGCGAAGGAGACCGTCGGCGCCCTGCTCGCCGACTTCGACGCCGGCCTGCTGGCCGAGCCGACCGGCGGTGTGCCGACCATCGGGGTCGGACTCGACGCCTGGACCCTCATCGACGGACTCGAGAAGTCACTGGGTCGTGCCGCCGGTCGTCCCCGGATCAAGCTCGTCGACGTGGCCGAGCAGCGTGCGGCGCTGGCCGGCAGCTAGCACCGCACGGCCCGCCTCAGCCGTGCTTGACCAGGCCGCCGTCTACCCGGAAGTCGGCACCCGTAGCGAAGACGCGCCGTCGGAGGCCAGGAACGCCACGAACCTCGCGATGTCGTCCGGCTGGCCCAACCGCGGAATCAGCGAGCGCTCCATCAGCGCTTCGGTCACCCCGGGCATCGACAACTGCTTCGACGACCCCGGCGTCTCGATCACTCCCGGGCTGACACTGATCGCCCGGATGCCGAGCGGAGCGCCCTCGGCGGCCATGACGTGGGTCATCCCCCGGACGCCCCACTTGGTCGCTGAGTGGGCGATCCCGGCGACGCTGCCGCCGTGGCCGGCGACGGAGGCGGTGTTGATGATCAGCCCGCCGTTGACGCCGCGCTGGGACCAGGCGGCCTTGGTGACCAGGGTCAGCTCGTTGCGAATCGAGCGGTCCCAGTCGGTCGGCGACATCGCCTCGATCGTGGAGAAGACGCCGGCGGAGGCGTTGTTCCACAAGATGTCGATCCGGCCGAACTCGTTGGCCGCGCGATCGACCCAACGCTGGCACTCGCCGAAGTCCCCCAGGTCGACGGGTGAGACATCGAGCATGGTGCCTCCCGCCTCAGCGACCAGGGCCTGTGTCTGCGCACTGTCTCGGCATAGACATCGCACCCCACCACCAGCGCGCCGGCGGCGGCGAACCGCAACGCACCGGCGCGGCCGATGCCGCCGCCGGTCCCACTGATCAGCGCCACCTTGCCGTCAAGCGAACGCGTCATCGCGTACCGTCCTTTCGCGTCGCAGCAGGGCTGCGAGTCAGTTGTCTGCTGATAGGAACTCGTCGAGGAGCCGCGCCAGGGCCCGCGGCTGGTCGCTCTGGATCGCGTGGCCGGCACCTGCGACGGACACGACCCGGGCCGACGGCGCCAGCCGTTGGAACTCCTCGCGATCCTTGGGTGACACGAAGACCGAGTCTCCCGACCACGAGCAGGAGCGGCGACGTCACCCTCGCGACGTCCTCCCACAGCTCCTGCACCGGAAACGACTGGTCGGGGCCCTGATCGGTCGCAGCGCCAGCGCCAGGTGGAGTGGCCATGACCGAGCAGGTCCACTGCTAGGGCTGGATGATCGAGGAGGAGCAGGACGAGATCCCAGGCGTGGGCGTTCTGCCCGCCGCCGTGCACCAGCACCAGCTCCGGCTCGCCCTCGCCCCACCCCAACGCGCTGAGCCGACTGCCGTCAGATTCGACAAAGAGTCGGGTCACCGACGGAGCCGCGCTCGGGTCGAGTCCGATCTCGAGCGCGGCCTCCGTGAGGGAGCTGAACTCCTCCTCAGCGCTCACGCCGAGGCAGGCTCCGTCTCACCGAGGTAGGCGGCCTCGAGCCACTCCGGGTGAGCGGCCAGCTCGGCCGCGCTCCCGCGCAGTCGCACATCACCGTGCACGATCACAAGGGACTCATCGGCCACGTCCAAGGCGAGGTGGACGTGTTGCTCGACGAGGACCACGACCGCCCCGGTGTCGTCGGCGATGCGCCGCACAACCGGCAGGAGCTCCTCGACGATGACGGGTGCGAGCCCCATGCTCATCTCATCGATGAGGAGCACCTGCGGCCGCTGCACCAGAGCTCGCGCGACCGCCAACATCTGCTGCTCGCCTCCCGAGATCGCGCCCGCCGACACCTTCAGGCGCTTCTTGAGCGCCGGGAAGAGCTCCATCGTCGCGTCCAGGTCGGGGCCTCCCGGCTTGTGAGCGATCTGGAGATTCTCCTTGACGCTCAGCCCGGTGAACAGCGCCCGGTCGTCGGCCACGAGGACCAGGCCGGCCTTGTTCGCCGCTCCGGGGCGGGCGTTGGGGAGCGGCTTGCCGTCCACCAGCACCTTCCCTGCGATCCGGGGCAGCAGCCCCGCCAGCGTCGTCATCACGGTGGTCTTGCCGGCGCCGTTGGGGCCGAGGATGGCGAGCACCTGACCGGCCGAGAGGCTGACGTCGAGGTCACGGACCACGGTTACGGAGCCGTATCCGGCCGCGAGGCCGCGGACCTCCAGAACGGGCACGCCCGCGGGTTCTGGGGTCACGTGGAGTTCGCTCATACCGTCGCCGCCTTCTCTGTGTGGGAGCCGAGGTATGCCTCGGCGACTCGAGGGTCGACCCGGATCTCGGCCGGGGTGCCAGACGCGATCACCTGACCGAAGTTGAGGACCGCGATGTGGTCGCACAGGTTGAGCATCAGCCCCATGTCGTGGTCGACCACGATGATAGTGACGCCGCTGTCCCGGATCCGGCGCAGCCGCTCGCCGAGCCAGGTGCTCTCGGCGGTGTCCAGGCCCCCGGCAGGCTCGTCGAGCAACAGGACCCGCGGGTGTCCAGCCAGCGCGCGAGCGATGGAGACCAGCTGACGCTGACCTTGGGAGAGCTCACCCGCGGGACGCTCCCGGACCGAGTTGAGACCGAGCAGTCGGAAGACGGCCTCGGTCCGTTCGGCCGCGCTGCGCGTCTGCACGCCTCGGGACTCGGGGCCGTGCCCCGACGCGGTGAGACCGACCTTGACGTTCTCGAGGACGCTGAGGTCCTCGTAGAGCTCGATGGCCTGGAAGGTGCGGCCGAAGCCGACCCGGATCCGCTGATGCGGCGCCAGACCCGCGATCGCACTTCCGGCGAGGACGACCTCACCGGTGTGCGGCGCGAACCCGCTCATCGCGTCGATCAGTGTGGTCTTGCCAGCGCCGTTCGGGCCGATCAGGCCGAAGATCGATCCGCGCGGCACGCTCAACGAGACATCGTCGACGGCGACGACGCCGCCGTAGCGCACGGAGACGTTACGCAGTTCGAGCTCGGTCGCCGCCTCGACGTCGACGGTGACGTGCTCGATCGTCTCACTGTCGTCGAACGACGCCGACGCGCCGATCGGCGACCGATCGACCACGACCTGCGCGCGCTTCGCGATCAGCGCATGCGCGGGGCCGACGATGCCCTCCGGGTTGAGGATCACGGTCAGCACGAGGAGAACGCTGGCGACCACCGGATACCAGCCGCCCGCCGAGAACGTCTCGTCGACGAAGATGAAGAAGAGGCCGTTGGTCGCCGTGACGCCGGCGAGGAGACCGCCGGAGACGGAGGTGACGCCCGCGAGGTAGACGGTCGCGAAGAGGAAGAGCCCCGACATCGCTGAGAACGACGTCTCGCTGATGGTCTGCTGCTGGTAGGCCAGCAAGGAGCCACCTAGACCGGCGACGAAGGCCGCGATCGCGAAGGCGAGGATCTTCACCCGGGTCACGCTCACCCCAGCGGCGGCGGCAGAGCGCTCGTTGGCGCGGACCGCGAGCATCTGTGCGCCGAGTTGGCTGCGTCGCAGCTGCGCGACGCAGACCGCGACCGCGACCAGGACGGCGAGGCACATCAGCCCGAACCGGATCCGGGGGTAGTCGGCGCCAGCTCCGATGCCAAGGTCGAGTCCGAACAAGTCGGGTGAGTCGACGGTCACGCCGGATGTGCCGACGAAGTCGATGTTGCGGAACCAGAACGCCTCGACGGCGAAGGCGAGAGCGAGGGTCACCACCGCCACAGTGAGGCCGCGGACCCGGAGCGCTGGCAGACCGATCACCACGCCCAGGACCATGGCCGCCAGGGCCGCCAGGATGGGCGCGAACGGGAACGGGATGTTCAACGTGTCGCTGATCGGGGCGAGCAGGAAGCCGCCGGCACCGGCGATGGTCAGCTGGGCGAGCGAGACCTGGCCGGCATATCCGGTCACGATCACGATCGACAGCGCGATGATCCCCATGATGAACGAGGTGATCAGACCGTTGCGCCACCGGTCGTCGAGCAGCACCAGCGCCAGTCCGGACACCGCGGTCATGACGATCGTCGTTGAGACCACGCGAGTCGGGCGCGGCGCACGACCGAGCGTCTGCAGGATGATCGCGCCGCGGGCCGGCAGTGAGCGGGCGCGGACGACGAGCACCAACAGGATGATCGCGAGCGGGATCAGCTCGGGCAGACCCGACGCCGGCAGTGACTGGTGTGCGGAGGAGAGGTACTGGGCCTCCGACTGGAGCGCGCCGATCGCCAGCCCGGCGACGACCGCCCATACGACGTACTCGAAGCGCGCGACGATGGCCGCGGCGAGCGCCGGCACGATGAACAGCGTGTAGGCGACGGGGACGAGCGGCACGATCGGAGCGATCAGGATGCCAGCCAGGCCTGCAACCGCCGAGCTGAGCATCCAGTTGTAGGCGGCGATCCGGTCCGGGGAGATGCCGCTCAGGTAGGCACCACGCTCGGTCTCGGCGGAGGCGCGCGTGCTGAGACCGAACTTCGTGAACCGGAACGCCAGCATCAGCACGATCGCGACGGTCAGGATCGTGATGGCGAAGTAGACCCGGTCGGAGGAGACGAACAGATCACCGCTGCGCCACATCTCGACAGGGAAGATCGGCGCGACGGCCACCGCGTCGGTGCCGAGCCTCTCGGCGAGCAGACCGGTCACCAGGAGCGACAGGCCGAGCGCGGCGACGGCACGAGCGACCGGAGGCGCCGTGCGCAGCGGCCGGAAGACCACCACGTAGAGGACCAGTCCGATCAGGGCCCCGAAGAGCAGCGAGAGGATCAGGGCCGGCCACATCCCGAGCGGCTGGCCGAAGTCGATGGTGTTGGGGAGGCCCGGGATCGGGAGCAGGAACCGGCCCTCGCGCAGGAACGCATACACGTAGGCGATGTAGAGGGCGATCGCCCCGCTGCCGAAGTTCAACACTCCGGAGCTGCGATACGTCAGCACGATGGCCAGTGCCAACGCCCCGAACACGGCTCCGTTGCCGAGGCCGAGCAAGAGGAAGACGAGATGCTGCGTCATCGACGGCAGTCCCTTCAGATCGAATCTGTGATCGGTGACACAGACGTTAGATGAAAACGAACCGGTCCGCTAGGGGTGAGACCCAAAACATGTGGCGGCCGTCACCAGTGCCCGCCCTGGCAAGCGTGCACGCGTTGAGAACGCTCACCTGGTCGCGTCATCGACTTCCGAACCACCCCAAGGCCAGAGGTGGTCACTACTGTCAGTTTTGGACGACTCAGTGGCGAATCAGGCGATCGCTGATCACGGTCACGTCGAGCTTGAAGTCGTCATAGGACCGGCTGGCCGGCTCGATGGTCAGCCAGGTGACCCCGGCCTCGGCGTAGTCGTCGATGCGCGGCGCCACGGCAGCGGCGAACTCCGTGGCGCCGGCGCGCAGCAGGTTCTTCTCGAACGGCACGAAACTGACGTCCATCGCACCTCGCCCGAGGTCGGCTCGACGCTTGTTCTGCTCGTCGATGAGCGCGCTCAATGACGCGAGATCCTCCAGTGGCGGCGTCCTGGTGATCGCCGCCATCTCGGCCGACTGAGCCATGGGCATCCAGCCGTCGGCCAACTCCACGACGCGGCGCCGGGCTGCCCCGCTGTTGCCGCCGATCCAGATCGGCGGACCACCGAGGAGGGCCGGCAGCGGCAGGGAGACATGCCCCGGTATCCCGAACTCGGGGCCGTCGTGTTCGAGCCCCGCCCAGGTGGCGCGCATCGCCGCGATCCCCTCGTCGAGGAGCTTGCCGCGCCGCTTGAAGTCCGCGCCGAGGGCAGCGAACTCGGTCTCGAGATATCCGGCGGCCATGCCCAGTGTCAGCCGCCCTCCCGAGAGCAGGTCGAGGCTGGCGGCTGCCTTGGCTGCCAGGAAGGGGCTTCGATAGCCGGCCACCATCACATAGGTGATCACCTGGAGGTGACGGGTTGCCTCGGCCACCATGCTCAGCGACACGAACGGGTCGAAGGCGTGATGCCCGCCGTTGCCCAGCCACGCCTTGTCGGGATACGGGTGCTCGCTCATCGCGAAGCCGTCGAAGCCGGCATCCTCGACGAAGCGAGCCAGCTCACCGAGGCTGCCCTCACCGATCCACTCCGGATAGTGCTTCACCGCACGCATCGGGAACATCAGGTTGGTCTTCACAGCAGCTCCAATCAGATCACTGGCACGTCATTTCAGGAGATGACTTCAGGAAGTCACTTCAGGAGGTCGCGGGCGATGACGACCCGTTGGACCTCAGTGGCGCCCTCACCGAGGCGCTTCACGCGAAGGTCACGGAACCACCGCTCGAGGGGCAGTTCGTCGGCCAGACCGAGGGCGCCGTGGATCTGGATGCACCGGTCGACGACGCGGTACGCCGTCTCGGTGCCGTACATCTTGGCGACCGACGCATCCACGCGGACGTCCTTGCCCAGGTCGGCGTTCCAGGCCGCCTGATAGGTCAGCAGCCGCGCCGCGCGCAGCTCGACCTCGCTGTCGACCAGCATCCACTGAATGCCCTGCTTCTCGGCCAGCTTGCCGCCGAAGACGTCCCGGTTCTTGGCCCACTCGCAGGCCATCTGGAGGGCCGCCTGCGCGATGCCGATCGGGCCGGCGGCGTACAGGATCCGTCCGTGGACGAGGGTCGAGCTCGCCTGCGCGAAGCCCTTCCCCTCCTCCCCGATCCGGAACTCCACCGGGATCCGGACGTCGTCGAAGTGCAGCTCGTACGGCGAGAAGGACGCCATCACCTCGATCCGGCGGATGCTCAGGCCGGGCGTGTCCTTCTCGACGACGAAACAGGAGATGCCGTCGCGGCCCTCGCCCGTGCGCGCGTAAACGATCCCCCAGTCGGCGCCGTCGGCGTGACTGGTCCACATCTTCGCGCCGTTGAGCACGTAGTGGTCACCGTCGCGCACGGCCTTCAGTTGGATCGCTCGGGCGGGGTCGGAACCTCCGCCTGGCTCGCTGATGGCGGTGTAGGCCTTGGTCGCCGTACCGTCGAGGATCGGCTGCGCGAAGCGCGCGAACTGCTCCGGGCTGGCGCCGTACATCACGATCGGAGGGTTGCCGCCAAAGGCGCCCAGGGCCGGGAAGAACGCACCCATCCGGCACTTGGCCGCCTCTTCCGCGACCACGACCTGGCCGAGGAGGCTCAACCCCGCGCCGCCGTACGCCTCCGGCGTCTGCAGCGACCACAGACCCAGGTCACGCGCCTTGGCCTGTAACGGCAGGAGCAGCTCGCGCGGGAGTCCGGCGGTGTCATGCGCGAGCGTCTCCTCGATCGTAAGCACCTCCGTCTCCATGAACCGACGGACGGTTTCCCGCAGGGCCACGAACTCCTCGGGAAGCTCCCAGACGCCGGTCGGAGCGACTTCCGTGAGCGTCGACATCAGCCCGACTCGGCGAACCGGCGAGCCCGCGCATTGGCGAGCTGTGGGCCGTGGTTGGTCTCGTACTGCTCGATCCACTCGGCGGGAAGCTTGCCCCAGGCCTCGCCGATCTGGAGACGGTGCCCCGGGTTCAGGATCTCCGCGGCGACGACGTCACCGACGAAGATGGAGCTCTCCTGGACGTCGAGGGTGCCGGTGACCCGCGCCTCGACATAGCTGTGAGCGCCGAGCAGGATCGGGGCGCCGGTCACGCCGGTCCTGGTCCGCAGCTTGCCGATCTTGTCGCCGTCACGGCCCGAGCTGCCGCCCAGGGTCTTCAGGATCTCGAGCGACTCCTCGATCCGGTCGTCCTCGGCACTGAGCAGATGCATGACGAAGACCCCGGAATTCACCACCAGATCGTGGGTGAGGTTGTACTTCGTCAGGCTGATGGTCGCGCGCGGCGCCTCGGGAATGATGCTGGCCGCACCGGCCGAGAGTGACATCAGTCCGTTGGCGAAGCCGCCGTCGACGGTGGTGACAGCGACCGGGAACGGCCGGAGTCCACTCAAGACTTTCGCCGCGGCATTGGTGTCGACAGTCATGGTTCGTTCCTCCGTGTGGATGGGTGGCCGATAGCCCCGTCGAGATAGCCGAGGAGATTGACCGTGAAGATGTCGTTGTCGTCGCCGGCGACCATGTGTCCCGCGTCGCGCACGTCGACGACGGTCGAGTGCGGGATCAGCTCACGCATCTCGGCCACTCCCTCGTCAGAGACGACGTCCGACTGGGCGCCGCGGACCAACAGCACGGGATGTGTGATCCGGCGGGCGGCGGCCTCGGAGCGTGCATAGATGACTGCGCTCACATCAGAGTCGTCGTCCGGCACATTCTCAGTGGAGTCGAGCCCCATCATGGCGGGGTCCCAATGCCAGTGCCATCGGCCGTTGCGCAGCCGCAGGTTCTTGCGCAGCCCGTCGAGGTTCCCGGTGTGCCGTCGATGCGGGTTGTAGTCGGAGATGGCCGCACCCGCCTCCTCAAGAGAGCCGAAACCTTCCGGGGCGCTGCGCATGAAGTTCCTGACCCGACGCGTGCCCCTCCGCTCCACGGAGACGGCGATGTCCACGAGCACCAGCGAGTCCGCCAGATCGGCGTCCTCACCGAGCGCGATCAGCGCGACCTTGCCGCCAAGCGAGGCGCCCACGAGGGACAACGGCACCTGGGCCTCCACGCTCTTGACGTGCGCGACGAGCTGGCGGAGATCGGCGATCATGACGCTCACGCCGTAGTCGCCGTCCGCCGACCAGTCGCTGTCGCCGTGACCGCGCAGATCCACGGCGTACGCCACCCAGCCGCCGGCCGCGAGCCGCTCCCCCGTCCGTCGCCACGAGTGCCGCGTCTGGCCACCGCCGTGCAACAGCACGACGACACCCTTCGGTACGTCGGCGGCGTACGCGCCCTCCACGGAGGGTGCCCACCGGTCGGCCGAGAGCCGGAGGCCGGCTCCGGGCAGATCGACGGTCCGAGCGGTCGAGCTCACCAGGTGGCTCACCGAGCGACCGGTGCGGGGACCTCGATGACCACCGCGGCCGCCTGGCCACCGCCCGCGCACATCGCGGCGACGGCCTTCCCGCCGCCGCGTCGACGCAGCTCGTTGATAAGAGTGATGACCATGCGAGTGCCGGACGCCGCGACCGGGTGGCCAAGGCTGCAACCGCTGCCGGCCGTGTTGACGAGCTCCTCGTCGATGCCGAGCTTCTTGCAGGCCGCGACGGGGACCGAGGCGAAGGCCTCGTTGATCTCCCACAGGTCGATGTCGCCGATGCTCAGGCCCGCTCGATCGAGGACCTTCGGGATCACGTCGAGCGGCGCGAGGCCCATCCGGCCGGGGTCGGTCGCCGTGGCCGCCCAGGCCCTGACCACGGCCAGCGCCTCGAGGCCCTGCTCCGCGGCCAGATCGCTGGAGACCAGCATCACTGCGGCGGCAGCGTCGTTCATGCCGCTGGCGTTGCCGGCGGTGATCGAGAAGTCGGGGATCTCGGGGTGCAGCGGGTTGAGCGAGGCGAGCTTCTCGAGCGTGGTGCCACGGCGCGGGTGCTCGTCGGTGTCGAAGGTGATCGTGGTGCCGTCGGCCTGACGCGCCTGGACCGGCACGATCTCGTCCTTGAACGCGCCGGCGTCGATGGCTGCGACCGCACGCTGATGGGAGCGGAACGCCCAGGCGTCCATTTCGTCGCGGGTCAGACCGACCTCCTTGGCGGTGTTCCAGCCGACCGAGATCGACATGTCCATGTTGGGCGCCTCGGGCGTGTCCGGGTGGGTCGGCGACATCCAGCGGTCGGTGAACTCATCGAGCGTGCCCGGCGTGCGGAAGCGTTGCAGCGGCGAGGTCGAGGTCGACTGGGTGCCGCCGGCGATGATGGCTCGCTCGGCGCCCGAGAGGATCTGCGCGGCGGCGTTGCCGATCGCGGTGAGGCCCCCGGCGCAGTGTCGGTTGACGGCCTGGCCGGGCACGTGGGTCATGCCAGTGACGACGGCCGCGTGCCGGGCGATGTCACCACCGCCGTAGTTGGACTCCGCCAGGATCACGTCGTCGATGAGGGCGATGTCGAGCCCCGAGCGCTGCTGCACCTCGCGGACGACGACCTCCGCCAACTCCAGGGCGGTCGTGTCGCGCAGGGTGCCCTTGAAGGCGGTGCCGATCGCGGTGCGCGCACCGGCGACGATGACGGCTTCGATCTTGTCTGACATGTTCGTGGGTCCTCCGTGGTTGGTGGGGTCAGCCGAGGGTGAAGGGATCGCGGGTGTCACCGCTGAGCTCGACCCAGACGGCCTTGGTCTCGGTGAAGTCCTTGACGGCCTCCAGGCCGTTCTCGCGGCCGAAGCCGCTGGCGCCCATGCCGCCGAAGGGCACGCTGGGGGCCACGGCGCGGTAGGCGTTCACCCAGACCGTCCCGGCCCGGAGCCGCCCGGCGACGCGGTGCGCCCGGTGCACGTCCTTGGTCCAGACAGAGCCGGCCAGGCCGAACTCGGTGCCGTTCGCGGCGGCAATCGCCTCGTCCTCGTCGCGGAACGTGGACACGGCCAGCACCGGACCGAAGACCTCCTCGGCCGCGGCTCGCATCTGCGGCGTGACGTCGGTCAGCACGGTCGGCCGGACGAAGTAGCCGCCCAGCTCGGGCACCGGCTCCGCGCCGTACGCGATGGTCGCGCCCTCCTCGCGGGCCGAGGCGAAGTGGGAGAGCACCTTCTCGTACTGGGGCCCGTTGGAGACGGGGCCCATCTCGGTGGCGGGGTCGCGGGGATCACCGAGCACGATCGTCGAAGCGCGTGCGACCACCTTGGCCACCAGCTCCTCGGCGACGTCCTCGTGCACCAACAGGCGCGAGCCTGCGAGGCACGTCTGGCCGGTCGCGGCGAAGATGCCCGAGATGATGCCGTTCGCTGCCGCCTCCAGATCGGCATCCGGGAAGACGACCTGCGCCGACTTCCCACCGAGCTCGAGGGTGAAGCGGGTCATGTTCTCGATGGCGGCCTGCCCGACCTTGATCCCGGTGCCGGTCGATCCGGTGAACGCGATCTTGTCGACGCCGGGGTGCGAGGCAAGCGCGGCCCCGGTCTCGGGTCCCCAGCCGGTGACGACGTTGACGACGCCCGGCGGGAAGCCCGCCTCCTCGAAGAGCCGGCCGAAGGCCAGCGTCGAGACCGGCGTGTAGTCACTGGGCTTGACCACGAACGTGCAACCGGCGGCCAGGCCGGCAGCGAGCTTCCAGGTGAGCAGCAGGAGCGGGGAGTTCCAGGGGGTGATCGCACCGACCACGCCGACCGGCTCATGCGTGGTGTAGACGAAGTAGTTGGACTTGCCCGTCGGGATCACCGATCCCTCGAGCTTGTCGGCCATGCCGGCGAAGTAGCGGTAGTAGTCGGGCAGGCCCCTCATCTGGCCCGACATCTCGCGCAGTAGCTTGCCGCCGTCGCGCACCTCGAGGTCGGCCAGGTGGTCGGCCTCACGCTCGATGACGTCGGCCAGGCGGTACAGGAGGCGGCCGCGCTCGGTGGCACTGAGCCGACCCCACGGACCGTTCAGAGCATCGCGCGCTGCCTGGACCGCACGATCGATGTCGGTCGTGTCACCGTCGGGCACCACCGCCCACGGCTTGCCGGTGTACGGGTCGACGGTCTCGTAGGTCCGACCCGAGCCCGCGGCCGACTCCGCGCCTCCGATCCGCAGGCTGAAGGCCAGTCGTTCTTCGGTCTCAGTCGTCATCACGCTCTCCTCATCGAAAGTCAGGGCCCGGCTCGGGCGTTCAGCGGAAGCGCGGGCTGCGCTTGTTGGTCCGGGAGTCGGTCCGCCCGCTGCCGGCGTTGCCGATCTGGGTGTAGGACAGGCCGTTGCGCAGGGCGGTCGCAGGAGGCATCTCCAGCGACTCCCAGATCGCGCGCACCGTGCCCTGGATCCCTTCCGGACGACGGCCGGCGATCTCCGTGGCGAGCTCCTGGGCCCGGTCGCGGAGCTCGGCCCGCGGGAGGACCTCGCTGACGATCCCCGCCCGCAGCGCGGTGTCGGCGGTGATCCGCTCATCGCTGCCGAGCAGCGCCCAGCGCAGCACCTCTCCGAGGGGTACGCCGCGGGCGAGCATGCCCATTGGCTCGAGGGCGGACACGATTCCGGCGTTGGCGTGCGGGTCGAAGAACGTGGCGTCGTCGGAGCAGATGACGATGTCGGACTGGTTGAGGAAGTACATCGCCCCGCCGGCCGCCATCCCGTGGACCGCGCAGATGACCGGCTTCCAGACACGGTGGTGACGAGGGCCGAGCGCGACGCCCGGGTCCTCCTGGTTCCACGGGCTCAGGTGGGCCCACCAGGCACCCTCCTCGACATCGATGCCCGTGCAGAAGGCGCGCTCGCCGTTGGCCTGCAACACCGCTACGCGGATGTCCTCGTCGTCGCGGACCTGCGCCCAGACCTCGGCGATCTCGGCCGTCATCGTCTGGTTGAAGCTGTTGAGGCGCTCCGGACGGTTGAGCGTGATCGTCGCGACGTGGTCGACCACGTCGAACTCGATGGTGGAGAAGCGGTCCTCGGTCATGTCGTCTCCGATGTCTGGGGGTCGCGACCCGCCGCGTGCGCGAAGCGCTGCCGCAGGTCTGACTTGACGAGCTTGCCGAGCGAGTTGCGGGCGAGTGACTCGACCACCTCGACCTGCTCAGGGAACTTGCGCACATTCAGGGTGGTGCTGCGGAGAAAGGCCTGGACCGAGGCGAGCGTCGGGGGTGACTGCGGGTCCCGGGGGACGACGACCGCGCACACCCGCTCCCCCGTGACCGGATCGGGCAGCCCGATCACGGCGAGGTCGGCGATCGCAGGGTCACCCATCAGCGACGACTCGACCTCCTGGGCCGAGATGTTCTCCATCTTGCGGACGATGACGTCCTTGAGCCGGCCGGTCACCGCGAGCCGTCCGTCGGCGTCGAGACAGCCGAGATCGCCGCTGCGGAAGAACCCGTCGTCGTCCAGCGCGTGCGCGTCGAGCGCCTCGTCGACGTACCCGTGGAAGAGCTGGGGTCCGCGGACCCGGATCTCACCGATCTCGCCGACCCCGAGGAGGGTCTCCTCCGGCCCGACGATCCGGACCTCGCCACCGCCCGCGGGGATGCCCTCGCAGCCCGCGTGCTGCTCGGCCGTGTCGTGCGGCGTGCCCCAGGTGATGTAGGGGCACTCGGTCATGCCGTAGCCGGAGATGATGCCCACGCCACCGAGCCTCTCGGCCGCGGCAGCGCTGAGTGCATACGGCCGACCGGATCCGCCACCGAGCGTGGCCCGGGCGTGCGGGAAGAGCGGAGCGACGTCGCGCTCGGCCGAGATCCGCAGGTATTCGTTCGTGAACGGCAAGCCGGAGCCGATCAGTGTGGCCCGCTGCTCGATCAGCAGGTCGGCGTTGGTCTCGGGATCGAAGACGGAGCTCACGATCAGCGTGTGCCCGATCAGCAGCGAGTGCAGCAGGTGCGCGATCCCGCCGACGTGGGCGACGGGCACGAACGCGGCGCACCGGTCCTCGGCCGTTGCCTCGAGGTTGAGCACGAAGGTGCGGGCGGCGGCGAGCAGTCCGGCATCGCTGTGCTTGACGCCCTTGGGATCCGCGGTGGTGCCCGACGTGTAGAAGATCCAGCCGACGCCGTCGGCGGTGCCAGGAGCCGGAGCCGGCGCCGGCGCCGGCAGTCGACCGGGGTCGCCGACCTCCCAGGCGTCGTCGTCGATGACGAGTACGCCGAGGCCCTCGACCGCGCCCTGCACCTGCTCGGCCATCGCGGCGTGGTCGAAGCCGCGGTGGACCCGCGGCACGACCAGCAGGCCGGCACCGACCTGGCGGACGATGAACCCGACCTCGGCCGCCCGCAACATCGGGATGATCGGGTTCTGGACGGCACCGAGCCGCGTGAGGGCGACCGAGAGAGCCATCGACTCGACGCTGGTCGGCAACTGCCAGGACACGACGTCCCCGGCACCCACGCCACGCTCGGCCAGACCCGCAGCGATCCCCTCGGCGAGGGCGCGGAAGTCGGCGAAGGTGACGTGCCGTCCACGCTCGTCGACGGCGAACTCGGCGTCCGGAGTGAGTGCGGCCCGGTCGCACGCGAGCTGCCAGATCGAGCTGCTGGTGAGGCCGGCGGCATCGAGCCGCGGTTCGGTGGTGGTGCCCGTCATCGTCGACTAGCCCGCCGCGACCTGGAGCTGCGCCGCGATCTCGCGCTTGAGAATCTTGCCGGCCGGGCCGAGCGGGAAGTCGGTGGCGAACTCGAAGCGCCGGGGCTGCTTGTAGCCGGCGAGCTTCTCGCGGCACAGCACCTGCAGATCGGCAGCCAGCGCGTCCCTGTCGACGTCACCACGGGGCACGATCACCGCGACCGGGGTCTCGCCCCACTCAGGGTCCTGGACGCCCACGACGGCGACCAGCTCGACGTCGGCGTGGTGGCCGATGACGCGCTCGATCTCGCCGGGATAGACGTTGAAGCCGCCGGAGATGATCATGTCGGTCTTGCGGCCCGTGACGTGGAGGTAGCGCTCCTCGTCGAGGAAGCCGAGGTCGCCCGACCAGAGGCCGTCCGGCCGGAAGGTCTTCGCGGTGGCCTCAGGCATGTTCCAGTAGCCGACGGCCGAGGCGTCGCTGACCATGACGATCTCGCCGATCTCGCCGGTGGGCAGCTCGTTGCCGTCCTCGTCGACGATGCGGATCGAGCACATCGGCGTCTCCTGGCCGCACGACGTCATCACCGAGGTCTTGCCCGCCACCATGTCGCGGTGGTCCTGCGGGGTGAGGATGGTGGCCTGGCCGCCGCACTCGGTCAGCCCGTAGCGCTGCTGCATGTCGCAGCCGAGGAGGTTCATCGCCTTCTCCGCGAGCCCCGGGGGCACCGGCGCGGAGCCGTAGCTGATGCGACGCAGGCTGGACATGTCGCGAGGCGGTCCCTCCTCGAGGATGCGCAGCGTGCGCTGGAGCATCGTCGGGATGAAGGTGGTGAAGGTGATGCCGCTGCGCTCGATCTCGTCGATGACGGCCTGCGGGTCGAAGCGGTGGTGGATCACCATCGTCTGGCCGAGGTAGGTCCACGACAGCGTGCGCACCATGCCGCCGGCGGTGAAGAACGGGGTCGTCGCGAGGTAGACGTCCGAGCGGTTCGCCTCGGTGACGATCGAGGTGTCGACCACCTGCGCGAGCATGCCGCGATGGGTGTTGACGACGCCCTTCGGACGCCCGGTGGTGCCGCTGGTGTAGAGGATGAACTGGGGGTCGTCGGGCACCAGGTCGGCAGGCCGCGGGTCGGTCGTCGCCGACGACGCGAGGGCGGACTCGTAGTCGGTGCCGACGGTGCTGCCGCCGATCTCCAGGACGACGTCGAGGTTCTTCAGCTCGGCACCGAACCGCTCGACCTGGTCGGAGTGGATGACTGCCGCACGCGCTCCCGAGTCGTCACGCACGTAGGCCAGTTCGTCGGCCGCCAGGCGGATGTTGACCGGCACGGCAATGAAGCCCGCCTTCGCCAGAGCGAAGACGACCTCGGGCCACTCGACGGTGTTGCGGGCGATCACAAGGACCCGGTCGCCCTTGGCCAGCCCACCGGAGATCAGGTGGTTGGCCAACCGCAGCGCGCGCTCGTCGACATCGGACCAGGTCAGGGTACGACCGTCGACGACGATCGCCTTCTTGTCCGGGACGCGGCGTGCGTTGTTGGTCGAGATCTCACCGATAAGCACGAGTTACCTCACTCTGGGTCGAACGGTTTGGGGGCCGCCGAGCGGCCAGCGCGTTGTCTCGGATCGTCAGATCAGGAAGGCCAGCGTGTTGACCGGGCCGCCTGCGCTGATGAGGTGGACGGTCTTGCTGACGAGACGCAGCCCCTCGGGCGTACGCCGGACCTGGTGGATGACGCGGCCGGCCCAGACCCGCTGGTCGTAGCGGTACTCGAAGAGCGCGAAGTTGGAGGCGACGGTGACGGTGCCGGCGGCCTCGTCGGTGTCGAGGACCTCCATGCTGCTGAGCATCCGTCGCATCACCGACGGCGGCGTCTGCGAGTGCCGGTTGCCGGTGTTGAGCTGGGCGACCCGGCTCTTGATCCGGTTGCGGTTGTCGTAGATGTAGGAGAGCTTCTTCCTCGGGTCGTCCTCCGGGCGCATCGGCACCCAGTAGAGGGCGTCTTCCTCCCAGAGCTGCTCCCACTCGGAGTAGCGAGCCTCGTCGGCGAGCCGCGCCTCGTAGTAGAGGAACGCCGCGACATCGGCATCGGGTGCCGGCAGCGGGCCGGGGGCGGCCACCATGTTCAGCGGGATGGCGGGCTGGTCCTGGGCGGCGATCATGGTCATGCGGAGGTCTCCTGTCCTACGACGCTGGCCCACTGGCGGTAGAAGCCGCGCTGCGGGGTCTCGGCGCTCTTGTCGCTGTTGACGATCCCGGTCTCGTCCTCGAAGTCGGTCTCGAGGCCACGCGAAAGCTCGAGCCACTCGGGGTCGCGTGCGGCCAGGCCGGCCTGGTTGCGCATGCCGATCTCGCCGTCGTCGGCGATCAGGAACCCGGCCGGGCCCATCGCGCCCTCGGATCGGCGCATGGTGCGCTCGTTGAGCTTGTCTTGGCCGGGGATGATCACCGCTGCGGTGTAGGCGACGGTCTCGTCGGTCGCCATCGGCTCGACGTACATCACGTTCATCTCGGCGAGGAAGAGGTTGGGCCAGATCAGCGTGTGCGAGGGACCGATCACGAGCGCGTCGTGGGCCTTCTCCGGACCGTGCGCGGTCTCCAGCGCCTCGACGTACTCGGGCAGCTTGGTCCGCGGAATCCGGCCGTACCAGACGAACTCCTCGTCGAGCTTGCGGTACTCCGCCGAGTAGTCGATCTCGGAGTGGCCGCTGCCGAGGTCGCGGACGACGACCTCGACCTTCGACGGGACGTGGGACACCTTGGCCGGGCGGATGGCGTCGTAGACCGACGCGTGGGTGAAGAGCGCGTGGTAGCCGTCGACGTTGTTCTCGACGACCATCTTCCAGTTGGCGTGGTGGAGGTGCTTCATCCAGCCGCGGCTGAGGTCGATCTTGCCCGTCGGCGAGAGGTCGAGCACCCGGTCGATCGCTCCCATCGCCCCGCCGAGGTGCTCCTTGAGCGAGATGCCCTCGGGGGCGAGCGAGGCGAAGATGAAGCCGCCGTAGCTGTCGACGCGGGGCGCCTCGGACATGCCGAGGTTCGCACGGACCTTGGCGAACTCCTCGCCGTAGCCGTCACGCATCGGCACCGCGGTCAGCGACCCATCGTTGCTGAACGTCCACCCGTGGTAGGGGCAACGGAACGACGTCGCGTTGCCGGACTCCGCGTTGCAGAGCCGGTTGGCGCGGTGGCTGCAGCGGTTCTCCAGCACGCGGATCACGCCGTCCCTGCCGTGCACGACGACCACCGGGTCCCGGCCGATCCGGCGCGTGAGGTAGTCACCCTCCTCGGCAATCTCGCTCTCATGGGCGACGTAGACCCACCCGGTGCGGAAGATCGTCTCCATCTCCCGGTTGAAGATCTCCGGGGAGGTGTAGACCGAGCCGTGCACGCGATGGTTCTTGACGATCGCCGAGACGTCGAACGCCTCGGGGGTCGGGACCGATGCGGGTCCGTGGTCCAGGGTGGTCATGAGCTGGCCTCCGTAGTGGGTGGTGCGGCGGGGTCGAGATCGGCGGACGGGATGGCGACCCCGCCCAAGTTGCGGAACGCAACGGCGACCGGGTCACCGATGCGCGGGAGGGACGACGGATGGGTCCGCGTCGTCATGATGAGTCGATGGCCGCTGGCCAGCTCGACGTCCAGGATCGGATAGGGCTCGGCCGCCACCACCAGGCCGGGCTCGCGCCGGTGCATGACCGTCATCGAGTGCACCGTGCCGGTGGGCTCGACCGCTCGCCAGGTGATCTCGGCGGCGCCGCAGCCGTCGCACACCTGCTGGTCGAGGTCGAGGGGCAGGGCACACGCCGCGCAGAACGGCAGCACGAGCTCGCCGCGGTCGCTGCCGGCGTACAGCGGCGCGAGCGGATCGCCCTCGACCTGGGGCGCGAGGGTGTCGGAGAGAAGCCAGTCGGCGGTCAGGACGGTCACGCCGCACGCTCCAGGAGCAGGGCCGCGTGATGGTCGAGCCGGCCCCCGATGCCGCCGACGAGGGCGGTGCTCGCACCGGCGACCTGACGCTCGCCACCGTCGCCACGCAGCTGGATGACGGCTTCAGCGAGCGGCGTCATGCCCTGGAGGTAGAAACCCGAGAGCTGTCCCCCGCCGGTGTTGGTCGGCAGCCGGCCGCCGGGGCCGGTCTCCCCCGCCCGCACGAACTCGCCCGCGGTCCGACCGTCGGTGAGTCCGTACTCCTCGAGCAACATCAGGGTGACGACCGAGAACGGGTCGTAGAGCTCCGCGACGTCGAGGTCGCTGCGTGACATCCCAGCGGCAGCGAGCGCGTCGTCGACGGCACGTCGTCCGCCGCCGAACCACGACTCGGCACCCGCGCGCCGATGACGCACCGGGTGCTCGCGACCGCTGCCACGGACCCGAACGCGGACGGGGTGGCCCAGGCCGGTGTCGCCGCTGACCACGACGGCGACCGCGCCATTGACCGGGCGCGCGCAGTCGAGGCGGCGCAGCGGCTCCGCGATCAGAGGAGACGCGAGATAGCCCTCGGCATCGAGCGGGGTCCGCACGACAGCGGCAGGGTTGCCCAGCGCCCACGCACGGGTGGTGGTCGCCATCGCGCACAGGTCGTCAGCGGTCGCTCCGCTGAGGTGCATCCAGCGCTGCGCGAGAAGGGCGTACGTCGGCACCGAGCCGAGCATCCCGGAGGCACGCTCCAGGCCCCGGACGCCGGACTGGCCGCCGCTGTGCGCATAGGCGGAGCCGGCGCCCTTGCCCGCCACGAGGGGCGCATCGGCGAAGACGCACACGACGGTGCGGGCCACACCGGTCTCGATGGCCAGGGCGGCTCGTTGGATCATCGCGATCGTCGTGGCGCCCTTGATCTCGACGTGCTCGAGCAGACGCAGGTCGGAGAAGCCACCCTGAGCGGCGAAGGCGACGCCGAGCCGGTCGGGTCGGATGCCCTGCGAGGAGCCCACCAACAGTCCATCGACGTCGCCGTGGGTGACGCCGGCATCCGCCAGGGCCAGGCCGAGGGCCTCGCGAGCGAGCTCCTGCGGAGCCCGACCGGGGCTCAGCGACATCGCCGTCATGCCGAGCCCGACCAGGGCCACGTCGGAGGCGGTCACGAGACGGTCCTCGGGGCCAGGTCGTCGGGCTCCGAATGCTGGGGCAAGGGCTTGCGCTCGTCGCGATAGGGACCGACGCGCATCCACTGCAGCCGGTCCTCGGGAGTGGCCAGGCACAGACAGGCGAGCTCGAGCGGCGACAGGTGGATGGTGTCGCCCGTCTCCGTGTCCTCGACCAGGAGTCGCGGGCCGTTACCGGTCGTGTCCAGGGAGACCCGGACGACCGCGAACTCGTTGGCCAGCACCGCCAACTCCCGCCGGACGACCGGGCGGATGCGCTCTTCCTCAGACATTGCTCTTCAGACCTACTCACTGATCGATCCGGGCTGATCCGCCTCTCGACGGCGACCCGCGGCTCCGGCGCTGCCGGCGTTCAAGTTTTATCGTATACAACTGTCAGAAACAAGACCACCGAGCGCCTTGCGTTCGTGGCTCTCGGGATGGCGTTTCAGGCGTGCGCACTGGTCAATCAAGCAAAAGAGCGGCACACTACGAAGCGCCCGCCCAATTCAGACGATAGCGTCAGATTAAGATCCACGCCACAGGCCGTGACGACCATGAGAACGAAAGGCTCACCCATGAGCGAGACGACGACGTTGAGCACCCCGACCGCGGTGATCGACCCTGACCCGACGGACTACCGGAGCATCTGGGGCTTCCTGCGCGAGCTCGAGTTCCGGCAGGGCTTCGTGGAGCTGGCGGGTGTCCGGACGCGGTTCGCCGAGGCGGGCTCCCCCGACCTGCCGACGGCGATCCTGTTGCACGGCACCGGTGGCCACTGGGAGACCTTCGCGCCCAACCTGACCGCCCTCAGCGAGCAGTTCCACTGCATCGCCATCGACATGGTCGGCAACGGCTTCTCCGACAAGCCCGACTACGACTACGAGATCGCCGTGTACGTCCGCCAGGTGCTGGCCGCGCTCGACCACTTCGGCATCGAGAAGGCCCACTTCATCGGCATGTCCCTCGGCGCCTGGGTGTCAGCAGCGACGGCCGTGGCTCACCCCGAGCGGGTCGACAAGCTGATCCTGATGTCGCCGGCCGGACTGATCGCCACCGCGTCCAACATGGCCCGCATCCGGGCGGAGCGCACGGCCGCCGTTCAGGATCCGAGCTGGGCCTCGATCCACAAGGTTTTCGAGCACCTGATCGCCGACGAGGCCAACCGGCTGCCCGACCTGATCGCGCTGCGCCAGGCGATCTATCGTCGCGACGACACCCGCCAGACCATCGACCACCTCCTGATCCTGCAGGACGCCGACGCACGTGATCGCAACCTCATCCCCGAGGAGAAGTGGGCGGGCATCAGCGCTCCCACGCTGATCGTGGCCTCCGGCCAGGACCACGGCGAGTACCAGAGCACCGCGCGCACCGTCGCCCGCCTGATCCCCGACTCCGAGGTCTTCGAGATGCCGACGGTACGGCACTGGCCGCACTTCGAGGACCCGGCCTCGTTCAACGCGGCGGCCGTCGCCTTCCTCGCCCGGTGACCGCCGATGCTTGCTGATCCCACCGTCGCCGATTGCGCGCGACGCCTCTACGAGGCGGAGCAGATGCGGACCCCGATCCGCCAGCTCTCGCTGGATTTCCCCGAGATGACGATCGAGGACGCGTACGCCGTCCAGCGCGCGCTCGTCGACCTGAAGACCTCCGACGGCCGCATTGTGCGTGGCCGCAAGATCGGGCTGACCTCCAGGGTCATGCAGCGCGCGGTCTCGATCGACGAGCCCGACTACGGCGCCCTGTTCGACGACATGTTCTTCGACGACGGCGGCACCGTCCCGGCCGGGCGGTTCATCCAGCCCCGCGTGGAGGTCGAGCTCGCCTTCATTCTGGGCGAGGACCTCAAGGGCCCCGGCGTGACCTTGTACGACGTGTTGCGGGCCAGCGAGTACGTCACTCCCGCTCTGGAGATCCTGGACGCGCGGGTGGAGATGAGCGACCCCGAGACCGGTCACCTGCGGACGATCGTCGACACTATCGCCGACAACGCCGCCGACGCCGGCATCGTGCTGGGTGGGCGTGTGGTCCGACCCCACGACGTGGACCTCCGGTGGGCGTCCGCGCTGCTGCTGCGCAACGCGTCCATCGAGGAGTCGGGGGTCGCCGCCGCCGTACTCAATCATCCGGCCAACGGCGTCGCTTGGCTCGCCAACCGACTCGCTGCGCACGGCGTGCCCCTGCGCGCCGGCGAGGTGATCCTGGCGGGCTCCTTCACCAAGCCGGTGTTCGCCCTGCCCGGAGATACGTTCGTCGCCGACTACGGGCCGCTCGGCACCGTGTCGTGCACCTTCGCGCGAGAGGAGGGGCTGTGAACCGCTGGCTGGATCGCCTCGGCGAGCGACCTCAGATCGGGATGTGGATCGCGTCCGGCAATGCCTACACCGCCGAGATCTGCGCGGGATCCGGTCTCGACTGGCTGATGCTCGACCAGGAGCACGTCCCCAACGACCTGCGCTCCACCCTCGCCCAGCTCCAGGCCACGGCCGCCTATCCCGTGGAGGTCCTGGTGCGCCCTGCCTCCTTCGACGCCGTCGCGATCAAGCAGCTCCTGGACCTCGGCGTGACCAACCTGATCGTCCCGATGATCGAGTCGGTCGACGAGGCCCGGGCGGTCGTCGCCGCGACCCGCTATCCCCCGGCGGGCATCCGCGGGGTCGGCAGCGCGCTGGCACGCGCGTCCCGATGGAACCGGACTCCCGACTATCTGACGATGGCGGACACTCTTATCAGCGTGACCGTCCAGGTCGAGTCGGCGGCCGGACTGGAGGCTCTTCCGGCGATCCTCGCCGTCGACGGCATCGATGGCGTCTTCATCGGGCCCGCCGATCTGGCCGCCTCACTCGGTCGCCTCGGACAGCCCGAGCATCCCGACATCGTTGCCACGATCGAGCGCGCTATCGCCGAGATCGCCGAGTCCGGCAAGGCGCCAGGCGTCAATGCCTTCAACGAGACGATCGCCCGTCGCTATCTCGCGGCCGGCGCCACCTTCGTCCTCGTCGGCGCTGACGTGACCGTGCTCGCGCGTGGCAGCGAGGCACTCGCGAAGCAGCATGGAACTCCGACCCGATCAAGTGCTCGAGAAACTTTTATCTGACGCTGTTGTCACTTAAGATGTCACTATGTCTCCCGGGCCGTCGCGCCCGATGCGAGGAAGGTTTGCCGATGGATTTGGACTTCACTGCGGAACAGGTGGAGTTCCGTGAGCAGGTGCTCACCTGGCTCACCGAGCACAAGCCCCGTGAGAGCCGCCCACGCGACGATGCCGGCATCCGCGAGTACGACCTCGCCTGGCAGAGGACGCAGTGGGAGGGCGGATGGGCCGGCATCGCCTGGCCGACCGAATACGGCGGCGGCGGGCTCACCCTCCTCCAGCAGCTGATCTGGTACGAGGAGTACGCCGCCCAGGGACTCCCCGGCATCGACGCCTGCTTCGTCGGGCTCAACCACGCCGGCCCCACGGTGATGCTGCGAGGCAACGAGGAGCAGAAGTCGTTCCATCTCCCGCGAATCCTCAAGGGCGACGTGATCTGGTGCCAGGGCTTCTCCGAGCCCGAGGCCGGCTCCGACCTGGCCTCGTTGCGCACCAAGGCCGTCATCGACGGCGACCACCTGGTCGTCAATGGGCAGAAGATCTGGACGAGCTCGGCCAACTGCGCCGATTTCCAGGAGCTGCTGGTGCGCACCGACAACACCGGGTCGAAGCACGACGGCATCACCTGGGTGATCGCCGACATGCACACGCCGGGCATCGACATCCGTCCGATCAAGACGATGGAGGGTGGCGCGGAGTTCTGCGAGGTCTTCTATGACGACGTCCGGATCCCGCTGTCCAACGTGGTCGGCGAGATCAACCAGGGGTGGAGCGTCGCGATGTCGACGCTCTCCTTCGAGCGCGGCACCGCCTTCACCGCCAACCAGGTGAGGCTCGCGAAGGTCGTCGAGGACCTCATCGACTTCTCCCGCGATCACGTCGGTCCCGACGGGCGCCGTCCGGCGATCGCCGACGACGAGATCGCCCGCCGTCTCGCCCGCTCGCGGGCCTCGGTGGCCTCCCTGCGTGCGATGACCTACGTCGGCATCTGCCACACGATGAAGTCGGACACGCCCGGCCCCCGCGGCTCCATGCTCAAGCTCCACTACGCCGACCTCTGCAAGGAGATCGCGGCCCTCGCCATGGACATCGTCGGCGCCGACGGCCTGCGCAACTCCTCGCGCTGGGACCCCATGGGCTGGGTGGGCAACTACTTCTACTCCTTCTCGCAGTCCATCGGCGGAGGGACCTCCGAGATCCAACGCAACATCATCGGCGAGCGCGTCCTCGGACTGCCGCGATGAGCCTGGCCCGGAAAGAGAACTGACATGGACCTCCTCCCCTCCGAAGACCAGCGCGACCTGATCGCCGCGGCCACTGACTTCCTCGAGTCTCGGATGCCGATCGAGGGCATCCGGGCGCGCGACGGCCAGCCATCGGCCGTGGATCGGGACGCGTGGCTCGAGGGCGCCGAGCTGGGTCTGCTCACGCTCGGCCTCCCCGAGGAGTACGGCGGGTCCGGCCGCCTCCTCGACGACGAGGCGTTGCTCTTCGCCACCCTCGCCGAGCACCTCGCCACCGGGCCGTTCCTGACCTCCTCTCTCGCCGCCCGGGTGGCGGCGCAGTGCGGTGACCTGGATCTGGTCGGACGGATCTCCGACGGCTCGGTGCTGGTCGGCCTCGCAGAGCTCCGCGGCGACGGATCCATCGGACCGGAGGGCATCAAGGGCACCTTCGACCTGATCGACTGCGCCGGCGTCAGCCACGTCCTGCTCGTGACCGAGCTTGGTGCGGCGATCGTGGACCTCGACGAGTTTCCCGACGTAGAGACGCTCGACTCCTCCGACCCCGGCATCCGGCTGGCCACCTCCACGGTCACGGCCGCCACGGTGCGCCACTGGCTGCCGAGCGGGACCGACCCGATCTGGCTGCGCGCGACCGTCCTGAGCGCGGCCGGCCTCGCGGGACTCGCCAACGCCGTCACCCGGCTGGCGACCGAGCACGCCAAGCTGCGGGTGCAGTTCGGCCGCCCGATCGGCGTCCACCAGGCGATCAAGCATGCCTGTGCCGACATGGCGGTGGCCTCGGATGCGGCGATGTCGCAGACGTTGTTCGCCGCCGTGTGCGTCCAGTCCGGGCGTCAGGATGCGCTCTTCCACGCCCTCGCGGCCAAGACGGTCGCATCCCGCGCCGCCATCGCCAACGCCGGCGCCACGATCCAGGTGCACGGCGGCATGGGCTACACGTACGAGCACAACGCGCACCTGTACCTCAAGCGCGCGCACGTCATCAGTCATCTCTTCGGCGAGCCGACCCAGGTCCTCGCCGACCTTCTCGAGCAGGGCGCCCCCCAGTGAACCGCAGGGTCGCCATCGCCGGTGTCGCACTGTCGGACGTCGGCCGCGTCGACGACAAGAACGCCTACGAGCTGATGGGGCAGGCCAGTCGGCGTGCGCTCGCCGACGCGGGTCTTCGCCCCGACCAAGTCGACGGCCTCGGCTCCACCAGCCAGGGCACCCTGCCTCCGACAGACGTCGCTGAATACCTCGGCATCCGACCGCGGTGGATCGACTCCACCTCTGTGGGTGGCGCCTCCTGGGAGGTGATGCTGTCCCACGCGGCGGATGCCATCTCTGCCGGCCACGCCGACGTCGTACTCCTGACTTACGGGTCCACGGCGAGGGCCGACCTGCGCAAGGGACTTCGCACCGCCAACATCAACTGGGGCTCGCGCGGTCCGCTGCAGTGGGAGGCCCCCTACGGTCACACCCTCATCTCGAAGTACGCCATGGCCGCCCGCCGTCACATGCACCAGTACGGCACGACCATCGAGCAACTCGCCGAGGTCGCCGTCTCCGCGCGCTACAACGCGCAGGACAACCCCGAGGCCTTCTACCGCGACCCGATCACGATCGACGACGTGCTGTCGGGGCCGATGATCGCCGACCCGTTCACCAAGCTGCACTGCTGCATCCGCTCCGACGGCGGTGCCGCCGTGGTGCTCGTCGCCGAGGACAGGGTCGCTGACCTGCGCTCCGATCCGGTGTGGTTCCTCGGTGCCGGCGAAGCCACCTCGCACATGCTGACCAGCCAGTGGGAGGACATGACCGTCGGGCCCGCCTCGATCACCGGCCCGCTCGCTTTCCAGCGCGCGGGGCTGACGCCGGCCGACGTCGACGTCGCGGAGATTTACGACGCCTTCACCTACATGCTGCTGCTCACCATGGAGGACCTCGGCTTCTGCGAGAAGGGCGAGGGCGGTGCCTTCGTGGAGAAGGGCAACCTCCGTCTCGGCGGCGCCCTGCCCACCAACACCGACGGCGGCGGCCTGTCCGCCTGCCACCCCGGCCAGCGTGGGCTCTTCCTGATCGTCGAAGCCGCCAAGCAGCTCCGCGGCGAGTCGGGTCCTCGCCAGGTACCGGCCGCGAAGGTCGCATGCGTGAGTGGCACCGGCGGCTGGTTCTGCTCCAGCGGCACGGTGCTGCTCGGGTCCGAACGACCATGACCGAGGCAGCCGCGGCGCAACGTCTCAGCTCGCCAGCGGCGCCGTTGGACGCCGACGACTTCGCCAACACGCGCGACCTGCTGGAGACGGCTGCCCTGGCCTACGGTGACCGGGATGCGTACGTCGAGGCGGACGGCTCCCGGATCGGTTTCGCAGACTGGGTGGCCCGCGCCCGCGCGGTCGCCGTCGACCTGCTCGCACGGGGTGTGGGCAAGGGTGACGTCGTCGCACTGATGCTCCCCGCCGGGATCGACTACGCCGTCTGCTACGCCGGGGCGGCGATGATCGGCGCGATCACCACGGGCCTCAACCCACGGCTCGGGCCGCTGGAAGTGTCCGGCGTCCTGGCCAAGGCCGCGCCGGCGCTCGTGATCCGCGACGAGGACCTCGGGCTGCCGCCGGTGCCCGCCGGCCTCGACGTGCTGCCACGGTCGGCCCTGCCCACCATCGCCCCCTCGGGCATCGCAGTGCCCTACGTCCCGCTGGGTCGCAGCGACCCCGTCGCGATCATCTTCACCAGCGGGACCACCGGCCTGCCCAAGGGCGCGTGGTTCGACGCCGACAACCTGGCCGCCTTCTCCCGCTCAGCGGGCGTGATGAGCGCGCCCTTCGACCGCCGGCTGACCGCCACGCCGTTCCCTCACGCCGGCTACATGGCCAAGCTCTGGGACCAGCTGGTCTGGGGCATCGCCCTGGTCGCCTCCCCTGTCCCATGGTCAGCCACGCGCATGTACGAGGTGCTGCGCTCCCAACGGATCACGGTCGGCGGCGGCGTACCGACGCAATGGGCCAAGCTCCTCGACGAGCCCGGCGTCAGCCGCGAGAGCCTCCCCCACCTCCGGGTCGGTGTCGTCGCGACCGCCCCCGCTCCGCCCGAGCTGGTCGAGCGGACCGCCGCACGACTGGGTGTCCCCCTGGTCGTGCGCTACGCCATGACCGAGTCACCGTCCATCTGCGGCACCGAGCCGGGCGATCCGCCCGAGGTCCTCTTCCGCACCGTCGGCCGACCGCAGCACGGCATGTCCGTGCGGGTCACCGACGACGCCGGCCGGCCAGTGCCCACCGGCGAGATCGGACGGGTGAGGCTCGCGGGCGACTGCGTGATGCGCGGCTACTGGCGCGAGCCGGAGCTCAGCACCGCGGCGTACGACGAGGACGGCTTCTTCGTCAGCGGCGACCTCGGACGGTTCACCGCCGAGGGCAACCTCCAACTCGTCGGCCGCACCGACGACCTCTACATACGCGGCGGTTTCAACGTGCACCCGCTCGAGGTCGAGCACGTCCTGACCGAACATCCCCGGGTCCGCGAGGTCGCGGTCGTCGGTGAGCCGACACCCGTGATAGGCGAGACCGGGGTGGCGTTCGTCGTGCCGACGCACGCGGACTCCCCGCCCAGTCTCGACGACCTCCGTCGGTGGAGCCTCGACCGGCTCGCCGACTACAAGGCGCCTGACCGGCTGGTGCTCCTCGACGAGCTACCGACCACCGCCATGCAGAAGACCGACCGCGGTCGTTTGCGCGCCTACCTCGAGGCACACCCGGCGCCCGCCAGATCGACCACCACCAAGGAGTGAACCCCATGCGCGTCCACATCGAGCTCGACCAGTGTGAAGGCCACGGACAGTGTGCGACCGCCGACGCCGGGCTGTTCCTGCTCAACGGCGACGGCTACGCCGCACGTGCTGACATCGATATCCCGGCCGGTGCCGACCAGGCCGCCGCCGCGGGCGTCGCGGCCTGCCCGATGAGCGCCATCAGCCTCCTGGGGGCCTGACGCCGTGACCGCGCAGACGCACCGCAGTGGGTCGGTCGTCCGCTTCGGCGTGTTCATCCCCCAACTCAAGACCGACGTTCCCACGATGCTCGAACAGGCCCGCACGGCCGAGGCCGCGGGATTCCACTCGTTCTGGGTGATGGACCATCTGCTCGCACCGGGCGCGCCGCCATCCGACACCCTCGAGAGCTGGACCCTCCTGACCGCGCTGGCCGGCGCCACCACGACCCTGCGCTTCGGCCATCTCGTCGGGTGCGCGCCCTTCCGACACCCCTCGTTGCTCGCCAAGATGGCCGCCACGTTCGACCAGATCAGCGGCGGGCGGCTGGAGCTCGGCCTCGGCTGGGGCTCGGTCGAGTCGGAGCTGACCGCCTTCGGCTTCGAGCCGGGGAGCCGCCGGCAGCGCTCGGAGTCCCTGGGCGAGACGCTCCAGATCCTGAACCTGATGTTCACCGGCGACACGTTCGACTTCGACGGCCGCTACTTCCAGTTGCAGGGCGCCTACGGGCTCCCCCGGCCCGTGCAGCCTCGCATCCCGGTGCACATCGGCGGCGGCGGTCGACAGCTCACAATGCCGCTGGTCGCCGCGCACGCCGACTGGTGGAACTGCATCGGCAGTGCCCGCGACCGCCTCGAGGAGTTGGCACCCATGCGCGGGTCCGCCCGGATCTCCGCGCAGTACGCCGTCGGCCTGGTCCACCGCGAGGAGGACCGTGACGCGGTGGCGGATCGCGTCGCCCGACGGATGCCTGAGAGCGCCTGGGGCCGTCCGCTGGTCGGCACCCCCGACGAACTGGTCGAACTGTTCCGCGCAGAACGATCGCGAGGCGTCGCGCTGTGCGTCGTGCGGTTCGATGACTTCGGCACGCCTGAGACGCTGCGGCGCTTCGGCGCCGAGGTGATCCCAGCCCTGGACTGACCTCAGCTGGTAGTCCGCTGCGCGGCCGATGTCCACCGGCCGCGCAGCGGAAGCGTTCAGCCGCCGACGCGGAGGCCGGCGGCGCGGGAGCCGAAGATGTCGGTCCCGAGGATGACGCCGAGCTTGGTGGCGTCCCAGCGCTTGCCACCGTTGGACACGGAGGCGACCGGCGACCAGGCCTTGAGGAGCTGGATGTTCTCGCCCAGGGCCTTGACGACCTGACCGCTGACATGACCCGCTTCGGGGCTCGCGAGCCAGGCGACGACCGGCGACCCGAGCGAGGGGTCCTTGGGGTCGAACTCGTCCTCGGCGCGCTCGTCGGGCTCGATCGCCGGGGCGGCGCCCGCCATGGTCGCTGACATCCGGGTGCGTCCGCCGGGGCTGATCGCGTTGACGGTGGCGCCGATGGAGGCGAGCTCCAGGCTGAGGGTCTGCGTGAGGCCCACGATCGCGGCCTTGGCGGCGCTGTAGTTGGTCTGCCCGAAGTGGCCGAGCAGGCCGGCGCCCGAGGTCGTGTTGATGATGCGGCCGTAGACGGGACCGCCCGAGGCCTTCGACTCGGCGCGCCAGCGCTGGGCGACCGCACGGCTCGTGAGCCAGCTCCCGCGGACGTGCACGCGCATGACGAGATCGAAGTCGTCGACGCTCATGTTCCAGATCGCCTTGTCGCGGACGATGCCCGCGTTGTTGACCACGATGTCGAGCCGGCCGAGCTGCTCGTAGGCCCGCGCGACCAGCGCCTCGACCTGCTCCTCGTCGCCGACGTCGCTGAAGTCCGGGACGGCGCGCCCACCGCGGTCCTTGATGATCTGGACGACCTCGTCGGCGACCTTGCCGGTGCCCTCGCCGTCGAGGGAGGTGCCGAGATCGTTGATGATCACGGTTGCCCCCTGCTTGGCCAGCTCCAGCGCGTGGCCGCGACCGATGCCGTGGCCGGAGCCGGTGACCAGCGCGACCTTTCCGTCGAGCAATCCGCTCATGTGTGTATCTCCTTGGGTGGAAGGGCGGGTGAGGTCAGCGGGCCGTCGCCGGCCGGAAGACGATGGCGTCGAACTCGTCTGTCAGCGGCCGGAAGTCGACCTCGACCGCCATGCCCACGGCGAGGTCGTCGGGGTCGCAACCCTCGAGGTTCGTCATCAGGCGAGGGCCCTCGTCGAGCTCGACCATCGCGGCGACGTACGGCAAGCGATCCTTGAAGGGGTGCAGGTCGTTCACGAAGACCGTGGAGTAGGTGTAGAGCGTGCCGCGGCCGCTGGCCTCGATCGCGTCCACGTCGTCGCTCCAGCAGCTGGGGCAGAACGGCCGCGGATAGTGGTGCACCCGCTCGCAGGCGCGACACCGCGCGATCAGGAGCCTGCCGGCCTTGGCGGCCTCCCAGTAGGGCCGGGTGCCCGACTCCACCGTCGGCAGATCGGCGCGGGGCTTGGACGCGTTGTCGCTCATCGGGGTCTCCTCACCAGCCGACGTAGTCGGCCGGACGCTTCTCGACGAAGGCGCGGACGCCTTCCTTGGCGTCGTCGGAATGGGACTGGATCTCCTGGGCCATCGCCTCGGCGACGAACGACCCGGTGCGGTCGGTGTCGGGGGCGTCATTGAGGAGTCGCTTCGTGAGGCCGATCGCCGTCGTCGGAGCACCGGCCAGCCGCCGTACGAAATCGTCGGCGACCTCATCGAGGTCATCGGCGGGGACCACGCGATTGACCAGGCCGAGGGTGAGCGCCTGGGCCGCCGGGAGCTTCTCGCCGAAGAACGCCATCTCCTTGGCCGCCTGCATCCCGATCCGCCGCGGCAGGAGGTAGGCGCCGCCGCCGTCCATCACGAGCCCGCGCTTCACGAAGGCCTCCGCGAAGTAGGCCTCCTCCGCTGCGACGACGAGGTCGGCCGCGTAGGCGAGGTGGGCGCCGATCCCGGCGGCGCCGCCCTGCACCACGGCGACGACCGGCTTACTGCAGTCGAGGATCGAGGCGACCAGCTGCTGCGCGCCGTGCATGATCGTGCGCATCGAGTCGGTGGCCCGCTTGACCGTCCTGGCGCGGCCGGCAGCAAGGCGCACGACGTCGGCGCCGGAGCAGAAGTGGCGGCCGTTGGCCCGGAGCACGACGACCCGGACCTCGCGGTCACCGTCGCCCTCGGTGAAGAGCCGGATCATGGTGTCGCGGTCCTCCGGGCGCAGCGCGTTGGCGGCCTCGGGACGGTTGATGGTGATGGTGAGTACGCCGGCCTCGGTGCTGTGCAGCACCGCGGCCCGCTGCTCGACGACGGTGTCGGTCATGGCCGCTCCTCAGCGTGGGGTGTACGTGGCCTGCAGGTGCTTGACCCCATGCAGGAAGTTGGAGCGCAACAGGTCCGGCTCGCCGACGGCCTCGATGTCGGGCAGCTCCTCGAAGAGCACCTTGAACACCACCTGCAGCTCAAGGCGGGCCAGGTGGGCGCCGAGGCAGAAGTGCGGCCCGGCGGCACCGAAGGCGAGGTGCGGGTTGGGGTCACGCGTGATGTCGAACGTGTACGGCTCGTCGAAGACGGTCTCGTCACGGTTGCCGGAGTTGTACCAGAGCACGACCTTGTCGCCCTGGTTGAACTCCTGATCACCGAGCATCACGCCGGGACGTGCGACGGTGCGACGGAAGTGGATCACCGGCGTCGCCCACCGGAAGATCTCCTCGACGGCACTGACGGCGTACGTGTCGTAGTCGGAGCGCCACAGCTCCCGCTGCGTGGGGTTGTTGGTCAACGCCATCAGCCCGTGGGTGATCGCATTGCGGGTGGTCTCGTTGCCGGCACCGACGAGCAGGATGAAGAACTTCGCCATCTCGGCGGGAGTGAGGTTCTCGTCATCGGCCGCGACCAGTTGGCTGATCACGTCGTCGCGCGGGTTGGCGATGCGGTCCTCAGCGAGCTGCTCGAGCAGCTCGATCAGCGCGACGCTGGCGGCCGTGACGGCCTTGCCAATGCCGGCGCCGGTCTGGTCGGGTATGTACTCGGCATCGCTCGCACCGAGGATCACGTTGGTGGCGTCGAAGATGAACTGCTCGTGCTCACGCGGGACGCCGAGCATGTTGCTGATGATCCGCAGCGGCAGCAGCGCGGCGACGTCGGTGACGAAGTCGCAGCGACCATCCTTCGGCAGCTCGTCGATGATCTCGCGGACGGTGTCCTCGATGTCGGACCTGAGCGCCTGCAACGACCGGACCGCGAAGCCGCGGGAGACGATCTTGCGCAGCCGGGCGTGCTCGGGGTTGTCCATGTCGATGATCGACCCGCGATAGACGCGCAGCTCGGCCGGCTGGTCGAAGATCTGGGTGCCCTCCCCCGAGATGAAGTCCTCGGGCCGGCGGCTGACCTCGAGGATGTCCTCGTGGCGGGTCAACGCCCAAAAACCTGACTCGCTGCGGTCGCTGACCCGGACGAACGGCCGCGGGTCGTCGCGGCGGTGACGCGCGAAGGTCGCCTCCCGCTCAGCCGGATCGGCGAGCCACCAACTCAGGTCGTTGAGTGGACTCGAGGCGAGCGACTCTGCTCCGGCCATGACACCGCTCCTGCGTGGTTGGGGTTGGACAGGTGATCGCCGTGACGACCACCACTGGGTCCGATTCTGGCAGTCGTGTCACTCTTTTACAAGGCCAACACGCGGAGCAAACTCGCGCCGATCCTCAGTGGCGGCGAGACCTAACTGGCGCTAGTGTCACTTTTCTGTGCGTGCGGCGCAGCTTCCCGCCCGAGAGGCCGATCACCCGATGTCAACGACGACGCCCAGCCCTTACTACGCCCCCGCGCTGGTGATCAGCGAGTGCCAGATCGGCATCCTCGATGCGGAGCGCTCGGTCTCCTCCGGGCTGGCCGAGCAGGCCGCGGAGCGCAGCATCGTCGGGCGCATCGCCGAGCTCGCCGAGCTCTTCCGCGAGCGCGGGCTGCCGGTCGTGCACTGCATCATCGAGCACCGCCCCGACCAGGCGGGGATGCTCCGCAATTCCTATCTCGGCACCATGGCGCTGCGCTCGCGCAGCATGACGGCCGGCACTCCCGACGTGGAGATCCCGGCCGTGCTCGGCCCCCTGCCCGGCGACTTCGTGAGCAGTCGGGCGACCGGCCTGACGGCCTTCTACGGAACCGACCTGGATGCCACCCTGCGCCTCAACCGCGTGCGCACCTTGGTCCTCGCGGGAGTGTCGACGAACGTCGCCCTCCCGGGGCTCGCCCTCGAGGCCGTCAACAGGGGATATGACGTGGTGCTGGCCGAGGACTGCACCGCCGGCTCCTCCGCCGAGGCCCACGAGTTCTTCGTCCGCAACCAGCTCACCCTGCTCGCCCGCGGGGCCAGCGCGGCAGATGTCGCCGCGCGCCTTCCTCAGGCCAGCAGCCCGCGCAGCTGAGCGGTGACCGCCTCGAGTCCGTCGCGTGAGCAGATGGCCGCGACGTACCGGTCAGGACGCAGCACGATCACGTCGTCTCCGGGCCGGCGCAGGATCCAGTCACGGAAGCCGCCATCGACGTCCTCGACCTGGAGGTTGTCGCCGCCGGTCACCACGCTCGGACGCTTGCGGCGCTCCCCCGGCTCCGGACCTGCGCGGCCACGAGGCGCAAGCACGTGGACGAACAGGGCACCCGACGCACGCCACCACGCCGCCGACGCAGGACTGAGCAGCGTCTCGGGATCGACGTGCAGTCCGATCACAGCGAACGAGGTGCCGAGGGCCTCGTCCAACTTGACCCGCCTCCCGTCGATCAGTTCGACGTCGGGCTGCCCGAACATCGTGCCCACCGGCGCACCCTTCACCTCGCCGGCGTAGGACACGACCGCGCCCCTTACATAGCGCGGCATCGGCTTGTACTTCATCTGCAGGATGTAGTCCCGGGCGCCCGGCACCTTCTGTGCACCACGGAAGGCGAGGTCACGGAAGCGCTCGGTCACGCCGTTGTACGGCGAGTACAGCTCCCCCATCCGGGTGGCGAACTGGACCATCGTGCGGGCGTGCTCGCGCCGTTCGGTGTCATAGCTGTCCAGAAGCTGTTCGCCGCCATGGCCGCCGAGCACGAAGGCGAGCTTCCACGCCAGGTTGGTGGCGTCGCGAATGCCGGAGTTCATGCCCTGGCCGAAGAACGGCGGCTGCAGATGCGCGGCATCGCCGGCGAGGAACACCCGCCGATCGCGGAAGCGCTCGGCAGTGCGCGAGTGGTGCCAATAGACGGTGCTCCGCAGCACTCGAGGCTGGGACCCGGCCGGATAGCGGGGCGCGATCAGCTCCTCGAGCACGCGCGTGGGGTCGGTCAGCGTCTCCTCGTCGTCACCGGGTAACAGCTTGAACTCGAACCGCCGGTGGCCGTAGGGCAGCGGCACCATCAGGACCGGACGTTGCGGATCGCAGTAGACCGCGGAGTATGGCGCATCCAGATCGTCCTCGACGACGTCGACGACCAGCCACTTCTGCGGCGCGGTGCTCCCGATCATCTCGATCCCCGCGAGGCGCCGCACCGTGCTGCGCCCGCCGTCGGTCCCGACCAGATAGCGCGCCCTGATCACGGAGCTGGTCCAGCTGGCGTCCTCGACCATGGCACGGACGCCCTCCGTGTCCTGCTCGTAGCCGGTGAGCGTGGCACCGAGTCGCAGGTCGACGCTCGCGCTCTCGTCCAACCGCTCCCGCAGGGTCGCCTCGAAGAGCGGCTGGAGGAAGTTGTTGCGCCGCGGCCAGCCGAACGGTCGGACAGTCGGCTCGACGTGAGCAATCAAGCGGCCCCACGAGGTGTAGTAGCGGATCGGCGTGTTCTGGGTGATGTCCTCGAGCAGCCGCTCGACCACCCCGATGCTCTGGTAGGTCCGCAGCGACTCGTCGTCGATCCCCACCGCCCGCGGGTGCGGATAGATGTCGGGCTCGGCGTCGAGCACGATCGCTCGCACACCCCACAGCGCCAGCAGGTTCGCCAGCGTGATCCCGCACGGCCCCGCCCCGACGACCAGCACGTCGGTGGCGGAGACCTCAGTCATCGGACCCGCTCAGGAGACGTCCGCCTCGGCGGCCTGGTCACCGTTGATGGAGAAACCACCGTCCACGGTCACCAGAGTCCCCGTGGCGAAGGCAGCCTCATCGGAGGCGAGCCAGGTGGCGGCGTACGCGATGTCCATCGGGTTGCCGATCCGGGTGAGGCGCCCGCCACCGGTGTGCACGCCGGCGTCGCCGCGCGACGCGACCACACGGCCGACCACGATGCAGTTAGCGCGAATGCCGTCGACGCTGCCCTCGGCCGCAAGCGAGCGGGTCAGGCTGTTGACCCCGCCCTTGGCCGCGGCGTAGGCACTGAAGCCCTTGAAGCCGGCCAGCGACTGCCCCGAGGAGATGTTGATGATCGAGGCACCCTGCGCGGCCGCGAGATGCGGCCAGGCGTACTTGCTCGACCAGAACACGTTGCCGGTCAGGGTGCCGAGCATGATCGCGTCCCACTCCTCGGTGGAGTAGTCGTGCAGCGGCTTGATCGTCGTCGCGACGGCCCCGGTGGGCGCGGCGTTGTTGACCAGCGTCGTCAGGGAGCCGAAGCGAGCGACCGTCGCCTCGACGACGTTGCGGATGCTCTCCTCCGAGGTGACGTCGAGCTCGAAGAACTCGGCCTCTCCCCCGATCTCACGTATCCGCGCGACGACCTTCTCGCCGCGCTCCACCGTGCGCCCGGTGACCGCCACATTCGCCCCCTCGGAGGCGAAGTGTTCGGCCATCGAGCGACCGATGCCACGCGTCGATCCAGAGATCAACGCAACCTTGCCGTCCAGCCTGTTGCCCACGGCCATGTCCCTTCGTCCCGCCGGCGCGGGTCCGTGTGGGTGCTGCGACCGCCCCTCAGAGGGAGGCGCGCACGTTCTCCATCGCCGCGAGTCGGCGACGGACCATCTCGAGTGAGTCGGCGGTGCGCTGATCGGGGACCGAGCTCTCCAGCTCGGCCACCCGCCGCCGTGCGGACTCGATCTCCTCGTCGAGACGCTCGCCGGCCTCGTCGCGGGTCAGCAGGTCCTGGTCGATCCAGTCGGGGGCGTCGATGTCCTTGTCAGCCACGACGGTGCCTCAGAGCCGCGGGAAGTTGTAAAGCTTGCGGGCGTTGAGCTCGACGATCTTATGCGCCTCGTCGTCCGGCACGTCGGCCAGGAGCTTCGCAGCGTAGGTGCGGCTGTTGGGCCAGTTGGAGTCCGAGTGCGGGTAGTCGCACTCCCACAGGATGTTGTCGAGGCCGATCTGGTGACGCCGCGCGATGCCCTCGAAGTCGTCGATGTAGCAGCCGTACATGTGCTCGCGAAAGAGGTCGGACGGGCGGACCTCCTTGTTGACGTTCTGATACCAGCGGTGGCGCTCCCAGGTGAGGTCGATGCGCTCCAGCAGGTATGGCATCCAGCCGATGCCGCCCTCGGAGAGCGCGACCTTGAGCTGGGGGAACTTGTAGAAGACCGGCGAGAAGAGCAGGTCGGCGGTGGCGTCCATCGAGTTGGTGCCGAAGAGCGCGATCATGACGGCCATCGGCGCCTCGGGAGAGGTGATCGGCGGCTTGCCGGACGAGCCGAAGTGCATGCACAGCGGCATCCGGGTCTCTTCGGCCGCACGGAAGACCGGGTCCCAGTGGTCGGTGTAGAAAGACGGCAGGCCGAGGCTCACGGTGTTCTCGGGGAAGGTGATCGCCTTGGCGCCCTTGGCTGCGCAGCGGTAGATCTCCTTGGCCGCGAGCTGGGGGTCCCACAACGGCAGGATGATCATCGGGATGATCCGGTCGGGAGCGTAGGCGGCCCACTCATCGAGGATGAAGTCGTTCCAGGCCTGCACCGAGAGCAGCGCGAGCTCACTGTCGGCGTGCTCCAGGAAGGCAGTGCCGGCGAAGCGCGGGAACGACGGGAAGCACATCGCGGCCTGGACGCCGTCGATGTCCATGTCGGCGATGCGGGCCTTGATGTCGTAACAGCCCGGAAGCATGTCGGAGTAGCGAGTCGGGTCCATGCCGTACTCCTGCGGCTTCTTGCCCGCGACGGCGTTGAGGCCGATGTTGGGGTAGATCCTCCCCTCGTAGCTCCATACCTCGGCGAGGCGGGGGGCCTTCGCGGGCTGGCCCTCCTTGCCGTTGCGGGAGGCGTCGAGCAGCGCCGCCGAGAGCCCCTCGTCGCCGTGGCTCTTGCTCATGTCCATCTCGATGATGTGCGGACCTTGCTCGAGGAACTTCTTGGGCAGCCGATCTGTCCAGAGGTTCTTCGGCTCGATCACGTGATCGTCGACGGAGATGAGCTGCATGTGATCCTGGAGCGGCATAGCGCCTCCTCGATGAGGTCGGGGGCAGCCCCTGGCGCAGCTGTCGCAGTACGCGTCAGATCTAGGGGCTTCTGACGCCTCGTACATTAGTGATCGCGATCACAGCGGTCAAGAGTCTCGCCTGAATCCGACACCCGGGACCGCGCGCGACCCAGCAACGCCTTCATGGCCCATCGCTTGCTCTGACAGCGTGTTCACGTTGGAATGTCCGGCCGTGGCGGCCGGATCAAGCGCGGAGCCCGGCCCCCTCGAAAGCCGCCTCGATCCGGCGATGCCGCGCCCTGACGGAGTCGAGGGTCTCCGGATGCGTGACCAGATAGAGGTCGCGGCGGGCGATGCCCGCCAGCACCATCTCGGCGACGACGTCGGCATCCAGCACCCCGGGCCGATCCGGCAGCACCCGCTCAGGTCGCGCGGACGTCGAGTCTGCTCCAGGTCGATTCCGCTCACTCTCGCCACAGATTGACGTCGAGGACCCAGGCGAAGTCCTCCTCGCTCAACTCCTCGAAGGGCGCGATCCGGGCCACGCCGGCGTTGTTGACGACCACATCGACGCGGCCGTGCAGACGGATCACCTCGTCGGCCAGTCGCCGGACGGCGAAGGCACTGCTGACGTCCGTGACCACTCCGGTCGCCCCGAGTTCCTCGGCCGCCGAGTCGAGTGCGCCGTGCTCGACGTCGGCGATCACGACCTCGGCACCCTCGCGGCGGAAGACCTGCGCCACGGCGTACCCGATGCCGGAGGCGCCGCCGGTGACGACCGCGACCTTTTCGGCCAGCGCGTCGCCCATCAGTGCCCCTGGAGGCCGCGCAGCACGAAGGCGCCAATGGCATCGATCTCGTCGCGCGTGGGCGCGGTGCTGTTCCAGAGATAGCGACGCATGGCGCCGAGGACGAGGTCGGAGACACAGTCGGCGCTCACTCGGTCGCCGCCGAGCGCCGCGACGGGCTCGACGAGGAGGGCGCTGACCGGCGCGAGCACCTCCGCCTGGCTGGCACCCTCGACCGCACCCGCCTGGTGGAGGTATCCCAGTACCGACCGACTGGTCTCGGCCGCGTCGACGGAGCTGACCTGCCGCAGGACCATGCGGACCCAGACGAGGATCTGCTCGCGCGGGTCCTCCGACTCGGCCATCCGCCCCCGGGTCGTCTCGACGACCCGGAGGACCCCGCGCTCGAGCACGGCCAGGATCAGCTCGTCCTTGTTGCCGAACGTCCGATAGAGCGTCTGGTTGGAGATGCCGGCAGCCGCGACGATCTCCGAGACCGGCGGGATCGCAGGAGCCGACCTCTCGATCAGCCCCAGCGTGATCGCCAGGATCCGATCGACCTCTCCCGCCGCCGTACGCCGCTGGCGCTCGAGGCGGCGTTCGGCAGCTCGCGCCGCACGCTCGCCTGGTGCCGGGGCAGTGGTCGGTGATATACCGTTCTTCATCGAGAGTAATCCGATTCTGTTCTGAGGAGAGCGATGACTTCCGGCAACCATGAGACCACAGGCCCGGGGAGCAAAGCCACCACGACATCCCCGTTCGATCTGTTCAGCCTCCAGGGCAATGTCGCGCTGGTCACCGGCGGCAGTCGCGGCCTGGGTCGCGAGATGAGCCTGGCCTTCGCGCAGGCCGGCGCCGACGTGATCGTCACCAGCCGCAAGCTGAAGAACTGCGAGGAGGTCGTCGCCGAGATCGAGGAGACCACCGGCCGCTCCGGGCTCGCGTACGGCTGCCACCTCGGCCGCTGGGACGAGATCGAGGGCCTGGTCGACGCCGCGTACGAGCGCTTCGGCAGGGTCGACGTGCTCGTCAACAACGCCGGCATGTCGCCGCTCTACGACAAGGTCACCGACGTCACCGAGAAGATGTACGACAGCGTCCTCAACCTCAACCTCAAGGGGCCTTTCCGGCTCACCCAGCTGGTCGGGACGCGGATGAAGGAGCAGGGCTCCGGCAGCATCATCAACGTCAGCAGCACCGGATCGCTGCGCCCGATGGGCTCGATCGTCCCCTACGCCGCCGCGAAGAGCGGCCTGAACGCGATGACGGAAGGATTCGCGCAACTGCTCGGCCCCGAGGTGCGCGTCAACACGCTGATGCCCGGGCAGTACCTCACCGACGTGTCAGCCGCGTGGGACATGGAGCACGCCAACAGGATGTCTGCTCGGCTGCACCTCAAACGCGTGGGCAACCCACCCGAGATCGTCGGGGCCGCGCTGTTCCTTGCCAGTACCGCGTCGAGCTACACCTCGGGCACGATCGTCCGCTCGGACGGCGGCATCCCGTAAGGGCACGTCATGCAGAAGGGGTGGCGATTCAGCGCATCATCAAGGTGCCGCCGTCGACGGGGAAAACCTGGCCCGTCATGAAGCCGGCCCCCTCCCCCGACAGGAAGGCGAGCACCGGCACGAAGTCGCGGTCGACGTCGCCCAGCTTGCCGCCCAGCGGCACTGCGGTCGCCATGTACGCGTCGTGCGCGACAAGCTGCTCCGGCGTCATCGAGGCCCGGGTCTTGTCGTACATCGGCGTCCAGATCGCCGGTGCGATCGCGTTGACCGTGATGGCGTGCTTCGCCCACTCCTGCGCCACGGTGCGGGTCCACGCGACGACGGCACCCTTGCTGGCGGAGTAGGCGGCCTTGTTCTTCAACCCCTGGACTCCGGCCGCCGACGCGAAGTTGATGATCCGCCCGCCGTGCTCCTTGAGGTGCCCGAAGGCCGTCTGATTGGTGACGAAGGTGCCGGTGGCGTTGATCCGGAGTACGCGGTCCCAGGTCACGAGATCGATGTCCTCCGCAGCGCCGCCAGGGGCGATGCCCGCAGCATGGATGAGGACGTCGAGTCCGCCGAGTTGCTCGACGGCCGATGCGAAGGCCCGAGCCGTTGCATCCGAGTCGGCGACGTCGCAGGCGATGAAGCCGGCGCCCGCGTCCGCGGCGATGCCTGCCCCTGGATCGTCGACGATGTCCATCGAGACAACCTTGGCGCCCAGTGCCGGGAACGCCCGGACCAGGCCCGCGCCCATGCCACTCGCACCGCCGGTGATGATCACCCGGCGGCCGTCGAGACGCTCGGTCATCGGGCCGCGACTCCCAGCTTCTCGCGGGCCGCGGCCAACTTGGACGGGATGTGATCGGTGGGCCAGAGACCGTCGGTGGCGGTGTATCCCTTGAGGACGGCGCGGGCGACCTGGCGCAGATGCACCTCGGTCGGGCCGTCGACGAGCCCCATCACCGGCGCCGTGATCCACATCTTCGCGAGCGGCGTGTCCTGGGTGACCCCCAGCGCGCCGTGCACCTGGATCGAGCGCTGGACTATGTCGTGCAGCACCTTGGGCGTTAGGAACTTAATCGCGCTGATGTCCTTGCGGCACTGCGAGTAGTCCTGGGTCTTGTCGATCAGCCACGCGGTGCGGAGCACGAACAGACGGAACTGCGCGAGCTGGGCGTACGACTCGGCGATGAACGTCTGCACCGTCTCGCGGGCGGCGAGCGTGCGACCGCGCGTCACGCGGCTCAGGGCCCGCTCGCACATCATGTCGAGCGCGCGCTGAGCGACCCCGACGGTGCGCATCGCGTGGTGGACGCGACCACCGCCTAGCCGCACCTGCGCGACCTGAAAGGCCTTGCCCTCGGCGCCCAGCAGTGCCGTGGCCGGGACCCGCACGTTGTCGTAGTGGATGTAGCCCTCCGAGCCCTCTTCGGCCGGCTCGTGGATGAGGGCGAGGCTGCGCTCGATGGTGATGCCCTGAGTGTCGGATGGCACCAGGAACATGGACATGCCGTCATGCGGACCGGCATCCTTGTCGGTGTAGGCCATCACGATGAAGAACGTCGCGTAGCGGGCGTTGGAGGAGAAGAACTTCCACCCGTTGATGACCCAGTCGTCACCGTCGCGGACGGCGGTGGTCTCGAAGCCGGAAATGTCGGCGCCACCCTGCGGCTCGGTCATCGAGTAGCACGAGAAGATCTCGCCGTTGAGCAGCGGCTGGAGGTAGGTCTCCTTCTGCTCGGGCGTGCCGAAGTGGGCGATGATCTCGGCATTGCCCGTGTCCGGAGCCTGGGTGCCGAAGATGACCGGAGCCCAGGTCGAGCGACCCAGGATCTCGTTGAGCAGCGCGAGCTTGAGCTGGCCGTAGCCCTGACCGCCGAGCTCCGGCTCGAGGTGGCAGGCCCACAGACCCTGCTCGCGGACCTGCTGCTTGAGCGGGTCGACGATGCGGCGGTGCTCGTCGTCGAGCGGCTTGTAGTTGTCGTGCGGCCAGACCAGGTCGAGCGGCTCGACCTCGCGGCGGACGAACTCGTCCACCCAGTCCAGCTTCTTCTGGAATTCCGGATCGGTCTCGAAGTCCCAGGTCATGGGGTCTACTCCTCGGTTGGGGCGTGGATGATCAGCGGAGCGGGGTCGTGCGCGACAGGGATGCGGCGAACTCCATCAGCTCCAGGACGATGGGGCCGAAGCGGGCGACCCGCTCGTCGGCCTCGCCCTTGGCATGGCGGGCGACGCTGGCCTCGAGCACGACGGCGAGCTTGAAGCGGGCCAGGATGACGTAGTAGTCGATCTGCGACACGTCGCGGCCGCTGACCTTGGCGTAGTGCTCAAGCATGTCGTCGCGCGACGGCATGCCGTCGTAGTTGAGATATCGTGCGTACTTCATCGCGTCGCCCTCCGGCGGCCAGCCGACCAGCACCCAGCCCAGGTCGAGGAGCGGGTCGCCGATGGTGGCCATCTCCCAGTCGATGATTGCGGCCAGCTCCGCGGGAGCACCGTGGCGATACATCACGTTGGCGAACTGGTAGTCGCCGTGCATGATGCCCGGCTCGAACGTCATGGGCGTGTGGTCGCGCAGCCAGCGCGCGGTCTCGTCCAGACCCCGGATGTCGCGGAACCTGTACGCCGACAGGTGGGACAGCCATCGATCGACCTGTCGCTCCAGGAAGCCCTCGGGCTTGCCGAAGCCCTCGAGGCCCTGTGCCTTCCAGTCGACGCGGGCCATCTTGGCGGCGCCGTCCGCGAGTTGGATCGCCAGCCCGCTGCGCGCCTCAAGATCGGTGTCGAACGGTGCGACCCAGCCGCCGCCCATCGGGCTCCAGCCGTCGACCAGATCCATCATGTAGAACGGCGCGCCGATCACGTCCAGGTCGTCGCTCGCGCCACGGAACGCCGCGTGTGGGACGCCCGTGCCACTCAGCGCCTTGAGCAGGCGGGCCTCCCGCATGAGGACCTTCGCGCTGCCCTCGATGCCGTAGCCCGGCGGCCGGCGAAGGGCCATTGACGCCCCGCCCCGAGTGATTGCATAGAGCTCGTTCTGAGAGCCGCCCGACAGTGCCGTGGCCTCGGCCACCTCACCCTCGCCCGGCAGACCCTCGGCGTCCATCCACCTGCTGAGTGATTCGATGTCCATGCCTGGAAATGTAGTTACCCTGTGCGCAGAATGCAATTACTCTAGGAAATGATCTGGGCCGAATCGAACGGAGAACACCATGGCGACCCTCCAGCCTGAGGCGACGATGGTCGCTGCTCGCATCCACCGGACCGGCTCTCCCGAGGCGGTGCAGCTGGACACCGTCCCCCGGCCGAGCCCCGGCCTGGACGAGCTGCTCGTCGCCGTACACGCCGCTGCAGTGAACTTCCCCGACACGCTGATAATCGAGGGGCGCTACCAGACCCCGACCCCGCTCCCCTTCGTCCCGGGCCACGAGGCCGCTGGAGTGGTGTGCGCGGTCGGCGAGCAGGTCACGGGGTGGGCCGTCGGGGATCGGGCGGCGGTGCTCGCGCCCGGCGCCTTCGCGGAGTACGTAATGGCGCCGGCGTGTGCGGCCGTACCGGTGCCGCCCCCGGTCACCTTCGCGGAAGCAGCAGCGACGTGGGTGTGTCACCTGACGGCGTACCACGCCTTGCGATCGGTCGCCGAGGTGAACCCTGGCGAGACGGTGCTCGTGCTCGGCGCCGGCGGCGGGCTGGGACTGGCCGCCGTCGAGCTGGCCACGCTGATGGGCGCCACCGTCGTCGCGGCCGCCTCGACGCCCGACAAGCTGGCCGCGGCCGGCTCGCGCGGCGCCACCCATCTCGTCGACTACTCCGACGGCGGGCTCCGGGCGGACTTGCGGGCGGCCGTCGGTGCCGGCGCGGTCGACGTGGTGCTCGACCCTGTCGGGGGCACGCTCGCCGAGGAGGCCCTGCGCGAGATGCGCTGGGGTGGGCGGTTCGTGACGCTCGGCTATGCGAGCGACGAGATCCCCCGCATCCCGCTCAATCTGGTGCTGCTCAAAGGGGTGACGATCAAGGGACTGGAGGTGCGCACGTTCGCCCAGCGCGACCCCGAGCGGGCCGCACGCGATCGGGCGGAGTTCACGGATCTGTGGGCCAGTGGCAGGGTCCACCCGCTGATCGGCGCGACCTTCCCGCTCAGCCGGGCGCGCGAGGCACTGACCTTCGTCGCCGAGCGCCGAGCCGTCGGCAAGACGGTGATCGCCGTCCGGCCGGAGTGACCTCGACCGGACGGATCAAACCAATCAGGCGAGGTGCAGCAGCATGCAGCCCGCCTCGGGGCCACCACCGACTCCGACCGCGGCGAGCTCGACGTCCTTGGCGATCTGACGGTCGCCGGCCTGACGCCACAGCTGGACGCACGCCTCGTGCACGAAGCCGTAGCCGTGCAGACGCCCAGCGGAGAGCTGACCACCGTGGGGGTTGATCGGCAGCCGACCCTCGAGGCGGTAGTTGTCCTCGTCGTCGAGGAACGGCCCGACCTTGCCGTGCTCGGCGAAGCCGAACGACTCGATCCACTGAATGCACAGATAGCTGAAGCCGTCGTACAACGTCGCGAAGTCGACGTCGCCCGCCGTGAACTTCGTGGTCTCCCACATCGAGGCCGTGGCGTCATGCGAGGCCATGGTCGTCAGGTCGGCGCGCTGGTCCCAGCTGTGCCGCTCATACAGCGCCGCCCCTGCAGCCTCGATGGAGATCGCCGGATTGGCGAGCCCGTCGGCCGCCTCGCGACGGGACACGATGACCGCCGTCGCCCCGTCGGCGGGGATGTCGCAGTCGTAGAGACCGAACGGCCAGGAGACCATCCGCGCGTTCAGGTAGTCGTCCATCGTCATCGGGTCGCGATAGATGGCGTTGGGGTTGAGGGCGGCGTTCTTGCGAGTGTTGATGACAAGCTTGCCGATCTGCTCGCGGGTCAGCCCGAACTCATGCATGTAGCGCTGGGCGTACATGCCGATCCAGTTGGCTGGCGAGGCCGCACCGAACGGCACCCGGAACTCCGAGTGCCCTCCCGCTCGCGCCGATTTCGTGGTCAGCGCAGCCGCGCGACCACTTGCCTGAGCGGTGGCCTCCCAGACCGAGCGGAAGCAGAGCACGTGGGTGGCCCGGCCCGACGCGACCGCGGCGGCAGCATCGAGCATGGTGCCGATCTGTCCGGAGGTCTCGACACCACTGACGTGCCACCTCGTCCGCAGCCCGAAGGCGTCGCGAATGTCATGGGTGGTGGCTCCGACGAAGCCGCCCTCGGCAGCGACCGGTCCGGGATAGCTGGCGATGCCATCGATGTCGTCGAAGGTGAGCCCGGCATGGGCGACGGCACGCTCGGCCGCCTCCAGGGCGAGGTCGACGCCGGTGCGGCCGATCCGTCGGCCGATCTGGGACTGCCCGACGCCGGTGACGACGGCGCGGTCCTCGACGAACGTCATGCGGTCACCGGCCTGAACAGCGGGAGCGCGACATCGTCCTGCTCGTCGAAGACCACCTCGACCGGCATGCCGACCTCGACCGCGGCGATGTCGACGTCCACCAGGCAGGTGGTCAGCCGGACGCCGGGCGCCTCGTCAAGCTCGACCGCGGCGACGGCGTATGGCGGCGGGAAGGCGGGGAACCAGGGGTGGTGATTGATGGAGTACGCCGCCACCGTGGCGCGCCCCGAGGCGACCTCTGGGGCGACGTCCCGGCTTCGACACTTCCAGCAGGCGCCGACCGGCGGATGGATCCACTGGCGGCAGGCCTGGCAGCGATAGATCCGCAGCTCGTTCTCGAAACCTCCCGTCCAGAACTCTCGTGAATCGGGAGTGACCTCGGGGAGCATCCGCCCCTCCGGTTGTGCCATGGGATTCCTCCGCCTGTCGTAACTGAACTATACTGTCAGATTCTCTGCCTGAGCAGACCGGCTTGTCAGGGTCACCGCCGATAACACGTCTCAGATTGCCGTGACTGCGACCACACTAGCGCATCATTTTCATGTACACTCAGTCAGAACTTGACGCGTGTACACGAGGGACTCCCGAGCAGCGGGGCCCGCGGCCAGGCGTCCTCCAGACGTTGAAAGGTGAGCATCGTGGTCGGTGTGATGAGCGGGATCCGGGTCGTCGAGGTCGCAGCGTGGACCTACGTGCCAGTGGCGGGAGCGCTGATGACGGAGTGGGGTGCTGACGTGCTCAAGATCGAGCACCCGGAGGTCGGCGACCCGCAGCGTGGCCTGGTCACCTCAGGGCTGATCCCCGCGGGGGGCGTGGCCCACATGTTCGAGCTCCCCAACCGCGGCAAGCGCAGCGTCGCTCTCGACCTGAAGTCGGAGGAGGGCCACGAACTGCTGATGAAGCTCATCGCCACCGCGGACGTGTTCCTCACCAACTTCCGCCCGTCGGCCCGCAAGAAGCTGCGCATCGACGTCGAGGACGTGCGGGCCGTCAACCCCAGCATCATCTACGCCCGCGGCTCTGCCGCCGGCCAGGAGGGACCCGATGCGGAGCGCGGCGGCTATGACCTGACCTCCTTCTGGGCCCGCACCGGCATCTCCTCCAACGTCAGCCCGGACAGCCTCGGCTACCCCGTGACCATGCCCGGCCCGGCGTTCGGTGACGTACTCGGCGGCCTCGCGCTCGCCGGCGCCGTCAGCACGGCCCTCTTCCACCGCGAGCGCACCGGCGAGGCGGTGGAGGTCGACGGCTCCCTGCTCGCCACCGGCGCGTGGGCCATGGGCGGCACGATCGCCGGCGCCTACGCCTTCAACCAGAAGGTCTATCCGAAGTCCACCCCGGACCGGGCGCCCAACCCGCTGGTCAACACCTACCGCACCGCCGACGACCGCTTCGTCACGCTGGTCATGCTCGAGTCCGACCGATTCTGGCCGGAGCTCACGACCGCGCTCGGCGTGCCGGAGCTGATCACCGACGAGCGCTTCGACAGCCACGCCAAGCGCGGCAAGAACAACGTCGAGGCCTGCGCCGCCCTGGCCGCCGCCTTCGCGGAGAAGACCTACACCGAGTGGGAGCCGATCCTCGAGACCCTCAACGGTGCCTGGGCGAAGGTCCAGCACCCGCTCGAGGTGGTCGACGACCAGCAGGTCATCGCCAACCACTACATCGCCGACCTCAGCGACGCCAGCGGCACACCGTTCAAGCTGGTCTCGGCACCGGTGCAGTTCAACGGGGCCCCCGGCGAAACGCGCCGCTCCCCCGAGCACGGCGAGCACACCGACGAGGTGCTCGAGGAGATCGGTCTCTCGATGGAGCAGATCATTGATCTCAAGGTCAGCGGCGCCATCCTCTGATGGATCTCGACCTCGGACTCCTCGTCGTCCGGCTTGCGCTCGGCCCCATGCTCGTCCTGCACGGCTGGAACAAGGTGTACGGCGGCGGCGGCGGACTGTCGGGGACGGCGGGCTGGTTCGAGGGGCTCGACTTGCGCCCCGGTTGGCTGCATGCGCGGCTCGCCGCGGCTACCGAGTTGGGTGCCGGCACCTTGATAACCCTGGGGCTGCTCACCGGCCTGACCGCGACCGCCTTCGTCGGGCTGATGCTCGTGGCGACGCTCACCGACCACCGGGGCAAGGGCTACTTCGTGTTCAAGGGCGGCTGGGAGTACACCGTGCTGGTGGCCATGGTCGCGGTCGGTCTGGCCGCGACCGGCCCCGGCGAGTGGTCGATCGACCATGCTCTCGATCTCGACCTGGCCGGCTGGGGCTGGGGGATCGTCGCCGGAGCGGGTGGCGCGCTCGCCGCGGGGGGCCTGCTGGTGGTCGGTCGTCGGCGGTGACACGATGACCGGCACGCCACCCGTGTCGGCCGACCGAACGAGGAGACAGTGGACTTCGTCAGCCTGTCCGAGGTCGCTGACGGCGCCGCGCGACTGACCGGCGAGCCTGGTCAGTCGCCGGCGCTCGCCGTCGACCTGTCCGCGGTGTCGTGGTCGTCCCCGAGCGTTGCGGCGGCCGTCGCGGCACTGACCGAACGCTCGATCGTCACCGTCGGCTGGTCATCGACCGAGTTGCCGCCGAGCGCGGCGACGTTGCTTCGGGCGCTCACTCTCACCCTGGCACCCGCCGCCCCCGAGCGGAGTTGGGTCGATGGTGCCGACCAGTTGGAGGCGATCGCTGCTGTGGTCACCGCCGCCCCGGGTGCAGCGCTGACTCTGACGTCATTGCTGCCGGCGTCCGAGCGCATCGGCGTGTACGACGCCCTGCAACTCGAGTCGCTCGCCTACTCCACCCTCCTGGCCGGCCCCGAGTTCGCGGCCTGGCGCGCGCGAACGCCGCGCCACGCCGTACCCCCCGCTGAGGAGCCGGTGCTGCTCGCGCGCGACGGTGACCAGTTGAACGTGACCCTCAATCGACCAGCGCGGCACAACGCCTTCGGCCGCGCCGCCCGCGATGGGCTGATCGAGGCGCTCGATCTGGCGCTCCTGGATCGCTCGATCGAGTCGGTGGTGCTCAAGGGTGCCGGTCCTTCGTTCTGCTCCGGCGGGGATCTCGACGAGTTCGGGACCGCTGCGGACCCTGTCGATGCCCACCTGGTGCGGCTCGCCCGCTCGGCGGGGTGGCGCGTGCACCAGCTGCGTGGTCGGCTGAGCGTGCGACTCCACGGCGCGTGCATCGGCGCCGGGGTGGAGGTGCCCTCGTTCGCCGGTCGGGTGGAAGCGCGTCCCGACACGTGGTTCCTGCTGCCGGAACTCAGCATGGGCCTCGTGCCCGGTGCCGGTGGCACGGTGTCGCTCCCCCGCCGGATCGGGCGTTGGCGCACCGCCTATCTCGCGCTCTCCGGCGTCCGGCTCGACGCCGCCACCGCCCACGAGTGGGGCCTGGTCGATGCCATCGTCTGAGGTCCTGCGCGACTGGGCGGCCTCCGGCGCGTGGTGGCTGACCGGCCGTGCCGAAGGCCCGCCCCGGCTTCCCCCCGGCCGCGCCGCGTCGGTGGTACGCAAGAGCCTGGCCTCGCTGGGCGCGCGCGTGCCGGAGATCCCGCAGCTGCTGAGTGAGCGCGCGGCCTACACGGGGTTCGGCCGCAACGCGCCCTGGTCCTGTGGCGGGGCCTTCCGGATCCTGCCCACGAAGGACGGCTGGCTGGGGATCTCCTTGGCCCGGCTCTCCGATCTGGAGCTCGTGCCGGCCCTGATCGAGGCACCGGTCGCCCGGGACGCGTGGCCCGCCGTGACCACCTGGGCAGCATCGATCACGGCCGTCGAGGCGGAGGCGCGGCTCGGACTGCTCGGCCTTCCCGGCGGTGCGGTGCCCACCGAGGCTCCGCGAGATCGAGCGGGCGTGGTGGCCACCGCGCTGGGCGCACGTCGGGTGAATCAAACTCCGCTGGTGGTCGATCTGACCAGCCTCTGGGCGGGGCCGCTGTGCGCGCAGTTGCTCGGGCTGCAGGGAGCGCGGGTGATCAAGGTCGAGAGCACCCAACGCCCCGATGGAGCGCGCCTCGGGCCGCCGGCCTTCTTCGAGATGCTCCATGCCGGACACGAGCAGGTCGTGCTCGACTTCGCGACGGAGATCGATCAACTGCGCGCCCTGATCGGGTCTGCGGATCTGGTGCTCGAGGCGTCCCGGCCGCGGGCGATGCGCCAGCTCGGAATCCTGGCCGAGGAGGCCGTGGCCCGTGGCACTTCGTGGCTGTCGATCACGGCGCGCGGACGGGCATCGGACACGGTGGGATTCGGTGACGACGTCGCAGCGTCGGCGGGGCTGGTGATCCACGAATCGGGGTCGCCGTCGCCCGCCGGCGACGCGATCGCCGATCCGCTGAGCGGGGTCGCCGCCGCCGTCGCGGCCACTGCGGCCCTGGCGTCCGAGGACGCGCGACTCATCGACGTGTCGATGCAGCATGTGGCAGCCGAGACGCTGGTGCCCTCTCACGACGGGTCCGCGGCCGACGAGGACTGGGGCGACCGGGTCGTCAGCCGCGACGGCGAGTGGTGGGTCGACACCGGCCACGCCGTCGTACTCATCGAACGGCCACGGCCCCGATGACGGTGCACCTGCGCGACGTCGAGGTCGACGGCGAGATCACCGATGTGTGCGAGAGCGAGGGCCGGATCACCGCACTAGGGCGCGGCGAATGCGCGCACCGCACAGGGGGCCCGCCACCAGTCACGGTCGACGGGGCTGGCGCCGCATTGCTGCCCGGTCTCCACGATCACCATGTGCACGTGCTCGCCCTCGCGGCGGCGTGGGACTCGATCAACTGCGGCGAGCGCCTCGATGCTTTGCGCACCGCGCCCGGGACCGGGTGGGTGCGCGGGGTCAACGCGGCGGTCAGCGTCGACCGGCACGCGCTGGATGCCGTCGTGCCTGATCGCCCGGTGCGCGTGCAGCACCGATCCGGCGGACTCTGGATGCTCAACTCCGCCGCGCTGGCCGCAGTCGCCCACGTCCTCGACGACTCCGCCGATGTCGAGCGCGACCCTGCCGGGGAGCCGACCGGTCGCCTGTGGCGCTACGACGAGCGGCTGCGCCCAGCCCTTCCCGACGCCTCGCCCGACCTGCAGGCGGTCGGGCGCCGGCTGGCCGCCCGGGGCATCACTGGCGTCACGGATGCCACGCCGGATCTCGACCCGACCGCTGTCGCGCTACTCCGCCAGTTGCCCCAACGGCTGCTCCTGCTCGGTGATCCGCTCGGGGAGGGCCCGCGCAAGCTGCTGCTGCGCGACCACGACCTGCCGACCTTCGACGAGTTGACCGCCACCATCGCCGCCGCCCACGCCCTCCCCCGGCCGCTCGCGATCCACTGCGTGACCCGCGAGTCGCTGCTGCTCACTCTCGCCGCGCTCGAGGACGTCGGCGTCGTCCCCGGCGACCGGATCGAGCACGCGGCGATCTGCCCACCCGAGGCCGCCGACTGGCTCACTCGGCTGGGCGTGGCGGTCGTGACACAGCCGGACTTCCTGCGCACCCGCGGCTCGGCGTACCTCCGCGACGTCTCGCCCCACGACCTCCCCCACCTCTATCCGCACGCCCGACTCCTCGCCGCCGGAGTGCGTACGACGGCGAGCAGCGACGCCCCCTTCGGCGAGGTGGACCCGTGGCGGGTGATCGCGACGGCCGCGGAGCGCCCCATCGGGGCAGAGGAGAGCGTCCGCCCCCGCGCCGCGCTCGACGGCTACCTCAGCGCACCCCTCGACCCGGGTGGACCGGCACGACGGGTCGCGCCAGGAGCGCCGGCCGACCTGGTGCTGCTCGACGCGCCCCTTGAGGTCGCGCTGCGCTCCCCTGTGGCCGTGACCGTCCGAGCGACCTGGATCGCCGGCGAGCGGATCCACGGGGGTCAGTCGGCGGGGTGAATCTGACCAAAGGGTTGGAGGTGCCCGGCGTGGCGCGACGGCGTACGAGTGTTGACGACTCAGATCAGCTGGCGCTGTGGGATCTTGGTGAGCTAGGTGAGCGGACTGGTGAGGAGATGGCCAGCGTTGGTGAGGTCGCCACCGCTCACTGCGCTGTCGGAAGCCAGTCGTGAACCCGCCATCCCACGGCCAGCTTCGTCGCGTCCAGGTCGACCTCGGCGTCCTTGAGCACGACGAGGGCCTGTGCCGCGTTGCGAGGCGCGACCACGTCAACCCATCGAATGACAAGCGGTTCGTCCGGGCCGTAGGGCTGGACTTCGCTGCCGCGATCGAACCGCTCTGGATGCCGAGTCATCGTGAAGTCCTTTCATCGTCGAGAACTACCGCTCAAGCCCATTGCCGCCCCTGACTGGTGGGAGGTCCAGTTGCCGCCCACAGGCACTCCACCACGCGGCTCGTCCACAGCCAGCGGTCGGAGATGTCGCGCTCTCCGATCGATTCCTACTCAACTCTGCGTGGTCGGCACCCCGCCGACCGTGGCCCGTCTCGCGGAAGGACCACGCTTGATGATCACCCCTCCTGCCGGGCTCACCGGTGACGTCTACGACGAGAGTCCCGACTTCGTCTACACGGTCTCCCTCCTGGCCGCCCTGGAGGGCGCCGCCGGGCAGGAAGATCATCGCGCGGCGCTGCCGCACCTCGGCATGGCACGGGCCGAGCTCGTCGACTACGGCCAGCGGCGCCCCACCCACTACGTCGACGTCTACGTCGATGACTTCCGCGCAGGGTTGGCCGAACTCGAGGAGCGGCTGACCGCGATGCTGACGACCTCGCAGGTCCACCAGCAGAGCCTGCGCCTCGAGGCCGCCCGCCGGCTCCTGCGGTGCGGCATCACCGCGGCCGGTGTCGAAACCGACCGCTGACCACACCCGTGCCGCGAACTGATCGCGATCTCGTGTCCGATCCGACGCCGGCGGTGTTGCCTCTCCCCGACATGGCACCACACACACTCTCAACGAGCCGGCACGGTGCGCTCCCGGTGCTCCCGGTGCTGTCGGTGCTTCCGGGGGAGTTGCGGTCATGACCGTCGAGACATACGGCCAGCATGCCGAGAACGGAGCCGGAGCGCTGAACCGGCTGCTTGGCGATGACTCGATCCCGGCCGAGGCGGCTGCGGTCGACCAGTTGCTGCACTGCCGCGAGGCCGTGGTCGACGCACTGCGACAGCGGCTATACGGTGTGGGGCTCAACACCTGGTATCCAGCCAGGAGCCTGCCGGCGCCGGCGCCCGGGCTGAACCTGGAGGGCATCGACAACAAGCTGGCCACCCTGCTGGACAACATCGCCTTCTCGGTGCCCAACCGCCCGGTCGATGAGCGACCCTCCCCGCTGGAGGTGCTCGGCACGCCCTGCACCGCTCCGGTGGTCGAGACCTGGCGGGAGGCCGCGATCGAACTGCTGGCGGCGACCCATGCCCTGGACTGTGCCGAAGACAAGCCGTGGCTGCGCGACCACGGTGCCGGCTGGTACCTGCTGCGCGACCTCGCCGTTGCCCTGGAAGCGGTGCTCGTGCTCGGCGACCGGCTCGACGAGGTGGGGCTGCTCAACCAGCACCACCACCCCGCATACCCGATGGGGCTGGAAGAGAAGCGACTCATCGCCTCCCAGGCCGCCCGAGTCGCCACCTGGTACCGCGGTCAGCAACAAGGTCCAGGACGAGACCGGCCGCTGGCTCGCGATCGACGGGCGGGTTCTCTACAAGGCCAACATCACCCTCGCGGAGATGTACAACACCCTCATCGAGTCCGAGCTGATCGCCCGACTGGGGGTTCGGTTCGAGAACCGCAGGAGCGGTTTGGACAAGAGTGTCCACAAGCGGCCCGTGCGCGAGATCATCGGCGTCGACGAGCGGCTGGCCAAGACCTGGTCCAAGCGGCACAGCGCCATTGAGGCCCGCCGCCGCGAACTAGCGGCAGCGTTCCAGACCGAGCACGGCCGGCCGCCGACCGAAGGCGAGGCCGTCACCCTCGCGGAGAAGGCGTGGGACCAGACCCGCCAGGCCAAGCACCCACCCCGCGCCGAAGCCGACCAGCGGGCCGCGTGGCTGGACGAGGCGGTCGCCATCATCGGTGGTGAGGAGGCCGTCCGGGGCATGGTCGAGGACTGCCTCGGCCACCGCCCGGCCGCCCAGGACGTCACCGACGAATGGGTCGCCGAGACCGCGCAGCGTGTCGTCGCGCGGGTCGCCGAGGACCGTGCGACCTGGCAGGTCTGGCACCTGCGCGCCGAGGCACAGCGCCAGGCCCGCGCCCACGGGGTCCGGCTGCCCGACCTCGACACGTGCGTCGACCGGGTCGTGGCCACCGCGATCGCCGAGAACTGCCTCGCCTTCACCGACCCCGACCCGCTCACCCACGCCACCACCGCGGCCCAACTGCCGGTGGAGCAGGAGGTGAGGATCCCCGAGCCGCTGCAGCGCATCGAACACGGTCTCGATAGCGGTGTCGGGGGCGAGGAGGTCGTCAGTGTGTACAGCCTCGCCGGCGCCCGCCAGTACACATCCCAGGCCGTCATCGACGCCGAACGGCGCATCCTCGAGGCTGCCCGGCGTACCGGCGGCCGCACCATCAGCGAGGTGCGCGTCGGCATCGCGATCGCCGAAGCCGCCGCCAACAGTCACACCACCGGACTCCAGCTCAATGCCGCCCAGCAGTCCCTGGTCCGCGAGATGGCCACCTGCGGCCGCGCCGTCCAGCTCGCCCTCGCACCGGCAGGCACCGGCAAGACCACCGCCATGCAGGTTCTCACCCGCGCCTGGCAAGGCTCCGGCGGCACCGTCATCGGGCTCGCCCCATCGGCGGTCGCCGCCCAAGAACTCGGAGCCTCCATCAACCCCGACACCAGCGATGCGAGGCGGACGGAGGTTCGCGCCGACACCCTGGCCAAGCTCGTATGGCACGCCAAGCACGGCGGAGCACCCAGGTGGATGGAGAAGATCAACCCATCGACCCTCGTCCTGATCGACGAGGCGGGCATGGCCGCGACCACCGACCTGGCCGCCGCGATCGACTACATCACCTCCCGCGGCGGCCAGGTGCGGCTGGTCGGTGATGGCCGGCAGCTCGCCTCGGTCGCCGCGGGCGGCGTCCTGCGCGACATCTCTCACCAGATCGGCGCCGTCACCCTCAGCGAAGTGCACCGCTTCCGCAACCCCGATGGCAGCCTCAACCACGTCGAAGCAGCCGCCACCCTCGCGCTGCGCGAAGGCGACCCGTCGGCGATCGCGTTCTACGCCGACCGCGGGCGGATCCATGTCGGCGACCTCGGGGCCTGCGCCGACCAGGCCTACGCCGCGTGGGCAGCCGACCGCGCCAGTAGCGATGGCGTCTCCGACTCGATCTTGATCGCGCCCACCCGAGACCTCGTCGCCGAGCTCAACACCCGCGCCCGGAACGACCGCCTCGCCGGGCTCTCAGAGAGGGAGATCGGGCGCGTGCTGACGCTCGGGGACGGCACGAAGGTCTCCAACGGTGACCGGATCATCACCCGCGAGAACGACCGCCACCTATCCATCACCCGCACCAACTGGGTCAAGAACGGCGACCGCTGGCACGTCAAGAAGGTCAACGCCGACGGCTCCCTGACCGTGGTCCACGACCAACTCGCCAAGACCATCACCCTGCCCGCCGACTACGTCTCGAACGCCGTCCAACTCGGCTACGCCACCACCGTGCACGGCGCCCAAGGCATCACCACCGGCACCTGCCACGTCGTCCTCACCGGCGACGAAGACCGCAACCTGCTCTACGTCGCCCTCTCCCGCGGCAAGTTCGCCAACCACCTCTACCTCAACGTCGCTGGCGACGGCGACCCGCACAACCTGATCCGGCCCGAGGCGCTGCTCCCGCCGACTGCGCTCGACCGGATCACCGGGATGCTGCGCCGCGACGGCTCGCCGGTCTCCGCGACCACCACGCTGCGCGAGCAGACCAACCCCCACCAACTGCTCGGCGACATCGCCGCCCGCTACCACGACGCCGTCACCGCCGGCGCCGAGAACCTCATCGGCCCCATCGGCATGGACAAGATCGACGCCCACGCCGAAGCACTCCTCACCGGGCTCACCGAAGCGCCCGCGTGGCCGACCCTGCGCTCCCACCTCGCGCTCATCGCGCTCGATGAGCACAGCCCCTTGAAGCTGCTGACCGCCGCCGTGGGTATCGGGTCGCTGGCCGACGCCCGCGACCCCGCGGCCGTGCTCGATGCCCGTATCGACGATCTCGTCGCCGAACTGACCGTTGGCCGACCGCACGACGCGAGCACCCCGCAGCCTGCGGGCGGGCCATTGCCGTGGCTGCCCGGCATCCCCGCCCGGCTGGCAGCGGCCCACGACTGGGGTCCGTTCACAGCGGCCTATGACCGGCTCGTCCGCGAACAGATCGACGCCGTCCGCGAGCAGGCCCGGGGCTGGACCGGCGCCACCGCGCCTGCGTGGGCACAGCCGTTCCTCGAGGACGAGGACGCCGACCCCCTTGCCGAGCTTCGTGCCGATCTCGCGGTGTGGCGGGCAGTGGCCCGGACCGACGAGAACGACCTCCGCCCCACCGGCGACCGCACCATCGGCGCCCCGGGTGCCCACCAGGCCAAGCTCAACCGGGCCGTCCGCGCGGCGCGGCCGAGCTACCCCTTCTCCCAGCGCACCTGGTACCAGGTGCTGCCCGAAACCGTCCGCGCCGACCCGTGGATCACGCCACTGTGCCAGCGACTCGCCCGCCTCGAACGCGCCGGGCTGCCCGTGACCGATTACCTCAAGCAGGCGCTCGCCACCGATCCATCGCTCTCGGGCGGCCAGCCCGCCACCGACGCGGACACCGCCGCAGCCGCGCGGCCGCTGCCCGATGAGCAGCAGGCTGCCGCGCTGTGGTGGCGTCTCGTTCCGCACCTCGGGCCGGCTGCACTCGGCGCCGACGAGCACTCCGCGAACCTGCTCCAACCCAGCTGGCGCACCGCTCTGGCCGAGCTTGTCGGCACCACCAAGGCCGACTACCTCCACAAGGCACCCGCGTGGCCCGCCCTCGTCGCAGCAGTCGACGAAGCCTGCCAGCACCACGACTGGACGCCGAGCAACATCCTCTGCGGCGCGCTTGCCGGCGTCCCTCAAGACGGCAGCCTGACCGGCGTCGAGGTCGCCGATGCGCTCGTGCTGCGCATCGCCATGCTCACCGACCAGCCGCCCATGGCCGACTACGACGAGGCGGCGCCGTTCGATGCTGACGTTTCCCCGGACCCCGACCTGCTCCCACCTGACGAGTCCGACGAGTTCATGGCAGCCTTCTACCGCGGCCAGTCCGACGACCCCGACGTCCTTGTCGTCCACTCCCCCACCCCGGACGAGTACGGCGACCTCGCCGCCGAGCCGGTCGACTGGGCGCCGCCCGGCGATCAGCCCGACGCCGACTACATGTCTGTCGAGGACCCGTACGTGTCGCCCCTACCGTGGCAAGAAGCCAGCAAGATCACGGCCGAGAACGCCTTCCCCGATCCGCACGAGATCCCGGCCGAGCGGATCCACGAGCTCAACCAGCAGGCACTGGCCTACTACGAGTCCTGCTGCCTACCGTCCTGGGCGCCGGACTATCTGCGCTTGCGCCTCGGGACCGACCTCGCCGACCACCCCAGCTACGCCGTCGGGTACGCACCCGGAGGCGGCCGCAGCCTGCTGCGCCACCTCACCAAGCAGGGCGCCACCCTCGACGAGCTAGAGCAGGCCGGCCTCGTCTCCCAGCGGGAACGCGACGACGGCACCACCTGCTACCGCGACTTCTTCCGCGACCGACTCATCATGCCCATCCGCGACCCCCACGACCCGAGCAGGCAGGCGATCCTCGGCTTCGTCGGCCGCCGCAACCCCACAAAGACCGACAACGACTACGCCGGACCGAAGTACCTCAACACCCGCACCACCCCCGTCTTCACCAAGGGCGAGGCGCTCTTCGGGTACGCCGAAGCCCGAGACCTCCTCGCCAACGGCGCGCTCCCGGTCATCGTCGAAGGTCCCATGGACGCTCTGGCCATCACCCTCGGCAGCGGCGGCGCCGCCGTCGGCATCGCGCCTATGGGAACCGCGCTCACCATCAACCAGATCAGGCTGCTGCGCACCAACATCGACCTCGTCAACGGCCGCGACCGGATCGCCGTGGCCACAGACTCCGACCCCGCTGGGTGGAAGTCGGCTCAGAAGGCGTTCTGGCACCTCACCGCCGCCGACCTCGACCCGACCCACCTCGACCTGCCCGACGGCCTGGACCCGGCCAAGCTCTTCGAGACCCAAGGTGCTGACGCGATCACCGCCGCCGTCGACAACCGGTCCCCCCTCGGCGACGCGATCATCGACCACCTGCTCCGCACCGCCGGACATTGGTCCGACACCGACGTCCGGCAGAAGCTCATCCACCAGACCGCCCGCGTGCTCGGCTCCCGCGGCACCGAACACTGGCTCGACGACTTCGAGCGGCTCCGCAGCCGGCTCCATCTCGCACCCGGCATCCTCGAGCATCAGACCGTCACCGAGAGCATCGAGCGCGACCGCAACCGCACGGCCTACGTCCAAGCTCGCATCGACGAGATCAACGACGAAGCCCGCAAGAAGGCGGCCATTCGCCATCCCCAATCCCGTAGCCACGCCGCCGAACAGCGGCTCGCTCCCGCGACCCTCACCCCCCGTCCCAGCCACGACGCGCCGCCTGCGGGACCCGCTCCGGCCGGTCCGGCGCGATGACGCCGGGTTCAGACGTCCGGCCTTAGGCTCGAGGATGCGTCCTATCGCCCACATAGACGCGGTTCGTACTGGGACCCTGTCCCGGGAGACGTCACAGGACGGGTCTATCGGGACCCGGTGTCTCTCTCACGCCCCTGACAAGCATCCTTGCTGTCGCTAAGGGTTCGGCTTCCGGGAGATCGCCGAGCAGCTCCAGTTCACCAGCCGCTCGGCCGCGGCGCTCTTCGCCTTGGCGCACGACCTCCTCCCCGCCACTGACTCCTGACGCACGCTCTGCAGGTCCGCGCCGTCCCCCGAAATGGGTAGGTCCTACCGATGCCGCGCGCACGCCGGTCGTCAACGATCAAGAGTGCATCGATCAAGCCAGGAGGACATCATGTCCGAGAAGAACATTCGCATTGCGAAGGATGCCTACGACCAATACGACCCCGAACGCGAATGGTCCCGCGCCTCCGACGCGCCGGAGCCAGCCCATGTCAGTAGGGCCGTTCTCACTCGTCTCCGCGCGACGGCGGTGCTGACCACACTGTGTGTGGCGGCGGCGCTGAGTCTTCTGGTTCCCGCCCGGAGCGACGCGATCATCGGCGGTGAGCTCGACGGCAACAGGCATCCGAACGTGGGACTGATCATCGGGTGCAGCGAAGGGTGCCAGGTGGCCGTGGCCTGCTCCGGAACGCTTATCTCGCCAACGATCGTGCTGACGGCCGCCCACTGTGTGGAGTTCCCCGGGCTGGACACCTTCTTCGTCACCTTCGACCCGGACCCGTTCTCCGGGGGCCTCCCTGAACTGATCCAGGGCGAGGCGCACCCGCATCCGAACTTCAGCTTCGACGCCTTCACTCAGGGCCAGAAGTCGTTCCAGACCTTGCAGCGGTTCGACGTTGCCGTGGTGGAACTGGAGGAAGCCCCCGATATCACCCCAGCACCGCTCCCCTCAGAGAATGTTCTCGAACCCTTCACGACAGGCGGGAGCAACCAGCTCTTCACGATCGTGGGCTACGGGTCCGACCGGGACATCGAACCACCGCTGGGCAAGGAACTGCTTTTCGACGGCAAGCGTCGGACCACCACGGTTCCCCTGATGAAGCTGACGGACACCTTGATCTTCGTCCGGACCAACCCCAACGACGCCCAAGGCGGCGGAGGCGGCTGCTTCGGAGACTCCGGCGGGCCGATATTCCACGGGGAGACCGTCGTGGGCGAGTTCGTCGCTGTACAGGCACAGGCATCTGCAACCGGTAGCCTCTGCCAGTCGTACGGGTTCTACGTCCGGATCGACACCGGCCCGGCTCGCGAGTTCCTGAGTCAGTTCGTCACACTTCCGTAGCGCCTTAGTCGCTCACCGGGTGGTGGTACACCTGCGCGAGCGTGAACGCGACGTACTCCCGCCTCTGACTCCTGACGCGCGCTCCGCAGGTCCGCGCGTCCCACCGAAATGGGTAGGTCCTACCACGCGATCTACCACAGGTTCGAGACCGACTTCTGTGCCCACGAGGTGCAGGCAATGTACTTCGAGTATCTAGAAGGTCTTGTCGAGGCGGCCGAAAGCGGCACCCCGGCTGCGCTCAAACTCGCCCACGTACGCGATCGTGCTTCGAGCCGGACTCCTGACCGGTCAGGCTCGTCGGGCCGAAACGCGCTGACCGGGCCGCCGGAGGAGCGCGAAGATCTCCGGCTCGCCGACTGAGACTTGTCCGGCCGCGGCGCCTTCGCTCGCGTTCGCCTGCGTCACATCGCCGCCGATGCGCGTGGCCACCAGTTCCTAGTTCAGGTCCGTAGTGAGAGCCCGCGCCACCGGCCAACGGCCGTGTTCTTCCAGTCACCGAGCCTCGTTGGTTCGTCGACGACGTCTTCTGCAGCCTCGAGCCCATGGAGCAGCTGCTCTGGGGTGGCTGTGGAGCAGATGCGGATCTGGATTCCGCGTCCGTCGTCGTACTGGAGGACCTCGACGGTTGCGTCGTCGACGTACATGTCATGGGTAGATGTCGTGCGCACGACGGCGACGCCGTCGGCGGCGAGCGCGATGAGTCGACGTTCAACCCGTCGCCGGAGCTGATCCGTGACGCGGTTATGGCGTTCCCTGTCGCACCCCTCGCTCCCCCACCGCTGAGACCGGCAATCGGCGATCACGGCGTGCAGGGTGACAGCGCCGCAGTGCGCACACCGCAGCCAGGCGCACCACGGAGGCGCGTCCGCCTCCGTTGTCCGGGCGTCAGCGGGCTTCTTTCCGCGATACGACTGCGCCACCGTTCTGACTTCTCCGCAGTCGCAGCACAGTGCACGGTTCCGCTGGCGCACGCGATGCCGATCACCGGCGCGGTCGCCGTTCACAGCCGCACCCACTTGCGACCGTGCCAGAGGTCAACACAGGTCGCGCAGTCATCGGAACTCGCTTCGCTGGCCTCCTCGACTCCGTCCGGATCGCCTCCTAGGACATTCTCGAGGATTCCGCAGTAGGACCGAACTGTCCCGCCGGATGCGATCGCCGCGCGGTAGTCCTCGAGTGGGAAGAGGTGATTGCGCGGCCTGCGGTACTCCCTGATCGAGGACGGCGAGCGGGAGTATGTCGGGGTCGCCTGGATCGCGGGGGGTCGCGGCGTGGAAGATGGGCGCATGGTCTGGGTGCCTCCAGTGCACTCGGTCCTAGGTCCCGGCCGGTGTTCGCGCACCAGCCGGGGCCGCCCTTCACATCTTGAAGGGCCTTCCTGGCGAGTCTCTCGCTGGCCCTTCGCGATGTCAACCCCATAGGGTTCTCGCCGTGACGCACCACCTGATGGGCACCGCGGAGGTCGCCGAGTTTCTCGGCGTCAGCCGGCCGCGGGTGGGCCAGTTGGCCCAGCGCGAGGACTTTCCGCGTCCCGTCGCCCGCCTGGCGGCCGGACCGGTCTGGGAGTCCGTCGACATCGAGCGGTGGGCCCGAGAGACCGGGCGGATGGACTGAGATCGGCGTACAACGGGCCGTCGGGCCGCGGACTGCGGGATCCCGCCGCGTAGTTCCCCATTGCGAGCTCACGGTGCCATCCGAAAGGCGGTTGCACCGATCGCTCCGACAGCGGCGTGGCTTGACGAAACCACTCGAGCCCGTCACTGACTCGGCGCCAGCCCTTCGACGTACGCGCGAAGGTCGTCCGTCCTCACCCTTCGGCACCCGTCAATCTTGACCGCCGGCAGCGCGCCCGAAGCGATGAGCTCATAGAGCTTCGCTCGGCTCACGCCAAGTCGGGCGGCAGCCTCCGGAACCCTCAACAGCAATGCTTCCATGTCGGCTCCTCTCGTCCGCGACGGCAGTCGCGCGTTCCTTAGAGATAGGCAACGGCGCACGGACAGGATCGGACACCGGTGAGCTGATCTCGTCCAGATCGCCAAGATGGGCGCCGAAGCGTTGCGCTCACCGCTTTCGACGACAGATCTCGCCGGTGGCCGATCACGAGACTCGTCCACGGATCGGGTTTTCCAGGACTGCGTACGTTGGCGGCGAGGGCCGACCGGGGTACGCCGCCGTGGACGAGGCGGCCTTCGACGACGACGCGATTGTGTCGGCCACCCGCGTCGTGTGCGGCGACGACGCGATGCTCCTCGACATCGACCACCCGGCCGCAAGCTGCTCATGGACGTGACCGGCGACTACGTCGGCTATCTCATCCGCGGCTGACCAGACGTCGTGTTCGCCGCGACCGACCTCTGGAGCGTCCTGCCCGCGAGACCCGACCACTCAGCCCGACCACTGATCACATGGCGCGGCTGGACGCCCTCGCCCTGGACCGGGTGATCGGCAAAACGCGGAGGACCCCGTGGGGCAGAAATCCCCGGCCGTCCACGGAGATCCGCACCGATCCACGCCTGAACTCGTGGCGACCTCTGCTGCCAAGTTGCTGCCAAGTCTGTCTGAAATGGATCAGAGGCGGCTCCCGGATCTCTCCGAAAACCGCCTCTGACCTGGTGTTTCTCTTTGTAGCGGGGGCAGGATTTGAACCTGCGACCTCTGGGTTATGAGCCCAGCGAGCTACCGAGCTGCTCCACCCCGCGTCGGTGAACCCAACGTTACGGCATGGGGCGAAAGCACTCCAAATCGGTAGGGAGCGATCCGGGTCACTCCTCCTCGGGGGTGGCCTCGTCGGTGGGTGAGGCGGTCGACTCGTCCGTCGGCTCGTCGTCGGGAGCTGCTTCCGCATCCCGTTCCTCGATCAGCGCGAGTGCGTTGCCGAAGTGGCGCTCGGCCTTCTCGATCTGCGCTGCCCACTCGGCCGTGTCACCCGCCCGCTGGGCGGCGTCGGCATCCTGGAAAGCCTCGTCGGCCAGCCGCAGCTGCTCGGCGATCTGGTCGTCGATGCTCTGCTTCGGGCCGTCCGGACCACCGTTGTTGTTGCCCTGGCCGTCGCCGTTGCCGTCCGGCGGATCGGTGCCGGTGTCCGCAGCGAGGGAGAGCGAGTCGGCGAGCGACGCCGCGAGGTTCTCGCCGATGCCGACGCTGCCGGCGTACGACGTGATGACGTACTGAAGGATCGGGAAGCTCGACTCACCCTGCGCCTTCACGGCGTACACCGGCTGGATGTAGATCAGCCCGTCGGACACCGGCAGGGTCAACAGGTTGCCGAAGACCGGCGGCGTCGAGCCCGAGACCCGGAACTCCTGCAGCGACTCCAGGACCTCGTCGTTCTGGCTCATCTCGTTGTAGATCGTGCCGGGACCCGGTGCGTTGGGGTCGGAGAGCTCGAGCAGCTTGAGCTTCCCGAAGTCCGGGTTGAGCTCGCCGTTCGACGTCGTCGCGTCGGAGTCGAGCGAGACGTACGACGCCAGGTTCTGCTTGCCGCGCGGCACGAAGACCGACGTGAGCGACCACTGGCTATCGCCAGAGCCGTTGTTCGCGAAGACGCGGTACGGCGGCTGCTTGCTGCTCGTCGACACCGGGTCGGCCGGGACCTCCCACCGGTCGCTGCCTTGGTAGAAGTCGTCCGCGTTGGTCACGTGGTACCGGGCCAGCTGGTAGCGCTGCACCTTGAACAGGTCCTCGGGGTAGCGAAGGTGCTCCATCAGCGCGGTCGGGATCTCGGACTTCGGCTGAACGGTGTCCGGGAAGGCGCTCATCCAGGTCTTGAGGATCGGGTCCTCCTCGTCCCAGGCGTAGAGGGTGACCGTGCCGTCGTACGCGTCGACCGTCGCCTTGACCGCCGACCGCATGTAGTTGATCTCGTCGGTCGGGATCGTCTGCAGGCCGGTGTCCTGCTGCAGCGAGTCGTCGATCATCGAGTCGAACGACTCGCGCTGGGCGTTGGGGTAGCGGTCCGTCGTCGTGTAGCCGTCGATGATCCACTGGATCTTCCCGTCGACGACGGCCGGGTAGGGGTCGCTGTCGACGGTGAGCCACGGCGCGACCTTCTCGACGCGCGCCACGGGCTCACGGTTGTAGAGGACCTGGGAGTTGCCGTTGACCCGTCCGGACAGCAGGAAATTCGGCTCGCCGAACTTCACGGCGTACATCAGCTGCCGGAGGGTGCTGCCGATCTCGACGCCGCCCTCGCCGTCGTACGTCGTCTCCTCCTCCTCGGCCTCCTCCTCCGAGACCGCGTCGGCCGGAAGGGTCAGGCCGAGCTCGACGTCGGGGTCGTCCTCCTCGGCCTTGCCGACGATGGAGTACGACGGGCTCTGCTCGCCGTAGTAGATGCGCTCCTCGAACTCCTCGATCTCCGACAGCGCGTTGTCGCTCTCGATGCCCTCGGCCCACACCATCTTGCCGTTGGCGTCGTTGCTGGAGATCCGGTTGGCGTAGGCAGCGATGATGCCCTCGCCGTGGGTGTAGACGGTGTGCAGGTTCGACCAGTTGCGGTCGTCGGGGTTGATGCCCTCCTGGTCGAGCTCGCGGACGCCCAGCACCAACGGGGTGTCCTCACCGTCGATCTCGTAGCGGTCGACGTCGAGGACCGGGGCGACCGAGTAGTAGGCGAACGCCTGTTGGCGCTGCTCGAACGTCTCGCGCACCTGCTTCGGGTCGACGACCGGCACCTGCAGCAGCTGTGCGTCGAGCGCCCGCAACAGCCGGGTCCGCTCGGCGGTCGACGTGCCCTCGTCCGGTGCGTCGACCGGGATCCCGGTGTAGGGCTCACCATCCACGTAGGCGATGTCGTAGGCGTCGCGGGTGGCATCGATGTTCTTCTGGATGTACGGCGCCTCCTTGTCCGCCTCGGTCGGCTTGACCTGGAAGTTCTGGACGATCGCCGGCCAGATCATGCCGAGCAGGATGGCGGAGAGGACGAGCAGGGCGAGTCCGACCGTCGGCAGCTGCCAGGTACGGCGCCACACGTTGAGGAAGAAGAGCAGCGCACAGATCAGGGCGACGCCCATCAAGATGTTGCGGGCCGGCAGCAGCGCGTTCTCGCCGGTGTAGTTCATCCCGGTGAAGAGGTTGTTGTCGTTCGTCACCAGGTCGAACCGGTCGAGGTAGTAGTCGACTCCCTTGGCGAGCACGAAGATGCCGAGCAGCACGGAGAACTGCACCTGCGCCGCGCCCGACAGGCGGTCGTGCTGCACCTGCAGCCGGATGCCGCCGTACAGGTAGTGGACGACGGCGGTGGCGAGCACCGCGACGATCGCGGCGGCCATCACGAAGTCGACGACGTAGTGCCACCACGGCAGGCTGAAGACGTAGAAGCTGATGTCCTTGTCGAAGTACGGGTCCGTCTGCTCGAACGGCTGCGCGTGCCGCCACAGCAGGTAGGAGCGCCAGTGGCCGATGGCCGACGTACCGGCGAACAGGCCGACCACGGTCGCCACGCCGGCGAGCAGCCAGGTGCGGATCGGGGTGACCGCGTCGCGGTAGCGGTCGACGCTGCCGTCGCCACCCGGGATCCGGAACAGCGGCCGGAACCGGTAGGCGAGGTACATGTTGACCGCGACGGACGCGCCCATGAACACGCCGAACACGAGGAACAGGCCGATCCGGGTCCACAGCATCGTGTTGAAGACCTGGCTGTAGCCGACCTCGGAGTACCAGAGCCGGTCGGTGTAGATCGACGCGAACGTCGTCAGCAGGAAGAACGCCACCACCAGCACGACACCGGTGATCACCAGTGCGCGGGCGCGCCCGCCCGACCGCCGGGTGTCGACGTTTCCAGGCTCGTCGTCGAACAGATCACTCACGGTGTCTCCTCTGATTCCTCAGACTCGTCGTCCAGTGTGGCGCGCAGCAGGGTGAGCAGGCTGGGAACCAGCTCCGCTCCCCCCATGACCGACGCGTCGTCGTCATGGGCCCGCAGTCGTACGGCGCAGTACGACGCCTCGTGCCGGGTCACGCCCGCCACGATCCGGACCTCCTGCCGGTCGGGGTGCTCGCGGGCGAACTCCGCCGCCTCCGCCGGGTCGTCCGGGATCTGGCCGTCCGCGGCCGGCGGCAGCACCAGCCGCTCGACGACGGCCGCGCAGCCGACCACCGAGGCCGGCCAGCTGATCGTCGGGAGCAGCTCCTCCAGCTCCTGGTCGGCGGACAGCTCCTCCTGCTCGATCGGCGTCAGCGACCCGCGCTCGCGCGGCTCGTCGAGGCCCAGCATCGCGGCCAGGGCCGGCTCGTGCGCGACCAGGTCGGCAGTGTCGACGAGGGCGTAGAGCCGCGCCGGCTGGTCCCAGCCGGTGCCGGCCTGGTGCTTCTCGATCTCCAGTACGGCGGCCGCCAGGGCCGGGTCGATCTCGAGCTCGAAGTCCATCGTCGCCCCGTTCAGCAGCTCGGCAGGTCGGCGTCGCGGTCGTCGGCCCAGTCCTCGAGAGCCCCGAGCGCCTGGTGCATGTCCGTGGCCTTGACCATGGTCAGGTCCGGGTCGAGGTCCGCCACGTCGGAGCAGTTGGCCTCAGGCACGAAGAACAGCTCGGCCGCGTCATCCTCGGCAGCGGCGATCTTCTGCTCGATCCCGCCGATCGGACCGACGATGCCGTCCTCGAAGAGCTCGCCGGTGCCGGCGATGACCTCGCCGTCGGTCAGTGAGCCGGGCGTGAGGGTGTCGTAGATCGCGAGGGCGAACATCAGGCCGGCGCTCGGTCCGCCGATCCCGGAGTCCACCTTGATCGAGACGTCGAACGGGAAGTCGTAGCCGACCCCGGGGATGATGCCGATCCGCATCCGGCCGTCCTCGGGATCCTTCCTGGGCTCGATCTCGACCGTGAGCCGCTCCCGCCGGCCGCGCTCGATGCTCAGGACGACCGGGTCGCCGGGCCCGTGCTCCTGGACCGCGTCGACGAGCTGTTGGCCGTCCTTGAGCTTGACGCCGTCGACCTCGAGGATCTTGTCGCGGACCCGGAGCTTCTTGAACGCGGGGGTGCCCTCGTCGACGTGGGCCACCTGGATGACCGCCGGGACCTCGTAGCCCAGCTCCCGCATCGCCGCCGCGATCGCGTTGTCCTGCGAGCCGATCATCGAGATCTCGCCCTGGATCTTCTCGTCCTCGGCGGTCTGGTTCTTCGGGTGCGCGATCTCGTACGGGACAACGGCCTTGTCGCTGTCGAGCCAGTCACCGAGCGCCGCGAGGAGCGGCAGCTTCTTCCCGCGCGGGGACGTCTGGACGGTGGTGAACCGGATCTCGCCGTCGTCGCGGAACGTCTCGTGACCGTCGACCTGGATGATCTCCGCCTCGTTGCCGTCCTTCGCCAGCACGTCGAACGTCGGGCCAGGGCTGTAGACGGAGTACGGCAGCGGAACCAACGCCGCCATGAGGAGCAGGAGGAGCGTCAGCGGCGCTGCGAAGGCGAACGCGATCCAGCGCTGGGTCATGGCGTTACCTTCTCACCCAGCGCCAAGGCCAACGGGACCGAGTCCCAAGGTCGGACCCCGGGCCGCCCGGAGCAGCCTTTAGGAGGCGCGCCGGTCGCGACCGGCCGAGGGCTCCGTCGGCTCCCCGACCGACGGGATGACGGTGGGCCGCATCTTCGACGGGCGCAGCGCGACACCGGTGCTGCGGTCCGGCGTACGGCGGTCCACGGCGTAGCCGGGGCGCACCTTCCGCTCCCGGCCCAGGGCCTCCCCCAGCCGGCGTGCGGCGGTCTCGCGGTCGACCTCGCCGCGGCCCTCGCGCCCCCACCAGCCGACCCACAGCATCGTCACGAGCGTGACGACGCCGGCCGGTACCAGCCAGAAGAGGATCTCCACCAGCCGAGAGTACGTCGACGCCGCGGCGGCTCCGTTACGGCGCGCCGACCCACTCTTCGGTGCCGTCGGTGAAGATCTGGTGCTTCCAGATCGGCACCTCGGCCTTGAGGGTGTCGATGAGCGCCCGGCTCGCCTCGAAGGAGCTGCCGCGGTGGCCGGCGGTCGTCGCGACCACGACCGCGAGGTCGCCGATCGCGAGGTCCCCGACCCGGTGCACGGCGGCGACCCCGGTGACGTCGTACTCCTCCGCGACCCGGGCGCACACCTCGTGCAGCCGGTCGAGCGCCGACGGGTGGGCGGAGTAGGACAAGCCGGTCACGCCCTTCCCGTGGTCGTGGTCGCGGACCCGCCCGACGAACACCACCAGCCCACCCGACGCCTCGTCGTCGAGGCTCTTCAGCACGTCGTCGACGGACAGGGGTGTGTCCTGGATCGCGACCAGGCGGACGGAATTGCTCACACCGGCAGAGTACTTTGGGGGCATGGCCAACGACCCCGACCCTGAGCAGCCGAACCCGTTCAAGGGCACGCCGTTCGAGCAGTTCTTCGCCCCCGGAGGCCCGCTCAGCGGCATGGCCGGCATCGGCGGCGCCGGCGGGATGGACTTCAACCAGATCATCAGCCAGTTCAAGGCGATGATGGAGCCGCACGAAGGTCCCCTGAACTGGAAGGTCGTCGACGACCTGGCCCGGTCGTCGGTCGCGCAACAGCCGGATCCCTCCCCCGGCCAGCGCGACCACGACCGGGTCGCCGACTCCGTGCAGCTCGCCGACCACTGGCTCGACGTGGCCACCGAGTTCCCCTCCGGCGTGACCTCGACCGCGGCGTGGAGCCGCGCGGACTGGGTCGTCGAGACGCGCCCGGTGTGGAAGGTGCTCATCGAGCCGGTCGCCGCCAAGTCGGTCAGCGGCATCGGCAGCGCCCTGCCGCAGGAGATGCAGGCGTCGGCGGGCCCGCTGCTCGGCATCATCGGCCAGGCCATGGGCGGGATGCTCGCGTCGCAGATCGGGCAGGGCCTCGGCGGCCTGGCCGGCGAGGTGCTCACCGCCTCCGACATCGGGCTCCCCCTCGGCGCGCCCGGCAAGGCCGCGCTGGTGATGAGCAACGTCCGGGAGTTCGCCGAGGGGCTCGACGTGTCCGAGGACGACGTACTCCTCTATCTCGCGCTGCGCGAGGCCGCGCACCAGCGTCTCTTCGGGCACGTGCCGTGGCTGCGGGAGCACCTGCTGGGTGCGGTGACCGACTACGCGCAGGGCCTCGAGCTCAACGTGCAGCAGATGCAGGAGCGCATCCAGGAGCAGATGGGCAGCATCAACCCGATGGACCCCGAGTCGATGCAGGGGCTCCTCGAGGGCGGCCTGTTCGAGCCGCCGGTCTCGCCCCAGCAGGAGTCCGCGCTGGGCCGGCTCGAGATCGCGCTGGCACTGGTCGAGGGCTGGGTCGACGAGGTCGTCGGGCAGGCGACGGAGGAGCGGATGCCGACGGCGGCCAAGCTCCGCGAGGCCGTACGACGCCGGCGCGCCGCCGGTGGTCCGGCCGAGCAGACGTTCGCCGCGCTCGTGGGTCTGGAGCTGCGGCCCCGCCGGCTGCGGGACGCCTCCACCCTGTGGGGCGGCCTGCGGACCCGGTCGGGCGCGGAGGCGCGCGACGGCGTGTGGATGCACCCGGACCTGCTGCCGACCGCGGCCGACCTCGACGACCCGCTGTCCTTCCGCGCCGACGCCACCCCGCCGGCGGACCTCACCGAGGACGCGTTCGACGCAGAGCTGCGCAAGCTGCTCGAGAGCGAGGGCGGCTCTCCCGACGCCGGCGCCACCGACGCTCCCGACGGCCCCGACTCCCCCGACGGCGAGTGACGCTCCACGCTGACGCGCTGGCGACGCTGCGCGACTGGAGCGCGCCCGACGCAGCACAGGAGGCGCTGCGAGCCCGGTTCGTCGCGCACCTGGAGGGCGTGGGCGACGGCATGTGGCGCTCGTCGTACCCCGACCACATCACCGCGGGCGCGCTGGTCATCGACAGCGCCGGCGAGCGGGTGCTGCTCAACCTGCACAGGAAGGCGCGGCGCTGGTTCGCGTTCGGCGGTCATGCCGAGCCCGGCGACCCGACCCTCGCAGAGGTCGCGGCCCGCGAGGCCCGCGAGGAGTCCGGGATCGCCGACCTGCGGCTGGTGGCGGCGCCTGCCCAGCTCGACGTCCACCCGGTGCCGTTCTGCGACCCGCGTGGAGAGGTCCGGCACCTCGACGTCCGCTACGTCGCGATCGCGCCGCCGACCGCGCGCGAGGTCGTCAGCGACGAGTCGCTGGACGTTCGCTGGTGGCCGGTCGATGCGCTCCCCGAGCTGGAGCCCGGCATGGTCGACCTGGTCGGGATCGCACGCTCGCTCGTCGACTGAGGAGCCTGCATCTCAGTCGGCGTCGCCGGGCATCGCCGCGTCCGTGCCGGGCGGCGGGTCGAGCCGCGCCGCCTCCGACCAGCCGAGCAGGTAGCCCTTGGCCTTCTCGGTGTGCGGGTAGTGCCCGACCCAGCCCCAGAACGCATCGCTGTGTCCGGGCTCGAGAAGGTGCGCGAGCTCGTGCATCAGCACGTAGTCGACGACCCAGTCGGGCATCTTCTGCAGCCGCTCACTGAGCCGGATGGCGCGGTCCCCCGGCGTGCACGACCCCCAGCGTGACCGCTGGTTGGCGACCCACTTCACCGACTGCGGCTCGGCGATCCCACCGAGGTAGCGGTCGTTGAGCTCGCACGCGCGCCGCATCAGGTCCTCGTCGGTACGACGGCTGCGCTGCTCGCGCCGCTGGAGCCGCGCCACCATCTTGCGGACCCAGTCGCGCTCCTCGGCCTTCGACAGGTTGTCGGGCACGAGGACGACGATCCGGTCGTCCTCGACGTACGCCGACACGGTCCGGCGCCGCCGCCCCGAGCGGCGCACCTCGACCTGCGGCGTCGGCTCGCTCATGTACTGACGTTACCGCCCGCCCAGCTCAGCAACTTCTCGACGGGCCAGGTGTTGACGATCCGGTCCGGTTCGATCCCGACGGCTTCGGCCCGCTCACAGCCCAGCACCAGGAAGTCGAGCTGGCCGGGCGCGTGGGCATCGCTGTCGATCGAGAAGAGGCAGCCGATGTCGCGCGCGAGCTCCAGCAGCTCGGTCGGCGGGTCCCGGCGCTCGGGGCGTGAGTTGATCTCGACCGCCACGCCGTGCTCGGCGCACGCCTCGAAGACCGCCCGGGCGTCGAAGCGCGACTGGGGGCGGATGCCGCGGTTGCCGGTGACCAGCCGGCCGGTGCAGTGGCCGAGGACGTTCATCCACGGGTTGCGGATCGCCGCGACCATCCGCCTGGTCATCGGCTCGGGGTCCATCTTCAGCTTCGAGTGGACGCTCGCGACGCGCACGTCCAGCTGGCTCAGCATCTCCTCGGTCTGGTCGAGCCCGCCGTCGTCGAGGATGTCGACCTCGATGCCCTTGAGCAGCCTGAACTGGCCAGACGGATCTGCCCCGGAGAGCGCCGCCAGGTGCGTGTTGACCGCGTCGACCACCTCGAGCTGGCGCGCGAGGCGCTCGGCGCTCAGCCCGCGCGCGATCGTGAGGCGCGGCGAGTGGTCGGTGAGCACGAGGTAGTCGTGACCGAGCTCCATCGCCGTCATCGCCATCTCCTCGATGGGCGAGCCGCCGTCGGACCAGTCGGAGTGGGAGTGGAGGTCGCCCCGCAGGGCGGCCCGGAGCTTCTCGCCGCCCGTTGCCGGGAGCGCGCCGTACTGCTCCTCGGCCTCGGCCAGCCTGGCCGGCATCCGCCCCTGGACGGCATCGGCGATCACGCGCGCCGTGCTGCTCCCGACGCCGGGCAGGTCGGTCAGGGTGCCGTCGTCGGCGCGGCGGGCCACCTCGTCGTCCGGGAGCGGCAGGATCGCGGCGGCCGCCTTGCGGTAGGCCTGCACCTTGAAGGTGTCGGCGCGCCCCCGCTCGAGCAGGAACGCGATCCGGCGCAGCGCGGCGACCGGGCTGCCGTCGTACGGGTCGCCTGCAGCGCTCATCCGGTCACCTTCTCAGTCCGGCCCCGCCCGGGAAAATCAGCCGAAGAAATGTTTTGTCCACAGCCGGTGGAGGAGCAGTGGACGACATCGTTGCTGGTCACCCGCTCGTACGGCGCCCGCGAGCGGTGTCCTTTCCCCAGCTCATCCACAGGCCAACCCTCCCTCTCCCACGGCTCTCCACGGGCGTTCGCCTCCATCCACAGGTTCATCCACAGCGTTGTCCACAGGTGTGGGGGTCGGTGGATTGACCGGGCATCCCCGGCTCCCTAGCGTTGCCGGCAGATGGGGCCCCCGGGTCGCCACCGCCGTTCGCAAGGGGAAGGCAAGCGGCGCGACGCGAACCGGGGGTCTCCTCATGTCACGGCGAGGTGGCGCGGTCAGCGCCCCTCGAACGCCGGCGCCCGCTTCTCCTGCGCGGCCCGGATGCCCTCCTGCAGGTCGGCCGTCGCCAGCGTGACCGGCTGCGCGAGCGCCTCCCACTCCAGGCACGACTCGAGGCTCGCGTGCCCGCGCAGCAGCGCGAGCTTGGTCAGCTTGGTCGCGATCGGCGCAGTCGCTGCGATCTCCGCGGCCGTCGCGACGACCAGGTCGCGGAAGCCGTCCGGGTCGAGCACCCGCGACACCAGCCCGAGTCCGAGCGCCTCGTCGGCGTCGACCAAGCGGCCGGTGAGCAGCAGGTCGCGCGCGACCGCGGGCCCGACGACTTCCGGGAGCAGGTACGTCGTCGCCATCCCCGGGTGCAGCCCGAGGCGCACGAAGGGCACCCCCATCCGGGCACCGCGCGCGGCGTACCGGATGTCGCAGGCCAGCGCCATCGCCAGCCCGGCTCCGATCGCGGGCCCGTTGATCGCCGCGATGGTCGGTACCTCGAGCCGGCGGATCGACAGCCAGGCGCGATAGAACGGGAGCATCCGCGACCGCAGCCGGTCGACCGTGGCGTCCGGCTCACCGGCGATCCACGACGTGTTGCCGCCCGAGCAGAAAGCGGTCCCCTCGCCGGTCACCACGACGGCCCGCACGGAGGTGTCTCCGGCCAGCTGGTCCACGGCCCGGACCCAGGACTCGGTCATCTCGTCGCTCATCGCGTTGCGCATCTCGGGAAGGTCCAGGACGAGCATCGCGACCCCGGGAGCGGGCCGCTCGAGCCGCAGATGGCTCAAGGTACTGATTTCAGACATACCGGGCACGCTACTGCGACTGCTGCGGGGCGTGCCGTAGGGTCAGGGAGGTTTCACGGTCGCATGCCGCGGACCCCGGCGGGCTTCCCCTGACCCTCCCGTCGCGACGACCGAAGATGAACGAGAACAAGGAGGCCGTCATGGCGGAGACCTGGAGCGGTGAGTTCTACTGCGTGAAGTGCAAGGAGAAGCGCGAGGCGACCGGTGAGGTCAAGGTCAACGACAAGGGCACGCGGATGGCCAAGGCCGTTTGCCCCGTGTGTTCGACCAACCTGAACCGCATCCTCGGCAAGGCCTGAGCACACCTCAGACAACCGCAGCGGGCGGCCCACCTCACGGTGGCGCCGCCCGCAGCCACGTCCGGGGCCTGTGGATAGCCGGCGCCGCCAGTGGCACATCCGTGCCAGCCTCCTCGCATGTCGCCCGTATCGACGTCTCCCGCCCCGGCGGTCGAGCTGCTGCTGCGGCCCGGCGTGGCGGTGGTACGACGCGACGCGGGCACCCTCCAGGTCGGGCTGGACCCGCCACTCGCAGCGCGGGTGCCCGACGCGCCTGAGGTGAGGGCTCTGCTCGACGCCCTCCGCGAAGGCCGGGCCCCGGGTGACCTGACGCCCGTCGCGGCGCGGGCCCTCGACACCCTGGTGGCGGCGGGACTGGCGTTCCCCGCGGCGACCGGTCCGGCCCAGCCCGAGGTGGTGGCCACGCAGGCCCAGTTCGGCGCCGACGGCGTACGGCGTCTCGCCGCTCGCGCCGGTCACCGGATCGGTCTCCGCTGCCCCGGACCCGCGCGAGCGATCCTGGCCGACCTGCTGGGGCCGGCCGGCGTCACGGTGGATGACACCTCCCCGTCGGTGTGGCTGGTCGTGACCACCGGGCCGAGCGTCCGGGAGAGCATCGACCCCCTGGTCCGGTCGGGCGCGCCCCACCTCCTGGTGAGTGGCGGAGCGGAGGGTCGCCGGGTCGGCCCCTTCGTCGAGCCGGGGCGCACCGCCTGCCTGCGCTGCGTCGACGCGCACGAGGCCGAGCTGGACCCGCGGCGGCCGTTCCTGGTGGAGCAGGCCGCGCGCGCGGCGGACGGCACCGAGCCGACGGACCCGGTGCTCGACCGGCTCGCCCTGGCCTGGGCGGTCCGCGACCTCTGCCGCTACCTCGAGGGCGACGAGCCGAGCACCTGGTCGACCACGGTCGACCTCGGTCCCACGGACGCCCCGCGAGTGGTGCGCTGGCTGCGGCACCCACACTGCGGCTGCGCCTGGGACCTGTTGTTCGACCTGCCCTGAGTCTCCAACGACGATGACGTGCGATGCTGGTATACCGAATCGGCCGATCCAGGTCCCGGGAGGCAGCATGACCGAACCGCAGGGCTTCGCCTCCGAGTCGGAGCGCGTCACCCGGCAGCTCCGGGACGAGATCCTCGACGGCCTCCGCGCACCGGGCAGCCGGCTCGTCGAGCGGGAGCTCGCCGGCGAGCTCGGCGTGAGTCGGATCCCGGTCCGCGACGCCCTCCGGCAGCTCGTCACCGAGGGTCTGGTGACCCCACGGCCACGCAGCTGGGCGATCGTCCGGGAGTTCACCGCGGCCGACGTCGCCGACCTGCACGAGGTGCGGGCCGCGTTCGAGCGGCTCGCGTTCCGGCTCGCCGTCGAACGTCGGACCCGCGAGGGCCTCCAGCTGCTCCGTGGCACCGTGGACGCCGAGCTCCGCGCCGCCCGGGCCTGCGACGCCGTCGCCGCGCGCCGCGCCGCTGCCGACTTCCACGAGGTGGTCACCGCGATGGCGGCCAACGAGCTGCTCAACGAGCTCCAGCGCACCATCCGCAGCCGGATGCGGTGGCTGCTGGCCCAGCACGACGACCTGGTCGGCATCGCGCGCGAGCACGAGGCGCTCTACGACGCCATCGCCGACCGCGACGCCGAGCGGGTGGACGCCCTCGTCGAGGGCCATCTGACACTGGGCTACAGCCACTCCTGGGACGCCTGAATCCTCCCGCCGCCGATTCATGACGGCATGCCACTTTGGTATACCGTTTCGTCGTGACTGCTGAGCTGCTGACCAGGCCGAGGACGGCGCCCGCCTCCCCCGAGGTGTGGACCGCGCCCGGCTTCCGGCTGCTGCTCACGATGACCGGCCTCGGTTTCGCCGGGTTCGGGATCCTGCTGCCGACCGCGCCGCTCTGGGCCGCTCAGGGCGGCGCCGGCGCTGCGGGCGTCGGCACCGTCAACGCCGTACTGATGCTCGTCACCGTGATGACGCAGACCGTCGTGCCCGCCGCCCTGCGCCGCATCGGCTGGCGCACGACCCTCGTCGTCGGCCTGGGTCTGCTCGGCGCGCCCGCCCTCCTCCATCCGCTGAGCAACGACCTGACGGTCGTGCTGGCGCTCTCGGCCGTGCGCGGGGTCGGCTTCGGGGTCCTCACCGTCTGCGGCGCCGCCGCCGTGGCCCAGCTGGTCGCGCCGGCGTCGCGGGGCCGCGCCGTCGGTGCCTACGGCCTGGCGATCGCGGCGCCCCAGCTCGCGCTCGTGCCGCTGAGCCCCTGGCTCGCCGAGCACGTCGGCTTCACGCCCGTCCTGCTCGCCGCGGCCTGTCCGCTGGCGGCGATCGTCCCCGCCGCACGGCTGGGGCGGCTGCTCGACCGCGCCGCAGCGGACCCGGTCCCCCACGCGCAGCCGGCATGGGGCGCCCGCGGCATCCCGCGACCCCTGGTCAGCGCGATCGTCGTCCTGATGGTGATCACCACGGCGGGCGGCGCCCTCATCACGTTCACCCCGCAGTTCGGCATCGATCCCACGACGTCCCTCGTCAGCCTGCTGGCGCTCACCGGGGCGGCGGCGGTCAGCCGATGGTGCTTCGGCGCACCGGCCGACCGGTACGGCGTACGGCCGTTCCTCGCGCCGCTGCTCCTGCTGGCGACCGTCGCCCTCGGCGTGATCGCGTGGGCCATCGGCGACCCGGACGCGCCCCGCGGGTTGTTGGTGCCGGCCGCGATGGCACTCGTCGGCGTCAGCTACGGCGGCCTGCAGAACCTCACCCTCGTCGCGGCCTTCGCCGCGGTCCCGGAGCGGCACAGCAACCAGGCGAGCGCGGCCTGGAACATCGGTTTCGACACCGGCACCGGGATCGGGTCGCTCGCGGTCGGCATCATCGCCGCCGGCGGCTCGTTCGGACCGTCAGTCGCCGCGACCGCCGTACTGTGCCTGCTGGCCGTGCCGGTCGCGCTCACGGCGCGGGGGCGCGCGTCCCGTCACCAGTAGTCGCTGTCGAGCTTCCCCTCCATCGAGCGGAGGTTCGCGCGCGAGCAGTCCTCGCAGTAGCGGCGGGTCCGGCCCCGCTCGACCGAGGTGCTCCAGGTCAGCGGCACGTCGTCGCCCGGAGCGACGCGGCCGCAGAAGTCACAGGTCACCGGCACGCTGGCAAAAATACAGCGGGGCCGGAGCCCGACGGGTTACGTCGTGCTCCGGCCCCTTCTTTGTCACCCGCGATCAGGTGGCCCGGAGGAGGTCCTCCGAGGTTTCTGCCTCTCGTCAGAGAGCGCGAGCAAGGGCGAGGCGTGCCTGCTGCGCTGCGCGCTCAGCCTTGCGGCTGAGGCGACGGGCGCGGGCCAGCTTGGCCTCGCGCAGCTGCTGCGCCTCTCCCAGGCGCGCGTGCATATGCGCGCGTGCCAGGTCTTCGTTCATGAGATTCATCTGATTGCTCCAGTTCAAAGTCTGTGTCATTGGATTGAGAGTTGATTCCGGTTCGGAGGGTGGATGCCGGTTACGCCGCGGTGGCGTCCTTGCGGGGCCGGCCGCGGGGCCGCTTGCGGGGGATCACTACTCCCTGCAGGAAGAGCTCACCGCCCCAGACACCCCAGGGCTCACGCCGCTCGAGCGCTCCGGTCAGGCACATCGCCTGGACGGGGCAGTCCTGGCACAGCGTCTTGGCGAACTCCACGTCGCTGGGGGACTCCGCGAACCACAGCTCCGGGTCGTTCACCCGGCACGGCAGTCGGTCGGCGTCGAGCTCGGCGACAAGCTCTGCCTCGTCGTGCAGGTTGCTCAGCGTCGGCTCGAGAATGCTGGTCGTCATCTTTCACCTCCTCGTCTCTGACCTGATCGCGTTGGTCGTTTCATCGGATCCGGGTCAACGGCTTTCGTGAGCTCAGAAGTTGGTCTGAGAAACACGAAGGCCGCGGATCCCGGTTTCGGGTTCCGCGGCCTGGAGGCTGCCGAGCTGAGTCTTGTGGAATCAGGTCGGTGGGCTCCAGGTCCAAGAACCCGGGACAGTGCCGGCAGCAAAGCCGACGTGTCCCATGCCGGTGGTCGGTGCGGTCACGCGCACGCGCTTCGCCCAAATGGACTGGGCAGCACCCTGCGCCGTGCCGAAACGCACGTCGCTCCGGACGTCGTACGTCCGGAGATCGGTGGCCGGGGTGGCGCACAGGAGCGTGAGCGTGGACGGCATTGCCGGCGCTACGGTGCTGAATCGCATGTTGTTCTCCACTGTGGCCACCTCCTCAGGTGCGTTGGGCGCGGGCTTTGTCAGGGCCCTTGTGCGCGGGTCGGTCAGTACGTGAGGGATACGCTAGCCGGGCTTCGATGTAATGAGCAAACCATTTTATGACTATTTCGAGATTTTCTTTCGGAGTGGTCTGGACCGGTGCGAACGGGCCGCTCAGGACGGGGCTGCGACCAGCGCGAGCACGTCCTCGCCGTACTTGTCGATCTTGTTGGGGCCGACTCCGTTGATGGCCCGCAGCGCGGTCTCGTTGCCCGGCTTGTGCTCGGCGATCAGCTCGAGGGTGGCGTCGGTGAAGACGACGTACGCCGGCACCTCGTCGTCGCGGGCCCGCTCCAGCCGCCACGCCTTGAGCCGCTCGAAGAGGTCCTCGTCGTAGCGCACCGGATGGCTGGCGCACCTCCCCCGCTTCTTCTCCGCGGCGGTGCCGAGTGGCTGGCTGCACTCGCGGCACCGGGCGACCTTGCTGCGGGTGCGGCCACCGGACGGCGCCCGCTCACCCTCGGGCAGCAGCGGCGTGAGGAACCGGGAGGGCTGCCGGCGCGCGGCCTGGCCGGGGTTGCGGGCGGCCGCCCAGGTGACAGAGAGGTCGGTGCGGGCCCGGGTCATGCCGACGTAGAGCAGCCGGCGCTCCTCCTCGACCGTCGCGTCGCGGTCGGCGTAGGTGATCGGCACCGTGCCGTCCTGCACGCCGGTGCAGAACACGGCATCCCACTCCAGGCCCTTGGCTGCGTGGAACGTCGCGAGGGTCACGCCGTCGGCGGCCGGCGCGTGCTGCTCGGCGGCCCGGCGGTCGAGGTCCTCGACGAACGCCACGAGGTCACCTCCCTCGTGCTCGGCCGCGAACTCGTCGGCCTGCGTGACCAGGGCCTGCCACGACTCCCACCGGTCCCGCACCTGGCCGCGGCCGGTCGGCGGCTCGGCGCTCCAGCCCATGCCACCGAGCACCCCGTGCACCGCCTCGAGCCAGGGCACGTCGGCCGTCTCGCCCGAGCGTGCCGCCCCGCGCAGCCGGACGACGGCCTCGCGCACCTCCGGCCGCTCGAAGAATCGGGCGGCGCCGCGGACGACGTACGGGATGCCGCGGTCGCTGAGCGCGTCCTCGAAGTGCTCGGACTGGGCGTTGATCCGGAACAGCACCGCGATCTGCCCGGGCGCGGTGCCGCGCCGCTGCAGTGCGGCGATCTGGTCGGCGACGTAGGACGCCTCGGCGACCTCGTCGGGATGGCCGCCGAACCGCACCGCCGCGCCGGCCGGCTGCTGCGAGCGGAGCTCGACGCCGGCGCTCGGGCTGCCGGCCAGCAGGGTGTTGGCGGCGACGACAACCTGGGGCGTGGAGCGGTAGTTGCGGACCAGCTCGATCGAGGTGGTGCCGGGGTAGCGCTTCGGGAAGTCGAGGAGGTACGTCGCATCCGCGCCCGCGAAGGAGTAGATCGTCTGGGCCGGGTCGCCCACCACGCAGAGCTCGTTGCGGCCGCCGAGCCAGAGGTCGAGCAGTGCCGACTGGAGGGGCGAGACGTCCTGGAACTCGTCGACGACGAACCACTTGTACTGCCGCCGCACCTGGGCCGCGACCCGCTCGTCGGATGCCAGCACGCCGGCGGTGAAGAGCAGCACGTCCTCCATGTCCATCCGGTGCTGCTCGCGCTTGACGTCCTCGTAGCCGGCGAAGACCTTGCTGACGGTCTCGGGCGGCTGGTCGGACACGCTGCGGCCGTGCCGCGCGGCGATGAGCGGGTAGTCGTCCGGGCCGACGTTGCTCACCTTGGCCCACTCGATCTCGGACGCGAGGTCCCGCAGCAACGCCTGGTCGGCCCGGATCCCGAGCCGCCTCGTCGCGGCGGCCAGCATCCCCAGCTTGGACTCGGTGAGGGTCGGCAGCTCCGTGCCGTGGACGTGGGGCCAGAAGTAGCGCAGCTGCCGGAGCGCCGCGCTGTGGAACGTGCGCGCCTGCACGGCCGGCGCCCCGAGCTGACGCAGGCGCTGCCGGAGCTCGCCGGCGGCCCGGGTCGTGAACGTGACCGCGAGGACCTCGGTCGGCGCGTAGACGCCGGTGAGCACGCCGTGGGCGATCCGGTGGGTGATGGCCCGGGTCTTGCCAGTGCCGGCGCCGGCCAGGACCCGCACCGGCCCGCGCAGCGCCTCGGCGACCTGGCGCTGCTCGGGGTCGAGCGCGCTCAGCAGCGCCTCTGCCTGTGACGTGAGACTCGTCACGATCGGGAACAACTCCTCAGGGGATCAAGGTTGCGCGTGTACGAACGGACCGGCCGGGAAGGTACCCCGACGTGTCCTGCGACCCTAGACCGCGGAGGCGACACTTCCCGATGAGCTCGTTCACGATGTACACGACCCCCTGGTGCGGCTACTGCCGACGCCTGAAGGGCCAGCTCGACCGTGAGGGCATCACCTACGAGGTCGTCGACATCGAGCAGCACCCGGAAGCCATCGCGATCGTCGAGGCCGCCAACCACGGCAACCAGACGGTCCCGACCCTGGTCTTCGACGACGGTACGGCGCTCACCAACCCGTCGGTCGCCCAGGTCAAGGGCAAGATCGCCGCCCTGGTCGGCTGACCGGTCCGGTCGCCGTACCGGTCACCAGCTGCCCGGCAGCGGTCCGCCGTACCAGTGCTCGACGAGTGAGCGACTGATCGACACCCCGCCGGGGAGCACCAGCGTGCCCGCCTCGGCCTCCTCGCGCATCTGGGCGCGGGTCAGCCAGCGCGCTTCCACGACCTCGGAGTCGTCGAGGCTGATCTGCTCGGTCACGGCGCGGCCGAGGAAGCCGAGCATCAGGCTGCTGGGCAGCGGCCACGGCTGGTTGCCGAAGTAGGTCACCTCGCCGACGACCACCCCGGTCTCCTCGAGCACCTCGCGCCGGACCGCGTCCTCGAGCGTCTCCCCCGGCTCGCAGAAGCCGGCCAGCGTCGAGAACCGTCCCTCCGGCCACTGCGGCCCGCGGCCGAGCAGGCACCGCTCGTCGTCGCTGCCCGGGTCTCCCGCCGCTACCAGCATGATCACCGCCGGGTCCGTACGCGGGAACTGCGGCTTGCCGCACTGCTCGCAGACCAGCTCGTGGCCGGCCGCCCGCGGCACCAGACCGCCCCCGCAGCGCGGACAGAAGCGGGTCGCCCAGTGCCACTCCGCCAGGCCGAGCGCGTGGAACACGAGCGGCGCCGTACTGATGGCGTCACCGCTCAAGAACGGCAACAGCCCCCGCAACGGGAACCACTGGCCCTCCTCCGCCTTCGCCAACGCTGCGTCGACGATGACCGCCCACCAGGTCGTGCCGTCGCGGTCGCCGAGCAGGACACGTACGCCGTCCGGCGCGTCGGCCGTCGGCAGCCACTCCAGCCCGCCGTCGCGCGGCCGGACCCGGGTGCCGGACACCACGAGCACCCGGCCCCCCGGGTCCGCCCAGCGCTCGTCGAGCCAGCCGTCGTCCGTACGGCGCAGGCCGAGCCGGTCGTGCGGGTCGCGGGCGAGGGCGAGGTGCGCGAAGTCCACGGGCCGAGCCTAAGCATCCACCCCAGGCCGTTGACCAGCGCGTCATGATGAGCCATGGACGCTGCGACGTTGCGGGCCGCGCAGGCCCCGGTCAAGGAGAAGTACAAGGCCGACCCCGGGTCCGCGCGTACGCCGACCGCGGCCCGCGGCGACTACCGCGACCTCGGCGTCACGGCCACCGTCGACGGCTTCGCCGGGCCGGTGCGCGCGGGCCTGCATCCCGCCGCGGGCGGCGACGGGCAGGACGCGTGCTCGGCGGACCTGCTCCTCGAGGCGCTGCTGGCCTGCGCCGGCGTGACCCTTCGTGCCGTCGCCACCGCGATCGGGGTCGAGATCCGCTCCGCCGCCCTCGCCGCCGACGGCTGGTGGGACGCGCGCGGCACCCTCGGCGTCGACCGCTCCGCGCCGATCGGCGTCCAGGACATCGTGGTGACGCTGGCCGTCGACACCGACGCCGACGACGCCGCCCTCGAGCGCCTCGCCCGGGCCACCGAGCGCTACTGCGTCGTCGGCCAGACGCTTGCGTCGCCGCCGGAGATGAGGGTCGTGCGGGCCTGACTGACGGGTCAGTCAGGTTCTGGCCCCTGGATCAGCCGCTCGACCTCATCCCGCCCGGGCAGCCCGTCGGGCACGACCAGCTCACCTGACCTGACGTAGTAGAACGCCGCGCGCACCTGCTCGACAGGGACGCCCCGCAGCTCGGCCCAGGCGAGGCGGTAGAGCGCGAGCTGGAGCGGGTCGGCGGTCTGGCGGGCGTTGGTCTTCCAGTCCACCACCAGGTAGCGATCGTCGCCCTCGTCGTAGACGGCGTCGATCCGGCCGCGGACGACCTGGCCCGCGAGCACCAGGGCGAACGGCGCCTCGACGGCGAACGGCACCCGGCTCCCGAACGGGCCCGCCTCGAAGGTCGCGATCAGCTCCTTCAGGTCGGCCTCGTCCTCGATACCGGCGTCGGCGCGACCGGAGAGCTCATCGGGGTCGAAGAGGCCCTGCTGACCGAAGCGCGCCTCGACCCACGCGTGGAAGCGGGTGCCGAACCGCGCCGACGGAGACGGCTGCCGGGGCATCGGCCGGGCCAGGTCGGCTGCGAAGCCCTCGGCGTCGTCGCGCAGCCGAGCGAGCGCGGTGGCGGACAACGCCTCCGGCCGGGGTACGACGACCTCACCGCTGCGGTCCTGGCGGGCTTCCGCGAGGAGCCGGTCGATCTCGGCGTCCCAGTCGGCGACGCGCGCAGTCGCAACCAGGTCGAGCTCGGGGTCGGGCCCGTCCGGGTCGGCCGCGCGGACCAGCTCCGCTGCCGCCAGGCGCAGTCGGGCCTCCTCGCCCACGCCCGCGACCGGCCAGGGAGCGGAGGGGTCCTCGTCGGCGTACGGGTTGGGGTCGCCCTTCTCCGGCTTCGCCAACCACTGCTCGGGGGCGACGCCCCAGTCGGACATCAGCTCCCGCACCACCTCCTGGTAGGCGGACGGGCCGAAGGGGCGCTGCCGCGGCCCCCACAGGAACGAGGTGACCGACAGCCGGCGCGCGGCCCGGGTGAACGCGACGTAGCCCAGTCGCAGCTCCTCCGCCGCTTCGTGGTCGTTGGCCCGCCGGCGGTAGTCGTCGAGCGCGGCCTTGTCGAAGCCGCGCAGCTGCGGCAGGTCGTCGGCATCGCCGCGGAGCGGCGCCGGCAGCACGGACGGCGACGAGGTCCACAGCGGCCGTCCCTGCGACGACGGGAACCGGGACTCGCACACGCCCACGCAGAAGACCGAGTCCCACTCCAGCCCCTTCGACCGGTGCACGGTCAGCAGCTTCACCGAGTCGGCCTCGGACGGGGTGGCGACGTCGAGCCCGTTGCCCTGGTCGTCCTCAGCGGTCAGGTAGGCCAGCAGCGCCGGCAGGGTCACGTCGCCGTCGACCGCGCGGAAGTCCGCGACGGCCTTCACGAAGAGGTCGAGGTTGTCGCGACGCGCAGCCGCCGCCGGGCTGACCGCCGACGACAGCTCGACGTCGACGCCGGTGGTGTCGATGATCCGCCGGACCAGGTCGAGCAGCGGCTCGCCGACCGCGGCCCGCAGCACCCGCAGCTCGCCGTGGAGCAGGGCGAACCGCTCGCGCGCCTCCACCGAGAAGTCGCCCTCCCCCGGGTCGGCGAGCGCGTCGTCGAGACACGGGATCTCGGCCGGGTCGATGCCGTCGGCGATCGCGACCAGATGGTCGCCGAGCGAGTCGAACCGCTCGCCGCGCCCCCGCCGCCCGGTGAGCTCGGCTGCCCTCCGCCCCAGGAGGCGCAGGTCACGCGGCCCGATCGCCCAGCGTGGGCCGCCGAGCAGGGTGAGCATCGCTGCGTTGTCGGTGACGTCGTGGAGCAGCCGCAGGACGGCCACGACCTCCGCGATCTCGGGCAGCCGCAGCAGTCCGGACAGACCCACGATCTCGACGGGGATCCCGGCCGCCGTCAGTGCGTCGAAGACATCGGCGGCGTGCGCGTTGTCGCGGGTCAGGACGCCGATCCGGGCCCAGTCGCCCTGCTCCCCGTTCCACACCTCGCGCACCGCGCCGGGCAGCCACGCGAGCTCCTCGCGCTGCGTCTCGAAGACCCGCGCCGTGACCTCGCCCGCCCCCGCGTCGGCGGGTGCCCGCAGCCGCGCCACACCGACCCCGCGCTGCTCGAGCGCCTCGTAGAGCGGGTTCGCGAGCTCGTTGGCCACGTCGAGGATCCGGCGTTCCGAGCGCCGGTTGATGGTGAGGGGGTACGACGCCACGCGCCCCTCCGCCGCCGGGAACGTCTCCGGGAAGTTGAGGATGTTCGACACCGACGCTCCGCGCCAGCCGTAGATCGCCTGGTTGGGGTCGCCGACCGCGGTGACCGCGTGGCCGTGGCCGAACAGCCGCGACAGCATGATCGCCTGCGCGACCGAGGTGTCCTGGTACTCGTCGAGCAGCACGACCTTGAACCTGCCCCCCTCGATCTCGCCCACCTCGGGTCGCTCGGCCGCCAACCGGGCGCCGAGCTCGATCTGGTCGGAGAAGTCCATCAGCCCGAGGTCGCGCTTCAGCCGCCGGTACGCCGCCACCAGCTGCAGCAGCTCGGCGCGCCGGGTGATGGCGGACAGGGCGCCCTCGACCTTGTCGACGTACGTCTTGCGGGCCTTGCCGGCCAGCTCCTCGTCCCGCGCCCGCTCGAACCCACGCCGTGCCTCGGCGTCGTGCACCAGCACCCGCTCCGGCGTCACCAGGTGCTCGCTCATCGCGGAGTCGAGTGCCAGCAGGTTCTGGATCGCGGTCTCGGGGTGGTCGGTCAGCAGCTCGATCTCGCCCGTGAACCGGTCGATCGCCCGGGCGCCGAGCTGGTAGCGCGCGGCGTCGGTGATCACCCGGGTGTCGGGCTCGTGCCCGATCCGGAGGCCGTGGTCGACGAGCAGGCCCGCGGCGTACGCGTTGTACGTCGACACGGTCGGCTCGAGCACCTCGTCGCCCTGGTCGTCCACGCCCATCAGGTCGAGCGCACCCGCGTCCTGGAGCGCGGTCCGGATCCGGTGGCGCAGCTCCGCGGCCGCCTTCGTGGTGAACGTCAGCCCCAGCACCTGGTCGGGCCGCACCTGCCCGGTCAGCACCAGGTAGACCACGCGCGCGGCCATCAGCGTGGTCTTGCCGGAGCCGGCGCCGGCGATCACCACGGCCGGCCGCAGTGGCGCCGAGATCGCCGCCCACTGCTCGGGGCTCGGCGGGAACTTCGCCTGCATCGCCGCCTGCAGGTCGGCGGGCGTGTCGATGCGGATCGCGGGGAAGGCCGCCGGCTCGCTCACTGGTGCACTCACTGGGCCACCACCGAACCGCTGCTCTTCGCCGGGCACAGCGGCACGAACGTGCACGACCGGCAGTGCTGCCCGGGAATCGCCGGGAACGTCTCGTCGCGGACCAGGCCGGCCGCTCGCGCCAGCCGCACGCGGAGCTCGTCGCGCTCCGACCCGTCCTCGTCGTGCGCCGGCTGCTGCTGGACGGTGGCGCCGTCCTTGCCGTCGGTCAGGCCGAGCTGGACCAGCTCGGCGCCGCCGGCCCGCAACGGCGTCCGGTCCTCGTCGGGCGGGTCGAGCGCGCCGTGGTCGACGGCGTACTGGTAGAGCGCGAGCTGCACGTGGGCCTTGACCGCCGGGTCGCTCGGCTTCGAGCGTCCGGTCTTGAGGTCGACCACGACCACCCGGCCGTCGAGGTCGAGCTCGATCCGGTCGGCAGCGCCGTTGAGCCGGACCCGCTCGCCGTCGCCGAGCTCGACGACGGTCGAGAAGTCGGTCTCGAGCCCGACCACCTCCCGCGGGTTGGCCTCGTGCCACTCGACGAACCGTTCGAGCGCCGCCCGGACCCGGTCGTGCTCTCGCTGCTTCGACCAGGGCGTCCGGAAGTCGAGCCGGTCCCAGACCTCGTCGACGAGCGCGAGCAGCGCATCGGGGTCGGCGGGCGCGTCGCCCGAGGCCACCCGCTCGGCCAGTGCGTGGACGAGCTCACCGACGTTGGCGGACTGGTGGGCGCGCGCGACGCCGCCGGCCTCGCGGGAGAGGAACCACTGCGTCGGACAGGTCGCGAGCCCCTCGAGCATGCTCGCCGACACCGGGACCGGGCCGTCGGCGTCGCGGATCGGCGTCGCCGACCGCGACGCGGCGCGGGTGCCCCACCAGGTGCCGGGGTCGGCGGCGGGCACCAGGCGCCGGTGACCGTCGTGGGTGGTCTCACCGGCCAGCCGCGCGAGCCGGCTCGCGGCCGCCGCGCGGAGCGCCTCGTCGGAGGCCGGGTCCGCGACGGTACGGCGCAGCTCGGCCACCAGGCCGGGCAACGACAGCGGCCGTCGCGGCCGGCCGACGACGTGGCCGATGTCGAGGCCGAGCTCGTCGAGGAAGCGGGACGGCTGCTCGCCCTCGTCGTCGGGAGACTTCACCGCGGTGACGAACAGCTGCTCCCGCGCGCGGGTGCACGCGACGTAGAACAGGCGTCGCTCCTCCATCAGCAGCTCGCGGGACGTCACCGCGGGAACGACGCGACCCTCGCCGATCTGGTCCGCGCGCAGCAGGGTCGCCCGCCGGCGCAGGTCGGGCCACCCCTCGGCCTGCGCGTGGGCGACGACGACCAGCCGCCACTCCAGGCCCTTGCTCCGGTGCGCGGTGAGGAGGCGTACGGCGCTCCCCCGCACGCCGCGGTCGGCGAGTGTGTCGGCGGGGATCTCCTGCTGCACGAGGCTCTCGAGGAACGGCGTCACGCCGAGGTGCTCGCGGCGCTCGGCCGCGCGGGCGGCGATGTCGAAGAGCGCGCACACCGCATCGAGGTCGCGGTGGGCGCGGCGCGCCGCGCCGCCCCCGGCGTCGACCCCGCGGCGCAGCCGCTGGGGCCACGAGGTGCCGGACCAGAGCTGCCACAGCAGGTCCTCGGCGCCGGCGCCCGCGTCGAGCCGTTCGCGGGCGGAGGCGAGCAGGCGGGCCAGCGCCCGCGCCCGGTCGGCCTCGGGACCGGCGATCCCGTCGAGCAGGGATGCGTCGACCACGGCGAGCCGCACCAGCGTCGCCGACGACCGGGGCGTCCCGCCCTCGGCCTGGGCGCGGTCCTTCTCGCGGTTGCGGAGCAGGCGGGCGAGGCGTCGTACGTCGCCGGCGTCGAGACCCCCCAGCGGACCGGTGAGCAGCGCCTCGGCCCGCCCGGCGTCGACCACGTCGATGCTGCCGACATCGACGTCAGGGTCCTTGTGGAGGTGAACGACCGCGCGCAGCGCTTCGATCAGCGGCAGCACGGCGGGGTCGCGCACGAGAGGCAGCTCGTCGCTGGCCACCTCGACCGGCACCCCGGCCGCGCCCAGCGCCCGCCGCAGCGGCGGGATGCTGCCGCGTCCGGACCGCACCAGGACGGCCATGTCGTGCCACGCGATGCCGCCCTCGAGGTGGGCGCGACGGAGCAGGTCGGCCAGGTGCTCCGCCTCGGCCCGCTCGGTGTCGAACGTCCGCACCGTGACCCGGTCCCCACCCGCGCCACCCACGGCGACGGGCGACAGGAACGCCTCGCGCGCCGCCGGGTCGATCGAACCCGGCAGGCCGATCCGTCCGGCGACCCGCTGGGCAGCCGTCAGCACCCGCGGCCCGAACCGCCGGGTGGTCCGGAGCGCGACGACGGGGGCCGGGGACCCGTCGTCGGCCGGGAACGACGTCGGGAACTCGAGGATCCCCCGCACCTCCGCCCCGCGGAAGCCGTAGATCGACTGGTGCGGGTCGCCGACCACCACCAGGTCGCGTCCCTCGCCGGCGATCGCCCGGAGCAGGGCGACCTGGCCGGGGTCGGTGTCCTGGTACTCGTCGACGAACACGTGGTGGTACTGCGCCCGCAGCTCGTCGCGGTGCACCTCGGCCTCGATCCGGGCCCGCCGGATCAGGTCGGCGTAATCGGTGGCGCCCTGGCTGTCGAGGGAGTCGAGGTACTGCTCCAGGAACAACCCCGCGGCGACGTACTCCTCGATGTGCTCGGCCTCGCCGAGCCGGCGCAGGTCGGCGCCGTCGAGCCCCTTCTCCCGAGCCCGGGCGAGCACGGCGTGCACCTCGCGCGCGAAGCCGCGCGTGCCGAGCGCATGGCGCAGCCGGTCGGGCCACACGACGGACTCGGGGTGGTCGGTGAGCAGCTCGCGGAGGACCACGTCCTGCTCCGGCGCGGAGAGCAGCCGCAGCGGCCCCTCGTAGAGCCCGGCCGGCGCGAACCGTCGGACGAGGCCGTAGGCGAAGGAGTGGAACGTCGCGCTCAGCTGGGTGGCCGTCGTCCGGCCGAGCCGTGCGGTCACCTGGTCACGCAGCTGCTCGGCCGCCTTGCGGGAGAAGGTCAGCGCCAGCACCGAGTCGGGGTCGGCGCCGCGCCGCTCGATCCGGTCGACGATCGCCTCGACCATCGTCGTCGTCTTGCCGGTGCCGGGGCCGGCGAGCACGAGCAGCGGCCCGCCGGGGTGGTCGACGACGCGCTGCTGGTGCTCGTCGAGCTCGGGCGCCGGTGCGGCGGCGCGCGGCGGGGCGAGATGGAACCTGGTCGTCGTGGGGGCAGCGGTCATGACACCGCACACCCAACCATCCGGGCCCGACAGATCAAGGGCTCAGGCGAGCTCGAAGTCCGCGAAGTCGAAGCCGGGCGAGACCAGGCAGCTCACGAGGGCGTCCTCGGCGGCGGGAACGGTCCGCTGCCACACCCCCGCCGGGACCAGGCCCTGCGGCTGCTCGGCGTCGACCACCACGGTGGTCAACTCGTCGGCAGGCGCGGCCCCGGAGCCGCCGAGCTGGACGATGACCGTGCCGGAGTGCGCGAGCCAGATCTCGTCCGACTTCACCCGGTGCCAGGCCGACGACTCACCGGCCGGCAGCAGGAAGTAGATCAAGGTCGCGGTCGGCCGCATCCGTCCGTCGGGCAGCGCGACCGTCTCCGGCGAGACCCAGGTCTGCCGGTACCAGCCGCCTTCCGGGTGCGGCGCGAGGTCGAGGACGTCGGCGAGCGGCGGGCGCATGCGCCGATCATCTCGTACGACGCACGCCGAGCTCAGGTCGACTTGTCCTCGGGCTTGTCGGGATCGAACCGCGGATCGCCCATCAGGTACTGCCCCATCAGGCCCGGCCGCTTCTTCTTTCCGCGGCTCGGCCACGTCAGCGGCCGGCCCTCGGCGTGGTCCCAGGCGCGGTCGGTGCGCTTGGCGACGCCGCGGGCGATCGACCCCATGAAGCCGTGGTGCGGGAGGTACGGGTGCGGCCGCGACGGCTCACCCGGCTCCGCCTCGTCGAGGCGCTCCACGAGGGCGTCGACGTCGCCGTCGTCGAGCCGGTCGGTGAGTCGCTCGGCGAGCTCCTCCTCACGCGCCCGCAGCGCCTCGAGGGCGGTGCCGACCTCCGACCACACCGACGGCCAGGCGATCCGCTTCTCGTAGACCGAGCCGTACTCGTGCGCCTTCACGTGCGAGAGCACGACCTCGAGCACCTTCATGGAGTCGAGGTAGTGGTGGGTGAGCTCCTTGCCGTCCGGCAGCTCCTTGCGGGCCGACGGCAAGAGCACCTCGTTGACGGCGTGCAGGTGGCGGCTCGCGGTCGTCACGAACTCGTCGATCGGCGGGTAGCCCCGGTGCGGGCCGTCCAGCTCCTCGTGCTCGCCGGGTGGACCGAACTGCGTGCGCAGCACCTCCAGCTCATCGGCCAGCGCGTCGTGCGTGCGCTGGACGGTCCGGCTCAAGACGTCGGTGCTCCCCATCGACCTCACCTCACTGGTTCGATGCGCTGGCTGCACCTTCCATCGTGCGCCGCTCCGACGCCGACCACAAGGGGAACGACGAGGGCGCCCGACGGGCTACTCGGCGACGACCGGCCGGTCGTTGTAGACGCCGGCCTCGACCTGTCCGGTGAGGTCGCCGATGGCGCTCATGATCCGGTCGGTGAGGTCGCGGCGCGCGCGGCCGGACGCGACGCCGTCGTACTCGTCGGTGACGGTGATCGCCTCCCCGAAGGAGACCGTCACCCTGGCCAGCCGTGGCAGTCGCGACCCGACCGGCTGCAGCTTCTCGGTGCCGACCAGGCCTACGGGGACGACCGGCGCGCCCGAGGTGAGGGCGAGGTGGGCAACGCCGGTGCGGCCGCGGTAGAGCCGGCCGTCGCGGGACCGGGTGCCCTCGGGATAGATCCCGAACGCCTCGCCGCGGGCGAGCACGTCGAGCGCGGTCTGGAGCGAGCTCATCGCGGCTGCCGAGTCGTCGCGGTCCACGGGCAGCATGCCCAGGCCCTCGAACCACACCCTCGACATCGCACCCTTCACCCCACTGCCGGTGAAGTAGTCGGACTTGGCCAGGAAGACCACCTTCCGCGGCACCACGATCGGGATCACCATCGAGTCGGCGAAGCTCAGGTGGTTGCTGGCCAGGATCACCGGGCCGGTGGCCGGCACGTGGTGGAGACCGCGCACGGTCGGCCGCCACACGGCCTTCGCGGCCGGAGGGACGACGGTGTGGAGGGCCTGGTAGAGCACGGCTAGGACGCTAGGGGTTACTAGCGGGTCCACCGAATCGAGCGGCACCAAATTGGTGAAGGGCCCTTGTGAGTATGAGTCGCAAGGGCCCTTCGGTTGATCGGTACTGGTGACGCTCCCGATCGATCCGGCCGGTCTGCCAGGTTCCCACGGACCTCGTCACCCGGTCCGTGCGGCGCGCGTTCCCGTGAGGGATCGTCTGCCGTGTGGATCCTCGCCTTCCGGCTGATCCCGCTCTCCCGGAGGAGAACGTGAGAGCAGTTCTATGCCGCGATCCCCAGGCCGCGCAAGGGTTTCGTGCCAGGAACTTCGACCAGTTTCGTGGTTCCGGCGTGTCGTCCACAGGTACCCCCGGGATGGTCCACAGACCACCGGCGCTTCATCCACAAACTGTGGGTATGCCTGTGGATGATGAGGCGGCACCCGACCGCGCTGAGTACGGGTACTCAGCCGAGGTCGAGTAGCGCCGCGATGGGCACCTCGGACGATTCGTGGGGAGATGGATGACATGCGCTATGCCGACCCGGACCTGTGCCCCGATTGCCGCTCGGACCTCCCCCACGGGGTCCGCAGCTGCCCCACCTGCTCGCTGCCGGTGCGCCACGCTCTCGCGATCGAGCTCTTCTCGACGCTGCAGCACGCCGACACGCTGGTCGACCGGCTCCGGTCGCTCAGCAACGGGGCCACCGTGCCGTCGGCAGCCCGTACGACGACCGGCCTGGTGCCGCCCGGACCGGTCGCCACCGCACCCACCCGCCCCGCGGCCCCCGCAGCGCCCGCCGCACCCGTGCCCCCGCGCCCCGCAGCACCCGTGCCGCCTCCCCCGCCCGCCGCGAAGCCGGCCGGCCCTGCGGCGCCGTACCCCACGCCTCCGCGCAGCGGCCTGGGCGTGGCGATCATCCCGAAGATCCTGCTCGGCCTCGGCGCGTTCTGCCTCCTCGCGGCCGCCATCGGCTTCCTCGCCGTTGCCTGGGACGACATCGGGGTCGGCGGCCGCACCGCGGTGCTGCTCACGCTGACCGCTGCCGCGACCGGCGGCTCGCTGCTGCTCAACCGGTTCGAGCTGCGCATCGCCGCCGAGTCCATGAGCGTCGTCGCCCTCGGCATGCTGGGCCTCGACGTGATCGGCGCCCACGCGGCCGGCTGGTTCGGTGACTCCTCGACCGGCTGGGCCGTGGCCACCGGTGGCGCCGTGATGGCGCTCGGCGGCACCGGCATGGCGCTCCCCCGCTTCGGTGACGGTCCCCGCCTGGTCGCGCCGCAGGTCTTCGTGGGCGTCGGCTACCTGATCGCCTGGGGCGGCCTGCTCGCCGCCATGGACCACCCGCTGGTCAGCGGCCACGCACTCGTCGTCCTCGGTGCGGTCGTGACCTGGCTGTCGCGCACCGCGCTGCCGGTCCGGGCCTGGAGCGTCGGCATCGCCACCGCCGTGGTGTGGAGCGCGACCGCCCTGCTCGGCGTCGGCCACGCCTTCGCGGACCCGACGACCGCCGGGCTGTGGATCGACGGTGCGGGGTGGTCCCTCGTCGCCTCCGCCGCGACCCTGCTGGCCCCCGGGCTGGTCCTGAAGCGCCGCGACCTCACCGTCGGCGGCGCGTCCGTCGGAGCCCTGCTCGTCACGATCGCGCTGGTCGCCCCGGCGGTCGACGAGTCGGCCCGGATCGCCGGCGCGGTCACGCTCGCCGTCACGGCCGCGTGGGTCGCGGCGTACCGCCTCCTCCCGACGACGCTGCGCACGGTCGCGCTCGCACCGGCCGCCATCGGCTCGCTGGCACTGCTCGGCTTCGACGCGGTCGCCGGGATCGTCGTCCTCGCCCGGATCGCCGAGGTCGGCCCCGACAGCCCGTTCGGGGTCGTCCTGCGCGAGCCGGACCCGGCCACCGAGCCGCTGCTGACCGTCCCGTCGGTGCTGGTGCCGCTCGCCCTCCTCGCGCTCCTCGTCCCCCAGCGCGCCGACGGCCGGAGCGCCCCGTGGTGGCAGACCGGCGCGGTCGTCGGTGGCGTCGCGGCGGTCGCCACCCTGGCGTCGTACGACGTCGCGCTGGCGCTCGTCGTCGCCGCGCTCGGCGTGGTCGCCATCGGCAGCCTGGTCCTCGGCCTCGTCGCCGACGGGACCCGGCAGACGTCGTTCGGCCTGGTCGCCCTCGGGATCGGCGCGACCGGCATCGTGCTCGCCCTCCCGAGCACGCCGATCGTCGCCGTCGCCTCGGGGATCCTGCTCGGGATGGCGATGATCGCCCACTTCGTGGGTCGCACCACCGAGCTGCGCGGGGTCGCCGCCGTGACGCTGTCCCCCGCGCTCGCGGCCCTCGTCTGGACCGCCGGCCTGGCCAACGACGTCGACGCTCGATGGCTCGGCGTACCGCTCCTGCTCCTCCTGGGTGTGCTGGCCATCGCCCGCCCCCGGCTGCAGGTCGAGGTCCCGGCCGTCCTGGTCGCGCTGGTCGCGGTGCCGCCGGCGATCTTCGCGGCCGACGACGCCGGCGGCTCGCTGGCGCTGCACCTGGTCGTGCTCGGCGCTCTGCTGTCCGCCTCCGCGCTGATCCACGAGTCCCGCCGCGAGCTCGCGTGGGCAGCCGTCCCGGTGTTCGCCCTGGCGTCGTGGGTCTGGTTCGGCGACCGCGGTGTCACCGCCCCGGAGCCCTACACGCTGCCGATCGCGGCCGACCTGACCCTGCTCGGCCTGATCCACCTGCAGCGCAAGCCGGACGCCGGGACCGAGGCCGCCCTGCTCCCCGGGCTGCTGCTCGGCACCGTGCCGTCCCTGCTGTGGGTGCTCGACGATCCGGTATCGCTGCGGGCGCTGTTCCTCGGCGGGGCCTGCCTGGTGCTCACGATCGCCGGCGCCGCGCTCCGATGGAGCGCGCCCCTGATGGTCGGCTCGGTCGTCGGCGCGATCGTCGTGCTGCGAGAGATCGGACCGTACGCCGGCGACGTGCCGCAGTGGGTGTGGATCGGCCTGGCCGGCGCGCTGCTGACCACGGTCGGCATCACCTGGGAGCGACGACTGCTCGAGATCCGCAACGCGGTCGGGCTGCTCGGCCGCCTCCGGTGACGCGGCAGCGACCTGCTAGGAATGGGCGCATGGCTACCACTGCACTCGGGGGCAACCCCGTCACCACCGCCGGCGAGCTGCCGGCAGTCGGCTCCCCCGCCCCGTCGTTCGAGCTGGTCGGAAACGACTTCAGCGCCGTGAAGCTGCCGGGCGGCACCCGGACGATCCTCAACATCTTCCCGAGCATCGCGACTGGCATCTGCTCCGGCAGCGTGCGGAAGTTCAACGAGCTCGCCGCCGGGCTGGACAACACGACGGTCATCTGCGTCTCCAACGACCTGCCGTTCGCCCTCGCGAGCTTCTGCGGCGCCGAGGGCATCGAGAACGTCACGACCGCGTCGGGCTTCCGCTCGAGCTTCGGCGACGACTACGGCGTGACCCTGACCGACGGCAAGTGGGCCGGGCTGCTCGCCCGGTCGATCGTCGTCATCGACGAGGACGGCAACGTGATCTACACGCAGCTGGTCCCGGAGATCGCGACCGACCCCGACTTCGACGCGGCTGTCGCCGCTCTCGGCTGATCGACAGCCTGAACCCTCATTCCTCTGGCCGGGCCGGGTCCCAGAATGCCTCGCGCATCTGGACCCGGCCCGTCCCGTTGCACGGCGTGCCCTCGTCGGCGTAGCGCGCCCGGGCCTCGTCGCCGTGGCTCGGCGGCAGGGTGCCGTCGGCCCGCACCACCCGCCACCACGGCACCGGGCCCCCGTGGTTCGCCATCACCGAGCCGACCTGACGCGGTCCGCCGCCCACGACAGCAGCGATGGCGCCGTACGTCGTGACCCGGCCCGGCGGGACCAGCTCGACGCACGACAGCACGCGCTCGACGTACTCCTCCGGGTCCACCGGACCATCGAAGCATCCGCGACGGACAGCAGACGCGCCGAGGACCCCGTCGCTGTGCGACGGGGCCCTCAGGTGCTCCCTCGGTGCGGCAAACGCTCCAAAGAATCGGGTTGCGGTCCCGGTCACCCGAGAACCGCTCTCCCTTCGCTCAACGAGCAGGTCTAGACGCGGTTACGGGCGACCGTTCAGGAGCGCGTTCAGTACGCCGGCTGGCTCGGGTCGATCTGGTTGACCCAGGCCACGACACCGCCGCCCACGTGGACGGCGTCGGCGTACCCGGCTCCCTTGACGATCGCGAGCGTCTCCGCCGACCGCACGCCGGTCTTGCAGTACATGACGACCTGCTTGTCGGCCGGCAGCTGCTCGAGGGCGGAGCCGTTGAGGAACTCGTTCTTGGGGATCAGCACCGAGCCCGGGACCTTGTTGATCTCGTACTCGACCGGCTCACGGACGTCGACGAGGACGAAGTCGCGGCTGCCCTCCTCGCGCTCCTTGAGCATGTGCTCGAGCTGGACGACCGAGATCGTCGAGTCCGCGGCGGCGTCGGCGGCCTCGTCGGAGATCGCGCCGCAGAAGTAGTCGTAGTCGATGAGCCCGGTGACCGACGGGTTGTCGCCGCAGAGCGCGCAGTTGGGGTCCTTGCGGACCTTCAGCTTGCGGTACTCCATCTCCAGGGCGTCGTAGATCATCAGCCGGCCGACGAGCGGCTCGCCGATGCCGGCGAGCAACTTGATCGCCTCGTTGACCTGGATCGAGCCGATGCTGGCGCACAGGACGCCCAGCACGCCGCCCTCGGCGCAGCTCGGGACCATGCCCGGCGGCGGGGGCTCGGGGTAGAGGCAGCGGTAGCAGGGAGCGTCCTCGGCCATGGTCGGCGCGAACACCGAGGCCTGGCCGTCGAAGCGGTAGATCGAGCCCCAGACGTAGGGGATCCCGAGGAAGTACGCCGCGTCGTTGACCATGTAGCGCGTCGCGAAGTTGTCGGTGCCGTCGACGATCAGGTCGTAGCCCCGGAAGATCTCGAAGACGTTGTCGTTGTCGAGGCGCTCCTCGTGGAGGATCACGTTGACGTAGGGGTTGATCTCCGCGATCGACTCCTTGGCCGACTGGCCCTTCGGCTTGTCGATGTCGCTGACGCCGTGGATGACCTGGCGCTGCAGGTTCGACTCGTCGACGGTGTCGAACTCGGCGATGCCGAGGGTGCCGACGCCGGCCGCGGCCAGGTAGAGCAGGGCGGGCGAGCCGAGCCCGCCGGCACCGATGACCAGCACCTTGGCGTTCTTGAGCCGCTTCTGCCCGGCCATGCCCACGTCCGGGATGATCAGGTGGCGGCTGTAGCGGCGGACCTCGTCGATGGTCAGCTCGGCGGCCGGCTCGACCAGCGGCGGAAAGCTCACGGTGTGCTCCTCGTCGGATGTCTTCGGGTGGCCGCCGTTCGGAGGCCGTCAGGGGATAACAGCGGCGTCGATGCTCGTGTTCCCGGTCCATCCATGGTCCCTCTCCCACCCTGACCGTCCCCGACACGTCCCGTCATCCGGACCCGGCCCCTCCCCGCCGTCGCCGTACTCGGGAGTAGGCTCACGGCGTGGTCAGCAGGTCGTACGACGTCGAGGACCCCCGCCGTCCGCGTGGGATCCGGTTGCCGCGCCGTGAGCGCCGCGCCCAGCTGCTTGCGTCCGCCCTCGAGGTTTTCGTCGCTCAGGGCTATCACGCGGCCGCGATGGACGACATCGCCGAGCGCGCCGGGGTGTCGAAACCGGTGCTCTACCAGCACTTCCCGGGCAAGCTCGAGCTCTACCTCGCGCTCCTCGACGACGCCTGCGACGCGATCATCGCCAACTGCCGCGCCGCCCTGGAGTCGACCAACGACAACAAGCAGCGCGTGGCTGCGGCGATGGACGCTTTCTACGGCTACGTCGCGCACGACGCCGGCGCGTTCCGCCTGGTCTTCGAGTCCGACCTCACCAGCGAGCCGGCCGTCCGCGACCACGTCGACCGGGTGACGATCGAGTGCGCCGACCTGATCGCCGAGGTGATCAACGAGGACACCGGGCTTCCCGCCGCCGCGTCCCGGCTGCTCGCGGTCTCCCTGGTCGGCATGGGCCAGGTCAGCGCGCGGTTCTGGCTCACCGACTCCGGTGGCCTCGAGCGCGAGGAGGCCGTGGCCCTCGTGTCGGGCCTGGCCTGGCGCGGCATCCGGGGCTATCCGCTCACCGACTAGGCTCGTCAGTATTCGCCTCAAGCAAGATGAAGGAGCCTCAGTGGAGGTCAAGATCGGCGTGCAGAACGCCGCCCGTGAGCTGACTGTCGAGACCGACGAGAGTTCCGACGCGATCGAGAAGCTGGTGACCGACGCGATCGCCAAGGGCGGCGTGGTGGTGCTCACCGACTCGAAGGGCCAGCGCACCGTCGTACCGGCCGACAAGCTCGCCTACGTGCACATCGGCCGCAGCGTGGCCGGACAGGTCGGCTTCCGCTCCTAGGGAACTCATCGCCGGCTCCCAGGCGTTCCTCAGGCAACACGGGAAGCGTGCCCGTGAAGAGGTGAGGGTCATGCTGCAGTTCCGTTTCGCTGCTGAGAGCGACACCGGTCGGGTCCGGGACAACAACGAGGACGCCGGGTTCGCCGGCCCCTACCTGCTGTGCGTCGCCGACGGGGTCGGCGGCGCCGCCGCCGGCGAGGTGGCCTCGGCCACGACGTCGTACGTCGTCAGCGCCCGCGCGCTCGCCAATCCCGGCTACGACCCGCTCCGGCTGCTCGCGGCCGCAGCCGAGGAGGCGCACGACCAGCTCGTGCTCGGCGTAGGCACCGATCCGCGCCGGCTCGGCATGGCGACGACGCTGACCGCGATCCTCACCGACGGCGTCCGCACCGCGCTCGCCCACATCGGCGACTCCCGCGCCTACCTGCTGCGCGACGGCGGCTTCACCCAGCTCAGCCACGACCACACGATGGTGCAGGCGATGGTCGACGCCGGCCGGATCACTCCCGCCGAGGCGGCGGCGTCGCCGCACCGCAACGTCGTGCTCCAGGCCATCGACGCGACGAGCACGCCGACGCCGGACCTGCTGTGGCTGGACCTGCGTCCCGGTGACCGGCTGCTCCTCTGCAGCGACGGGGTGAGCGACGTGCTGCACGAGGCGGCGCTCGCGATGATCCTCACGGTGCCCTCGCCCCGGCTGGCGGCGACCAACCTGATCCAGGCGGCACTCGACGGCGGCAGCCGCGACAACGTCACCGCGATCGTGGCGGACGTGGTCGACGGCCCTCCGATCGTCGGGACCGGTGCGGTGCTCGGCGCGATGGTCGACATGCGCGCCAACGTGGTCGACCCGACCGCCGTCCGACACCTGCGCTCCGCCTGACCGCGCGAAACCCTGGCGCTCCTGTCCGTCGGCGGATCTAGACTGGTGTCATGAGCACACTGTCGTACGAGTACGCGCGCCTCTGGGTGCCGCTGTACGACAACACCACGCTCTCCGTCGCGCGGCCGGTCTTCCTGATCGAGGCGGCCGACGGGTTCGAGGGGATCGTCGCCGAGAAGAACACGACCCTGATCGCCGTGCTCAACGAGCTCGGCCGCGACGGCTGGCGCATCGACACCACGGCGATCCGGGTCACGGCACCGTCGCCGGAGTTCCAGCTGCTCATCGACGCCACGCTCGACGAGGTCGACGGCGGCTCCCTGAGCGAGGCCGACTCGGGCGCCGTCAACGAGTTCGACGTCTACGGCATGCGCCGCCGGCTGAGCTAGGACAACGAGGCGCCAAATGCGCCTTCGCACCTGCCCCGGAGGCGCATTTCGCGCCTTTCCACAGGCGCCGAGGGCGGACGTTTCCACCGATCGGTCCCCGGGGGACGTCCACGTGCATGGACGACGACAAATGGCGACCCCGCTGCCCTCCGGCGCGCGGGCTGGTGGTGCCCGTACGCCTCGATCCGACCGGAGCGGCAGGACCCACTCGCCACCAGGCCAGGCGCGGACGCTGGCGCCAGACGACCCACGGCTTCCACGTTCCCGCCGACACCAATAGAGACGTCGTCGAACAACGAATCCTGGAACAGTCGATGCGGGTCGACGCTGTCGGGGCCGTCACGGGGTGGGCGGCGCTGCGGCTCTATGGCGCCGCGTTCTTCGACGGCCTCGCCCCTGACGGCCGCACCACGATGCCCGTGCCCCTGGTGAGCCCGCACCACCTGGCTGACACCGCCGACAGCATCACCTCCAGGGCGAGCCTCGCCGGCCACCGCTTGTGGGTCGTCCAAGGGGTCCGCTGCGTCGGCGTGGAGCGCGCGGTGGTCGACGAGATCGCCCGCGTCGACGACCTGCGCGAGGCCGTCGTCGTCATCGACATGGCTTGCGCGGCAAGGATCACCTCGTTGGCCAGAATCCGTTCCTACGCAGAGCGCCATCCCCGTGCTCGCGCGCTGGTGCTGAGCGCCCTGGCGCTCGCAAGTGAGCACAGCCTGTCCCCACAGGAGACACGAATGCGGCTCGTCTGGGTGCTTGACGCCGGCTGGCCGGAGCCGGCGTGCAACCGGATCGTCTATGCCCCGAGCGGGCAGATCCTCGGTCGTCCCGACCTGCTGGACATGGAGACGGGCGTGGTCGGCGAGTACAACGGCGCATTCCACCGCGGCCGAGCCCGACACCGTTCGGACGTGGGGCGCGCCGAGCTCTTTCGCTCGCACGGTCTCGAACCGTTCGAGGTGGTGGCGGGCGACGGGCCAGAGGTGCAGATCGCCAGGATGCGGTCGGCCCGTGAGCGCGCCCTCGGAGGTGTCACACCTCGCCGGTGGACGACCGACCCGCCACCGGGTGCCCTCGTCCCGGCTGAGATGTCCGTGGACGAGGAGCTCGATCTCCACGCCTGGCCCGCCGACTGACTGGAGGCGCCAAAAGCGCCATCGCGCCTGCTCCGCAGGCGCATTTCACGCCTCGGCGCTCAGTCCTGTTCGAGAGCGGCGAACAGGTCGCCGTACTCCTCGATCCGGTCGAGCACGTCGGCCATCCCGAACTGGTCGAGCCCGAGCTCGTCCTCGGCGCCGGCCTCGACCTCCTCCCAGGTGATGGGAGTGGCGACGGTCGGCCGGTCGCGTCCGCGCAGGGAGTACGGCGAGATCGTGGTCTTCGAGCCCGCGTTCTGGGACCAGTCGATGAAGACCTTGCCCCGCCGCCGGGCCTTCGTCATCGTCGCCGTGATCAGTGACGAGTGGGCGGCGGCGAGCTCCTCGGCGACCTCCTTCGCCACGCCGGTGACCTCCTCCGAAGGAAGGTAGGAGGACAGGTCTGCATACAGGTGGAGGCCCTTGCTGCCGCTGGTGACGGGGCGGGCGTCCAGGCCACGGGCGGCGAGGGCGTCCCTGGCCTTGAGGGCGACCTGGCAGCACTCGTGCAGCCCGGCAGGCTCCCCGGGGTCGAGGTCGACGACCAAGCGGTCCGCGCCCAGCGGCTCGTCCGAGTCGTCGATCGTCCACTGGTGGACATGCAGCTCGAGCGCCGCGAGGTTGACCATCCACATCAGCGTGGCCAGGTCCTCGACGATCGGGAACACCAGGGTGTCGCCGTGGCGGCTGGGGCCGCGGGAGCCGGTCGTCGGCACTTCCGCCGTGCGCACCCACGACGGGGTGCCGGCCGGCACGTTCTTCTCGAAGAAGCTCATCGTCTGGACCCCGTGCGGCCAGCGGATCCGGGTGACCGGCCGGCCGGCGAGATGCGGGAGCAGCACCGGCGCGATCCGCGCGTAGTAGTCGAGCACCTCGCCCTTCGTGGTGCCGGTGGCCGGGTAGAGCACCTTCTCCAGGTTGCTCAGCTTGAGGGTGCGACCCTCGACGTCGACGTGGACCTCAGTCATCGGCGTTCCCCAGGTCGTCGGGTGCGAGATCGCTGCGCAGGCCCTGGTACGACGGCTGCCGGAGCCGCTCGTAGCCGAGGCCGTGGGTGTCGATGTCGACGACGAGGACGGGCTCCAGCCAGTTCGTGCCCTGCGCGTCGACCTTCGGGACCTCGTCTACGAAGGGGCTGCTGCTCCGGGCCAGGCCCGCCACCAGCTGGGTCAGCAGCTTGGACTGCTTGGGACCGATCCCGCTGCCGACCCTTCCGCGATAGGCGAGGCCGCCGGCCGTCGGCTCGCCCACCAACAGGGCCGCCAGGTGGGTGCCGCCGGTCTGCGGCCGCCAGCCACCGACGACGTACGACGCCCGGTGGCGGTGCGCGAACTTCAGCCAGTGCTGGGTCCGCTCCCCCGGTCGGTAGCGGGAGTCCAGCCGCTTGCTGACGATCCCCTCGAGCCCCTGGGCCCGGGTCGCGTCGAAGAGCATCGCGCCGTCGTCGTACGTGCTGGGCACCTGCCAGCCGGTGCCCGCGAGGTCGAGGGCGGCGAGCCGTTCGCGGCGCTCGGTGAGCGGTCGGCCGGTGACGTCCTCGCCGCCGTCACGGAGCAGGTCGAACACCATGAACGTCGCGGGCACCCGCTCGGCGAGCCGCGCGACCGCCGTCGCCTTCCGCACGTGGATCCGCTCGGCCAGCACCCGGAAGTCGGGGAGCCCGCGCTCGTTGAGGGCGATGATCTCGCCGTCCACGACCAGGTCGCGACGGGGCGGTGGTGTGGTCAGCTCGGGCCAGGCGCCCGTGATGTCGTTGCCGTTGCGGCTGGTGAGCCGCACGCCCGCGCCGGTCGAAGCGTCCACCGTCGCCAACGCGCGGACGCCGTCCCACTTCACCTCGTGGCACCAGTCGTCGCCGGTCGGCACGTGGCTGCCGGCGGTGGCGAGCATCGGCAGGAGAGGCACGAGGCCCATCATGCCGGTCAGTCGGCGCTGATGCGGTCCACGACATACGCGGCGATCGCGAGGCTGGACGTGGCCGCGGGCGAGGGGGCGTTGCGCACGCTGGTCACGCCGCCGCCGCTGACGATCGCGAAGTCGTCGAGGAGCGACCCGTCGCGAGCCACCGCCTGGGCGCGGACCCCCGCGCCCGCGCGGGTCACGTCGGCCGGACCGATCTCGGGCACGTACCGCTGGGCGGCCCGCAGGTAGGCGCGTTTCGACGCGGAGCCGCGCACCTCCCGGACACCGGTGCGCCAGTGCGTGCGCGCCATCCGCCAGAAGCCGGGATGGGCCAGGGTGGCGGCCGCGTCCTTGAGGTTCAGGTGGGGGCGGACGCCGTACCCCTCCCTGTCCAGGGCCAGCACCGCGTTCGGCCCGATCTCCAGACCGCCGCCGACCCGGCGGGTGAAGTGCACGCCGAGGAACGGGTAGCGCGGGTCCGGTACCGGGTAGACCATGCCCCGCACGAGGTCGCGCTTGGGACCGGTGACGGTGAGGTACTCGCCGCGGAACGGCACGATCCGCGGCTCCTGCTGTCCGTCGACCAGGCGGCCGAGGCGGTCGGCTTGGAGGCCGGCGCAGACGACGACGTGGTCGACGGTGTGGTTCCCGGTCGTCGTGACGATCTCGCGGCGGGTGCCACGCGCGGTGACACCGGTGACGGTCGTGGAGAGGAGTACGGCGCCGCCGGCCTCCTCGACCTCCTTCGCGAGCTGCCGGGTGATCGCCGGGTAGTCGGTGATCGCCGTGCGGGGCGAGTGCAGCGCCGCGATGCCGGTCGCGTGCGGCTCGATGTCCCGGATCTCGTCGGGGCCGATCCGGCGCAGGCCCGGGACGCCGTTCTCCGTGGCGGTGCGCTCAAGGAGGTCGAACCGGCCCATCTCGGCGGGGTCGACCGCGACGACGAGCTTGCCGCACTCGACGTACGGGAGGTCGTGCTCGAGGCAGTAGTCGCGGATCAGGGCCCGGCCGCGCGCGCACAGCTCGGCCTTGAGACTGCCCGGGCGGTAGTAGATCCCGGCGTGCACGACCCCCGAGTTGTGGCCGGTCTGATGGGCGGCCAGGCGGTCCTCCTTCTCGAGGACGACGACCTTGGTGCCGGGGCGGCGCCGGGTCAGCTCGCGGGCCACGGCGAGGCCGAGGATGCCGCCGCCGACGACGCCCACGGTCTGCTCGTTGGTCGGCGCTGGCACGCGATCATGGTCCCAGGTCGGTGCGGGGCCGTACGCTGGGGACATGCGTGCGATCTGGAAAGGGGCCGTCTCGTTCGGCCTCGTGAGCGTGCCGGTGAAGCTCTACTCGGCCACCGAGAGCCACGACGTGTCCTTCCGGCAGGTGCACGCCAAGGACGGCGGCCGGATCAAGTACCAGCGGGTGTGCTCGATCGACGGCGAGGAAGTGCCGTACGCCGACATCGCGAAGGGCTACGAGACCGAGGACGGCGAGATGGTCATCCTCACCGAGGACGACCTGGCGGAGCTGCCGTCGACGTCGTCGCGTGAGATCGCCGTCGAGAAGTTCGTCCCCAGTGACCAGATCGACCCGATGCTCTTCGAGAAGTCCTACTACCTCGAGCCCGAGGCGACCGGCGCCAAGCCCTACGCCCTGCTGCGCCAGGCGCTGCTCGACGCCGACCGGATGGCGGTCGTCACCGTCGCGCTGCGGCAGCGGACGACCACGGCTGTCCTGCGCGTGCGCGGCGACGTCATCGTCATGCAGACGATGATGTGGCCCGACGAGATCCGCACGCCCGACTTCAAGGTCGAGACCGGCGAGATCAAGGACTCCGAGGTCAAGATGGCGCACATGCTCGTCGAGACCCTCGCCGGCGACTTCGAGCCCGAGGAGTTCGAGGACGACTACGCCGCGGCCGTCGAAGCCGTCGTCAAGGCGAAGATCGAGGGCGGCGAGGTCCGCCGTACTCCCACGTCGACGAAGACCGGCGGCGAGGTCGTCGACCTGCTCGCCGCGCTCCAGCGCTCTGTCGAGGCGGCCAAGACCGCGCGCGGCGAGGAGACCGAGGAGACCGAGGAGAAGCCGAAGGAGTCGGCCAAGAAGGCCCCCGCCAAGAAGGCTGCGAAGAAGGCTCCGGCGAAGAAGACCGCCGCCAAGAAGAAGGCGGCGGCCAAGAAGGCCAGCTGAGAAGCCTGGTCCTGTATCGGCTCGCTGGATTGTCGTGACCACCGATCAGGCGGGCGCGGACCCCCGGCCCTGCCCGGGCTTCGGGGCTGAGGTGCTCGCTTGGCAGAGGTCCGAGGAGTACGGCGGGCCGCTGGTTGAGGTGCGAGGCGCGCCAGCGCCGAGCCTCGAAACCAAGGCCCTGGCACCCCGGCGAGCCACTTGTGGTCCACAGGCCGGGAAGTGTGAATCGCCCGTCCACAGGCGGGTTCTGAGCGTTTCGGTGTGTCGGGGGTCAGGTGTTGAATGTTCAGTATGGATCTCGGGACCGCACCCCTCTTCGGCCTCTCCGCCCCGGTGGCGGACGAGGCCGTCGAGGGCGCGCCGGTCTGGCGGTCGCGGGAGCTGCTGGCCGAGATCCGTGACGACCAGACCGCGATCACCGAGCACGAGCTCTCCAAGATCCGTCGGATCGCCGAGTGGGCCGGCGAGCACGTCGTCGCCGACGAAGGCGACGCTTCGACGATCACCGAGCGGGGTCTGGACACCGGGCTCCCGGTCGCCGGCCCCGGCGCCCCGCTGATCAGCGACTTCGCGGTGATGGAGCTCTCCGCGCTGCTGGGCCGGTCGCTGGACTCCGGCCGCTCCTACGTGGGTCAGGTGGTGGAGCTGGCCTACCGGCTCCCCCAGACCTGGGCCCGGGTGCTGGAGGTGTGGAAGGCACTGCGGATCGCCGACACCACCCGCACCCCTCCCCGAACAAGCCGCTGGGTTCGTGGACCGGCAGCTCGCACCCATCGCCCACGGCGTCAGCTGGGCGCAGATCGACCGGCTGGTCGAGGAAGCCCTGGTCCGCTACGACCCGGCCGCGGCCGAGGAGAAGCGCACGGCGGCCCAGGAGACCCGGCACGTCGACATCGACCTCGACCAGGTCGGGTTCGACGGCACCGCGGAGGTCACCGCCACCCTCGACATCGCCGACGCCCTCGACCTCGAAGCCGCCGTCGCCCGCCGCGCCAATCTGCTCGGCCAGCTCGGCTGCGAGGACTCCCTCGACGTCCGCCGCGCGACCGCGCTCGGGGAGATCGCCCGCCACGACCTCGCCCTCGACCTCCAGATCGTCGACCCCGACACCGGGGAGATCACCCGCACCGTCCCCGGCCGCAGGGTCGAGCTGATCGTCCACCTCAACGACACCGGCGGCCACACGGCCGACGGCGCGGTCGGGCGGTTCGCCAACACCCGCACCCCGATCTCACCGGAGCAGGTCAAGGAATGGATGGGCACCCCGGGCACCAGCGTGCTCGTGCGGCCCGTGATCGACCTCAACGGCCACCAGCCGGTCGACTCCTACGAGATCCCCGACCGGATCCGCCGCCAGGTCACCCTGGCCGACCACCACTGCACCTACCCCTACTGCACCAGGCCCGCCGAACGCTGCGACCTCGACCACAACATCCCCCACACCCAGGGCGGACCAACCTGTCGATGCAACCTCAACCCGAAGTGCCGCGGCCACCACCGGTACAAGACCTCAGGACTCGCGACCTGCCGGACCCTCTCACCCGGCACCTACCTGTGGACCCTGCCCAGCGGCCTGTACCTGGTCGACCCCACCGGCACCTCCGACCTCACCCCCCGACCCGGCACCACCCAGCCGACCGAACCGCCGGCAGACACGGCCGACCCACCCGACGAGTAGCCACCGAGCCCCGACACCCCGCCACCTGGTTCGACCGGCGGGGCCATCGGCATGTCCAGGGACAAGTCGACTGCTCGGTAGCGTGTGTGCGCCTCTCCTGAAACGATCACGCCCATGGCTGAGGCACCGGGGTCAGAGGTAGGCGCTTGCATCTTCTGCGCCATCGTGGCGCGGCAAGCCCAAGCCAGCGTGGTCTACGAAGACAGCACCGCTGTCGTGTTCATGGACCTCAACCCGGTCACGCCCGGACACCTTCTCGTCGTTCCTCGCGAGCACGCGGTGGGCTTCGAGGACCTCGATGAGGCGACCAGCGCTCACGTGTGGTCCGTCGGCCACCGGATGGCACGGGCGCTCCGGCGCTCGGGCCTGCGCTGCGAAGGGATCAACGTCTTCGTCGCTGACGGCGAGGTCGCGTTCCAGGAGGTCTTCCACTTCCACCTGCACGTGATCCCGCGCTACGCCGGGGAAGGCTTCTCGATCAATGCCGCCTGGGAGAAGCGGGAGCGAGCCCTCCTGGACGCCGACGCTGAAGCGGTCAGGTCCGCCCTGGCAGTCGGATTGGGCGGAGATTCTGAGTCTCGCTCCGGCTGACTAGTGCCCGTCGGGCTGGCCCGGCGCGAAGGGCCACTCCTCGAACGAGGAGCAGCGACCGTCCTCACCGAATCGCAGGACCCACAGGTCGCGCCAAGGCGAGCTGTCGGGAGCGCCGTACTCGACGACGACCCGGACGACGGCAGTCTCTCCCTCGACCGCCACGACATCGCTCGACATGGTGAACGCCTCGTCGGCGCCGTCACGCTCGGCATCCCAGAACCGCGCGATCGCGTCCAGACCCTCAAGGGGTTGGGCCCAGGGCGACGGAAGGTAGGTAGCGTCCGGCAGGAACAGGTCCGCCAGCCCGCCGGTCCCTGGTGTGCGCCAGAGCCGTTCATAGCCGGCAACCCATTGCGTGACAGCGCTGCGATCCATGGGCCCATTGTCTCTACGGCGCCCTCAGTTCAGGGTTAGCCCGGTGGCGGCGGGCCAGTCGGCACGGCCAACCTGGGGTCACCCCTCTCCTGCACGGAACGGAGCCCGTCATGAAGCGCACGATCCTTCGCGTGGACTCCGGCGCGGACCACGCGGCGTCGGTGACCCGGCGGCTCGCCGACGTCCTCGTCGAGCACCTTGCGGGTCCCGACGACCAGGTCGTCCGACGCGCTGCCACCGAGGGCCTCCCGCTCGTCACCGGCTCCTGGGTCGAGGCCGCGTTCGCTGACGGCGACCGTACGGCGTTGGCCCACTCGGACGAGCTCGTCGTCGAGCTCCTCGCCGCCGACGAGGTGGTCCTGGTCGCTCCGGTCTACAACTTCGGGATCCCTGCCGCGCTGAAGGCCTGGGTGGACCAGGTGCTGCGCGCCGGCAGGACGTTCCGCTTCGGCGAGCATGGTCCGGTCGGACTGGTCCCGGCACGGCGAGCCTGGATCGTGACGGCGTCCGGATCCACCCGCGTCGGGAGCGACCTCGACTTCAACACCCCGTACCTGCGCGCCGTCCTCGGCTTCATCGGAGTCCCCGATGTGCGCGTGATCGCCGCCGACGCTCACCAGGTCGACCACGAGTCCGTCCAGCGGGGGCTCGACGCGGCCACCTTGCCCGGCGTGGCCGCCGTGGCCTGACCCCGCGGTTCAGCCCCGGACCAGCACCCGCTTGGCCGGCTGCATCCGCGACGCGGGTGCGGAGATGGTGCGCAGGTGGATGTTCTGCAGCAGCCCGACCGCGAGCATCCCGGCGAACATCGACGAGCCGCCGTACGACACGAACGGAAGCGGTACGCCGGTGACGGGCATGATGCCGACGCACATCCCGATGTTCTGAAAGGCCTGGAAGCCGAACCAGCAGGCGATGCCGGCCGCGGCGATCCGACCGAAGACGTCGTCGCTGCGGGAGGCGATCATCAGCGCCCGCCAGATCACGATGCCGAGCAACGCGATCACGAAGGCGGCGCCGACCAGGCCCAGCTCCTCGCCGGCGACGGTGAACACGAAGTCCGTGTGCTGCTCGGGCACGAACCCGGAGCTCGTCTGCGAGCCGTCGAACAGGCCCTGACCGAACAGGCCGCCGTTGCCGACCGCGATCCGCGCCTGCTCGACGTTGTAGCCCGCCCCCCGCGGGTCACGTCCGGGGTCGGTGAACGCGAGGAAGCGGTCGACCTGGTACTGCTCGAGGAAGCCGGTCGCCACCGCGAACACCGCCACCAGCACACCCGATCCGGCAAGCACGGCGAGCCAGCGGCGGTGCGCGCCGGAGGCGGCGACCACGCCGAAGACGGTCGCGCTGAGCACGAGCATGGTGCCGAGGTCGGGCTGGGTGAGGATCAGCACGGCGGGGAGCGCGGCGACGGCGAGCATCAGGAGCACGTCGATCGTCCCGACCCGGTCGCGCCACCGACCCTCGCTCCGCTCGGCGACGACGAGCGCCATGCCGACGACCACGGCCAGCTTGGCGAGCTCGGACGGCTGAAGGGACAGCCCGCCGATCATCAGCCAGGACCGCGAGCCGTTGATGGTCGTGCCCATGACCAGCACGAGCACCAGGCCGACGACGGCCATGGCGTAGCCGATCGGGGCGAGGATCCGGACCCAGCGGTGGTCGGTCGCGGCCACGACCACCATCAGCCCGATGCCGATGCCGAGGTTGACGATCTGCTTGGCCAGGAACGCCTTGGGGTCGCCACCGGTGAGGTCGTCGCGGTTGACCGTCGCCGACCACACGAGCACGCAGCCGAGCATGCCGAGCAGCACGACGGCGACGAGCAGCGCGAGGTCGAGGTCACGCCAGCGCAGCCAGCTGGTGCTGGCGACCCGGCGCGACCGCGCCGACGTACGGGTGCCGACGACCGTTGCCATGTCAGTCCTCCAAGCGTGCCGGCGGCAGGATCGAGCCGTCGCGGGCGAAGATCGGCAGCCGCTCGGGCGGCACGGTGCCGGGGATGGCTGCCTTGTCGGGGCGGACGGTCTCCCCCTCGATGCCGTACAAGGACTCCCAGATCTTGCGGATGCCGTCACCGGTCGAGCCCGAGCCGGTGCCGCCCTGGCTGATCATCATGACCACGACGTAGTCCTCGTTGTACGACGCGACCCAGCCGGTCGACTGCTTGCCGTAGACCTCCGCGGAGCCGGTCTTCGCCCGGATCTGCACGTCGTCCAACGGGAAGCCGCCGAGCTTCCAGGCCAGCGTGCCCTCGCGGCTGACGTTCTTGAGCGCCTCGTCGATGTAGTGCAGCACCGCGTCGGGGACGCCGACCTCGCCGCCCTTCGACGGTGCGATCTCGCGGATGACCTCGCCGTCCGGCGACACGATCGCCTTGCCGACCCGCGGCTCCCAGAGGATGCCGCCGTTGCCGATCGCGGCGTACGCACGCGCCAGCTGCAGCGGCGTCACGATCGTGTCGCCCTGGCCGATTGCGAAGTTCACGGCGTCACCGGCGCGGTAGGCGTAGCCCTCGACGCAGAACTCGTAGGCGAACTTGTAGACGAAGTCGCTGATTCCCTTGTTCTGCGGAGCGTCCTGCGGCCTTGATGATATTCCGCAGTAGTAGTCCTTCATCGAGCGGTAGTAGTCACGCTTCCACTCCCGGTCGGCGATCCGGCCGGAGGACTCACCGGGGATGTCGATGCGCGTCGCGCTGCCGAAGCCGAAGTCGAGAGCCTGCTCGACCAGCGGGTCCTTGGCGTCGACGTCGGCGACGTCGGAGCCGAAGCGCTGCCAGTAGTCGTACCCGATCCGGTAGAAGAAGGTGTTGCACGAGACCTTGAGCGCGTCGGCGAAGGAGATGTAGCCGTAGGCGCCCGACTCGTAGTTCTTGAAGTCACGGTTGCCGACGCGGAACGCCGACGAGCAGTTGAGACGGGTGTCGGTGCCGTAGCCGTGGGTCAGGGCTCCCGCGGTCATGAACGGCTTCCACGTCGACCCGGGCGCGAACTGTCCCTGCAGGGCCCGCCCGAGCAGCGGCGTGCCGGCGGCCTCGGAGTAGAGGCGCTTGAGCTGCTTCTGGGTGATGCCTCCGGCCCAGATCGCGGGGTCGTACGTCGGCTGGCTGGCCATGGCGATGACCCGGCCGGTGTCCGCCTCCATCACGACCGCGGCCCCCGAGTCGGCCTCGAACAGCCGCCCGGTCACGGGGTCGATCGTCGAGCGGGCCGTGGTGATCATCTGGTTGAGCTGGCGCTCGACGATGCCCTGGACCTTCGCGTCGATCGACGTCACGAGGGTGTCACCGGGCTGCGACTGGATGTCCCCCTCCTCGCCGATCACCTCGCCGTTGGCGTTGACCTTGACCCGCTGGTAGCCGGGCTGCCCGCGCAACCACGCGTCGTACTCCTTCTCGACGCCGGCGCGGCCGACCACCGAGGCGCCGTTGACCGACGTGTCGCCGCCGACCTCGGCCTCCTCCAGCTCGTCCTTCGTGATCGGGCTCAGGTAGCCGAGCAGGTGGGCGGCGTTGATGCCGTAGGGCTGCGGATAGTCACGCACGCTCTGCTGCACCACGACCACGCCGGGGAAGTCCTCCGGCTGCTCGTTGATGCGCAGCGCGGTGGCGTCGTCGAGGTCCTGGGCGACGGGGACCGGCTGGTACGGCGACCCGTTCCAGCACACGCCCTCCTTCGCACCCTCGGTGCCGCAGAGCGCCAGCTTGCGCGCGATCTGGCGCGGCTCCACGTCGATCACCCGGCTGATCCGCTTGAGCAGCGCACGGCGCACCCGCGGCTCCATCCGGCCGAGCAGGGTGCGGTCGATGGAGGCGACCCAGGTGAGCCGGTTGGTGACGAGCGGCCGGCCCATCGCGTCCACGATGAGGCCGCGCTCGGGCTGCACGACGATGTCGCGCACCGACTGGGACGCGGCCTTGCCCTGGTACTCCTCCCCCGTCACCACCTGCAGGTAGTACAGGCGCCCGGCGAGGGTCGCCAGCAACGAGAAGGCGAGCGCCTGGATCACGATCAGCCGCAGCCGACTGCGGTGCGAGGAGCTGCTGGTGGACGCCGACATCAGACAGGCGTCCGCCAGGATGCGCGGGGGGTGACCTGGCCGTGCTTCGCGCCCGGCTCCCGGGTGAAGAGCCAGACGGTCACGGGGAGGACGACGAGCGCCACGAGGACGTCGTACGCCACCGCGGCGAGCACCACCTCGAGCATGTCGCCCACGCCGACGACCGGGTCGCGCAGCAGCGTCCCGGAGAGGGCGAAGACGGACGTGCCGATGAAGGCGCCGCCGGCACCGGCCGCGAGCATCAGCGGGTACGGCGGTCGCCCGCCGCCTGCCTGCCCGGACTGCGCGGACTGGGCGGATTGATGGTCGTGCGCGAGCCGGCCCACGACGTAGCCGACCACGAGCAGCGACAGGGCCCACCGCCCGGCGACGTGGTCGGCGGGCGGGGCGAGGTCGAGCAGGAGCCCGGCCCCGAAGCCGAGCAGGGTGGCGAACCGGGGGTCGGTGACCAGCGCGGCGCCGACGACGGCGAGCAGCACCAGGTCGGGCACCACGCCGTTCCAGGCGAGGTGCGGGAAGACCGTGACCTGCAGCAGCAGGGCGGCGACGATGGTCAGGAGGGCGGCGACCAGCCGCGGGGTGCCCCTCATTCGAATGCTCCCGGTTCGATCACGCCTTCTCCGCCGGTCGGGACGACGACGCCGACGCGGTCGAGGTTGGTGAAGTCGACGTACGGCTCGAGGACGGCGCGATAGGTGCCCGCGCGCAGGTCCTCGTAGACCTTCGCGACCTCGCCGATCGGCACGCCTGCGACGTACGGCGCGCCCCCCTCGCTCCCCCAGGTCACGACCGTCTGGCCTTTCTCCGGCACGACGGTGTTGTCGAGCAGTCGCAGCTCGAGCGGGTCGCCGTCGGCGAGCCCACCCCGACCGGCGACGAAGCCGTTCTCCATGTTGTCGCCGACCCGGCCACCGACGGTGGACTCGGGATCGATGACGAGGAGGACGGTGGCGGTGTGGCTGGTGACCTCGATGATCCGGCCGACCAGGCCGTCCGGGTTGAGGACGGTCAGGTCCGGGCGGAGGCCGGCATCCGTGCCGGCGTCGATGGTGACGGTGCTGGAGAAGGACTGGGCGGACCCGTAGCCGATCACCCGGGCCGGCGCGAGCAGGTAGCCGTTGTCGTTGCCCTGGCCCGCGAGGCCTTCCCACTCGGCCAGCCGGTTGGCGTCGTACGGGTTCTTGAGGAGCTCCTGCTCGTACTGGTCGTTGAGGGCCTCCGCCTCGGCGAGGTCGTGGCGGAGGTCCGCATTGGTGTGGAACGCGTCGGGCAGGGCGACGATCGGCTCGAGCACGGTGGCGGCACCCGCCTGGGCGGGGCCGAGCACCTCGCCGACAACCCGCCGGACCGGCGCGACGGGCGACTCCTCGCCGCTGGTGCTGTCGACCACCATCAGCGCGACACACGCCAGCACCAGGGCGACGAGCAGCGAGCGCGACGGCAGCCCGCGCGCCTCGTCGCGCTCCCGCTGCGTGGCGACCTGGCGGGCCGGACGCTGGCGCGGGGGCCGGGTGTCGAGCGACATCAGAAGCGCCGGGGGTTCGTGATCAGGACCTGCTGCAGCGCCTCGAACTCCTCGACGCACCGGCCCGCGCCGAGCGCGACCGAGACGAGGGGGTCCTCGGCGACGTGGACGGGCATCCCGGTCTCGTGACGGATCCGCTCGTCGAGGCCCTTGAGCAGGGCGCCGCCGCCGGTGAGGACGATGCCGCGGTCCATGATGTCGCCGGCGAGCTCCGGCGGGGTCTGGTCGAGGGTGACGCGGACGGCGTCGACGATCGCGTGCAGCGGCTCGTCGAGCGCCTTCCGGATGTCGGCGGACGTCACGGTGACGGTGCGCGGCAGGCCGGTGACCAGGTCGCGGCCCCGGACCTCGCCCTCGGGCTCACCACCCGACGGGAAGGCGTTGCCGAGGGTGATCTTGACCTCCTCGGCGGTGCGTTCGCCGAGCATGAGGCCGTGCTCCTTCTTCATCCACGCGACGATCGCGGCGTCGAGCTCGTCGCCGGCGGTCCGGATGCTGAGGCTGGTGACGATCCCGCCGAGCGAGATCACGGCGACCTCCGTCGTACCGCCGCCGACGTCGACCACCATGTTGCCGGTGGGCTCGTGGACGGGGAGACCGGCGCCGATCGCGGCGGCCATGGGCTCCTCGACGACGTACACGCGCCGCGCGCCGGCCTGGTAGCCGGCCTCCTTGACGGCGCGCTGCTCGACCGGAGTGATCGCGCTCGGGACGCAGATCACCATCCGCGGCTTCGCGAAGTAGCGGCGCTTGTGCACCCGCGCGATGAAGTGACGGAGCATCTGCTCGGTCGCCTCGAAGTCGGCGATGACGCCGTCGCGGAGCGGGCGCAGCGCGGTGATGTTGTCAGGGGTGCGGCCCATCATCGCCTTCGCCTCGTGCCCGACGGCGATCACGTCGCCGGTCGAGTCGTTGAGCGCGACCACGCTGGGCTCGTCGAGCAGCACCCCGCGGCGCCGTACGTAGACCAGCGTGTTGGCGGTGCCGAGGTCAACGGCCAGGTCCCGGCCGATGATGCTGTTCGCCCTCAACGTTTGCCCTCGCAGACGTACTCGGGTCCGACGTCGGTCAGTCAGGCCCAGCCGTGCGCGACGGGGAAGCCGGTGCACCCCGCACAGGCGGTACGCCGGGGGTGGACCCCGTGCGCACGATCCGGGATCCCCCGCCTGTGAGCGTAGGTAACCGGCCACCTGTCACAGCGGAAACACGCCGTGATAGGTGGTGCCGATGTGACTCGTGTGAATCAGGCAGGGACGAGCGAAGGGAACCAGAGCGCGATCTCGCGCTCGGCGGACTCCGGGGAGTCGGAGCCGTGGACCAGGTTCTCGCGGTTGGAGAGCGACAGGTCGCCGCGGATGGTGCCGGGGGCGGCCTTGCGGCCGTCGGTGGCGCCGTTGATCGCGCGGACGACCTCGATCGCCTCGTCGCCCTCGAGGACCAGCGCGACGAGCGGGCCGCTGGTGACGAAGTCGCGCAGGGGCGGGTAGAAGCCCTTCTCGACGTGCTCGTGGTAGTGCGCGTCGGCCTGGGTGGCGTCGATCAGGCGCTGCTCGAGCGCGACGATGGTGAGGCCCTTGGCCTCGAACCGCGCGAGCACGTTGCCCACGAGACCACGGCGAACGGCGTCGGGCTTGATCAGGACGAGGGTGCGTTGAGTCACGGCGGGGACTCTACCCACGGGTGATCACTGGAACTGCAGCTGGACCATCTCGTCGACCAGCCACGCATTCCCCTCGCGGACCATGGTCAGCTCGACACCGCTGCGGGCGTGGAGCGGTTCGCCTCCCTCGCGGCGGATCTCCTTGTCAACGAGGGTCTGATCGGTGAAGACCAGGACCTTCACCGTGTCGACGTCCTCGACCGTGGCGGCGGAGTCGACGACGCGACCGCGGCTCACGAGCTTGCCCGGCCCGATCAGCTTCTTCTCGAGTCCCTCGAGCGCCTCCGGGGAGTACTCCTCCTGGAACTTGTCGGTGCCGCTCGTGATCACCCAGGTCATGTCGTCCTGGTAGGTGCGGTAGTCGTAGGTCAACCAGGCGACGACGATCCGTTCCGCCTCCTCGGTGGCTGCCGACTCGGCGTCGGCGAGGTCCTCGCGGTCGGACCGGTCCTGCCACAGCAGGAAGCACCCGACCAGGGAAGCGACCAGGAGGATCGCCAACGCCGCGCACGCGATCGGCCAGCGGAGGCTGCGCGACGTCCCGGCTTCGGCCTTGGTCTCGGCCGCAGCGTCGGTGTCGGTGTCGGTCTCGGCGGGTTGGTCCACGTCGTTCGTCATCGCTTTCACCGTAGTGGTCCGGGCGCCCACTGCGCGCCGCGCTGGGAGGCGGGCGCACTCTTCGGGCAGTGACCGCCGTCTTGCAAGGGGTGCCGCTCGGTCTCCCGCGGGCTGCGCTCGACGTGGCCGTAGCCGCAGTACTCGAAGTGCTCGAAGAAGCCGTTCAGGTGGACGGCGCCGCCATGGATCGCGCCCGAGAGCGCCCGGAAGCCACGGGGGTAGTCCCGGAGCAGCGCCCGCAGGTGCGGGTCGCGGGCAGCCGCGAAGTCGGCCAGCGTGATGTAGGGATCGAGGTAGTCGGCCAGGATGTCGTCGACGTCGCGGACCAGCCGGCGCAGCTCCTCGATCTGTCCGGGAGCCCGATCGAGCAGCCGGACGAGCACCGGGTCGATCGTGCGCAGCCACGCGGTGAACACCGAGGTGTTGCGGGTGATGGAGTCGAACTCCGGGACCAGGTCGGCTCCGAGCCGGAGCAGCCGGTCGCCGTTGTCGAGCAGCCGCTGCGTCATCTTCCAGCGGGCGTCGAACTCGTCGAGGAGGGACGCACCCTGCACCACCATCCGCTGCAGGTCGTCCTCCGTCCCCTTGAGCCCGTTGGCGGTCTCGGTGAGGACGGTGCGGAGCGCCTTCGCGTCGATCTGCTCGATCAGGTTGTTGAGGTTGATCGCCGTCGTGGCCAGGGTGGTGGGCAGGTCGCCGGCCCGGCCCACGATCGTGTCCCCGCTCTCGAGGTACGGCTCCCCGTCGGCGGTGGGCTGGAAGTCGATGTACTGCTCGCCCACGGGCGACAGGCTCCTCACCTTGGGGCGGGCATCGACCGGTACGTCGGCCGACGCGTCGAGGCGTACCTTCGCCTCGATGCCGATCTCGGTGAGCTCGAGATCGGTCACCTTGCCCACGCGGACGCCGCGGTAGGTGACCTCGGACCCCTCGTAGAGACCACCGCTGCGGGGCAGCTCGACCGTCACGATCACCGGACGCTCGGTGAGGGGCGTCCTCAGCGCGACCCCGAACAGGTAGAGCAGGCAGAGCACCATCGACGTGACGATGCCGGTGATGCTGAAGATGTTCCTGCGCGTCATCGACGTCCCCCGCCCAGCAGCTCGAGTCCCGGGAGCAGCGGTTGCCGGTCCCTGCCGGCGTCCTCGGCGCGGTCGTTGGCGGGCCGCTGCAGGCCGGTGACGGGTCCCAGGAAGTTGAGCTGGGTCTCGTCGATGTGGAGCAGAGCTCGCAGCGGCAGCGTCTCGCCGGGCACGGTCATCACGATCTGGTTGGCGACTGCGATCAGCGCCTCCAGGCCGGGCCGGAGCTGCGAGCGGGTCGAGAGGACGGCGTCGGCGACGGGCCCGAGGTCCTGCAGGATGGCCAGCAGCGGGTCGTCGACCTCGAGGACCAGCCGCTTCGCCGTACGGGCGAGGTCCTCGGCACCGGTGAGGAGCGCGACGACCTTGTCGGTGTCCCTGCCCAGGGCCTCGAACGCAGGCCCGACCTCGCGGAGCGCGCGCCGGATCGTGCCTCGTCGGGCATCGAGCGCCTGGGAGACGTCCCGCAGCGCGACCAGGGTCCGGGTGATGTCCCCACGGCTGCCGTTCGCCGCCCGCAGGAAGCTGGTGACCCGGCGCAAGCTCATCCTGATCTCGTCCTCGCGGCCGCCGAGCGTCGCGTTGAGCTCCTCGGCGATCACCTGCAGCTCCCCGAGGCGACCGCCGTTGATCAGGGTGGACGCCGCAGCCAGCGCGTCCTCCACCGAGGGTGCCGTCGTCGTCTTGCGCAGGGCGAACTGGTCGTCGTCGCCGAGGTTGTCGGGTGACCTGCCCGGGGTGACCTGGACGAACAGCTCGCCGAGCGGGGTGTCGTAGCGGAGTCGCGCGGAGGAGTCGCGCGGGATCTCCACGGACTCCTTGATCTCCATCGTGACCTCAGCCTTGAAGTCCTCCGCCTCGACCGCCTGGACCCGGCCGACGGACACTCCGTTGACCTTCACCTGTGCGCCTTGCGCCAGGTTGAGCGCCTGGTCGAACACGGCCGAGACCTGATAGGTGTCACCGCCCACGCCCGATCCCGGGAGCGGCAGGTCCTTGTAGCCCGTCGAGCAGCCCGCCACCCCGATCGCCAGGCCGACGACCGCCAGTGCCCGCAGGCCCCGGGGCCTCACGGGTTCGCTCCCTGCTGGCGGCCGCCGAGCAGGTTGCCGAGCAGCTCGGAGAGATCGGGGAACGTCCCCAGGTTGCACACGGGCCCGAGCAGCTGGCAGATCTGCTCGAACAACGGAGCCAGGCCCAGCAGCTGGGCCGGGGCACCTCGCACCCAGACGTGCCCGTCCGGGCCGGCCGTGTTGGCGACGTTCGCGGTGGCCAACGGCAGCACCTCGATGGTCTCCGCGAGGTCGCGGCGGCTCTCCATCAGGTTGCTGATCAGCGTCTGCACATCGACGAGGCTCGCCTTCACCGTCCCGCGGTTCTCCTTGCTGAACCGGGTGATCCGGTCGACGGTGGTGGACACGCCCTGGAGCACGTCCGCGATCGTGCCGCGCTCGGAGTTGAGGAGCTCGATGGCGCCGCCCAGGTTGCGGACGAAGGTGCGGACCAGCTCCTCGTTGTCGACCAGGCCACGCGCCAGTCGGTCGAGCGAGGCCATGGTGGCGAAGATGTTGTCGCGCTGACCGTGCACGGTGTCCACCAGGTTGGCGAGGCCGTTGACGGCTCCCCGCAGCTCGTCACTGTTGCCGCTGAACGCGGCCGCCGTCACCTGGAGCACCTCGCGGAGCCCGTTGGTGACGTTCGGCGTCTTGGTCAGGGAAGCCGCGAGGTCGGAGAGCGAGGCCAGGACCTCGTCGAAGTCGACCGGGGTGCGGGTGCGCTCCAACGGGATCGTGGCGCCGGACGCCATCTCCTCCCCGCCGTCGTAGACCGGCGTGAGCTCGACGTACCGGTCGGTCGCCGCCGAGCGCGAGACCACGACCGCCGCGGCGTCAGCGGGGATCGTGATGTTGTCGTCGGTGACCTCCAGGGTGACCTCGACGACGTCGCCCTTCGGCTCCATCTTGGTGATCCTGCCGACCGGGACGCCCATGACGCCGACGTCGTTGCCGACGTACAGCCCCGCGGCCTCCTCGAAGACGACGGTGATCTCGAGGTCGCCACCGTCTCCCAGCGGCGCACAACCGCCGACCGACCCGAGCAGCAGCAGGCAAGCACCTGCGACGAAGGTCCGTCTCATCTCAGCATCCCCCCACCGGGCCGCAGCGGACCTTGTCAGGGACGTTCTCCTTGAAGAGGAGGTTCGCGAACGGCCCGTCGCCGGTGGCGTTGGCGAAGTAGCGCGACGTGACCGCCAGGTTGTGCAGTGCCTCGCGCAGCTCCTCGTCACGGGCGGTCAGCACCCCGACCACGGACTCGAGGTCCTGCAGCATCGGTCGCAGGTCGTCCTCGTTGTCGTCGAGGATCCCGTTGATCGACGCCGTGATCGACGTGATGTCCCGCAACAGGTCCCGGATCGCCTCGCGCCTCCGGACCAGCTCGCCGATCACGAGGTTGGACTGCTCCATCAGCTGCACCAGGTCGGACGTGCCGTCGGACAGCTGGTCGGAGATCAACCGCGACGCCTCCAGCAGCTCGGCGATCTGTCCGTCGCGCTGGGTGATGACCCTCGAGAGCCGGGCGATGCCGTTGAAGGCGGGCTTCAGGCGCGGCCCGGCTGCCCGGAGCGTGTCGGCGACGACGCTCAGCGCCTGGCTGATCTTGACGGCGTCGATCTGGTTGACGGCCTTCGTGCCCTCGTCGATCACGTCCTGCAGGTTGAACGGGACGCTCGTGTGGGCGATCGGGATCGTGTCGTCGGACAGGTCGCCCTCCCCCCGCGGGGTGATCGCGAGGTAGTGGGTGCCGAGCAGGGTGCCGACCTTCACCTCGGCCCGCGTCTGCGAACCGAGCTCGATGTCGTCGCTGACCGTGAACTCCACCACCACGTGGTTGCCGTCGACCTTCACGCTGCGCACCTCGCCGACCTCGACGCCGGCGATCTGGACGCCCTCCTTGGCCCGGAGCCCGGCCGTGTGGCTGAACTCCGCCCGGTAGGTGTGGGCGCCGAACGGGATCACGCTGATCACCAGTACGGCGGCGCCGAACACGCCCAGCGCGACGAAGGCAGCGATGCCGATCCGGAAGGGCTGGTCACGGTTGAGGAGCATCCTCATCGGCACACCTCCGAGTAGCCGCCGGGGAGGGTCGAGGTCCTGACCGTGAGAGCGCCGAGGTCGAGATCGAGGTCGCAGAAGTAGAAGGTCAGCGCGTTGCGGTAGGACAGCACCCGCGAGAGCGTGCCCATCAGGGCCCCGAAGCCGTCGATCGCCCCGGCGAACCGCTCCTCCTCCGAGGCGTACATGTCGAGCAGGGCCTTGGCCTTCTCCACATCGGCGCTCAGCGGGCCGCGGACGTTGCGCAGGAAGGTCTCGCTGGTGTCGATCACCTGGGAGATGTCGTCGATCGTGCGGCCGAACTCCTTGCGGTGCCGGGCCAGCCCGGACATGAACGCGGTCAGCTGGCGGATGGTCCCCCGCAGCTCGTCACCCTGGCCGGCCAGGTCGACGAGGACGGGGGTCAACCCGTCCATCACCTCGGCGAACAGGTCGTCGCGGTCGGCGAGGTAGTCGGTCAGCTGGGCGGTCTGGCCGAGCAGGTCGGCGACCGTGCCGCCCTCGCCCTGGAGGACCTTGATCACCGACTCGGAGAGCTTGTTGACGTCGTCGGGCTCGAGCACGTCGAACAGCGGACGGAAGCCGTTGAGCAGGGCGGTCAGGTCGAAGCCGGGGCTGGTGCGCTCGATCGGGACCGTGTCGCCCTCGGACATCTCGGAGCCGCGCTTGGCCGGCTGGACCAGCGACACGTAGCGCTGCCCGAGCAGGTTCTGGTAGCGCATCACCAGCGTCGAGTTGGACAGCAGGGGCTGGTCGGAGCTCAGCGTGAACGTCACCATCGCCGTGCGTCGGGTCTCCTCGTCGACCTCGATCCCGGTGATCTTGCCGACCTGGACGCCGGCCACGCGAACGTCGTCACCGAGCCGGAGCCCGCTAACGTTGGCGAACTCGGCGGAGAACTCCCGGTTCTCCCCGTCGACCTCGTCGGCCATGGTGTTGGCCAGCAGGACCAGCAGCAGTGCCGAGATCGAGAAGAACGCGATGACCTTGACGTAGACCGCCTTGACCCGGAGCTTGGGCGCGTTAACCACAGTTGCCCCCCTGCCGTGAGCCGTAGCGCGGGCAGTCGGCCCGCGTGTAGTCGTCGGGACCGTTGCTGAAGATGTAGCCCTCGACCCGCGCGTAGCCGTCCTCGAGCACCGACAGCAGCTTGGTCGAGACCTCGCCGGTGGCCAGCAAGGTGTTGCGGACGCCGTCGCGCTCGTCGTTGAGGGTGTCGACCAACGTGACGGACAGCGACAGCGCGCGGAGGTAGTCGCGCTCGTGCTCGAGCAGGAAGTCGTGCGTGTCCTGCACGAGCGTGAGGCCGCCATCGAGCAGAGCGGTGATCTTGTCGCGCCGGTCGACCAGGTTGCCGAGGGTCACCAGCGCGTCGTCCGTGGCATCCAGCAGCTCGGGGGCGTTGCGCGCGACCGCGTCGAGGTTGACCGCGAGCAGCCGCAGGTCCTCGCGGAGGCGCGGGATCATCGGCGCGAACCGCGTCGTGTATCGGCTGAGGGTGTCGAAGGCGACCCCGAGGTCGTCGCCGCGCCCGTCGAGCACCGTCGACAGGGTGTGCAGCGCGGTGGCGAGCTCGGCCGGACCGAGCGCGTCGACCAGGGTGTCGATGCTGTCGAGCGCGCTCTGGAGCTCGAGCGTGCCCTGCGACTCGTCCTGGAGGATGATGGCGTCGGCCTCGAGCGGGTCGCCGCGCTCCTCGCCGGGCGGCAGCACCAGGTCGACGTACGACGTGCCGAAGACCGACGCCGGGAGCACCCGGGCGCGCACGCCGCTCGGGATCTGGTCGACCTGGTCCTTGTCGATCTCGAGGTCGAGGCGCACCTGCCGGGCGTCGCCCTCGACGGAGGTCACCTTGCCGACGACCATGCCGCGCATCTTGACGTCGACGCCGCCGCGGATCGCGCCGCCGGCCGACCGGAGCTCGGCCGTGACGGGCACGGCGTCGGAGAACACGCCGTTGAGCTTGAGGGTCATCGCACCGAGGAGCAGCAGGAAGACGGCAAGGACGGCCACCCCCTGGATCGCCAGCTGGCTCCGGGTGGGCTCACCGTGGCTGGACCTGAAGATCGCCATGGCTAACCCGAGATCCTGATGCCGGGGTCGGTGCCGTAGAAGAACAGCGTGAACAGCATGCTCAGCACGATCACGCTGACGATGCTGGCGCGGATCGCGCGGCCGGTCGCCTCGCCGACGCCGGCCGGGCCACCCGCGGCGTTCATCCCGTACCAGCAGTGGATCAGCGCCACCACCAGCGTGAACACGAGGATCTTGAGGGTCGAGATCATCAGGTCGCGCCCGGACAGGAACTGGCCGAAGTAGTGGTCGTAGGTGCCACCGGACTGACCGAACAGGATGGTGACCACCGATCTGGACGCGATCCACGAGCCGATCAGGCCGATGAAGTAGAGCGGCAGGATCGCCGTCATCGTGGCCGCGACCCGGGTGGCGACGAGGTACTGCATCGGCGGGACCGCCATCACGCTGAGCGCGTCGATCTCCTCGTGCAGCTTCATCGACCCCAGCTGCGAGGTGAACCGACAGCCGACCTGGGTGGCGAGTGCGAGGGAGGCGATCAGGGGGGCGAGCTCGCGGGTGCTGACGCCGGCGTTGATGGCACCGGTCAGCGGACCGAGGCTCAACAGCTCGAGGCCGCTGAAGCCCTCGATGCCGAGCGAGGTGCCGGCCGCCACCGAGAGCAGCACCATGATGCCGATCGTGCCGCCGCCGATCAGGAGCGCGCCGGTGCCCCAGGCGATGTCGGTCAGCTGGCGCAGGTACTCGCTCGGATAGCGCTTGAGCGTGACGGGGATCGAGCCGACCGCCTTGACGGCGAAGGCGCCGAACGAGCCCAGCCGGGCGAGCACGCTCATCAGGCCGTCGATGACACCGATGACCTGGTCGCCGACCACGCGACCGAGCCGGCCGCTGCCGAGGTTGCCCGCCGTCGCCATCAGACGAGCCTCTGCGGGACGAGCATCACGTAGATCTGGGTGATGCCGACGTTGACGAGTGCGAGCAGGATGACGCTGAGCACCACGGACTGGTTGACCGCGTCCGCCACGCCCTTGGGGCCGCCCCGGGCGTGGAGCCCCTTGTGGGCGGCGACCATGACCGCGATGAACCCGAAGATCGCCGACTTGAGCACCGCCATGACCAGGTCGAGGCTCTGGCCGAACGAGATGAACGCCCCCAGGTAGGTGCCGGAGCTGACCGCCCCGGAGCCGACCACGAGCGCGTAGCCGGTCATGATCGCGGTGGTCGCGACCACGGCGCTCAGGCACACGCCCACGATCACCGCTGCGACCAGGCGGGGGGCGACCAGCCGCTGGACCGGCGAGATGCCCATCACCATCAGCGCGTCGATCTCCTCGCGGACGGTGCGGGCGCCCAGGTCGGCGGTCACGGCCGCGCCGACGACGCCGGCGATCATGATCGCCGCGACCAACGGTGCCGCCTGCCGCATCACACCGATGGCGTTGACGGCGCCGATGAAGGAGTTGGCGCCGATCTGGCTGGCGACGCCGCCGACCTGGACCGAGACGATCACCCCGAACGGGATCGACACGAGAACCGTCGGCAGGAGTGACACCCGCGTCATGAACCACGCCTGGAGGAAGAACTCGTCCCACGAGAACTGGCCGCGCACGATGCCGGTGGATGCTGCGACGGTCGCGTCCCAGGCCAGTACGACGATCTCACCCGCGGTGTTGACCCCCGTCTTCGCGTGGTCGACGAGGATGTCGACCACGCCGCGAGCGCCGGCTACCGCGCTCGCCACGACATCGAGCTCTTGCTCTCGAACCACACGACAACGGCCCCCTGGAGTGCCTCGTTCGAACAGGTGCTAATCCCAACGCTTAACAGGTGCTAATGGTCACGCAATCCGGAACCATAGCCGAAGTCGGCCCCGCCCGTGAGGGGCGTCACCGATTGATCCCAACCGGCGGTCCAGGCTCGTCAGCCGGCCTGTCGGCGGAGCCGCTCCAGCTCCTTGAGGGTGATGACCCGCGCGGCCGGCGGCGGCACGATGTCGGCGGCCGCGTCCCAGTCGACCCAGGTGAACTGCGCACCGCCGGTGTCCAGGTCGTTGGCGCGGCGGAGCAGCCGACCGGACTCGTCGAACCAGAACTCGGTGACGTCGGGGCCCCCGGCCCACTCGGTCGGGTCCGCTGCGGACTCGGTCTGCACCTGGTAGCGGCGGGCCGGCACGCCGCCGACGACATCGTCGCCGTTGTAGCGCACCTCGGTGATCGCTTCGCGGAGCAGGTCGATCTGGCTGCGGGGATCGGCCTCCTGCATCACCGAGTCGGCCAGCCCCGCGTCGTCGGCACCGATGTCGACCCACAGTCCCCGGGACTCGGGGACCAACATGTAGGCGGCACCGCCGACGGTGCGGAGGCTGATCCAGCCACCCTCGACCTGCCAGTCGGTGATCCGGACGTCGACGTTCATCCCGTCCGCGTCGTACTCGACGACACCGCGACCGCGGAGCCGGGTCGGCCCCTGGACGTCGAAGGCGACCTGGGCCGAGGCCCCGTCGACGAAGCTCGCCTCGATCGCGTCGACGAAGTCGTCGACATCGACCCGCTCGCCCTTCTCCGCGTCCTCGAGGGCGGGGAGGCCCTCCGAGGAGTCGTCGTCGCCGCAGGCCGTCAGGCCGGCGACCATCAGGACCGAGGCAACCAGTACGGCGCCCGCCCGGCCCGTCGTACGGCTCACCCGACGACCTCGGGCACCAGCTCGATCAGGCTGACCAACGCGTGGGACAGCACGGTCTGGACCCGGCTGCGGTCGAGCCGGCCCGACTCGAGCCACTCCCACAGGGCCTGGTACGCGAACTCACCGAAGCAGGCGACCACCGCGCGGGCGGCCGGTGGCGCCGCGGCCGGGTCGCTCATCGCCGTCGCCAGGACGCTGTCGATCGTGCCCTCGTGCATCTCCCGCAGGATCCCCCGGATCACCGGGTCGCTGTGCGAGCCGGTGTGCACCCGGTGCAGCGCCAGGTAGGACTCCCGGTGGGAGTCCACCTCGTCCAACCACCGGGCGACCACCTTGTCGGCGGCTGCGCCGAGGTCGTCCGACGCCACCAGCCCGCTCAGTGACGGCAGCGTCGGAGTCCGGACGGTCCGGTTCATCACGGCGAGGTAGAGGTCCCGCTTGGAGCCGAACTCGTGATAGAGCCAACCTCGGTTGACGCCCGCCTCGTTGGCGATCGCGACGGTCGAGACCTTGTCGTAGTGGTTGCTCGCGAAGTGCCGCGACGCCGCACGCAGGATGCGGTCCCGTCGATCGGTGACGCCGTCGGCTGACATGCGCGCCAATCTACAGGGAACCGGACAGGTGCTAAGCCCTGGAGCCGATCAGTCGCTCTCACCGCCCAGCAGGGGCACCAGGTAGCGCGTCGCGAAGGCGCGGGTCGCGACGTCGTCGTGCATCGGGATCCGGCCTTCCGGCGCCAGCACCAGGCTCAACGCGAGCCGGGCCTGGATCTCGGCCACGATGTCGGCATCCACACCGAGGTAGCGGCCCTCGGCCTGCAGGTCGCGGATCCAGCCCGCCAGGTAGTCACGGACCATCACCATGATCTGGTCGACCAGCTCGCCCGGGGGCACAGCCCCTCCGTCGTAGTCGCTGTCGCCGCGGAGCAGCCGGACCAGGAGCTGGCGGTCTGCGACGGTGTGTGCGAAGGCCGTGAAGCCCGCGGCCGCTTGGCCCTCGATCGTCGTCTCGTCCGCGAGGGCCGCGTCCACGACCCGGACCACCTTGACCGCCTCGTGCAGCAGCAGCGCCCGGACCAGCTCCATCTTCCGCGGGAACCGGCGATAGACGGTGGCGACCCCGAGCCCCGCCGCGTCGGCGATCTGGTTCATCGTCGTCCGGCGGACGCCGCCCTCGGCGACGACCGCGTAGGCGGCCTCGAGGATCCGCACCGTCGCCGGGTCCTCGAGGTTCATGTCGCAGACCCTAGCCGCGGAAGCGGCCCAATGATAGATTCCGATGCAGTTTCTATCACCTCAGTGTGGAGGTCCCCTTGTCTGAATCCGCCGAGCAACTCAAGGGACGGGTCGTCGCCATCACCGGCGCCGGACGGGGCATCGGCGCGGCCACGGCCGCAGCCCTCACCCGGGAGGGGGCACGCGTCGCGATCGGCGACATCGACCTCGACATCGCGAAAGCGACCGCGGAGCGGATCGGCGGCGACACCCTGGCGCTCCCCCTCGACGTCACGTCGGCCGGCAGCGTCGCGGCCTTCATGGACACGGTCGAGTCGAACCTCGGCCCGATCGACGTCTACATCAACAACGCCGGCGTGATGCCGCTGTCCTGCCTCCTCGACGAGGACGACGCCACCATCGACCGGATCTTCGCCATCAACACCCGCGCCATGATCCACGGCACCCGGGAGGCGGCCCGCCGGATGCTTCCGCGCGGGCACGGCCACATCATCAACGTCGCCTCGACCGCCGGCAAGGCCGGCATCGCGGGCAGCGCGACCTACAGTGCCTCGAAGGCAGCGGTCATCCAGTACACCGAGGGCGCCTACGCCGAGCTGCACCCGCAGGGGCTGGACTTCTCGATCGTGATGCCGGGGATCACCCGCACCGAGCTGACCGCCGGCGTCGAGGACATGCCGGCGTTCCGGGCGATCACGCCGGAGTTGGTGGCGGACGCGATCGTCGCCGCCGTGCTGAAGCCGCGGCTCGAGGTCTTCGTGCCCGCGTCGGCCCGGCCGCTGTTCAACATCACCCGGCTGCTGCCGTTCAGCGTCGGCCAGTGGATCGGCAAGAAGATGGGAGCCGACCACGTGTTCATGGACGCACTCGACAGGCCGGAGCGGTCGTCGTACGAAGCCCGGGCAACGGGGAAGGACCCGCAATGAGGATCACGAAGCCGACGCTCCTCCACTTCCCCGGCGACGGGCTGCTCACGGCCGCCGGCGAGCGGATCGGCACGGCCCCGGTCGCGCTCGCCGAGCCTCCGGCCGGGAGCCAGCTGAAGCCGGTGATGGGCGAGCTCGGGCTCCCGGTGGTCGGCAAGACCCTGGAGATGATCCGCGAGGGCTGGGACTCGAGCCCCGAGATGTACGAGAAGTACGGCGACGTCTTCTGGGTCCGCGCCTTCGGCACCAAGGTAGCGATGGTGATCGGTCCGGACGCCGTGCAGGAGGTCCTGCAGAACAAGGGCAAGGTCTACTCGCAGTCCGGGTGGGAGTACTTCATCGGCCCCTTCTTCACCCGTGGCCTGATGCTGCTCGACGGCCAGGAGCACCTGCTGCACCGGCGGATCATGCAGGAGGCGTTCACCCGTCCACGTCTCGAGGCCTACCAGGGCCGCATCGAGCGCATCATCGGCCGCGTCGTCCCCACTTGGCCGACCGACGAGCCGATGCTGATGTATCCCGCGGTCAAGTCGCTGTCCCTGGACGTCGCGACCGAGATCTTCATGGGCACCGAGCCGAACGACGAAACCCACGGGCTGACGCAGGCGTTCATCGACGCCGTCCGCGCCGGCACCGGGCTGATCCGGACGCCGTTGCCGCTGCTGCCGACCCGGTGGAACAAGGGCCTGCAGGGGCGCAAGGTCCTCGATGCGTACTTCCGCTCGCAGATCCCGGCCAAGCGGGCGTCGGACGACGACGACCTGTTCGCCGCGCTGTGCCACGTCGAGACCGACGACGGCATGAAGTTCACCGACGACGACATCGTCAGCCACATGATCTTCCTGATGATGGCCGCCCACGACACCTCGACCATCACCGCGACGGCCATGGCCTACTACTTCGCCAAGTTCCCGGAGTGGCAGGACAAGGCCCGTGCCGAGTCGCTCGCGCTGGGCACCTCGACCCCGACGATCGACGAGCTCGACAGCCTGGCGACCCTGGACCTGGTGTTCAAGGAGGCGATGCGCCTGGTCGCGCCGGTGCCGGCACTGGTGCGGCGGGCGACCGAGGACACCGAGCTCGCGGGACGGTTCGTCCCCAAGGGCACCATCGTGGTCGTCGGTCCAGGAGCGGTCCACTCGATCGGTGACCACTGGGTCAACGCCAACGAGTTCGACCCGCTCCGCCACGCCGAGCCCCGCAACGAGCACAAGGCGCACCGCTACGGCTTCGTGCCCTTCGGCGGCGGCGCGCACAAGTGCATCGGGATGGCGTTCGGCACCAACGAGGTCAAGGCGCTGCTCCACACGATGCTGACGACGTACCAGTTCGAGATCCCCGCGGACTACGAGATCGAGTGGGACCACACCTCGCTCGTCATGCCGACCGACGACTTCCCCGTGACCCTGCGTCCCCTGGCGTGAGATGACGTACGACGACTTCCGGGTGCTGCCCGGCGTGCCGCTGGGCCCGGACTCCCTCACCTGGCGGCTGTTCGGCGATCAGCGGATGATGCTCGTCGGGATGCGCGCCGGCCTGCTCCAGACCATGCACCCGGCGATCAACCAGGCGCTCCGGGAACACGACTCGACGTACTTCCAGGGCCCGATGAAGCGGATCCTGCGCTCACTCCCGCAGATCCTCGGCGTGGTCTACGACGCGGATGCCCGGGCGACCGCGGCGAGGGTCCGCGACTACCACAAGCCGCTGGTCGGCGTCCTTCCCGACGGCAACCGCTACAGCGCCCTCAACCCGGACGTCTTCTACTGGCCGCACGCGACCTTCTTCGAGATGCAGATCGCGCTGCGGGAGCACTTCGGTAAGCCGCTGTCGGGCGGTGCCAAGGAGCGCCTGTTCCAGGAGTCGCGGCAGTGGTACTCCCTCTACGGCGTGTCCGCGACGGGCACGCCCACGACCTACGCGGAGTTCCGGGCCTACTGGGACCACATGGTGTCCGACGTGCTGGAGCCGAACGCCATCGCCCGCTCGACCTTCAACCGCACCAAGCGCGGCATCTTCGGTCCGTCCCCGACCAGGTACCTGCCCGAGCTGCTGTGGCGCCCGCTCTCCGACACGCAGTTCGACGCCATGGCCTGGGTGCTGCGCGGCACCTTCCCAGCCGAGCTGCGGGACCGGATGGGGCTCGACTGGAGCGCCGCCGAGGAGCTGAGGCTGCGCGCGATCGGCGCCGGCATCCAGCACACGTTCGGCCGGCTCCCGCTGCAGGCACGCCTGCTTCCGCAGGCCCGTCAGGCCTGGCGGCGCGAGGCCGAGGACCCGACCCGCCTGGTCGGCTGATCCTGCCGCACCAGCCTGCAGGTCACGCGGCGTAGTGCTCGATGACGAGCACCTGGATCTCGCCGACGATGCCACCGAGGACGGCACCGACGGAGATCATCAGCCACTCGTCGTCCTTGAACACCGGCCGCATGATCGACTCGTACTGCTCGCTGGTGAGCTGGCTCATCTTGTCGATGATCAGGTTCTCGACATCGAAGGTGCGCTCGGCGTAGCCCTGAGCCTGCGACATGGTCTCGGGGAAGAGCTCGATGACGCGCGCCACGATCGCGTCCTTGGCCGCCCGGTAGCGCTGGGTGCCGACGGCGAGCCGCACCAGCGGCTGCGCGATGCCGGCCTGCGCGTCGATCGACCTCGAGATCTCCCGCTCGATCGTCGAGAACAGCCGGTCCGCGGTCGGTCCGTTCAGGACCGCCTCGAAGATCACGTCGGGGGCGAAGATGTCCTGGGCCAGGATCTTGGCGTAGCCCCGGGTGATCTTGTCCCGCTTCGCGTGCAGCACCCCCTGGAACGGGAAGATGCCGAGGAACCGCTTCTGCTCCAGCGGCCGGAACAGCATGTTCAACGCGACCCAGTCGCTGACGAAACCGACGAGGAAGCCGAACGCAGGCATGATCCAGGGGTTGTGGAAGTAGGCCCAGCAGGCGAGCTGGACGAAGCCGATGGCGAAGCCGAAGACGACCCCGCTGCGACGTACGAACGCCATCGCGTCCGACGCGACCGACTTGATCAGGTCGTTGAGCTGCTCCTTGTTCTTCACCAGGATCGTCACGGCGAGGAACTGCATGTCGAGGAACTGGCCGAGGTCGGCGCGCATCTCGCTGAGGATGTTGTCGACGATCTTCGGGGCCTCGCGGTGGACGCGCGCCTTGATCGCGCGCCGCCCCGCCTCGGGCAGCGAGTCCCACAGGCCCGGCCGGAGCTGCTCGGCGAGGTCCTTCACGACGACGTCGATGGCCGCCGTCAACGGCTCCCGCAGCTCCTCGACCGCTTCGACCGCGTCGATCTTCTCGAGGAGCTCCTCCGGCCTGAGCAGGTTCTCGGTCAACAGCTCGATCGTCGTGGCGGCGACCTTGCCGGCGCGCCGCGGCACCAGGCCCTGCCAGCCGAGCGGTCCGATCCCCCGGTACTCCAGCGGGCGGTACATCATCTGCAGTGCCAGCAGCTTGGTCGTGTAGCCGATGAGGGCCGCGACGATCGGCATCGTGGCGTAGACGATCCAGTTCGCCGAGAAGTCGTCCCGGATCTCCGCCCAGGTCTGGACCAGGGGCAGAAGCAGGATCATCCGAGCTCGCCCGCGGTCGCCGCGGCCCAGAGGTCGCGGCCCAGCACGGAGAGCCGGATCGTGTACTTCTCGACCTTCGCCTCCATCGGGCCCCGCTTGCCCTTCTTGAGGGCACGGAGGACGGCGGAGTCGGCGCCGAGGATCTGGTACTCGTCCTTGAGCTGGTTGTCCTCGGGGCCGGTCTCGAGCAGCCCGAGCGACAGCAGGTGGCCGACGTAGACCGGAGTCATCTGCGGCAGCGAGACGTTGGCCATCTTCCCGACCAGGGACGCGTTCTCGAGGATGGGATCACCACCTCCCCCGCTGATGGTCCGGGCGTACACGTGCAGCATCGGCGAGACCGAGCCGTCCGAGAGCGCGCCGATGATCCGGGCCTCGTCCGGGACGAGCTGGTCGATGATCTTGCCGAAGAGCTCCTGCCGACCGGTGCTGGTGCTCTGCTCCAGCGCCCGGTCCAGCAGCCGGTCCATCTTCGCCCGCAGCGGCTCGGCGGCGGTGCCCTCGCCACCGGGAGCGATCGCGAGCGGCGGCCGGGCCGGAGCAGCGACGTCCAGGCGGGCTCGGAGAGCGCCGAGCGCCTGTCGCTCGGCCCAGGTCGCCACCTGGGCGCTGATCCTCACGATCGTGCGGGTGGTGGGCACCACGAGACCGAGCGGGTTGAAGAGCGAGACCACAGGTCGGAAGGTACCGCTCCGGCTGGACGCCCGCGACTGGCCCTGTTGCGTTGCCATCAGGTCGCGGACTCACTCGCCACGCAGCGAGCGGTTGATCACCTGGTTGGACGCGCGCTGGAAGCCGGAGACGACGGCTTCCAAGGTGAGCTGGCGCAGCTGGACGATCGTTGACCGGAACGCCTCCGCCTCCTCGGGCGTGTGGTGCTCCTGGGCCCGGTAGGGCCCGATCACCTGACGGGCGAAGACCTCGGTCAGCTCCTCGGCCAGCGCCTCCGTGTGCCGCCGGACCGCCAGGCCGGCGGCCACGATCCCGTCGACGCTGATGTCCAGCGTCAGGAGCTTCACGGCTGCGTCGAACCCGGGCTGCAGCTCGAACTCGTCGCCGTCCTGCTCGACGACGCCGAGCGCCAGGAGCACGTCGAGCGAGGCCGCGTCGAGCGGGCGGCCGGCGCGGCGGTCGAGCCCCGCGCGACTCATCCGCTCCGGCGGCTGGGCCGACCAGGTCGTGAGCGCCAGCGCGCGGACGGCGAGCTCGTCGGCGTCGCCGTCGGCAGGGAACCGCGCCAGGTAGTCCTCGATCGACGTGAGGCTCAGCCCGTGGTCCTGGAGGGCCCGGACCAGCTTGAGGCGTGCGGCGTGGACGTCGGAGTAGAAGGCCTGCCGCCCCCGCCGCTCGGGCGGTGGGATGAGTCCGAGGCCCGCGTAGTAGCGGACCGTCCGGACCGTCATCCCGGTCGCCGCCGCCAGCTCGTCGACCGTCAGCCCCGCCGACTGGTCGGACGTCGTCTCGATCGACACGCTCTCCCCGCTCGTTGTCCCCGTCACATTGCATTGTGACAGTGCTACTGTCACAGTAGTTGGACTTTCCGACTGTCGCAATTGCCGACCCCTACGACAGGACCCCCTCACCATGCGCGAGCTCTTCCTTCCCGAGCACGAGGACTTCCGCGACTCCGTGCGGACCTTCTACGCGAAGGAGGTCGTCCCCAACAACGAGCAGTGGGACCGCGACGGCATCGTCCCGCGCGAGCTGTGGCTGAAGGCCGGCGAGGCGGGACTGCTGTGCTTCGACGTCCCCGAGGAGTACGGCGGCCCCGGCATCGACGACTTCCGGTTCAACGTCGTGCTGTCGGAGGAGCAGACCCGGGCGGGCGCGAACGGCCCCGGCTTCTCCGTCCACACCGACATCATCGTCCCGTACCTGATCTCGCTGGGGACCGACGAGCAGAAGCAGCGCTGGCTCCCGGGCTGTGTCACCGGCGAGATCATCACCGCGATCGCGATGACCGAGCCGGGCGCCGGATCGGACCTCCAGGGCGTCCGGACCACCGCCGTCGACCAAGGTGACCACTACCTGCTCAACGGGTCGAAGACCTTCATCAGCAACGGCATCCACGCCGACCTGGTGATCGTCGTCGCGCGGACGAACCCCGAGGCCGGCCACCAGGGCATCAGCCTGCTCGTCGTCGAGCGCGGCATGGAGGGCTTCGAGCGCGGCCGCAACCTCGAGAAGATCGGCCTGCACGGCCAGGACACCGCCGAGCTGAGCTTCACCGACGTCCGGGTGCCCAAGGAGAACCTGCTCGGTCCCGAGGGCAGCGGCTTCATCTCGCTGATGATGAACCTGCCGCAGGAGCGGCTGATCATCGCGGCCCAGGCCGCGGCCGCGTGCGAGGCGATCGTCGAGATGTGCCTCGACTACGCGAAGACCCGCGAGGCCTTCGGCAAGCCGATCGGCAAGTTCCAGCACAACCGGTTCCTGATCGCGGAGATGGCGACCGAGGCCAAGATCACCCGGGTCTTCGTCGACGAGTGCGTCCGCAAGCACGTCGCCGGCACCCTCGACGCGGTCGAGGCATCGCAGGCCAAGTACTGGGCCACCGAGCTCCAGGTGAAGATGGCCAACCAGGGCGTCCAGCTCCACGGGGGCTACGGCTACATGCTCGAGTACCCGATCGCGCGGGCCTACCTCGACAGCCGGATCTCGACCATCTACGGCGGCACGACCGAGATCCAGAAGGAAATCATCGGAAGGAGCCTGGGGCTCTAATGGACTTCAACCTGCCCGAGACCGCGCTCGCCGTACAGGACGGCGTGCGAGCGGTGGCCGCCAAGTACGACCACGCCTACTGGTCCGAGTGCGAGGAGGCGCACCGCTTCCCGACCGAGGTCTTCAGCGACCTCGGCAGGGGTGGCTGGTTCGGCCTCAACATCCCCGAGGAGTACGGCGGCGGCGGGCAGGGCCTGCTCGAGGTGGCGATCGCCAACGAGACGCTCTGCGCCTCCGGCGGGGGCGCCGGCAGCTTCTTCTACGTCACCACGCCCGGCTTCGGCGCGACGACGCTCGTGCGCCACGGCACGGACCAGCAGAAGAAGGACATCCTGCCCGGCATCGCGTCCGGCGACGTCCAGTTCTGCTTCGCGCTGACCGAGCCCGACGCCGGCAGCAACGCCATCGAGATCACGACGTCGGCCCGGCGGGACGGGGACGACTTCTTGATCAAGGGCCAGAAGGTCTGGATCTCCAACGTCGAGAACGCCGACTGGATGGTCGCTGTCACGCGCACCATCCCCGCCGCCGAGGCGAAGCCCCGCTACAACGGCTTCACCCTGTTCCTGATCGACGTCAAGGAGGCGCTGGCCGCCGGCACGCTCTCCTACGACCCGATCCCGAAGATGGGCAGCAACATCCTGTACTCCAGCCAGGTCTTCTTCGACGACGTCCGGGTGCCCGCCCGCAACGTCATCGGCGAGGTCGACGCGGGGTTCATGGTGCTGTGGGACGTGCTGAACCCGGAGCGGATCCTGGCGGCAGCCGGTGGTGTCGGCGGTGCGGATGCGGCGCTCGCCTATGCCGCGAAGTACGCCACCGAGCGGGTGGTCTTCGGCCGGCCGATCGGTGCCAACCAGGGCATCCAGTTCCCGCTCGCGCAGATCAAGGCCAAGACCGAGCTCGGCCGGCTGATGACCTACAAGGCGGCCTGGCTCTTCGACCAGGGCCTGCCATGCGGCAACGAGGCCAACGTGGCCAAGCTGACCGGCGCGCAAGTGGCCTGGGAGGCCGCCGACCAGGCGTTCCAGACGCTCGGCGGCATGGCCTACTCCAAGGAGTTCCCTGTCGAGCGCTGGCTCCGCGACGCCCGGATCGGGAAGAACATCCCGGTCGCCGAGCAGCTGGTCCTGGCCCACATCGGAACCTCGATGCTCGGACTCCCCAAGTCATACTGACCGTCCCGTCCCTTAGGGTCGGCCGTGTGTCGATCCAGCGTCCGTACCGCGGCGTCACCGCCGACGTACGGCGGGAGCGGCGGCGTGCTGCCCTCCTGGAGGCCGCGCTCGAGCTGATGGGCGGCGACGACGCGGACATCAGCGTGCGCGGGGTGTGCGCTCGGGCGAAGCTCACCCAGCGGTACTTCTACGAGAGCTTCGCCAACCTCAACGAGCTGCAGCTCGCGCTGCTCCAGCAGATCGCCGACGAGATCGCGCTCGAGGGCGCGGCAGCGCTGGCGGAGCACTCCCCCACCGAGCTCCACGACGCCTGTCGCACCGCGTTCGAGGGGGCCTACTCGGTCTTCGAGACCGACCCCCGCAAGGCCCGCGCGATGCTGGTGGTCTCCTCCGGCACCGAGGGGCTCACGGACGCCCGGCGCAGGATCGTGATCGCCTACGCCGACGCGATGCGCACCTACCTCGGCAAGGAGCTCGGGGAAGCCGTGGACTCGCCGCGCGGCCGGATCGCCCTGCTGTACGCCGTCGGCGGCGCCCTCGAGGTGACCGACGCGGCACTCAACGGCGACCTGGCCGTGTCCAGCAGCGAGCTCAGCGACATGGTCGGAGCGCTGCTGGCCTCGTCGGTGCGCCAGATGACCCTCGACAGCGACTAGGTCAGCCGCCAGCCACGCCGGATCCGGAACCGGACCTCGGCCAGCTGCAGCCGGATCGGCAGCACCCGCACCCACCGCGGCAGCAACCGCGAGCCGAACCGCAGCACCCGGTTCATCCGGTCGAAGCGGCGCTGGTCGGCCTCGGTCCAGGTCAGCCCCATCGCCTCACGGAACTCCGGCGGGAGGAAGCCCACCGTCGCGAACCGGTTGAGGGCACTGTTCCCCCACCGCATCCAGCGCGGGATCATCTCCAGGTCCACGATCGCCAGCAGGTGCTGGCGCACCGGCTCGTCGTACCGCACCCGGGCGACCCCCTCTGCCCAGTACTTCTCGAACGCCTCCCGGTCGGCCGGCCACTGGTCGGCCGACACCTGCAGCGTCGTACCGAGCCGGCTGCAGTAGGCGTAGAGGTCCTCCTCCTCCGCCTCGGTCATCGGCCCGAGGTAGGCGAGCCGCATGTCGCGGACGCCCCTGTAGAGGCAGGCCGCCACCCACAGCTGCAGCGCCGGGTCGAAGGCGTTGTACTTCACCGGGCTGTCGGGACCGGACCGCACCGGAACGTGGGAGCGGTTGACGGCTTCGCGGTACGCCGCGCGGTCGGCCTCGTTGCCGAAGAGCGCGACGACGAGGTAGCTGATGGTGGTGCGGAGCCGCTTCCAGGGATGCAGCATCACGTTGCCGCTGTCGACCGAGCTCTCGACCACGCCGTAGCCGACCTCGCGCCAGCCGAGCTGCATGATCACGTTCGCGGCCGAGCCGAGGAAGCCGGCCGGGCCCGGGATGTGGTCGCGGATGTCGAACGGCCGTTCCTGGATCATGGGCCTACCATCCGCCCTCCCCGTCCGTGGCGCCAGCGGGCCGCCCACAGTTCGGACACCACCCGTTGTCAGAAACGGTTCACGCGAGTAGTTTGCCGGGTGTGGCTACTGACAACCGCACCCTCTGCGCTGCCTTCCAACGGACGGCCTCCACCCATCCCGACGCCGTCGCCCTCCGCACTCCCGACGACAGCGTCTCCATCACCTGGTCGCAGTACGCCGACCGCGTGCGCAAGGTGGCCGCCGGCCTCGCCGGGCTCGGCGTACGACGCGGCGACACCGTCGCGCTGATGCTCACGAACCGGCCCGAGTTCCACGTCGCCGACACCGGCGTGCTGCACACGGGCGCGACTCCGTTCTCGATCTACAACACCCTCGCGGTCGACCAGATCGCCTACCTGTTCGGCAATGCCGGCAACAAGGTCGTGATCACCGAGCAGCAGTTCCTCGAGAAGCTGAGGCTCGCCAACACCGACGGCCAGGTCGAGCACTTCGTCGTCGTCGACGGCCCCGCCGAGGGCGCGATGACGCTCGAGGAGCTGGAGGCGAGCGGCGACCCGTCGTACGACTTCGACGCCGCCTGGCAGGCGGTCGAGGCGTCCGACGTGCTGACCCTCATCTACACCTCCGGGACCACCGGGCCGCCGAAGGGCGTCGAGCTCACCCACGCCAACCTGATGGCCGAGATGGACGCCCTCGAGGGCTACTTCCCGCTGTCGCACGAGGACAAGCTCGTGTCCTACCTCCCCGACGCGCACATCGCCAACCGCTGGGGCGCGCACTACAACAACCTGCGCTACGGGATCCAGATCACCACGGTCGCCGACCCGAAGCAGCTGGTGCCGACGCTCCCCAGCGTCCGCCCGACGTTCTTCGGCGCCGTCCCGGCCGTCTGGTACAAGGTCAAGGCCGGCATCGAAGCGGCGCTGGCCGCGGAGCCCGACGAGAAGAAGCGCAAGATCGCAGGCTGGGCGATCGCGACCGGCACGAAGGTGGCCTGGCTCCGGTCGGAGCAGAAGCCGGTGCCGCTCGCCCTCAGGCTGCAGCACGGCATCGCCGACCGGCTGGTGCTGAGCAAGCTGCGGGAGAAGATGGGCCTGGACCGGGTGCGGGTGGCCGCCACCGGCGCCTCGGCCATCGCCCCGGACGCACTGGCGTTCATGCTGGGCATCGGCATCCCCGTCCTCGAGGTCTGGGGCATGTCCGAGACCTCGGCCGTCGTCACCATGAACCCGCCGGACGGCATCCGGATCGGCACCGTCGGCAAGGTCGTGCCCGGCGGCTCCGAGATCTCGCTCGCCGACGACGGCGAGCTGCTGGTGCGGGGCCCGCTGGTCATGCGGGGCTACCGCAACGACCCCGAGCGCACGGCCGAGGCCATCGACAGCGACGGCTGGATGCACACCGGCGACATCGCCACGATCGACGACGACGGCTACGTCAAGATCGTCGACCGCAAGAAGGAGCTCATCATCAACGCGGCCGGCAAGAACATGTCGCCGCAGAACATCGAGGGCGCGGTCAAGGTCGCGTGCCCGCTGGTGCTCAGCGTGGTCGCCATCGGCGACGACCGGCCGTACGTCACCGCGCTGCTGACGCTCGACCCGGACGCCTGCGCGGCGTACGGCGCCAAGGTCGGCCTCGCGGACTCCTCCCCCGCCGTCCTGGCCCAGGACGAGACGGTCAAGGCGCTCATCCAGGCCGGCATCGACCAGGCCAACGAGAAGCTCGCCCGGGTCGAGCAGATCAAGAAGTTCGCGCTCCTGCCGTCGCCGTGGGAGCCGGGTGGTGACGAGCTGACCCCGACGATGAAGCTCAAGCGCAAGCCGATCGCCGAGAAGTACGCCGCCGAGATCGACTCGCTCTACGCCTGACGGAGGAGCCACCATGGGAGCCGAACCGCTGCGCAAGCACGACCTCGTCCCTGACCCCACGGTCGGCGACGACTCCGCCGACTTCATCCGCGCCGCCCGGAAGGCCGAGCGCGCGGAGGAGCTCGCGCTGCTGCGCCGCAAGATGGACGGGATCGTCGTCTTCATCGCCGGCCCGGCCAACGTGGCGCTGCAGCTCGGCTGGCCGGAGGTCGGCTACGGCGTCGTGGAGAGCCGGGTCGACAGCGGGAAGGTGACCAAGCACCCGTTCAAGCGGTTCCGGACCACGGTCGGCTACCTCGGCATCGCGCTGCTCGGCAACCACACCCAGCGCCTCGCCTACCGACAGGCGATCAACGAGCAGCACCGGCAGGTGCGCTCCACGCCCGACAGCCCGGTGAAGTACAACGCGTTCAACCGCGAGCTCCAGCTCTGGGTGGCCAGCTGCATCTACTACGGGACCGTCGACGCGTTCACCCGGATGCACGGCCCGATGACCCGGGAGGAGGAGGCGATCGTGCTGCGCGCCGGCGCCCGCATCGGCACCACCCTCCAGGTCCCGCAGGAGATGTGGCACCGCACGCCCGAGGACTTCTGGGCCTACTGGGAGGAAGGGATCGCCAGGGTCGACATCGACCAGCGGGTCGGCGACTACCAGCGCGGGCTGATGCGGATGGACATCCTGCCGGTGCCGCTCGACCGGATGCTCGGGCCGCTGCACCAGTGGCTCAACACCGGCTTCCTGCCGGAGCCGGTGCGCGACCAGCTCGGCCTGTCCTGGGACGGGCGCGACCAGCAGCGGCACGACCGGCTGCTGCGGACCCTCGGCACGATCTCCCGACCGTTGCCGCACGTCTTCCGCGTGTTCCCCATGAACGCGATGATGTGGAACCTGGAGATCCGCCGCCGGCTCGGCCGGCCGATGGTCTGAGCGAGAAGTGAGTGACGACGTGAAGCGCACCCTGGGAAGCCGGATCAAGACCGTGCTCGACGTCGACCAGACCCTCACCAGGGTCGACGAGGTCGCGCTGGAGATGGCGGACCTCGCGAAGACGATGGAGTCCGTCCAGCTGCTGACCTCGCCCATCGCGATGGCGCGCGACGGCGTCCGGCGCGTGCGGTCGAAGGAGTGATCGACGCCCAGGCGGTCGAGCACTGGATGGATGGACGCGGCCTCGGAAGCGGGCCGCTGACGGCTGTCTCCCCCATCTCCGGCGGCACCCAGAACATCATGCTGCGCTTCGAGCGCTCCGGCCGGACGTACGTCCTCCGGCGCGGTCCGGAGCACCTGCGGCCCCGCAGCAACGACGTGATCCGGCGCGAGTGCCGGGTGCTCCGCAGCCTCGGCGGCACCGCTGTTCCCCACCCGGCATTGATCGCCGCCTGCGACGACGAGTCCGTGCTCGGCGACGCGGTCTTCTACCTGATGGAGCCGGTCGACGGGTTCAACGCGAGCATCGCGCTCCCGGCGCTGCACGAGGCGGACGCCGCGATCCGGCACGAGATGGGCCTGCGGCTGGTCGACGCGCTCGCGACCCTCGCCGAGGTCGACCACGTCGCGGTCGGGCTCGGCGACTTCGGCAAGCCGGAGGGCTTCCTCGAGCGGCAGGTACCGCGGTGGCTGGCCGAGCTCGCGTCGTACGACGCCTTCCCGGACTACCCCGGCCCGGACATCGGCCCCGTCGACGAGGTCGCTGCGTGGTTGGACGCGCACCGCCCCACCGACTGGCGGCCCGGCATCCTGCACGGCGACTACCACGCGGCCAACGTGATGTTCGCCCCCGACGGCCCGGACGTCGTCGCGGTCGTCGACTGGGAGATGTGCACCATCGGCGACCCGCTGCTCGACCTGGGCTGGCTGCTCGCCACCTGGGACCTGCCCGGAGCACCCGAGGAGTTCGCCGGCCCGCTGACCCGCGCCGAGGGGCTCGCCACCCGCGACGAGCTGGTGCAGCGGTACGCCGAGCGCAGCACCCGGGACCTCTCGGCGATCGACTGGTACGTCGTCCTCGCCTGCTTCAAGCTCGGCATCGTCCTCGAGGGCAGTCATGCCCGCGCGCTCGCGGGGCTCGCGCCCCAGGAGATCGGCGACCGCCTCCACCTGACCACCCGGCGACTCCTCGAACGCGCCCACGAGCTGATCCAGCACAACTGAACCGTGCTCAATCGAGAGGCCAACCATGATCGACTTCGAGATCCCCGCCGACCTTGCCGCCCGCCGCGACCAGGTGCGCGCCTTCGTCGAGGAGAAGGTGGTGGCCTACGAGACGGATCCCCGGGTGACGCCGCACGGCCCGACCGAGGACCTGCGCACCGAGCTCGTCGGGCTGGCCCGCGAAGCCGGGCTGCTGACGTTCCAGGCGCCGCGGGACGGCGGCACCGCGCCGACCCACCTCGAGCAGGCGATCCTGTTCGAGGCAGCCGGCTGGTCGGCCCTGGGTCCGGTCGCACTCAACTGCGCGGCGCCCGACGAGGGCAACATGTTCCTGCTCAGCAAGATCGCCAACGCCGAGCAGGCCATGCAGTTCCTGCGCCCGGTCGTCGAGGGGCACCAGCGCTCGGTCTTCGCCATGACCGAGCCGGACGGCGCCGGCTCCGACCCGCGGCAGCTCGCGACCACCGCCGTACGCGATGGTGACGGCTACGTCATCAACGGCCGCAAGTGGCTGATCACCGGCGCCAACGGCGCCCGGACCTGGATCATCATGGCCGACCTCGAAGGCGCCGGCGCGACGCTGTTCCTGTGCCACGGCGACGCTCCCGGCATCGTCATCGAGCGGACCATGGACACGATGGACCGCAACTACGTCGAGGGGCACTGCGTCGTCCTGTTCGACGACCTGCACCTGCCGGCGTCGGCACTGCTCGGCGAGGAGGGAGAGGCCTTCCGCTACGCCCAGCTCCGGCTGGCACCGGCCCGGCTCACGCACTGCATGCGCTGGCTCGGCGGCGCGGTGCGCGCCCAGTCGATCGCCGTCGACTACGCCAAGCGGCGCACCGCGTTCGGCAAGCCGATCGGCCAGCACCAGGGGGTCGGCTTCATGCTTGCCGACAACGAGATCGCGATCCAGAAGTGCCGGCTGATGATCTGGTGGGCCTGCTGGATCCTCGACCAGGGCCACCGGGGGCGCCACGAGAGCTCGATGACCAAGGCGATGGTCTCGGAGGAGCTGTTCCAGGTCGCCGACCGGTGCGTCCAGGTCCTCGGCGGCATGGGCATCAGCGACGAGACCCCGGTCGCCGGGTTCTTCCGGGACGTCCGGGCGTTCCGCTTGTACGACGGGCCGACCGAGGTGCACCAGCACGCGATCGCCAACCGGCTGCTCCGGGACTGACCGTTCCGGCCGGACTACGTCAGAGTCCGGCAAGCTCCGTCAGCAGGAGCACTTGAAGCTCTCCGACGGCGAATCCAAGGCCTCCGCCCACGGCGACGACGAGCCACTCGTCGTCCTTGAACACCGGCCGCAGCATGTCCTCGAGCGCCTGGTTCGAGAGCGCTCCCAGCGACTCCTCGACCGTGCGTTCCACGTCGAGCGCCTCGATGATGTAAGGGCCCAACCGCTCGGACGCCCCACGGACCCGGCCCTGCGCCTCGGTCACGACCGAGCGCCGAAGGGTGTCGTACCTCCTGCTGCCGATCGCGGCGGGAACGAGTGGCTCGAGGATGCCGAGCTCGGCGTCGATCGCGTCCTCGACCTCCTGATGGACAAGCGCGAAGAGTCGGTCGGCCAGCGGACCGTCGAGCAGCGCTCGCATGATCAGCTCGGGACCGAGCACCTTCTCGGCCGCGACCTTGGCGTACTCCTTGATGAAGTGGTCGCGCTCGGCGAACGCCAGCCCCTGCCACTTGAAGACCCCGAGGTAGCGCTTCGGCTCCTTCGGGTCGAACATCATCCGGAGCGCGATCCAGTCCGAGACGAGTCCGACGATCAGTCCGGCGATCGGGATCACGATGTGGCTCTCGGTGAAGGCGAACACCACCATCTGGATCGCGCCGACCACGAACCCGAAGACGGCGCCGAACCGCTTCATGAACGTCATGATCGGCGCCATCGGCCCGCGGACCAGCTCGACGAGGAGCGCCTTGTCCTTGATCAGCTCCGACGTGACGATGTAGCTGACGTTGAAGAGCTCGTCGATGTTGTCCTTGGCCTGCTGGAGCAGGTTCTCGACCATCTGCGGTGCCCGCGACCGGGCCCGCGCGATGGCGAGTGCCTTCGCCCGTTGAGGGACCTGGTCCCACCGGGGGCCGAGGATGTCGCGGGCGACGGCGTTGATGGCGTCGAGCATGATGTCGTCGCACTCGGTCGCGACCCGGTGCGGGTCGAGGCGGTCGACCATCTCCCGCGGGTCGACGACGTTGTCGAGGATGATGTCCGCGGCCTCGGCGCCGAACTTCGCGGCCCTGCGGGGGAGCTGGCCCTGCCAGCCCAGCACGCCGACGCCCATGAACTCGGTGGGACGGAACGCCATCTCGATCGCGACGACCTTGGTGATCCAGCCGATGAACGCGCTGACCACCGGCATCAGCAGGAGTACGAACGGGTGGTCGATGAAGACGTCCCAGGCCTGCGTCGGCGTGTTGACCACGGCGGCGATCATGACGTCCCCTCGTCGGGCCGGGTGGCCTCCCACAGCGCGCGGCCGTGGTCGCTGAGCCGCAGCGTCCTGCGTTCGACCCGGGCCGGGAGCTTGCCCATGGCACCGTCCTTGAGCGCGGGGCGCACCAGCCGGTCCGCGAGGACCAGCTCGTAGCCGACGTTGTTCGTCTTGTCCTCCGGCCCGAGCTCGACCAGTCCGAGGTGCAGCAGGTGGGCCACGTACCGGGTGGTGCGACTCGGCAGGGTGACGGCCGCCGTACGGCCGATCAGAGAGGCGTTGTCGAGCAGCAGGTCGCTGCTGCCGCGGCGGTACACGCTCACGGTGGGCGCCGGCGGCCCGTCGGCGAGGGCCGCGATGATCCGCGCCTCGTCCGGTAGCAGCTGCCGGAGTACGGCGACGAGGTACTCACGCTCGCTGCTGGTCGCGTTCTGGCCGAGCGACTCCCGGAGGAGCGCGGACATCATCTGCTGCGGCGACCTGTCGGGCGGCGGCGCCGGCTTCGGCTTCGGCGCCTCGATCTCTCGCACCGGCGGACCCACCTGGTCCATCCGCGAGCGGACTACTGCCCACAGCGCGCGCTCGGCCCCGAGCAGCCCGTGCCCGTAGAGCTCGACCGCGCGAGCAGGCACCTCTCCGACGGGACCGAGCCGTCTCAGGACCGAGGCAGCGGAATCGAAGACCCCCATGGCGTTCGGCCGCTCACACGAGAGCGCGCCCACTCCTCATCCGTCGGCGCAGGCCCACGAGGAGCAGGTTGAACGGTGCGTTCCGTACCGGGCGCGGCAATCGGCGGTAGACCATACCGGTCGCCCGGTTGACCGCGTCGAAGATGCGCTGGTTGCGGTCGGACCACTCGAGACCGAGCTTCTCGCGCAGCACCGGCGGCGTGTAGCCGGTGTTCATGAAGCCGAGCAACACGCCCGCCGGCCTGAACCACCACGGCGTCATGTCGAAGCCGATCAGCATCCGGACGTAGTCGGCCGTGGGGCCGTCGATGTCCGCGTCCGCCAGCCGCCCCTGGAAGTACTCCTCGAACGCAGCCCGCGTGGCAGGCCACATCTCGCGCGGCACCTGGAGCGTCGTGCCCAGAACGGCGAGCTCCTGGTAGATCGCCTCCGCAGTGTCGTCGTCGAGCGGGCCGTGCAGGCGCTCGTACGTGTCGGCCCAGCCGAAGTACAGGCAGGCCGCCACCCACAGCTGCAGGTCGCGGTCGAACGCGTTGTACCTGACCGGGCTGTCCTTCGTCGACCGCACCTGACGGTGCGCCCCGTTGACCGCATCGCGGTACGCCGCGCGATCGTCCTCGGTGCCGAGGACGGCCACGGCGAGGTAGGTCAGCGTCGTCCGGGCGCGCTTGAACGGGTGCCGATCGACCCGCCCGCCCTCGACCTTGGACTCCATGACGCCGTACGCGACTCCCGGAGCGCCCAGCATCTGGAGGGCGACGTTGGCGCTGCCGGCATAGAAGCCCGTGATGCCGTCCCAGTAGTCCCGCATGTCGATGTCGACAACCGGCTCCATCGCGTGGGTGGGTTCTGCGGGCAGGGCACTCATGCGGACCTCCATTGGCCGTGGGCAAGTGACTACTACTGTAGTCACTTCGCGACGGCCGTGGTCGCAACGTGACGAACACCGCACCTGGCCGGCCGACGGGACGGCTACGCGCGCATCGCGGCAACGGTCAGCAGCAGGTCGACACAGTGCTCGACGAAGACGTCGCGCGGGACGTCCAGCGACCCGCCGACGTAGAGGAAGAAGACGTGGCTCAGGGCTCCGACGAGACTGGCCGACTTGAGCCGCCGTACGTCGACATCGTCCCGATCGGGGAACTGGTCGGCGATCATGTCCGCCATGACGGGGAAGAACCGGTCGCGCGCCGCGAAGAGCACGGGATCGGTCGTCGGAGCCACGAACAGCACCCTGCCCGCGTCCGGGCTGTCGATGGCCACGCCGACGACGGCGTCGACGGCGGCCGCGGCGACAGCCCGGGGTGCGCCCGACGAGCGGGACACGGCCTCCCGGATCGCCTCCTGGCACTCGTCGGCCAGTGTCTGGAAGACCGCGACGGTGAAGTCGTCGCGGTCGCCGAAGTGCTCGTAGAAGTAGCGCGAGGTGAGTGACGCCTCGCGACACACCGCGCGCACCGTGACGGCCTGTCCCCCACCAGCGGCGATCAGCCTCACCCCGGCCTGCAGCAGCTTGGTGCGACGGTCGCGCTTGCGTTCCGCGAGGGTCGTTCCACCCCAGATCCGCTCAGACTCCTCGGCCTCAGTCATCCGCACTCACGGCAGCAGCTCGACCGGGATGCCGTTGAGCACCCCGGTCCCCGTGGGGACGTCGAGGACGGTGTCGTCGGTGAGGACGTTGCTGTTGACGCCGGGTCGCCGGGCGGCGACCTCGGTCCGGGTGCCGTCGACGTCGTGACCCCAGCCGTGGGGAACGCTGACCACGCCGGGACGGATCCGGTCGGTCACCACGACGGGGAGCGTGATCGCACCGACCCGTGAGGTCATCGTGCAGGCGCCGCCGTCGACGAGCCCGAGCCGGGCAGCGTCGTCGGGGTGGACGTGGGCCGAGCAGTCGTTGCCGCCGCCGGCCAGCGGCTCGAGGTTGTGCATCCAGGAGTTGTTGGAGCGCAGGTGTCGCCGTCCGATCAGGACCATTCCTGGGGCCGCGGGCCGGTCGAGGGCGGCGACCAGCCGGGGCACGTCGTCGACGATCGCCGCCGGCGCCAGCTCCACCAGGCCGCTCGCCGTCGACAGCACCTCGGGCAGGCGGGGCTGGAGCGGGCCGAGATCGAGACCGTGCGGCGCCGCCTCGAGGTCGGCCAGGGTGACGTCGTACGGCCCGGCCTTCAGGAGTACGTCGAGCAGCCGGCGTGGTCCGGCAAGCCCTTCGGTGACCGCGACTCCGTTCAGCCGGGCGATGCCGTCGGCCAGCGCAGCGTCGAGCGCGGCGACGTCGGCGTCCGGACCCATGCCCTGGAGGACGCCGACCAGGCGGAGCATCGTCTCCCACTCCTGGGGCACGTCGGTCTGGACCACGGCCGGCGTCCAGTTGGCCACGTTGCGCACGGCGTACTGGTAGAGCAGCAGGTCGTAGTGGTCCCGCTCCAGCGGGGTCGGGCCCGGCAGGATCACGTCGGCGTGCCGGGTCGTCTCGTTGAGGTACACGTCGAAGCTGACCATGAAGTCGAGGCGCTCGAGCGCCTCGTCAAGCCGGCCCGCCCGCGGCGTGCTCACGCAAGGGTTGCCCATCACGGTCACCAGCGCGCGGACCTGCCCGTTGCCGGGGGTGAGGATCTCGTCGGCCAGGGTCGCGACCGGCAGCTCACCCATCACCTCGGGCAGCTCCCGGACCCTGCTGTGCCAGCGCCCGTGGCGGAACGGGCGGCGCGCGTCGCGCGGGCGGGTGTTGGGCTGGCCGGCGGCCGCCTTCGGGAACATCACGCCGCCCGGCCGGTCGAGGTTGCCGGTGACGATGTTGAGGACGTCGACCAGCCAGCTCGCCAGCGTGCCGAACTCGACGGTCGTCGTCCCCATCCGCCCGTAGACCGCGGCGCGCTCGGCCGCGGCGAGCTCGGAAGCGAGGCGCCGGATCTCGTCGGCCGCGATGCCGGTGCGCTCCGCGACGGTCTCGGGTGAGAACGGCTTCGCGAGCACCCTCACCTCGTCGAGCCCGGCCAGGTGGGGCGCCAACCCGTCGACGCGCTCGAGCCCCTCCTCCAGGATCACGTGGAGCATCGCGAAGAGCAGGAAGGCGTCGGTCCCGGGCGTGATCGGGTGGTGCTCGTCGGCACGTTCGGCGGTCCGGGTCCGTGCCGGGTCGATCACCACGACCTTGCCGCCGCGCTTGCGGATCGCGGCGAGCTTGCCGCGCATGTCCGGCGCGGTCATCAGGCTGCCGTTGGAGACCAGCGGGTTGGCGCCGAGGATCAGCAGGTGGTCGGTCCGGTCGAGGTCGGCGACGGGGATCGTCGCTGCGTCGCCGTACAGATAGCCACCGACGAACGTCTTCGGGACCTGGTCGACCGTGCCGGCCGAGTAGACGTTCCGGGTGGCGAGCGCCTTCGCGAGCACCCGCAGGTAGAGCGCGCCGGAGAGATTGTGCGCCGACGGGTTGCCGAAGTAGACGGCGACCGTGTCGGGGCCGTGCGTCTCGCGCAGCGCCGGCAACCGGGCGTCGATCAGGGCGAAGGCCTCGTCCCAGGTCGCCTCGTGGAACTCGCCGTCCCGCTTGACCAGGGGCGTGCGGATCCGGTCGGGATCGGCGTCCAGCGCCCCCAGCGACGTGCCCTTCGGGCAGAGGTACCCCCCGGAGAACACGTCGTCCTTGTCGCCGCGGATCCCGAGCACCTGCCCGCCCTCGTGCTTGATGGCCAAGCCGCAGGTGGCCTCGCAGAGCGGGCAGGTGACGAAGGAGGTGGTCATGGGGTCATCCTGACGCCACTGCTTCCCCTGCGTCGACCTCTGCGGCCAGCGCCGGCGCGAGGTCACCCCGGGGCGCGACGACCACGTCGTCGAGCCCCAGCCAGCCCGCGAGTTGCCACAGCTCGGCCGCCAGCTCGGCCGCGGTCCCGGGTGGTGCGGCCGGTTCGGCGTACGCCCCCTTCACGAGCAGCACGCCCGTCGCGCGGTCGGCCTTGAGGTCGACCCGCGCGACGACCCGGTCCCCGAGGAGGAACGGCAGCACGTAGTAGCCGTGCACACGCTTCGCGGCCGGGGTGTAGATCTCGATCCGGTAGTGGAAGTCGAAGAGCGCCTCGCTGCGGTCGCGCTCCCACACCACCGGGTCGAACGGGCTCAGCAACGCACGGGCCCCGACCCGGCGGGGCAGCCGCGCGTCGCGGTGGAGGTACGCCGGGCGGCGCCAGCCTTCGACGCTCACCCGCTCGAGCTCGCCCGCGGCCACCAGCTCCTCGGCCGCGGCCCGGGCGGGGGCGACCTTGATCCGGTAGTAGTCGGCCAGGCAGTTGGCGCTGGCGACGCCGTGGGAGCGGGCGGCCCGCCGTACCAGCTCGAGGACCGCCTCGTCCTCCGTCAGTGCCGGCGCGGCCAGCACCTCCGGTGGCAGCACGCGCTCGGGCAGGTCGTAGCGCACCTCGAACTGGCCGTTGCGGCCGGCGATGGCGAGCTCGCCGGTCATGTAGAGCAGGTCGAGCGCCTTGCGCGCCGCCGACCAGTTCCAGCCCCAGTTGCCCTTCACGCGCGGGGTGCCGTCGTCGAGGTCGCGGGCGGTGAGCGGCCCGCGGCTCTCGACCTCCTTGAGCACCTGCTGGCGGAGCATCGGCTCGATGCCCGGCCACCACTTGAACTCGCGGTCGGCGTAGTGGGCCATCCGGAACCGCATCACCGGCCAGCGCTCGACCGGCATGAAGGCCTGCACGTGAGCCCAGTACTCCACGACCCGTCGTGGCCGCCCCTCGGACGCCCGCCGCAGCAGGTCGACGTCGTACGGCCCCATCCGCGAGTAGAGCGGCATGTAGTGGGCGCGCTGCAGCACGTTGACCGAGTCGACCTGGAGGACGCCCGTGCGCGCCAGCGTGCGCTGGAAGGTGCGCATCGTCGGCACCTCGTGCCGCTTGTCGGCGAACCCCTGCGCGGCGAGCGCGATCCGGCGGGCCTGCGCGAGGGAGAGCGACTGCACGACGCTCACCCTAGGCAGCGCCGCCGACACCCCCGCGAAGTGTCAGTGCTGGTCGCTCGAAGTGTCACTCCTGGTCGCGCGAAGTGTCAGTGCTGGTCGCTCGAAGTTTCAGTGTTCGACGGAACAACCTCGACACTTCGTGCAGCCAAGATCGACACCTCGAGGAGCCAACCTTGACACTTCGCGGCTACTCGAGCTCGACGAGCTTCTCCCGTACGGCGTACATGACCGCCTCCATGCGCGAGTGCAGCTGCAGCTTCTCCAGCATGTTGCGCACGTGGTTCTTGACCGTGTTCTCGCTGATCGCCAGGCGGTGCGCGACGTCGCGGTTGCTGAGGCCCTTGGCGACCAGGCGGAGCACGTCGAGCTCGCGCTCGGTCAGCTTCAGTGCCGGTCCCGTCGACCGGTCCGGGCGCGACATCGTCTTGAACTCGTCGATGAGCTTGGCCGCCATCGACGGGCTGATCAGCGACTGGCCCTCGGCCACGACGCGGATGCCCTGGGCGACCTCCTCGATCGAGGAGTCCTTGAGCAGGTAGCCCGAGGCGCCGTTCTTGACGGCCTCGTAGAGGTCGGCCTCCTCGTCGGAGACCGTGAGCATGACGATCTTCGTGGTCGGCGACGCCGCCTTGATCGCCACGCACGCCTCGATGCCGGACTGCTTCGGCATCCGGACGTCGAGGAGCACCACGTCGGGTGCGGTGCTCACCGCGAGCGCGGTGCCCTCGCTGCCGTCGCTCGCCTCGCCGACGACCTCGATGCCCGACTCGACGCCGAGCAACATGGTCAGGCCACGACGGAACAGCTCATGGTCGTCGACCACGAGAACGCGTACTGGCTCGTCTCCCACCCGAGCATCATGGCACGCACCGGCTCCGAAAGGCCCGCGCCCCCGGCCCCGTGAGCCTCTGCGGGGTATCCGCTAGGACCCGAGGTCGAGCGAGATCACGCCGTAGTCGTAGCCCTTGCGCCGGTAGACGACCGCCGGCCGCTCGCTCTCCTTGTCGACGTACAGGTAGAAGTCGTGGCCCACGAGCTCCATCTCGTAGAGCGCCTGGTCGAGCGTCATCGGGCTCGCAGGGTGGGTCTTCTCCCGCACGACCAGCGGGCCGTCGCCGGTCACCGCGATCGGTCCCACCTGGCGCTCCTCGACGGTGTCGATCGTCTCCACGGTCGCGCTCTCCGACGTCAGGCCGGCCACCGGCAGACCGGCGAGGGCCTGACCGACCGACACCGGTGCCCGGCGTCCGCGGTGGACGCGGCGGCGGTCCGCCGCTCGCCGCATCTGGGCGGCCATCTTGTCCAGCGCGAGGTCCAGCGCGGCCATCTTGTCGTCGGCGGCTGCCTCGGCGCGGATCACCGGGCCCTTGGAGAACGCCGTGAGCTCGACGTGGACGGCATGGTCGTGCTGGCGCGGATTGGGTTCGGAGTCGACCTCGACGTGGACCCGGATGATCCGATGATCGTGCTTCTCCAACCTCGCCAGCTTTTCGGCTGCGTGTCCGCGAAAGCGGTCCGAGATCTCGCAGTGCCGTCCGGTGACCACGACGTCCATCAGATACCTCCAAATGGTTGGTGATGGGACATGTATTCAGCTGTTCCGCGCCCTGGGCGCGGACGATCAAGGCGCGGAGAAGCGCGCAGGGTCCAAGGAGTCCGCCCGGCCGACCTGGTTTTCGTCCCCACACCCGCCTGCTGGGGCGTTGCGGCTTGGTGCCACTGCGACCCTCTCCCGCGTTCGGCCACATCTGGTGGCCGGCGAGGGGCAGGACTTACGACTAAGCCGCACCGTGATCGTCGACGCGTGCGTCGACTTACGTGGACCGTTTCGCCTGCGACTGGCCTCGGCTTGTCGTGGGGCGCCCGGAGTGACCCGCGGCGTCCCGACGACGCAACCACGGACCCGGGCGGACTCCATGATGAGACGTTAGTCGGTCATCGAAGGGCTTGAAAGGGTTCAGCGATTATTCCAACCCTTGGTCCCTCGGGCGGTGGCGTCGGACGGTCGCCGCGACGGCGGCGACCCCGAGGACGACGATTCCGGCGGCTTCGAGCGCGCGCTGCGCCTCGCGCGCGGTGGCACCGGTCGTGATCACGTCGTCGCAGATCAGGACGTGGGCACGACTGCCGGAGTGGCGTCGTACGGCGCGCGCGGGGCTGGCCATCGACCCCGCGAGGTTCGCGCGCCGTCCCTCGGCGTCGAGCCCGGCCTGGTCGGCCACCCCGGGGCGGGTGCGCAGCAGTCGGCCGACGGTGACCTGCCGGTCGGCGGCCGCACCGAGGGTCCGCGCGGCGCGGCGGGTCATGGCCAGGGTCGGGTCGTGGCCGCGGGCGCGGACAGCGGAAGGCCGCGACGGTACCGGGACGAGGAGCAGCGGCGCGGCACTGCCGACCCCGCCCGACTCCGTCGCGGCGAGCACGGAGGTGGCCAGCAGGTCGCCGAGCGGTCCGGTCAGGCCCAGCAGGCGGTGCTCCTTGTGCCCGACGACCATCGACCGGAGGGTCGCGTCGTAGGGGCCGGTGGCGAAGGGCGGTGCCAACCCGACCGGAGCCGGGGTCGGCCACGCCAGCGTGGCGGACCTCGGCAGCCCGCCGCGGCAGACCGCGCAGAGGACCCGGCCGGGCTCGGCGCAGCCGACGCAGGCCGAGCCGAGCAGCAGGTCCGCGCCCGCGTCGAGGAGCGTGCTCACCAGGATCACCTCGACGATCCGACCAGACCGGCGTACGGCGGACAACCGACGCCTCGCGGCCTGTGGAGTTCAGCCCGCGTAGTCGACGTCGAGGACCCGGGTCGCGTCGAGCCGCTCGCCGCAGGCACTCAGGTTCGCGCAGGTGCGGATGTCGATGATCGCCTCACGCGTCACGGCGTACACCGGCGTCTCCGGATAGGGCTCGCCGGCGAGCCCGAGAACCTTCCCGGCCACCATCGTCGAGAGGGTGTCCACCCCGACGGTCGCGCCGTCGACGGCGAAGGTCTCGACCTCGAACAGCTCTCCCGCGGGCGAGAGCACCGAGATCTGTGCGGCTGCGGTCCACGCGAGGTCGATGGGGTGCCGGCCGGGGAGCGTCCGGATGACCGAGGAGTCGACAACCCGGTCGACCTGTCCGTCGAGGCCGAGCACGACCCGGGCGGTGACGATCCGGTCGCCGCCGGGCCGATTGACGAGGGCGACCAGCCGGGTGCCGTCGCGGGAGACGAGGATCCGTCGGGCGTCGGTGTGGCTCACTCCGGGCACGCGCACCGGGCGGACGCCGACCCCGTCGTCCGAGACCAGCACCCGCGCGCCCTCCGGCCCGCGCTCGAGGATCCACAGCCGCCCGGACGCGTCCCAGGAGGGCTGGGCGACGTCGGTCCCGTCGGGAACGAGCGTCCGGACCGCCGATCTGCGGCCGGGAGACCGGAGCCGCGCGACGACGACTCGCCGTCGGTTCGCGCTGACGGCAGCCACCCGGTCGCCGACGGGCGCCACTGCGACGGAGTCGAACCGGTTGCGCTTGCGGCCGAGCGGGCCGTCCACGACCCGGAGGTCGTCGACCGAGCCGGACACGACCCGGCCCCGCCGCAGGCCGTAGAGGACGCCTGCGGAGCCGGTAGCCGCGGGGTCGTACGCCGCGGCAGACCCCACGTCGTACTCGGTCGCCGCCCCGGGTGGCTCGACCTCCTCACCGCCGATCGTCACCCGCAGCGCCTTGATCGACGGCTCCTGGGCGAGCGTGGCGGCGAGCTGGGCCAAGATGAGCTCGGCCGAGGCGGCCGACGTCCGTGGCGCGTTGCCCTGGAGGTCGAGCGTGGCGATGCCGTCGATGACCGGCACGGAGAGCCCGACGCTGAGACCGGCCGGGATGAACGTCCGTACGACGCCGTGCAGCCGGGACGGCGGACCGGCGAGGAGGGCACCCGCCAGGTTGGTCGCGAACGTCTCCCCCACCGGCACGAACACCGGCTCGGGCACCAGCACCTGGGCCGCCGGGTCGAAGTAGTAGAGCGAGGCCTGTTGGTAGCGCTCGTCGAACCAGGTCGAGCGCACGACGAGAGCGTCCATCGGGTCGAGGATCCGGAACTCGCCGTCCTCGATGGTCAGCTGGTAGCGCAGCGTGCTGCGACCCGGCGGCAGGGCCCCACGCCAGCTCCCGGAGTCGTCGAGCAGCGTCGCGTCCCGCATCCGGATGGTGACCGAGCTGCCGTCCTCGCGCGGCGGCGCGAGCTCCCCGTAGATCACGGTCGCGTCCGGGCTCCACTCCTCGGCCGCGTCGTCGGTGAGGTACTCCTTCGCGACGCTGGTCGCGATCGGCCAGCCCATCATCGCGTCGAGGAACCCGTTGACGATCTCGAGCCGGGAGTCGCCCGGCTGGGGCGGCCGCGGGTCGAACGACGACACCTGGTCCTCGTTGCGCTCGCCGGCGACCTCGGCCTCGACGACGGGCCCCTCGCTCGGGAGCCCGACGCAGCCGGTGAGGAGGGTCGCCAGGACGAGCGCGAGCGCCAGCGGCCGAGCCCCGTTCATGACGGCACTCCCCGGCTGGGCTCCCGGCCCGGGTTCGGCGCCGGAGTGTCGTCGTCCGGTCCGGCGTCCGCGTCGGCCTCGTCGACCGGCGCGAGCGGCAACGGGCTGTGGCGCAGGGCGGTGCCGGCGATCCGCGGCAGGGTGAGCCGGAACTGGGCACCGTCCCCAGGGCGGCCCCACGCCTGGAGCCAGCCGCCGTGGAGGTGGGCGTCCTCGAGGGAGATCGCGAGGCCGAGACCGGTGCCGCCACTGCTGCGCGCGCGGGCCGGGTCGGAGCGCCAGAACCGGTTGAAGACCATCGCGGACTCCCCCGGCGCCAGCCCGACCCCGCGGTCGCGGACCGTCACCGCAGCGGCGTGCTCGTCAGCAGCCATCCGTACGACGATCGGCCGGTCCAGGTCGTCGGGGAAGGCGTGGTCGATCGCATTGGTGACGAGGTTGCGCAGGATCCGCTCCACGCGGCGTGGGTCGACCTGGGCCCGCACCGGCTGGGCGGGCTGCTCGACGACGACGAGGACGCCGCGCTGGTCGGCGAGCGGCCGGGCGGCGTCGACCACGCGGTGGGCGATGTCGAGGAGGTTGATGTCCTCGACGTCGAGGAGCGCCGCACCGGCGTCGAACCGGCTGATCTCGAGGAGGTCGACCAGGAGCGTCTCGAAGCGGTCGAGCTCGGCCTGCAGGAGCTCGGCGGCGCGCGCCGTCGCGGGGTCGAAGTCGCGGCGGGCATCGTGCAGCACGTCACCGGCCATCCGCACGGTGGTCAGCGGCGTGCGGAGCTCGTGCGACACGTCGGAGACGAACCGTCGCTGCACCCAGCTCAGCTCCTCGAGCTGCCGGATCTGGCGCTGGAGGTTGGACGCCATCTGGTTGAACGAGTGGGCGAGCCGGGCGAGGTCGTCCTCGCCGGTGACGCGGAGCCGCTCCTGCAGCCGCCCGGCCGCGAGCCGCTCCGCCACCCGGCGGGCCATCCGCACCGGCGTCACCACCTGCCGGGTCACCAGCCAGGTGATGCCGGCGACCAGCACGAGCAACAGCCCGGCAGCGGTGAGCAGCGCCCGGGTGACCAGGTCGAGCGTCTCCTCCTCCTCGGTCAGCGGGAAGAGGAAGTAGATCGTGTAGGTCTGGCCGTCGGCCGGAAGCTGCACCTGCGAGCCCACGACGACGCCCGGCTCGGACACGGTGCTGCCGTCCGGGAGCGTGCGCACGATCTCGGTGTAGGTCCACGCCGTCGACCGGTTGGCGTCCTCGAAGTGCGCCTGCAGCCGCCGCGGCACGCTGGACACGGCGAGCCCGGTCGTGCGGTAGGCACCACCGTCCGACAGCCTGGTCTCACTGTCCGCCGGGCCGCCGAGCACGACGCCGTAGCCGCGGCTCTCCCCCTCCAGGATGATCGGGTCGATCAGGTCGGCCCGCTGGACGCTCGCGTTGTCCTCGGCGCCCGAGGCCGCCGAGAGCCGGTCGCGGGCGGCCGCCACCTCGGCCTCGACCTCTCCGACCACGACGTCCACCCGGTGCCGGAGCAGGCCGTCGCGGGTCTGCTGGAGCAGGAACCACCCGACCGCGCTGATCACGATCGCCGACATCACCAGGGTGCTGACGACCACCCGGGCCTGGATCGAGCGCCGCCAGAAGGTGAGCGCCCTTCGGAGCCCGAGGGGAACCGTGATCCTCAGGGCCACTACGCCTCCACGAGGAAGAACATGCCTAGCTGCCGGCCTTGTAGCCGACGCCGCGGACGGTCAGGACGATCTCGGGGTGCTCGGGGTCGTGCTCGACCTTGGAGCGCAGGCGCTGGACGTGCACGTTGACCAACCGGGTGTCGGCGGCGTGGTGGTAGCCCCACACTTCCTCCAGCAGCACCTGGCGGGTGAAGACCTGCCACGGCCGGCGTGCCAGGCACAGCAGCAGGTCGAACTCCAGCGGCGTCAGCGGGATCTCGTCCCCGTCGCGGGTGACGCTGTGTCCCGCAACATCGATGGTGAGGTCCTTGAGGGTGAGCGTCTCGGACGCCACGTTGTCGGTGCGGCGTACCCGCGCCCGGATCCGGGCGATGAGCTCCTTCGGCTTGAACGGCTTGACGACGTAGTCGTCGGCACCGGACTCGAGCCCGACGACGACGTCGACGGTGTCGCCCTTGGCGGTGAGCATGACGATCGGTACGCCGGACTCGGCGCGGATCTCCTTGCAGACGTCGATGCCGTCGCGGCCGGGCAGCATCAGGTCCAGCAGCACCACGTCGGGCCGGTAGTCGCGGAAGGCCGCGAGGGCCGCGTCTCCGCGGCCGCAGACCTGGCTGTCGAACCCTTCCTGGCGCAGCACGATGCCCAGCATCTCTGCGAGCGGGGCGTCGTCGTCGACGACGAGAACGCGACCCTTCGTCGCGTACGACGACGCACCGATCTGACTCATGGGCTCATCGTAGGCGGCAGGACGCGCGAAGCCCCGCACCCGGTGAGGGGTGCGGGGCTCCGACGCAACCGCAAGCCGCCAAGCAGCCTGTCGTGGTATCTACGTCAACCGCGTGCGCGGCTCGCGCAATCCGACTCAGTAGCGGTAGTGGTCCGACTTGTACGGGCCCTCGACCGGCACGCCGAGGTAGTCGGCCTGCTCCTGGGTCAGCTCGGTCAGCTCGACGCCGAGGGCGTCGAGGTGCAGGCGAGCGACCTCCTCGTCGAGGTGCTTGGGCAGGACGTAGACGCCCACCGGGTACTCGTCGGTCTTGGTGTAGAGCTCGACCTGGGCGAGCACCTGGTTGGTGAAGGAGTTCGACATCACGAACGACGGGTGGCCGGTCGCGTTGCCGAGGTTCAGCAGGCGGCCCTCGGACAGCACGATGATCTTCTTGCCATCCTCGAAGATCCACTGGTGGACCTGCGGCTTGATCTCGTCCTTGACGATGCCCGGGATCTTGGCCAGGCCGGCCATGTCGATCTCGTTGTCGAAGTGGCCGATGTTGCCGACGATCGCCTGGTGCTTCATCTTCTTGAAGTGCTCGACCCCGATGATGTTGAAGTTGCCGGTGGTCGTGATGAAGATGTCGGCGGTCTCGACGACAGACTCGAGGCGCTTGACCTCGTAGCCGTCCATGGCCGCCTGCAGCGCGCAGATCGGGTCGATCTCGGTGATGATCACGCGCGCACCCTGGCCGCGGAGCGACTCGGCGGAGCCCTTGCCCACGTCGCCGTAGCCGCAGACGACCGCGACCTTGCCGCCGATCATCACGTCGGTGCCACGGTTGATGCCGTCGATGAGCGAGTGGCGGCAGCCGTACTTGTTGTCGAACTTCGACTTCGTGACGGAGTCGTTGACGTTGATGGCCGGGAAGAGGAGCGAGCCCTCCTTGAACCGGTCGTAGAGACGCAGCACACCGGTGGTGGTCTCCTCGGTGACGCCCAAGATGGAGTTGGCGATGTTGGTCCAGTGCGTCGGGTTGTTCTCGAGCGAACGGGCCAGGACGCGCAGGACCTCCTTGTACTCCTCGTTGTCGGTCGAGTCCTGGCCGGGGACCGCACCGGCCTTCTCGAACTCCACGCCCTTGTGGAGGAGCATGGTGATGTCGCCGCCGTCGTCGAGCAGCATGTTCGGGCCGATCAGGTTGCCGGCCTCGTCCTTGAAGTCGAAGACCTTCTCGGCCTCGTCCCAGTACTCGCCGAGGGTCTCGCCCTTCCACGCGAACACCGGCGTGCCCTGAGGATTGTCGACGGAGCCTCCGCTGCTGGGAGGGCCGACGACGACGGCCGCAGCAGCGTGGTCCTGCGTGGAGAAGATGTTGCAGGTGGCCCAGCGCACGTCGGCGCCGAGCGCGACCAGCGTCTCGATGAGCACACCGGTCTGGATGGTCATGTGCAGCGAGCCCGCGATACGCGCCCCGGCCAGGGGCTTGGAGTCGCCGTAGCGCGCCCGCATCTCCATCAGGCCCGGCATCTCGTGCTCGGCGAGCGAGAGCTCCTTGCGGCCGTAGTCGGCCAGGCTCAGGTCAGCAACCTTGTAGTCCATGAAAGTTCTTCCTCGATGACGTCCGGAGGCGGTCTCTGCGGCGCATCTGCGCTTCGTCGGGATCTCCCGCACAGGACGCCGCCCACCCTACAAGCGGTGTGTGACGCCCGGGGAATCCTTGGTCGAACTCACTGGTCCGGGTGGCTGTCGTCCTGCTTGACCGGTCGCTCGACGGCGTCCGGCTCCGCGTGCTCACCGCCGTGTCCGAACGGCAGCAGCTGGATCACGGCCACGACGACCGCACCGACGAGGAGCCCCGCCACCGCGGAGAAGAAGGTGTTGACCGACCACGCGAGCGTCGGTCCGAGCACGGCCACGTCGACCGCGTGGTGGACGTCCTCCTCGAGGTGGTGGACCCAGTCGTACGGCGCGTGCCACCAGCCGACCTCCGCCAGGTTGACGAGCAGGATGTGCCCACCGACCCAGAGCATCGCGACGGTGCCGACGACCGAGATGACCGCCAGCAGCTTCGGCATCGCGGCCACCAGGCCGTGACCGAACCGCTGCGCGAACGCCGACGGCCGCTGGGTCAGCAGGAGGCCGGCGTCGTCCATCTTCACGATGAGGGCGACGACGCCGTACACCGCGATCGTGATCACGAACGCGACGACCACCAGGATCGCCAGCCGCGACCAGAAGCTCTCGTCCGCCACCTCGTCGAGCGCGATCACCATGATCTCAGCCGAGAGGATCAGGTCGGTCCGGACAGCGCCGGCGACCATCTCCTTCTCCGCCTCGGGGCTGATCTCGGAGACCGGGATGTCGTGGTCGTGGTGCCCCGCGACCATGCCCCAGACCTTGTGCGCGCCCTCGTAGGCAAGGAAGGTGCCGCCGATCATCAAGATGATCGGCAGCAGGTCCGGCAGCCACTGGCTGAGCGCGAGCGCGGCCGGGAGGATGATCAGCAGCTTGTTGCGGATCGAGCCGATCGCGATCCGCTTGACGATCGGCAGCTCACGCTCCGCGGCGATGCCGTGGACGTACTGGGGCGTCACCGCCGTGTCGTCGACGACCACGCCGGCCGCCTTCGTCGTCGCGCGACCGGCCGCCGCGCCCACGTCGTCGACCGACGCCGCGGCCAGCTTCGCGATCGCGGCGACGTCGTCGAGAAGCCCGAAGAGACCGGCGCTCATCGGGCGGCCATCTGGTTCTGCATGGCCGGAAGGGTACCGGGGTCCTGCGCGACGACCGTCAGCTCGACCGCCTGTTGCACCTGCTGCTCGGCGTGCCCGAACGGGTCGACGACCAGCTCGAGCCGGCGAGCGACCGGACGGGCGGCGAGGCCGATCGCCAGCAGGGCGCCGACGACGACGGTGACCGGCAGCGCCTGGGCGGGATGCTGGGCGGCCCAGTCGTCGAACCCGGCATACCCGAGTCCCAGGACGACGAAGCCGTGACAGAGGTAGACGACGAGCGTCGCGGACCCCATCCGGGTGAACCAGCCGTCGACCCGAGGGACGAGGGCGAGGAACGCCAGCCCGGCCGCCCCACCGACCGCGAGCACGCCGAGCCGGGTGAGGGCGCCCTCGGTGTCGGTCGCGCCGAGGTCGGCGTACGGCACCGAGTAGTAGAGCCACTGGGTGCCGGCCAGGTCGTCGGAGCGCGCGCTCAGCAGCCACACGCCCCCGAGCACGGCACCGGCCTGCCAGCGGACCGCGGGACCCCGGAGCAGCTCGAGGCGGTCGGACGTCGTGTGCAGGCCCAGCACGAAGAACGGAAGGAACCCGAGCACCCGGGCGAGATCGAGGAAGCGGACCGTGTCGGCGTCCATCGTGCCGGCGGCCAGGCTCACCAGCACGGCGACCAGCACGGCGAGGACGGCCGGCAGGGCGAGGAACAGCGGCGTGAGCAGTCGCCAGCACGCGAGCGCCGCGAGGAACCACAGCGGCCAGTGCGGGTCGGTGAAGAGGTCCTCGAGCCGCTCCCCTCCGACGTGGAGCCGGAAGAGCGCCAAGAGGCACTCGAAGACGACGTACGGCACGACGACGGTGCGGACCAGCTGCCACAGGCGCTCGGGCGAGTAGTCGAACGTCCGGGTCAGGTAGCCGGCGATGAACACGAAGGCCGGCATGTGCCACGCGTAGAGGAAGTCGTACATCCGGCTGTTGAGCTCGTCCGGCGGCAACAGCTCCCAGGCATGGCCGATCACGACCAGCGTGACCAGGGCCATCTTGGCGTTGTCCAGCCACGGGTCCCGAGCGATCCGTTGGGGGGAGGGCATCCCCTCCTTGGTACCCGGGTCGGCGAGGTCCAGCCAAATCGTCTGACAGACCGGGAGGGTCAGTCCTCGACGAGCCCGAGGCGGAGGTACTCCGCGGCGTAGGTGCCGTTGAGCAGCAGGGAGGCGTAGCGGGCGACCTCGCCGTCGGCCTCGGTGGTGACCGACACCACACGGACGTCACGGGCCCGGGCCGCCTCCTCGAGGCGGCGGCGGTGGTCGTGGACGACCGGGTCCTCGGCGCCGTCGTCGAGGACCAGCAGGACGGGGCGTCGCTCGCTCCCCTGGCGCCCGCCGTCGGCGTACGGGTCGGCGAAGACGTTGCGCGGGCGGGCCGCCTCGATGACCGGCAGCAGGTGCTCGGCGTCGCCGGCGACCGCGGCCCGGCCCGACGTACGACGGATCGACTCGGCGACCCTCCGCGCGGCCCGCGCGGCGAGCACCGACCCGCCCCAGACGACCGGGGCTGCGTCGGCGAGCGCGATGGCGAGCATCTTCGCGGGATTGATCGAGATGTCCCGCTCCGGTGAGCAGTCGATCGCGACGGTGTCGAGCGCCTCGGCAACGGCGTCCGGGTCGGACGAGGGTCCGAGATCGACCTGGTGCAGGAACGACAGCATGGCGACGGCGGTCGCGAGCTGGTCACCGGTGCTCGTCGGGAGGATCGTGGTCCAGCGACCGGCGGCGTGCTGGGCGACGGTCGACTCGGCCGGGCAAGCCACCACCACCTGGCAGCCCCGGCGGGCCGCCTCGGCGACCGCAGAGGCGGTGCCGGTGTCCGAGCCGTCGGGTGCCAGCACGACCACCAGGTCGAGGCTGCCGGCCCAGCCGGGCAGGCCGGCCGACGGCCAGGCGACGAACGGCACCGGGCACCACGGCTCCAGCACGGCACGCAGCAGGCGGGAGTCGGGGCCGGCTGCGATCACGGCCCGCGGCCGGGCGTCCGAGGCCCGGCCGACCGCCTCGGCGATCGCGTCGGTGGCGGCGCCGGCCTCGCGGCGGATCCGCGCGCCGGACTCGGCCAGGGTGCGCAGCCGGAGGTCGGCGCTACCGAGCGCGATCTCGTCGTCGAGACGGGACTCGTCGAACCAGGTCATCGGACAGCCCTCATGTCAGCTCGGATCAGCGCGTGGAACGGGCCTCGTCCACGAGAAGCACCGGGATGCCGTCGCGGACCGGATAAGCCAGGCCACAGCCCTGGCAGACGAGCTCGGGCTGGTCACCCTCGGCGAGCGCGAGGTCGCCGTGACAGGCCGGGCAGACGATGATCGCGAGCAGCTCCGGCGCCACACCGACACCCTCGGCGCTCATCGCCCACCCCTGATGATCGTGAGCACCTCGTCGCGGATCGCGGCCATGGTGGTGGAGTCCTTCCCCTCGGCATTGAGACGCAGCAGCGGCTCGGTGTTGGACGCCCGCACGTTGAACGCCCAGTCGGCAGCGACCACGCTGAGGCCGTCGAGGTGGTCCACCTCGACGTCATCGCGGTCGCCGTACGTCGCGTCCAGCTCGGCGAGCACCGCCAGCTGGTCGGTGACCTCGGTGTTGATCTCGCCGCTCATCGGGTAGCGCTCGTACTCCGCGAGCAGGGCCGACAGCGGCTGGTCGGTCCCGGCGAGCGCCGCCAGTGCGTGCAGCGCGGCGAGCATCCCGGAGTCCGCGCGCCAGAAGTCGCGGAAGTAGAAGTGACCGCTGTGCTCGCCGCCGAAGATCGCGTCGGTCTCGGCCATCGTCGCCTTGATGAACGAGTGACCCACGCGCGTGCGGACCGGCTTGCCGCCGAGCTCGGCGACGATCTCGGGCACCGCGCGGCTCGTGATCAGGTTGTGGATGATCGTCGAGCCCGGCTCCTTGGCGAGCTCGCGGGCCGCGATCAGCGCGGTCAGCGTGGACGGCGACACCGCCCGCCCGCGCTCGTCGACGAGGAAGCAGCGGTCCGCGTCGCCGTCGAAGGCGAGCCCGATGTCGGCCTTCTCCGCCAGGACCCGCTGCTGCAGGTCGACCAGGTTGGCCTCGTCGATCGGGTTGGCCTCGTGGTTGGGGAAGGTGCCGTCGAGCTCGAAGTACATCGGGACCAGCTCGACCTGGTCGGCGAGCCGCTCGAAGACGGCGGGCGCGGTGTGACCGGCCATGCCGTTGCCGGCGTCGACGACGACCTTCAGCTTGCGGCCGGCGACGGGGGCGAGCGCGAGCAGGTGGGCGGCGTACGCCTGGAGGACGTCGTGGCTGGAGATCGACCCGCTCCGCGTCGCCGTCACCGCCGGGCCCTTGACCACGAGGTCGCGGATCTCGGCGAGCCCGCTCTCGAGGCCGACCGGCTGCGCGTGGGCACGGCACATCTTGATCCCGTTGTACTGCGCCGGGTTGTGGCTCGCCGTGAACATGGCGCCGGGCAGCCCGAGGTGGCCGGACGCGAAGTAGAGCTGGTCGGTGGACGCGAGGCCGATCATGGTGACGTCGGCGCCGGCGCTGGTCGCGCCGTCGGCGAACGCGCCGGCGAGGCCGGGCGAGCTCGGCCGCATGTCGTAGCCGATCACCATCGACGTCACTCCCAGCACCTTGACATAGGCCTGGCCGGCGGTCCGGGCGAAGTCCTCGTCGAGCTGGTCCGGCACCGTCCCGCGGACGTCGTAGGCCTTGAAGACCGCGTTGACGTTGTCAAGCAGGGTCGTCGGGGTCGTCGACATGACCGCAAACCTAGTGGATCGGCTCGCTCGCCGACACGGCGCTCCCTCGGGACGCGCTCGGGGTTGGTCAGTCGTTCGTCAGGACCCGCAGGTGACCGCGGCGCGTGACCTCGCGGCCGGTCTCCTGGGAGGCGTCCAGCACGGCGGCCGGACGCGGTGTCATCGGGCGTGCGGCCTCGCGGACGGCGTCCGCGAGCGCCAGCAGGTCGTCCTCGGTCGGGCCGGGCACCGCCTGGTCCAGGGACAGCCGCAGGACCTCCCACCCGCGGGGTGCCGACAGGCGCTCGCTGTGGAGGTCGCAGAGGTCGTAGGCGTGCGGCTCGGCGTACGTCGCCAGCGGGCCGAGGACGGCGGTCTGGTCGACGTAGACGTAGGTGAGCGTCGCGACCGCGTGGCGGGCGCAGGCGGTGCGCGAACAGCGCCGGGCGAGACTCACGCGGCAGACGGTACCCCGTCGGGGGCACCGCGGCGGATAGGCTCGCGGCTCGTGGAGGACTCCCGACCGGCACCGCGTTCCCGGCGTGACCGGCGCGGCCGCGGTCTCCGCGGCCCCGCGGCGCTCGGGCACCCTGGCTGGGGCCGGCCGCCCCGGCCGTGGAACCAGGGCGAGTCCTTCGACCGGATGGTGCTCGACGTCGTCACCGCCATCGACGAACGGTGGTCGGACCGCCTCGGCCTGGTGGAGTACGCCGTCGAGGACACCCCTCAGCTGCCCGACGACTGGGAAGCCGGGTCGGTGCCCCTGTCCTCACTGGTCCGCGGGTCCGGCGCCGTCCCGACCCGGCTCGTCGTCTTCCGCCGGCCGCTGGAGCACCGGGCCAGCGATCGCGCCGAGCTCGAGGCGATGGTGCTCACCGTCGTGGTGGAGCAGGTGGCCGAGCTGCTCGGGATCCCGCCGTCCGACGTCGACCCCCGCTACCCCGACGACCTCGACTAGCGATCCTTGGTCGCTAGCGGCCGAGGAACGACCGCACCGCACGGGGATCGATCTGCATCATGGAGACGACGGGGATGCCGTCCTGACGCCAGCCGTCAGCGACCAGGTCCGGGATCGCGGCGCGATAGGTGTCGCTCACGTCGCCGGTGCGGACGAACAGGTCGGCGTCGGTGGGACACTCAAGCCCGTAGTTCTCGTCCGGGACCCAGCCCCGCTGGGCGAGCTGCTCGTAGAGCGCGTCGGTCACGAGCAGCACGACCTCCTCGGCGGCCTCCACCGACTCGTTGGCGAGCATCGCGCCGGACAGGCCGACGACGTACTCACCGTCGGGGAGGTCGAGGTCGGTCAGCGTGGCCCGCACCCGCTCCCACGTCCACGCCAGGTACCGGGCGTGGTCATCGGCCACCCCCGTGGTCGTCCCGTCGACGACCGCCTGCGCCGACCTCGGCTCGACCTGCACCATCGAGACCAGCGGGATCCCGTCCTGGTGCCACGCCTCCCTGACGAGCTCCGCGATCGTCGCCCGGTAGGCGTCGCCCACGTCGCCCGCACGGACGAACAGGTCGTCCTCCGAGGGGCACACCAGCCCGCCGTGACCCTGGTCCCGGATCCAGCCCCACCGCTCCAGGTCCTCGTAGAGGTCGTCGGTGACCAGCAGCTCGACCTCGTCGACGACCTCCAGCGACTCGTTGGCGAGCAACGCGCCGGACAGGCCGACGACGTACTGCCCGTCGGGAAGCTCCAGCTTCTCCAGCGCGGGACGGAGCAGGTCCCAGGTCCACGGCATGGCGTCTACTCCCCCTACTCCGGGCGGACGACAGGGATCTGGGCGGTGGTCTCTGCGGGCCGCAACCGCAGTACGGCGACGCGGTCACCCGTGAGCACGACCGAGCCGACGATCGGGGTGTTCCTCGCCTCGACGGTGACCAGGACCGCTGCGTCCGGGATCTTCAGGCTGTGCCCGCGGTCGGCGCCGATCTCGGTCCGCTTCCCGTCGAGCAGCACCCTGCCCCGCGCGTCGGTCGCCGTCACCTCGACCACACCGGCACGGATCGCGCCGGCGAGGACCAACGACTTCGGCCCGGCCGGCACGACGACCGTCGTCGGCTGACCCTCGCCGACCTCGGTGGACGGCGCGATCAGCCCGAGGTCCTCGCCGAGCACGCGCACGGACGCGACGAGAGGCTGCGCCGACACCACCTCCAGGCCGAGCGCCCCGCCGGCCGCCTCCCTGGTCAGCACCTGCGACAGCGGAACCTGTCGCACCGTGCCTCCGGGGATCCGGACGTCGTCGAGGCCGGCCGGGGTGAAGACCGCCCTGTCGGAGACGACCCGCACCGTCGCGCGGACCTCGTCCTCGCCGGGGTTGAAGAGGGACACGTGGCCGGCGGCGTCGGCGGGCACCCCGAGCAGCAGGTTCTCGGTCGCGGGCCGCGCCTGGGCGGGCAGGAAGTCGACCCGCGGCGCGCTCCGGCCGAGGGGGTCGTAGGTGTGCCGCACGGTCGTGGCGACCCGGCCGCGCACCACGGTCAGGTGCGCGGCGAGCGTGCCGCGCCGCGGCGCGACCCGTGAGAGGTCGATCCTCATCACCTGGTGCCCGGGGACCCGGATCCCGTGCAGGTCGTCCTCCTCGACCAGCCCGGGCCGGCCGTAGATCGCGATCTCGACGACGGCGGGGCCGTCGTCGGGGTTGACCAGCTCGATCACCGAGGACTGCTTCGCGGCCGCACCGATCCCGACGTACCACTCGTCGAAGGTCGGGGCACGGCACTCGGCCGCGGCACGGGCCGCGCCGGTGCGGCCCGCCACCAGGCCGGGCGCCGCATCGTCCTGGCCGGTGGCCACCACGTCGCCGTCGGTCGCGACGGAGGTCAGCTCGCCCGGCCGGACGTCGACCGGCCTGCGCTCGGCGAGCACGGCGCCGTCGCCCTCGGCGACGTCCACCGCCACCCTGCCGCCCTTCACCTTCGGCACCCGCGACAGCACCACGTCGCCCGCCGTGCTGCTCGCCGCTGCGGCGCAGACCACGGACGCGTCACTGAGCGGCGCTGCCGACGGGGGCGCCGCCGGCCAGGTCTGCGACTCGTCGCCGTCGATCACGGCGAAGGCGGCGGCGACGACGGACGGCAGCACGATGCCGAGTACGACGAGCACATCCACCTTGTGCCGTTGCACGATGCCGCGCCGTCCCGGCGCCGTCGCCCCGGCGCGGTCGGCCCGGCGGCCGGTCCCCTGCTGGTCGCTCTGGTCGCTCATTCCATGCTCCTGGGCCTGCTCCTGCGCATCGTCGGGAGTCCGAGCACCACGACCACGGGGATCGCGACCGCCTGGAGCACCAGCAGCAGGATCCGCGCCCACGAGCGCGGTCCCTCGGCCGACGTGGGCTCCGGCTCGCGGAGCACCTGCCAGGCACGGGTCGTCGGATCCTCCGCACTGGCCCGCTCCAGGCCGGCGGTGGCGTCGAGTCGGGTCGCGACCGCGCCGTCGGCCGGTGCCGGCTGCACGACGTAGCGGATGCCCCGCTCGGTGAGGGCGTCGACGGCCTCCGGTGCGGGAGCCGTTGCGAGGTCACCGACCAGCGTGGTCGCGTCCGCGTCCTCGTCGGTCAGGGCGGCGATCTCGTCCTCGCCCAGGGTCGGGCCGTCGCCCCGCTCGACCTGGTAGGTGAGACCGTCCGCGACGCTTCCGCGGACGACGAGGATGCCGTACTCGGGGGCCTTCTGGGCCTGCTGCGACATGTAGACCGGAATGCCGCTCTCGGGGTGCGACTGCAGCTCGTCGCCACCCCATCCGGCGAACCAGACCAGTCCGGCGACCGGCACCGCCGCGGCGACCAGGCCGACCACCGCGGTGGCCGCCTGCGCGACCCGCGGGAGCACGACCGGCGACGGCGAGCGCTCGGTGAGCGCCATCGCGCCGAGGAGCGCGGCGGTGATCCAGGCGCCGTGGACGACGAGCAGCACCGGGCCGAGGCCGGGCTGCTGCGTCGCGGCGCCGTAGACGTCGACCGTGGTGAGGCCGAGCGGCACCGCCACCACGGCGGCGACGGCGGCGACCAGCCAGCACAGCACGACACCGATCCGGGTCGGCCGCGGGACCAGGGCGAGCAGCGCGAGCACCGGGAGCACCAGGCCGAGCCACCACGGCGCTCCGAGCTCGCCGAACCGGCCCACCAGCACGTCGAGACCGTCGGTCGGAGCCGTCGGCCAGCGACCCACGTCCAGGAACAGGCCACCGCCCGCGCCCTCCCACACGGCCGGCAGCCACCAGGGCGCGAGGAGCACGGCCGGCACGCCGAGCGCGGTCGCGGGCGGGCCCCACACGGACCGGTCGCGGATCGCGCTCCGCACCACCACGGCCGATGTGGCGACCACGACCGCGCCGAGAACCGCACAGAGCCACCAGGTCACCGGCGCGACGGCGGTGAGCAGGGTCAGCAGGAAGCCGGTCCGCCAGGCCGCGCGCCAGCGCCGCGCCGCCTCGGGCTCGGCGAAGCCGAGGGCGGCGTGCGCGAGCCACGGCAGCACAGCGGCGGCGACCACGACGCCCCAGCGGCCACCACCCCACGCGCCGGCGACGAGCGGGACCAGCGCATAGCTGGTCGCGCCCCAGAGCAGGAGCCACCGCGGGGCGCCGTACCGGCTGATGAGTCGCCCGATCACCCGCAGGAACCGCCACGCGCCCCACAGCGCCAGCGGCGCCGCGGCGACGAGCAGCACGGTCATGGTGGTGACGGTGCCGAGGAGGGTGGCGGCGAGCGCGAGCGGCAGGACGTACGGCGGCGCGGGCACCGCGCTGCCGAAGCCGATCGGGTGCCAGCTCTCGTAGTGGAGGGCCCACCAGTCGCCGGCGCCATCAGGGACCGGCGACAGCGCACCTCCGCTGACCGCGCCGAACGCGTCCCGCGCGCCGATCACGAACGCGAGGGCGGCCACCGCGAGCGCGACCGCGACCGGGTCGGTGAGGAAGCGGGCGACCAGCCCGGTGTCCTCGAAGTCCTCGTCGTCGTCGGTCTTGTGGCGGGCCACCGGCGGCGACGGATCGCGCTCGGCGGCCGCGGCGCGGCGCCGCTCGGCGACGTCGGCCGCCTGGTTGCTGGCGGCGGCGGCGAGGTCGCTGACGAGGTCGAGGCCGTGGCGATAGGGCAACCACCACGGGGCGAGGAGTCGCGTGACCCGATCATGGTCGGGGGGCGCGGACTGGCGTTGCCGTCGCTGCCTGCGGGCCTCGAGCAGCGGGCCGGGCCGGCTGTAGACCGAGACGACCGCAGCGAGCTCATCGAGCGCCTCCCCGACCGACCGGACCACGAGGAAGCCGAGCATCCGCAGCACCGAGCCGAGCGCCAGGCGCACCGCCTGGAACGGCAGCGCCCTGCCGCGACAGTTGGCGAGCAGCGTGAACAGGGCCGCCCGGCGCTCCTGGTAGTGGGTGTGGCGACCGGTGAGCGGCGTCCGTCGGATGCCGCGGTGCGCGGCCTCGGCGTGGAAGACCACGGCCTTCGGCACCACCAGCGTCGTGCGGCCGGCCGCGGCCGCGCGCCAGCCGAGGTCGATGTCGTTGCCGAACATCGGCAGGTGCTCGTCGAAGCCGCCGAGCTCCTCGAGCGCCGTACGCCGGACGAGGAGGCCGGCGCTGTTGACCGCCAGCACCTCGCGGACGCGGTCGTGCTGGCCCTGGTCGTACTCACCGCGCTCGAGGCCGGTCTCCCGTCGCCCGGTCGCGCTGACGGTGACGCCCACCTCGAGCAGCCGCTTCAGCGACGGCCACTCCCGGAGCTTGGGACCGAGGAAGTCGGCCTCGGGCCGGGCGAAGGCGGCCGCGAGCAGCTGCTCGAGCGCGTCGGGCGCCGGGTTGCTGTCGTCGTGCAGCAGCCAGACCCACTCGGGGTCGAGGCCGTGCTCCTGCAACGCCGCGGTCGCCAGCGCCACGGCCTGCGGGTACGACGTACGGCCGCTCTCGCGCAGGACGCCGACGGGAAGCGCCGGGTCGGCAGAGAGTGCGGACTCGATCAGGTCGGCGCTGCCGTCCTTGCTGCCGGTGTCGACCGCGAGGACGCCCGCGATCGGCGCGGTCTGTGCCCGGATCCCGTCGAGCACTGCCGGCAGCCACGACGCGCCGTCGTGGCTGACGAGCACCACCGCGACATCGGACACGAGGAGCGAGCCTAGTGGCGCAGGGCCAGCGCTCCGAATGCGAGCCGCTGTGCGGTTATACCGCTCTCTTCTTCAGCTTGCGTCGCTCACGCTCGGACAGGCCGCCCCAGATGCCGAAGCGCTCGTCCTGCATGAGCGCCGCCTCCAGGCACTCGACCCGGACCTCGCAGGTCTGGCAGACCTTCTTGGCCTCGCGCGTCGACCCGCCCTTCTCCGGAAAAAATGCCTCGGGGTCGGTCTGCGCGCACAGCGCGCGTTCCTGCCACCCCAGGTCCTCGGTGTCCACATCCTCGACCAGGAATAGTTCTCTCACCGTTCCGCCCCTTTCGACCCCCATGTGCCGTTAACGACACTAGTGGAATTACACGCATGTCATACCCACGTAGTCAAGCCCGAATCTGCTATACGCAAGCCGTTATCACGGTCGCTCTCCGCCCCCGCGGCGGGGCGGGGCCGCCCAACCGGCAGAGTTGAGCCCATGAAGAAGCTGACGGTGCTGTCGGGAGGCATGGGCGGGGCACGGTTCCTCCGGGGCCTGCTGCACGGGATCACGGCCGGCACGCTGCCGGGAGTCGACGCCGACGCAGAGGTCACCGTCGTGGCCAATACCGCCGACGACTGGTGGATCCACGGCCTCAAGGTCTGCCCCGATCTCGACACGGTGATGTACACGCTGGGCGACGGCATCGACCCGGGCCGCGGCTGGGGACGGCGCGACGAGACCTGGAGCGCGAAGGAGGAGCTCGCGGCGTACGGCGTGGAGCCCACCTGGTTCGGGCTCGGCGACCGGGACATCGCCACCCACCTGGTGCGCACCCAGCTGATCGACGCCGGCTACGCGCTGTCGCAGGTGACCGACGCGCTCTGCAAGCGGTGGCTGGAGCCGGTGTGGGGCGACCGGGTGCGGCTGCTCCCGATGACCGACGAGCGGGTCGAGACCCACGTGGCCGTCGCCGACCCGGCGTCACCGAGCGGCCGCCGCGTCGTGCACTTCCAGGAGTACTGGGTGCGGCTGCGCGCCGAGGTCGCCGCCGAGACCATCGTGGTCGTCGGGCTCGACGACTCCTCGCCCGGCCCCGGCGTCCTGGACGCGATCGCCGGTGCCGACCTGGTCGTGCTGCCGCCGTCCAACCCGGTGGTCTCCGTCGGCACCATCCTCGGCGTCCCCGGCGTGCGGGACGCCCTGCGCACGACCGCGGCGCCGGTCGTCGGCCTCTCCCCCATCGTCGGCGGGAGCCACGTGCGCGGCATGGCGGAGCAGCTGCTCGCGACCATCGGGGTCGAGGTGAGCGCGGCCGGCGTCGGCCGGCACTACGGAGCACGCAGCGCCGGCGGCGTCCTCGACGGCTGGCTGGTCGACGAGCGCGACGCCGGCGAGGTCGCGGCGCTCGAGGAGGCCGGGATCCGGTGCGCCGCCGTACCGCTGATGATGACCGACCACGACGCCACCGCCGCCATGGCCGCCGCCGCGATCGAGCTGGTCGCGGGCTGATGCTGACGGTCACCGCACCCGACGGGGTGCCGGAGGTGCGGGAGGGCGACGACCTCGCCGCGCTCCTGCTACCGGTGGTCGATCTCGCCGACGGCGACATCGTCGTCGTCACCAGCAAGGTGGTGAGCAAGGCCGAGGGGCGGGTCGTCGACGGTGACCGCGAGGAGTGGATCACCGCCGAGACGGTCCGCTCGGTCGCCCGCCGTGGTGCCACCCGGATCGTGCGCAACCGGCTGGGGCTCACGATGGCCGCGGCCGGGGTCGACGCGTCGAACGTCGCTCGCGGCGCCGTCGTACTCCTGCCGCTTGACCCGGACGCCTCCGCCGCCCGGCTGCGGGCCGCCATCGCCGAGCGCACCGGCCGCAACGTCGGCGTGATCGTCACCGACACCGCCGGCCGCGCCTGGCGCGAGGGCCAGACCGACATCGCGGTCGGTGCCGCCGGCGTCGTCGTCCTCGAGTCCTTCGAGGGCCGGCTCGACGAGCACGGCAACGAGCTCGCCGTGACCGCCCCCGCCGTGGCCGACGAGATCGCGTCGGTCGCCGAGCTGGCGCAGGGCAAGCTCGGCGGCCGCCCGTTCGCCGTGGTCCGCGGCCGCGCCGACCTGGTGCTGGATCCGGGCGACGACGGTCCCGGCGCAGGGGCGCTGATCCGCCCCGACGGCGGCGACCTGTTCGGGTACGGCGCGCGCGAGGCCGTGCTGCGGGCCCTGGTCCGGCACCCGGCGGACGCGGCTCCGTTCGGTGCGCCGGTCACGTCCGACGAGCTGGTCGAGCTGCTCACCTGGTTCGGTGTCGACGCCCGGGCGGCCGGCGACGTCGTACGGTGTGCCGGCGACCAGCCCGAGCTCATCGAGATCCTTGCGTTCGTCCACGGCTGGACCGTCGACCCGGTGCCCGACGGCACCGATCTCCGCTTGTCAGTGGTGAGTCCGTAGACTCACCGCGACCCGCCCCACGACATCGAGGTAACCCGCACCGTGGCCAAGACCACCAAGTCCGAGAAGTCGGACCGCCAGAAGGTCATCGACGACATCCGGCGCAAGCAGAAGAGCGCCGAGAAGCGTCAGGGCTTCATGATCGTGGGCATCTGCATCGTCGCCGCGGTCGTCATCGTCGGCGTCGCCGCCTTCAACCCGATCCGCACCTGGATCGAGCAGAAGAAGTACGACGACGAGGCGCTCGCCGACATCGGCGGCCCGGCCTCCTCGTGCGGCGAGGTCACCACCAAGGCGGCCGAGGGCCAGTCGGACCACCGGGAGGGCGAGCAGCTGACCTACCCGGAGGCGCCCCCCGCCTTCGGTCCGCACTGGGACCAGCCGGACACCATCGAGGACCGCTTCTACACCGAGGACTCGCGCCCCGAGATCGAGACGCTGGTGCACAACCTCGAGCACGGCTTCACCATCCTCTGGTACGACGAGGAGGCCGCCGACGACGCGTCGACCATCGGCGAGATCAAGGCGATCGCCGACCGCCTCGACGACAGCGACACCAACAACCGGCTCTCGTTCAAGGCCGTGCCGTGGACCAGCGACGACGGCGAGGACTTCCCCGACGGTCAGCACATCGCCTTCACGCACTGGAGTGCGGACCAGGCGACCGGCAAGTCCGAGGGCGTCTGGCAGTACTGCTCCGAGCCCAGCGGCGAGGCACTCGAGCAGTTCATGAAGGACTACCCCTACTACGACGCCCCGGAGCCGTACGGCGGCTACACCGGCCAGTAGTCAGGTCAGCTCGGGGCGCCCCTGCTCCTTGAGCTCGGCGACGACGGACTTCACGTCCTGCGCTGCCTCGCGCGACGCGACGAGCAGTCCGTCGGGAGTGTCGATGACGACGACGTCGTCGAGGCCGAGCACGGCGATCACGCGGCCGGAACCGGGCACCACCAGCCCGGTCGACTGGCGCGACAGGACCAGGTCCGGGTCGCCGAGGACCGTGCACTTCTCCGCGTCGCCGAGCAGCCCGGCCAGCGAGTCGAAGTCGCCGACGTCGTCCCAGCCGAAGCTGCCCGGCACCGTGGCCACCCGGCCTGCCGCCGCGGCGGGTTCGGCGACTGCATGGTCGATGGCGACCTTCGGCAGGCCGGGCCACCGCTCGTCGAGCCGCTCGGGAGCGCCGGCGAGCTCGCGGAGGGCAGCGGCGAAGTCGGGGCTCTGGTCGGCGAGCAGGTCGAGCAGGACTCCGGGCCGGACGACGAACATCCCGGCGTTCCAGCGGTACTGACCTGTCGCGAGGTACTCCTCGGCCACGCTCACCGACGGCTTCTCGACGAAGGCCTCGACGACCCGCGCCTGCTCGTGCCCCGGCAGGCCGTTCCCCTGGCGGATGTAGCCGAACGCCGAGCTCGGGAAGGTCGGCTCGATGCCGATCGTGACCAGCCAGTCCTCGCGCGCCGCCGCGACCGCCTGTGCGACCGTACGGCGGAACGCGGCCTGGTCGGCGATCACGTGATCGGCGGCGAACGAGCCCATCACGACGTCCTCGCCGGTCTCGCTCGCCCGGCGCTCGAGGATCGCCGCGGCGAGCCCGATCGCGGCCATCGAGTCGCGCGGGGACGGCTCGGCGATCACGGACTCCGGTCCGAGCTTCGTGAGCTGCGCGCGGACGGCCTGCTCGTGCGCGCGGCCGGTCACGATGAGGAACCGGTCGTCCACCAGCGGGGCCAGCCGGTCGTGCGTCTGCTCGAGCAGCGTGCGCCCCTGGCCCGTCAGGTCGTGGAGGAATTTAGGGGACGACGACCGTGAGAGAGGCCAGAGGCGGGTGCCGGCACCGCCGGCCGGAACCACCGCCCAGAACGCGTCGATCTCGCCGTCAACCACGTCAAATACCCCCAGATGCTCGTGTCGCAGACCTCGGCCACACTAGACGACCGCCATCGCGGACCGACCGCGCGGTGGGGCCCGAAGGCTGCGGCCTATCCTCGGCACCGTGTCCGCCTCCACGTTCGCTGCAGTGCTCGCCGGCCGCCTGCGCGGCGAGCCCGGCCGTCCACTCGTCACGTTCTACGACGACGCGACGGGCGAGCGGGTCGAGCTGTCCGTGACGACGTACGCCAACTGGGTCGCGAAGGCCGGCTCCCTCCTGGTCGACGAGCTCGGGCTCGAGCGGGGCGACACGCTGCGCGTCGACCTGCCGCCGCACTGGCTCACCCCGGTGTTCCTCGGAGCCGCGTGGAGCGCCGGCCTGGTGGTGACCGACGCAGACGACCCCACCGCGGTCGTGTGCGGACCGGACCTCCTCGACCGGTGGGCGGGGGACGCCGCCGATCGCGTGGTGCTCGCCTGCTCGTTGCTGCCGCTCGGCGTGCGGTTCGCCGCGCCCGTGCCACCGGGCGTTCACGACGTCGGCGTCGAGATCTGGTCGCAGCCCGACGCGTTCACACCCTGGGACCCGCCGACGGAGGACGATCCTGCGGTCGACCGGTCCGGTGTCCGGCTCTCCCAGCAGGAGATGTGGGAAGCGGCCGCCGCCGGGACTCTCGTCACCGGCAACGGCCGCCTCCTGGTGGCCGCGAGTCCGGCTTCCCCACCGGAGCTCGCGACCTTCACGGAGCCGCTCGCGAAGGGCGGCTCTCTCGTCCTGGTCACCCGGGCCGGACCGGAGCGGCTCGAGGCGATCCACGTCGCCGAGCACGCCACCGACCGCTTCCCCGCCTGAGTGCCAGGCACCTCATCCGAGGCCCATCTGATGCAGGGCATCAACCGACCATGTCGTACTCCCCGGTGTCTCCCGCGATCGCGACCGGCGTCCGGAAGCCGCCCACGCTGCCGGGGATGACCCACAGCTGGCCGCTGCTCGCCGTACGGGCGATCAGGTCGCTGTGCCCGGTCAGCTCGACGTCGTCGACGCCGACCAGCCAGTCGTAGCCGCCGATCGGGAGCGACAGGGACTTGTGACGGGTGAACCCACCCGGGCCGTTGCCGTAGTAGAGGACCAGCCCGGTACGGGTCCGGATCAGGCTGTCGGGTGCACCGTCGCCGTTCCAACGTCCGATCGGGATCTGCTTCCGGCCCCGGATCGGCGAGTACGCCGCGAACGGCTTCCGCAGGCCCCTGGCGCCGTTGCCCGGGTAGATCTGCATCGAGCCGCCGGCGGGCTGGCCCATCAGGTCGGGCTTGCCGTCGCCGGTGAAGTCCCCGACCGCTGCGAGCTTGGTGACCCGACGGAACCCGGTGGCGAGCTGCGTGGGTGCGGCGAACGTGCCGGACCCCAGCCCGCGGTAGAGCGAGAGCACGCCGTCCTGCTTGACGATGAGGTCACCCCGCCCGTCGAGATCCCAGTCGCCGGCCTTGAGGATCCTGTCCGCCGCGGGGAGGACCAACCCGGTCGACACCTTCGCGCCGAGCTTGTAGCCGGTGTCGGTCGGCACGATCGGGCGGACGAAGACCATGCCGTCGGTCGCCCGGCGGAGCACCAGGTCCGGCCGGTCGCTGCCGACCAGCGAGGACTCGAGGTCGCGGCCGTCCCACCCCTGCTGAGCCTCACGAGCCAGGGTGCGGATCCGGTCGATCCGGTTGTAGAGGTAGGTGCCGGGACAGGCGGTCGAGCCGGCGTCCCGGTGGCCGTTGATCGCCTTGAAGTACTTGGACGTGACGTACTGACGGGGGTCGCCGGCGTCGACGCCGTGGAGCGAGAGCTTCCACGCGAAGAGCGCGCCGTACGCCCGCACCATGGCCCGGCTCGGCCGCGCGGTCTCGAAGTTGCCGATCGCGGACATCGCGAACGCGTTGTCGTTGTAGCCCAGCGTGTGGGCGCCGACGACGGGGCGGTCCACGCCGCCGTAGCGGCCCTCCCAGATCCGGCCGAACCGGTCGACGAGGAAGTTGTAGCCGACGTCGCTCCAGCCCTGCGACTGCGTGTGGTAGGCGTAGATGCCGCGGAGGATCGACGGCACCTGGTCGCGGGTGTAGCCGTTGGCGTTGACCGTGTGGTGCACGAACCCGGCGTGCACCTCGTAGTAGTGCAGTGACGGCGCGTCCCGCAGCCGTTCGTCGGCGCCCCACTGCGCGCGGGAGAAGATCTTCGGCTTCGGAGCGGTGACCGCCGCCCGCAGCCCGAGCTCGCCCTCGCTCGTCGTGGAGGTCCCCGTGGCGTCGTCGCCGTCGAGGGTGTCGGTGTCGATCTCGGGCAGCTCCCGGGCGGTCGTCGTCGCCTCGCCCGGGTCGATGACGGCGAGCTTCAGGTCCGCCGGCGCGGCTGCGTCGGTCGCGACCCGGACCTGGACCTGGTCGACCTCGCCGACCAGCAGTGGCGCGGTGCCCGGGCGGGCGTGCCGCCCCTCCCTGCTGTCGGGGTCGGGTGCGTGCTCGTCGTGGTAGGGCACGTCCGTCCAGTCCGACCACGCCCCGTCCTGGAAGGTGCGGGCCTCGACCGCGAGCGCGTCGTCGGACACCTCGAGCCCGTGCTGCCAGGTCACGCCGACGGCGCCGTACCCGAGCACGGGAACCGCATCGCTGGTCAGCTCCTGGCCGCCGGTCGTCGTACGACGGCTGGTCGCGCGGAGTGCGCCGGGCGCCAGTCGGGCGCCCTCGGGCGCGGTCAGGCTGTACTCCGCGACGTCCGGGGTGACCGCCGCGGTGGGCACCGTCGCGGGCGCCGTCGCGGCCTGGAGGCGGGCGCCGGATTGGGTACGGGCGTCGACCGGAGACGCCGGCCGGACGTCCATCGTGATCGTGCGCGCGGCCGGCGTCAGCGCGGCCAGCACGAGGCCGAGCGCCAACAGCTGCTGGCACGCGGTCACGAACCGGTTGCGCCGAGCCGTACGCGTGCGGAGGGCACGATCGTCGGTCTCGACCGCGTCCTCGGGGCTCGGGTTCGGGCTCGCAAGCATGGTGAATCTGCTCCATCAGTGTGCGGGGAAGGAGTCACACGGGTAGCAACTTTCACATGCGTCACAGAGGCTGGGAAGAGTTTCTGAGTAACTACAAACGTGTAATTACCAGCCGACACGCCGACGGTTTCGAGATTTGTCAAGTCGTCCCCGGCTGGGCGCTGAACGGCCTGCAGGTGACGCTTCTGCGCGTGGCGTGGTGCGCCCGCCGGCCGTGTCCGACACGCTCGGCCTCCCACCCCCCGCTGCCGGCCAGTCGCGAAAACGCGGCAGGCGAGGCGGAGGGAGCGAGGAACGAGCGACCGGAGCCGAGCCCAGCAGCGCTTTCGCGATGCCGGCCGGTGAGCCTCCAAGCAGCCGTTGGGTCCGCCTACGACAACTGCGAGCCCGGCAGCGTGGCGCGACGAAGGAGCGACACGCTCGGGCAAATCCTAGATGTCGTCGCCGGTCTCTTCGTCGGCGAGCTCTTCCTCGTCGTCGCCGTCGTAGTGGAGGAAGTGGATGCCTTCCTCGACTCCCCCGTCGAAGACCAGCCGGCCCTCCTCGAGGACGAGGACGCGGTCGCACATCCGGCGGACCTGGCCGGCGGCATGGCTGACGTAGAAGATGGTGCGCCCGCTGGCGCGGACCTCCTCCAGCCTCTCCAGGCACTTGCGCTTGAACGGCTTGTCGCCGACGGCGAGCGCCTCGTCGGCGAGGAAGATGTCGGAGTCCACGTGGACCGCGATCGAGAAGCCGAGCCTGGCGTTCTGACCCGAGGAGTAGTGCCCGACCTGGGTGTCGAGACGGTGACCGAGGCCGGCGAACTCGACGATGTCGTCGAACTTCCGGTTGGTCTCCTTCTCGCTCATACCGAGGATCGCGGCGTTGAGGTACAGGTTCTCGCGGCCGGTCAGCTGCTGGTGGAAGCCCGCACCGGTGGCGATCAGGCCGGCGATCCGGCCCCTGGTCAGCACAGTGCCAGTGTCGGGTTTCATGACGCCGCTGATCATCTTCAGCAGGGTGCTCTTGCCCGAGCCGTTGAGGCCCATCAGGCCGATCGACTCCCCCTGTTCGACGGTGAACGAGACGCCGTCGATGGCCTTGAAGTCGGTGCTGGTCTCCTGGCCGCGGATCTTGGCCATGGACACCTGCTTCAGTGTCCGGTGGAAGCGGAGGTTGAACGTCTTGGTCGCGTCGTCGACCACGATCGAGGTGGTCATCAGAGGCGCTCCGGGATCCGGTTGTCGAGCTTGCTGAAAACGAGCTGGCCGATCACGAGCACCACGAACCCGACACCGACCATGATGAATCCCCACATGAACAGGTCCGGCGGCAGGTCCGTCTCAGCCGTTGTCGCGGGGTCTTTGGTGGTCCCCACCCAGAACCCGCGCTGCACCAGGAGCACGCAGTCTGCGAGCGGGTTGAAGAGGTAGTACTTCGCCCCCTCACCGAACCGGTCGTCGACCAGGCTGTACGGGTAGATCATCGGGACGCTGAACCGGATGAACATCTGCATGATGCTCACCAGCTTGCCGAAGTCGCGGAAGTACACGTTCGCGGCGCTGAAGAGCAGCGCACAGCCGGTGCCGAGCAGCATCGCGATGAACATGCTGAGGCCGAACGCGGCCATGCCGACCGCGTCGGGCACCCAGCCGTACGCGAGGCACGCAATGACCAGGATGACCAGCTGTGGGATGACGTGGAACAGCGACACCAGCATGGAGGCCACGGGGAACATCTCCCGCGGCATCGGCAGCTTCATCACGATCGCCTTGTTGCCCACGATCGATCGGGTGCCGGCTCCGAACGTCTCGGTGAAGAAGTGCACCAGGATCAGGCCGCAGAAGATGTGGATGCCGAAGTTCTCGACCTGGTCGTGGAGGCTGAGGATCTCGCCCATCACGAACCAGTAGACGAAGAACTGGCAGGCCGGCCCGATGTAGGACCACAGCAGGCCGAGGAACGACGCCTGGTAGCGGGCACTGATCTCCCGCTTCACCAGCAGCTTGAGCAGATAGCGCTTCTTGAAGACCGCGGGCAGGCCGTTGTCGGCGGTCGGCGGCCTCAGGGGGACGCCCGCGATCGCGGCCGCGTGGGCGGCCCGGGCGACCTGGGCTTTCGCCGCAAGCTCGGCCTGGTGGGCGAGGCGCCGCTCACGTCGGGCCCGACGGCGCTCCTGCGGCGTGAGGTCGGCGTCCGACTCGAGGGCGGGTCCGACCTCGGGTTCGGCCTCGACGGGCGTCGCAACCGCCACCGCCGATGAGGCGTGGGCCGGCTCCGGGCGGGGGGCTGAGTTCGGACCGGGGGCTGGTTCCCAGACGGAGGGTGGCTCCGGGGCGGGGGCCGGCTCGGGAAGGGGCGGTGGCTCCCAGACAGGGGCTGGCTCCGGGGCGGGAGGTAGCTCCGGGGCGGGAGCCGGCTCCGGCGCGGGGGCGACCGGCACCGGCCCATCCAGCCCGAGTGCCTTCTCGTGGGCGCGGCGCGCCTTCGCGGCACGCTTCGCCTCCCGCCTCAGGCGGCGCCGCGAACGCCGCGAAAGCCGTTCGGGCTGGGGAGCGAAGGCTGGCTCGGAGTAGACCGGCCGAGCCGGCGCAACTGCGGCCGGTGGCGGCGGAGGCGAAGGAGGCGGCGCCGCGACCGGGATCTCGACCTGGACGGGTCCGGGTGCGGACTCAGCAGCCGGATCGGCGACGACCGTCGGGAACGGCGGTGCATCGGGGTCGCCGTACGGCGGCCTCGAGACCTGCGGCGCGATCTGCGGAGGTCGGCGACGGCGCCTGACCCGCTCCCCCGCGTGCTTGCCCACCGCTCGACGCCGAGCGCCCAGTCTCATTCGTCGTCGATGCCTTCGAAGGTCAGCTTCCAGCGCTCGGGCGAGGTCAGCTCGGGCAGCGCCGAGCGCCACCGCTCGGCCAGCTCGTCCCACTCGCGGTAGAGCTTGGCGTGCATCTTGAGCGAGCGCGTCATCTGGTCACGGAACTGGGCAGGGTCACGGCGGTACCACGAAGCCGCGACACCGTCGGCGGACGAGACGATCGCCGAGTCGAAGTGCGCCAGCCGGTACCACCGCTGGTCGACGTGGGGCACGATCCCCTCGGGGTGCTCTCCCGCCAGCTCGCGGGTCGGGAGCGCCTGGCGGACCAGGCCCATCGCGGCCATCTTCGCCTTGCCGACCGTGGTGGACGGCACCGGGATCCCCTTGCCCCGCTTCGGCGGCTTCTTGCGCCGGGGGGACGGGAAGGCGTCCAGCTCGGGCTCGGCCTGGCCGTCGTCGTACTCGTCGCGCAGCGCACGGACCTCCTGCAGCCGGTGCAGGATGTCGTGGTGCATGCGGTCGGGGCCGTCGAGGACGTCCTGGAGCGCGAGCAGGATCGTCTCGCCCGTGCCGTACTGCATCGACATCAGGCGCTTGGTGTGGTTCTCGAGGGACTCGCGGACCAGCTTGCCGCCGTGCGGGTACGGCGAGTGCAGGAGGCCGGACACGAGCCGGTTGCGCTCGTGGAAGTAGGCCTGCCAGTCGAGCGTGTCGTCCTTCTCGGTCCACGGCACGTGCCAGACGGCGACGCCGGGCAGCGTGACGGTCGGGTAGCCGGCCGCACCGGCGCGGAGCCCGAACTCGGCGTCGTCCCACTTGATGAACATCGGCAGGGAGAGGCCGATCTCGCGGATGACCTGGGTGGGGATGAGGCACATCCACCAGCCGTTGTAGTCGACGTCGATCCGCCGGTGCATCCAGGACGTGTTGCGGAGCGACTTCTTGGAGAAGTCGTGGCCGTGCACGCTGGGCGCGACCGGGCCCCAGAACCAGCGGTACTTCGCGATCGCCTCACCGTAGGCGTGCATGACCGAGCGGTCGTAGAGGCTGAACATCTGGCCACCGACCAGCGACGGCGTCTTCACCAGGTCGGCGAACGCCACGGCGCGCAGGATGCCCTCGAGCTCGCAGACGACGTCGTCGTCGAGGAGCAGGACGTAGTCCGAGGCGCCCATCGAGGTGGCCTCGTTCATCGACCGGGAGAACCCGCCGGACCCGCCGAGGTTGGGCTGCTCGATGATCCGCAGCTTGCTGCCGAGGCCGGCGGCCGCCGCTTCGTAGCCCGGGTCGTCGACGACCTTGTTGGTGCCCTGGTCGACGACGACGATCTCGTCGATGATGTCGAGCACATCGGGGTTGGACGCCAGGTTGAGCAGCTGCGGGACGCAGAAGTCGGGGCGGTTGAACGTGGTGATGCCGATCGTGATCCGGCCGGTGCGGACGCGATCGGTCTCGAACCCCCAGCTGGCGTCCTCGAGCACGAGCTCGTTGTGGCCACCCTCGAGGTCGAACCAGTACCAGCCGCCGTCGATGAACGGCTTGAGCGGCAGCTCGAAGGTGACCGTCTCGGTCTGGTCGTTGTCGATCCGGTAGGAGTCGGCGCGGACCACGTGGCCCTTCGCGGTCGAGCGGTAGACGATGATCGACCCGTGGCCGCGCAGCTGCGTGGTGAGCCGGACCGAGGTGAACTCGGTCCACCGCCGCCAGTAGCTGGCCGGGAACGCGTTGAAGTAGGTGCCGAGCGTGACCCGGCGCTGCGGGTCGACCGCCACCCCGGCGCCGTCGGTGATCCGGCCGAAGCCGGACATGCCGGCGCCGCCCTCGGAGCCGCCCTCCTCGCCGTCCTCCTCGGTCTCCTCCTCGACGTTCTCGTAGTCGCCGCCGGACTGGCGCGACATCGAGTCGTTGCCGGAGGAGAAGCTGGTGACCCCGCTGACGTAGAGCGACTGGACGTCGAGCTCCTGGTCATCGGGGAGGACCAGCCGTTGCACGACCCGGAATCCCTCGTCGACGGGCGACGGAGAGGTGGCGTTGGCAGCTTCGCTCACGTGGGCTGAGTTCCTTCGACGAAAGGCAAGATGGACGAAGATCAAGGTATCAGCGCAGCGGTGGCTGACCGTGAATCCCCTGCTAGCCTGCGCCGGTGCCGAATGCGTCACATTCCGGCTCGGGAGCCCCCCGGATCGTGCTCCACATCGGCGCGATGAAGACCGGGACCACGTTCCTCCAGCAGCTCCTGGCCGACCACCGGACGGCCCTCGCCGAGCACGGTTTCCGCGTGCCGCGGGACCAGGCGCTTGCGCTGCGTGGCGTGCTCGACGGCACGCCCGGCCCCGACGCGACCACCCGGCGGGACCGGGTCGCCGGCCGGTTCCTCCGCGAGGTCCAGGAGTACGACGGACGCGGGTCGGTCGTGTCCTGGGAGTTCCTGAGCTTCCTCGACCCGTCCCAGGCGCGGCGCCTGCTCGACGCCCTCGCGGGCGTCGAGGTGGACGTCGTCCTCACCGTCCGCGACGCCGCGCGCACGATGCCCGCGCAGTGGCAGACCACGTGCCGCAACGGCACCACGCTCCCCTGGCCCCGGTTCGCGCGGGGCATCGGCGCCTGGCTCGACGAAGGCAGGGACAACCGCGCTGCGCGGCTTTTCCGTCGTACCCAGGGCGTGTCGCAGATGCTCGACGTCTGGACCGGAGCGGTCGGCCGCGACCGGGTCCGGGTCGTGACGGTGCCCCGGTCGGGGGCCGACCCGCTCCTGCTGTGGCGGCGGTTCGCCGAGGCCACCGGCATCGACTCGGACCTCGCGGTCGATCCCGACGTACGACGCAACCCCTCGCTCGGCCACCCCTCCTGCGAGCTGCTGCGGCTGATCAACGTGGTGCTCGCCGGCACCGCCCCGGCCGGGAGCGAGCAGGTGATCCGGGCCGTGGTGGCACCCGACCTGGAGACCCGGGCCGGGAGCGAGCCGCCGGTCCGGCTCGACCGCCGCGGCCGCGAGGTGGCCGCGGCGTGGAACGGACTGGTGCGCGACGCCGTCACCAGCGCCGGTGTCGCGGTCATCGGCGACCTCGACGACCTGCCCGTCGCGCCGCCGCCCGACGCCGAGGACGCCCACCGTCCCTCACCTGCCGAGCTCCTGGCTGCGGCCGAGACCGCGCGCGCCGGCCTGCTCGGGCTCGGTGCGACGCCGGCAGCGTCGACCCCGACGGACTTCGACGGCGCCGTCGACGAGCTGGCAGCCATGATCCGGGAGGTCGCGGGCGTCGACCTCACCGAGGCGCGGCGGGCGCGCGGCCGCGGCCGCCGCTGAGCCACCCACCCGCTTGGTGGTCGTTCGGACGCAGCGGCTAATGTCCGGCGCATGGCCCTGCGACGGCTGGACCGCGATCGAAGCGACAGGCCCGCACCCGTCTACCTCCACATCGGTGGACCGAGCACGGGCACGACGTACCTCCAGCGGCTTATGGCCGCCAACCGCGAGGAGCTCACCGAGCAGGGCTTCCTGCTGCCCGGGCGCAGCTGGCGCGACGTCGTGCTCGCCACCCACGACGCCCTCAGCTCGGCGCCGAAGACCGACCTCGTCCGCGCCGCCGGAGGCCGGTGGGACCGGCTCGCCGAGGAGATGCTCGCGCACCGCGGCCGGGCCACGGTGCTGTCGATGGAGTTCCTCTGCTGGGCCAAGCCGCCGGCCGCGGAGCGGATCATCGCCTCGCTCGGCGACGCCGAGGTGCATGTCGTCCTGACCGTTCGCGACACGGCCTCCGTCCTCCGGTCCCAGTGGCAGACCAACTGCCGCAACGGTGCCGAGGTGCCGCTGCGCCGGCTGATCTGGGGACTGCGGCAGTCCGTCGAGAAGGACGGCCCGCCGTCGAGCCGGCCCGAGCGGATGGTGGACCGGTCGATGGGCGTCCCGCGGATGATCGACACGTGGGTGCCGCTCGTCGGCGCCGACCGCTTCCACGTGGTCACGGTCCCGATGCACAGCTCCGACCCGGACCTGCTCTGGAAGCGGTTCGCCGGGGTCATCGGCATCGACCCGTCGCGGTGCCGCGAGCGGTCCGTCGAGAGCAACGCCTCGCTCGGCCTGCCCTCGAGCGAGCTGATGCGGCTGCTCAACATCGAGCTCGGCCCGATCACCCGCACGGAGTACCTGCGCACCATGAAGGCGCTCCTCGCCCGCGACATCCTCGGCGAACGCGCCGACCAGGAGCGCAAGGTCACCCTGAACCGGCCCGGTCGCAACCTCTCCGCCCGGTGGAACGACCGGATCCGTCAGGCGGTCTCGACCAGCGGCGTCGACCTCGTCGGCAGCCTCGACGACCTTCCCGTCGAGCCGCCCGGAAAGGACGTGCCCGTCGAACTCGCCATGCCGACCGACGAGGAGCTGCTGTTCGCCGCGGCCTGGGCACGCACCGGCCTCGAGCGGGCGATCGGGGAGCTGGAGACCACGATCGCGACACTCCGCGAGGAGCAGGAGCACGACGCCGGCGCGCCGTCCGCGGACGACGACGACCACGACGAGCACGAGCACGACGACCACGACGAGCACGACGGGCACGACGGGCAGGACGACGGGGACGACGACCCCGACGACGCCGGCCTCGACCGACGTGCGGTGCTCGAGCGGCAGCTGCGCGACCGGACCCCCGAGGTCGGGCTCGCCCTGACCGAGATCATCGGGCTGGTGCGGAAGGCGATGCCGCTCGGCACCGAGGTCGCAGCGCTCAGGGTGCGGCCGTCGTCTCCACAGCCCGACCCAGGCGACTGACGAACGCGGCCACTCGTTCGCGGACCTGCTCCTCGTCCAGCGCGAGGTGCTCGAGGATCGTGTAGCGGTCCGGCCGGGTGCCCGGAGCGGCCAGTACGGCGGCGACGAACTGCTCCTCGGTGAGCCCGATCTGCTCCGGCGACACCGCGAGCCCGTGCCGGGTGAGGCAGTCGGCGATCTGGACGAACCGGGCGTCGTCGCCGCGGAGGAAGGTCGCGAAGAGCGCGCCGATGCCGGCGAGCTCGCCGTGGTTGGAGACCCCCGGGTAGAGCTGGTCGATCGCGTGGATGATCTCGTGGCACGCGCCGCTGCACGGCCGCGAGGTGCCGGCCACCGACATCGCCATGCCCGACAGCACCAGGGCCTCGGCGAGCGCGATGAGGAACCCGTCGTCGTCGATCGAGTCCGTGCGGTGCAGGATCGCCTCGCCTGCCGTCCGGGCGAACGCCAGCGCGAGGCCGTCGACGCTCTCGTCGCGCTCGCGCTGGGCGAGCAGCCAGTCCTCGATCGCGGACAGGTTGCTGACCGCGTCGCCGATGCCGCCGCGCACCATCGCGGGCGGCGCGTTGCGGACGTAGTCGAGGTCGACGACGACGGCGAGGGGCAGCGCGACGCCGTACGAGCCCTTGCCGTGGGGGTGCTCGAGCGACGCGACCGGCGAGCAGATGCCGTCGTGCGCGAGGTTGGTGGCGACCGCGACCATCGGGAGCGCGGCGCGGGTGGCGGCGTACTTCGCGACGTCGATGGTCTTGCCGCCACCGATGCCGACGACGGCGTCGTACCCCTGCTGGCCGAGTGCTTCCTGGAGGTCGCCGGCCGAGCTCAGGCTGCCCTCCTCCACCTGGAAGACGGTGGCGTTCGGCAGCGACGACTGGACCCGCTCCCAGATCTCGGCGCCCTGGCCGGAGCCGACGGCGACCATGACCGTGCCGCCGCTGGTGATCGCGCGCTCGTGCAGCAGCGCGGCGAGGTTGTCGACGGCGCCCGCCCGGATGTCGAGGTGGAGCGGGCTCGCCAGCATCCGCGCTAGTAGCGGCATGCGATCTCCCTGGCCTTCGCCAGGTCCTCGTGGTTGTCGACCTCGACCCACGACGTGCCCGACGGCAGCGGCGCGATGTCGATCCGCAGCCCCCGGTCGACCATCTCCTGGTAGCCGTCCTCGTAGTAGAGGTCCGGGTCCCGCTCGAAGGTCGTCTTCAGCGCGTCCGCGAGCTGCGGGACGGCGGCCGGCTCGATCAGGGTCGCGCCGATGTACTCGCCGTACGCCGTCGCGGGGTCCATCAGCTTGGTGATCCGGGTCAGCGCGCCGTCGTCCGAGACCTGGACCTTCATCTCCTCGTCGGCGAGCTGCTTCTCGGCGTCGATGGCGAGGAGCACGTCGGGACCGCGGTGCTTGAGCAGCGTCTCCTCGACCGACACCGGGTGCACCGTGTCGCCGTTGACCATGAGCACGCCGTCGCTCATGTGGTCGCAGGCGAGCCACATCGAGTAGGCGTTGTTCCAGATCTCGGCCTTGTCGTTGTGGACGAGCGTGATCCGGACGCCGTACCGCTTCTCGAGCGCGGCCTGCCGCTCCTCCACCGCGCCCGCGGCGTAGCCGACGACGATCAGCACGTCGCGCAGGTCGACCGCCGCCAGGTTGCCGAGCGCGATGTCGAGGATCGTGTCTCCCCCGTCTGCGCCGTCCCGCACCGGCACGAGCGCCTTCGGCAGCGTGTCCGTGTACGGCCGCAGCCTTCGGCCGGCTCCGGCCGCCAACACCATCCCGATCACAGTGGATCCCTTCAAGAACGCGAGTCCCCCGCACCTGCGAGGGCGACGGGCAAGGCTATCCTGCCCGGCATGAACGACCGACTGCGCGACGCCGGACGCAAGATCGGGCGGGTGGCTCCGGGCTCGACCCGACAGGAGGTCGCCGCCCTCCGTGAGCGGGTGAGTGAGCTGGAGGCCGAGGTGCAGGAGGCCCGCCGCCTCAACCGGCGGGTGGCCGAGCTGCTCGACGTGGTCGAGGAGCTGCTCGTGCCGCTGACCCTGCGCGACGAGGAGAAGGTCCAGGCCTTCCTCGACGCGCACACGCTCACCCCGTGACCCCGGACAGGACAGACAGCTGATGGCACGCACCGTCCATCTCCACATCGGGCTGCCCAAGACCGGCACCACGTTCCTCCAGACGACGATGTGGGAGAACCGCCGCGCGCTGCGCCGGCAGGGGTTCCTCTACCCGGGCACCAGCCGGATGGACCACTACCACGCCTCCCAGGAGGTGCGGGGCGCGTCGCCGGCGCGGATGGGGCGCAACGCGGGCATCTGGGACCGGCTGGTCGGCAAGCTCGCCGCCTGGGACGGCGACGGGATGGTCTCCCACGAGTTCTTCAGCATGGCGACCGCAGAGCAGGCCCAGGCGGCGGTCGCCGCGCTGGCGCCGGCCGAGGTGCGGCTCGTGGTGACGGTCCGCTCCTACGTGCTGCAGTTCCCGGCCGTGTGGCAGGAAGCACTCAAGATGAACTCCGACCTCGGCTTCGACGAGTTCATGGACAAGGCGCTCGCCGGCAAGCTGCGCGGCGGGTGGAGCTGGCAGTCGCAGGACATCCCGCGCGTGCTCGGCAACTGGACGCAGGCCGTGCCGGCCGACCGGATCACCGTGGTCACCGTGCCGCCCCCGGGAGCCCCGCGCGGCCTGCTCTGGGAGCGGTGGAAGGAGGCCATCGGCATCGACGACTCCAGGTTCGACCTGGACGTGAGCTATGCCAACGAGTCCCTCGGCGCGGCCCAGGCCGCGCTCCTGGAGCGGGTCAAGCCGCACCTCACCGGCCCGCTCGAGGTGGGCACCGTGCGGCACCGCTGGGTGCGGAAGTACTTCGGGCACGAGGTGCTGGTGCCGCAGCGCGGCGAGCGGTTCGGACCACGGCCGCACCACGTGGCCGAGCTGGCCACCCGCTCGCGGGCGGCCAGGGACTGGATCCAGGAGCAGGGGTTCCCGGTGATCGGCGATCTCGACGACCTGCTCTCCACGGCGTCCCCGGACGGCACTCACCCGAGCGACGTGCCGGACCAGGAGATCGTCGACGTCGCCGCCCGCGCGATCGAGCAGATGATCCGCGACGTTCGCGACCTGACGATGGAGCGCGACAAGCTCCGGGCCGAGCTGCGCCGCAAGGCGCGGCACCAACCGGTCGGCGGCGCACGCGCCGCGGCCCGGCGGATCAAGAGGGCGCTGCGGAAGTGACCGAGCCGAGCGAGACCGAGACCGCCGAGACCGCGACACTGCGGGTCCACGACGCCCGGCTGGTGCTGCCCGCGGACCTGGACCCCGAGTCGACGTACGACGTCTTGCTGAACGACCGGCACGTCTGGTCGCTCCAGCCGCAGAACGACACCAAGCCGGGCCGCGGGGGCCTGGTCGCGCGCTGGCCCGCGTCGCTCGGCCGCCACCTGGTCGGCCAGGCGGACGTCGTGCTCCGCGAGCACCTCACCGGCACCGTGGTCGCCACCTCCCACCACGTCTTCAAGGGGGCGGCCGACCAGCGGGTGGACGTCGTCGACCGCACCGGCAGCCCGTTGATCATCGACAAGTACGGCAAGCTGGTCCGGCCGCTGTCGACCGAGGGCACCGACACCCTCGACGAGCTGATGGACCAGGTCGAGCTCCTGATCGCCGACCTGCGCGACAAGGCCGGGGTGCCGACGTTCATCGCCTACGGCACCCTGCTGGGCGCGGTCCGCAACGGCCAGCTGATCGGCCACGACAACGACCTCGACATCGCCTACATCAGCCAGCACCCCTACCCGGTCGACGTGATCCGCGAGGCCTACAAGATCGAGCGGGTCCTGCTCGCCGAGGGCTGGTCGGTCCGGCGCGGCTCCGGCGCCCGGCTCAACGTGCGGATCCGCCTGTCGGACGACTCCACCCGGTTCGTCGACGTCTTCACGGCGCACTGGGTCGAGGGCGTCCTCTACATCCCGCAGGACACCGGCTTCCGGCTCCCGCCGGAGACGATCCTGCCGCTCACCACGGTCGAGCTGCTCGGCCGGCAGGTGCCGGCACCCGCAGACTACGAGGCGCTGCTCGCGGCGACGTACGGCGAGGGCTGGCGCACGCCCGACCCCTCCTTCCGCTACGAGACCCCGCGGTGGCTGTCGCGCCGGATCGGCGGCTGGTTCGGGGGCCTCCGGACCCATCGCAAGCAGTGGGACACCTTCTACGGCGCGCACAAGGGATCGCTGCCGACCAAGCCGTCGTCGTTCGCCAAGTGGGTCGCCGAGCACTACCCGAGCGACCGCCCGCTCTACGACATCGGAGCTGGCAACGCCCGTGACGCCCGGTGGTTCGCGAAGCGCACCGGCCGCACCGTCACCGCCGTCGACTACACGATCGGCGCGATGCTGCGCGCGCAGCGACGGGCGTCGGACTCACTGCCGCTTTCGTTCGAGGTCATCAACCTGTACGACGCGCGCGAGGTGCTGGGGCTCGGCGTCCGGTTGAGCCGCCTCGACACCCCCACCGACCTGTACGCCCGGTTCGTGCTCCACGCCCTGGAGGACCTGGGCCGCGAGAACCTGTGGCGGCTCGCCTCGATGGCGCTGCGGGGCGGCGGCCACCTGTTCCTGGAGTTCCGGACCGACCAGGACCGCGGGCGACCGCACGTGTTCAAGCAGGCCGGGCGGCGCTACCTCGACCCGGCCACCGTCGTCGCCGAGATCGAGGCGCACGGCGGACGGGTGGTCCACCAGGAGGCCGGCACCGGGTTGGCGCCGTTCCGGACCGAGGACCCCCACGTCTGCCGGATCGTCGCGGCCTGGTCGTGAGCTGGCGAGCTGCAGGAATCACCGGTCAGCGGCGGCCGAAGACGCCCTTGGACCGCGCCGGGGGTGCCGGTGCGACCGGCGCAGGAGCGGCCGCCGCCGGCTGCGGTGCCCGCCTCCGCGGGTAGATCGCCTCGGCCTCGTCGAGCTTGGCCCGGTGCAGCCGGCCGGCCTTGAGCCGGAACTCGGGGTCACTGGCCGGCTCGGGCAGCTTGTCGAACCCGACCGGCGCGATCGCGAAGCCGGTGCCGAGCTCGGCGAGCGACTCGTGCTTCGTGCGGTAGTAGTCGTCGTCGATCTCGATCGCGATGCCGTCGGCGCCGACCGCCGCCGCGAGCTGGTGGAAGTGGTAGCGGGTCGTGATCCAGGTCTGCAGCGGGCGGCCCGGGAAGCCCTCGTGCCACAGCCGCACGAACGACATGAAGTTCTCCTCGGGGATCAGGTCCGCGAGCAGGTCGTAGGCCCGGCGGTCCCGGTCGGTGCCGGGGATCGACTCGAGGTAGCGGATCGTACGCCCCTCGAACCGTCCGCTCTCGATCATCGCCCGCACACCCGCGACAGTCGCCTCGAAGACCTCGGGCTCGGCCAGGTCGCACTGCAGGCTGATCCACACGTCGCCGGGCTGCCCGGTCGGGTCCGGTCGCTCGCCGTGGCCGGGGATCGACGACAGGCCGAGGAACGCGTCGTTGACGCCGAGCTCGACGCCGGCCATCTCCGCGCTGGCGCTGTCGCGGACGGTGGCGTGGTCGGCGGCCGCGAGGTCGTCACGGATCCGCTCGGGATCGATCGCCGGCATCAGGCCGAGGCCGGTCGCCACGAACTGGGCGTCCGCCACCTCGGCAAGGCGCCGCGCGGCGCGCACCAGCCGGCCGTGGTGCAACCAGTTGGAGGTGATGTGGCCGCCACCGACGAGGTGCACGGTGGTGGCGCGGCGCAGCTCGAGCAGCCCGTAGTCGAAGAGCGGGCTGCCGAGGTCGCGGACCACCCGGTCGACGGTCGCATCACCCTCGTCGGGATCGGCGTCCATCGTCAGCCAGCTCACCCGCCACAGCAGGTTGGTGAGCTTCAACCGGGGGTGCAGGCCCTCGAACAGGAAGGCCGCCATGCCGGGATCCGGGCAGTCGAGCACCACGTCGGTGTCCGGCTGCCGTTCGGCCAGGAACCTCAGCCAGGAGGCGGCGATGAACTCGTCGCCGAAGTTAGGATGCCCGGCCGTCGACACCAGATGGATGGTCGGTTGCTTGTCGTTCTCGCTCCCCTGCGACACGTCAGCCAACCTAGCAGGGGCGGGTCGTCGGCCTCACCAGCAGATCGGCTGTTCGCGGCTCGCGCGGAGAACTCGTCGAAGCGGCCAGTCCGAAGGATCCAGCGGACTAGCATGCCGCACATGCGCCGAGCCGCAGCACTGCTGGTGATCCTGCCGGCGTTGACGCTGGCGCCGTGGTCTGCCAGCGGCTACGAGCCCAGCGGCGGCGTGACCTTCAACGTGCCGAACCCGTGGGGCTCCAGCGCGGAGAACACCCGGATCGTCCGGAAGGTCGAGGAGGCCTTCCGGCACGTCCGGAGGACGAGGCGGGACCCCCACCCCGTCATCTTGGTGACCGGCTACCTCTTCGACCGCGACGTGAGCGCGAACGCCTTGATCAACGCCTGCCGCCGCGGTGTGTCGGTCCGCGTGATCATCAACCGCAAGGTGGCCTCGCGACCGCTCCGCAAGCTCGTCACTGCGCTCAACGCCGACAACGTCCGGGACGGCGACCGCGACGGCATCGCCGACAACGACCCCCGCGCCGGGCGCTGCAACCGGGCGCTCCCCGCCCAGCACGACGGCCTTCGCCAGCGCGGCGAGGGGATCCCCCTGATGACGGCCCGGCAGACCCGGCGGAGCCTTCGCCGGCCGACCGGCCAGCAGGTCACGTGGGGTGCCGACGGCAGTTACGTCCTGAAGTGCTCAGGCTCCTGCCGCGGCGCATCCGACGCGAACATGCACTCCAAGATCTACGCCATGTCGAGCAGCGGGTCCGCGAACAACGTCGTCATGGTGTCGTCGTCCAACCTGAACGGCGGCGGCGCCAAGCTCGGGTGGAACGACCTGGTCGTGATGAAGGGCCGGCCGAAGACCTTCGACTTCCTGGTGCAGGTCCACCGGCTGATGACCGCCCAGAAGCGCGCCGGTCCCGACCTGCTCGAGCTCACGGACGGTCCCTACACGACGCGGATCTTCCCGATCGTCGGCGGCAAGGACCGGGACCCTCTCCTGCAGGACCTGCGCAAGATCAGGTGCTCCAGCGATCTCGGCCGGACCTCACTGCACATCCAGCAGTTCTGGTGGAACGGCCACCGCGGCAACTACCTCTGGGACAAGATCCGAAACCTCGCCCGCGACGGCTGCAAGGTCAAGATCATCATCGGCGCCGTCGATCGTGGCCTCGGGCGAAGGATGCGCGACGCGCGGCGCGCCGGCCTGATCGAGTTCTGGGACAGCCGCATCGACACCGACATGGACGGGTACGTCAACACCCGCACCCACATGAAGGCGGTCGCAGTCCGCGGGACCTACGGCACGAACCGGCGCTACCACGGCGTCTGGACCGGCACCGCGAACTGGTCCAACGGCTCGCTGACCAGGGGTGACGAGAACACGCTCAACGTCCGCAGCGCGCGCCTGTGGCGCAGGTACGTGCGGTACTTCACCACCGTCCGGAACCACTCGACCCGCTAAGGCATCAGCAGATCGGCCTGCCGCGCACCCAGCAGCCGCGGCCGTTGACCTTGAAGCTGACGATCAGCGGCCGGTGGTCGGAGTTCAGCCCGGTCACGATCCGCTGCCCGGTGGCGATCACACGCCGGGTCGGCTTGAAGCTGACGTAGTCGATGAGCCGCATGTCGAAGCCGTTGTGGAGCACGTGGGTGCCGGTGCCGGGCTCCCCCAGCTCGTAGAAGCTCGACCGGAACCCACGGGTGCCGAGCGCGGCGTACGGGAAGATCGGGTCCTGGGCGACCTTGTCGTTGCGGTAGTTCACGTTGAAGTCGCCGGTCACGAACACCAGGCCGCCACCCTCCTCGGCGTGGATCTTGTCGATGACCGCCTGGAGTCCCGCCATGTGCCGGGCGTAGAGCCGGATCCGTCGACGGTTGTCGTTGCGACCGCCGTTCTCGCCCTGGACGGTGGGAACGAAGTGGTTGTTCAGGACCCAGATCGTGCGACCGGTGGCGTTGTCCAGCAGCCGCAGGCGGACGACGTACTTCGCGTGCGTCGTCGCCGGGCCCGCGCCCTTGTCACCGACGAAGGTCTCCGGCGCGACCTGGATCCAGTCGCGGCCGAGGAACGTGAACTTGTCGGAGCGCCACAGGATCGGCTGCCCACCCGGCACGGCCGGCACGGGGATCCACCCGTCCCACGTACAGGTCTCGCAGTCGAGGAGCCGCTTCCGCACCCGCTCGCGCCGCGCCCAGCTCGACATCTCCTGGAGCGCGACGATGTCCACCCCCTCCGCGAGGAGGTTCTTGACGTCCCGGAACCCCTTGCGGGTGGTCGAGGTGGCCGCGGTGTTGAAGCTCGCGATCCGCACCGTGCTCGCCGTGGGAGCGGCCGCCGCCGAGGCGGTGCGGTCGGGGCTCGCTCCGGCGGACGGCACCAGCCCGAGAGCCAGTGCGCCGATGGCGACGAGGGCGCCGAGACGTGCGGATTGCGGACGTCGGGGATTCCACACGGGAGATTTCCTCCTGATCGGCGTGTCGCAACCGGATTCGCGACGACATCTGTGTCAGGCTGCGAGTTTCACACCAGTTACTCCGATCACGCAAGCCCCCTGGCGTCACAGGGGTCTCTTTGGTGCACGCCTGTAGCCCGTCCGGGCCAGGCGGGACGGGTCGAACGGACCGGATCGGACCGGTCTCAGGAGTCGGAGCGGCGCTCCTTGGCGGCGCGGTAGGCACCGCGCAGCTTGCGCAGCAGCGGACGCTGCTCGCTCGCGTGCACCAGCGCGAACCGCACCGGCTTCTCCTGCGCCGTCGCGGTCAGGTCGTCGGCCCGCTGCACGGCGGCGCGGCGCTCGTTGAGGACCACCAACAGGTCGGCGATCGTCGCCACACTCTCTGCCAGCAACGCAGCGTCAGGAGGTACGGCGTACGGGTCCTCCTCGGGCGCCTCGGCGGTGACCGGCGTCGGGACAAGGTCCGCGAGGTCCCCGACGACGTCGACGCCGGCAGCGGCCAGCCGGTCCGCGATCGCGCGCGACTCGTCGGCGGCGTACTTCTGGTCCTCCGCGCTCAGCGACAGCCGGGTGCCACCGCGCGACTCGAGGATCCGGTGGGCGAGCACGTTCTTGACGACGAGCGGATAGGGACCGGGGAGCGGCAGCCGATCGCCGAGCTCGACGTTGACGCGGCGGAGCAGCTCCGCCTGCTCGGCGCCGAGCGAGCTGTTCGAGCGTTCCAGCTCGGTGTCGAAGGCAGCCGGATCGACGCCGATGACCCGCGCGAAGCGGTCCCACAGCGTCGTCGGGTCCGCGCCGGAGGGAGGCACGGTCACCAGGTGCAGGTGCTCCGGTGGCAACCCGACACCCCACCGCTCGAGGACGCCGGCATAGTCCTGCACCTGCCAGAACCAGCTGGTGCGGGCGTGGTCGTCCCGGACCTCCTGGACGAAGCGCGCGAACGTCGCGGCCGAGCGGTGCTTGACGTGCTCCTGCCACTCGGCGGCGATCTGCCGGACGTGGTCGCGCGCCGTGACGACGACGTGCACCTCGGCCCGGTCGGCGAGCGCCGCGACGGCGCGCCGCGCCTGCTCCGCGGTCGCACCGGCGAACAGCTCGTGGGAGATCAGCACGTTGCCGTCCGACGCGACGGCCTCCTCGGCCAGCCGGTCCCACATGCCGCGGGCGCGCTCGGGATAGATCGGGTCCTCCGCGAGCCCGCGGACGTCCAGCGTGGCCAGGAAGTGGTCGTGGAACCGCTCGCCCGGCAGCAGCAGGCCCTGCTCCCGCGCGGTCTCCCGCTGTGACCACAGCACGTCCTGGAGGAACGTGGTGCCCGTCTTCGGGCTGCCGACGTGGAGGAACACCCGGGGCCGCGGGTCGTGGATCGCCATCACTCGCCGAGACTAGTCGCGGAGCCGGGCGAGCCGACGACGTACCCGCCCACCGACGCGCCGGGCGGTCGGCACCAGACCGGGGTCGGGGGCCGGCTCGGCGCGCTCGACGAGCAGCTCCGCGATCGCCGCGACCGCCGCCGCGGTCTCGAGCTCGGGGTCGACCGCGTCCGGGTCCGTCCACGGTCCGGGGACGGGCTGCGGCACCAGCTCGTCCAGGTCGCCGTGGACCTGGTAGCCGCGGTCGGTGATCCGGCCGTTCTGGCGGGTCGCGATCTCCGCCAGCCGGGCGACGAGGTCGGACGGGCACTGTGCCGGGGCGGACGACTGGCCCGCCAGGATCGACTGCGCGAAGACCCGCTTGACGACCTGGCTGTAGGCCGGCTGCTGGATGCGACCGTCGAGGACCTCGTTGACGCGGCGCAGGACCGCCACCTGGACCGCGCCCAGGGTCTTGTTGGCCGTCGGCTCCTCGGTCGTCGGGTCGAAGGCGCCGGCGTCGAACCCGACGGCGTCCCCGAACCGCCGCCAGAGCACGTCGGGCCCCGAGCCCGGCGGGGGGCCGACGACCAGGTGCACGTTCTCCGGCGGCAGCGTGCGCGCCCACCGGTCGAAGATCCCGATCAGGTGCTGGTTGCGCCAGAAGCCGTTCTGCCGCTCCAGGCCGACGTTGGCGCAGAACGCCTCGAACGTCACAGGGTTGCCGTTCTTGACCCGCTCCTGCCAGTCCGACGCCACCTGGCGGGCGAGATCGCGCGCCGTGACCACCAGGTGCACGTCGAGGCCCTCCAGCGCAGCCATCCCGGCGTCGACCTGCTCGCGCTTGGCGGCTCCGAGGAGCTCATGGCTCATGATCGTGGTCCCCGGATAGGCGCGGGCGCCGTCGCAGAGCCGCTGCCAGGTGCCCTCCAGCTCCTCGGCGGTCCGGCCCCAGAACGCGTGCGACTCCCGCAGCTCGATCGCCGCGTGGAACATCTCGAAGTGCCGCTGGCCGGCACACGTGACACCCACCGCGTCGAGCTCCTCGCGATGGCGCCACAGCGCCCGCTGCAGGAACGTGGTGCCGCTCTTCGGAGTGCCGACGTGCAGCACCACCCGGTGGGCCGAGTCGGGGGAATCGGACATGCTCATCTCCCCACGAACTCTAGTGCCCCAGGACGCAGGTTCCGGCGGACCCTCCGCTCAGCGGTACATGCTGTACGGCAGCCGGCGCGAGTGGTCGCGGATCGCGTCCCAGTTGTTCAGATAGCTGCGGTACGCCGACCGCAGGCCGACGTTGAGCGTGGTCTCGTCGCTGCGCGACAGCGACCCGGCCACCCAGTTCTGCGACCCCGTCCACACCCGGTAGGCGCGACGGTCGGTCCCGACCGTGCCCTTCACCAGGACGTACTTGGCGTGGGTGCGGACCTCGCTCCAGCCGTCGTCGTTGTAGTCCCAACGGCTGTCCCACAGGTCGATCACGTGACGACGCGCGAGGTTGCGCATCCGCTCCGCCAGCAGCCGCGAGGGCGCTCCGTAGACGATCCGGACCTCACAGCCGTTGCGGGCCAGGTCGGCGATCTTGTCGAGGAGGTAGGAGCCGCGCTTGCCCTTCCAGTAGAACATCGAGATGTGGATCTGGGTGCGGCCGAACGCGCTGCGGCACCGGATCTTCTTCAGGTCGCGCAGCGTCGGGTCGGTCGCCTTGCTGGCGTTGCGCATCGGGAAGAACCGGGCGATGTACGGCCCGGACTTGACCTGCACCTTGTCGCCGCCGGCCCGGACGTCGTCCGTCATCAGCCGGTGCATCGCCTTGAAGCCGCGGTAGAGCGTCCGGCGGCCCTTGACGACGTACATGTCGTTCCAGCCGAGCTCGGCGCCGCCGCGGTTGAGGTTGGACGAGCTGACCATGACCATGTGGTGGGTGCTCTTCGTGCGTGAGAAGAGGTAGAACTTGCTGTGCATGTTGCCGCCCTTGCCGCGGCAGCTGCCGTTGCACCTCTTGACGTAGCTCCCGTCCCGGCCCCAGGTCACCGAGTCGCGCTTGGGCGCCTCGACGCTCCGGTAGGCCTCCCGGGGGGTGAAGACCTCGAGCTGGGTGTCCTCGGTGGCCCCGGGCTCGACCCGGAGGCCGCCGTGGCTCGGGGGAAGCGGGCGGTTGCACTTGCCCGCACGCGGGTCGTCGCGGGGCCCGCTGACGTTGTCCGCGTTGAGCGCCGTGATCAGCTTTCGCGACGGCCGGCTCTCGATGTCCTCGTCGAGGATCACCCGGACCTGGACGCCGCGCCGGCAGGCCGCGATCAGCGTCTTGACGGTCGTCGGGCGGTCCAAGAGGTACGTCGAGATGTGGATGACCGGGTGCCGGTGCCGCCGGGTCCGGACGGTGTTGCGGATCGCGTGCTCGACCTTCTTCACGATCCGGAAGTTGGCGACGTCGTCGCCGTACGGCTCCGGGACGTTGAACACCGCTCCACCCCGGGGGCCCATCGCTGACGCGGGGACGAGAAGGAACGAGACTGACAGAACGGTTACCAGCAGCAGCGATACGCGGCGCACGGATCTCCCCGGGCTAGACGGCAGGCAGGTCGGGTTCGCGGAACCCCGTTCGCGTTGCAGGATAACCCTTTACCTTGGGACTCGTGGGGTCGGTGGGCCGGGCGTGGCGCACGACGTTCCGGGAACGCGCGGCATCCAGCCGTAGCCCATCGCGTCGAGTAAGGTTGGTCACTACGCCGCGGGACGCGGTGTCACGGGAGGGAAGCCGGGAGAAGTGGGCAAGCACGAACTACCGCGTCGCGCACGCCTGCTCCCCGTTCTCGCCATCATCGTGCTGGTCGCGGCACTGCTCACCGTCGGCCGGTTCGCGGTGGCCAACAACCAGACGACGGCCACCGACGACACCACGCCGACAGCGCCGCCGTCGATCACTGCGTCCGACGACAGCGAGGCGCCCCCCGAGACCTCGCCGCGTCACAAGAACAAGGACAAGCCCAAGAAGGACGACAAGCTGCGCGACCGGCTCCGGTCGCGCAACCTGCGCAACCGGGTGCAGCTCGCCGCCGACGGCCTCGCCGCCGACCCGGCCTCCTTCCGGATCGCCAGCTTCAACGTGCTCGGCGCCTCGCACACCGGCCCCGGCGGCAACAAGCCCGGGTACGCCGGCGGCACCTCGCGCATGGGCTGGACCGTCCAGCTGATCCGCGGCAACAACGTCAGCGTGGTCGGCCTCCAGGAGTACGAGAAGACCCAGCACGCCACGTTCGGCCGGATCACCGGCGGCGGCTGGGGCGTCTACCCCGGTCTGCAGGTCGGCAGCAAGGGAGTGCGCAACTCCATCGCCTGGAACGCCGGTGTCTGGGAGCTCGTCGAGGGCCACACCATCCCGATCCCCTACTTCCACGGCAACCTGGTGCCGATGCCCTACGTGCTGCTGAAGCACAAGGAGACCGGCCGGCTCGCCTGGTTCATCAACATCCACAACCCCGCGAGCACCCGTGGGCCGGCGCAGCACTGGCGTGACGTCGCGACCCAGAAGGAGATCGCGCTGATGAACGATCTCCAGGAGCCGCAGTCGACGAACCAGCTCGGCATCCCGACCTTCCTGATGGGTGACTTCAACGAGAAGGCGGAAGCCTTCTGCCGGGTCACCGCCGGGGCCAACGCGCAGGCGGCCAACGGCGGGACCAGCTCCCCGTGCCGGCTGCCCGCCAACCACGGCATCGACTGGATCTTCGGGTCCATCCCCGGCGTGGGTTTCTCCAACTACGTCCGGATGGACGGTGGCCTGGTCAACCGGGTGTCCGACCACCCGATGATCTACGCCGACGTGACGCTCTCCGGCGAAGCGCCCTTCGTGGAGTAGCGGCGCTGCACAGCCGCGCGCCGCGCGCAGCGCGCGTCGTACTCAGTCGTTGTCGGGGTCGACGCCACCGCTGGCAAACGGTGCGCCCTCGGCGAAGTGCGGCTTGATCTTGTTGTCGTACATCGACAGGGCCGAGCCGATCGCCATGTGCATGTCGAGGTACTTGTAGGTGCCGAGCCGGCCGCCGAAGAGGACCATCGGCTCCTTCTTGGCGAGGTCGCGGTACTTCAGCAGCTTCTCGCGGTCCTCGGCGGTGTTGATCGGGTAGTACGGCTCGTCGTCGTCCTCAGCGAAGCGGCTGTACTCGTGGACCACGACCGACTTGCCCGGGAGGTAGGTGCGCTCGGGGTGCAGGTGCTTGAACTCGAGCACGCGGGTGAACGGGACGTCGGGGTCGTTGGCGTTGACGACGCCGGTGCCCTGGTAGTCGTCGACGTCGACGACCTCGGCCTCGAGGTCGACGGTGCGCCAGGACAGGCGGCCCTCGCTGTTGCCGAAGTACTCGTCGACCGGGCCGGTGTAGACGATCGGGACCTTGCCCTTGTACTCGTCGGCCACGTCGAAGAAGTCGGTGTCGACCCGGACCTCGATGTTCGGGTGGTCCGCCATCCGCTCCAGCCAGGCGGTGTAGCCGTCGACCGGGAGGCCCTCGTACTTGTCGTTGAAGTAGCGGTTGTCGAAGTTGTAGCGGACCGGGAGGCGCGTGATGATGTCCGCGCTCAGCTCCTTCGGGTCGGTCTGCCACTGCTTGGCGGTGTAGCCCTTGATGAACGCCTCGTAGAGCGGGCGTCCGATCAGGCTGATCGCCTTCTCCTCGAGGTTCTTGGCGTCCTTGGTGTCGATCTCGCTCGCCTGCTCGGCGATGAGGGCACGCGCCTCGTCGGGGGTGTGGCTCTTGCCGAAGAAGGAGTTGATCAGGGCCAGGTTCATCGGCAGCGAGTAGACCTGTCCCTGGTACTTGCCGAAGACCCGGTGCTGGTAGCTCGTGAACTTGGTGAACCGGTTGACGTACTCCCACACCCGCTCGTTCGACGTGTGGAACAGGTGGGTGCCGTACTTGTGGACCTCGATGCCCGTCTCGGGCTCGAACTCGCTGTAGGCGTTGCCGCCGAGGTGGTAGCGCCGCTCGAGCACGAGCACCTTGAGGTCGAGCTCTGTGGCACAGCGCTCAGCGATGGTGAGACCGAAGAAACCGGAGCCGACGACGAGCAGATCAGGGGTGGACACGATCGCGGACTCTACCGTGGAGGCAGGGCCTCCCGAATTCGCTGGCGTGATCGAATTATCCTGTCGGAGTGAACAACCGGTACGTCGGTGCCCTCCAAGCGGCGCGCCAGTTCTGGCTCGCCTGGGCGATCGGCGCGGCCATGGCCGCAGTCATGCTCGTTCTGGCCGTGGTCGAGGACCTCCCCCTCCGCGATCCCGACGACGACATCCTGCCCAGCTACATCCGGATGCCGCTGATCGTGTTCGGCACGATCCTGGTCGACATCCTGCCGAGGATCGCGCATCGCGCCCGGCTGCGGTCGGCGTGGTCGCCCCGGGCCCTCGGCGGGCTGTGGCGGGAGGTCGTCGCGGAGCGGTGGCCGGCCTCGCACTGGTGGTTCGCGATCAACGGCGTGATCGCGTGGTACCTCACCTACGCGACGTTCCGGAACATCAAGAGCATGGCGCCGTTCGTGAACGGCGCCGACTGGGACGACACGATGGCCGACGTCGACCGCTTCCTGTTCGCCGGCCACGACCCCGCCGCGGTCCTGCACGCCTGGTTCGGGACCGACCTGATGGCGCACCTGATGTCGGCGGTCTACGTCATCTGGATCGTGCTCATCCCGACGTCGATCGCGATCGCGCTGGTGTGGACCCGGCACACGAGCGCCGGCTCCTGGTACGTCACCGCGGTCGCCGTGGACTGGTGCCTCGGCGCTGTGCTCTACCTGCTGTTGCCGTCGCTGGGCCCGATCTACGCGCAGCCGAGCCAGTTCGCCGACCTGCCCCACACCTTCAACAGCACGCTCCAAGAGGGCCTGTGGACGGATCGGGTGGCCGTCATGGCCGATCCGTGGGCCGCGGACACGCTGCAGACGGTCGCGGCGTTCGCGTCGCTCCACGTCGGCATCATGATGACGATCTGCCTGGTCGTGAGGCTGATCGGCCTCCCCCGCTGGATCCAGGTCGTGGGGTGGGTCTTCCTGGGCCTGACCGTGTTGTCGACGGTCTACCTCGGCTGGCACTACGTGGTCGACGTGATCGGCGGGATCGCACTCGGCGCGTTCGCCGTGTGGGTCGCCGGCATCGCGACCGGCAACCGCGACGGCTGGCGGGTCCGGCTCAACCCGGCGGACCCGGAAGAGTCCTCATCCCCCGCGCATCCCGAAGCGCTCGTGACACGTTCCGCGCCTCTGCCCGACCACCCCGCAGCGGACTGAGCAGCACCACCGCGAGCGCGATCAGCCACGGCTTGAGCCTGACCAGCACGTTCTCGCCGTACCGGAAGTGCACCGCGAACAGGTTGCGGTACATGTAGTAGCCCTTCCAGCCGGCCAGGTCGTGCTGCTGGTCGAAGGCGAGCTGGCGCACGAGCACGGCGTCGCGGACGGCGAGGATCTGGTAGCCGGCGCGTCGCGCGCGGATCGCGAAGTCCACGTCGTCGTAGAAGATGAAGTACGACGGGTCCGGCAACCCGATCGCGTCGATCACCTCGCGCCGGACCAGGAAGCCCTCGAACGAGACGTTGTCGACGGGGACCGTCGCCGGCATGCTCGCCCGGTCCGGGTAGGTGGAGTCGACGCTGGCCTTCTTGGGGCGGATCGCCAGCGGGTTACGGAGGTCGAACCGCACCGCCGCCTTCTCGACCAGCGCGCCGGACAGGTCCTCCCGGACCGCCGTCAGGCAGCTGCTGTCCACCTCCAGCAGCCGGCGCAGGCAGTCGGGCGCGGGGACGACGTCGTCGTCCATCAGCCACATCGCGTCGAAGCCCTTGTCGTACGCCGTCCTCAGGCCCAGGTGGAAGCCGCCGGCCCCGCCGAGGTTGTCGGTGGTGTGGATCGCGACCAGGTCGGGATTGGCAGCGCGCTCCAGCACCTCGCGGGTGTGGTCGGTGCTCGCGTTGTTGATCACGACGACGCAGTCGGGCCGGCGGTCCATCGCGTTGAGGCCGGCGAGCATCCGCTCGAGCAGGTCGGCGCGGTTGTAGGTCACGACGACCACGGCGACGGTCTCGGTCACGACAGGTACCTCTCGTGGCCTGAGAAGTCCCCGCGGAGCCCGGCGTACGCCGCCCGGGCGCTCATCCCGATCCGGCGCGGCTGCGGCTTGGTGACGAGGTAGAACCAGATCGTCTTCAGCCAGAACAGCAGGACGTGCACCCAGCCGCGGTAGGCGCGGAGGTTCAGCGTGTTGTTGCGGGCCATGCAGTAGTGCTTGAGGTCGCTCGGCGTGTGGTTGTACGTCGTCCGCCCGAACATCATCGGCGTCCCCAGGTCCCCGACGGACGGGTGGTGGACGACGGCGTCGACGACGGTCGCGATCCGGGCGCCGGCGGCCTCGGCACGGAGTCGGTACTCGTGGTCGTCGCCCCAGATGAAGAACTCCGCCCGGGGGTAGCCGATCCGCTCGACGAGCTCGCGGGTGACCAGCACCCCGTTGAACGGGATGACGATGTCGGCGAGCCGGCCGGCGACGGCGGCTGCCCGGGCTGACGCCACGTCGTGGACGACCCGGGTGCCGCCCGGGAGCCGGATCGGGAAGACCAGCCGTCCGGGCTCCTCCTCGTCGACGACGAGCGGCCCCCAGAAGTCGAGATCGGTCTCCGCCAGCAGCCGGTCGAGACAGCCGGGGTCGGGGAGCCCGTCGTCGTCCATCAGCCAGACCAGGTCGGCGCCGCGCTCCTCGACCGCGAGCTTGAGGCCGTTGTGGAAGCCCCCGGCGCCACCCCTGTTGCGGTCCAGCGTCCGATGGTCGACACCCGAGCCGGTCAGCCACTCCCCCGTGCCGTCGGTGGAGGCGTTGTCGACGACCAGGACCTCCGCCAGCCCGGCGACGTCCTGCAGGCGAGCGACCAGGCGCTGCAGCAACCGCAGGCGGTTGTAGGTCACCACCACCGCCACGATCCGCACGGCGGCAACCCTACGTGTCGGTGACTGCGGGTTCTGCCACCACCACCGCTAGCGTGGCCGTGTGGACACCGACTCCGTGCTCAGCCTCATGCAGGACGTCGCGGAGCAGGTCATCAATCCGCGGTTCCGGGCGCTCCAGGACCACCAGATCACGGAGAAGAACCCGGGCGACCTGGTCACCGTCGCCGACCACGAGTCCGAGGTGCTGATCACGGCCGCGCTGAGGGCGGCCTACCCGGACGCCGTGGTGCTCGGTGAGGAGGCCCACGCCCAGGACCCGGCGCTGCTCGACCGCTTCAACGCGGCCCCGCACGCCTTCACCGTCGACCCTGTCGACGGCACCAAGAACTTCGTGAACGGCTCGCCCGACCACGCCGTGATGATCGGCGAGGTCCGGGACGGCGTGGTGGTGCGCGGCTGGATCTGGCAGCCGCAGCACGACGCGGCGTACGTCGCGGAGCGCGGCGCGGGCGCCTACCTCAACGGGCGCCGCCTCACCATGGCCGTGCCGGCGAGCGACAACCACCAGCCGCCGTACCGCACCGCCCGCCGGGCCTGGGTCGGCCGCGAGCTGCCCGGCCTCGGCAGGCTGGAGCTCACCTGGGCGTGCTGCGGCGTCGACTACCCGCACCTGATCGCGGGCGACGCCCGGGCGCTGGTCTACAACCACAGCAAGCCGTGGGACCACCTGCCCGGCTCCCTGCTCGTGCAGGAGTCCGGGGGCTGGATCGGCGGCAACGACGGTCAGCCGTTCGCGGCGCAGGGCCTCGGAGGCGGCCTGGTCAGCGCACCCGACCGGGCGACGTACGACGCCGTGGTCGCCGCTCTGGGCTCGTGACGGTCTCCCGAGCGAACCTCCGCAGGCCTTCGCGGGCGATCAGCAGGCCTGGCCGAGGTCGTCGGCCTGGTTGGCGGCGTAGCCCTCGCTGAGGGAGCCGATCGAGCCGCCGGTGACGGAGTCGGGATTCTTCTTGCGCTTCTTCGCCGGCGGGGCGTCGCCCTCGGCCCGGTCGATGGCCTCGGCGACCTTGTCGTGGATCAGGTCGACGTCGGGGTCGCCGGTGTTGACCAGCGGCGGCACCAACGACAGCGTCGACATCTTCTGGTCGCGCGCCTTGAGCGCGAGGTCGATGAAGCGGCTGGCCTCGGAGGCAGGAAGGTTCGTCGAGAACATCTCGCTCGAGGCCTTGGTGAGGTCCTCGAAGTTCCGCAGCACGGTCTCGGGGCTGAGCTGCTGGAGCATCGCGTTCATCACGCACTTCTGGCGCGCCATCCGCGAGTAGTCGTCGGAGCCCTCGCGGGCACGGGCGAACCAGAGCGCCTCGAAGCCGTTGAGCTTCTGGGTACCCGGGTCGATGTAGCCGGTGACGTCGTCACCGAGGCCGCCGACGGGGATCGCCTCGCGGACGTTGACCGTCACGCCGCCGACCGCGTCGACCAGCTGCTTGAAGCCCGACAGGTTGACCATCGCCCAGTAGTTGATCTCCAGGCCGGTGATGCCCTCGATCGCCATCACGGTGGCGTCGACGCCAGGGGTCTTGGAGTCGCCGAACAGGTCGGTGTGGTCCTCGGCCCAGGTGCTCACCCCGTTGAGGTAGCACCCGTCGCAGTCGAACCCGTCGGGGAACTCGTCGGCCATGACCGAGCCCTCCTCGAACGGGAAGCTCGCCATGTTGCGCGGCAGCCCGATCAGCACGGTCCGCCCGGTGTCGGCGTCGATGGAGGCGACGGTCATCGAGTCCGGTCGCAGGCCCCAGCGGCCGGCACCGGAGTCCCCGCCGAGCAGCAGGACGTTGTAGCGCCCGTCGTGGGCCTCGGTGACCTCGCCGTCACCGAAGACGGCGATCACCCAGTCGCGGTGGACGGAGACGAGGTGGGCGCTGAAGAGCATGACGCCGGCGACGGAGAAGCACAGCAGGCCGTTGAGGCCGACAGCGGCGCGGCGGTGCTGCAGGCGCAGGCTGAGCGGCCGGCCGATCCGCCAGGCGTCGATGAACAGCGCCGCCCAGCCGATCGCGCCGGCGAGCAGGGCCGCCCAGAGCACGAGCAGCAGGTCGGCATTGGTCGCGAGGCGGAACGCGATGCGCCGGTCGAGCAGGACCGCGAGGAGGACGACGCCCCCGACCACGAGCGACGCCAGCCAGATCCGCAGCGCGATCCGGCCGATCTTCTGGTTGCCCGCGACCAGCTGGGCCGACCCGGGGGCGACGAGCGTCATCGCCATCAGCGCCAGCGCCCGGCGGAACCGGACGCGAGCGGCACGCTCGGCGACGCTCGTCTGGCCGTGAAGCCGGGACGGCGCGGTGAGGTCGGCCATGCGCGGTGTCTCTCCTGCCGGGGAAGTGAGCAGTGACCCGCTCAGTATCACCAGTCACACCTGTCACACGGTGCGCGACGCGCCGCGCTCGTCGTACCTGAACTTCCGGCCCCTTCTGGGGCGAATTCAGGGCCGGAACTTCAGGTACGACGCAGCTCAGGCGGCTGCGAGGCGGGCGATCTCGTCGGCAGAGGCGTTGCCACCGGTGCACATCACCGCGACGCGACCGGGCCGGGCGTCGGTGGCGAGGAGTCCGGCCAGGGCTGCGGCACCGGCACCCTCGGCGAGGGTGTGGGCGTGGGAGGCGAGCAGCCGGGCGGCCGCGTCGATCGCGTCGTCGGACACGAGCACGAAGTCCTGGAGCCCCGCGCGCAGGTGCGGGAGCGTGGCCGGATAGCCGCTCGACGTCGCGAGCCCGGACGCCCGGGTGGCGGAGGGGGCGGTCTCGACCGCGCCCGAGCGCCACGACCGCCAGGCCGCGGGCGCGGCGGCCGACTGGACGCCGATCACCCGGCACGCGGGCGCCAGCACGTCGCGCACCAGGCAGGCGCCGACGGCGCCCGTGCCGCTGCCGATGGGGACGAAGACGGCATCGAGGCCGGGCGCCTGCCGGAACAGCTCGAGGTACGCCGTCGCGTGGCCGAGGACGATCCGCGGGTCCGTGGTGTCGACGTACGACGGCGCGCCGGGGCCGGTCGCCAGCGAGCGCGCGTGCGCGGCAGCGTCGCCGAGACAGTCGCCGTGGCTCACGACCGTCGCACCCAGCGCGGCGACCGCGTCGCGCTTGACCTGGGGCGCCGAGGACGGCATCACGACCGTGGCGTGGCATCGGGCGATCCGCGCGGCGTAGGCCACCGACTGCGCGTGGTTGCCGGTCGAGCAGGTGACCAGGCCGGTTGCCCGTTCGTCGTCGGTCAGCCGGGCGGCGAGATAGACACCTCCGCGCACCTTGAACGACCCGGTCGGGAGCACGTGCTCGTGCTTGACGAGGATCTCGGTGCCGGCGAACCGGTCGAGGAGCGGGTGACCGACGAGCGGGGTCGTGCCGAGCTCGCGCGCGACGATCTCGCCCGCCGTCTCGATCCCCGCGAACGTCAGGGCCTGGTCCTCGATGGTCTCCATGGCTCCAGTCTCGCCCGGGAACCAGTCATCGGTCCAATAGTTCGTTTCACGCTAAATCATCGACAACATCGATATAACGGCTACCGTGGAGCCATGATCGACGTCCGCCGCCTCGAGGCCCTCGTGGCCCTGCGCCGCACCGGCACCGTCTCGGCGGCTGCAGCCCAGCTGCACTACGGCCAGCCGACGATCTCCCACCACCTCCGCCGGCTCGAGGTCGAGACCGGCAGCGTGCTGCTCCAGCGGGTCGGCCGCGGTCTGCGGCTCACCCCCGATGGCGAGCGGCTCGCCCGCCGTGGCGAGGAGATCCTGGCCCTCCTGGCCCGTGCCGAGGCCGAGCTGACGGCGTCGACCAGCCTGCAGGCCGGGCAGGTCCGGCTGGCCGCGTTCCCCTCCGCGGCAGCCACGCTGGTGCCGGCCGCGGTCGCCCTCCTCGTCGAGCGGCACCCGGGTCTCGGCCTCGACCTGATCGAGGCCGAGCCCCCTGAAGCGGCGGCGATGCTGCGCGCCGGCACCGCCGACATCGCGCTGACCTTCGCCTACCCCGGCCAGGCCGAGCCGGACGGCGTCACTGCGGTGACCGTGCACGAGGACGCGCTCTACCTGGTCGCGCCGGGCAGCCTCGACCCCGGCGCCGGACCGGTGGACCTGGCGCGGTTCGCCGACACCCGGTGGGTGACCGGCTGCGAACGCTGCCGCAGCGAGCTGCTCGCCCTGTGCTCGAAGGCCGGCTTCGAGCCCCGGATCGCGTACGCCAGCGACGACTACGTCGCCGTCCAGTCACTGGTGGCCAGCGGCCTCGGCGTCACGGTGCTCCCCGGCCTCGCCCTGCGCGCCCACCGCAACCCCGACGTCGTCCGGCTTCCCGTCCCGGGCGCGGCCCGCAGGATCCAGGTGACGACGTACGGCGCTCCCCCGCACCCCGCCTCCGTCGACGCGGTCGCGGCGGTGCTCACCGAGGTGGCCGGGGCGTCAGAGTCCTGACCGGCCGGCCTCGATCGCGGCCCGGCTCGCCAGCCGGTGCGCGCGCCGGATGTCGGCCTCCCGCATCCGCCGCTCGTCGTCCTCCGTCTCCGGCTGCAGGGGCGGAACCGGCCGGGCGGACCCGGCCGCGTCGATCGCGACGAAGACGAAGTACGCCGACGCCACGTGCCGGCTCTCGGTGGTTGCGTCGTCCCAGGGCTGGGTCTCGACCCGGACCCCGATCTCCATCGACGAGCGGCCGGCCCAGTTGATCTGGGCGAACGTCCGGACGATGTCGCCGACCCGTACCGGCTCCAGGAACGCCATCTCGTCCAGGGCCGCCGTCACCGCCGGGCCGCCGCTGTGGCGCTGGGCGACGACACCCGCCGCGGAGTCGGCGACCTTCACGATCTCGCCGCCGTGGATGTTGCCGAGCAGGTTGGCCTGTGCACGGGCGCTCACGGTCGCGAGCTCGATCCGCGAATAGCTGGGCGTGCGGGCCTCGAACGTAGTCGTCACAGCAGGACGGTAGCGTCGTGCCCCATGGCAGAGCGCCCAAGCGGCCCGCCGGCCGGAGCCGGCGGCGACGACCGCGACTTCGACTGGATGTACGGCGACCGTCCGGCGGGGACACCCCCGCCCACCCGGCCGACCCCGCGGCAGCCCCCGCCGCCCGCCGAGAACAGGCCCGAGCCGACCCGGATGCTGCCCGCCCAGCCCCGGCCACCGGCCGCCCGCCCGGAACCCGCCCAGCGGCCCTCGCCGGCCGCCCCCGCACCGCCGTACCAGCCGCCGGTCTCGGCGGCCTCGACCGGCCGTCGACCGCCGACGTCCGGCGGTGGCAGCCGCAGCCGGTGGTCGCGGCCGCGCACCTGGATCACGCTGGTGCTCGTCCTGATCCTGCTCTGGCTGGTCTATGTCGTCGCGGTGCCGTTCTTCACCTGGACGAAGGTCGACAAGATCGCGTTCGAGCCGGACGGCGACCGGCCGGACGACCAGCCCGGCACGACGTACCTCATGGTCGGCAACGACTCCCGCGCCGGGCTCACCGAGGAGGAGCGGAAGAAGTACAACACCGGCAACCCGGAGAGCTCCCTGGCCGACACCATCATCATGCTGCACACCGGCTCCGGCGGCCCCGACGTGATGGTCTCCTTCCCCCGCGACTGGATCATCGACGGCAACAAGATCAACGGCCTGTGGGACCCCGGCGACCCGACCAGGCTGGTCGCGGCGCTGGAGCAGGAGACCGGCATCCGGATCGACGAGTACGTCGAGATCGGGCTCGGTGGCGTGGCCGGCGTGGTCGACGCCGTCGGCGGCATCGAGATCTGCCCGAAGGAGAAGATCAAGGACCCCAAGGCCGGTCTCGACCTGAAGAAGAAGGGTTGCCAGGAGGCCGACGGCGAGGTCGCGCTCGCCTACGCCCGGACCCGAGCCACCACTCGGGGCGACCTGGACCGGGTCGGCCGGCAGCGCGAGGTGATCGCCGCGATCGGCGACAAGGTGCTGTCACCCTGGTCGGTCATCAACCCGATCCGGTGGTGGCGGCTCAACAGCGCGATCCCGGACTTCTTCGCGTTCGGCGAGGGCACCGGCCAGACCGACGTCGGTCGGTGGGCGCTGGCGATCGGCGGGATCGGCGACGGCGGGCTGACCTGCACGATGCCGGTCACCGACGGCTCCGCGAACACCATCGACCGCGACCGCGCCGACCCGCTGTTCGACGCGATCATCGAGGATCGCACCGACGACATCACCAAGAAGCAGTGCACCGCGGCAGGAGTAGCAGAATGACGACGTACGAGACGCTCGACTGGGATGTCGACGAGGACGGCGTCGCCGTACTCACCCTCGACCGGCCGGACGCGCTCAACGCGTTCGACCTCACCATGGCCCGCGAGCTCGAGCAGGTCTTCCTGACCGACGCGCGTGACGACGCCGTGCGCGCGGTCGTGGTGACCGGCTCCGGCCGCGCGTTCTGCGCGGGGATGGACCTGTCGGCCGAGGGCAACGTGTTCGGGCTGGACGAGTCGCTCGCACCGACGCCCGAGGACTTCCGCCAGCAGTACGACGAGCCGCCGTACGCCGAGGGTGTCCGCGACACCGGCGGCAAGGTGACGCTGGCGATCCACGCCCTCCCCAAGCCGGTCATCGGCGCGATCAACGGCGCCGCTGTCGGCATCGGCGCCACGATGACGCTGGCGATGGACATCCGGCTGGCCTCGACCAATGCGAGGATCGGCTTCGTGTTCGGCCGGCTCGGCATCGTGCCGGAGGCGTGCTCGACGTGGTTCCTGCCCCGGATCGTCGGCATCCAGCAGGCACTCGAGTGGGTCTACTCCGCCGACATCCTCACCGCCGAGCAGGCCCACGCCGGACGGCTGGTCCGCAGCCTGCACGAGCCCGACGAGCTGCTGCCGGCGGCACTCGACCTGGCGCGCTCGTTCGTGGTCGACCGGTCCCCCACCGCGCTCGGCCTCGCCAAGCAGATGCTCTACCGCAACAGCGCTGCCGAGCACCCGCTCGAGGCGCACCTGTCGGACTCGCTCGCGATGTTCTACACGTCGATCGCCGACGGCAAGGAAGGCGTCGCGGCGTTCCTGGAGAAGCGGTCGCCGGAGTTCAAGGGCAAGGCGACCGAGCTGCCGCGGATCTATCCGGCGTGAGCCTGGTGATGTGGAGCCGGAGGCTCACATCGCCATGAACAGGATCTCCTCGCGGGAGTACTCCCGACCCGGGTGCTCGGCCGCGAGGTGCTCCTGAACCTTCTCGACCAGCTCGTCGTCGTCCGCGCCACGGATCGTGACGTCACATGGGCAGCGCAGCGAGGGCATCGGGTGTCCGCTCAGGCAGGTGCCGGTGCGCTGCGCCGACGGGCGTAGACGACCGTCGCCGATCCGCCGCCGACCAGACCGACACCGAGCAGCAGCCACAGCAGTGCCGGGCCGCCCGTGTCGGGCAGCAGCCCACCGGGCCCGTTGTCGTCGTCACCGTCGGGGTTGTTGCCGCCGGCCGAGTCGACCGCGAACGCGGCGCTGGCGTGACACCGGGCGAAGGTGTCGTCGCTCGGGCGGAAGCGGGAGGTGACGGTGTAGTCCTGGCCCGTCTCGAGCACCGGCCCGACGACGGTCTTGGTGCCGCCGTTGTACTTGACCGTCTTGTCCCACACGACGTTGCCGCCGGGCCTGGTCTTGATCGCGAGGTCGACCTTGCCCTTGGGCGGGGTCGGGCTGTTCGCCGAGACCGAGATCCTGATGACGACCCGCTTGCCGGGCTCGACAACTGCGGGAACGTCGATGTTGCAGTCCGTCTCGATCTTCCCCGAGTAGGGGTCGGGAGCCGTGGCGGCCGCGTGAGCGGGCACACCAACGAGAGAAACGGCCCCGAGAATGGCACCGGCGAGAACAACCGATCCGCGCATATCAGCCCCTTTGTTCACCCGGCTCAACGTCCCAATGCGGGACAGGTCACCCCCGGCGATCGAGAATTTCAACAAATCATAGTCATGGGGGGTGGATCCCCGCGACGGAAGGTGCAAAGTCGCGGTCCCCATCTCGAGGCGCGGGACTTCCCCATCCGGCTCCGGGGCCGACCCCGACCTGGTTTTCAGATGCGATATCACCGGTCGACCTCCACCTTCTCCACGAGATGACCGAACACGACGGACCGCAGGTCGGTGTGGAAGATCTCGGCGCAGCTGACGAGGGTGATCAGCCGTTGCCCGACGTCGTCGGGCGGCTGCACACCGCCGTCGGGGTTCTTCGGGAACGGCTGGATGACCCAGTCCTCGGTGAAAGGCACCTCGAGGTCGGTGCCGTCGAAGTCCAGCTTGTAGGTGTAGGTCGCCGTCCGGGTCTCGACGTGGACGAGGTCGCCCTCCTCGAGCTCCGGGAAGTCGGCGAAGGGCTCGCCGTGGGTCACGCGGTGCCCGGCCAGGACGTAGTTGCCCAGCTCTCCCGGGTCGGCGGTGTCCTCCATGTGGCCGATGCCGGCTGCCAGCACCTCGTCGGACGAACCGGCCAGCACGGGGACCGCGTAGTCCTTGCCCCAGCGCGGCACGTGGAGGATCGCCTCCGCACGGCCGAAGTCGGTGGTGACGGAGTCGTTGCCCTCGGCCCAGCCGTCCTGCAGGTCCGCGGCGACCGCTTCCTGGCGCCGGTCGGACACCCAGTTGGTGCCCCAGAACTGCCAGGCGACCCATGCCAGCACGGCGAGACCGGCGACGACCATCCCGTAGCCGCTCAGGGTGAGCCAGCGGGGCGCCTTCTTCTTCTGCGGTCGGCGGCGGCGGACACGCTGCCGCTCGACGTCGGGTTCCGACGTCGCCGCTTCCTCGATCTGGGTGATGGTGCTGCCCTCCGTTGTCGGCCTCTGCCCGGCCCAACGCTCCGAGCCGCGCTCGGTCACGCGGCCGCCTCTCCTTTGTACCTCTTACGGGCGTGCCGCGTTCACGAGTCGCTCGACAAGTCTCGGGGACACCAGGCCGACGGCAGCCAGCAGGGTGGCGTAGGCAGGCGTCATCGCCGTCGGGCGGTGGCGTACGGCGTGCACCACCCATCGCGCCGCGTCGTCGGGATCGAGCGCCGCGCGGACGCCGTACGCCGCCGTCGGCGCGATCATCGGCGTCCGCATCAGCGGGAAGTGCAGCGACGTGATCACGATGCCGTGCCGCCGCTCCTCCGCCTGCAGGCTGCGGGCGAACGCGGCGAGCGCGGCCTTCGACGCGTGGTAGGCGGTGAACATCGGCATCAGCCCGCCGGGGACGCCCCACGTCGAGGAGTTGATGACCTGGCCGCCACCTTGGGCGCGCATCGACTCCAGCAGGTTGAGGGTGAGCCGCACGGGCGCGTGGTAGTTGAGCCGCATCAGCCGGTCGTGGTCGGACGGGCGCTCGACCGTGTCCGCGGCCGACCGGCGGATCGAGTGGCCGGCGTTGTTGACCAGCACGTCGACGCCGCCGAAGCGGGCGATCACGTCGTCGGTGAGCGCGTCGATGGCATCGCTGTCGGTGAGGTCGCAGGGCAGGGAGTACGCCGTCCCGCCCCTGGCGGCGATCTCCGTCTCGAGCGCCTCGAGCTCGTCGGCCCGCCTCGCGACCGCGAGCACCTTGGCGCCCTCGAGGGCGAGCATGACGCCCGCGGCCCGGCCGACGCCGGACGAGGCGCCGGTGACGAGGATCCGCTTGCCCTTGATCGGTACGCCGTGCCCCGGCACGAGGGACGCCGGGGCCGGCAGCGGGTCGAGCGAGAGCCGGGCCAGCCGGCGCTGGACCCGTTCGAGCGGCGTCATGCGCGCCACCTTGTCAGATCAGATCTCGGACTGGATCCCGGTCAGGAGCTGGCGCGCCATCACGATCCGCTGGACCTGGTTGGTGCCCTCGTAGATCTGGGTGATCTTGGCGTCGCGCATCATCCGCTCGACCGGGTAGTCGCGGGTGTAGCCGTAGCCGCCGAGCACCTGGACCGCGTCGGTGGTCACCTGCATCGCGACGTCCGAGGCGAAGCACTTGGCGGAGGCGCCGAAGAAGGTCAGGTCCTTGTCGCCGCGCTCGGAGCGGCCGGCGGCGGCGTAGGTCAGCTGGCGCGCGGCCTCGACCTTCATGCCCATGTCGGCGAGTAGGAACTGCAGGCCCTGGTTGTCGGCGATCGGACGGCCGAACTGCTGGCGCTCCTTGGCGTAGCCGAGTGCGTAGTCGAGCGCGCCCTGGGCGACACCGACGGCCTGCGCGGCGATCGTGACCCGGGTGTGGTCGAGGGTCTTCATCGCGAGCTCGAACCCCTGGCCGACCTCGCCGATGATCCGGTCGCCGGGGATCCGGACGTTGTCGAGGTAGACCTCGAGGGTCGGGGAGCCCTTGATGCCGAGCTTCTTCTCCGGCGCTCCGAAGGACACGCCCTCGTCGGACCTCTCGACGACGAACGCGCTGATGCCCTTCGACCGCTTCTCCGGGTCGGTCTGCGCGAGCACGGTGTAGTACTCCGAGACGCCCGCGTTGGAGATCCACCGCTTGACGCCGTTGAGCACCCAGTCGTCGCCGTCGCGGACGGCGCGGGTCTTCTGGTTGACCGCGTCGGAGCCGGCGTCCGGCTCGGAGAGGCAGTACGAGAACCCGCCCTCGCCGCGGGCCAGCGCACCGAGGTACTTCTGCTTGAGCTCCTCCGAGCCGCCGATCTGCACCGGCAGCGAGCCCAGCTTGTTGACCGCGGGGATCAGGGACGACGACACGCAGGCGCGCGCGATCTCCTCGATCACGATCACCGTCGCCAGCGCGTCGGCTCCGGCGCCGCCGTACTCCTCGGGGACGTGGGGTGCGTGGAAGTCCGCCGCCAGCAGCGCGTCGTGCGCCTCCTGGGGGTAGCGGGCGTGCTCGTCGACGTCCGTGGCGTACGGCGCCACCTTCGCGTCGCAGATCGCGCGCACTGCCTCGCGGATCGCCTGGTGCTCCTCGGAGAGGCCGTAGTACTCGAAGTCGGGGTTGTCCACGCCCGAGATAGTAGGAAGTCCTACTGATTTCTGGCGATTCCGGGAGAGCCCGCTAGGCGGGGGCTGTGAGGGACCTCACGCGCGGGCGGCGCGCTCCCGGTAGAACCACTGCTGCGACGGGCAGACGTCCATCACCATCGGCACACCGGCCTCCGTCGTACGGCGGAACGCGGCCTCGTCGACGACGCCCATCTGGAACCACACGCCCTTGGCACCGACCGCCACGGCCTGGTCGGCGAACTCCCCCGCCGCCTCGGACCGCCGGAAGACGTCGACCACGTCGATCGGGAACGGGACGTCGGCGAGGGTCTGGTAGGCCAGCTCACCGAGCACCGTGAGGTTTCCGTCGGCACTCGGGTGGATCGGGACGATCCGCTTGCCGCGCTGCTGGAGCTCCTGCGCGATGGAGTACGCCGTCCGCCACGGGTTGCCGCCGAGACCGACGACCGCCCAGGTCTCGCCCTCGTCGAGCATCCGGTCGATGGTGGCCCGGTCCTTCCACGGTTCGCTCATGTCGGGTCAACGCCCGGAGGGCGGCGCTGCTTCCCTACTCGATGACCGGGGGCAGCGTGGCGCCGCGGACGGCGGCGCCCTTGGCCTGGGCGGCGGCCTTGAGGGAGGCCTGGAAGGCGGTCATCCGCTCCTGCAGGGCCGAGTCGCCTGCGGCGAGGATGCGTACGGCGAGCAGCCCGGCGTTGCGGGCACCACCCACCGCGACCGCGGCGACCGGCACGCCCGCGGGCATCTGCACGATCGAGAGGAGCGAGTCCATGCCGTCGAGGTACTTCAAGGGCACCGGAACGCCGATCACCGGAAGAGGCGTCACCGAGGCCAGCATCCCGGGCAGGTGGGCCGCTCCCCCGGCGCCGGCGATGATCACCTCGAGGCCCCGAGCAGCGGCGGTCTTGCCGTAGTCGAGCATCTCCTCGGGCATCCGGTGCGCGGAGACCACGTCGGCCTCGTAGGCGATGTCGAACTCCGCCAGCGCCTCGGCCGCAGCCCGCATCACCGGCCAGTCGGAGTCGGAACCCATCACGATGCCCACGCGCGCACTCACCCGCAGGAGCCTAGTGGGAGCGGAGTCAGTCGCTGTCGTTGCCCAGGTCCCCGCGGAACCAGGCTGCCGCATGGCGAGCCCGCTCGAGCACGTCGGCCAGGTCGTCGCCGTAGGCGTTGACGTGGCCGACCTTGCGGCCGGGCCGCAGCTCCTTGCCGTAGAGGTGCACGCGGAGCTGCGGGTCGCGGGCGAGGGCGTGGGGGTAGCCGTCGTACAGGTGGCCGACATCGGGACGCGGCGAACCGAGGATGTTGACCATCACCGTCCACCGGGCGCGCGCCGCCGGCGAACCGAGCGGGAGGTCGAGGACGGCGCGCAGGTGGTTCTCGAACTGCGAGGTGACGGCGCCGTCCTGCGACCAGTGGCCGGTGTTGTGCGGTCGCATCGCGAGCTCGTTGACCAGGATGCGGCCGTCGCCGGTCTCGAACAGCTCCACCGCAAGGATCCCGGTGACGCCGAGCTCCCCGGCGACGCGGAGGGCGAGCTGTTGGGCTTCCGCGGCGCGGGCCGGGTCGAGGTCGGGAGCGGGGGCGATCACCTCGTGGCAGATGCCGTCGAGCTGGGTCGAGGCGACGACGGGGTACGCCGCCGCCTGGCCGCTCGGCGCACGCACGACCAGCGCTGCGAGCTCGCGCCGGAAGTCGACCAGCTCCTCGGCCAGGACGCGGACCCCGGCGCCCTCGGCGGCCGCGAGCGGCTCGGCGATGTCGGCGGAGGTGCGGACGACCCAGACGCCCTTGCCGTCGTACCCGCCGCGGCTGACCTTGAGGACGCACGGCAGGCCGAACTCCTCGACCTCCGCCGCCGCCGAGACGACCGCCCAGCGCGGCTGCGGGGCACCGAGCCGCTCCATCGCCTCGCGCATGACGATCTTGTCCTGCGCGTGCACCAGCGCCTCGGGGCCCGGCCGGCAGGCCACCCCGGCGCCCTCGAGAGCGTGCAGGTGCTCGGTCGGCACGTGCTCGTGGTCGAACGTGACCACGGCGCAGCCGTCGGTCACCTGCTGGAGCGTCGGCAGGTCGCGGTAGTCGCCGACGAGCTGGTCGGGGATGACCTGGGCCGCGGAGACGCCGTCGGCCTCGGCCAGGAGCCGGAGCGGTACGCCGAGGGCGATCGCCGGCTGCGCCATCATCCGGGCCAGCTGGCCGCCACCGATGACGGCGATGCGAGGAGCGGGATCGGGCACGCCCGCACCCTATCGAGCGCGGTTCGCGCTAGAGCTTGACGGTCGCTCCGGTCTCGAACCGGAGGCCCTGGCCCCGCACCGTCGTGATCAGGGTGGGGTGACGGGTGTCGTCGCCGAGCTTGCGGCGTACCCACCCGAGGTGGACGTCGATCGTCTTGGACGAGGTCCAGAAGGTGGCGTTCCAGACTTCCCGCATCAGCTCGTCGCGGGTCACCACCGACCCCGCCCGGGCGATCAGTGCGTGGACGAGGTCGAACTCCTTGCGGGACAGCTGGATCTCCCGGCCCCCTCGCCACGCGCGACGACTCGCCGGGTCGAGCCGCACATCCTGCACCTCGAACACAGCCTCAAGGTAGGAATCAGCGCACCCGCGCGTGGGGGATCCCGAAAACTTTTGCAATTGGGATCCGGGTTTCTTGCGTAATCAACCCCAGTAACAGGCGTTCCAGGTCAGACGCGGCGGACGGTGAGCGGCTCCATCACGCCGAATCCGCGCATCGGCCGCGCGGGCAGCGGCCGGGTCTCGACCTGGTCGGACGGCAGCCGGCCGGCGGTGTCGTGGTCGATGATCACCCGGTTGCGGCGGGCCACCTGGGTCAGCCGCGAGGCGAGGTTGACCGGAGGTCCGAAGACGTCGCCGAGCCGCATCACGACGGACCCGGTCGCGAGCCCGATCCGTACGTCGGGCATCCGCTTGTCGCGGCCGATCACCTTGATGATGCCCTCGGCGGTCGCGAACGCTCCGAGGGCGTCCTCGTTCACGAACAGCACGGCGTCGCCGAGGCTCTTGATGAGCCGGCCCCCGTTGGCCGCGATGACGTCGCCGCACCGGGCCTCGAACACCTCGACCAGGTCGCCGATCTTCTCGCGGGTCAGCTCGTTGGACAGCGCCGTGAATCCCACGATGTCGGCGAAGCCGACGGTCAGGTCGGTGGTGTGGGGATCGGCGTCGATCGCGCGCATCGACTCGATCCGGGCGACCGCGGCGGCCAGGTGGCTGCGCCAGGCGTAGAGCAACACCGTCTCGAAGCGGTCGCCGTACTTCTCCAGCGCCCAGCGGGCGGCCTCGGTCGGCGTGGCTCCCGGACCGACCGTGTCTGCGAACATCTCCTCGATCGGCTGGATCAGCGCCCCGACCTCCCAGTCCGCCAGCCGCGCCATGCTCAACCCGGCGCCCCGCACGACGTTGAGCGCCAGGTCGAAGTCGACGAGCCCGTCGGACACCATGTCGGCGACCGCAGAGATCGCCTCGACGTCGGCCTCGCTGAAGGCCCGCTCGTCACCGCGCTCGGGGAAGCCGAGGGTGCGCCACAGCCGCCGGGCCTGTCGGACGGACAGACCTGCGCGCGCGGCCACGTCGGCCGCGGTCAGCGTCAGGTCGTGTCCGAGGAGTGTGCGCTCGTGGTCAGCGCCTCCCGGGAGCGTCTGGTCAGACACCTTCGTCGGCGCGCCGGTGACCGGCGCCGCCGTGGATGGCGTGCAGCAGCTCGTTGATCTGGCGCTGGGTCGCCTCGACGTGCGGGATGTCGTTGAGGCGCACCTCGCCGAAGGTCGACGCGTCGGTGATCACCAGGGTGCCGCAGCCGAACGGGCGGTCGATGAGGTTGATCTCCATCTGCAGGTCGCTGATCCGGGCGAGCGGGATGTCGTGGCCGCGCCGCGTGATGATGCCGCGGCGGGTGATCAGCCGCCGGTCGGTCACGCCGTGGACGGTCGTGAACCAGTTGAGGAACGGCCGGACCGTGAACCAGAGGATCCCGATCGCGCACAGCACCCAGACGATCCGCTTCCCCCAGGTCGCCGCGTCCCCATCGCCCAGGGCCACCTGGGCCCCCACGCCGATCGCGAGGAACACCACGAGGGCCAGGATCGGGCCGAACAGCGCCTTGGGGTGCTGACGGCACGAGATGAACAGCTTCTCGCCGGGGTTGAGCAGCTTCTCTGAGATGGCCACGGGAGGATCATCCCACCGCGGCGGTCATTCGGGAACGACGTGCACCACGTCGCCGGCGCCGACCTTCTCGACGCCGTCGGCGGTCTCCACGACCAGCCGGCCGTCGATGTCGACGTCCACGGCGCGACCGGAGATCGACGTACCTCCGGGGAGGTCGACGCGCACGTCCTGGCCGACAGTCGCACAGTGGGCGACGTACGACGACGCGAGCCGCGCCGCCGCCTCCGCGCCGCCGAACTGCCAGGCGTCGTAGCCCTCGCGGACGGCGGCCACGACGCCGAGCAGCACGCCCTCCCGGGTCGGGGTCAGGTCCGGGTGGGCGACGGCGAGCGAGGTCGCCGTGGGGACGGGCAGCTCGTCGGCCGCGGTGGACACGTTGATGCCGACCCCGACGACCGCCGCCGGGCCGCTGTCGGTCTCGATCCGCTCGACGAGGATGCCGGCGACCTTCCGTCCGTCGATGAGCACGTCGTTGGGCCACTTCACCCGGGTCTCGTAGCCGAACGACGCGAGCGCCTTCGACACGGTGTGCCCGGTCAGCAGCGGGAGCCACGGCCAGGACGTCGCCGGCACCGTCGGCCGCAGGACCAGGGAGAACGTGATGGCCGCGCCGGCCGGCGTCTCCCAGGTGCGGTCGAGGCGGCCGCGCCCGGCCGTCTGGTGGTCGGCGACCACCAGCAGGCCGTCGGCCGCGCCGGCGCGGGCACGGTCGGCGGCGACCTGGTTGGTGGACGGGCTCTCAGGGAGCAGCTCCAGAGCCAGATCGGGCGTCAGCGCGAGCTCGTCAGCGAGCACGTGAGCGTCGAGGGGTGGGCGCAGGTCCGAGTCACCGGTCACGGCCACTACCCTTCCACTCGAACGTCAAGGAGGCCAACGACCGTGACTGCCGAACCCACCAGCATTCCGAGTTCAGGGCTAGAGCTGCCCGACATCCACACGACGGCGGGCAAGCTCGCCGACCTCGAGCGCCGGCTCGACGAGGCGGTGCACGCCGCCGGGGAGAAGGCGATCGAGAAGCAGCACGCGAAGGGTCGTCAGACCGCGCGTGAGCGGATCGAGATGCTGTTCGACGAGGGCTCGTTCGTCGAGCTCGACGAGCTGGCCCGCCACCGCTCGGTCGCGTTCGGGCTGGAGAAGAACCGTCCGTACGGCGACGGCGTGATCACCGGATACGGCACCATCGACGGCCGCCAGGTGTGCGTGTTCAGCCAGGACTTCACCATCTTCGGCGGCTCGCTGGGCGAGGTCTACGGCGAGAAGATCACCAAGGTCATGGACCTGGCCATCAAGACCGGCTGCCCGATCATCGGCATCAACGAGGGCGCCGGCGCGCGGATCCAGGAGGGCGTCGTCTCCCTGGGCCTGTACGGCGAGATCTTCCGCCGCAACGTCCACGCCTCCGGCGTGATCCCGCAGATCAGCCTGATCATGGGCAACTGCGCGGGCGGCCACGTCTACTCCCCCGCGGTCACCGACTTCACGGTCATGGTCGACCAGACCTCGGCGATGTTCATCACCGGACCCGACGTCATCAAGACGGTCACCGGCGAGGACGTCTCGATGGAGGACCTCGGCGGTGCGCGCACGCACAACACCAAGTCGGGCAACGCCCACTACATGGGCACCGACGAGGAGGACGCGCTCGAGTACGTCAAGGCGCTGATCGGCTACCTCCCCCAGAACAACATGGAGGAGGCGCCGGCGTACGACCCCGATTACTCAGCCGCGGACGCCGTTGAAATCTCCGAGGAGGACCTGGCGCTCGACACGCTGATCCCGGACAGCCCGAACCAGCCCTACGACATGCACGACGTCATCACGACCGTGCTCGACGACGACGAGTTCCTCGAGGTGCAGCCGCTGTTCGCGCCGAACATCATCGTCGGCTTCGGCCGGGTCGAGGGCCGCTCGGTGGGCATCGTGGCCAACCAGCCGATGCAGTTCGCCGGCACCCTCGACATCGACGCCTCGGAGAAGGCCGCGCGGTTCGTGCGCACCTGCGACGCGTTCAACGTCCCGGTGATCACCTTCGTCGACGTGCCCGGGTTCCTGCCGGGCACCGACCAGGAGTGGAACGGCATCATCCGCCGTGGCGCGAAGCTGATCTACGCCTACGCCGAGGCCACCGTCCCGCTGGTCACGATCATCACCCGCAAGGCCTACGGCGGCGCGTACGACGTGATGGGCTCCAAGCACCTCGGCGCCGACCTCAACCTGTCCTGGCCGACCGGCCAGATCGCGGTCATGGGCTCCCAGGGCGCGGCCAACATCATCCACCGTCGCACGCTGGCCGCCGTCGAGGCCGAGGGCGGCGACGTGGAGGCGCGTCGGGCCGAGCTGATCGACGAGTACGAGACCCACCTGGCGAACCCCTACATCGCCGCCGAGCGTGGGTACGTCGACGCCGTGATCATGCCGCACGAGACCCGGGTCGAGATCGTCCGCGCCCTGCGGCTGCTGAAGACCAAGCGCGAGACGCTGCCGCCGAAGAAGCACGGGAACATCCCGCTGTGAGTGACGAGACGCCCGCCGACTCGGTGGTCGAGCCCGTCGAGAGCCCGGCCCCGCCGATGCTGCGCGTGATCACCCCGGACGCGACGCCCGAGCAGGTCGCCGCCGTGGTCGCCGTGTTCGCCGCGATGGGCGGCGGCGCCCCGGCGCCGGAGAAGCCCCGCTCGGAGTGGGCCTCCCCCGCGCGGCGGATGCGTGGGACCCACGTGCACTACCGCGGCGCCTGGCAGGCCAGCGCCCGCGGCGGCCGCTGAGCAGTGCTGTAACTCAGTGTTCGTGGCGCTCCCTCGGCACCACGTCCGCAACCACGGTGCTATGACGGGTCACAGCACCCAGGTAGTGGCGGCAACACCGAGATAGCCGGCCGGACATTTCTGCGGCCCGCCCGAGTCGACGCATCTCGGACGCCAGACGAGGCCGAGTCGGCGCATCCTCAGATGCGCCGACTCGGCGATTCTCAGACGAGATCAGGCGAAGAACACCCTCAGGTCGGACACGACGTCCTGGGGAACCTCCATCGCGGCGAAGTGGCCGCCGCGCGGGAACTCCGACCAGTGGTCGATGTTGGCGTTGTCGCGCTCGGCGAGGGACCGGATCGTCTGGAAGTCGTCCTTGAAGACCGCCACCCCGAGCCGCCCCTGGCTCACGACCGGCTCGGCGCCGGAGTGCTGCTCCTCGTAGTGGTACCGGGCGGCGGAGCCGTAGGTGTTGGTCAGCCAGTAGAGCGTTGCCTGCGCCAGCACCTGCTCGGGCCGCACCAGGCTGGTGCCGTTGCCGAAGCTCTCGAACAGCTCGCTGTAGGCCAGCACCCCGACCGGCGAGTCGGCGAGGCCGGCCGCGACGGTCTGCGGGCGGGTGCCGTTCATCTGGTTGTAGCCACCGACCGACTGGAACCACTGCATGTGCTCGAGCGCGGCGTACTCCTTCGGCCCGAACCCCTCGAACTCGCTCGGGTCGCCCGACGGGAACGAGAAGAGGTGCAGCACGTGGGCGCCGAGGAAGCCCTCCGGGTTGAGGACCGCCAGCTCACGGCCGACCAGGGCGCCGCCGTCACTGCCGTGGATGCCGTACGACGAGTAGCCGAGCCGGCGCATGAGCACGTCGTACGCCGCGGCGACCCGCGCCATCGTCCAGCCGGTGTCGGCGACCGGCGTGGACCAGCCGAAGCCGGGCATCGACGGGACGACGACATGGAACGCGTCGGCGGCGCTGCCGCCGTGGGCCTCCGGGTTCACCAGCGGGTCGATCATCTCGAGGAAGTCGAGCAGCGAGCCCGGGTAGGTGTGGGCCAGCAGCAGCGGGGTGGCGTCCTCGACCTGCGAGCGGACGTGGAGGAAGTGGATCCGCTGGCCGTCGACCTCGGTGATGAAGCCGGGGTGCTCGTTGACCCGGGCCTCGACGGCGCGCCAGTCGAAGCTCTTCCACTGCTCGACCATCTCGCGCAGGTAGGACTCCGGCGTGCCGTAGTCCCACGAGTCGCCGGGGACCGCCGGCGCGAAGCGGGTGCGCTCCAGCCGCTCGCGCAGGTCGTCGAGGTCGGCCTGCGGGACGTCGATGGTGAAGGGGGTGATCTGCTCGGTCATCGTTCTGCCTCTCGGTGTGGTTCCTGCTGATGAGGACGACGTTATGAGCCATTGCGGAAGGGTTCGTTCCTGATAAAACAGCCCTGTGAAGAAAACTTCCGGACGGCTGCTGGAGCTGCTGGGCCTGATGCAGGCACGGGTCGACTGGACCGGTCCCGAGCTCGCCGGACGGCTCGGCGTCACCGACCGCACGGTGCGCAACGACATCGCCCGGCTCCGCGAGCTCGGCTACCCGGTCGACGCGACCCGGGGCCGTACCGGCCATTACCGGCTCGGCGTCGGTGCCAAGCTCCCACCGCTGCTGCTCGACGACGAGGAGGCCGTCGCCGTCGCGGTCGGCCTGCGCACCGTCACCGGGGTCGCGGGCTTCGAGGAGAGCGGCGGCCGGGCGCTGGCCAAGCTCGAGCACGTGCTCCCCGACCGGTTGCGCCGCCAGCTCGCCGCCCTCCGGGACGCCACCAGCGCCGGCCCCGTCAACACCGACTCCAACGTCGAGGACCCCGAGGTCGATCCGGCGGTGCTCACCGAGATCGCCGCGGCGATCCGCGACCACCGCGGACTCCGGGCCTTCTACCGGGACGAGGAGCGGGTCGAGATCGAGCCCTACCGGCTGGTGGCGTGGCAGCGGCGGTGGTACGTCGTCGGCCGCGATCCGGCGACCGCCACCTGGGCGCCGTACCGGGTCGACTGGCTCACCCTCCGCACGCCCGGCGGCCGGGGGTTCCGGCCGACGGACTTCCCCGGGGACCTGACCGAGTTCGTCGTCCGCGAGGTCGCGCGCACCGGCTGGGCGGTGCACGCGCGGCTCGTCATCGACGCGCCGGCCGAGGAGGTGATCGCGCGGATCAACCCCGCTGTCGGCACCGTCGAGGCACTCCCCGAGGGCCGCAGCGTCCTGGTGACCGGCGGCGACAGCCTCGAGGTGGTGGCCGTCTGGATCGGCATGCTCGGCATCGACTTCACCGTCGAGTCACCGTCGGCGCTGGTCGACCACCTGCGGGTGCTGGCCGACCGCTACGCCGGCGCGGTCGCCGGCTCGGCGTAGCTCCAGGTTCCGCCCACGGTCGGATGCCGTGGACGCATCCGACGGCCACGATGGGGTCATGAACCGACTCATCGCCATCGGAGCGGCCGGGTACGCCGGCCTCGGTCTCGTCTCGTTCCTCAAGCCCGGAGTCGTGCCCGCGGTGATCGGCAGCACCGCACCGAACGCCGACTCCCGCACCGAGATCCGCGCCGTGTACGGCGGCCTCCCGCTCGCGTTCGCCGCGAGCCTGGTCGCGTCCCCCGCCTCCGGGACCGCCATCGGGCTGGCCACCGCCGGCATGGCGGCCGGGCGCGCGGCGTCGTCGGTCTTCGAAGGCGCACCGAGCCCGAAGATGGCCGGCTTCATCGCGCTCGAAGCCGCCACCGCGGCGGCGCTGCTGCTCGGCGCCCGCCGGCACCGCGCCGCCTGAGTCGGCTTCAGGCGGACAGTTCGAGGACGCGCACTCCGTCGAACCTGCGGTAGTCGCGATCAAACGTCACCACCTGCGCCCCGAGCGAAGTGGCACAGGCCGCGATGTAAGCGTCACTGACCAGGTTGCCGATTGCTCCGACGTCACGGCACAGGCGCTCGAAGTGACCCATGGTGTCGAACGCGTCGAGGTAGCGGGCATACGTCGGCTGGTCCATGACGGACCGGACGAAGGCCCAGACCTGTTCGTGCGTCGCCGGCGATTCCCACGCACGCGGGTTGGTCGCCGTCCTCACGAAGCCGCTCCAGACAACGTCCGGGACGGTGAGGGAATCGCCGAGCCCGGCATCCTCCCACCATTCGACCGCCCGATCATGGTGTGCATGGTCTGGCCGAAAGATGGCGATCAGGACATTGACGTCAGGGATATTCACCGCGCGCCATCCTCCTCGCGAGATCGTCCTCTTCGTCGTACATCACGTCGTACAAGCCCGCGTTGGTCCGCAGGTCGATCCCAGGCTTCACCCCGAGCGGCCCGTCGTAGATCGCCAAGGGAACACCGGGCGCGGGATCCGGTGCCGCAGACGCCAGGTAGCGCTGCAGCGCCTCCTCGATGAGGTCGCCGAGCGTCTTGCCCTCGCGCTTGGCGCGCTGCTTGATGGTCTCGAGGAGACCGTCGTGGATGTTGACCGTCGTGCGCATGTGATGATTCTAGCATCACCAACGACGCATCACCTGCATCACCCATCCCGGGTGCGGGCCGTCGGTGCCGGGATCTAGGGTCGCGCCATGACCCGACCTGTCGACGCTCGGACCGATCAGTACGTCGAGGATGTCGTCGCCCTCGACCCGCTCACCGCGACCTTCGCGGGCATCGCCGGCCATGACGACCGGCTGCCCGACCTGTCGCCCGCCGGCTTCGACGCGCGGGAGGAGCTGAACCGCCGTTCGCTGGCCGACGTGGCTGCGATCCAACCCAGCGACGAGCGCGAGCGGGTCGCCCAGGAGGCGTTCCTCGAGCGGGTCGGGCTGGAGGTGGAGAAGGCGGACGCCGGCTTCGAGCGCTCGGCGTTCTCGGTGATCAGCAGCGGCATCCACGCGGTGCGCGAGGTGTTCGACCTGATGCCGACCGCCACCACGGAAGACTGGCAGACCATCGGCGACCGGCTGGCCGCGATCCCGGACGCCGTCGCCGGCTACCGCGAGACGCTCGAGGCCGAGGCCGCCGCGGGCCGGGTGTCCGCGCGCCGGCAGTACGTCGAGGTGGCGAGCCAGATCCGCGGCTGGACCGGCCAGGAGGGCGCGTCCGGCGACTACTTCGGCAACCTCGTCGCCGAGGCCCCCGACGGGCTGCGGGACCGGCTGACGTCGGTCGCGGCGGCGGCCACGGCGTCGTACGCCGACTTCGGGCGGTTCGCCGAGACGGAGCTGGCGCCGCAGGGGCGCGAGGTCGACGGGGTCGGCCGTGAGCAGTACGCGCTCGAGTCCCGCTACTTCCTCGGCGCCGATGTCGACCTCGAGGAGACCTACGCCTGGGGCTGGGAGGAGCTCAAGCGGATCGAGGACGACATGGCCACGACCGCGCAGCGGATCGTGGCCGGCGGATCCGTCGACGACGCGGTCAAGGCCCTCGACGCCGACCCGGCGCGCGACTGCGGTAGCCGCGAGGCGTTCGAGGCGTGGATGCAGGAGCGGGCCGACGGCATCCTGGCCAGCTTCGACGGCGTCCACTTCGACATCGCCGAGCCGATCCGCACGATCGCGTGCAAGGTGGCGCCGATCAACGACGGCGGGGCTTGGTACACGCCGCCGTCCGAGGACTTCTCCCGACCCGGCACGATGTGGTTCTCGTTCACCGACGACCACGAGATCTACTCGAAGTGGCGCGAGACCACCACGGTCTTCCACGAGGGCGTGCCGGGCCACCACCTCCAGTGCGCCCAGGTCGTGCACCGCGCCGACCTGCTCAACCGCTGGCAGCGGCTGCTGTGCTGGATCAGCGGCCACGGCGAGGGCTGGGCTCTCTACTCCGAGCGGCTGATGGACGAGCTCGGCTACTTCGAGGATCCGGGCGACCGGCTCGGCTTCCTCGACATGCAGGGCTTCCGGGCGGCACGGGTGATCGTCGACATCGGCGTCCACCTCGGCCTGACCATCCCCGCGGACAACCCGTACGGCTGGCGGCCGGGCGAGGTCTGGGACGGCGAGAAGGTCTTCGAGTTCATGCGTGCCCACTCGCGGATGGAGGACGGGCAGCTCGGCTTCGAGGTCAACCGCTACCTCGGCTGGCCAGGCCAGGCGCCGTCGTACAAGGTCGGCGAGCGGATCTGGCTGCAGGCGCGCGACGAGGTCAAGATGCGGAAGGGCGACGCGTTCGACCTCAAGGAGTTCCACACCGCGGCCCTCAACCTCGGCTCGATCGGCCTCGACCCGCTGAAGGCGGCCCTCGGCCGGCTGTGAGCTGGTCGTGATCACGCTCGATCGCGAGCAGGCGCGCCGGATCGCGGTCCGCGCGCAGCTGCTCGACGCCTACCGGCCGGCGTCGCTGGTGGCGACGGTCGACCACCTCACCCTGCTCCAGATCGACCCGACGGCGGCCATCGCGCCGAACGTCGACCTCGTCTCCTGGTCGCGACTCGGCGACGCCTACGACCACTCCGACCTGCGGTTCGCGATCGAGGAGGAGCGTTCGCTCGTCGAGCACTCCTCCTACGTGCGACCGATGGACGACATCGGGCTGGTGCTGGCCACCGCCGAGGACCGGATGCACTCCAGCTTGTTCGACTGGCTCGACGCCAACGCCGGCTTCCGCGCCGACGTCGTCGGGCTGCTCGCGGCCGAGGGACCGCTCACCGCTGCCGAGATCCCCGACACGTCGCAGGTGCCGTGGCAGTCCTCGGGGTGGACCAACGACAAGAACGTCGACCGGATGCTCGAGCTGCTCTGCCGCACGGGCGACGTGGCGATCAGCGGCCGGCGCGGGAAGTTCCGCACCTGGGACGTCCCCGAGCGGGTCTACCCGGCGGACCTGGAGGTCCCGGCGTACGACGAGGCCCGGGCCATGCTCGACGCGCGACGGCTCACCTCGCTCGGGATCGCCCGGCCGACCTCGAAGGTCCAGGGCGAGGAGATCGGCGCCGCCGGGCTGGGTGAGAGCTGTGTGGTCGACAGGATCGCCGGCGAGTGGCGGGTCGACGCCGACGCGCTGGCCGCGATGGACGAGCCGTTCGAGCCGCGGACCGCGCTGCTGTCGCCGTACGACCGGCTCGTCTACGACCGCGAGCGGGCACTCGACCTCTTCGACTTCGAGTACGTCCTGGAGATGTACAAGCCGGCAGCGAAGCGGCGGTGGGGCTACTTCGCGCTGCCGATCCTCCACGGCGACCGCCTCGTCGGGAAGCTCGACGCCAAGGTCGACCGCAAGGCCCACGTGCTGCGGGTGTTCGCCGTGCACGAGGACTTCCCCTGGGAGCCCGCGATCGGTGACGCGGTCGACGCCGAGATCGACCAGCTCGCGACCTGGCTCGGGGTCGAGGTCGTCCGCGGCTGAGTCGTCCGGGTCAGCGGGCGGCGAGCTCCTCCCACGTCCCGCCGCCGTCGGTCGACTCGAAGAGGCGCTTGTCGACCGCGATGAGCAGGGTCGGCCCGCCGGCCGTGTCGACCACGTCCATCAGCGTCGAGTCGTCGACATCCGTCACCTCGGGCGCGGACGAGGGGATCCGCTCCAGCTGCCCGTCGGCCCAGCGGTAGACACCGGACTCCCGCGGCGGGCCGCTGCCGTCGCCCCAGAGGTCGCCGAGGAACCGGATCTCCCCATCCACGGTCCACACCCCGGAGAATGAGGCCAGCTCGCCGTCGTACTCCGTCTCGGCGAAGCTGCCGCCGTCGGCGGGCATGGTCAGGACGCCCGCCAGCGGCCCGATGGTCGCGCCGTCCGAGACCATCGCGATCGCGTGCTCGGTGCCGGCTGCCGAGGGGACGACCTGCGGGATCCACATGTAGTCGGCGTCGAACGACGTCGTGTGCCAGGACGCGCCGCCGTCGTCCGACCAGTGATAGGTCGCGGTCTGCGTCCCGGAGTCGTGGTGGACGCTGGTGATCGCGGTCAGCCGCCCGCCGTAGGCGTCGATCCGGAACGCCTGCTCCGGCGCGTCGACCGGGTGCGCACGAGCACGGTCAGGGTCGACGGCGACCAAGCCGTCGCTGGTCGACACCGGTACCTCGCCGTCGGCGACGGGCGCGTCTGAGCCGGAGACCTCGACCCGGGTCCACTCACCGTCCAGACCGGCGACCCACACCCTCGACTGAGTCTGGTCGCTGAGGACGAACCGGTCGCCGGCCGCGACGACGTACCCGGGGATCGGGAGCTGCGCCAGGCTGCGGGTGACGAAGCCGTCGCCGCTGACCGCCAAGCCCCACTGCTCGCGATTGACCACCCGCCAGAACACCGCGGTCGCACCACTCTCGGAGACCGCCGCGTCGCCGACCACGGCGTTCGGGTGGTCGACGATCCGCTCGGGCCCCTCGCCCGCCGGCGGGTCCTCGATCACCGTCGATGGCGGGCTCGGCGCAGGCTCCGGCTCCTTGTCGGCGTCGGTGCCGACGAGCTGGCCGATCCCGATGATCGAGGCGACGGCGAGGGCGGCCCCACCGGCCGTCAGGCCGTTGCGGACGTTGCGGCGGCGCTGGCCCTTGCGCAGGACCTCGTCGAAGCTCGGCACCTGCGCGGCGTCGGCGGCTGCCTGTGCGATGTCATGCATGGGAACCTCCCAGTACGTCCGAGCCGTCGTGCCCGAGTGCGGCCGCGAGGGCCGTGCGCCCCCGGCTGAGCCGGGCTTTCACTGTGCCTTCGGGCACCCCCAGCGTGGCGGCGACCTCGGCGACCGGCAGGTCGGCCAGGTAGTGGAGCGCGAGCGTCTCGCGCTGGTGGTCCGGCAGCGTTCTGAGCGCAGCGACCACCTGCATCCGGTCGTCGCTCAGGTCCGGCTGGTGCACCGCGTCGGGTTGAGCGGTGCGGCCGAGGAGTCGCTCACCGACGACCCGGCGGCGGTGACGGGACCGGGCGACGTTCACCGCGACCGTTCGCAGCCAGGCCTCGGGGTTGTCGAGGCGCTCGAAGGTACGACGCCGGCTCACTGCCTTCGCAAACGCCTCGGCGACGACGTCCTCGGCTTCCGAGAGGTCGCCGCAGACGCCGTACAGCTGGCCGACGAGGCGCCGGTACGACGCATCGAAACAGCGCTGGATCGGATCTTCCGACTCCCCGCCCATGGCACCTCCTCCGGACTGCTTTCCACCCGTACGACCCGTGAGTGCCCCGTCGGGTTGCATGCCGTCGGTGGTTAATGTTCGGGGCGTGCCGAACCTCGTGCTCGCGTCCGCCTCCCCCGCCCGGCTGACCACGCTCCGCAACGCTGGCCTCGACCCCACGGTGATCATCTCCGGTGTGGACGAGTCGCAGGCCGACGGGCTGCCGCCGTTCGAGATGGCGCTGCAGCTGGCCGAGCTCAAGTGCGCCGCGGTCGCGGGCCGCGACGGCGTGCCCGAGGGCGCGCTGGTGCTCGGTTGTGACTCCGTGCTCGAGCTCGACGGCGAGGCCCTCGGCAAGCCCGACGACGCGACCGACGCCGTACGTCGCTGGCAATCGATGCGCGGGCGGTCCGGCGTCCTCTACACCGGACACTGCCTGCGCGACACCGCCACGGGACAGGTCGCCGCCGCGACCGCGTCGACCACCGTCTACTTCGCCGAGGTGACCGACGAGGAGATCGACGCGTACGTCGCGACCGGCGAGCCGCTCCACGTCGCCGGCGCGTTCACCGTCGACGGCCTGGGCGGCGCGTTCGTCACCGGCATCGACGGCGACCACCACAACGTGGTCGGCGTCAGCCTCCCGTTGCTCCGCGACCTGGTGATCGAGCTCGGCCACTCCTGGACCGAGCTCTGGTCGCCGGGCGCGCGTCGTACCTGAACTTCCGGCCCCCTTTCGCGCGAAAGAGGGGCCGGAAGTTCAGGTACGACGCTCCGCTCGCGGGCTACTCCGCCAGGACGAAGGTGATCGAGTCCCGGACGGCAGTCGCCCGGGCCACGGTTTCCTGCGTTGCCTCGCGGTGATGGACCAGCTCGACCACGATCGGGGTGCCGTCGACATCGACGACCTGGAAGTCGATCACGACCACCCGGTCGCGCTGGTTGAGGCTCTGGTAGTAGGAGATGCCGTGGCCGCCGTCGGTCGCGTTCGCCACGACGTAGACGTCGTCGCAGGAGTCGACGATCCGCACCTGCAGGTGGTGGGCCGGGTATCCGAAGGCCTCGCCCCGCTCCGGCGGCTCCAGGACCGTGGCGCCGGGCAGCGTGGTCAGCTGGCGCGCCACCTCCTGGGTGGTCTCCCCGGCCGGGCGGCCGGGCTGGCCCCACGGCTCGGCCCCGGAACGAACGGCCACGCACGCGCTCTCGCCGGGGAGGGACTCGAGCTGGTAGATCGCCAGCACGGCCCAATCTCTGTCGGTCGTCCCGGTGAACGGGTCGCCGCTCGCGTCCCAGCCGTCGCCGAAGGTCAGGTCGGCCTGGATATCGCGAGTGTCGTTGAAACCGACGGTCTTGCGGTAGGTGCCGGGCTCGAGGGGAAGACCGTTCCGGTCGACGTACGGCGGTGGCCCTTCGTCGACCGGGGCGTCGCTCGTCTCCGCCACCGACGGGTCCTCCGCGGGCGGGATGTCGTCGTCGTCCGAGCCGAGCTGGGTGATGCCGAAAATCCCACCGCCCACCAGCACGACCGCGGCGGCCGCTCCGCCGAGCACGGTGAGGTTGCGGCGGCGACGGCGGCCCTGCCCGCCGCTGATCAGGCCGTCCAGGTCGGGGCGTGTTGCGTTGGTCATCTCTGCCTCCTGGCTGAGCACTGCTCTGAGTTCGTGTTCTAGGTCCATGACTCGCCCACTTCCTCCCCGACGCCCGACGCGGCCAAGGCCCGTCGGAGCGCCTTCATCGCCGACGACGACTGTGACTTCACGGTTCCCGGCGCGCAGCCGAGCGCGCCGGCGATCTCCGCCTCGCTCAGGTCCTCGTAGTAGCGCAGGACGATGACGGCCCGTTGGCGCGCAGGGAGGGCGCACACCAGCGGCCAGAGCAGGGAGCGGTCGAGGACCGAGCCCTCGTCCGACTCCCGCGGGACCTCGGGCAGGTCGCGGGTCGGCTGCTCGCCGATCCAGGCCCTCCGCCGGCTCGACACCAGGGTGTTGGCCAGCATCCGACGCACGTAGGCCTCGGGGTGGTCCATCCTGCCGATCCGTCCCCAGCTCACGTACGCCTTCTCGAGCGTCGTCTGCAGCAGGTCCTCGGCACCGGTCGGTGACGCCGCCAACAGGTAGGCGAGCCGGTAGAGCGACGTCCAGCGGGCACCGACGAACTCGGCGAAGTCCTCGTCGTTGCTCATCGGTCACCCCCTGCCGCGTTGTGGTAACCCCTCAACGCGATGGTGGGCGATCCGGTTCGTTCGCGGACCGAAATCCGTCTTTACTCGACGGGCAGGCCCAGGCCCCGGGCGATCAGCATCCGCTGCACCTCGGACGTCCCCTCGCCGATCTCGAGGATCTTGGCGTCGCGGTAGAAGCGCGCGACGGCGTACTCCTCCATGAAGCCGTAGCCGCCGAAGACCTGGGTCGCGATCCGGGTGGCCGTGACAGCGGACTCGGTCGAGTAGAGCTTGGCGATCGCGGCCGCGTGCTTGAACTGCTTCGTGCTCGGCCCACCGGGGGTGTCCATGGCGTCCTTCATCGCGGCCGCCTTGTAGGTCAGCAGCCGCGAGGCGTGGAGCATCACCTCGAGGTCGGCGATCTGGAAGGCGACCCCCTGCTTGCGGCCGATGGGGCCGCCGAAGGTCTGGCGCTCGCCGGCGTACTCGACGCAGAGGTCGACGCAGGCCTGGATCAGGCCGACAGCGAGGGCGGCGATGGCGACCCGGCCGTCGTCGAGGATCGCGAGGAACTGGGCGAAGCCCCGGCCGCGCTCCCCCAGCAGGTGGTCGGCCGGCACCCGACAGTCCGCGAACGTCAACGGGTGGGTGTCGGAGATGTGCCAGCCGAGCTTGTCGTAGGCCGGCTCCGCGGTGAACCCGGGGGTCCCGGCGGGGACGATGATCGCCGAGATCTCGAGCCTCTGCTCGCCGGTCGAGCTTGTCGAGACCCCGGTCCGCGCGGTCACGGTCACCAGGGAGGTCAGCTCCGAGCCGGAGTTGGTGATGAACTGCTTGCTGCCGTTGACGACCCACTCGTCATCGTCGAGGACGGCCTTGGTGCGCGTCGCGCCGGCGTCGGATCCGGCGCCCGGCTCGGTGAGGCCGAACCCGGCGAGCCGCCGGCCGCTCACCAGGTCGGGCAGCCAGGTCTGCTTCTGCGCAGGCGTGCCGTAGCTGAGGATCGGGTTGATGCCGAGACCGACACCCGCCTCGAGGGTGATGCCCATCGACTGGTCGACCCGGCCCAGCTCCTCGATGGCGAGGCAGAGCGAGGTGAAGGGACCGTCCTCGGGCGTGAGCCCGGCGCCGCCGTACTCCTCCGGCGCGACGAGCCCGAACAGGCCGAGGTCGCCCATCTGCTGCACGACCTCCGTGGGGAAGTGGTGGTCCTTGTCCCACTGCGCGACGTACGGCGCGATCGCGGCCTCCGCGAAGTCGCGGACGGTACGGCGGAACTCCTCGTGCTCACGGGACAGCTCGAACGACGTCATGCGGGCATCGTAACCCGCGAGGTTAACGTTTGTTAACCGGTCTCGAGGCAGTCGCTGCGCAACCTCGTCGACCACCGAAGGTCAGCGGACGACCTTCCAGTTGAACATCGGCGAACCCACCGCCCCCATCAGCCGGAGCCACGCCGGCATCAACCACTCGACGCCGCGCGCCGTCGACACGTCGCCCAGGTCGAGGACGTCGGTGTGGCCGAGCTCAGTGAGCAGGTAGGTCACGGTCGCCTTGGCGTCGGCGTCATCACCCGAGACGAAGACGGTCCCGGGATCGGGCAGCCGGTCGGGGTGGGCCATCAGCTCGGCGGTCATCGTGTTGAGCGACTTCACCACTCGCGCAGCCGGGAACGCACGCTGGACCTGCTCGGCGATCGAGTCGTCCTGCGGGGCGGTGATCAGCGGCGGGAACCCGCGGGAGAAGTCCAGCCCGTTCGACACGTCGAGCAGGACCTTCCCGTCGCCGGCCTGACCGAGCACCTCGAGCGTGACCGTGCCGCTGGTGGCGTTGACCACCACATCGGCCGTGGCGGCGGCGTCGGCGAAGGTCGCCAGCCGGACGGCCGGGTTCTCGACCGCCCAGGCGGCGTACTCCGGCTTGACGCTCGTGGTGGCAGGGTCACGGGTGCCGACCGTGACGTCGTGGGCCAGTTCGGCGAAGCGGGCGGCGAGAGCCCGGCCGACCATGCCGGTGCCGAGGACTGCGATCTCCATGGCCTGTGTCTACTGCTCGCCGGGCGCTGCCACAACCGAACCGCGCCGGCCCGCGCCTGCCCAGATCTGAACGCCCCGTGCGGCGGCCGGACCGGCGCGCCCTAGACTGCCGGACGTTCCAGACGACGAGGAGAGTCGCGTGCCCGAGTCCAAGCCGTTGCAGAAGGTCCTGATCGCCAACCGTGGTGAGATCGCGGTCCGGGTGATCCGCGCTTGCAAGGATGCCGGGATCGGCTCCGTCGCGGTCTACGCCGAGCCCGACCGGGACGCGCTGTTCGTGCGGCTTGCCGACGAGGCCTACTCGCTCAACGGCGCCACCCCGGGCGACTCCTACCTGGTGATCGACAAGATCCTGGCCGCGGCCAAGGAGTCCGGCGCCGACTCGGTGCACCCGGGCTACGGCTTCCTCGCCGAGAACGCCGAGTTCGCCCAGGCCGTGATCGACGCCGGGCTGATCTGGATCGGCCCCTCCCCCGAGGCCATCGAGGGCCTCGGCGACAAGGCGAAGGCCAAGCAGATCGCCCTCGCGGCCGGCGCCCCGCTCGCCCCAGGCCTCAAGGACGCGGTCAAGGACGCCGACGAGATCGTCGGCTTCGCCAAGGAGCACGGCCTGCCCGTCGCCATCAAGGCCGTCTTCGGCGGCGGCGGTCGCGGTCTGAAGGTCGCCCGCACGCTCGAGGAGATCCCCGACCTCTACGAGTCGGCCGTCCGTGAGGCGATCAGCGCCTTCGGTCGCGGCGAGTGCCTGGTGGAGAAGTTCCTGGACCGCCCGCGCCACGTCGAGACCCAGTGCCTGGCCGACCAGCACGGCAACGTCGTCGTCGTCTCCACCCGCGACTGCTCCCTTCAGCGCCGCCACCAGAAGCTGGTCGAGGAGGCGCCCGCGCCGTTCCTCACCGACGACCAGGTCAAGCGCCTCTACGACTCCTCCAAGGCGATCCTCAAGGAGGCCGGCTACGTCGGCGCCGGCACCTGCGAGTTCCTGGTCGCCGCCGACGGCACCATCTCCTTCCTCGAGGTCAACACCCGGCTCCAGGTCGAGCACTGTGTCTCCGAGGAGGTCACCGGCATCGACCTGGTCCGCGAGATGTTCCGGATCGCGGCCGGCGAGGAGCTCGGCTACGACGACCCCGAGATCCGCGGCCACTCCATCGAGTTCCGCATCAACGCCGAGGACGGCGGCAACAACTTCATGCCGGCCCCCGGCACGCTGACCAGGTGGAACCCGCCGGCCGGCCCCGGCGTCCGGCTCGACGGTGGCTACGAGAACGGCGAGACCATTCCCGGCGCCTTCGACTCCCTCGTCGCCAAGCTGATCGTCACCGGCAAGGACCGCACGCAGGCCATCGAGCGCTCGCGTCGCGCCCTGTCGGAGTTCGAGGTCGACGGCATGCCCACCGCGATCACGTTCCACGAGGTCATCGTCAACGACCCGGCCTGGGTCGGCGCCTCCAACCCCTCCGGCGAGGGCGACTTCACCGTCTACACCACCTGGATCGAGACCGACTTCGACAACCAGATCACGCCGTATGACAACAAGGGCGGCGAGGGCTCTGCTCTTGGGGAGCCCGACGAGCGGCAGACGGTCGTGGTCGAGGTCGGCGGCCGGCGGCTCGAGGTCGTCATCCCGGCCGGGCTCGGTGGCCTCGCGGCCGGCGGTGCGACCGCGAAGAAGCCCAAGCGCGCCGGCGGCAAGAAGGCCGGAGCCGCCGCGTCCGGAGACTCCGTCACCAGCCCGATGCAGGGCACCATCGTCAAGATCGCGGTCGAGGAGGGCCAGGAGGTCGCCGAGGGCGACGTCGTCGTCGTCATCGAGGCCATGAAGATGGAGCAGCCCCTCAAGGCCCACAAGGCCGGCACCGTGACCGGCCTCAAGGCCGCGGTCGGCGAGACCATCGGCAACGGCGAAGTCATCTGCGAGCTCAAGGGCTGAGCCAGCCACCCGTCGTCTAGGTTCGGTCGCGTGACCGAGCTTCGCGACCCCGTGCACCAGGTCAGCCCGAAAGCTCGGACCCTGTGGCGCCTGCAGTGCGCCATCAGCGGCGGCGTCGTCGTGATCGGACTGGTCGTGGCCGCTGTCGCGTGGCGTGAGTGCGACGCCCGCTGGTGGGTCGTGCTCGCCGCGGCCCTGCTGGCGGCGGCGTACACCGTCGTCGTACCGCAGTGGCGCTACCTCGTGCACCGCTGGGAGATCACCGAGACGGCCGTCTACACCCAGCGCGGCTGGTGGGCACGCGAGCGCCGGATCGCCCCGATGTCCCGCGTGCAGACCGTGGACCTCGCGCAAGGCCCCCTGGACCGGCTGTTCGGGCTGGCCACGCTGACCGTGACGACGGCGTCGGCCGCCGGTGCCCTCCAGGTCGAGGGGCTCGACCACGACCTCGCCCTCCAGCTCTCCGAGCGCCTCACCCGGAGCGCCGAGGCCGCCGGAGGCGACGCCACGTGACCGACGGGCCGTGGCTGCGCCTGGATCCACGGATGCTGCTCGTGCACCCGATCGACGAGCTCCGCAAGTACGTCGTACCTCTCGCCGCGACCGCCATCTTCGGGGCGACCCAGGGCGGCGGACCGTTCGTTGCCGTCGTCGCGATCCTCGCTCCCCTCGTGCTCGGCGTGGTCCGCTACCTGACGACCAGCTACCGCGTCGCCGAGGGCCGGGTCGAGCTGCGACGCGGTCTGCTCAACCGGCAGCGACTCTCCGCGCCGATCGACCGGGTGCGCACCGTCGACATCGCCGCTCCGGTCATCCACCGCATGGTCGGGCTGACCACCCTGACGATCGGCACCGGCGGCGTCGGCGGCGACAGCGACGAGCTGAAGCTCGACGGGCTGACGGCCGCCCAGGGGCAGGACCTCCGCCGGGTGCTCCTCGCGGAGCGGTCCCCCACCCCCGAGGATGCGGTCGACGTTGCGCCACCGGTCGCGCAGTACGAGCCGGGGTGGCTCCGGTTCGCGCCGTTCACCAGCGCGGGGATCGCGATCCTCGGCGGTCTCCTGGGTGCCGGAGCGCAGCTGCTCAACGAGGTCGACATCCAGGTGGACGTGGTCGCCGAGGATCTCGCCGGCGAGGCGACGACGGCAGTGCTCGCGGCCGTCGTCGGGATCGGCGTCCTCGTCCTCGTCCTGACCGTGATCGGCTACCTCGTCACCAACTGGCGGTTCACGCTGCGCCGCCAGGCGGACACCTGGCACGTGAGCCGCGGCCTCCTCACCACCCGCGAGACCTCGATCGACGTCGACCGCCTGGCCGGCGTCTCCGTGGCCGAGCCCCCGGGGCTCCGGTTGGCCCGGGGCGCGAGGCTCACCGCGATCGTCACCGGGCTCGGCGGCGCCCAGCGCGGATCGCAGGTGCTGGTGCCGCCGGCGCCGGACGACGTCGTGCGGCGCGCGGGTGCCGCCGTCCTCGGGTCGGACCTGCCGCTCATGGCTCCGCTGACCAGCCACGGACCGGCCGCCGTACGACGCCGCTGGGTCCGCGCGCTCGGGCCGGCGGCGGCGCTGGCCGCCGTACCTGTCGGCCTCGTCGTGGCCGGGGCCCCGGTCTGGGTCCTGGCCGTGCCTGCGGTCGTGCTCGGGGTGGCGGTGGCGCTCGCCTTCGACCGCACCCGCTCCCTCGGCCACGCGCGCGTCGACGGCCACGTCGTCACCCGCTCGGGATCGTTGCTCCGGAGCCGGGACGCGCTCGCCGACGCCCACGTGATCGGCTGGACGTTCCAGGACACCTGGTTCCAGCGGCGGGCCGGCCTCACCACGCTCGCAGCGACGACGGCCGGCGGGCGCGGCAAGGTCGAGGCCCTCGACATCCCGCAGTCACGTGCGGTCGCAGTCGCCGCCGAGGTGACACCCGCGCTCGTCGCCCAGTTCACCGCCTAGCCGTCGGCTGGTGGCGGAGCGAGACCGAGATCGTCGGCCAGCACGAGAAGATGCCGCTCGAAGAGCGCCTCGGGGTCACCGAGCCCGTCCGGCCCGTACTGACCGAACACCTCGAAGCTGACGCAGCCGAACACGCCCGCCCAGCCCAGCACCCCGCGCGCGATCACCGGGTCGGGCAGGGCCACCCCGAACTGGTCGCGCACTCCCTCCATCCCGGCCGCGAGGCCGGCCGTCATCGGCCCGTCCTCGGCCGGGACGACCAGCGCGCCGGCCGCGAGCGCGTCGGCAGCGATGCCGAGGAGCAGTCGGACCAGCCGGGTGCCGGGGTCGGTCGTCTGCTCAGCAGGCGCGTGGTAGCCCGGCACCGGCGCACCGTAGAGCAGGGCGTACGTCGCCGGCTCGGCCAACGCCCAGCGTCGGATCGCGCGGCCATAGGTGGCGAACCGGTCGAAGTAGCGATCCTCCGGAACGTCGGCCAGCGCGGCGTCGACAGCATCGCCGAGCTCGTCGTACCCGTTGACGACGAGGAGGGTCAACAGCTCGTCCCGGCTCTTGACGTAGCGGTACACCGCCGACGACACGACGCCCAGGTCGCGGGCCACCGCGCGGAGCGACAGCGCCGCGGCGCCGTACGCGGCCAGGTGCAGCCGGCCGATCCGGGTGATGTCGTCCATGGTCTGCGCGCGAGCGCGCTGTCGCGGGGTGCCTGCCATGTCGGCATCATGCCACAGGAGTGAACAGTTGCCGCAAAAGTGAGCACTGCTCTTGCTCTCCGTGCGCCGAGGTGCTTTCCTCAATTCGAGAGCACTGCTCTCCATTCACTCGAACCTCTGGAAGGACCCCCATGAACCAGCTCCACGTCGTCACCGGCGCCGGCCCCGTCGGCACCACCGTCGCTCTCCAGCTCGCCGACCAGGGCCACCGCGTGCGGATCCTCACCCGCTCCGGCAGCGGACCCGAGCACCCGCTGGTCGAGCGCCGGAAGGCCGACGTCTCGAAGGTCGACAGCCTGGCCGAGGCGTTCGCCGACGCGGTCGCCGTCCACCACTGCATCCACGGCTCGCGGTACGCCGCCGCCACGTGGCGGGCCGAGCTGCTGCCAGCCGAGCAGGCGATCCTCGAGGCCGCCGGCCGGGCCGGCGCGGTCGTCGTCTTCCCCGAGAGCCTCTACGCGTACGGCGTCGTCGACGGCACGATCACGGAGGACCTCCCCCGCAACGCGACCATCGGCAAGCCCGGTGTGCGGACCGAGCTGCTCCGTGGCCGGGCCGCCTCCACAACACCGACCGTCAGCGTCGCCGCGTCCGACTTCTTCGGGCCGCTGGTCCGGACCGCCCACGCCGGCGACCGGATGGTGCCCACGATCCTGGCCGGCCGGACGATGCGGGTCGTGGGCAGCCTGGACCAGCCGCACTCCTTCACCTACGTTCCCGACCTCGCCGCTGCGATGATCCGAGCCGCGGCGGACCCGGCGCTGTGGGGCTCGGTGCTGCACGCGCCGACCGCGGCGCCGGTCACCCAGCGCCAGCTGATCGAGGCGTTCGCGCACGCAGCCGGGGTGCCGGTGCCGAAGGTCGGGACCATCCCCGCGGGACTGCTGCGCCTGATCGGGCTGGTCCACGGCGACACCCGGGAGCTGGCCGAGATGAGCTTTCAGCTCACCGCACCCTTCGACCTCGACTCCAGCCGCAGCGAGGAGCGACTCGGGCTGAAGCCGACGGCCTTCGACACCGCGGTCCAGGCGACCGTCGACTGGTGGCGGACGCAGGAGCTCTGAGCGCGGGCGACGCGAGGGCGCCGCTCTCGACCCCGGGATCTACGCCGCGGTTCTCGCCGCCCGGGCTGCGCTGCCCGGCTGAAGCCGCACCGCGGAGAGCCCGGGCGGCGGGACGGACGGGTCGCAGTCGCCCCACTCGGTCTCGGCGCAGCTGTTGAGACCGCCGATCACGGCGGCGACGTCACGGCGGCCGTCGCCGCCGTTGATGATGTCGTCGCCGTCGCCGGCCGACACGACGTCGTTGCCGCCGTACGTCGATGCGCTCAGGCTGCCGTTGATCGCGATCACGCTGTCGCTGGCGTCGGTGCCGACGTAGGTCCAGGAATGGTCGCCCTTCAGCCAGACCAGCTCCCACCCACCGAACGCACCGGGCTCGTTCGCGGGCTCGGGGCCGAGGATCAGCAGCTGCTCGGCCTGGTCCATCAGCACCGGCTGGGTGCCGCTGACGGTCAGGGTCAGCAGGTCGAGGCCCTCGTCGCCGATCAGGGTGACGGGCGCACCCGCAGCTGTGCGCACGTCGACGGTCTCGTCGCCCACCCCGCCGACGACGCGGTCCGCCCCGGACGGGCTGGTGACGGCGTCGTCGCCGAGACCGCCGATCGCGACGTCGTCGCCCACGCCGGTCAGGAGCCGGTCGTTGCCCGGGCCACCGCACACGACGTCGTCCCCGCCGTAGCCCCGCACCAGGTCGTTCCCGCCCCTCGCGACGATCACGTCGACGCCGGACGTCCCGGCGAGGGTGTCGTTGCGGTCGGTGCCGACGATCGTGGCGCGCCGGCCGTCGCAGGTGGCGCCGGCGACCGCGAGCTCGGCGCCCGGCCCGTCGCCGTCGCGGGAGATGCCGAACAGCGCGGCCAGCACCGCCAGTCCCAGCAGTGCCACCACCGCCGCAAGCATCGCGCGTCCGCGCATCGTCCCTCCTCGGCATCTGAGCCTACGGCGGCCGTGGGGCGGGGAACGACCGCAACGCCGGACACCATTGGTACGACTTGTCCCACGGAACGCGCCTGTCGCGAGCCCCTAGGCTGGCCGTCATGTTCTCGAAGGTGCTGGTGGCCAACCGGGGCGAGATCGCGATCCGGGCCTTTCGCGCGGCCTACGAGATGGGCGCCGGCACCGTCGCCGTCTTCCCCTACGAGGACCGCTGGTCCGAGCACCGGCTGCGCGCGGACGAGGCGTACGAGATCGGCGAGCGCGGCCACCCGGTCCGCAACTACCTCGACCCCGAGGCGATCGTCGAGGTCGCGGTGCGGGCCGGCGCGGACGCGGTCTACCCCGGCTACGGGTTCCTCTCGGAGAACCCGAACCTCGCCGAGGCCTGCGTCAATGCGGGGATCACGTTCGTCGGACCGCCGTCGACCGTGCTGGAGCTGACCGGCAACAAGGCGCGGGCGATCGCGGCCGCCAGGGAGGCGGGTGTGCCGACGCTGGCCGGCGTCGACCCCTCGACGGACGTCGACTCACTGGTCGAGGCGGCCTCGGCACTGCCGTTCCCGGTGTTCGTCAAGGCGGTCGCGGGCGGCGGCGGGCGCGGCATGCGCCGGGTCGACGACAAGGCGAAGCTGCGGGAGGCGATCGAGGCCTGCATGCGCGAGGGCGAGGCTGCGTTCGGCGACGCGACCGTCTTCGTCGAGCAGGCCGTCGTCGACCCGCGCCACATCGAGGTGCAGATCCTCGCCGATCACACCGGTGAGGTGATCCACCTGTTCGAGCGTGACTGCTCGGTCCAGCGGCGCCACCAGAAGGTCGTGGAGATCGCACCCGCCCCGCACCTCGACCCGGAGCTGCGCGAGCGGATCTGCGCGGACGCCGTACGGTTCGCCCGCGCGATCGGCTACCGCAACGCCGGCACGGTGGAGTTCCTGCTCGACCCGCAGGGCAACTACGTCTTCATCGAGATGAACCCGCGGATCCAGGTGGAGCACACGGTGACCGAGGAGGTCACCGACGTCGACCTGGTCCAGTCCCAGCTGCGGATCGCGGCCGGCGAGACGCTCGCCGACCTCGGCCTCACCCAGGACTCGATCCGGCTCCGCGGCGCAGCCCTGCAGTGCCGGATCACCACCGAGGACCCCGCCAACGGGTTCCGTCCGGACACCGGCAAGATCACGACGTACCGCTCACCCGGCGGCCCGGGCGTCCGGCTCGACGGCGGTACGACGTACAACGGCGCGGAGGTCAGCCCGCACTTCGACTCGATGCTGGCCAAGCTGACCTGCCGCGGCCGGACCTTCGACGAGGCGGTGCAGAAGGCGCAGCGCGCCGTCGCGGAGTTCCGGATCCGCGGCGTCCGGACGAACCTCGGGTTCCTGCAGGCGGTGCTCCGCGACCCCGACTTCACCGCCGGCGGGGTGACCACGTCCTTCATCGACACCCACCCCCAGCTGCTGGTGGCCCGCAAGTCCGTCGACCAGGGCGGACAGCTGCTGCGCTACCTGGCCGAGACGACGGTCAACAAGCCGTACGGCGAGCCGCCCGTCACCCTCGAACCGGTCACCAAGCTGCCGCCGCTGTCGCTGGAGGCGCACGCACCCGACGGCACCCGGCAGCAGCTGCTCAGGTTCGGACCGGAGGAGTTCGCACGACGGCTGAGGGAGCAGAAGGAGGTCGCGGTCACCGACACGACGTTCCGCGACGCCCACCAGAGCCTGCTGGCCACCCGGGTCCGCACGATCGACCTGCTCGGCGCGGCCGGCCACGTCGCCCGGATGACGCCGCAGCTGTGGTCGGTCGAGTGCTGGGGCGGTGCGACCTACGACGTCGCGCTGCGGTTCCTGTCCGAGGACCCGTGGGACCGGCTCGCGCGGCTGCGGCAGGCGATGCCGAACATCTGCCTGCAGATGCTGCTGCGGGGGCGCAACACCGTCGGCTACACGCCGTACCCGACCGAGGTGACCACCGCTTTCGTCGACGAGGCGGCCGCGACCGGGATCGACGTGTTCCGGATCTTCGACGCCCTCAACGACGTCGAGCAGATGCGGCCCGCGATCGACGCGGTCCGCTCGACCACGACCGCGGTCGCCGAGGTCGCGCTGTGCTACACCGGAGACCTCTCCGACCCCGGCGAGAAGCTCTACACCCTCGACTACTACCTGCGGCTGGCCGAGCAGATCGTCGACGCCGGCGCCCACGTGCTGGCGATCAAGGACATGGCCGGCCTGCTCCGCGCACCCGCCGCCCGCCGACTGGTGACCGCACTGCGGGAGCGGTTCGACCTGCCCGTCCACCTGCACACCCACGACACCCCCGGCGGCCAGCTCGCCACCCTCCTCGCGGCGATCGACGCCGGAGTGGACGCGGTCGACGCGGCCGCCGCCTCGATGTCGGGCACGACCTCGCAGCCCTCACTCACCGCGCTGGTCGCGGCGACCGACCACTCCGACCGCGAGACCGGCCTCGACATCGGCGCCGTCAGCGCCCTGGAGCCCTACTGGGAGGCCGTGCGCCGGGTCTACGCGCCCTTCGAGTCGGGCCTCGCCTCCCCCACCGGCCGGGTCTACCGGCACGAGATCCCCGGCGGCCAGCTCTCCAACCTGCGGCAGCAGGCGATCGCGCTCGGGCTCGGTGAGCGCTTCGAGCAGGTCGAGGACATGTACGCCGCCGCCAACGACATCCTCGGCAACGTCCCCAAGGTCACCCCGTCCTCGAAGGTGATCGGCGACCTGGCGCTCGCCCTCGTCGGGCTCGGAGCCGACCCTGCCGAGTTCGCCGACGACCCCGGCAGCTTCGACATCCCGGCCTCGGTCATCGGGTTCCTCCACGGCGAGCTCGGCGATCCGCCGGGCGGCTGGCCCGAGCCGTTCCGCACGAAGGCGCTCGAGGGCCGCGAGTGGACCCCGCCGGCGGCGGAGCTGTCGGAACAGGATCGCCACAGCCTCACTGTGTCCTCGGGGACCTCGGGCGACCGCCGGCACACCCTCAACCGGCTGCTGTTCCCGGGCCCGACCAAGGAGTTCGACGCCGCGCAGACGACGTACGGCGACGTCTCCATCCTCCCCACGCTCGAGTACCTCTACGGCCTCCGGGTCGGCGAGGAGCACGCGTTCGACCTCGAGGAGGGACGCCGGCTGCTGCTCGGGCTCGAGGCGATCGGCGAGCCCGACGAGCGCGGCTACCGGACCGTGCTGTGCCGGATGAACGGCCAGCTCCGCCCGATCCCCGTTCGCGACCTCAGCATCACCGCCGACGCGGCGGGCGCCGAGAAGGCCGACCCGGGCAACCCCGACCACGTCGCGGCGCCCTACCAGGGCGCGGTCACGGTGGTCGTCGCCGAGGGCGACGAGGTCGAGGCCGGCGCCACCGTGGCGACGATCGAGGCGATGAAGATGGAGGCCTCGATCACCGCACCGCGGGCCGGCAAGGTCGCCCGGCTCGGGTTCACCGGCACCCGCCCGGTCGAGGGCGGCGACCTGGTGCTCGTGCTGGAGTAGGTCTCCGGCGGTCGAGACCTTATGCCTCGCAGGCCACCTGGACCTCGGTGACGCAGACGTCGCCACCCGGCCCGCCCTCGCCACGGTCGAAGCCTCGGTCGCCCACGAGCAGGTCGTTGCCGCCGAGCCCGCGGAGGAGGTCGTCGCCGCCCAGGCCCTTCAGGTAGTCGCCGCGGGCGGTGCCGGTCAGACGGTCGCCCCTGCGTGAGCCGAACAGCACCTCGACGCGATCGAACCGCACCAGTCGATCACCCCAGGTCGCGGTGCCGGTGGTGAGGCTGGCGGTCACGCCACGCAGCACCTCCTCGAACGACAGCACGTCGGCCGCACGTCCACCGTCGGCCGTGCCACCGCCCTTGGCCAACACCTGGAACAGGTCACGGCCGACTCCGCCGCGGGAGGTGCCACTGCGCATCACGAACCGGTCGTTGCCACCCTCGCCGAGCGCGGTGCCGGTGCGGACCACCACGAAGGTGTCGTTGCCGACGCCGCCCCGTGCCTCGCCCGAGGACACCCGGAGGAGGTCGGCGCCGCCGAACCCGAAGACCTGGTCGGCCCCACCACCGCCGGCGAGCCTGTCGGCGGCCGCGGAGCCGCGGAGGACGTCGGCGAGCGTGCTGCCCAGCAGCGACTCGACGTGACCGACCGAGTCGTGGCCGGCACCGTCGACGAAGCCGCTCCCCCAGTCGGTGGTGATCGCCGTGGCCGACTCCTGGTAGCTGAGCGTGTCCTTGCCGGTGCCGCCGGTGACCTGGTCGTCGCCGGCAGCCTCGAGCACCAGGTCGGCCCCACCCGCGGCGCGCACCAGGTCGTTGTCGGCGCCTCCACGCAGGATGTCGTCGCCGGGTCCGCCCCGCACCTGGTCGTCCCCGGCCTCGCCCCGGAGGTTGTCGGCTCCACCACCGCCGTCGAGCGCGTCCCCACCCTCGCCGCCGAAGACCCGGTCCTTCCCACCGCCGCCGCAGACGACGTCGTCGCCACCGCGGGCGTGGAACACGTCGTCGCCCGGCCCCAGGACCACCACGTCCGCGAGCAGCGTGCCGCGGAGATCGTCGTCACCGTCCGTGCCGACGATCGTCGCCGTCCGGCCCTGGCAGGACTCGACCGCCGCTGCGGGGGTCGCGAGCAGGGTCGAGGGAGCCGCCAGCACCGGGACCGCCAGGGCGAGAGCAAAGATCTTCCGCATGACCACTCCAACGAGCGGAGTCGGAGCGCGTCACCGGCGTCCAGACTGTGAGAACAGCGCCGGATTCGGCCTAGACCACCCGGAACCAGGTCGACCTGAGCCCGAAGACGCTGCGGAAGTCGTCACCGTCGACCGCTGGCGTGGCGTTGCTGCCGACGATCCGGATCCTGAGCACCCGGCCGTTCCACGTGCCGTTGCCGTCGCGGCGCAGGATCCGGAGCCGTTGGAAGTCGCCGATCGCCGGGTAGGCGTTCTCGATCGTGGTCGCGCGGAGCGTGGTGCGCCACGCGTTCACGGGATCCCAGTCGTCCTGCTTCGCGACCTGGTAGGGCACGGAACCTGCGACGGTCCACCCGCCGTTGCTGGACGAGAACTCGGTGAAAGCCGGCGTCCCGGCGGCCAGCAGCACCTCGCCGGCGGTGGCCCGGATCGCGGCGTCGCTGGCCGGGTGACGGTCGTCGAGCCCGCCGTACACCTGGCAGGAGGTGGTGTCGCACAGGTCGTAGGGATCTCCCTGCGAGTCCGCCCGGTGGAAAGCGGCGTAGGTCCGCGCCGCGACCGCTTGTGCCTTGACCGCCTCCGGGGGCCACAGTGCCGGCACCTCCCGCGGTACGACGCCGCGCAGGTAGGCCTCGAGGCGCACCACGTTGACCGTGTCCCGTCCCCCGTCGACGACCGTCGAGCGGAGCGCACCCTGGTAGCGGGTCACCCCGGACGGGGTGACCAGGGCGAGGGCACCGCGTGCGGCCCTGAGCTCGGCCTCGCCCGGCACGGTCCGCACCGATCGCCACCGGTCGGTGAGGACGGAGACGCGGGTCGCACCGCCGACGGCGGCGGTCAGCCGCCACCTCTTCGCGCCGTCCTGCCGCAGTGCCCAGGAGTCACCCGTCGCCACCTGGCGGACCGACAGCCGCCGCCTGTCGTCGATGACCACGTCGTCGGAGGTGTCGCCCGAGATCTGCACCCGGATCACACCGGGCGCGGTACCGAACGCGAGCCCGGGGTAGTAGAAGCGCAGGATCTGGCGGTGGGTGCGGTCGTGCTCGGACGCCGCACCCTGGGCGCCGTACTGCGACATCCCGCGGCCGTGGCCGTAGCCGCGACCCTCGAGCGTGACCGACGACGGGCCGGCGAGCGCCGCCTCGGCCGGGGCCGAGGGCGGGGTCGGGAACGTGACGACGGCGAGGGAGAGCGCGCCGGCGAGGAGCGCGCGGATCCGGGTCGAGGTCATCCGGCGACCCTACGTCGCGCGCCAACCTCGCGACGCGCGTCACAGAGAACTCAATTCAGCGAAAACCCCAGGTCACCCTAGGCTTGTGGGCTATGACCGAGATCCACGAGCAGGCCGCAGAACCGACCAGCACCGACCCCGGTGCGGTCGCGGTACCGGACCGGCCCGCGCTCGAGGGCCTCGAGGAGAAGTGGGCCGAGCGGTGGAAGACGGACGCGACGTACGCGTTCGACCGCAGCCAGCCGCGGGACAACGTCTACTCCATCGACACGCCGCCGCCGACCGTCAGCGGCAGCCTCCACGTCGGCCACGTCTTCTCCTACACCCACACCGACCTGATCGCCCGCTACCGGCGGATGACCGGCAAGTCCGTCTTCTACCCGATGGGCTGGGACGACAACGGCCTGCCGACCGAGCGCCGGGTGCAGAACTACTTCGGCGTCCGGTGTGACCCGTCGCTCCCCTACGACCCGGACTTCACCCCGCCGGAGAAGCCCGACCCCAAGCGCCAGATCCCGATCAGCCGCCCCAACTTCGTCGCGCTGTGCGAGCAGCTCGTCGAGCAGGACGAGCTGGTCTTCGAGTCGCTCTGGCGCACGCTCGGGCTCTCCGTCGACTGGGACACGACCTACACGACGATCGGCAGCCGCGCGCAGGCCGTGAGCCAGCGCGCCTTCCTGCGCAACCTCGCCCGCGGCGAGGCCTACCTGCAGGAGGCGCCGACGCTCTGGGACGTCACCTTCCAGACCGCGGTCGCGCAGGCCGAGCTCGAGGCGCGCGACTATGCGGGGCACTACCACCGGGTCGCGTTCCACCAGCCTGACGGGGCGCCGGTCCACATCGAGACCACCCGGCCCGAGCTGATCGCCAGCGCCGTCGCGCTGATCGCCCACCCCGACGACGAGCGCTACCAGGGGCTGTTCGGCACCACGGTCACCTCGCCGATCTTCGGCGTCGAGATCCCCGTGCTCGCCCACGCCGCCGCCGAGATGGACAAGGGCGCCGGCATCGCCATGTGCTGCACCTTCGGTGACCTCACCGACGTCCAGTGGTGGCGCGAGCTGCAGCTGCCGGTCCGCACCGTGATCGGCCGCGACGGCCGCCTCCACCGCGACACGCCCGAGTGGCTGTCGAGCGAGCAGGCCGCGACGGCGTACGCCGATCTCGCCGGCAAGACCGTCTTCTCCGCCCGGGAGGCGATGGTCACCAAGCTGCGCGAGTCCGGCGACCTCGACGGCGACCCGACTCCCACGCAGCGGATGGCGAACTTCTACGAGAAGGGCGACAAGCCGCTCGAGATCGTCTCCACCCGCCAGTGGTACATCAGCAACGGCGGCCGCGACGCCAAGATCCGCGAGCAGATGATCGCGCGCGGTGCGGAGATCGAGTGGCTGCCGCCGCACATGCGACACCGGTTCGACAACTGGGTCGGGGGCCTCAACGGCGACTGGCTGATCTCGCGGCAGCGGTTCTTCGGCATCCCGTTCCCGGTCTGGTACCCGCTCGACGGTGAGGGCGACCCCGACTACGCCGGGCTCCTGGTCCCCACCGAGGCGGAGCTGCCCGTCGACCCGTCGACCGACGTGCCGGCCGGCTACACCGAGGACCAGCGCGGCAAGCCCGGTGGCTTCATCGGCGACCCCGACATCATGGACACCTGGGCGACGTCCTCGCTCACCCCGCACATCGCCGGCGGGTGGGTCGACGACGAGGACCTCTGGGAGCGGGTGTTCCCGATGGACCTCTGCACCCACGCCCACGACATCATCCGCACCTGGCTGTTCAGCCGGGTCGTCCGCGCCCACTTCGAGAACGACACCGCGCCGTGGTCGCACGCGATGATCTCCGGCTTCATCGTCGACCCGGACCGCAAGAAGATGTCGAAGTCCAAGGGCAACGTCGTGGTCCCCAACGACATCCTCGACAAGTACGGCGCCGACGCGGTCCGCTGGCGTGCCGCCATCGCCCGCCCCGGCCTGGACTCGCCGTTCGACGAGACCCAGATGAAGGTCGGCCGCCGGCTGGCGATGAAGGTCCTCAACGCGTCGAAGTTCGTGCTCGGCAGCGTCGGCGCAACGACGTTCAGTCCCGCGCTCGTCGGCGAGCAGGTCGACGCCGCGCTGCTCGGGCGGCTCGCCACCGTGGTCGGCAGAGCGACCGACGCGTTCGACGCCTACGACTACACGACGGCGCTCGAGGTCACCGAGAAGTTCTTCTGGGAGTTCTGCGACGACTACCTCGAGCTGGTCAAGGAGCGGGCGTACGCCGGCGGCAGCGACGCGTCCGCATCGGCCCGGGCCACACTGGCGCTCGCCCTCCACGTCCAGCTGCGGCTGCTCGCGCCGTTCCTGCCCTACGTGACCGAGGAGGTCTGGTCGTGGTGGCAGGAGGGCTCGGTGCACCGGGCGGCGTGGCCGACGGCCGGCGAGCTGGGGTCGGCCGCCGCGGCCGACGGCACCGCCGTCGACGCGATCGCCGCGGCGCTGGCCGGCATCCGGGGCGCGAAGTCGCAGGCCAAGGTCTCGATGCGGACCGAGCTCGACCGGGTCGAGATCACCGGCCCCGGGCGGCTCGTGGCGAACGCCGAGATGGCGACAGCGGACCTCCGGGCAGCCGGCAAGGTCACCGGCGACCTGGTCTTCACGGTCGACGAGGACGCGACCGAGCTGTCCGTCGCCGCCGAGATCGCGGAGCAGGCGGCTCAGTAGGGCCGCCCGCCTCGACTACGGCGAGACCACCGCCAGCGACGAGGTCACGACCCGGGTGAACGGCTCTCCGCCGCTGGCGTCGGCGTCCGGGAGCACTGCCGTCTCGCCGTGACCACCGTGTCCGCCGTGTCCGTCCTCGTCGGCCGCCGCACCCTCCGGGAAGTAGCGCCCGGTGATGTACAGGCCCAGGTGGTAGGCGCCGGGGACCTCGGTGCCGTGGACGTGCACGTGCGGCGCGCCACCGTCGTGCGTCACGAGCTTGACCTGCTCGTCGCGCACGGCCGCCAGGTCCGGGTGCCTGCCCTCCAGCTCGGCCAGCACCCGGCCGAAGTCGAGCTCGCCGTCGCGCAGCTTCTCCGACAGCCGGACCTCGCGGCCGAGCTCACTCAGGTCGAGGTCACGGACCCCGGCGGCGAGGTCGACCACCGGGCTCACCAGCCGGCCGATCGCGGCGTCCACGGTGAACGACCCGACCGGACCACCCAGCTCGAACACGGCCTTCTCCCCCGCCGGCACGACCGGACGACCGGCGACCAGCTCGAGCCCCAGCCGGGTCTGGGCGTAGACGTTGATCACCACCGAGCAGGCCGAGCCCTCGGACCGGTTGGTGCTGAGGGTGGGCACCGCGAGGTTCGCCCGGAGGTCGTCGGTCGAGATCCGTCGAGTGCCGACCACCGCGCGCTCCTCGAGCAGCCGCGCCCACCGCGGACCACGGACCGGGCCGGCCGCCACCGGCAGGATCAGGTCGCCGACGCCGACCATGACCATGCCGTCCATGTCGCGGTCGCGGTAGCCGACCATCACCTGCCAGGTGCCCACCCAAGCGGAGCGGGCCGCGTTGTCGCGCTGCACCATGAGCGTCAGCCGGCCGTCGCTTCGCGCGGCCACGGCGTCGGGGCGCGGGCCACCGTGGCCGGTGCCGCCGTGGTGCCGGTGGGAAGCGTCGCCGTAGATCGTGCCGCCGTCGGGGCCGATCACGTGGTAGCTCCAGCTCTCGTCGTCGAAGTCCATGCCCTGCGCGGTCAGCAGCAGCGCGTCGTCGGCCGAGGTGACCGCGAAGGTGAAGTGCGAGTGCTCCCCCTCGAACAGCTCGAGGACGGGATCGATGATCGGCGTGAAGCCGATCGCACGGGCGACCGAGTTGCTGTAGAACTTGTCGATCGTGCCGGCGTTCTCACCGTGGAAGACCTGGTCGAAGCCGGCCGTGTCGCCCTTCGTGGTGAGCTCGGCCAGCGTCGGGTAGTCGACGTCCAGCCCGGTGCCGAAGCCCATCGCGAACACCACCGTGCCCGCGAGGCTCCCGTCCGGGATCGACGCCAGCGGCGACCCACTCGTCAGCATGCCGTCGGTGAGCAGGCTCAGGTAGCGCCGCTCGTCAGCCACCCGCGGCGCCGGCGGCTCGACGAGCTCGGCGGAGCCGTCGGTGAGCGCGTCCGCCAGCGGGGTGCCACCACCCGGGCTCAGCAGCGACACCTGCGCGTCGAACGTGGAGCGGCTGATCGGCGTACCGCCCTTCACCAGGCCGTACGGCGCCGGCGCGAACACCGGCTCGAAGGCGTTGCCCGCCAGCGAGCGGAAGGTCCGCACGCCCGCCGTCACGTAGGCGACGCCGCTGTCGCGCGCCACCTCGCAGTCCTGCAGGAACGCGGACACACCTCGGGTCGCCGCCACCCACTTGGTCACGGGCGGCGCGCTGGTCGTCATCGGGTCGGGCGTGACACCAGCCATGCTGCCGCTGCGGTCGAGCTCGATCCCGACGATCGGCATCGTGTCGTAGGTGTAGCCGAGGGCACGGTGGTCGAGGGTGTCGACGTTGCGCTGCGGGCCGAGCGCCGTGAAGTCCGGCATCGCGATGCTGCCGATGGTGAGGTTGGTGCCGAACCCGGGCTCGCCGCCGGTCCACGGATACATGAGGTCGTCGCGGTGATGGCTGACCCGCCCGCCCGAGGTGGGGTACTCGTTGGCGTGACCATCGGCCTGCCACATCGCCCAGAGCCGGTCGATGTTGCAGTGGTGCAGGTAGAAGAGCGGGTCGTGCGGCGACGCGTCCGGGTGGCTCATGTGGCCCGTGCCCGCGCTGCCGCTGCCCCCGATCCAGCCGTGCATCTCGTTGTGCATCTGGTTGCCCGAGACGAGCCCGTTGCCGTTCTCCAGCGTGCGCTGGAAGGCCGAGTACGTCGTACGGGCCAGCGTGTCCCGGACGTCGACGGCCGACGGCAGGTCGCCGAGCACGGTGCTCACCCGGCGCCGGAGGGGCCCGACCCAGTGGCCGCCGCTGATGTCGTAAGTCGCCGGCAGGTGCCAGCCGTCGAGGCCGACCGGCCACCAGGAAGGGGCCGGCGTCGTGTTCGCGTCCACTCCCGGTGCCGTCGCGGCGAAGTAGCCCCGCCGGATGATGCCCGTGGTGTCGCCGTTCGGCCCGAGGAACGTGTCGGTCATCAGCGGCGACGGGTCCGTCCAGTCCCAGTACGGGATCATCACGCCCGGCACCTTGGACTGGAGCAAGCGCTCGACGTGCAGCAGGAAGTACCGGTGCCAGCTGAGGAAGCTGTAGGACCCGAGGCCGCCGTGGCCGAAGTTGATGCCGGTCCCGAGCGGTGAGAAGGCGTTCTGGATCATCCGGTGGAGCGCCGTCATCTCGTCCCAGCGGCTGTACTGCTCCGCGGGCGGCGCGCCCGGGTTCACGATCTCGGCCCTGACCAGGACGCATGCCTGGACGAACGCCTCCCGCTCCGCTGCCGCGAGGAATTTCGCGTTCTTCCGGACTCCCATGGTCGTGCCCCTTCGCTCGCTGCGCCTTGGCTTGCACAAGGAGGAGTCCGCGGCGGGGCAGGTTGATACCAGGAGCTATGGCTTCCTCGCGCGATGGGGAGTAAGCAGGGAACTACCGGCGGTGCCGGACCGGGCACTGCCCCATCCCAGAGAGGAGTGGGCCGTGTACGCACGTTCCACCACATTCCACGGAAAGCCCGACAACATCGACGCGGGCATCAAGTACGTCGAGAACGAGGCCGGGCCCGCGCTCGCCAAGATCGAGGGTTGTCGCGGTCTGTCGATGCTGGTCGACCGCGAGACCGGGGACTGCATCGCCACCAGCTCGTGGGAGAGCGAGGAGGCCATGCGCGCCAGCGACGAGCCGCTCCGCCCGATCCGCGACCGCGGCCGGGACATCCTCGGCGCGTCCATGCAGGTCGACGAGTGGGAGATCGCCCTGATGCACCGCAGCCAGCACGGCGAGTGCTGCCGCGTCAGCTGGGTGGAGGGTGACCTCGACACCCTGACGGAGACGTTCCGGACCGCGCTCCTCCCCCAGCTCGAGCAGACCGCGGGATTCTGCAGCGCCAGCCTGCTGATGAACCGGTCGACGGGCCTCGGCTGCGCCACCACGGTCTGGGAGAGCCGCGCCGCGATGGAAGCAAGCCGTGAGGCGGCCGACGAGATGCGGAGCCGGGCGGCCAGCGAGGCGAGCGGCACGATCGTCGAGGTGCACGAGTACGACCTCGCCTACGCGCACCTGCACGTCCCCGAGATGGCCTGACGACTACGCGACCGCACGGGCGCGCCCTGGGGTCAGGGACGCATGGCGAGGAGCGCGATGTCGTCACCGACGTGATCCGTCTCGATGAGCGACGACAGGATGGCGTCGCACAGTTCGTCGACGTCCGCGTCTTCGTGCCCGATCGCCTCCGTCGCCAGCCGATCGAGTCCGCGTTGGATCGACTCGTGGCGGCGCTCGACGAGCCCGTCGGTGTAGAGCAGCAAGGTCGATCCGACCCACATGTCCTGCTTGTGCTCCTGGAACTCCGCCTCCGCCATGACCCCCAGCGGGGGCGCGAGTCCGTCCTCCAGGTACCTGCTCTCCCCGCCGCCGAAGAGCAGAGGAGGCGGATGTCCGGCGTTGGTGAAGCACAGGGTCCGGGTGGCCGGATCGAACACCAGGTAGACCAGCGTCACCATCTCCGGCATCGAGAGGTGCGAGACGAGCCGGTTGACGCCGCTCATCACGGAGACCGGCGAGGGGTCCTGTACGGCGTACGCGCGCAGCGCCATCCGCACCTGCCCCATCGTCGCGGCCGCTGTGAGGCCGTGGCCGGCGACGTCACCGATGGCAAGGCCGACGAGTCCGTCGCGAAGCCGGATGACGTCGTACCAGTCGCCTCCGACCTCGACGTCGGCGGTGGCCGGCTCGTACCGGGCCGCCAGGGCAACCTCCGGGATCTGCGGCAGCCGGTCCGGGAGCAGGCTCCTCTGCAGGATCTCGGCGATCTCGCGCCCGCGGCGGGTCCGCGCCTCTTCCTGGCTCAGCTGCTTCTCTGCCTCGAATCGCTCCTGCATCTCCTCGAGGAGCCGCGCGTTGGCGGCGGACAGCTCGGCAGTACGCCGATCGACCCTGTCCTCGAGCTCGACAGCTGCCGATTCCAGCTCGGCCGCCGTCCGGTTCCGCTCGCTGACGAGGGCTGCGAGGTAGAACGAGGAGAGGGCGATGCAGGCATTGAAGGTCTGGAGGGTGAACATCCGCTCGAACACCGACTGGCTCGCGAACCATCCGTCGGCCTGGGTCGCCGACCACGTGGCGACCAGGGACACCGCGAGGGCGGTCGGAGCGGCCCCGCGCAGCTGGAGGCGCCACGCGGCCCAGCCCACGATCGGCGGGAGCAGGTAGAGCGAACGCAGGTCGGACTGCGCGGCCCACGTGATCGTCGCTCCAGCCACGGCGAGGATGGTCACCGCCTCGAGCCAACGCGCGGGCGACCACGCCGGAAGCTCCTTGAAGAGAGGCAGGCACAACAGGAACGGAGCGACCGTCAGGACTCCCATCGCATCTCCGGTCCACCACACCGCCCAGGCGTTGACGAGCCGGTCGGAGTGGATCGCTCCGGAGACCACGAGCGTTCCCGCGCCGATCGTGGCGCTGATGAGGGTGCTCGCCAAGGCGCCCAGGAAGACGATGGCCAGAGCATCCTCCCGGCGGTCCAGCTGCCGACGGAAGCCGACCCTGCTGAGAAGCACGACCGCCGCCAGGGGCGCGAGGGTGTTCCCGGCAGCCGTGACCGCGGCCGCAAGCGCTCCTTCGCTGATCGGCAGGTTCACCGCGAAGGCAGCCACGGCGACGCCGGGCCACAACGACCGGCCCAGAACCAGGAACGCGGCCACGGCGATGCCCGTGGGTGGCCACAGCGGCGTCACGTTGCGCTCGACCAGCGACAGGGTCAGCCCCACCCGCGCACCCACGTAGTAGGCGACCGCGACGAGGACGAGGGCGACGAGGTAGCGGACGAGGTCGCGGCGTGAACGCACGCCGGAAGCCACCGAAAGCCCCGAGTCGTTCGCGAGTCCTGTCATCGCTGCTACCGAGCCTTCCGGCCGTCTGTTCCGAGAGCGTACGGCGGCGGCCGTCCGGCACGACGCGAAACCCGGGAAGACGGCGCAGCATCGACCTGACGTTTGCTGTCGAAATCGCCCGAGCGCGTTCGTGGTGAGGGTGAAGGGCGGTCGATCGACCGCTCGTGAACCTTCACGAAAGGCACCGAGATGACCACCACCCCCATCGCCCGTCCCGCCACGACCCGCCCCGCGGCGACGCCGTACCTCTCCCGCGTCCCGGTCTGGCTCGTCGCCGCCGGCGCCGTGATCGCCGGAGCCGTCGTGACCGAGGCCTACGCCTGGGTCGCGCGCGCGGCCGGCGTCGAGTTCCTGATCGGCGACGGCAGCTCGCCGCGGGAGGACATCCCGGGCGGCGGGTTCGTCGGCGCCGTCGCGATGCTCGGCGCGGTCGCCGTCGTGCTGGCGCCGGCCTTCGCCCGATGGGCGAAGAGCCCGCGGCGCACGTGGCAGCGGACTACCTGGACGCTGGTCGCCGTCTCCTTGGTCCCGGTCGCGCCGGTGGCCGACGCGGCCGTGAGCACCGAGCTCGCGCTCGGCGTGGGGCACCTCGTCGCCGCGGCCGTCATCATCCCGGTGGTCGCCGCCCGCCTGGCCGTGACGAACCCGCGGCGCGCCTGACCTGCGCCGACGCTGCTGCTCAGCCTGGCTAGGCGGACTTCTTCTTCGGCTTGGACTCGCGGAGCACCAGCGTCGGCGGCACGTCGTCGTCGACGGTCTCGCGGGTCACGATCACCTTCTCGACGTCGCCGCGGGAGGGCACGTCGTACATCACGTGGAGGAGGACCTCCTCGATGATGGCGCGCAGCCCGCGGGCGCCGGTGCCGCGCTCCATGGCCTTGTCGGCGATGCCGGCGATCGCGTCCGGGGTGAACTCGAGGTCGACGCCGTCGAGCTCGAAGAGCTTGTGGTACTGCTTCACCAGCGCGTTGCGCGGCTCGGTGAGGATCTGCACCAGCGCCTCGCGGTCGAGCTTGGTGACGCTCGCGATGAGCGGGAGCCGGCCGATGAACTCGGGGATCAGACCGAACTTGGTCAGGTCCTCGGGCCGGACCAGCGCGAGCAGGTCCTCGGCCTCGCGCTCCTCCTTGCCCCGGACGTCGGCGGTGAAGCCCAGGGTCTTCTTGCCGACCCGCTGCTCGATGATGTGCTCGAGACCGGCGAAGGCACCGCCCACGACGAACAGGATGTTCGTCGTGTCGATCTGGATGAACTCCTGGTGCGGGTGCTTGCGGCCGCCCTGCGGCGGGACCGAGGCGGTGGTGCCCTCGATGATCTTCAGCAGCGCCTGCTGCACGCCCTCACCGGAGACGTCGCGGGTGATCGACGGGTTCTCCGCCTTGCGAGCCACCTTGTCGATCTCGTCGATGTAGATGATCCCGGTCTCAGCCTTCTTGACGTCGTAGTCGGCGGCCTGGATCAGCTTGAGCAGGATGTTCTCGACGTCCTCGCCGACGTAGCCGGCCTCGGTCAGGGCGGTGGCGTCGGCGATCGCGAACGGCACGTTGAGCATCCGCGCCAGCGTCTGCGCAAGGTAGGTCTTGCCGCAGCCCGTCGGGCCGACGACGAGGATGTTGGACTTGGCGACCTCGACCACCTCGTCCTTGCTGTGCTTGCCCTTGCCGTCGGAGCCGATGCCGGGCTGCACGCCCGCCTGGACCCGCTTGTAGTGGTTGTAGACCGCGACCGCGAGCGACTTCTTCGCCTGCTCCTGGCCGATCACGTAGGAGTTGAGGAAGTCGAAGATCTCCTTCGGCTTCGGCAGCTCATCGAGGCCCACCTCGGTGCCCTCGTTGAGCTCCTCCTCGATGATCTCGTTGCAGAGGTCGATGCACTCGTCGCAGATGTAGACGCCTGGCCCCGCGATCAGCTTCTTGACCTGCTTCTGGCTCTTTCCGCAGAAAGAGCACTTGAGCAGGTCGCCTCCGTCACCGATGCGTGCCACGGGCGGTACTCCTCACAGTCATACGAACTTCCTCGACCGTACTCCCTGGTGCCCCCTCGAGGGGAGTGGACACGGTGGGGCGGGTCGGACAGGTCATGGTGGGCCTCAGGTGATCGCAGGGGTGCTCTTGAGCGAGGCGAGCACCGAGTCGATGAGACCGTACTCGATCGCCTGCTCCGCAGTGAGGATCTTGTCGCGCTCGATGTCGATGCTGACTTCTTCGGCGGACTTGTTGCTGTGGTCGCTGATCATCTTCTCGAGCAGCTCCCGCATCCGCAGGATCTCGTTGGCCTGGATCTCGATGTCGGAGGTCTGGCCGAAGGTGCCCTCGGTGTAGGGCTGGTGGATGAGGATCCGGCAGTTGGGCAGCGCCAGGCGCTTGCCGCGGGTGCCGGCCGCGAGCAGGATCGCCGCCGCCGAGGCCGCCTGGCCGATGCAGACCGTCTGCACGTCGGGCTTGATGAACTGGATCGTGTCGTAGATCGCGGTCAGCGCGGTGAAGGAGCCACCGGGGCTGTTGATGTAGATGCTGATGTCCTGGTCGGGGTTCATCGACTGCAGGCACAGCAGCTGCGCGATGACCGCGTTGGCGACATCGTCGGAGATCGGCGTGCCGAGGTAGATGATGCGGTCCTCGAACAGCTTCGCGTAGGGGTCGATCCGACGGAAGCCGTAGGACGTCCGCTCTTCCCACTGCGGGATGTAGTAGTTCATCAGCTTTCAGTCCTTCGTCGAGTGGGCCGGGCGTCCCTGGTCGGCGGCCTCGCGAGCGCTCTTGACCACCTGGTCGACCAGTCCGTACTCGAGCGCTTCGGTGGCGGTGAACCAGCGGTCGCGGTCGGCGTCCGTGGTCACCTGCTCGACGGTCTGGCCGGTGTGCTGCGAGATCAGCTCGAGCAGCACCTTCTTGATGTGCAGCGACTGCTGGGCCTGGATCTTGATGTCCGAGGCCGAGCCGCCCATGCCGGACGACGGCTGGTGCATCATGATCCGCGCGTGCGGCAGCGCGTAGCGCTTGCCCCTCGTGCCCGCGCAGAGCAGGAACTGGCCCATCGACGCCGCCAGCCCCATGCCGACGGTGGCGACGTCGTTGGGGATGTAGTTCATGGTGTCGTAGATCGCCATCCCCGCGTCGACCGAGCCACCGGGCGAGTTGATGTGGAGGAAGATGTCCGCCTCGGGGTCCTCTGCCGACAGCAGGAGCAGCTGGGCGCAGATCGCGTTGGCGTTCTGGTCGCGGACCTCGGAGCCGAGGAACACGATCCGCTCGCGGAGCAGCCGGCTGTAGATGTTGTCGTCGAGCAGGTTGAGTCCGGGCGCGCCGTTCATCGCGGGGCCGCTGGGAATCTGAGTCACGATGGCGACACTAGCCAACGAGAGCCCCTGAGCCACGGGATCTCAGGCCCTGTTCGCCGACAGCAGATTCCTGCGGCGAGCGCCCCTCAGCGCTCGGCGGCGGCCTGCAGGCCGGCGACCGTGCGCGCCATTCCCCGCTCGAGCTCGTCGGCGTGCTCGACGTTGCCGCCGAGGAACGCCGGCGCGAACGCCTTGCTCATCAAGGTGATCTTGGCGGGCACGGGCCGGCGGTGCACGACCCGGGTGCCGCCCTCGGCCGGCTCGAGCTCCCAGATCCACTGCGCGCCGCTCGACTTCGTGTCCCACACCAGCCGGCGGCCGGGGTCGACCGCGGCGACGACCGACCGGGTCGGCCACACCACGGCCTTCCGGCGGTTGATGCCGAGGTACCACTGCCCGACCCGGAGCCCACCGCGCTTGAGCGGCACCATCCGCACCATCTCGGGACTCCACTCGGCCATCTGGGCGAAGTCGGTCAGGAGGTCCCAGACCCGCTCCGGCGTTGCTCCGATGATTGCTTCCGCGCGCAGCTCGCGGTCGGCGCTGGCTTCCGTCACCCCCCGATGGTGGCAGACCCGTTAACCTCGCGCTCGAACCGTTCGAGATGGGGCCGATGACGTCGAGATTCTGCGGGAGCTGCGGGCAGCCGCTGGCCGCCGGCGCGTCGTTCTGCGGCGTCAGGCGAGCCAGCCCTCGAGGGCTGCCAGCACCTCGGGGTGGTTGAGGACCCCGAAGTGGTCCGTCCGGCCGACGTGCAGCGTCTCCGCGTCGGGGAAGAGCTCGGACCCCCGCCGGTCGCGACCCACCGCTGACCGCGGTCGCACCAGGTAGTCGCCGACGACGGACCCGACCGGGTGCCGCGCCGACTGGGTCACCGTGGCCGCGACCAGGCGGTAGCGGGCCTCCTTCAGGGGCGGCAGCTCGTCGACGTACCCGTCCACGAGGTCCCGGACGCCCTCGGAGCGCTTGTCGAGGATCCGGCCGAACGCCGAGGTCTCGGGGAGCAGGCCGAGCAGCCGGCTGCCGTGGCCGATGCCCCACGCGATGGGGGCGCCACGGTGGGGCGAGCAGAGCGTGACCACGTCGGTGACGCGGTCGGCCCAGGGGGTCTCCCCAGGCTCGGCGACCGACTGCAGCGCGAGCACGTTGAGGCCCGCCCGCATGATCAGGCCACCCATCGAGTGACCCACCAGGGCGATCCGGTCGACCTCGACCGGCCACGACGCCACCACGGCGCTCAGCAGCGCCGCGAGCGCGACGCCGTTCTCGCGGATCGGCAGGCCGGTGTTGGCGCGGAGGTAGACCGGTGTCCAACCGCGGGCGGCGAGCGCTTCGCCGTACGTCGTGCCGGTGCGCTCGCGGTGCAGGTTCCAGTAGGACTCGTTCTCGCACAGGCCGTGGAGGAAGACCACCAGGCGACCGGTCGCCTCCGGGAAGGCGGCAGCGAGCTCGGCAGGAGCCGGGTCCACGTCACGGCCGTGGACCCGCACCGCCATCGGGATCGCGAGCTGCGGTCGCTCGCGGAGCAGCTCGTCGCCGATCAGACCGTTGACCGCGGAGGAGACGAATCGGCCGCGGGCGCCGTCCTCGAGGCGCGGCCCGACCCCGGTGCCGGCCAGCTTGTCGAGGCCGGAGCTGCTCTTGCGCAGGGCCAGCCCGAGCCCGCCGTAGACGGCTCCGGCGACACCGCGGTGGATCGACTCGACCGGGTCAGCGGCAGAGCCCAGACCCAGCCGGGCGACCGCGTGCACGCGGCGTGCGATCGCCTCGTGGGTGTCGCGGGCCGAGCCGACGACGAGCTCGTCGGTCACCGCGGTGAGGAGAGCGAGCGCGTCGATGACCGAGGCGCCCGGGGCGGGGGGTGGTGCGGTGTCCGGCATGGCCGGCATCCTAGTACGTCAGTGAACACCTGTGCACTAGGACGCCGGTGCCGGCGCGTCACTCCTGGTTCGCGGGCTCCGCGTCGTCGGCGGGCACCTCGGTCACGTCGACCTCGACCTCGGCCTCGGGGTCGCCGATCGTGCCGTCGGGGCGCAGGTTCTTCAGCTCGACGGCATTGCCGGACGCGTCCTTGACGACCGCGCTCTCGACCAGCTGGGCGAGCGCCTTGCCGCGGCGGATCTCCTGCACCATGTCGGGCACGTGGTTGTGCTCGAGCATGTGGTTGACGAACTCCTGCGGGTCCTGGCCGGACTGCTGCGCGCGCCGCACCATGTGCTCGGTGAGCTCGCCCTGGTCGACGCCGATCTCGCCCTTGTCGGCGATCTCGTCGAGCAGGAACTGCGCAGCGACCGAGTCGCGGACCCGGCGGTCGAGGTCGGCCTCGAACTCCTCCTGGGTCTGGCCCTCCTCCTCGAGGTAGGCGTCCAGGGTCATCCCGGCGTAGGAGAGCTGCTGCTCCACGCTCTGGCGACGAGCGTTGAGCTCCTCGGTGACGATCGACTCGGGCAGCGGGATCTCGACCTTCTCCAGCAGCGCCTCGAGCACGGCGTCACGGGCGGCCGCGGCCTGCTCGAGCCGCTTGCCACGGCCGAGCCGCTCGCGGACGTCGGCCTCGAGCTCGGCGAAGGTGTCGAACTCCGAGGCCATCTGGGCGAAGTCGTCGTCGAGCTCCGGGAGCTCCTGCTCCTGGACCTGGCTGACGGTCACCGCCACCTCGACGTCCTCGCCGACCAGGTCGCCATTGACGAGCTGGGTGGTGAAGACCTTCTCCTCGCCGGCGGAGACGCCGACCAGCGCGTCGTCGAGGCCGTCGATCATGCCGCCGCGGCCGACCTGGTAGGAGAATCCGGAGATCTCGGCGCCCTCGACGGCTTCGCCGTCCTTGGTCGCCTTGAGGTCGATGACGACGAAGTCGCCGTCCTGTGCGGGACGCTCCACGTCGATGAGGGTGGCGAACCGGCCACGCAGCGCGTCGACCTGCTCGGTGACGTCCTCGTCGGTCACCTCGACGTCGTCGACCGACGCCTCGAGACCGTCGGTGTCGGGCAGCGTGATCTCAGGCTTGATGTCGACCTCGGCCGTGAACTCGAGGGGGCCGTCGTCGTCGTACTTGACGACCTCGACCTCGGGCTGCGCCAGCGGCACGAGGTCGTTCTCCTGCAGGGCCTCGACGTACTTGGTGCCGAGGATGTCGTTGAGTGCCTCTTCACGCGCGGCGCCGGGGAACTGGCGCTCGATGATCGCGGGCGGCACCTTGCCACGGCGGAATCCGGGGATGTTGATCTGCTGGGCGATCTTCTGGTACGCCGCGTCGAGGCTCGGCTTGAGCTCCTCGAAGGGCACCTCGACGGTCAGCTTGGCCCTGGTCGGGCTCAAGGTCTCGACGGCGCTCTTCACAGGCTTGTTCTCCTTCATGGATGTCTATTGATGCGTCGGGGCGACAGGACTCGAACCTGCGATCTCCTGCTCCCAAAGCAGGCGCGCTAGCCACTACGCTACGCCCCGCCAAGAGGCATCCGACGGGTCGTCGGAGGCTCCTTGGAGCGGATGACGGGAATCGAACCCGCGTAGCCAGTTTGGAAGACTGGGGCTCTACCATTGAGCTACATCCGCACGCGTGCAAACGCGGGTGTCATGGTGCCACACGGCAGTCCCCCGGCCCCAACCGAGCGAGCCTCGTGGACGCGGTCAGCGGCGGTGGACCAGCAGCAGCGCCCGGTCGTCGTCGCGCGAGCCGACCTTGGCGACCAGCCTTTCCGCGAGTCCGTCGAAGGAGTTGCGGAAGAGGTGCTCGGCGACGCCCAGCATCTCGTCGATGCCGAGGTCGATGTCGCGGCGCGGTTCCTCGACCATGCCGTCGGTGTAGAGGAGCAGCACGTCTCCCGACGTGAGCCGGCCCCGGACCGGGTCGTACGAGACCCCGTCGATGAGACCGAGCACCGGTCCCTCGCTGCGGATCGCGTGCCAGCGGCCGGACCCGGCAAGACGATGGACCGGGGGCGGGTGCCCGGCGGTGCGAACCTCGTACTCGCCGGTGACCAGGTCGAGCGAGAGGTGCACGGCGGTGGCGAACCCCTCCTCCCAGTCGCGCTGGAGGAGGTAGTCGTTGGCGGCGGGGAGGAACTCGGACGGCGGCAGCGCACCGATCAGGCCTCCCATCGCCCCCGAGAGCTGCAGCGCCCGGGTGCCCGCCGCCTCGCCCTTGCCGGACACGTCGACGACGGCGACTTCGAGCCGCCGCCCGTCGGCCCGCTTGGTGGCGACGACGAAGTCGCCGGCGAACGGCGATCCGCCGGCGGAGGACAGGGCCGACTCCACCAGCCAGCTGTGCGGCAGCTTCGGGATCGTGGCCTGCGCCAGGATCCGGTCGCGCAGGTCGACCAGCATCGACTCTCCCCGGCGCAGGCCGATGCCGAGCGAGCTGCGCCGGAGGTTGATGATCAGCGCGACGAAGCACAACGCGATCAGGACGACCATCGCCGCGATCAGGCGCGGGGTGCTGGTCGGCTGCTGCATCTGGGCGATGACGAGCAGCACGATGAGGAAGACGAGCAGCCACACCATCGGCCGCGGCCCCAGGAGCAGGGCGCCGAGCACCAGCGGCACGCTGAGCGCGGTGAACGGCACGTTCATCGGATACATGCCGACCCCGACGACGATGGCCACCGAGACCGCCGCGAGCGCGACCAGGATCCAAAGCTCGGTGTTCAGCGTCCGGAACGTCCTCCGCGTGTTCATCGTGACGCCCTCGAGCGGAAGATCGGCTGGCAGCGGGTGCACCAGAACAGGTTGCGGCCGCCGAGGACGGTGGTGCGGACCGCGCGCCCGCAGACGTGGCACGGCTGGCCGGTACGGCGATAGACGTAGACCTCTCCCCCGTGGTCGTCGTCCCGTGGGGGCCGGCCCATCTCCTCGGGCGTGTGCTCGGGGCGGACGGTGTCGATGGTGCCGGTGCGCACGCCCTCGGCCATCAGCACGACGAGGTCGTCCCACATCGCCTGCCACTGGCCCGGCCGGAGCGTCCGGCCGGGGCGCAGGGGGTGGATCCGGTGCCGGAACAGCAGCTCGGCGCGGTAGACGTTGCCGACACCGGCAAGAACGGTCTGGTCCATCAGCAGGGTGCCGATCGGGGCGGAGCTGCGCCGGATGCGCGCCCACGCCGCGGCGGGGTCGGCGTCCGGACGGAGCGGGTCGGGACCGGTCCGGGCGACCACGGCGTCCCGCTCGGCCGCGGTGACGAGCGAGCAGGTGGTGGCGCCGCGGAGGTCGGCGTACGCCTTGCCGTCCGCCCGGACCAGGCGCAACCGGACCTGCCCGACCGGGGGCGGGACCTCGGTCACCAGGTCGTGCACGTCGAACGTGCCGTAGAGGCCCAGGTGGACGTGGATGAACCGGTCGTCGCCGAAGCCGATGAAGAGGTGCTTGCCCCAGGCCTCGGCGTCGCGGAGCTCGGTGCCGTCGAGCTGGGCTGCAGCGTCCGCGAACCGCCCCTGGGGGCTGCCGACCCGCACCTGCTGGTCACCGAACACCTCGGTGAGCTCGTTGGCCAACCGGTGGAGGGTGTGGCCCTCAGGCATCGTCGGCCGGCCCGGAAGGGGCCAGCTGGGCCGAGGCGGGGAGCGGTGGCAGCTCGCCGGTGGTCTCGTAGTCGGCCATCTGGCCGATCCGCCGCACGTGCCGCTCGTCGCCGGGGAACGGGGTGGTGAGGAAGACCTCGACCAGCCGGGTCATCTCGTCGAGGGTGTGCATCCGGCCACCGACCGCGACGACCCAGGCATCGTTGTGCTCGCGAGCCAGGGACGCGGTGTCCTCCGACCAGGCGAGCGCGGCCCGGATCCCCTTGACCTTGTTGGCGGCGATCTGCTCGCCGTTGCCCGAGCCGCCGATCACGACGCCGAGGCTGTCGAGTCCCGCCGCGCGGTCCGCCGCCACCCCCTCGGCCGCCCGCAGGCAGAAGACGGGGTAGTCGTCGACAGCGTCGTACACGAAGGGTCCGTGGTCGACCGGCTCGTACCCGTGCTCGGTGAGCCATCCCGTGAGGTGGCTCTTGAGCTCGAGACCGGCGTGGTCGCAACCGAGATGCACGCGCATGGCTGCCATCCTTTCAACTCACCGAGCCTTTCAGAAAGTCGGCGGGCTCTAGAAGTGATGGAGCCGACGCGCCGCCTCGGCGACCGAGCCGCTCATCGAGGGGTACACCGTGAAGGCCTGGGCGAGCTGGTCGGCCGTGATCGACTCCGCGACGGCCAGCGACACCGGGTGGATCAGCTCGCTGGCGCGCGGCCCGACCACGACTCCACCGACGACGATGCCGGTGCCGGGCCGGCAGAAGAGCTTCACGAAGCCGTCCTGCACGCCCTGCATCTTGGCGCGCGGGTTGCCGCTCAGCGGGAGCATCACCGTCTCGGCCTGGATCTCGCCGGCGTCGATGGCGCGCTGGGACCAGCCGACGGTGGCGATCTCGGGGGCGGTGAAGACGTTCGACGAGACCTGCTTGAGGTCGAGGGGCGCCACCGCATCCCCGAGGAAGTGCCACATGGCGATCCGCCCCTGCATCGCCGCGACCGAGGCCAGCATGAGAACGCCGGTGCAGTCGCCGGCGGCGTACACGCCGCGGGCCGACGTACGCGACACCCGGTCGACCTTGACGAAGCCGCCGTCGTCGGTGATCACGCCGGCGTCCTCCAGGCCGAGCCCGGCCGTGTTGGGGATCGAGCCGAGCGCCAGGATGCAGTGCGAGCCCTGCACCTCGCGGCCGTCGGTGAGCCGGACGGTCACGACGTCGCCGGCGCGGGTCACCGACTCCATCCGCGACTGCCCCAACACCTTCATCCCTCGGCGGGTGAGGACGTCCTCGAGCACCTGGGCGGCGTCGGCGTCCTCGCCGGGCAGCACCCGGTCGCGGGACGACACCAGGGTCACCGGGATCCCGAGGGCGAGGTAGGCGCTGGCGAACTCGGCGCCCGTCACGCCGGAGCCGACCACGATCAGCTCGCTGGGCACCTCGGTGAGGTCGTAGACCTGCTCCCAGGTCAGGATCCGCTCACCGTCCGGCACGGCGCTCGGCAGCGTGCGGGGAGCGGCGCCGGTGGCGACGAGGACCGCGTCAGCCGCCAGTGTCTCCGTGCCGCCGTCGGCGAGCTCCGCGGTCACGCCGCCGGAGCCGTCGAGGCGCCCGCGCCCGCGGACGACGCGCACCCCGTCGCGCTCGAGCCGACTCGCGATGTCGGCGGACTGGTCGGCCGCGAGGCGCTTGACCCGGGCGTTGACCTTCGCCAGGTCGACCTCGAGCGTCGTGCTGAGGTCGCCCTGGTGGTCGCGCGACTCGATGCCGAGCTCGGCGGCCTCCGCCATGTCGGTCATCAGCTCGGCGGTCGCGATCAGGGTCTTGCTCGGGACGCAGTCGGTGAGCACCGCCGAGCCACCCACGCCGTCGGTGTCGACGACGGTCACCTCGGCCCCCAGCTGTGCGGCGACCAGTGCCGACTCGTAGCCGCCGGGACCGCCGCCGATGATCACCACGCGAGACATGGCGGTCATTGTTGCAGCAGGCGGAGGCCGAGGGCGCCGGCCACCCGGCGGCCGCCTACAGGTTGATCATGTGGCCGGCGATGCCCTCGATCGCTTCCTTCATGGCCTCCGACAGGGTCGGGTGCGCGAAGACGTTCCGCGCGACCTCGTCGGCCGTGAGGTCCCACTGCTGCGCGAGGGTGAGCGCCGGCAGCAGCTCGGTGACCTCGGGCCCGATCATGTGCGCCCCGAGGATCTCGTTGTGCTCGGCGTCGGCGACGATCTTCACGAAGCCGACCCCCTCGGCCATGCCCCGGGCCTTGCCGTTGGCGGAGAAGGGGAACGAGGACGTCTTGACGTCGTAGCCCTTGTCCTTGGCCTGCTGCTCGGAGTAGCCGAACGACGCGATCTGGGGCTGGCAGAAGGTCGCCCGCGGGATCATGTCGAAGTTGATCTCCATGGTCTCGGCGCCGGCGATCGTCTCGGCGGCGACCACGCCCATCGCCTCGGCGGTGTGCGCCAGCATCAGCTTGCCGGTGCAGTCGCCGATCGCGTAGACGCCGTCGACGTTGGTGCGGCCGCGGGCGTCGACCTCGATCGCGCCCCGGTCGGTCAGCTTGACGCCGGCGGCCTCGAGGCCGTAGCCCTCGACGCGCGGGGCGAACCCGAACGCAGCGAGGAACTTGTCGGCGGACAGGACCTCCTCCTCGCCACCCCCGGCCGGCGCGACGGTGACCTTCACCCCCGAGCCGGTGTCCTCGACGCTCTTGACCGCGGTCGAGAGGAGCACGTTGACGCCGAGCTTCTTGTACTGGCGGGAGAGCTCCTTCGAGACGTCGGCGTCCTCGGTGGGGACCATCCGGTCGAGGAACTCGACGATGGTGACGTCGACCCCGAAGTTCTTCAGCACGTAGGCGAACTCGACGCCGATCGCACCGGAGCCGCCGATGATGACCGACGACGGCAGCTGGTCGGTGAGGATCTGCTCCTCGTAGGTCACCACGTTCTCGCTCAGCGTGACGCCCGGGACCAGGCGCACCGTCGCGCCCGTGCCGATGATCAGGTTGTCGAAGGTGTACGACGAGGTCTGGCCGTTCTTGGCCACGTCGATCGCCTTCGGGCCGGTGAGCGTGCCCCAGCCGTCGATCTCGGTGATCTTGTTCTTCTTCATCAGGTAGTGCACGCCCTTGGCGCTGGCATCGGCCACCTTGCGGCTGCGCGCGTGGGTGGTGCCGAAGTCCATCGTCGCGTCACCGGAGATGCCGAACGTGGCCTTCTCGTGGGTGATGATGTGCGCGATCTCGGCATTGCGGAGCAGCGCCTTCGAGGGGATGCAGCCCACGTTGAGGCAGACACCGCCCCAGTACTTCTCCTCCACCACGGCGACGGACTTGCCGAGCTGGGCTGCGCGGATGGCGGCGACGTAGCCACCAGGGCCGGCACCGAGAACGAGGACATCGAAGTGGGTCACGGGCGCCAGCGTAGTGGGCGCCCCGGCGCTTGTGCTCCCCGCGGTTGCGAGGCAGAGTGCGCAGGAGAGTCGGCGACGTCCCCGGGCCGCCGGCACTTCTCGAAGGAGCGCTCCCGTGTCTCGAGTTCGTCCCCTGCTTCTCGCCTGCGCGCTCGTGGTCGCCGGCCTGGTCGCCACTCCCGCCCCGCCGGCCAACGCCGCACCGGCGGTCAACGTGATCGTCACGCTGGCGCCGTCGGCCGACCCCGGATCGGCGGCGCGCGCCATCCTCGGCGGCCGCGGAGAGGTCACCCACGTCTACCGGCACGCCATCAACGGCTTCGCCGCCTCCGTGCCGGAGGCCCTCGTCGCCCTGCTCCGCGGCGATGCCCGCGTGCAGCGTGTCGAGCTCGACCGCGGCGTCCGCATCAGCGACACCCAGGCACCGACGCCGAGCTGGGGCCTCGACCGGATCGACCAGCGCAACCTGCCGCTCGACAACTCCTACACCTACGGGCCGACCGGCGCGGGCGTGGACGCCTACGTGGTCGACACGGGGATCCAGACGACCCACCCGGACTTCGGCAGTCGCGCGTCCAGCGGGATCGACACCGTCGACGGCGACACGAACGCGACGGACTGCAACGGACACGGCACGCACGTGGCCGGCACCATCGGCGGGTCGGCGTACGGAGTGGCCAAGAGCGTTCACCTGATCGCGGTGCGCGTCCTCGGCTGCGGCGGCTCCGGCAGCACCGCCGGCGTGATCGCGGGGCTCGACTGGATCGTCGGCCACCACCAGGCCGGCGCGCCCGCGGTGGCGAACATGAGCCTGGGCGGCAGCGCCTCGGCGACGCTGGACAGCGCGGTCCGTCGGGTCATCGCTGACGGCGTGACGATGGCAGTTGCCGCGGGCAACGAGAACGCCGACGCCTGCCGCCGGTCCCCGGCCCGCACGGCCGAGGCGCTCACCGTGGCGGCCAGCGACCGGAACGACGCTCGCGCCTCGTTCTCCAACAAGGGCAGCTGCGTCGACCTGTTCGCGCCCGGCGTCGACATCACGTCGGCCTGGCTGAACAACGGATCCAACACGATCAGCGGGACCTCGATGGCCACACCCCACGTGGTCGGGGTCGCCGCTCAGTACCTCACGACCCACCCGAGCGCCTCGCCGAGCGCCGTCTCGGCGGCGGTCCTCGCCAACACCACGAAGGACAAGATCAGCGGCACCGAGCGGACCTGCATCGTGATCCTGTGCTCGGTCGCCACCCCTAACAACGACCTGCTGCTCAGCTACTGACGGGTGCCGCTCTAGCCTGTGCCCGTGACGTCGTACGCCGCCTACGGGACGAACCTCGACCCGATCCGCATGGGCGAGCGGTGTCCCCACTCCCCGCTCCAGACAACGGGCTGGCTCACCGGCTGGCGGCTGACCTTCGGCGGCGAGGAGCACGGCTGGGACGGCGCGCTCGCGACGATCGTGCAGGACCCGCTCGAGCAGGTCTTCGTCGCGCTGTACGACGTGAGCCTGCAGGACGAGCCCGTCCTCGACGAGTGGGAGTCGGCGGACTCCGGGCTCTACCGGAAGACGAAGGTCCGGGTCGCGACGCTCACCGGCTCGGTCGTCGCCTGGACCTACGTGCTCGACGCCTACGAGGGCGGCCTGCCCTCGGCGTCGTACCTCGGAGTGCTCGCCGACGCTGCCGAGGCGGCCGACGCGCCCGATGACTACGTGGCTGCGCTCCGCCGCCGGCCGTGTCGCTCGTCGGGTCTCTAGGTCACCCGACCTGAAGGCCGTGACCCTCACCGGTCGCGGATCGTTGGGCACGCGTGCCCCTGACCCACCGCCTCGCCACCGCCGGTTGCGCCCTCGCCGCCGCGATCGCCGCGTTCGTCGTACCAGCGCAGAGCGCACCTGCTGCGCCCGCACCGACCGCCGACCTCGCTCCTCCCCGTGGCGCCGTCGCCGCGAGCGCCCCGGGCCTGCGCGACGTGATGTGGGTCGGCAACAACTGGGACGGCACCGCCAGCGTCGTCGACGCTCGCTCGCTCAAGGTGCTGAAACGTGGCATCAACCTGATCCCGGACCGGGCCCAGGAGATCAGGGACATCCAGCTGAATCCGGTCAAGCTCGCGCTCTTCCTCGCGATCCGGGTCGGGCCGGGCGAAGGGCACGACCAGTTCGTCGACGACATGTTCACGACGCGCGACGGCCGGTTCCTCGCCGTGTCCCGCCCCAGCTTCGCCGACGTCGTCTGGGTCAACATCCGACGGGCGAGCCTGGGCCTCCCCGGCGCCATCGTCCGGGAGCAGCAGATGGACGGCTTCCGCACCGACCACATGGGTCTCTCCCCCGACGGGCTGCGGCTCCTGGTCTCGGACTCGACGTCCCGCCAGGTCATCGAGTACGCCATGGTCGACCAGACGCTGGCGGACGGCACCCCGGTCAAGATGGGCGATCGACTGCGGGTCTTCCCCTCCGGCGAGACCCCGCACGAGAGCAACTACACGCGGTCGGGCGGCCAGATCTTCCACGCCTCGATCGGCCGGGTCTACACGCCTGGCGACGGCACGGAGGAGCTCGACGCCCTGTTCGACCCGCTGGGTGACCCGATCAAGGGCGACCGGTGGTTCCAGGTCGTGCGCTCCTCGGACTTCAAGATCGTCAAGCGCTGGGAGATCGGGCACGAGCTCGAGGAGGCGGGCTTCCCGCACATGAGCAGCGCGGTGCGCCCGATGGCGATCGCACCCGGCTCCCGCTTCCTCTACTTCCAGGTCTCGTTCTTCCACGGCTACGTCAAGTTCGACACCCAGGCTCCCGACATCAACGGGACGACCGACTACACGCTCCAGGGCGTTCCCGAGCCGACCACCGGCCGGGTGCTCGGGATCGTCAACCTGGACAACCGGGTGCCGACGATGCCGCGCGACCTCTACGTCAACGACTCGGCCCACCACGGGCTGTCGATCGACCGCGACGGCGAGACGCTGTGCGTCGCCGGCACGATGGACGACTACGCCGCCCTCGTCGACATCGGCACCGGGCAGGCGACGTACTACGACGAGACGACGACCGGCCACGACTACGGGAAGCCGTACTGGACGACCGAGGGTCTCCGGGACACCTGCTGGATCTCGCTGAGCGAGAGCGACGCGGTCGCGGTGCTGGACACGGAGACCGGTGAGGAGCTCGCGTTCCTGCAGGTCGGCAACCACCCGCAGCGGGTCCGGCACGGCTACGTCCCGCTGGCGCTGATCGCCGAGTGGTGATCATCTAGAGTCACCGTTCGTGACCGACGAGCCCTCGCCGTACGACCTCGCCCAACAGGCGGCCGTCCGCCTCGCGGAGCTGACCGGCGTCGCCCGGCACGACATCGCCCTGGTCCTCGGATCGGGTTGGCTCCCGGCGGCGGACATGCTCGGCGAGACGACGGCCGAGATCGACGTGACCGACCTGCCCGGCTTCAGCGCGGCTGCGGTCGCCGGCCACTCCGGCAAGGTCCGCTCGGTCGTCACGTCAAGCGCAGGGGGCGAGTGCCGCCTTCTGGTGTTCCTCAGCCGCACGCACTACTACGAGGGGCGTGGCGTCGCCGCCGTCGTCCACGGCGTTCGTACGGCGGCCGCGGCCGGGTGCCGCGCGATCGTGCTCACCAACGGGTGCGGTGGCCTCAAGGAGACGTGGACGCCGGGAACGCCGGTGCTGATCAGCGACCACATCAACCTCACCGGCGCCTCCCCGCTCTTCGGCGCGAACTTCGTCGACCTCACCGACCTGTACTCCGCCCGGCTGCGCGCCGTGTGCAAGGAGATCGACCCGAGCCTCGACGAGGGCGTCTACGTGCAGTTCCCCGGACCGCACTACGAGACCCCGGCCGAGATCGGCATGGTGCGCGCCATCGGCGGTCACCTCGCCGGGATGAGCACCACCCTCGAGGCGATCGCCGCCCGCGAGGCCGGGATGGAGATCCTCGGGATCAGCCTCGTCACCAACCTGGCTGCCGGGATGAGCGGCGCGCCGCTCGACCACGCCGAGGTCCTCGATGCGGGACGCTCGGCCGCCACCCGGATGGGCGAGCTGCTCACCCGCGTGGTGCCGCGGATCTGACGAAGCGCCGGCCGACCCGCTCGAGGAGCTCCCCCAGCTCGGCGGGTCCCTCGACCGTGAAGGCGCAGTCGAGGTTCGCCAGGATCATCACCGGCCAGTCGAGGGTGTCGGTGTTGAGCGTCATCCGGCACTCCCCTTCGTCACCGTCGGAGATCGGCTCGACGCTGCCCCACCGGCCCATCAGCGCCTCGACCTGGTCGGCGGGGGCGGCCAGCCGGACCCGCACCTGGTGCCGCTGCGGCTGTGACCGCAGGCCGGTCTTGACGAAGGCGATGGCGTCGCCTCCGTGCAGCTCCCGCTGCCGGAAGCGCTGCCCGGTCAGCTGGGGGGTGCCGCGGACCCGGTCGACCCGGAAGGTCCGCCAGTCCTGCCGGTCGCGGTCGTACGCCACGAGGTACCAGCGCCGGCCGAGGTTGACCAGGCGGTGCGGCTCGACCCGCCGGCCGGTCGCCGTACCGTCGGCTGCGGCGTAGTCGAAGGCCACGAGCTCGTCGTCGCGGCAGGCCTGGGCGAGACCCGTCAGCACGCCGGCGTCGATGACCGGACCACCCGACCAGGGCAGCGCGTCGGTCTGGGTCTTGAGGGCGTCCATCCGGCGGCGCAGCCGCGGCGGCATGAGTGCGATCACCTTGGTCAGCGCCTGGACCGACGTCTCCTCGAGGCCGCCGACGTGGCCACCCGCGGTCGAGCGCAGCCCGACGGCGATCGCCACCGCCTCCTCGTCCTCGAGGAGCAGCGGCGGCAGGTTCGACCCGGCCCGGAGCTGGTAGCCGCCGGCGACCCCGCGCACCGCGTCGACGTCGTACCCGAGGTCGCGCAGCCGGTCGACGTCGCGGCGCAAGGTTCGCGGGCTCACCTCGAGCCGCTCGGACAGCTCCCCGCCCGACCAGAACCGGTGGGTCTGGAGGAGGGACAGCAGCCGCAGCATCCGGGCACTCGTGCTCATGTCTCCACCTTGATTCTCATTGCGGTCAATAACTGACCTCAATGATTCCTAGCGTAGGGGTCATGAGAAACCACGAGAAGAAGCCGGTGATCCGGACCGTCGGACTCACCCGCCACTACACGCGGAACAAGCAGACGATCGAGGCCGGGCGCGGTCTCGACCTCGAGATCGCGCCCGGCGAGCTGGTCGCGTTCCTCGGTCCCAACGGGGCCGGCAAGTCCACGACCCTGCGGATGCTGACGACGCTGATCGCGCCGACGGCCGGCACCGCCGAGGTCGCCGGGTACGACGTCACCCGCGACCGCGCTGCCGTCCGGCGCTCGATCGGGTACGTCGGTCAGGGCAACGCCGCCGGTCACCAGTACCGCGGTCGCGACGAGCTCTTCAGCCAGGCCCGCGCCCATGGCCTGTCCCGGCGCGACGCCCGGTCCCGGACCGACGAGCTGCTCGACGCCTTCGACCTCACCGAGCACGCCGACCGGCCCGTGTCCCGGCTGTCCGGCGGCCAGCGGCGGCGGCTCGACGTGGCGATCGGCCTCGTGCAGGAGCCGGCGATCCTGTTCCTGGACGAGCCGTCCACCGGGCTCGACCCGCAGAACCGGGTGAACCTGCAGGAGCAGGTGCGGCGCCTCAACGCCAAGCTCGGCACCACGATCGTGCTGACGACGCACTACCTGGAGGAGGCGGACGCGCTCGCGGGTCGGGTCATCGTGATCGACCACGGCCGGACGATCGCCGACGACACCGCGGCTGCGCTGAAGTCCTCGCTCGGCGACCTGGTGTCGCTGGAGTTCGGCTCCGCCGCCCACGCGATGGCCGGGGCCGCCGGCGCCGACCGGATCCCCGGTGCGCACGTCACGGTCACCGACACCGTGGTCAGCGTCCGCGCGCCGTTCGGCAGGGACGCTGCTCCCGGCCTGGTCGCGGACCTCGCGGCGGCCGGGACGCCGGTCACCCGACTCGAGGTCGTCGGGCCGACGCTCGACGACGTCTTCCTCAACCTCACCGGTCGCAGCCTGCGTGAGTCCAACGAGACCGCCAGTGCGGTCGACGCCGCCGACATCGCCGGCGACCAGAACGAAGGAGCAGCAGCATGACCATCGAGATCACCCAGGTCCGCGACGCAGCGCCCGCCGCGTCGGTTCGTCGTACGGCGGTCGCCGCCTCACCGGTCGGCATCGTGGCCGACATCGGCAACGTGTTCGCCCGCGAGCTGATGCCGGTGCTCCGCAACCCGGCCTCGGTCCTGTTCGCGATGGTCCAGCCGCTGGTGTTCCTCGCGCTGTTCGCGCCGCTCCTTCCCGAGACCCCGACCGGCTCGGCGCTGCAGTGGTTCGTACCGGGGATCGTGTCGATGACGGCGTTGATGAGCGCCTCCTTCACCGGTGCGAACCTCAGCGAGGAGATCGTGAGCGGCTCGTTCGAGCGACTGCTCGTCTCGCCGGTCCGCCGCTCGGCGCTGCTGATCGGCAAGTCGCTGCGGGAGATGGTGCCGCTCGTGCTCCAGACCCTGGTGATCGTGCTCGCGGTGGCGCCCTTCGCGTTCGACGTGCACGTCGTCGGCATCGTGGGCGGCATCGTGGTGCTGGTGCCCTTCAGCGTCGGGCTCGGCGCGCTCAGCCTGGCGCTCGCCGTGGCCGCGAAGGACCAGGCCTGGGTGTTCTGGACCGTGCAGCAGACGGCGATCTTCCCGCTCCTCCTGCTCGCCGGCGTCCTGCTCCCCCTCGACGGCGCCCCGGGCTGGCTGCAGACCGCCGCCGACCTCAACCCGCTGCGCTACATCGTCGACGCCGAGCGCGCACTCTTCGCCGGTGACTACCCGATGGACACCATCGCCGCCGGTCTGGCCGGCTCCGTCATCGTCGGCGTCCTCGGCCTCTGGATCGGCGTCCGGGCCATGAACCGCGCCAGCTGAATCCCGCCGAAGTGTCAGGGTTGGTCAGCCGAAGTGTCACGGTTGGTCTGCCGAGGCGTCACACCTCGAACAGCCAAGACGGACACTTCGCGCGACCAACCCTGACACTTCGCGCGACCAACGCTGACACTTCGCGGGTCAGCGGGGCGGGGGAAGGGGGCCGGAGACCCGGTTGCACCTGGCCCCGGCGCAGCGCGACAGGATCCGGGTTCGGGCGGTCAGCTCGCGCCGGATCGCTCGGTAGTCGCGGTCCCAGAACCGGTTGCGCAGGGCGTGGGGGTCGCGCTCACGGTCGAACAGGATGCCGGTGCCGGTCTTGCCCGCGCGGTAGCCGAACAGGTAGCGCGGGGTGGTGACCCCGCGGTAGTCCCACCCAGGGGTGGAGTCGGCGATCTGGTCGCCCGTCTGGATCAGGATCGTGTCGCGCGCCAGGCGCCGCCCGTCGTCACGGAGCCGCTCGATGCTGGTGCCGTCGAGAGGGTGGCCGGGCGTCGCGCCCGCCCAGTCCACGAACGTCGCGATCAGGTCGACGAGCGTGACCGGGGTCCTGTCGACCGTGCCCGGCGCGAAGCCCGGGCCGCGGATCACCATCGGCACCTCGAGGATCTCGTCGAACAGGTAGTTCTTCGACGACAGCCGGTGCTCGCCCAGGGCGTAGCCGTTGTCGGACGTGAAGATCACGTAGGTGTTGTCGAGCTCCCCGAGCCGCTGCAGCCGGCGCACCGTGGCGGCCACCGCGTCGTCGACCGAGCGGAGCGACCGGACCCGCGCGCGGAACAGGTTCCGGACGCGGGTCGGGTCGACCTTCGGGCCCCGGAGGCCACGCGGGAGGTCGCCGATCCGCTGCTCGTTGAACGACGGGGAGCGGAACGAGGGCGGTCGCACGCGGCGGTAGGCGTCGTCGTACTTGGCCTGCCACCGCGGCCTCCACGGCCGGGACAGCGTCACGTGCGGCGCCACGTGGTTGACGACCGTGAAGAACGGCGCCCGCGTGTCAGCGAAGCGGTCGAGCGCGGCGTTGGTGCGCTTGGTCATCGTCAGCGTGGGGTACTCGTGGCGGACCTGGTCACGGTTGAAGAAGCGCGCCCACGAGTACGAGTAGATGCCGCCCAGCTGGGTGTCCCAGATGTTCCACCCCGCCGGCTTGCGCCGGGGGCGGAGGCGCTCGTAGCCGTTCAGGAACTTCCCGTGGTACGACGTCCGGTAGCCCGCCACCTGCAGCCACCGACCGACGTTGTCGTCGATGTTGCGCAGCCGCTTGGCGCCGCCCCAACGGCCGGTGTTGTGCCGCACCCCGTTGTTCTGGCCGTACTGCCCGGTGACCAGCTCGGCCCGCGCCGGGCAGCACATCGGGTGCGGTGAGAGCGCGTTGGTGAAGCGGACGCCCTGGTCGACGAGCAGTCGCCGCGTCTTCGGCAGGTAGCGGAGCTCGTCGGCCCGCATGTCGTCGGTGAGGATGAGGACGACGTTCGGCCGGCCGAGTGCCTCGGACCCTGTCCGGGCCGCCGACGCGCTCGGATCGCGGGCCCCGGCGAGAGCGGTGGTCAGCACCGCGATGACAACGAGCGTCGCCAAGATGACGACGCCCTTGGTCCCTCCGACCCTCCCGACGCCTCCCACGCGCTGAAGTTATCCGACGATCCCAGCCGTTCCGGGCGGTTCTCGTCAATCGCTACCTCGGTGCAATGTTCGTCACAGCACGGAAGGTGTCATGACCCCGTAGCCGCGGTCCCGCTCGCCGCGCACCCACACCGGATCCGTGGTGTCAGTCGCCTCCGCGGCCAGCTCCCTCTTGAGCACCTTGTTCGTCGCCGTGCTCGGCAGCGCGCGGGCGATCCGCACGAACCGCGGCCAGGCCTTCGACCCGAGGTCCGGTTGTGCTGCCAGGAAGTCCGCGAGCTCCTCGGGTCCCAGCGACGCGTCGTCCCGGAGCACGACCGCCGCCATGACCTGGTCGCCGACCTGCGGGTCGGGGACGCCGTACACGGCGACCTGGCTGATCGCGTCGTGCCGCAGCAGCAACCGTTCGATCGGGGCGGTGGCGAGGTTCTCGCCGTCCACCCTGAGCCAGTCGGAGGTGCGGCCGGCGAGGTAGACGAACCCGTCGTCGTCCCGGTAGGCGAGGTCCCCGGACCAGTACAGCCCACCCGCCATCCGCTCCTGGGTCGCCGCCTCGTCGTTGTAGTAGCCGGCGAAGAACCCGCCTCCCGTCGTGTTGACCAGCTCGCCGACGCAGTCGTCGAGGTTCGCGACGCGACCGGTCTCGTCGAAGACGGCGCGCGGGCACTCGGTCATCGTCGCCCGGTCGTAGACGGCGACTCCGTCCATCGGCTGACCGATCGACCCGGGCGGGGTCTCCGGCACCCGGGTCACGATGACGGCGTTCTCCGTCGACCCGAAGCCGTCCCACACGACGCACCCGAACCGGCGGCCGAACTCAGCGATGTCACGGTCGGACGCCTCGTTGCCGAACGCGACCCGGAGCGGGTTGTCCGCATCGTCGGGCTGCTCGGGCGTGGCCAGCACGTAGGCGAGCGGCTTGCCGACGTAGTTGAGGTACGTCGCGCCGAACCTCCGCACGTCATCGAGGAACGAGCTCGCGCTGAACCGCCGGGCCAGCGCCAGGGTGGCACCCGCCGCCACGGCCGGCCCGAAGCCCGCCGCGATCGCGTTGCTGTGGAAGAGCGGCATGGCGCAGTAGCAGACGTCATCGGCCGTGAGCGAGAACCGTTCGGCGAGCATGGTGCCGGCGACGAGCACCATGAAGTGCGACACCTGGACCGCCTTCGGGTCGCCGCTCGTGCCCGAGGTGAAGATCAGCATGAACGTGTCGAACGTCCCGACGTCAGGGAACCCGTCCGTGGCTCGCGGTGCCGCGGCGACCATCTCCCGCCACTGGTCGCCGTCGGTGTCGATGACCCGGATGCCGAGGTCGAGGCCGTCGAGCAGCGGCCGGTGCTCGCTGTCGGTGAGCAGGACCTGACAGTCCGCACGGGCGATGTCGGCGGCCAGGCCCGCCCCGCGACGGGTCGCGTTGATCCCCGCCGTGACGTGCCCCCCGATGGCGCCGGCCGCCACGGCCATCGCCATCTCGGGCGTGTTCTCCATCAGGACACCCACGTGGGGCGGGCGGTCCGCGTCGAGCAGCCCGCGGAGCACGTGGGCCCGTGCGGCACCGGCGGCGACGTACTCCTGCCAGGTCCAGGTGCGGTCCTCGAACGCGAGGCCGACGTCGCCGCTCGCCGCATGGGCGAGCAGCAGGTCGCGGACGGTCTCCGGATTGGCGGACTCAGGCACGGGCGAGCTCCAGGGACAGGTGACGGGTGAGGAACGCGACGGCGTGGCGCACCGCGGCGTCGTGCCACGGCTTGCCGGGGAAGAGGTCGAAGTGGTCGGCCGGGTAGTGGCGGACCTCCGCGCGGCCGGCGGAGGCCGCCTTGGCGGCGGCGTGCGGTGGCGCGCTCCGGTCGGCGTCGGCGATCTGCACCAGCCACGGCACCCTGATCCGCGCTGCGTCCTTGGCCGGGGCCCGTCCGCCGAGCTCCATCGTCACCTCGGCAGCGACCTCGTTGCGCCAGGTCGGCCCGGCGATCGAGAGGTAGTCCTCGTAGGCGCCGGGCAGGGTCAGGGCGCCGACCTCCCCGGGTCGGGCGACCACGGGCACCAGGACCTGACCCCGGCCCGTACGACGGCGGGCGGCGCTGACCATGCCGCGGCCGGTCGCGGCGAGCAGCTGGGCCGGCCGGTGGTGGCGTACGGCGAGCCGCGCCGCCGCGATCCCGTCGACGAGCGGCACGACCGAGACCACGGCGGCGACGTCCGCGCGATCGGCCGCCACGCTGACGACGTGCCCGCCGCCGAGCGAGATGCCCCAGAGCACGACCCGTGCCGGGTCGACCCCGTCGAGCGCCTTGGCCGCGTCGACGGCCGCTGCGAGGTCGGCGACCTGGCCGGCGACCGACACGGTCTGCCGGGGCTCGCCCGCGCTGGCGCCGAACCCGCGGTAGTCGAAGGTCACGGCGTCCAGGCCCGCCGCGGCGAACGCCTCGGCGAACGGCGCGAGGCCGGAGTCCTGGGTGCCCGCCAGGCCGTGCGCGAGTACGACGACCGGGCGGCCGGCGCTCCCCCGACCGTCGCCGTCGAGACCCGCGTCCGACGTCGCGCGGTAGTGCGTGGCCGCGCAGCTGACGCCGCCGGAGAGGAAGGTGAAGGCCGAGGTCGTGCTCAAGGGGTGCCCCCGTCGGTGCCGTAGATGCTCTGCAGCCAGACGTGGGTCAGCGCGTCGATGTGCCGCTCGCGCGCCGGGCCGGTGCCGAGCGCGTGGCGCTCGACCGCGTGGTCGTTGAGGTCGAGCAGCACCGCGGCCAGTGCGGCGGGATCGGGACCGTCCGGCGCGTTGCCGGCCGCCCGCTCCCGGGTGATCATCTCCGCGACCATCCCCGCGAAGTCGGCACGCCCCGCCTCCCAGATCTCCCGGACGCTCGTGCTGGTGGCACGCGCCTCCAGCAGCGCCCGGTAGGTGTGCGGCGTCCGCTCGACGGAGTCGAACAGGGTGGTGATGACGCGGCGGATCCGGGGCTCCCGATCACCCTCCGCCTTGACCAGCAGGTCGGTGGCATCGGACGCGTCGTCGTACAGCTCGGCCATGAGGGCCATCACCGCCGCGGCCTTGCTCTCGAAGTAGAAGTAGAACGCCGACCGGGTGACCCCCGCCCGCCGCGAGACTTCGGCGACGTTGACCTCCTCCAGCGTCTGCTCGCGGAGCAGCTCGTCGAACGCGCGCAGCAGGCCCGCGCGCCGCACGTCGCCGCGATTGACGCTGCGCCGGTCGACCAGGCGCGCCCATGGGCGCTCGTCGCTCACCGGATTGCTCCGGCCGGCACGGAGTCGGGCGTCCGGCCGCTCGGCGCGGTCGGGCCGCCGGCCGCTGCGCGCTTCCGGCCGGCCGGGATCTCCCGCGCCCGCAGGTCGTGCTCGTAGAGGAAGTAGTCGAGCTGCTGGGTGTGCCGCGGCCGTTGGACCATGTGCGCGGTGTACTTCTGCTCGTCGGCGGTGATCACCTCCTCCATCCGGCTGACGTCCGGCGGGGAGTACTGCCCGACCAGCCAGGCCGCGACCAGCCGGGTCTGGCACTCCACGAACGGGAAGAGCGTCGGCGTGGCCTGCGCGAAGCCGACGAACGCGAGGTCGTCGAGGCCGGGCTTGAAGATCCGCTTGAAGAGGCGGAGGTGGTTCTCCGGCGCGCTCAGGAACGCGGGGTCGAAGAACGGGAACGTGATGTTGTAGCCCGTCGCGTGCAGGACGACGTCGAAGTCCTCCGCGGTGCCGTCGGCGAAGTGGACCGTCCGGCCGTCGAACCGCTCGATGTCGCCCTTCGCCCGGAGGTCACCGGAGCCGAGCCGGAGCGGCAGCTCGACGGACTGGGTCGGGTGCGCCTCGAAGAACTTGTGGTTGGGCGTCGGCAGCCCGTAGTCCTCGGGGCGGCCGGCGGTGAGCGGCTGCATGATCTGCACGAGCTTCCGCTGCCACGCGTAGGGGACGTACGGCGAGGTCCGGTAGTACTTGTCGGCCGGCTTGCCGCCGAAGTACTTCGGGACGATCCAGGCGCTGGAGCGGGTCGAGAGCACGACCTCGTTCCGCAGGGTCCGGCTGGACAGCTCGACCGCGATGTCCGCGGCGCTGTTGCCGATGCCGATGATCAGGATCCGCTTGCCGGTGAGGTCGTGCGGGTCCTGAGGGTCGATGTAGTGGTGCGAGTGCATCGTCAGGCCGGTGAACTCGCCGGGCTTGTCGGCGAAGCGCGGGTCCCAGTGGTGGCCGTTGGCGACGACCAGGACGTCGGCGTACCGGGTGCCGGTGCGCCCGGTCTCCAGCCGCCACCCCCCGTCGGGCAGCCGCTCGGCGGACAGCACCCCGTTCTCGAACTCGATGCGGGCGTTGAGGTCGAACGCGGCGGCGTAGCCCTCGAGGTACTCCTTGACCTGGGTGTGGTGCGGGAAGTCCGGGTAGTCGTCGGGCATGGGGTAGTCCTTGAAGGACAGCTGGTGCTTCGAGGTGTCGATGTGCAGCGAGCGGTAGGCGCTGCTGTGGCCGTTGGGGTTGCCGAAGGCCCAGTTGCCGCCGATCCGGTCGGACGCCTCGTACGTCGTGAAGTCGAGGCCGTAGTCGCTCAGCATCTTGCTCATCGTCAGACCGCTGATGCCTGCGCCGATCACGGCGACGGTGGGACCGCTCATCACATTCCTCCTTGACACCGCCCGGTGATGGGCGTCACGTTAGGGACCCATTTGACACGTGTCAACAGACCCAGACGGGTGTCAACAAACGAGTGGAGGAAAACCGTGGCGGATCCCCAGGTGTGCGTGGTCGTCGGCGGAGCGTCCGGCATCGGGGCGGCGACGGCCGCCGTGCTCGCGGCGGCGGGGCACCGCGTGGTGGTGGCCGACCTCGACGCCGACGGCGTGACGACCGCCATCGTCACCGGCGGCGGGTCGGGAATCGGAGCGGCCCTCGTCCGGGCGCTGGTCGCCGAGGGCGCGTACGTCGTCTGCGCCGACCTCGACCTCGACGCGGCGTCGTCCGTGGCGGCCGCGGCCGTGGGCCCCGGTACGGCGGTCGCGCGGCGGGTGGACGTCACCTCGGCCGCCGAGGTGCGGGCAGCCGTGGACGACGTCGTGGCCGACCACGGCCGGATCGACCTGATGTTCAACAACGCCGGGATCAGCCTGCTCGGCGACACCGAGGACCTGACCCTCGACCAGTGGAACGCGATCATCGACGTCAACCTCCGCGGCGTCGTGCACGGGGTGCACGCGGTGTATCCGCAGATGATCGCCCAGGGCGGCGGGCACATCGTCAACACGGCATCGATGGGTGGTCTGATGGCGGCCGGGCTGCTGACGTCGTACGTCATGACCAAGCACGCCGTGGTCGGGCTGTCCCTCGCGCTGCGCACCGAGGCTGCCTCCCGACACGTGGGCGTCACCGTCGTCTGCCCGGCAGCGGTCGACACGCCGATCCTCGACAAGGGCGAGCTGGGACCGGTCAGGGGACGCGACTACTTCCTCAAGGGCCAGGGCATCAAGCGGCCGGTCGACCCGGACCACCTGGCCCGCAAGGTGCTGGCGGCGGTCGCCGCGAACCGGGCGATGGTGGTCGAGCCCGTGCAGGCCCGGATCGCGTGGCGCCTCGGCCGGCTGTCGCCGGCGTTCATCCTCCGGTCCGGCACCCGGTTCGTCGAGAAGCAGCGGGCCCGGGCCGGCGCTAACGCCCCACGCTGAGCCGGTCGCGCAGGCCCTGCTCGCAGCCGCGCATCATCCGGTGGTGGTTCCAGGTCAGCAGCGGACGGGCGACGTACGACGACACCGCGAGCGCGCCTGTCACGACGACCTCCTGGGCGAAGTCGGTGCGGGTGTCGCCGTCGACCGGCGTCAGCGTCCACCGCACCCATCCGTCGAGGTCGCCGCTCACGGCCACCTCGAGCACCGGCGCCTCACGCGAGACCGCGTCGAGGACCAGGTCGAGCGTGTAGGGGAGCGCCGACCGGCACAGCACCCGTGCGGTGTCCGGGCCCAGCTTCGCCACCGCCCGCACCTGCGGCCACCACTCCGGGTAGCGCTCGAGGTCGAGGACGGTGTCGGCCACCGCGGCGACCGGCGCCGGGGTCAACCACGACGCGGAGAAGGAGTACGACGCCAGCACACACCCATGATGCCCGCCGCAGCGACTCAGCAGGGGCCGGGCGACCCCGTGATGAGGCTCTGTCCGGTCGGGGCCCGCAACCCCTTGGTCAGGTCGTAGTTGCGCACCCAGTCGATGAGGACGTCCGCCTTGTCCCGGTCGGTGGTGCCCGAGCCCACGACGCTCATCCGCAGGGTCAGCGGAACCTTCGGGATCGCGGCCGCGGCCGTAGTCGATGCCACGGCGCGGCTGTCGAGGAACCACGTGATCCGCCCCCGCGTGATCTGGACGGCGTAGAGCCGCGGCGTGACGCCGGTCCGCCCGTAGCCGGTCAGGGTCTTGGTCCAGGCCCGCGCGCCGACATTGACGCCGATCCGGACGCTGCCGCCACCCAGCGCGCTGCGGCCGACGGTCAGCCGGTAGTCCGGGCACTCGTCCGGCGCGGTGCCCTCGGGGACGAGCTCGACGACGAACTCGAAGTCGGGTCCGCCGCGCTCCGCCAGCCGGGTGCGCTCCTTCAGCTCCCAGCGACCGCGCGACTCGGCCTTGCCGCTGAGTGTCAGTCGGGTGACGCCGAAGTCCGGCGTGCGGTCGTAGCGCTCACCGGTGTGGAACTCGATGCCGCCACCGGACTTCACCGCCCGCCCGGTGCCGGTGCTGTAGTCCAGCCACTTGCCGCCGCGGATGTTCGCGCCCCGGTAGGCCGGACTGTCGAGGTCCTCGCCGAACTCCCAGGCGTAGTCCCACTGCATGACGCGCCACCCGTAGCGCTGGGCCGCCGTCGTGCCCTCACCCGCCAGCGCGCTGGTGGCTGGTGCCTCGGCGGTGCCGGGCGCGAGCGCGGCCGGCCCGACCAGCAGCGCAGTCGCGAGGGCGGCGAGGCGGAGGCCGAAGCCGGTCGTGAGAAGGGTCTTCACAGCGCACCTCGCTGAGCGTCCGGGGTGCGTACGTCGGTGCGCGCTGCGACCTTGCTGTACACGCCGTCCTCGCTCACCGTGTAGACCGCGTAGCGGTAGATCCTGTTCGGCAAGATGCCGGAGCTGTCGACGTAGCCCGTCCTCGAGCCGCCGAGCGTGTTGATCACGAACCGTCCGGGCGCCGCCCACGTCGGCACGTAGTCACCGCCGCCGCCGCGAACGACCACGATCCCCTGGCGGTTCGAGTCCTGCGGCAGCTTCCAGGTCAGCGTCACCGAGCTCGGCGTCGGGACTGCCCTGAGATCCGTGACCTCCAGCGGCCGGTCGACGATCCTGAAGTAGAACGGCAGCGAGGGGAACCAGCCGACGTTGTCGCCGTTCGCCGTCCAGTCGCCGAGGACGGCCCGGTAGACGCCATCGCCAGGCACGAGGGCGCTGCCGAAGTCTGCGTATCCGGACCGGTCGAGGGACCCCTGTCCCTTCACCGCCCACGAGTTGTCCGGCTGCCGGAGCTCGAGCCGGACTGCCCTACCCAGCAGCACCGGCTTCTTGTCGTCGTTGGCCCGGTTCACCGTGTCGACCCGGACCTGGTAAGGCTCGCCCTTGACCGCGAACCCCCGCGGGAGCGGCTCGATCACTGTCTGCGTCGGCCAGACCACGGAGGGCGGTTGGAGCTCGCGGACGAGGAGGTCCGCTTCCTGGTGCTCCGCGCTGAAGGTGTGCGCCGGCGTCTCCGCGGTGCGGCTCACGACGCGGAACTGGACGGTGTTCATCGCCGGGGCGTGGAAGGTGAACCGGAACCTGCCGTCGGAACTGGTCGTCCACGGCTGCGGGATGGAGTCCGGTACGTCGGCCCATGCCGCTCCTGCCTCACCGCGCCGTTGCAGCCAGATCGCCTGGCCGCCCGGGCCCACCACTCCGGAGAAGGTCAGCTGCTGCCCCCCGTAGACGCCGCTGCCCGGCGTCACGTTGAGCGACGCGATGCTGGCTGCGCCGGTGCTGCTCGGCGCGACGAAGAGCGCCACGATCATGCCCGCCACCGGTAGCCAGCACAGGGCAGCGGCCAGCGTCTTGCGTCTCGACAATGTCCTCACCTCACCCTGCAATCTAGGCAGGCGGGCTCGGTCCCGCAGGGTTTCGGCCGATGTCTGTGCGATCGACCAAAGAAGATGGCACTAACGTGCCGTGCATGGCCACGCCTGACGTCGACGTCCTCCTCGCCCGCGCCCACAGCTGGCTGGGCGAGGATCCCGACGACCGGACCCGCGTGGAGCTGATGGAGCTCGTCGCCCGGGTCGAGGACGGAGCCCCCGCCAATGCGGTCGCCGACCTCGCTGACCGCTTCCGCGGCACCCTCGAGTTCGGGACCGCCGGCCTTCGCGGCGCGCTCGGCGCCGGACCGAACCGGATGAACCGGATCGTGGTGATCAGGGCAGCGGCCGGGCTGGCGTCGTACCTCTGCGACAAGGGAGTCCCCGCGGGCAGCACGGTCGTGATCGGGTACGACGCCCGCCACAACTCCGACGTGTTCGCCCAGGACACCGCCGAGGTGATGAGCGGCGCCGGTCTCACTCCACTCCTGCTCCCCCGGCCGCTGCCGACACCGCTGCTCGCCTACGCGATCCGGGAGCTCGGCTGCGTCGCCGGCGTGATGGTCACCGCCAGCCACAACCCGCCGCAGGACAACGGCTACAAGGTCTTCCTCGGCGACGGCAGCCAGATCGTGCCGCCGGCCGACATGGAGATCGCGGCCCGGATCGCCGCCATCGGCACCCTTGCGTCGGTGCCGCGGGAGCCGATCGGGACCACCAAGGGCCGGGTGCTCGGTGAGGACATCATCGACTCCTACCTCGACACCGCGGCGGGGCTCGCGAACGACGGGCCTCGCGACCTCGACGTCGTCTACACACCGCTGCACGGCGTCGGCGGCACCTCGGTCGTCCAGGTCCTGGAGACGGCCGGCTTCACCACACCGCAGGTGGTCGAGGCGCAGGAGCAGCCCGACGCCGACTTCCCGACCGTCTCCTTCCCCAACCCGGAGGAGCCGGGGGCGATGGACCTCGCGATCGCGCTCGCCGAGCGGTCGGGCGCCGACCTGGTTGTCGCCAACGACCCTGACGCCGACCGGTGTGCCGCGGCCGTCCCCGGGCCGGACGGCTGGCGGATGCTACGCGGCGACGAGGTCGGCGCACTGCTCGCCTCCCACCTGCTCAAGCGCGGCAGGCGCGGCACCTACGCGACCTCGATCGTGTCGTCGTCGCTGCTCGGCAAGCTGGCCGCCGCCGCCGGCCAGACGTACGTCGAGACGCTCACCGGCTTCAAGTGGATCGGCCGGCTGCCGGGGCTGGCGTTCGGCTACGAGGAGGCCCTCGGCTACTGCGTCGACCCGGAGCATGTCGCCGACAAGGACGGCGTCTCGGCACTGCTGCTGCTCTGCGAGCTCGCCGCCGAGGCCAAGGCGGCCGGCCGGACGCTGCCGGACCTGCTCGACGACATCGCGATCGCGCACGGCCTGCACGCGACCGACCAGGTCTCCGTGCGGGTGACCGACCTCGGTGAGATCGCCGCTGCGATGGCCCGGCTGCGCGGGACGCCGCCGGCATCGCTGGGCGGGCTCGCGATCGAGCGCGCTGAGGACCTCAGCGAGGGCATCGGCGACCTGCCCCCGACCGACGGCCTGCGCTACTACCTCGCCGACGGCGCCCGGGTGATCGTCCGGCCGAGCGGCACCGAGCCGAAGCTCAAGTGCTACCTCGAGGTCGTGGTGCCGGTCAGCGACGGCGGCGTGGACGCGGCGCGGGCCACCGCGGCGGCGACGCTGGCCGCGATGAAGACGGACTTCGCGGCGGCCGCCGGCCTCTAGCTCAGACGAGCAGCGTGACGACGAGCGCGAGCACGAGCGCGGCCCCCAGGCCGATCTCGGGCCACGCCCACTCGCGTCGTACGTCGGCCGCCAGCGCCATCTGCTCGTCCGAGTACTGCTCGACGCCTTCGCGGGTCCGGGCGTCCTCGGCCAGCTTCTGGAGTCGGCGCTCGACGATGGCGCCGTACGACAGGCTGGCGATCTCGACGCCGGTGACGTTGCCGCGCTGATCGTCCCGCATGCCCTGCCGGTAGCTGCGGCCGATGCCGGAGCTGGTGAAGCGACGTTCACCCGCGCGGACCGCGAGCCACTGGCGGACGACGAGGTGCTCGATGGACGCGAGCGGGATCCGCACCGAGCTGATCGGGTTGCGGAGCACCAGTCGGCCGTCGGCAACGGACACCGCCGGCCGGATCAGCATGACCCAGATCAGGAGGGCGACCAGTCCGCAGACCGGGTACGCCGCGGGGTGGTAGGGATCGCCTACCCCGGCCACTCCGAGCACGAGCACCACGGCGACCACGGCGAGCCCGACGCCGCCGATGATCCGGCTGCCCCAGACCGTGAACCGCTCAACTTCCTGCTCGGCCACGTCGCTCCTTGAAGGTTTCTCGTCGGGTTCGTTCCGTGCAACCTCGCAACCCTATGCTGGGGGAATGCCAGCCACCGCCTCCACGGCCCAGGGTTCGGCGTCGTCCCCGGGGATCGGGGCGTACGCCGACGTCACCGCCAGCGAGGCCTCGCTGCGCCGCTTCCTGCACGGCCTCCCGGGTGTCGACCAGGTCGGCGCCGAGGCCCGGGCAGCCTCGCTCGGGACCCGCTCGATCAAGACCACGGCGAAGGCGCACGCGCTCGAGCTGGCGATCACGATGGTCGACCTGACGACGCTCGAGGGCCAGGACACCCCGGGCAAGGTCCGCGCGCTCGCCAACAAGGCGTTGCGGCCCGACCCGGCCGACCCGACCTGCCCGTCGGTGGCCGCGGTCTGCGTCTACGGCGACCTGGTCGGGAGCGTCAAGGAGGTCGTCGGCCACCAGGTCAACGTCGCCGCTGTGGCGACGGCCTTCCCGAGCGGCCGGGCCTCGATGGAGATCAAGCTCGCCGACACCCGCGACGCGGTCGCGGCCGGTGCCGACGAGATCGACATGGTCATCGACCGGGGCGCGTTCCTGGCCGGCCACTACCTCCAGGTCTACGACGAGATCGTCGCGGTCAAGGAAGCCTGCCAGCGCGCCGACGGCAGCCACGCCCACCTCAAGGTGATCTTCGAGACCGGGGAGCTGCAGACCTACGACAACGTGCGCCGCGCCTCCTGGTTGGCGATGCTCGCGGGCACCGACTTCATCAAGACCTCCACCGGCAAGGTCCAGCCCGCGGCGACCCTGCCGGTCACGCTGGTGATGCTGGAGGCCGTCCGCGACTTCCGCGAGGCGACCGGCGTCCAGATCGGCGTCAAGCCCGCCGGCGGCATCCGTACGGCGAAGGACGCGATCAAGTACCTCGTGATGGTCAACGAGGTGGCCGGTCCGGACTGGCTGACGCCGGACTGGTTCCGGTTCGGAGCATCGACCCTGCTCAACGACCTGCTGATGCAGCGCACCAAGATCGCCACCGGCCGCTACAGCGGTCCCGACTACTTCACCTTGGACTGACGATGAACTTCGAGTACGCACCGGCCCCCGAGTCGCGGGCCATCGTCGACATCAAGCCGTCCTACGGCCTCTTCATCGACGGAGAGTTCGTCGACGGTCACGGCCACTCCTTCAAGACGGTCAACCCCGCGACCGAGGAGACCCTCGCCGAGATCGCCGAGGCCGACGACGCCGACGTCGACCGCGCGGTCAAGGCCGCCCGAAAGGCGTTCCGCGGCTGGTCCCGGATGCCTGGCAAGGAGCGCGCCAAGTACCTCTTCCGCATCGCCCGGATCATCCAGGAGCGCAGCCGTGAGCTCGCGGTCCTCGAGTCGATCGACAACGGCAAGCCGATCAAGGAGAGCCGCGACGTCGACGTACCCATCGTGGCGGCGCACTTCTTCTACCACGCAGGCTGGGCCGACAAGCTGGAGCACGCAGGCCTCGGCGCCAATCCGCAGCCGCACGGCGTCGCCGGTCAGGTGATCCCCTGGAACTTCCCGCTGCTGATGCTCGCGTGGAAGATCGCGCCCGCGCTGGCCTGCGGCAACACCGTGGTCCTCAAGCCGGCCGAGACCACGCCTCTGACCGCGCTGCTGTTCGCCGAGATCTGCCAGCAGGCAGACCTGCCGCCGGGTGTCGTCAACATCGTCACCGGCGCCGGCGGCACCGGCCAGGCGCTGGTGTCCCACCCCGACGTCGACAAGGTCGCCTTCACCGGCTCGACCGACGTCGGCAAGGCGATCGCGCGGGCCATCGCCGGCACCGACAAGAAGGCCACCCTCGAGCTCGGCGGCAAGGCCGCCAACATCCTGTTCGACGACGCGCCGATCGACCAGGCGGTCGAGGGCATCGTCAGCGGCATCTTCTTCAACCAGGGCCACGTCTGCTGTGCGGGCTCGCGGCTGCTGCTGCAGGAGTCGGTCGCCGACGAGGTGATGGCGAAGCTGAAGCGCCGGATGGGGACCCTGCGGATCGGCGACCCGCTCGACAAGAACACCGACATCGGCGCCATCAACTCCGCCGAGCAGCTGGCCCGGATCCGTGCGCTGGCCGAGATCGGCGAGGACGAGGGCGCCGAGCGCTGGTCGCCGCCGTGCGAGCTCCCGTCGTCGGGATTCTGGTTCCCGCCGACCGTCTTCACCGGCGTCTCGCAGGCCCACCGGATCGCGCGCGAGGAGATCTTCGGGCCGGTGCTGTCGGTGCTGACGTTCCGCACGCCGGCCGAGGCCGTCGAGAAGGCCAACAACACGCCGTACGGCCTCTCCGCCGGCGTGTGGACCGAGAAGGGGTCGCGGATCCTGTTCATGGCCGACCGGCTGAAGGCCGGCGTCGTGTGGGCCAACACGTTCAACAAGTTCGACCCCGCCAGCCCGTTCGGCGGCTACAAGGAGTCCGGCTACGGCCGCGAGGGTGGCCGCCAGGGCCTCGCCTCCTACCTGAAGGCTGGTGCGTGATGGCTGCGTCAAGGGTCGACGTCCGCAAGACCTACAAGCTCTACATCGGCGGAGCGTTCCCGCGGTCGGAGTCCGGTCGCTCGTTCGTGGTCAACGACGCGAAGGGCAAGTTCCTCGCCAACGCGTCGCTCGCCTCGCGGAAGGACGCCCGCGACGCGGTCGTCGCCGCGCGCAAGGCGGTCCCGGGCTGGGCGGGGCGGACGCCGTACAACCGCGGCCAGATCCTCTACCGGATCGCCGAGGTGCTGGACTCACGAGGCGACCAGTTCGTCGCCGAGCTCGTCCGCACCGAAGGCGTCACCGCCGCCAAGGCGCGGACGTACGTCGAGGCGGCCGTCGACCGACTGGTCTGGTACGCCGGCTGGGCCGACAAGATCGGCCAGGTCGTCGGCAACGCCAACCCGGTGTCCGGCCCGTTCTTCAACCTCTCCTCGCCCGAGCCGACCGGCGTCGTCGCCGTCGTCGCGCCGCGCGGTCCGTTGCTCGGGCTCGTGAGCGTGCTGGCGCCGGTGATCGTCACCGGCAACACCGCCGTGGTGCTCGCCAGCGAGGCCCACCCGCTCACCGCGATCACCCTGGCGGAGGTCCTCGACGCATCCGACGTGCCGGGCGGCGTGGTCAACATCCTGACCGGCACGGTGTCCGAGGTCGCCCCGTGGCTGGCGTCGCACATGGACGTCAACGCCATCGACCTGACCGGCGTCACCGACCCCGAGCTCGCGACCGACCTCGAGCGCGCCGCCGCCGACAACCTCAAACGCGTCCGCCGGGCACCTGCGACCGAGCCCGACTGGCTGGCCACGCCCGGCATCGACCGGCTCACCGACTTCCTCGAGATCAAGACGGTCTGGCACCCGATCGGCGTCTGACCAGCACAAACGCTGCTACCACAGGCCTGTTCCCTGACGACGGACACCGCGCCGGACTACGCCCAAATGTCCGATCGACCCGTTGGCCTCGGCACCCGGCTGTGAGACGGTACCGGACCTGATACCTCAGTGGGCGCCGCTCCAGCCGCCGACCGGGAACCAAGTAGATGCCAGGCGCGAGTCTGGCCGGCCAGTGGCGGGGGGGTCACGGTGCGTGTTACGCGAGCGGAGCGGCGCTTGCCGTTGCTGCACGTCGCCCTGAGCTCGGCCGTTGCGCTGGTTCTCCAGGTCGCCCTGCTCGGCACTGTCCTTCCCGCGAGCCAGGCGCACGACGGCGACCACTCCGCGGACCCCGCGACCGTCCTCAAGCCGGCGCTGCGCGGCCTGGTCGTCACCCAGCCGCGGTCGCTGGCGACGGTGCCGTACGCCGACTTCGCTTCCCTCCGGTTGCCGTGGAACAGCATCGAGACCGCGCCCGGCGTCTTCAACTTCTCGTCGATCGACGGGGTGCTCGCTGCCCACGACGACGTCCAGTTCCGGCTCCGGATCATGGCCGGCATCCACAGCCCGCAGTGGGTCAAGGACGTGTCGGGCGGCTGTGTCCTCATCGAGCCGAACTCACCGAACGGCAACACCGGCTGCGCGCCGCGCTTCTGGACCGATGCCTTCCACGGTCACTACGTGAACCTGATGGAGGCGGTCGCGGCGAGGTACGAGGACAACCCGCAGGTCGTCGAGATCGCCAACAGCGAGTGCACGACCATCTACTCCGAGCCGTTCATCCTCGGCGCCGACACCGCGTCCATCGACCGCCTCTGGGCGGCGAACTACACCAAGGCGGGCCACGAGACCTGCCTGCGCCGCTCGACCAGCGCGATGATGGACCTCTTCGACACCACCCGGATCTCGATCGCCGGTCACACGAGGTGGCAGTACATCGTCCAGGCCCCTGGGACCCGGACGACGGCATCTACGCGGCGTCGTGGGAGGACGAGCGCACCCTCCTCAACGAGCTGACCAGCACCTACGGGACCCGCATCGTCCTCGAGGATCACGGCCTGGGCCCGGACGACCCGGTGTGCCCGACCCCCGGAGAGTCCCGGGACACCGCGGCCAGCTGGTACTGCTACATGTCCGGCCTGCACGACTCCCCCGCGGCCTACGGCTGGCAGTTCACCCTCAACGGCGGGTCGATGGCGACCGCCGCGGACGCCGGCGTGGGAATGGGTGCCTGGTACCTGGAGTTCGCCGCCTTCCAGTCCCTCGACGACGCGAAGCGCCGCGCGGTCCACGACCAGCTGCTCACCAACTGCGAGGACGCGGGCCAGGCACCCGTCATCGACAACCAGGCACCTCCGGAGATCACCGGTACGCCGGACGTCGGCCAGACGCTCACGGCGACGCCCGGCGCCTGGTCGCCCGAACCCGACGACGTCTCCTACCAGTGGCTCCGCAACGGCCGGCCCGTCGCGGCGGCCACCGCGCCGACGTACGAGCTGGGTCGGGACGACGCCGGCCGCCGGATCACCGTGCGGGTCACGGCGCACCACCAGGACTACCTCGCCGGCCAGGCGACCAGCAGCATCCTTGCGCGTCGCGAAGATCGCGACCAGCACCCGGGCCCGGCTTCCGAAGGAACGGACCCACGCGCGCCGCCCGCGGATCGTGGTCGTCGTGACCGCGGCGGCCGGGACCCCGCGCGGTCGGGTCGTCGTCACGAGCGGCGGGCACCGGGTCGGCGCCGGCCGGCTGCACGACGGCCGGTTGCGGCTCCGGCTGCACCGGATGTCGCCGGGCGGACACCGGTTGGTCGCGCGCTTCCGGGCGACCGACACGATGCGGGCGTCGCGCGCGACGCCCGTCCGGGTGGTCATCAAGCGGTAGTCGCCGACTACCCTGGATCGGTGCCTGCTCGTGTGATCGTGCTTGCCGGACCCTCGGGTTCCGGGAAGTCCCGGCTCTCCGAGCGGCTGGAGCAGCGGTTCGGGTGGCCGACCCTGCGTCTGGACGACTTCTACCGCGACGGCGACGAGCCCGGCCTGCCCCGCATCGCGGAGGGCGCGAACGCCGGGCTGGTCGACTGGGACGATGCCGGCACCTGGCACTGCCACGACGCCGTCGCCGCCCTCCTCGAGCTGTGCCGCACCGGCGCGAGCGACGTGCCCGTCTACTCGATCTCCGAGAGCCGTCGCACCGGCGCCCACCGGCTCGACCTCGGTGGCGCCGAGGTGTTCTGCGCCGAGGGCATCTTCGCCCCGGACGTCGTCGCTGCCTGTCGCGAGGCAGGGGTGCTGGACGCGGCGTACTGCATCACCCAGCACCGGGCCGTGACGTTCTGGCGCCGGCTCACCCGCGACCTGCGGGAGCATCGCAAGCCGCCCCTGGTGCTGGTGCGCCGCGGCCTCGCCCTGGCGCGAGGACAGCGGGAGGTCGTACAGCGCGCCGTCGCCGTGGGGTGCCGGGTCGCCACCGGCGACAAGGCGTACGACGAGATCGTGGCCGGCCACGCTCGCAACGGCCAGAGCGACCGGCGTGGACTGGCCCGCTGACGTCCGTCCGGCCGCCCTCAAGCAGCCGGACGGCGTGTCCTGCGGCCCGACCAGCGTGATCGCCGCCCGGATGCTGCTGGAGCCGGAGTGGCGCCCAACCGACCTCGCCGCCGAGATCGCCCGTACCCACCGCCGTCTCACGTCGTCGCACAGCCTCCGCGAGCGTTTCCAGGTGCCCTGGCCGCGTCGGCTCGGCACACCCCCCTGGGCCGTCGCCAACGCGTTGTCCGCGCTGACCGGGGAACGGGTCGTCTCCGTGCACACCCGCCCGCGGCCGCTGGTCGGCTACGAGGTCCTGGCCGAGCAGGTCCGCACCCGCCCCGTCGTCGTCTACCTCGGCAACCGCTGGCTCCCCCGCCACGTCGTCCTCGCGTTCGCCACCGCCGAGCACGGCGCCGCGATCCGCCTCTTCGACCCCGCCCGCGGCGCCCTGGTCACCGTCCCCCGTGACCGCTGGCACCACCACGAGGTCGGCGTCGCGGGCTGGTCCCACTTCTGGGCGGTCGTCTGAGCCGGGGATTCCCGCCCCGTCAGCGACGCTCGGCGTACCAGGGCTTGATCACGTCCATGATCAGCCGGTAGCGCTCGTCGTACGGCAGGAATGCCGACTTCATCGCGTTGACCGTCAGCCACTCGACCTTGTCGAGCCCCCACCCGAACGCCTCGCACAGCAGCGCGAACTCGTTGGTCATCGAGGTGCCGCTCATCAGCCGGTTGTCGGTGTTGACCGTGACCCGGAACCGCAGGTCGGCCAGCAGCCCGATGGGGTGCTCGGCGATCGACGTGGCGGCGCCGGTCTGCAGGTTGGAGGACGGGCACATCTCGAGCGGGATCCGCTTGTCGCGGACGTACGACGCCAGCAGGCCGAGCTTCGAAGTGCCGTCCTCCGCCACCGCGATGTCGTCGATGATCCGGACCCCGTGCCCGAGCCGGTCGGCGCCGCACCACTGGACCGCCTCCCAGATCGACGGCAGCCCGAAGGCCTCACCGGCGTGGCAGGTGGCGTGCCCGTTCTCCTGGCGCACGTAGTCGAACGCGTCCAGGAACCGGGTCGGCGGGTAGCCGGCCTCGGGGCCGGCGATGTCGAAGCCGGCGACGCCGCGGTCCCGGTAGCGGATCGCGAGCTCCGCGATCTCCAGCGACGGTGCCGCTTGCCGCATCGCCGTCAGCAGCTGCCGTACGACGATCCGCCCACCGCTCAGCTCGACGCCCTGCCGGAAGCCCTCCTCCACGGCCGCGACGACCTGGTCGAGGGCGAGCCCCTGCTGGACGTGAAGCTCCGGCGCGTAGCGGATCTCCGCGTAGACGACCCCGTCCGCGGCCAGGTCCTCGGCGCACTCGCGGGCGACCCGGGTGATCGCTGCCGGCGTCTGCATGACCCCCACCGTGTGCTCGAACGTCTCGAGGTAGCGCACCAATGAGCCGGAGTCGGCCGCCTCGGCGAACCACCGGCCGAGGGCCTGCGGATCGGTCGCCGGGAGCTCGTGGCCGGCCTCGGCGGCGAGGTCGACGATCGTGGCCGGGCGGAGGCCACCGTCGAGATGGTCGTGGAGCAGGACCTTGGGTGCGGACCTCAAATCCTCGACCGGCGGTACGCGTGTAGGTTCCATGCCCAGCATTGTTTCATCGGGTCAAACACGGCATGAAGGAGACGACGGATGCGGGTCTTCACGACGTTCGAGGAGCTCGAAGCCGCCGCCGGCGAGCAGATCGGCACGAGCGAGTGGGTCACGATCGACCAGCGCCGGGTCAACCAGTTCGCGGACGCGACCGGCGACCACCAGTGGATCCACGTCGACGTCGAGCGCGCGAAGGACGGCCCGTTCGGCGGCACCATCGCGCACGGCTACCTGACCATGGCGCTCATCCCCTGGCTCGGCAGCCAGGTGTTCAAGCTCGCGACTCCCGGCGCCAAGCTCAACTACGGCGTCAACAAGGTCCGCTTCCCGACGCCGCTGCTCGTGGGCTCCCGGATCCGCGCGCACCTGACGATCACCAGCGTCTCCGACATCCCCAAGGGCAAGCAGCTGATCGTGCAGCACACGATCGAGATCGAGGGCCAGGAGAAGCCGGCCTGCGTCGCCGAGACCGTGGTGCTCCTGCTCCCGAACTGACCCGGAGGTCAGGCCGGGCGTGACCGGTCGCGGCGGGTGATCGACGCCCAGTCACCCCATGCCGGCACGGGCTCCCAGTGCGTCGAGAAGTCGCCGCCCTGAAACTCGGTCTTCGACACGTCCGTGCTGCCGTCCGGCTGCGACCTGCGTACGACGACCGAGCTCGTGCCGTCCGGCCGGAACGAGTGCTCGGTCAGCACCGACCAGTCGTTACCACGGACGAAACCACTGCTGTCCGCGAACTCGTACTCATAGACGTTCGTGAGGAACAGTCGGCCGTCGGCTTGGAGGCGGAAGTAGTACGACGCCTCGCGGGTGCCCCAGAAGTTGAAGAACTCGACCTCCACCACGTCGGGCTGGCCCGGCTCCCGGGTGCTCCGCTTCAGCTCGGCGAGCAGCGTCCACACGGCCGGCTCGTCGCCTTCCAGGTCGAGGTCGTCGGGGTCGTCCGGCGTCAGTGGCTCCACGCCGCAAGCGACCTTGACCTTGTCGCCGGCCTCATAACGTGCCCGCGCTTCGTCCTCGCTCATCGGTGTGAGCATGACCTTGTAGATCTCACTCCACCCGGTCCCGTAGAGCAGGTGCGGCATCACGGAAGCCTTCCTTCGGGGAAATCTGGCGTGTAGATCTTGCCGTCGGTGTCGCGGATGATCACCGGCGGGTCCTTCTTCGCGGCGTACCTGAGGTATTTGGCGTCGAGCGGGCCGGCTTGCGGTGGGATCTCGAGCACGAGGTCACCCCTCAGCGGCTCCCCCACCTCGTCAGGGAAGTTCGCGCGGTTCCCGGGGGTGTCCGGGACGATCCGGCCGGCGTAGTGATCGACGGTGAGATCGATGTCCTGCTTGAGCCGGGTCGGGTCGGCGAGATCGCCGTACTGCCGGTACTTCCGCTCGACGATCCACTTTCCGGGCTCGTAGGAGTCGAGCCGCCGGCCCCCGTCGACGAAGACCTCGTTGTACTTGTACCGGTGCCAGTTCTGCGCGTTGAACGCCTCGCCGTGCCCCCAGATCGGCTTGAACCGGTTGAGCGCGATCAGCTCGAGAGCGCCGTCGTCGCCGAGCCTGAAGACGTGCCCGCCGTACTTCAGCTCGGTGCCGGCCGGCAGGTGCTTGAAGTGGTCGCCGAGCGCCATGAAGCGGCGCATGCCGCCCTTGCCGCCGACGGAGATCACGCCCTTGGCGTCGGTGTAGATGATCAGGTCGCCGGACTGGTAGATCGTGTTCGGCTGCGGCGCCTTCAGCGCCGCCGCCAGGTCGTCGGCGTTCTTGAACTCGATCTGGAGCAGCTCTTGGCCGTTGAGGTACTGGACGTTGTACGACGCGCGGTCGCCCAGCGCCTCGAGCTGCTTGCTCAGCTTGGCGTAGAGCTCGGGAGAGACGACGCCCTTGAGCCCCTTGAGCGTCAGCTTGCCGCCGGTCGCCGCCCAGCCGGCGAACGGGATGGCGCCCGCGGCCGACAGGCCGGCGTTCACGTGATCACCCTCGAGCTCGTACCAGCCGGCGTTGATCAGGTCGGCGATCTCGCCGACGAGCGGGATCAGGCCGCCGAGGTCGAGCACGAGGTGCCCGAGGTCGACGTACCAGGGCTTGTCGTTCTTCTCGGCCTCCGCCTTGGCCTTGGCCGCCTGCTCCTCGCCGTAGGTGACGACCCCCTGCAGCTGCCGCGCCAGCTCCGCCGGCACCAGGTCCCCCGGCTTCTCGGACAGCGCCGTCGTGAGCAGCGCGCCGACGGCGTTCTCGCCGTTGGGTCCCCGCCATTCCCGCTCGAGCAGCAGGTACGCCAGCACATCCGGTACGACGACGTCGTCGCCGTCGAGCTCCAGCGTCCGGGCGCCGCCCCCGGTGAGCACGAGCTGGGCGGCCGACCGGTTGCGGGACAGGGCGGTCGCGAGGGCCTGGACCGGGTCGAGCGCGTAGCCGTCGGGGGTGAGCACGTTGTGAGACCCGAGGTGGAAGTCCCAGCCCTTGGCCCCGTCGAGCTCGTCGCGCTCGAACTTGATGACCCGCGCGCTCACGTCGGCGAGGAACCCCGGGTCCCAGCCACCTTGGCCGAGCAGCGACGCCAGGATGATCTGGCTCCCCGGGGCGACCTCGATGATGTTCGTGCCCTGGGCGGTGACCGACCTGACCCACTTGTCGGCCGTGTCGCCCGGCAGCTTGTAGTCGCCCTGGACCATCGACGCGAGGCCGAGCAACGGCCCGAGCGCCTTGATCATCCGCTGGTTGTAGGCGTCCGAGTCCTCGATCGTGGTGCCGTCGGCCCACAGACCGTCCTGGGCGGCCGCCATGGCGTTCGCCATCTGCTGGAGGTCGACCCCGTTGGCGAGCATCCCGGCGAACTCGGGGTCGCCCTGGTGCCGCTCGAGGATCGCGAGCAGCGCCTCGCGGTCCTCCGGGGCGTGGTTGCTGTAGTTGTAGATGATCTCCTTGACGCGCTCGAGGTCCTCGGCCTTCTGCCCGTCGTCGAGCTGGTCGAGATCCTCGAGCAGGATCAGCTCGTCGCCGAGCGCCTCCTCGGCGGCGTCGTACATCGCCACGTAGGCGGCCTGCGCGGCCCGCGGGTCGCTCAGGTTGAGCTGGATGTCCTTCGGGACCTTGACGTAGGTGGCGTTCGCGAGGCTGGTGGCGCAGGTGGTCGTGGCCGTGCGGCACTCCTCGACGAGATCCTCGTACTGGCCGTCCAGGGTGCCGAAGATCCGGTCGCGCTCCGCAGTCGCGGCCGACCGCTTGCCCGAGTAGATGTCGGCGAGCTCCTCGTGCTCCCACCTGCTGGACCTGCGGCCGCCCTCGGCGAGACCGTCCCGGTCCTCCTCGTACTTGGTGCCGAGCGACTTCAGCTCCCGGGTGCAGTCAGCCTCGGCGTCAGCACGGCGGCTGTTGAGCCGGCCGAGCGTCTGGAGAGCGTCGTCGTAGACCTTGGCCAGCGTCCCGAGCGCACCGGCCGCTGTCTCGAGGTGGCCCTGGTAGGTGACGAGGAGGGTCCCGACCGTGCCCATGTCGGCCTTGACGTAGCTCGCGGCGCTCCCCTGCCACGCGTCGCCGATCTCCCCGGGCGTGGCCTTGACGTTCGCCGCCCGGTTGCCGAGGGCCTCGGCCGCCGCGGCATAGCTCCGCTTGACCTGGCGGAGGCCGTCGGGGTCGACATCGAGCTGGTAGTGACCCACGTCAACCCCCGGCGAGGGTGCGGTCCAGGTCCTTCAGGTTGATCGCGAGCTCGTTGACGTTGAGGGCGATCGCGCCCGCCTCATCGGCCGTCAGCGCGAGCGCGACCTGCCAGGACGCCGTGAACGCGGTGATCCCGGGATCGATCTGCGCGAAGAACGAGCCGCACGACTCGGTCACGAGCGAGTAGCCGTCGGGGAGGTCCTCGACGATGCCACCGCACAGCTGCGCCAGCCCGTTGAACCGCTGCCGCACGGTGCTGACCGCCTCGTCGGTCATCTTCAGCACCGGCGGCGCTCCTGCACCGCCCTCGTCGGGTCGCACCATGGAGGACCCGATCAGCCGACCAGCGAGCCGACGACCGGGCGCGACCCGGGCACGAGCTCCTCGACGAGCGCCTCGGTCTCGGCCTCGAGGTCGGCATCGCGCTCCGACAGAGCGACCAGCATCTCGTCGACCGCGGCAGCGATGCCGGGGCCGCCGGGCCCGTCGTACTCCGCCCGCAGCAGGTCGCGCCACAACAGCTGGGAGTGCGGCACCAGCCGCAGCCCGGCGCGCGCGGCCCCCGCCGCGCCGTCGGGGTCGTCGCTCGAGAGCTCGACCAGGCGGTGCGCGGCGGACTCGACCGCGTCGGCGATCGTCGTGTCCAGCCGGGTGCGGGCGAGCCACGCGTAGCGGCCTCGCTCGCGCCGGTCGAGGAACGGCCCGCGGATCAGCTGGAGGGCACGACGGAGCAGCTCCATCTCGGTCTTCGCCGCAGCGCCCCGCGACCGCTGCACGAGCGTGCAGAACGCGTGCCAGTCGACGGCGACCTCGTCAGCCAGGAACAGGCGCCCCTCGTCGTTCTCGCGGAGCAGGTAGCTGCCGTCGGTCGCGTGCCCGAGCCACTCCCGCACCCGCTCGATGGTCGCGTCGCGCACCTCGGAGGTGACACCGCGCGGCCACACCGAAGCGGAAAGCACGCTGGGGTGCACCGGCGCGGTCTGGAGCGCGAGGTACGTCGCGACCTCGGTGGCGAGTCCGAGGCGGACATCGTCCATCTGACCGGGGACCCGCGCCTCGAGCGGACCGAGGACGCCGATCCGGACGGCCGCGGACGCCCAGTGGGCGTCGTCCCCCGGACGCGGTGCCCGCGGGATGACGACGCCGGCGTCGGTCGCCGGCGCCCGCTGCTCGCGCGCCTTGGCGAACAGTCCCGCGAGCTGGACGGCCGTGCGCTCGGTGAGTCGTACGGCGGTCACGGCGATGTCGAGCAGCGGCAGCGCCAGGTGCCCGGACTCGTCGACGGTGAGGTGCCAGCGGGTGCCGGGCAGCTTCCCGACAGCGACGACGCCCAGGCCCCGGTCACCCGTGCGGATCATCGGCTGCAGCCGGTCGACGAGCTCGTCGTCGGGTACGGCGCCGAGCATCAGGTACTGCGGCGTCAGGTCTGGCCTGCTCCCCGCCCGGCCGGACAGCACGTCCTGGCCGCTGCGGTCGGGACGGTCGGCCTCGAGGCCGGTGACCAGCGCGGCCAGGTCGTCGACGACCGCGAAGCTGCCGTCGGAGATGTCGGCGAGCACCGGTGACAGCTCGAAGGAGTGCACCAGCTGGTCGTCGGACCACGGCGAGGTCACCAGCTGCACGGCGAGTGCGGAGACGACCTCCCGGGCCACTGCGTGGGCGCCGCTGACCGAGGCCGGCCCTCCGACCGCCTCGAGGTCGATGAGGACGTCGGCACCGCGGTCGTCGCGGCCGATGCACACAAGTCCGGGGTACGGCGCACTGCCGAGCGGTCCCTGGTCCGCCTCGGCGGACTCCCGGTCGAGCCGCCAGCGGCGGCCCTCCTTGAGCGGGACCCACGGGGCTGGCGGGTTGGGCGCGGCCGGCGCGATCCGGAGCTCGATCTCGTCGTCGTCGACCGTCACCGCGTAGACGGGCGGCAGCGGGATGCCGTCGGCCTTGGCGCTCACGACGAGGCGGCGCAGGGCCCGGTCGACGCGCTCGGCCCGGTCCAGGTCGGCGCCGACGAGCAGCGCGACCTCGGTCTCGATCTGGGAGGCGGACAGGTCGGCGCCGCGTCGGCGTCGCCGCTCCATCGCGATCGCGCCGGCCAAGGTCGCCGCCAGCAGACCGCCGCCGACCAGGTCACCGGCCAGCCCGTCGTACGACGGCTCCACGGCCTGGTTCTCGTCGTCCGCCTGGTCGACCACCGGGACGACCTCGTGGCGGTCGCCCTTGTCTTCGTGCTGCCGGTGCTGGACCTGGTCGACCCGGTCGGCGCCGACGGCGTCGTCGGGCAGCACCAGCACCCAGCCGGGCTGGATCAGCCGCCCGATGACCAGCTCGCCACCGTCCGGCTGCTGCCGGCCCTTGTTGAGCTCGAAGATCTCCTTCCAGCGCCGCCCGTCGCCGAGGTACTCCGCCGCGATGTCCCAGAGGTTGTGGTGGTAGCGACCCTCGGGCGGCTTGACCGTCACGATCTTGCGACCGAGCAGGTCGCTGGCCGCCTCGCCGAGCTCCTGCTTCGTCTCGGTGTAGAGGGCCGGAGCCACGAAGTCCTCCGGCGCGGCCTGCTGCATCGGGCGCCCGGGCTGGTCCACGCTGGCCTGGGCGTCCTGGACCGCGACAGTGGCCTGGCGCGAGGCGGGCCGGCCCCCGTCGTCCGCCGACGCCGCTCCGGCACTGCCGATCAGGGACGCGCCGACCAGGATGGTGCCGACCAATGCACGGGCCAGCGCCTGCGAGCGGCCCGACAGCGGCACCGGCCGGGGCAGGCCACCGCCGCGGAGCAGCGACACCGCCTCGACGACGACGCAGACGGCGAACTGGAGCCACGCCAGCCACACCACGACCAGCAGCACGGTGATCAGCGCGTCGAACGTCAGCGGCTGGGTCAGGTCGTCCCGGGACGGCAGGCCGGTCGGGTACGGCGGCAGCCCCTGCCAGAGCCACAGGCCGACCGGGATGCCGACCAGCAGTACGGCAAGCGCCAGCCCGGCGCCGAGCACGGCGACGGGGGACGACTTCTTCTCCGCGACGGCCGGGGCGGTGAAGCGCTCCGGCCCGCGACGGGTGCTGTCAGTGGGGGCGTCGGTGTTCATGGCTAGTCGGGGATCCCTGGCTCTGCGGTGGCGGTCGCGTGGACCTCGAACGAGTTGTAGCCGATCAGGCTCAACATCTTGGTGCCGATCGTGTCGGTCGCCGTCACCCGCACGTAGCTGCCGTCGGCGGGCACGTAGACCTGGAAGTTGCTGTAGCCCTGGGCTCGCATCGCTGCCTCGGCACGGTCCTGTGCCTCGTCGCGGTCGATCCTGAACTCGTTGTTCGTGTGCGCATAGATCTCGTCGGTGGCCTGGGCACCGGCAACGGCGGCGGCCTCGACGTCGTCGGCGAGCGTCATCCTGGCGTTGAGGGCGCCGCCGCCGTCGAAGACGAGACCGGCGACGACGACCAGCGTGATCGCCATGCCGACGATGAAGACCGATGCCGATCCGCGCTCGTCCCGCTTCGTCATGATTCGTACTTCCGGTAGGGATCGAGGCGGACCGTCGACTCGGCTTCGATGTCGACGCTCCCGGGGAGACCGATCAGGCCCAGGCCGTCGTACGGGACCGAGCAGTTGAGGACGACTCGGATCGAACCGTCGGGTCCCCAATTGCTGGGGTCGACCACGGTGGTGCAGTCGGCGTCGAGGTCGCCGTCCTCGAACGAGGCAGACGCGGTCGCCGACGCAGCGGCGATGGCCTCGGACCTGGTGGTCTCGAGCGACGCTGCGCGTGCGGCATCCCGCGCGGCGGCCTCGATGTCGCCCTCGACGCCCACGTAGCGGCCGCCCGCGACGACGAGCATCGCGAACATGAAGAGAACCGGAGCCAGGATGACGATCTCGACCGCCATCGATCCTCGTTCGTCGCGCCGCCACCGACTCATCAGTCGGCCCCGGTCGTCGGCTCGAGCGGACCCTCGACGGTCTGGCTGACGGTCGGCACCCCGATCGGGGAGATCTCCTGGGCGTGGCCGGTGACGGTCACCCGCACCCGGTCGCCGACGATCTCGACGTGCACCTGGTAGTCCTCGAGGACGCCCTTGCCGATCTGCGCGGCGTACTCCCGCCCGGCGGCCTGCGCCGCGGCCTCGTTGCCGTAGACCCGCGCCTGACGCGCCGCCTCGCGGGCCGCCGCGCTGGCGGCCTGGTTGCCGAACCAGACCAGCCCGAACTGCACCGCGATGAACATGATCAGGATGAGCAGCGGCATGTAGAGCACGAGCTCGATGCTGCTGGCTCCCGATTCATCGCGGCGGAGCCGACGCGGACGGTTGGGCACGGGTTCAGTTGCCCAGGTTGAGCGAGTCCGCTTTGTCGTTGATCTTCGTCTCGATGGTGGCAGCGATGGCGATCGCGATGCCGGCCACGGCCACCGCGATGATCACCCACTCCACCGCGGAGACGCCGCGTTCCTCGTTGCGAGCACGGGCCAGATGGCCGCGGACCAGGATCATCAGGTACTGCACTTCGGGACTCATGGTGGTTCCTTTCCGAGTTGGACTCCGTCTTCCCCGCGACGGAGCGGTTTAAGCGAGCACCCGCGCCAGCGACGGGTAGATCAGGAAGACGAGGAAGCCGACGCACAGCAGCAGCTGCGCGACCAGCATCGACTGCGAGCGCTCCTCGGCCTTGGCCTCGGCGTCGGCGAGCTCGCGGTGCCGCATCGAGGCCGCCCGGGCAGTGAGCGACTCGCGGACCTTGGCCCCGTCCTCGGCCACCAGCGCCAGGGCAGCCGCGAGGTCGCGGAGCTCGTCGACGTCGACCTCCTCCCCCAGCTGGCCGAGCGCGTACCACGGCGTGATGCCCTGGAGCTTGGCGGACTCGAGCGTGTCCCGGATCCGCACCACGCCCCAGCTGTCGCTGATCGAGGCAGCCGCCTGGAGCGCTTCCGGCACACCACGACCGACGGCCAGGTTCATCGCGACCAGGTCGAGGAACGCGCTCACCATGTGCCGGAAGGCGCGACGCTTCTCCTCCGCCTGCCGAGCGAGCTCGAGATAGGGGATGACACCGCCTACCAGGGCACCGATCAGCACCAGCCACAGCGGCACCGCGAACCCGATCTGGCCGAGCAGCGCGAACGGGAGGAGTGCGCAGTTGGGCAGCACACCGCCAAGGAGCGCTCCCCCGGCGATCCGGGCGAGGAACATCTCCCGTGACTGACCGACGATCCCCAGATCGGCCTCGAGGCGTGCCGGCAGCCGCAGGCCCTGGCTGTCCAGGACGTCGCCGATCCGGGCACCGACCCGGCGCATCCGTTGCGACTCCTCGGTGTGCCGGCGGTCGGCGGTGAGCGACGCCTCGCGGCGCCCCCGCGCCAGCCGCTGGTCGAGCAGCGCGAGCGCCACCGGGCCGGTCGTCCGCGGTTGGGCGACCAGCCAGACCACGACCAGCACACCCAGGCCGGCGACGGCGCCGGCGAGCATCACCAGGGAGATCGTCACCGGACCGCCTCCGCCTTGCGGAAGTGCAGGAAACGTTCGGGCGTCTCGTCGGTCGCGAGCGCGCGCAGCCACAAGATGCCGGCTCCGAACAGCCCGAGGATCCCGACCAGGACGATCTGGCCGAAGGGGGTGCCGTAGGGCTCGACGTAGGTCGGGTTGACGATCCGCAGCCCGACCACGACGGCGACGGTGATGCCGAGCACGATCTGCACACTGCGCCGGGTCGAGGCCCGGCTGGCGTGGATCCGCTGCCGCATCTCCAGCTCCAACCGGGCCGAGCGCGCCAGCGAGGTGAGCACGTCACGCAGGCCGGGACCGCGAAGCCGCGAGTTGAGGATGAGTGCCGCGATGATCAGGTCGGCACCCGGGTCGTCGACCTCCTCGGCGAAGCGCTTGAGCGCATCGGGCAGGGGCATCCGAACCCGGAGCCGGTCCGCCATGGTCGTCAGGTCGTCCCGGATCGATGGGGAGGCGGCGTACGACGTCGCGGGGATCGCCTGCTCCAGACCGACCGCGCCGGCGACGGTGTCGCGCAGCGACTCCGTCCAGGCGGCGAGGCCCTCGAGCCGGGCCAGGCTGTGACGGGCGGCCCGGGCGCCACCGAAGAGCCGGTCCCACATGAGGACGAGGAAGGCGCAGGCGATCGCGAGCACCACCCATCGGGTCAGGAGCAACGTGAGCACGAACACCCCGACGGCGAACGGCACCCGGCGGCCCAGCGCCTCGAGCCGCTCGACCAGCGGCTTCGTGGTCGTGGCGATCCGGTCGTCCACCGGGAACCCGACCAGCGATCGCACGAGCAGCACGATCGCGCCGCCGACGAGCGCGCCGAGCAGGACGATGAGCAGCGTGGTCGGGGTGAGCGTCATCCGACACGCTCCACCCAGCCCGCGGCGGCACCCGCGCGATAGCCGGCCGCCTCGAGCTCAGGGAGACAGGAGACGGCAGCAGCCGGTACGGCGTACCCCTCGGGGCCACGCGCGAACACCTCGCTCGACAGGACCCGGCCGTCGACGCCGTTGACCTCGCGGACCGAGGTCACCATCCGGCGGAGCGTGCCACCGTCGGCGAACTCGTTGACCCGCTCGATGAAGATCACGAAGTCGATCGCGCCGCCGATGAGCATCATGGCCGCGTCGGACGGGAGCCGCTCGGCGCTCTGGATCGCGTAGGTGCAGATCCGGTTGAAGACCTCGGCCGACGAGTTCGCGTGGATCGTCGACAGCGAGCCGTCGTTGCCCTGGCTCATCGCGTTGAGCATGGTGACGATCTCGTCGCCGAGCACCTCGCCGACGATCACCCGGCTCGGGTTCATCCGGAGCGACCGGCGCACCAGCTCGGCCATCGCGATCGCGCCGGCGCCCTCGGAGTTCGGCAGCCGCTCCTCGAACGCCACGACGTTGGGGTGCAGGTCGGGGAACTCGCCGAGCCCCAGCTCGAGCGCTCGCTCGACGGTGATCAGCCGCTCGGCCGGCTCGATCTCGTTGGCCAGCGCGCGCAGCAGCGTGGTCTTCCCGGCGTTCGTCGCGCCCGCGATCATGATGTTCTTGCGGGCCCGGACCGCTGCCGAGAGGAACGCCGCCAGGTCGGGCGACATGGTGCCGTAGTCGACCAGCGTGTCGAGCGAGACGCGGGACAACCGAGCGCGCCGGATCGACACCGACGGCCGGGGGCACACGCCCATCACGGCCGAGAGCCGCGAGCCGTCCGGGAGGCGGATGTCGAGCTGCGGGTTGGCGGTGTCGAACGGCCGGCTGGTCAGGCCTGAGTACGCGCCGAGCGTCTGCACCAGCTCGATCAGGTCGTCGTCCGACTCCGCGACCGGCTCGGCCCGCTCCTCACGACCGTCGGCGTAGCCGACGAAGACCTGGTCGAACCCGTTGATGTCGATGTTCTCGACCTCGGGGTCGTCGAGCAGCGGCTGGAGCCGTCCGACACCGAACAGCGCGGCGTGGATCCCGTCGGCGAGGCTCTGCTCCTCGTCCGGGGTCGGCGGGGTGCGTCCGGCCCGGACCTCCTCGCGGGCGAGCTGGTCGAGCACCCGGCCGATGACGGCCCGGGCGAACTGACGCTCGTCCTCCGCCGACATCGGCGGCAGGTGGTTGTCGGCGTCCTCGCGGCGCTGCCGGGAGATGATGTCGGCGACCTGCTCGCGCAGCCCGCGCACCAGCTGCTGGTCCATCGCCGTCACCGCCCGATCGATCGGTCGGTCGCGCGCTGGGGTGACGCGAGCCGCTGGGCGAGCTCGGCGGCGGACCGGCCGAGCATGGTCTTGCGCAGCTGCCCGACCCGCTCGCCGGACAGGATCCTGGCCGCCTTGGGCTCGTCGGTCACCGTGCCGAGCACAGCCACGCCGAGCCGCTCCGCGTCGAACAGCTGCTGGAGGTCGGTCGCGCTGCGGGTGTCCTTGAACGGCGACCGCACGATGACGCCGACCGGAGTGCCTCCGGGGCCGCCGATCCCCATCGACGAGCGCATCGAGCGCAGCCGCTCGCGCAGGTGCGCAGTGCCGGACACGGCGGGCACGACGACCATGACCACCACGTCGGCACCCGCGAACACCGGCAGCGCCGAGCTCCCGGGCACGATCCGCCCGCAGTCGACGATCACGTCGGTGCGGTGTTGGGCGAACACCGCCGGCAGCTGCCCCCAGGCCGCGCCGAGCCCGGCGAGCTGGTCTGGAGAGGACACGCCGACGAGTACGTCGATACCGAGTGCCGTCGGCTGGAGGTGCTCGGTCAGGTCGGCCTGGGCGGCACCGCGGCGGACCGCTGCGCCCAGCGAGAGCAAGCCGCGGTCGGGGTCGAGCGGCCCACCGGCCGTCGTCCGGTTGCGCCAGAGCACGTCGCCGCCCGCAGGGTCGACGTCGGCCAGCACCACCGGCGCCGGCCAGCAGAGGGCCAGAGCGGCGGCCGTGGTCGAGACCCCGGGCGAGCCCTTGGCAGAAGCGCAGGCGATGACCGTCACTCGCTCGGTCCTTGGAGAGGGATGTCCGGCTTCTGGCCCGTGTCGGTGATCGCCAGGGCGACCTCCTCCGACTGGACCGCGTCGAGCACGGAGAGAGCCGCGTCGTCGAGCACCAGCAGGTCGGCGATCGGTCCCTCGGTGGCGGCGCCGAGGTCATCGGTCGAGGGTTCGCTGACCTCGAGGACGTAGCCGGTGCCGATGACCTCCGGCTTCGAGGAGGCATCGGTGGCCGTGGTCCGGATCACCTGGACCACGTCGCCTTCCGAGATCCGGCCCGGTGCGACCTTGCCGCCGAGCGGCACCGACACGATCGCGCGGCCCGGGGGTACCGGGTCGTCCGTGGCGAGCATCCGCTGGTCGAGCAGCGTGTTCGCCGGGATCGACGTCGTGGCGTAGGTCCCGACCACGTCCTCGGCGAACTCCTCGTCGATCAGGTCCAGCCCCTCGCTGGCGACCCGGGCCGTGCGCAGGTCGTCGGCGGAGATCTTGGCTCCCGGCTCGATGTCCCGGGCGGCGACGAGGACCGGCACCCGGCTGTCCATGCGGACGGCGAGGAGACCGGCCACGAGCGCACCTCCCACGATGAGCAGCAGGGCGAGCGCGGCGAGCGCGGGGCGACGCTGCCGCGGCGGGGAGACCTGGCTGGCCGCACCGGGGCTGGCGGCCCGTCGCCCGGCACGCGTGCGCTGGCGGTCTGCGACGGTGCCGCTGATGTCCGTGGTCACAAGCTCTCCTCCGTTAGTACCGGTCGCACTCGCTCAGTGGACGTCGGTGACGTCGCCCCACTGCTCGACGACGGGGACCGTGATGGTCGAAGACGGAGTGATCGGGTCGAGCGTGTTGGTGCCGTTGATGCCCGTCGCCGTCCAGGTGACGTCCCAGGTCGAGGACACGGACACCTCGTGGCCGTCGCCCGTCGACGGCTCGCTGAACGCGATCGTGCAGCCCGCGTCCGGGTTGGAGTTGAGCTCCTCCGACCACTTCGTCGTGAACTGCTCGTAGGTGCAGTTGGCCCCACCGGCCGGCGAGACCAGCTTGTACCCGGTGTTCTCGGCGGTCAGCGTGACCGAGACCGGACCAGCGGTCGCCGTGATCGTGTACGACGCCTGAGCCTCCTCGGACCAGAACCAGGTGTCGAGGTTGACCAGGGTCGCGCCGTTCTCGTCGGTCGCCGCGGGACTCTGCTGGATCTCGGGCTCCGGGATCGTGAACGCGTCCTGGGCCACCTGGAGCAGGGTCTCGACGCTCACGCCGCCCTCGGTCGGCTGGCCGGTCTGCAGCAGCTTGTCGAGCCGGGCGACCTGGAGGCCGTACCAGTTGGTGGCCTCGCTGACGCTGAGCGCTTCGTCGGAGGTGATGTCGAAGCCCGGCTTGCACTTGAGCCAGTACCACTTCCAGTCGTCGTAGTCCGAGTTCGGCCGGTTCGGGTGCGCCTCGAGCGCGGCCTCGTAGTCGGCGACCGAGTGGAGCGGGAGCTGGAGGATCGGCAGGAGGTACTCGAAGATGGCGAGGATCCGCCGCTGCGCGAGGGCGGGCTCGAGCGCCACGCCGTCCTGGAACCAGCAGTCCGGCGGCACGCTGGCCGTCGACCCGCTCCCCGTGGACACGCCTGTCCCCGACAGGTGCACGCTGACGCTGCCGCCGTTGGGCCCGGTCTCGACGTCACACCAGTCCTGGTTCTCGCAGCCCTCCGCGGCTGCATGCGGTCCGACGACCTGCAACGCCAGGACCACCGGCGTCACCGCGACGAGAGCGACGGCCATCCGCTTCCACTTCAGGCTTTGCATTTCTTGTCTCCCGTCACCGTCTTGGTGTCGACCAGCCAGGTGTCGCCCACCTTCGTCAGCGTGCCGACGACCGTCGCGTACTGAATCGGGCCAGGCGCCTCGCCGGCCACCCTCCGCTTGCCCTGCAGGCAGCCCTGGACGGCTGCGGACGAGCCCTGGATCTCGACCTTGGACACACCGACCCGGGTGTCGCCCACGAGGTGCTCGCCATCGCTCTGCAGCTCGGCCACGTAGTTGACGATCTCCTCGACCGCCTCGCCGCGCGCGACCTCACCGAGGGCGTCGACGTCGACCTCCGCCTCGTGGTAGGCGGTGCCGCGGACCTCCCAGTAGGCCACCCAGGCTTCCGCGACCGCGCGCTCGTCCGGCCCATCGGTCTTCAGCCGGCCCGCGTGCGTCTCGCTGCCCTCGGCATCGAACGGCTCCGTGGGCTTCGAGGTCGGCGACGAGGTGGCGTCGGCCGGGGACGTCTCCTCAGTGGGCGTCGGGTCGAGGTTGGGCTCGGGCGACTCGTCGTCGCCGCAGCCGGACAGCGCCAGAAGAAGCGCTGCTGCCGTCACCAAGCCGAAAAGGTGTACCCGAGGTGCCACTTTCGTCCTTCCGAGAGGTTCCGAGATTCCGAGCAGACCCACGTCCACGTGTCCGCATGCCAATGCGAACCCGTGTACCCCCTACGACGCTCCGCGAACCTCAATGGTTGCCTCGACGTCGTACGCCATCTGGTCCGGCCAGCATGATAAGTGCCGGAAGCGTCTTTTCTGCCACCGGATGTTTGCAGGGTCACAGCCCGGGTAACCCGGAGGCCGTCAGCGTTTCCACAATCACAGGAGTTCGACATGGCAGGACCCGACGGCAGCATCTCCATCGATCATGGTTCCATCGAGGCCCAGGCCAGGAACCTCGGTGACCTGAAGAACGAGCTCGAGAACGCGGTGCAGACCACCACAGGCCAGATCCAGAGCCTCTACGAGTCCGGCGCCTTCAAGGGTCTGTCGGGTTCGTCGTTCCAGGAGATCTTCACCCGGTGGAACAAGGAAGCCGGCGACCTCTTCGCGGTCATCGACGAGTTCGTCTCCTATCTCGGCAAGGCTTCTTCGGCCTTCTCCGAGGTCGACCAGGCCTTCACGATCAAGCTGTGACGGCTGCGGCGCGCTCAGGACGCCGCCACCCAGCTCAACGGCCCGGCACCGCCTCCATCCAACGGAGGGTGCCGGGCCGTTCTGCGTCCCCACTCACCTGACCAGCGGGACCTGCACGCCGATCTGATCGCCCGTGCCGGGGAAGACCACCCCGCGGCCGGGCTTCACCCGCGGGACCAAGGACGTCCGCGAGACCCGCCCGCCGAACACGTCGCCCTGGAGGGCCTCCTGCGGTGAGAGCAGCAGCCCCTTGCGGCCGGACCGGGCCTCGACGACCCAGCCCGAGAAGCCCGAGCTCAGCTCGCTCACACCACCGCCGAGCACCACGTGGAAGCCCCGGTCGCGGGCCTGCCGCACCAACGCCCCCATGACCGGCGCGAGCGGGCCCTCCTTCAGCCGCTCGCCGTCGTCGATGAGCACGATCGAACCGTTGCTGAGCGCGCGCAGCCGCTCGACCACGTCCTCCTGGGCGTGGTCGATGCCGACCAGGCACCTGTCGCCGAGGTCCTGGCTGAGCTGGTTGGCGCTCGGCGTGAACCCGAGCACCTGACGCCCTTCGTTCCGCGCCCAGCGGCAGATGAACCGCAGCGCGTTGGTGCGCCCGCTGGACGGCGGTCCGACGACCAACATCGCGGTGTTGGCGGCATCGACCGTGACGAGCTCGAGGCGGTCTCCCCCGATGGCAACCGGGATGTGCCCCTGCGGCACGAACGGCGGGGACGCCAGCACCGACGCGGCGTCGACCTCGTTGGGGAGGGCGGCGAGTCCGAACGGACGCTGCGCCTCCGGGACGGGGCCATCGGCAGCCTCCGCGGCGGTGAGCCTGGCCCCCAGCTCGCGCACCAGGGCGCTCTGCGCGGCACCCGAGACCACGTCGGTGGGGTCGCCGAGGACCGCGATCTGGGCCTCGATCCCGGACTCGGCCCACAGCCCCCGCCCGTCGGCGAGGTTGTCGGGGACGTCCTTCGACTTGAGCCCGCCGCTCGTGTAGTCGCTGCGGTCCGGGAGCCGCAGCAGCAGCTTGCTCTCCACCAGCGACGCGACCCGACCCGACAGCAGCGACCGGTCGCCGGCCACCACCACGTGGATGCCGACGCTCGCGCCCTCACGGAGGAGTCCGAGCATCCGGTCGTTGAGCCGCCCGACGTCGACCTCGCTCAGGTCGGAGATGAAGCCCTCCCACCGGTCCAGCAGGAGTACGACGTACGGCAGCCTCTCGTCCGCCGGCACTGCCTGCCGCTGCTCGTCGATGTCGGCGTACCCGGACTGGCCGAGCACGTCCTGGCGGCGCTTGACCTCCTCGCCGAGCCGCTCGAGCAGCCGGCTCGCGCGCTCGACCTCGGTCCGCTGGACGACCGCCCCGGTCTGCGGAAGCGCGGTGAGGGGCAGCAGGGCGCCGTTGCCGCAGTCGAGTCCGTAGATGTGGAGGTCCCGCGAGCGGGTGACCTCGGCCAGTCCGACGGCGATCGTGCGCAGCGCGGTCGACCGGCCCGACCTGGCCCCGCCGGCGATGTAGAGGTGCCCCGACTTCCCGAGGGTGAACTCGCGCGGCCGCTGCGCCTGGTCCGCCGGATGGTCCTCGAGCACCCACGGCGCCGACCAGCCGGTCACGCGGGCGGCGTCGGGCTCGGCCCCGACGATCTTCCTGAGGTCCGCGAGGGTGACCGGCGCCGGCAGCTCCGGCAACCACGGGGAGTGCTGGTCCTCGATGCCGCGCAGCGCGGTCGCGCCGGTGATGGCCTCGACCAGCACGGACAGGTCGGTCTCCCCCTCGTCGGTCTGCTTGCCCTCCTGCTTCGGCCGGCCCGGCGCGGGGTGCCCGACGACGTCCCAGCCGACCGGCCAGACCAGCGGTGGCTCCCGCACGACGTCCTCGACCGGGGTCGACTCGGGACGGGCGCCACCGACGCGACCGGCCTGGAACGGCAGCAGCGACGAGTGGCCGAGCCGGGCGTAGCCGCGGCCCGGCTGGTCGGGTCCGATCGTCGCGGACTCGGCTGCGTCGATGACGTCCTTGGACTCCGACTCGTCGGTCACGCGGAGCGCGATCCGCAGGTTGGTGTTGGCCCGGATGTCGTTGGAGATGACGCCGGAGGGCCGCTGGGTGGCGAGGATCAGGTGGATGCCGAGCGATCGACCGCGCTGGGCGATCGTCACCAGCCCGGTCACGAAGTCCGGCAGCTCGGCCTTGAGGCTGGCGAACTCGTCGATCACGATCGCCAGCCGCGGGATCGTCGGCAGGCTGGGGTCTCGCCGCTGGAGCGCCCAGTAGTCCTCCAGGTCCTTGGCCCCCGGTACGGCGAGCAGGTGCTCACGGCGCTTCAGCTCGGCCCCGAGCGAGGTCAGTGCGCGACTGACCAGGTGGGTGTCCAGGTCGGTGACCATGCCCACCGTGTGGGGCAGGCGGGCGCAGTCCTTGAACGCCGAACCGCCCTTGTAGTCGACGAGCACGAAGGTCAGCTGCTCCGGGCTGTTCGCTACAGCCAGCGAGGCCACGATCGTCTGCAGGAGCTCGGACTTGCCGGAGCCCGTCGTACCGGCGATCAGCGCGTGCGGGCCGTCCTTGCGGATGTCGAGCCGGAACGGGCCGTCGAAGCCCTCGCCGATCACGACATCGGTACGTGCTTCCGGCCCCCACCGGCGGGCAACGGTCTCCGGTGTGGGGTCCTCGAGCGCGATGCACTCCAGCAGCCGCGCGGACGACGGCAACCCGGACACCTCGATCGTCGGGGTGGTGTCGCGCACCGGCGCGAGCGCCCGCCCGATCCGGGTCGCCCAGGTGGACTCGACAAGATCGGGCCGGATCCTGGCCACGGCCTCCGACCCGGTCCGGCGCAGCTCGACGAGGCCCTCGTGCACGTCGAGGACAGCACGGCACTCCTCCGGCAGCAGCCGCACGTCCTCGTCGAGGCAGATCACGGTCACGCCGACGGCAGGGCCCTCGCGCAGCAGGGTCACCAGGCCGGGGAGCGCCCGCAGCCGCCGGGCGCCGTCGACGACCACCAGCACGTCGGGCCGCGGGCTGACGTCGCCAGGGAGCTTGACCTTGCGCTCGTCCCCCGCCCGGTCGGAGATCAGCTGGCTCAGCTCGGCCAGCCGCCGCGACACCGACTGCTGCTCGGTGCCGAGCACCGCCGCGACCGGCTCCCCCGGGCGCCGGCAGTGCGGGAGCCAGCGCGTCCATCCCCACTGCTGCTCGCGCTCGGCGTTGGTGAGGACGACGACATCGAGGTCGCCCGGCGCGTGCAGGACCGCGGCCTGACCCACCAGCCAGCGGGCGAGCGCGTCGACTCCGCCGGCCTCGCCGCAGACACCGATCACGCCGAGGTCGCGCATCGCGATCGAGACCGGTACGTCGCCGAGGACGTCGGGCTCCGGCGGCTCCTCGCTCTCCTTCCGGGACCGGTCCGAGACCTGGATCGGCGACGGGCGGTCGGCGACGCCGAGCCGCAGCTCGAGGTAGTCGGGGTCCGGCCGCCGCCGCATCCACAGCTGCTGGCCAGGACCGACGGCGTCGAGCAGCACCCGGGCCGGGTCGGGACGGTCGCGGCGGAGGTCCTCGCGGAACAGCCGCTGCGCGCGGGCCAGCCGGCGCCGTACGGAGATCGTGTCCTCGCGGAACTCGATCATCTGCCGGCGGTACTCGACCGCCGCGCCCTTGCGCTGGGCGATGAAGTTGAAGAACGCCAGGACCGGGGACATCAGGCCGAACAGCAGGAACCGCCAGCTCCCGACCAGGAAGCACATCGGCACGGCCATGAACATCGGCGCGAACACGACCGGCCACGGGATCGTCTGTCGCCGCGGCGCGATCGGCTCGCCCGGCAGCACGAACGAGCTCTCGCGCTCGGGCCGCAGCAGCCGCGGCGGGCGGTTGAAGTCGATGCCGAGGACGTCCTCGCTCGGACCGGCGTCGGCGTCGGGCACCCAGACCCGGTGCCACTGGAGGAGCGACTCCCCGATCCTCAGGTCGGCGCCCTCCGGCCACTCGACGTCCTCGAAGGTCTCCTCCTCCGGCTCCTCGGCCGGTGCCCTCTTCCGTTTCGCACGCCGCGCGGCCTTCCGCTCGGCCTTCCGCTCCCGCTTCTCGGTCCGCTTGCGGCGCTTGCGCTCCCGCCGGGTGAGTGCCTCCTTCGGGAGGAACTCGACCGCGGTCGCGTCCTCCTCGTCGTGCTCGGGGTCGGGTGCGGCGGGGTCGCGGCCGTCGATGCGTACGGCGCGCGAACGCTCGACGACCTCGACCTCGGCATCGGCGGTCACGCGGATGACGAGAGCGTCGGTCGGCAGGAACAGGTCGGGCAGGGACATCCCCGACGCGCCGTTGCCGATCTGGTGCTCGCCGATGCCGAACCGGTGGATCCGGCCGGCGCCGGGCCCGGAGACGACGCGCAGCTCCACGACCCCGCGCGGCAGCGCGGCGTCGTACCCGTCGGGCTCGTGGAGCGCGACGACGGAGCCCGGCGCGAGCCGTGCGTCGCGGAGCGTGCGGTCCCTCTCGACCGGCTGACCGTCGATCCACACACCCACCTGCCGGGCGAAGCCCGGGTGCATCTGCCCGTTCGTGGCGTCCAGCAGTCGCGGCAGCAGCTCCTCGAGCTCCGTCTCAGGGTCGGCGTCGACGAGCACGTCCCGCCGGACGCCGGTCGCTCCGTTGACGACGCTGAGGCTGAATCGCACCGAGAATCCTTCCCTTCGCCCGAGCGGGCGCTCAGGCATGCTAACTGCGTTTCAGTTCCCGTCCCGCGGGCAGACCACACCACATGGCCATAACGATGAGCCCCGAGGTGGCTGCCCAGGTGGAGGACCGGTTCGACAACCTCTCCCAGGACTTCTACAACCTCAGCGACCTGATCAGCACGGCGCGCACCACCGTCGAGAGCGGCTGCGGCGACTTCGCCGCGGACATGCAGGCCTACACGGCCACCTTCGAGAGCGGTTGGACGCAGACCTTCGACATCGGCTCCGAGTCCGCCGGGCTCATCGCGGGCAACACCAACCAGCTCCAGGTCGATCTCGAGGCGGTCGACCGCGACGCCTCGCACACCACTCCGATCACCCTCTGACCCGTTGCCATGGCCGACCACTACACGCTCAACCTCGACCCGCAGCAGGTGCGCAACGTCGCGAAGTTCCTCGGCGAGGCCGAGGACCACCTCCGGACGAAGGGCACGCAGGCTGCGGGCACCCCGGACGAGATCGGCGGCCAGTGGACCGGCCAGGCAGCGACCGTGATCAAGGGCGAGATGCGTGCGCTGGGCGGCGTGATGACCGGCGGCGCCGACAGCTTCTCCCACGGGCTAGACGCGGGACAGCAGGCCCTGGTCACGCTCGCCGGGCACTTCGACTCCGCGCAGGAGGACCTCGCAGCGCTCAACACGCGTTGGTCCAACGCCCAGACCGAGTACGACGACGCCCCCATCGGCGATCACGACCCCGACGGTGGCGGCGAGACCGCCGGCGAGCGACGCGACCGCCTGCAGGGAGCCACCGACACCGAGTTCGAGACCCTGAAGTCCTGGGTCCGCGCACGCGTGCAGGAGTGCGGCGAGGCCCTGGCCCTCAGCTCACCGATCGCCTACTACGGCTACCAGGGCTCGACCCTCGGCTACGGCACCAACGTCGACGCCCTCCTGCCGCTGCTGTCCCTCACCGAGCAGAGGCACGCACTGCTCCGGGAGCAGGACGAGACCAGGGAGCAGGCGCGGGAGGACGCCGAACGACTCCGCGAGCTGGTCGACACCGACGACTTCGACACCGACAGCAGCGAGGAGATCCGCCGGCTGCTGGAGGAGTACGGCGGCAACGGGAGCGACCCGATCTACGCCGAGGCGTTCCTCGACGAGCTGGGGCCGGAGGCGGTCCGCCGGATCTACGACTCCGCCAACTACTTCACCAGCACCGGCGAGACGAGCCAGGAGGACTGGGAGGAAGGTCTGCTCGCCATCAACGACCTCATGGCGAACGGCCTCAGCCGCTTCGACGACAACGAGCTCGGCGAGTTCGTCGGCAACTTCGACAGTCCGGAGTGGGCGCCGGTCATCGGCTCCATCACCGGGTCCGACCACGCCGACGAACGCATCAAGGCACTCGCCCTCGCGCTCAGCTACGACATGCGGTACGACCTGCGCAACGACGACTGGGACGGGACCGACATGGCCCGCCACATCCAGGACCTCGCCACCGGCGACCTCTCCTACGAGGACATGGTCAACGGCTTCGCCGACGCTGCCGACCCGGAGCTCGTGGCGCGCCTGGTCAACGAGATGTCACCGGACGACCGCGACGCCTGGCTGCGCGCGCTGCTCGACCACCATGCCGCCGACCACCGCGGCGCCCGGGACGCCGACCTCAACCAGCGGATCAGCGAGCTCGTGCCCGCGGTTCTCGAGGCCGCACGGGACAACGAGCAGCCCGCCGCGATCGAGGGGCTGCTGCAGCACCTGCAGCGCTACGACGACCAGCTCAACGCCGACATGTACCCGATCGACATCAGCGCGTTCCTCAAGGACCCCAAGACCCTGGACGTGCTCGCCCAGCTGCGCGAGACCATCAACCAGGGGCTGATTGCGGAGATCTTCGAGGACTTCGTCGACGAGGAGGACATGAACGACCTCATCCGCGACCTGATCATCCGGGATGCGGAGGAGGGCGTCGGCCTGGAGGTCACCGCGCGCAGCGTGGGCTACCTGCTCGGGCTGGCCGAGGCCGCCGACTTCGACTACAACATCGCCGGCGTGCTCGACACCGCGGTCGAGCAGGCCCGCGGACACCTCGAGACCCTCGTCGAGACGGCAGCCGAGGGCACCCGGCTGGCCGGCAAGCTCCCCTACATCAAGGACGCGATCGCGATCCTGGAGGCGTTCTCGGCGCAGAGCGCCGAGGCGGCCGATCGCCGCGAGAACTTCGGGGACGCCTGGAGCGAGGAGGCCGTCCACGAGAACTTCGCCTGGCTCATCTACCTCCAGAACAACGGCGCGCCGCCGTCGTACCAGACGTGGCTGGAGGACCAGGCCGCGCAGAACTCGGTGCCCGACGCGGACCCGTTGGCACCCGCGTCCCTGTACCTGGACTGGCTCGAGGACCACGGACCGGGCACGGAAGAGTACGACCTGGCGCAGGAGCTGCGCGATCTCCAGCAACAGATCGAAGGTGCCCGTAAGTGAGGAGAACCACCGTCGTGGCGGCGCTGGTCGCTGTTCCGGTCCTCTTCGCTGGGTGCTCCGACGTCGGTGACCTTCCCGAGTCCGGCGACTTCCGCGACTGCCTGACCGGCGCGGGCGCCGACCCCGACGACCTCGACTCGGCGGAGGCTCGTGCGGACGCCTTCGCCGACCCCGCCGCCCTCGACTGCGTCACCGCGCTGACGGCCTCGGAGCAGCGTGACGTGCTGGCCGACGTCTTCACCGACGACGAGCTCGCGACGGCCCTCACCGCATGGGTCGAGCACACCGACGCCACGGCCGAGGACGCGGCGCGGGTCGCCGGTAGCCTCGCCGGCGCAGCGGGCGACCCGGACGACCCGGACGTGACCGGCGGGGCGCTCGACGAGCTGGTCGCCGTCGCGATCCGGCACCAGGACGGCCCGTCCCCGTTCTACGAGCAGTGGTCGGAGGACCCCGAGGCGCAGGCCTCGGTCCCGGACGGCGACCCTCTCAGCGGTCCGTCGCTCTACCTCGACTGGCTCGAGGACCACGGCAGCGATTCCGAGGAGCACTCCGAGGCACAGGAGGTCCGGGAGCTCCAGGAAGGGGTCGCCACCGCCCGCGAAGAGGCCGCCGAGGCGGACTGAGCGGTCAGCCGACGCGGTCGATGACCAGCGGCCGGGCGTCGTACGGCGTCCCGGGCGGATCGACCCGGTAGCCACCCTCGAGCGCGGCCAGTGCGCGGTCGAAGCGCTCCGGCGTGTCGCTCAGGAGCGTGAGCAGGGGCTGGCCGGCGGTGACGTTGTCACCCGGCCGGGCGTGCCAGACGACGCCCGCGCCGGCCTGGACCGGGTCCTCCTTGCGCTCCCGCCCGGCCCCGAGCCGCCACGCGGCAACACCGACGGCGAGGGCGTCCAGCCGGGTGAGCACACCATCGGCGTCGGCCGTCACGACGTGCGACTCCCGTGCGGTGGGCAGCGGAGCGTCGGGGTCGCCCCCTTGGGCGCGGATCATCGCCTTCCACACGTCCATCGCCGAACCGTCGGCGAGCTTGTCGGCCGGGTCGACGTCGGTGACCCCGGCGCCGGCGAGCATCTCCCTGGCCAGCGCGAGCGTCAGCTCGACGACGTCGGCGGGACCGCCGCCGGCGAGGACCTCGACCGACTCGGTGACCTCGATCGCGTTGCCGGCGGTGCGGCCCAGCGGCACGTCCATGTCGGTCAGGAGTGCCACCGTGCGGACACCGGCGTCGGTGCCGAGCGCGACCATCACCTCGGCGAGCTCGCGCGCCCGTGCGGCGTCCTTCATGAAGGCACCGCTGCCGACCTTGACGTCGAGCACCAGCGCGCCGGTGCCCTCGGCGATCTTCTTGCTCATGATCGACGACGCGATCAGCGGGATCGCCTCGACGGTGCCGGTCACGTCGCGCAGCGCGTACAGCTTGCGGTCGGCCGGGGCGAGACCGTCGCCGGCCGCGCAGATCACGGCGCCGACCGACTCCAGCTGGGCGACCATCTCCTCGTTGGAGAGCGTCGCGCGCCAGCCCGGGATCGACTCCAGCTTGTCGAGGGTGCCGCCGGTGTGGCCCAGTCCGCGGCCGGAGAGCTGGGGTACGGCGACGCCGCAGGCGGCCACGAGGGGCGCCAGCGGGAGGGTGATCTTGTCCCCCACGCCACCGGTGGAGTGCTTGTCCGCCGTGGCGCGCGACAGTCCGGAGAAGTCCATCCGCTCCCCCGACGCGATCATGGCTGCCGTCCAGTCGGCGATCTCGCGGCGGTCCATGCCGTTGAGCAGGATCGCCATCGCGAGCGCCGACATCTGCTCGTCAGCGACCACGCCCTTGGTGTAGGCGTCGACGACCCACTCGATCTGGCTGCGGCTCAGGGAGGCGCCGTCGCGCTTGCTGCTGATGACCTCGACGGCATCGTGGGGGGATCCGCGCGTCATGACGTGAACCCTAAGCCGCCACCGACGGGGACCGACGTGAACCCCCGCAACACGAACGTGCCGCGGCTGACCGGCTCGTTGCGCAGTCCGAGGTCGGGAAAACGCTCGAAGAGCAGTCCCACCGACTCGACCAGCTCCATCCGGGCCAGCGGGGCGCCGAGGCAGAAGTGCACACCGACACCGAAGGCGACGTGGTTGTTGGGGGTGCGGTCCGGACGGAACTCGGCCGGCTGGTCGAAGACCGCCGGGTCGCGGTTGGCCGAGCCGAGCAGCACCGCGACCTTGTCGCCCGGCTCGAGCGTGAGGTCAGCGATCTCCACGGGCTCGGTGGCCGTGCGCTCGAAGAGCTGGAGCGCCGAGTCGAAGCGCAACATCTCCTCCACCGTCGCGGCGACGTCGTCGGCCGGGCGCAGCCCACGGCGGAGCATCGCGGTCAGACCGTTGCCGAAGACGTTGACCGAAGCCTCGTGGCCGGCGTTGAGCAGCAGGACGACGGCGGCGACCTGCTCGTCCTCGGTGAGCTCGGTCGCGGCGAGATCGCTGATCAGGTCGTCCCGGGGGGCGTTACGCCGCTCCGCGATCAGCTCGCGGACCAGCCCGGCGAACTCCGCCGCCGCGGCCACCGCAGCGTCGACGACACCGGGTCCGGGCGGCACCTCGTACATCCGCACGATCGCCTGCGACCAGTCGCGCAGGGACGACGCGTAGGAGCGGGGCACCCCGAGCAGGTCGGCGATCACGAGCACGGGCAGCGGTTCGGCGAAGTCACCGACGACGTCGAAGCCCGCGGGGTCGACCTCGTCGAGCAGCCCGTCGGCCAGCTCCCGCACTCGCGGCCTCAGCCGCTCGACGTGCCCGCGCGCGAAGGCGCGCGCCACCGGGCGCCGCAGCCGGGTGTGCTCGGGTGGCTCGTTCTCCATCATCTGGTTGCGGTGGAGCAGGTTGAAGGGCTCGAGGTAGTCGGCCGGCTGCTTGTCAGCCCAGATGCGTCCCAGCCTCCGGTCGCGCTGGACGGCGCTGACTGTGGCGTGGTCGAACACGAGGTACATACCGGTGGGCTCGTGCCAGGCCACGGGGTGCCGGGACCGCTCCTCGTCGAAGAACGGGTAGGGGTCGGCGATGACCTCCGCCGACGTCAGGTCAAGCGAGGTCGTCGGGACCGAACGCATCGGGCAGCACCTCGCTCATCGGCCGGACCCCGGACACTGTCATCACCAGCAGGTCGGGCCCGCCGTTCTCGTGGAGCAGCTGGCGACACCGTCCGCAGGGCATCAGCACCTCCTCCTCGCCGTTGACGCACACGAAGTGCGTGAGCCGACCGCCGCCGGTGATGTGGAGCTGGCTCACCAGGCCGCACTCGGCGCACAGGGCGACGCCGTACGCCGCGTTCTCGACGTTGCAGCCGACGACGACCCGGCCGTCGTCGACGCGCGCGGCGGCGCCGACCGGGAACGAGGAGTACGGCGCGTACGCGTGCCCCATCGCGGCGACCGCCTCGGCCTGGAGTGCGGCCCAGTCGAACTCGTCGTCCATCCGGCTCAGCCCACGCTGCCCTTGCGATAGATCTGGCCGTCGGCCTTGGGCATTCGTAGTCGTTGCGCCGCGAACGCGAGGATGAGCAACGTCGCGAGGTAGGGCGTCATGCTGGTGAGGTCGCGCGGCACGCTGTCGGTCAGCAGGTACCACAACAGGAACACGATGCCCGCGACCAGCAGCCCGACCTGGCCGAACAAGCTGCGGCGGCCGAGCGCCGTGGTCGTGCGGGACGCCTTGAAGACCCGCCACGCGCCCAGCACCAGCAACCAGAACGCCACGAACAGCAGCAGCGCGTGGATGGTGTCGGGATCACGGAGCCGGAGGCTGTCGGTGTAGCCGAACATCCCGGAGCCGACCAGCACGCCCCCCGGTCGCCAGTTGCCGAAGATCATCGCCGCCAGGCCGATGTAGCCGCGCCCGTTCGTCTGGTTGGTGTTGAAGCCCGGTGAGGACACGAGCGCCAGGTAGGCGCCGCCGAGGCCGGCGAACCCGCCGGAGATGAGGACGGCGACGTACTTGTGCAGCAGCACGCCGACGCCGAGACTCTCGGCTGCCTGCGGGTTCTCGCCGCAGGACCGCAGCCGCAGCCCGAACCGGGTGCGCCACAGGATGTAGGCCGTCGCCAGCAACAGCACGAAGACGCCGATCGTGACCACCGAGATGTTCGTCGTCACCACCGCAACGAAGCTGGCCAGGTCCGACACCACGAACCACTGCTTGTCGGCGAGGTCGTTCGCAGCGTCGCTGATCCCGGGCACGGTGAAGGACGCCGGCTTGTCGAGGCCGGTCAGCTGCTGCGGCCCACCCCGCCCGTGCTCGGAGTTCAGGTCGGCGAAGAACGCCTCCGCCAAGAACGTCGTCAGCCCCAGCGCAATGATGTTGAGCGCAACACCGGACACGATGTGGTCGACGCCGAAGGTGACGGTGGCGACCGCGTGCACCAGACCGCCGACGACGCCGAACAGGATGCCCCCCAGCAGCCCCACGTAGGGGTCGTACCAATAGGTGAAGTACGCCGCTCCCCAGGTGCCGAGGAGCATCTGACCCTCGAGGCCGATGTTCACGACGCCGGCCCGCTCGGCCCACAGGCCACCGAGGGCGGCGAGCAGGATCGGGCAGGTGGCCGTCAGGGCGGCCCGCAGGCTGCCCGGCGAGTCGATCTGGTTGGCGCCGGTCAGCACCCGCACCGCCGAGAGCGAGACGAGGACGGCGGCGACGATCAGCAGGACGCGGGCGGTACCGGTCACCCGGAAGCGGCTCGTGGGCTCGGCCGGGCGCTTCGCCTCGGTGGTCGTCGCGCTCATGTCGCGGCTCCTTCCTCGAGGCGACCGGTCCGCTGCAGCGCCTTACGGATGCTGCGCTGCTCCTGGGCGACCCCGAACCGGCGGACGACCTCGTAGGCGGCGACGACCGCGAGGACGACGACACCTTGGGTGACCTGGACGATCGACGGTGAGATGTCGGCGAACAGCTGGAGCGGGTTGGCCTGCACGCTCAACCAGGCGAACAGCAGCGCGCCGACCGCGACGCCGATCGGGCGGTTGCGGCCGAGCAGCGCGACCGCGAGCCCGGTGAAGCCGAGGTTCGACTGGAACGGGGTGCCGTAGTAGTAGCCGTCGCCGAAGAACGCCGGCAGCCAGATCAGGCCGGCGACCCCTCCGGAGAGCAGCATCGCGACCACGACCATCTTCTTGATGCCGACACCGGACGCGACCGCGGCCTCGTCATTGCTGCCGGTCGCCCGCAGGTCGAACCCGAAGCGCGTGCGGTTGATCACCACCGCGAGCACCACGCCCACGACGATCGCGACGAACGACAGGGTCCAGACCCGGCCGTCAGCCTGCGCGAAGTACCCGAAGAACGAGAAGCCGTCGAGCCTGCTCGACTCGGGAATCGGTGTCGTCCGTCGGCCCTGGCCGGCCGAGTCGCCGTACTGGTTCAGCAGCCAGCCGACGAGGGTGAGCGCGATCGCGTTGAGCATGATCGTCGAGATCACCTCGCTGACTCCGCGGGTGACCTTCAGTACGCCGGCGATCCCCGCCCAGACCGCACCGACGACCATCGCGACCACGACCGCGGCCGCGACGTTTAGCTTGCCGGGGAGGAGTGCGGCACCGGCGACGACCGCGGCGCAGTACGACGCCAGCAGGTACTGCCCCTCGATGCCGATGTTGAACAGGTTCATCCGGAACGCGATCGCCGCGGCCATCCCGGCGAGGAAGAGCATCGACGTCTGGTTGAGGATGTTGACCCAGCTGCGCTTGCTCGGCGGCTCGAGCATGACCTCCCAGAACTCGGAGACCGAGCTCCCGGCCACCGACACGATCACGCTGGTGACCACCACCGCGAACGCGAGAGCGATCAGCGGGGCGAGGACCGCCTGCCCGACCTTCAGCACCACGGTGCCGGCGTTCACGAGCGATCACCTCGTCCGCCGGTCATCGCCGAGCCGAGCTGCTGCGGGGTGACCGTCGAGGGGTCGAACTCGCCCACCAGCTCACCCCGCAGGATCACCTGGATCCGGTCGGAGAGGCCGATCAGCTCGTCGAGGTCCGCGGAGATCAGCAGCACCGCCAGGCCCTCCCTGCGCGCGTTCTTGATGTGCTCCCAGATCGCCGCCTGGGCGCCGACGTCGACACCGCGCGTCGGGTGGGCGGCGATCACCAGGATCGGGTCACCGCTCATCTCCCTGCCGACGATCAGCTTCTGCTGGTTGCCGCCGGACAGCGCCCGGGCGTGGGTGTTGATCGAGGGGGTGCGGACGTCATAGGCCTCGACGATCCGGGACGTCTCCGCCTTCGCGGCTCGTCGCCGGAGGAACCCGCGGCGGTTGAGGGCAGGGCTCGTCTGGTGACCGAGGAGCCGGTTCTCCCACAGCGGCGCGTCCAGGACGAGTGCGTGCCGGTGCCGGTCCTCGGGGATGAATCCGATCCCCGCCTCGCGTCGTCGCCGGGTCGGCCAGCGAGTGAGGTCCTGGTCGGCCAGGCTCACGGTGCCGACGGTCGCCTTGCGGATCCCCATGATCGTCTCGACCAGCTCGGCCTGCCCGTTGCCCTCGACCCCGGCGACGCCGAGGACCTCGCCGCGGTGGATGGCCAGGTCGATGTCGCGCAGCAGGTACCGGCCACCGTCGTCGACCAGCGAGACGCCGGCCAGCTCGAGCATCCGGGTCGTGGTCACCGTCGACTCCTCCGTCTCCGGGGAGGGCAGCTCGGCGCCGACCATCATCTCGGCGAGCTGATGCTTGGTGGCGGTCTTCGGGTCGGCCTCGCCGACGGTCTCGCCGCGACGCATCACCGTGATGTCGTCGGCGATGGCGAGGACCTCGTCGAGCTTGTGCGAGATGAACAGGATGGTGCGACCGCTGTCGCGCAGCTCGCGGAGGTTCGCGAACAGCGCGTCGACCTCCTGCGGCACGAGCACCGCGGTCGGCTCGTCGAGGATGATGGTCCTGGCGCCGCGGTAGAGCACCTTGAGGATCTCCACCCGCTGCCGCTGCCCGACCCCCAGCTTCTCGAGGAGCTGGTCCGGGTCGAGGTCGAACCCGAAGTCGTCGGAGATCCGGCGGATCTCCTCTCTGGCCCGGTCGCCGATCCCGAACCGGCCCTCGGCGCCGAGGACGACGTTCTCCAGGACGGTGAGGTTGTCGGCCAGCATGAAGTGCTGGAACACCATGCCGATCCCGGTCTTGATCGCGTCGGTCGGCGAGTGGAAGCTGACCGGCTTGTCGTCGACCAGGATCTGGCCCTCGTCGGGCTTTTGCACGCCGTACAGGATCTTCATCAGCGTCGACTTGCCTGCGCCGTTCTCGCCGATCAGCGCATGCACCGTTCCGGGCCGGATGGTCAGGTTGACGTCGTGGTTGGCCACGACGCCGGGGAACCGCTTGGTCACCCCGACCACGGAGATCCCGCCGCCACCGGGGGGCGCCGCTCCCGGCGCGGTCTCGACCTCGGTTGTCATGATCCCTCCTCGATCCCCACTCCGCGCGACCAGAATCAGCCGCGAAGCCCGGGTCCAGACCAGAGGCTGGACCCGGGCCTCGCTGAGCTACCCGTCACCCTAGGGGTGTCGGGACCGGCAGTGTGCTCGGCCGATCACTACGGCGCGGTCGGAACCTGGATCTCGCCGCTGATGATCTGGTCGGCGTACTCGTCGATGTCGGTGGTGATGTCATCGATGAACCCGCCCGAGGTGGAGTAGCCGACGCCGTCCTGCGACAGGTCGTAGACCACGTAGCTGGTGAGCGGCTCCCCGTCGACCACGGACTCGACCATGTTGAACGTCGCCACGTCGACGCGCTTGAGCATCGAGGTGAGGATGTGCTCCTGCTGGTCCGCGGGAGCGGTCAGGTACTGGTCGGAGTCGACGCCGATGGCCCACGCGTCGGCCGTGGCCGCTGCCTCGAAGACGCCCGAGCCCGACGCGCCGGAGGCGTGGTAGACGATGTCCGCGCCACCCTCGTAGAGGGCCGTGGCCGCCTGGTTGCCGCCCTCGGGGTCGTTGAACCCAGCGAGGTCGCTCTCCTCGATGTAGTTCACCGCGACCTTGATATCGGGGTTCACGGCCGTCGCGCCTGCCACGAATCCGGCCTCGAACTTCTTGATCAGGTCGTTGTGGACACCACCGACGAAGCCGAGCTGGTCGGTCTCGGTCTTCAGTGCCGCTGCGACGCCGACCAGGAAGGAACCCTGCTCCTCGGCGAAGCCCAGGTAGGCGACGTTGTCGTTGGGCTCTGTGTCGGGGTCGAAGCCGTCGATCACGGCGAAGCTGATGTCCGGGAAGTCCGGCGCGACCGCGTTGACCGACTCGCTGTAGGCGAAGCCCACACCGATGATCGGGTTGAGGCCCTGGTCGGCCATGTTACGGAGACGATCCTCGCGAGCCGACTCGGCCTCGCCGTCGGTCGCCTCACCCTCGACACAGGTGGCGTCGTACTCCTCGACGGCGTTCTCCAGGCCCGCGTACGCCGAGTCGTTGAACGACTGGTCGCCGCGACCGCCCACGTCGTAGGCCAGGCCGATCGCCGGCCCGTCCCCGTCGGCCGACTCGCAGACGCTCGCGTTGGCGTCGGCGCCGTTCTCGTTGTCGTCGCCGTCGTCGTCGTTCTTGCCACAACCGGTCAGGGCGAGGGCCGCGATGACACCCACCGCAGCGAATCGAGCCGTTCTCTTCACGGCATCCTCCTGGGATTGATACTCGTCAGGCCCCACGGCGGGGCATCCCGTGCACCCTAACGGCGAGTTTCCGCCGCGGGGTGGGTTGCAACGAAAGTTTCTGAGGTTGTTATCGAGCGGTGATGAGCGTCCGCGCCGCGACTGCCGCCAGCACCCGGGCTCCGATCGCGACCGACTGCTCGTCGATCCGGAGGTCGCCCTGGTGGAGGTCGTACGTCGCGCCCCCGGGCGTGCGCGTCCCGAGCCGGAACATCGCGCCCGGCACGTCCGAGAGATACCACCCGAAGTCCTCGCCTCCGAGGCTCTGCGGCACGTCGGTGCGGTGGTGGATGCCGAGCACGGCGTCGACCGCGTTGTTGATGATCCGTGCGCTGACCGGGTCGTTGACCACGGGCGGCACGCCCTGGAGGTAGTCGACCGCCGCGGTGACGCCGTACGGCCGGACGATGTCGATCACGGCCTCGCGGACCACGGCCTCCACGCCGGCCCAGGCGACGGAGTCGAGGATCCGGACGGTGCCGGCCGCGATGCCCTGGTCCGGGATGACGTTGGGGGCAGCGCCGGCACGGAGCATGCCCCACACCACGCTGACACCGGCGCGGGGATCCATCCGGCGGCTCAGGACCGCGGGCAGCTCGCTGGTGATCTTCGCGAGGGCGAAGGTGAGGTCGCCGGTGAGGTGCGGACGGGAGGTGTGGCCGCCGGTGCCCTCGAGGCGGACCTCGATCCGGTCGGCGGCGCTGGTGATCGGCCCGGTGCGGACGCCGATCGTGCCGACGTCGACCGCGGGCTCGGCGTGCAGCGCGAAGATCCGCTCCACGTCCTCGAGGACACCGTGGTTGATCAGGTGGACGGCACCGCCCGGCATGACTTCCTCGGCGGGCTGGAAGAGCAGCCGGACCCGGCCGGGGAGCATGCCGCGGCCGTGCACCTCGGCGAGTGCCTGCGCGGCGCCGATGAGGGCGGCCGTGTGCACGTCGTGCCCGCACGCGTGGGCGACGCCCGGCACCTTGCTGGTCCACGGGTCCTTGGTCAGGTCGTGGACCGGCAGCGCGTCGAGGTCGGCCCGGAGCGCGATCACCCGGTCGCCCTCGCCGATCTCGGCGATCGCGCCGCTGCGCTGCGAGGGAGTCACCCGCCAGCCGGCCAGCTCGAGCAGCTCGACCACGCGGTCCGTCGTACGCCGCTCCTCCCAGGAGAGCTCCGGGTGCCGGTGCAGGTCACGACGCAGGTCCACCAGGTCGTCCACGTGCTTCTCGACGACGTGGTTGATCACGCGCTCGACCTGGTCAGGGCTCGGGTCGGCGGCGGTCGGATCGGAAGAGATGGACATCGAGATGAGCCTAGCCGTGATCAGTCGCGGTCGTAGGCCTCGAGGATCCGGTCGGCGGCCAGGGGCGCGGTGAGCTCGCCGGCGCGGACGGCCGCCCGGACCTCGGCCTGGATCGCCTTCACCCCGGCGGAGTGACGCAGCCGCTGGTCGAGCTCGTCGCGGACCAGCGCCCAGGTGAAGTCGAGCTGCTGCTCGGCGCGCTTCTTGGCCAGCCCGTCCTCGCCGAGGTGACCGCGGTGGTTCAGGACCTGCTGCCACACGTCCTCGACGCCGACGTCGTTGAGGCCGGAGCAGGTGACGACGGGGACCGTCCACCCGCCGCCGTCGCCATGGCCGCGGACCAGCCGGAGCGCGCCGGCGAGCTCGCGCGCCGCTCCCCTGGCCTCCTGCTCGCGATCGCCGTCGGCCTTGTTGACGGCGATGACGTCGGCGATCTCGAGGATGCCCTTCTTGATGCCCTGGAGCTGGTCGCCGGTGCGGGCGAGGGTGAGGAAGAGGAAGGTGTCGACCATGCCCGCCACGGTCACCTCCGACTGACCGACGCCGACGGTCTCGACGAGGATCACGTCGTACCCCGCAGCCTCCAGCACCGCCATCGCCTGCGTGGTCGCCCGGGCGACACCGCCGAGGGTGCCGGCCGACGGCGACGGCCGGATGTAGGCGTCGGGGTCGGCGGAGAGCCGCGACATCCGCGTCTTGTCCCCCAGCACGGAGCCGCCGGTGCGGACGCTGGACGGGTCGACCGCCAGTACGCCGACCCGGTGGCCGTCGGCCGTCAGCCGGCTGCCGAGCGCCTCGATGAACGTCGACTTGCCGACACCGGGGACGCCCGAGATGCCGACCCGCACCGCGTCACCGTGCGGGAGCTCGGTCATCAGGTCGCGGGCCTGCTCGCGGTGCTTCGGGCTGGTCGACTCGACCAGCGTGATCGCACGTGAGACCTGGGCGCGACGGCCCTCACGGATGCCTTCGAGGAGCGCCGCTACCCGGTCGTCGGGTGGTGGGGGCGACACCGGGTCAGTGGTCGAGCTGGTCGCGGAGCTTGGCGAGCAGGTCGAGCGCCGACTCGGCGATGACCGTGCCGGGCAGGAACACCGCGGCAGCACCCATCTCCTTGAGGGTCGGTACGTCGTCGGGCGGGATCACGCCACCGATGGAGACCATGATGTCCTCGCGGCCGTGCTCGGCCAGCGCCTGCTTCAGCGCGGGGAGCAGGGCGAGATGTCCGGCCGCGAGCGACGAGACACCGACGATGTGCACGTCGGCGTCGATCGCCTGCTGGGCGACCTCCTCGGGCGTCGAGAACAGCGGGCCCACGTCGACGTCGAAGCCCATGTCGGCGAAGGCCGACACGACGACCTTCTGACCGCGGTCGTGGCCGTCCTGGCCCATCTTCGCGACCAGGATCCGGGGGCGGCGGCCCTCGGCCTCCGCGAACTCGTCGGTCGCGGCGCGCACCTGGGCGACCAGCGAGTCACCCGCTCCGTCGTTGGCCAGGCCGGCCTCGTCGCGATACACGCCGGAGATGGTACGGATCACGGCCTGGTGGCGCCCGTAGACCTTCTCCAGGGCGTCCGAGATCTCGCCGACGGTGGCCTTGTCACGGGCGGCGGCGACGGCGAGCTCGAGCAGGTTGCCGTCGCCGGACTCGGCGCTGCGGGTGAGCGCCTCGAGCGCGGCGTCGACGTCGGCCTGGTCGCGCTCGGCCCGCAGCCGCTCCAGCTTGGCGATCTGCTGGCGGTAGACCTCGTCGTTGTCGACCCGAAGCACGTCGAGCTTGTCCTCGACCGGCAGCCGGAACGTGTTGACGCCGATCACCTTCTGCGCGCCGGAGTCGATCCGGGCCTGGGTGCGGGCTGCGGCCTCCTCGATGCGCATCTTCGGGATGCCCTGCTCGATCGCGGCGGCCATGCCACCCGCGGCCTCGGCCTCCTCGATGTGGGCCCACGCCCGCTCGGCGAGGTCATGGGTCAGCTTCTCGACGTAGTAGGAGCCGGCCCAGGGGTCGATCGTGTACGTCGTACCGCTCTCCTGCTGCAGGAGCAGCTGGGTGTTGCGCGCGATCCGCGCCGAGAAGTCGGTCGGCAGCGCGATCGCCTCGTCGAGGGCGTTGGTGTGCAGCGACTGGGTGTGCCCCTGGGTCGCGGCCATCGCCTCGATGCAGGTGCGACCGACGTTGTTGAAGACGTCCTGGGCGGTGAGGCTCCAGCCGGAGGTCTGGCTGTGCGTGCGCAGGCTCAGGCTCTTGGGGTTCTGCGGGTCGAACTGGCGGACCAGCCGGCTCCACAGCGCCCGGGCCGCGCGCATCTTGGCGACCTCCATGTAGAAGTTCATGCCGATCGCCCAGAAGAACGACAGCCGCGGCGCGAACTGGTCGATGGTGAGGCCGCTGTCGAGGCCCGCGCGGATGTACTCGACACCGTCCGCCAGCGTGTACGCGAGCTCGAGGTCGGCGGTCGCACCGGCCTCCTGCATGTGGTAGCCGGAGATCGAGATCGAGTTGAACCGCGGCATCCGCTGGCTGGTGAACGCGAAGATGTCGGAGATGATCCGCATCGACGGCGCCGGCGGGTAGATGTAGGTGTTGCGGACCATGAACTCCTTGAGGATGTCGTTCTGGATGGTCCCCGAGAGCTGCTCCGGCTTCACCCCCTGCTCCTCGGCCGCGGCGATGTAGAGCGCGAGCACCGGGAGCACCGCGCCGTTCATCGTCATCGAGACGCTCATCTGGTCCAGCGGGATGCCGTCGAAGAGCGTCCGGGTGTCGTAGATCGAGTCGATCGCCACGCCCGCCATGCCGACGTCGCCGCGCACCCGCGGGTGGTCGGAGTCGTAGCCGCGGTGCGTGGCGAGGTCGAACGCGACGCTCAGGCCCTTCTGGCCGGCCGCGAGGTTGCGTCGGTAGAACGCGTTGGACTCCTCTGCGGTGGAGAAGCCGGCGTACTGCCGGATCGTCCACGGCTGGGTCGTGTACATCGTCGGGTACGGGCCCCGGAGGAACGGGCTCAGTCCCGGCCACGTGTCGAGGGAGCCGTCCTCGGCCAGGCCTGCGACATCGGAGGCGTCGTACGACGGCTTGATCTCGATGCCCTCGGGGCTGTGCCACGCGTCCGCCGGGCTTGTCGAGGCGCTGCTCGCCTCGACAGGCTCGGCGGGCGTCAGCGGGAGCCCGGCGAAACTCTTCGGGATCGTCACGACAGCTTCTCCCTAGTACTGGTCAGGAACGCCAGGGCGTCGACGCCCATCGCAGCGGCGTCGTCGACCTCCGCGTCGACGGCGTCCGGCTTGCCGGCGATGATCACGTGCTGGGCGCCGGCAGCGCGGAGCGCCTCGACAGCAGCGGCGCCCCACTCGGCGTACGCCGCGTCGGTCCCTGCGAGGCACACGACCGGCTGCCCGTCGTACTTCGCGAGCAGCTCGTCGACACCCGAGGTCGGCCCGGCCACCTCGACCGCGATGCCGCCGGCGGCGAACAGGTTGGTGGCGAACGTGGCGCGAGCGGTGTGCTGGGCGATGGTGCCGAGCGTGGCCAGGAACACGGGCGTGGCGGCCGGCTCGTCGCGCAGCGCCTCGAACGACGCTCCGTAGCGGGCGGTCCGGTCGTTGAGCGGGTCGGGCTCACGGGCGGGGAGCTGCTCGGCGAGGTTGGGGAACTCGGTGACGCCGGTCAGCGGGCGGGTACGGCGGGCGACCTGCCGCTCGCGCTCGGCCACCGTCGCGGCGATCCGCTGGCGGAACTCCGTCAGGTCGCGACCGGCCTCCCACTCCTCCTCGAGCTGCTGGAAGGCGGTCCAGGCTGCGGCAGCGAGGTCGGCGGTGAGCTGCTCGACGGCGTACGCGCCACCGGCGGGATCGGCGACGACGGCCACGTGGGACTCGTCGATGAGCAGGTGGCTGACATTGCGCGCGATCCGGCGGCCGAACAGCTCGGGCTGGCCGAGCGCGGAGTCGAACGGCAGCACGGTCACCGCGTCGGCGCCGCCGACGCCGGCGGCGAAGGCCGCGACGGTGCCGCGGAGCATGTTGACGTAGGGGTCGTACTTGCTAAGCATCGGCCGGCTCGTCACCGCGTGCTGCCGCTGCTCGACGACGACGTCCTCCGCCAGCCCCGAGTGCTGCAGCACGCTGGCCCAGAGCTGGCGGGCGGCGCGCAGCTTGGCGATGGTCGGGAACTGCTCGTCCGCGGCGGCGTAGCGGAACTCGATCAGGTTCGCGGCGTCGACGAGGTCGAGGCCGTGGTCGGTGAGCCAGCGCAGGTAGGCGACGCCGGCCGAGATCGACCAGGCGAGCTCCTGGACGTCGCTGGCGCCGAGGTCGTGGGCGGCGGTCGCGTCGACGACGATCGCCCGCACGCCGGCCCCCTTGGCCTGCACGGCCAGGTCGCGGAGCTCACCGATCGCCTCCTCGACCGCGAGCGGCAGGTCGCGCAGCATCGCGCCGAGGGGGTCGGCACCGAGGTTGCTGTCGGGGTGCAGGGCGACGCCGCGCTCGGCGGCGTACGCCAGCAGCGCCCGCGCCGCCTCGGTCGGCACGGTGGGGGCGTCGAGCACGACGGGGGCGAGGTCGAGCAGCACGCCGTCCAGCACCGCGGACAGGTCGGTCGTCTCGTCGACGGCGACCCAGAGGCTGGTGACCCCGCCGTCGAGGTCGACCAGCGCCTCCTCGTTGGCGAGCTTGGCGTCGGGGTTCGAGACCAGGGCGCGGATGTCCCAGGCACCGGCGCGGCGGGGACGCACCGACGGCTCGGGGCCGCCGGCCACACCGAGCGGGGAGATCGCGATGCCGTCGAGGGTGGTGTGGGTCAGCCGGTCCCAGACAGCCGCGTCCGGGTCCTCGTCGGTCAGCTTGCGAGCCTTGCGGAGGACGGCGGCGGTCGCGGCCTCCCACTCCTCGCGGCTGTGCCGGTCCTCGGGCTGCGCGAGCGCGAGCGGGGTCGCGGCTGCGTCGGCGGAGGCGCCTTCGGCGACGTCAGTCATAGAGCGCACCCTACGAACCGCCGTGAGGCCGTCGCTACAAGGTGTGAGGTTTGAGACGCCCGGCATGCGGACGTACCTGTGACAGTCCTTCGCACCAACCCGTCGCGTTCGGCGACCGCACCGCCCGTTCGAGGAGCACGCGGGCGACTGGTCGCCGCACACCCTCGGCGTGGAGCCGGACTCGCTCAGCTCCACTTAGGCAGCTGCTGGAGCGACCAGCGGTTGCCGTCGGGGTCGGCGAAGTACACGAAACGGGCCCACGGCTGCTCGTCGACCGGGCTGGCCTCGATCCCCCGCTCGGTGAGGTCCGCGTGCGCCGCGTCGGCGTCGGCCACCACGGCCTGCAGGTTGTCGAGCGAGCCCGGCGCCATCGTCGTGAGGCCCTTCCCGACCGCGATCGAGCACGCCGACCCCGGTGGGGTCAGCTGGACGAACCGCACCTCGTCGCTGACGGTGTGGTCGTGGTCGACCACGAACCCCGCCCGCTCGTAGAACTCCTTCGCCCGATCGACGTCGCTCACGGGGACTGCCACCAGCTCCAGCTTGATCTCCATGTCCGCCACGCTAGGCGCCGGCACCGACAAGGGCACCTTGGTTTTCGAGGCTCGCTGGGCTCGCACCTCAACCAGCGGCAGCCGTTCACCGGGGATCCACCGCTGGATCGGCAACCGGCAAGGTCGGCCGCCCACGCTGGGGTCATGAGGATCGCACTGGTGACGGAGAGCTTCTATCCCGCGGTCGACAGCACGACGACCACGCTCAAGGCCACGGCCGACCGCCTGGTCGACCTCGGCCACACGGTCCGGATCATCGCGCCGGGGCCGGGGCTCTCGTCGTACCGCGGCTGCGACGTCGTCCGCGTCCGCCCGCTCGAGCCCACCGGTGCGCAGACCCGGGCGGCCCTCGATGCGTTCGAGCCCGATCTGGTGCACGCGGCCTCGCCGCGGTTCGTCGGCCGCAAGGCGCTCAAGCACGCGCGTCGCACCGGCGTAGCGACGCTGGTCGTCGAGCAGTCGCCGATCCACGACCTCGCCGCGGACTACTGGCGCGCGAAGGTCGCCGACCGGGCCGACACCCTGCTGGTCACCGCACCCTGGATGATCGGCCGCGCCGCCGAGCTGGGAGCCGAGGCGCGGCTCTGGCAGCCCGGCGTCGACCCGCTCGCGTTCGCCCCCACGCTCCGCGACCCGTGGCTGCACGACTCGTGGTCACGCGCCCGGGCGAAGGACGGCGGCCAGGTGGTCGTCGGGTACGTCGGCGGCCTCCACAAGCGCAACGGAGTACGGCGCCTCGCCGAGCTCGCCCAGGTCGACGGCATCCGGCTGGTGGTGATCGGCGACGGCCCCGAGCGCGAGTGGCTCGCCAAGCGGCTGCCGGCTGCCCGGTTCACCGGCCCGCTCCAGACCGGCGACCTGACCGTCGCGCTGCCCACCCTCGACGTGCTGGTCCACACCGGCGAGCACGAGACCGACTGCCACGCGCTGCGCGAGGCCGGGGCCTCGGGCGTCCCGTCGGTGGCGCCGCGCTCGGGCGGCGCCGCCGACGTGGTGCGCCACCTCGAGACCGGCCTCCTCTACGACCCGGCCGACCCGCGCGACCTGCGTCGCGCGGTCGCGGCCGTCGCCGCGGACCGGCACCGGCACCTGATGGGTGCCGCCGCGCGCGAGCACGCCGTTCGCCGTACCTGGATCGACGCAGTCGACGACCTGGTCGGCTCCTTCTACCCCGCTCCGGCCGCAGCCGTCAGCTGACACTGACCTTCTGGGCCGGCCGCGGAGCGAGGTTGAGCTTGCCGGCGCTGTCCTCGACGATCAGCGTGACGCCGTAACCACCGGCGGCGACCGACCTGGAGTACGACCAGCTCGTGCTGGCTGCTCCGGGGTCTTTCGGTCAAGCCTCCCGGGGGAATGCGCCACGGCGTCGCGGCGGAGGATCGGGGAGTTGTCTACCGTGTCACCCGTGGGGAGATGGATGCTGTCCAGCATCGGGGCGATGGCGTGCGTCCTGGCACTCACGGCGTGCTCGTCCGGCGAAACCCCTCCGTCCGAGCCGACCGCCGACCCCGACGACGACTCGGCGTTCAAGCCCGCTCTGGCCGGGCTGGTCGTGACCGAGCCGCCGGCGCTCGCCACCGTCCCCTACGCACGGTTCGGGACGATCAACACGACCTGGGCGGAGGTCGAGCCCCGGAAGGGCGAGTACGACTTCTCCGCCGTCGATGCGACCCTCACCGCCGAACGCGACATCAGGTTCCGGCTGCGGATCCGGGCCGGGAACGCCGCCCCTGACTGGCTAGGACGAGGCCGGCGGCTGCGTCCCCGTCGATCCCTCGACCGACAACGGCGGATCCGGGTGCACGGTCCGGTTCTGGCAGCCGCCGTTCCTCGAGCGGTTCGCGCTGCTCATGCAGGAGGTCGCCCGTCGCTACGAGGACGACTGGCAGGTCGTCGACGTCGCCAACGGCGCGTGCTCGACGGCGTACGCCGAGCCGTTCATCCTGGGCGTCGACGGTCCGTCACTGGCCCGGCTCGCGGAGGCCGGTCTGACCACGCCGAAGCACCGGGCCGGCATCGTGCGATCGACCGAGGCGATGACGTCGAGCTTCACCCGGACCCGCGTCTCGATCTCCGGGCACGGTGCCTGGGAGTTCGTCGACGGCAGGTCCTGGGAGGCCGAGCGCGCCCTCCTCAACCAGCTGCGCGAGCGCTATCCGGACCGGCTCGTCCTCGAGGACCACGGCCTCGGCCCCGACGACGAGGTCTGCCCGGCCCGGGCGAGCCGTCGGCGACCGCCAGCAGCTGGCACTGCTACCTGGCCGGCCTGCCCGCCGCCGAGACGCCCCACGGTTGGCAGCTCACGCTTAACGACGGCTCGATGAGCGACGCGGCGTGGGCCGGCATCGACATGGGCGCGTGCTACCTCGAGTACGCCGCGTTCCAGCAGCTGTCCGAGGACGAGCGCCGGCAGGTGCACGACGCCCTGGTCGGCAACTGCCCTGGGTGACGTCGCTACGCCGTACGACGGCGGAAGCTGAAGGCCGCGATGGCGAGACCAGCGACCAGGCCGTCGACGGCAGCTCCTGCCGCCGCCCGCCGGACCTGGGTGTCCGAACCGCCACGTGTCAGGTCCCGACCCTGCATGGTGAGCGGCAGGACGACCCGCCGCTCAGCGCGCGCCTCCTCCTGGAGCGCGACCCGCTCCTGGACCGTCAGCCGGTGGACCTGGGCGGCCTCGCGCTCCGCGACCAGCTCCGCGCGGGCCGGGGACTCCGCCGGCGTCGCGGCGATGGCGTGCTCGATGGCCTCCGCGCGCTGGGCCACGAACCTGAGCTGGACGGCCAGCGCGTCGGCGAGCTGGCCGACGAAGTCGTGGAACGAGTCGGTCGCGGTCACCCGACGATGGTGCGCCATCGGGGCGGTACGCCGCTTGATCGTGCTTGCGCGCCGAGCTGCGTCCTCTTCTGTCGCGGTCACACCCAGCGCCTAGACGAGCCCTGCCCTGCGGGCGACGGCCGCGGCTTCAGTCCGGTTGCTGGCGCCGAGCTTGGCGATGATCCGCGAGACGTGGACGCTCGCGGTCTTCGGCGACATGAACAGCTCCGTCGCGATCTGCTCGTTGGTCCGGCCCTCGGCGAGCAGGGCGAGGACCTCGCGCTCGCGGCCGGTCAGGGACCCGGCCTTGCCCGGCTCCTCGACGGACCGGCTGCCGAGCCGGTGCCTGACGAGGAACTCCTCTGCCGCTGCGGCCAGGGGGGCGGCGCCGAGGTCGCGCGCCACCGCGAGAGAAGCCTCGGCAAGGCCGCGGGCGGCGTCCCGGTCGCCCTCGGCCAGCGCCGCCTCGGCGAGGCACAGCCGGGCGGAGGCGACGTCGTACGGGTGGCCGACGGTCTCCCAGGCCTCGACCGCTTCGACGAACAGCGCGCGGCTCGGCTCGCCGCGGAAGCGGGCCTGCTGCGCGGCCAGCTCCGCGGTCCAGGCGCGGCTGACCGGTCCTCGCCGGTGGAGCAGGTCGGCGACCTCGGAGACCCGCGCGAGGTGCGCCTCCGCCCGCGGCCGGTCCGCGGCGTCCCGTCGTCGTACGGCGGCGTCGGCCTCGATGCGGATCGCCCGGAGCACCGCGGGCCACAGCTCGTTCGTGGCCACCGGATGCGAGGCGTCCCAGACGGGCTCGAGGGTGCGTCGCATCGCCTCGAGGTCGCCCGCGCACCCGTGATGCCACGCGACCGTCTCAGTGATCCAGTCGACGTCCGGCGCCATCGGCGGGGACTCCGACGTGAGGGCCGTCCATCGTTCGGCGTCGGAGAGCCGGCCGGTGCGCAACAGCTCCAGCTCGGCGAGGTAGACGTCCGAGCAGTGCGGTCCCGCGCCCCAGTAGGGCTTCGCCGAGCGGACCAGGTCCTCCGCCCGAGCCCACTGGCCTGTGCTGATCCACACGTAGCAGGCGTTCTCCGCGATGTGGTCGAACGGGACTCCCAAGGAGTAGGGATCGGACACCCGGGACATGGCCCGCGCGATCACCGCCTCGGCGTCGTCGTACCGACCGAGCTGGGCGAGGGACCAGATCTGGTTGCCGTCCGCCGTCCACAGCTGGAAGACGCTCACGTCCTCGACCCGGGCCAGCACCGCCTCGAGCCGCGCCACGCTCGCCTCCGCCTCCCCGCGTGCGAACATCCGGAAGCTGTGGAGCTTCGCGCAGATCAGCTCCGAGTGGGAGTCGCCCACGGCGCGGGCGAACTCCTCCATCTCGACGAGGATCGCGTCCCCCCGAGGATCGGAGACATCCGTGAACCCGGTGGCCAACATCAGTGCCGTCTGGGCCAGCAGGTCGGGGAGAGCCGCACGGAGCATCTCTTCGTGCTCGTCGAGGAACGCGCCACTCCACGCCGCCGGTTCGAAGGACTTGCCGTACCGCGTCCCGTGGCGCCAGACACGGCACGCCACTCGTTCGATCTCGTCGATCGCGTTCGCCTCGACCTGCTCGAGGCATCGGATCGTGCGGGTGCCCGACGACACCGAGAGCCGGAGGATGAAGGCCACGACGACGTGATGATCGACCCCGACCTCCTCGAGCACGTGACCCGCTTTCGGCCACAGCTCGAGCATCCGCGCCCAGAGCTCGAGCTCCTCGGTCCCGGATCCCGTCCTCCGGGCGGCGTCTGCGGCGGCCGCGGCCGCCAGCGCCGACTTCTCCGCGTCCCCCGCCTCGTGCCAGTGGTGGGCGGTCGCGAGCAGCGCGGGATCGGGCGCGATCAGCGTGGGGTGCGACTCGATTGCCTCCGCCCAGCGGCGGTGCCACGCCCGGCGGGCCGCCGGAGGGACCGCCCGGTCGGCAGCGTCACGCAGCAGCGCGTGCCGGAAGCGGCAGCCGTCACGGGAGGTCGTCTCCTCGAGGATCCCGACCCGGATCGCCGCCATCAGCGCCTCGTCGAGCTCCTCCGGCGCGAGACCGACGACTGCGTCCAGCAACGGCCACTGCAGGTGGCCGTCCCCGACGGCGGCGGCCTCCAGCCGGCGCGCCGACCCGGACAGCGAGCCGAGACGAGCCTCCGCCACCGCCGCCGCAGTGCTGAGCTCCGGCCGCCCCCGGGCGGCGGCGAGCTCTTCCACGACGAACGGGACGCCGTCGCCGATCTCGACGATGCGCTGCGCGACCCCACGAGGAAGTGGCTCGTCGACGAGATCTGCGAGCTGGCGCTGGACGTCGTGCGTCGTCAGCCGGCCGAGGGAGATCCGCCGGGCGGCCGGGAGTCGCGCCAGGTCTTCCAAGTACGACGCCGCGCCCTCGTCGCGCTCCCCCGCCACCGTGCGCGCGGTCACCACGACCGCCAGCTGCCCGTGCGCCCGACGGGCCAGGATGCTCACGACGTCCCGGGTCGCGGGATCCGCCCATTGGACGTCCTCGACGACCCAGCAGACGAGCTCGTGGGCGGAGAGCCGCTCCAGGAGCGCGACCACGCCGGTGAGCAACCGGGCGCGATCGGTCGACACCTCGCCCCTCCCGCCCGGCAGGAGCGGGCGCAGCTGATCCCGCTCCTGGGCGGTCAGGCTGTCGGGCCGCTGGCGCAGGAGATCGCCGAGTGCGTCGGAGACGACCCCGAACGGCAGCTCACCCGAGGTGAGGCCGACCCCGTGCCCGACCACGACCAAGGCGTCGTCGAGGGTGGCGACGAGCTCCTGCACCAACCGGCTCTTGCCGATCCCGGCCTCCCCGGTCACGATCGCGAGCTGCGGCCGGCCCTGGCGGGCCCCGTCGACGACCTCGAGCAGCGTCGCGAGGTCGGCATCGCGGCCGACCATGACCTGGCTGCGGATCCGCGCCATGCCGGGATCTTCCCACGCGCGGGCCGACCGCGCACCGGCATTCACTGCTGCAGCAGGGCCGCCGCGGGCGGGAGCGACACCGGCGCCGGCGTCGCGACGGCGAGGGCCGCGCGGCGCTGGCGACGGGCCTCCCGCCGTGCCAGCCGGAACACCCGGGTGGTCCGCGCCGCCCGCGCCGCGGAGCGGATGTCGGCCTGGCGCTGGCGCGCCAGCTCCGACTGGAAGTAGGGATCGCTGAACATGGTGGCCTCCTCGGTGCCGATCGAACGGCTCCGACGCTCGCGCTAAGCCGCGCCGGCGGCATCGGGAGGACGCCTTATCTTTCGCGCCTCACCCGGGCGTCACCAGACCCGTCTCGTAGGCCACCACGACTGCCTGCACGCGGTCGCGGACCCTCAACTTGGTCAGGATCCGTGCCACATGTGTCTTCACCGTGTTCTCGGTGACGAAGATCTGCTGACCGATCTCGGCGTTCGACAGCCCGCGGGCGATCAGCCGCAGCACCTCGGTCTCGCGCTCGGTCAGTCCCGGCAGGCCGGCCGGCGCACGGGGCCGTCGACGCGCGAACTCCTCGATGAGGCGCCGGGTCACGCTCGGCGCGAACAGCGAGCCGCCGTCGGCGACGACCCGGATCGCCGTCACGAGCCGTTCCTCGGGTGCGTCCTTGAGCAGGAAGCCGGACGCGCCCGCCTGGAGCGCGTCGTAGACGACCTCATCCAGGTCGAACGTCGTCAACACCAGGACGCGGGGTCCGCCGTCGAGCGCGGTCACCGCGCGGGTGGCATCGATACCGTCGGTCCCCGGCATGCGCACGTCCATGAGGACCACCTGCGGCCGGCGCTGCTCGCAGACACGAATCGCCTCGGCCCCGTCACGCGCCTCGCCGACCACCTCGATGTCCGGCTCCTCGGCGAGGATCATCCGGAGCCCGGTGCGGACAAGCGGTTGGTCGTCGGCAATGACGACGGTGACGGGTCCGCCCTGCTCCGCGTTCACGAGACCTCCAGGGCGTAGGGAAGTCGGGCACGCACCTCGAACCCACCGTCGGCATGCGGTCCGGCGCTGACCTCGCCGCCCACGACCGCGACCCTTTCGCGGATCCCAATCAGGCCGTGCCCGGACCTCGCGTCCGGAGCACCGGCGCCCTGCCCGGGGCCGCCGCTGTCGCGAATGGTGACCAGCAGGTCCCGGGGCCCGAACGCGAGCCGAACCGCTGCCGACTCCTGCCGCCCGGCGTGCTTGAGGACGTTGGTCAACGCCTCCTGGACGATGCGATAGGCCGACAGGTCGACACCGGGTGGCACCTCGGTCGCCTCGCCGTCCATCGTGAGCTCGACCGACAGGCCCGCTGCCCGCACCTCCGCCACCAGCTGGTCGATCCGGGAGAGGGACGGCAGCGGCTCGCGGCGCCGTTGCTGGTCGTCGCCCGGCTCGGTGTCCCGCAGTACGGCGAGCAGCCGTCGCATGTCGCTCAACGCTGCCGCGTTGGTGCTCTCGATGGCGTCGAGGGCATCGCGCACGGCCGCCTCGTCATGGCCGAGCTTCCGCCGCGCCCCACGGGACTGCAGCACGGTCACGGCGATCGCGTGCGAGACGACGTCATGCAGCTCGCGGGCGATCCGCGACCGCTCCTCGATCACCGCGCGGCGTGCCGCCGCGGCCTGGTCCCGCTCCAGGCGTTGGTTCTCCTCACGGAGCGCGGTCACGTGCTGCTGCCGGAGTCGTACGGCGAGCCCGGCGCCCCACGGCATCGCGGTGACGCTCACGAAGTAGGCAAGGTCTGCCGATCCAGCGCCCGCGATGTCGTCCCACCCGAGCGCCACCCCGGACACGACCGCGACGACCGGCGCGACCCAGGCGGCGACCCCGACCGTCCACCGTCCGAGCGCGTAGTGCGCGACCAGCCAGGTGATCAGCCAGGCCACGCCGCCCTCCTCGTTGAAGGCGTGGTCGATCTCCGCGCTGAGGAGCCAGGCGGACAGGACCGTCAGCGCGCTGATGAAGGCGGCGCGGCGGCGTACCCAGACCACGACGGCGATCAGCGGCGTCAGCGCGAGAAGCGGCAGCGGACGATCCGCGCGGGCGACGACCTCGGCGACGAAGACCAACGCCACCCCGAGGCCCGCCAGGCCTTCGAGGTGGTCGCGGAGGAGGCCGGTCGCACGCATCGCGCTCACGCTAGTCGCGCCGTCGCTGCGCCGGAGTCATTCGCAGGAACGACCCTGGAGTCATCCGGACGGGCGGCGTGGACGCTCCCTGGGCTGATGCGGACGGCCCGGGCTACGGGTCACCGTGGTGCCATGAACAAGACAACCGCATTCCTTGCCGGCGCCGCAGTCCTCGCTGTCGCCGCGACCGGCGCACTCACCGTCCACCCGTCGTCCGTCAGCGCCACCGACGAGCCCGCCGACAGCACCACGCTGACCTTCCGCATCGCACCGCGCGGCGCTGAGGACAAGTACATCGACATCGGCCGCAAGGGTGAGACGGTCGGCGACCGGTTCATCGGCGCCCTCACGCTGCGGGCCGACGGCGCCATCGCCGGCCGGCTCCAGAACGAGTGCGTCGTGCTCGACCGCACGTACGAAGGCCACCTGTGCACGATGGCGATCCTCCTCGACGGCGGGTCGATCACGCTGGCGGGCGGCGGCGTCAACAAGGCGATCCCGAACATCGACGGCCGCGACGGAGACGTCTTCGCCGTCACGGGCGGCACCGGGGACTACCAGGGCGCCGACGGTCAGCTGACCGTGAGCGACGACGGCCGGCGGATCACCATCACGCTGGTCCCCTGAGCCCGGTCAGGTCGCGGTACGGCCGTCGTTGTCCTTGTTGCGCAGCCCGATCTTGTTGCCGAGCCACACCAGCGGGTCGTGCTTCCTGTCGGCGACCCGCTCCTTCATGGGGATGATCGCGTTGTCGGTGATCTTGATGCCTTCCGGGCAGACCTCGGTGCAGCACTTGGTGATGTTGCACAGGCCGATCCCGGCGGCGTCGCGGGCCGTGTCCCGCCGGTCGCGGATGTCGAGCGGGTGCATGTCCAGCTCGGCGTACCGCAGGAAGAACCGGGGACCGGCGAACGCCGGCTTGTTGTCGTCGTGGTCACGGACGACGTGGCAGGTGTCCTGGCAGAGGAAGCACTCGATGCACTTGCGGAACTCCTGGCCGCGCTCCACGTCGACCTGCATCATCCGGCGCTTGCCGTCGGCGTCCCGCGGCCCGAGCTCGACGCCCGGCAGCTCGCGCGCCTTCTCGTAGTTGTACGAGACGTCCGTGACCAGGTCGCGGATGACGGGGAACGCCCGCATCGGCGTGACCGTGATCGTCTCCGCCGGGTCGAAGTCGGAGAGCCGGGTCATGCACAGCAAGCGGGGCTTGCCGTTGATCTCGGCGCTGCACGAGCCGCACTTGCCGGCCTTGCAGTTCCACCGGATCGCCAGGTCCCCGGCCTGCGTCGCCTGCAGCCGGTGCAGTGCGTCGAGCACGACCTCGCCCTCGGACACCTCGACCGCGTAGTCACCGAGCGCGCCGCTGTCCGCGTCACCGCGCCACACCCGCATCTTCAGCTGGTAGCCAGTGCTCATGTCTCGGATCACTCCTCGAAGAACTTCTTGAGCTCGTCGGGCATCGCCGGTATGGCCTGCTCGGTCATGTCGACCCCGGTGCCCTCGGCGTTGAGCCGCAGCACGAGGTTCTTGGAGCCCCACTCGGGGTTCGGTCCCGGGTGGTCGTTGCGGGTGTGCCCGCCGCGCGACTCCTCGCGGGCGAGCGCCGCCTTGGCGACGCACTCCCCCACCAACAGCATGTTGCGCAGGTCGATCGCGAGGTGCCAGCCGGGGTTGTACTGCCGGTTGCCCTCGACGGACATGCGGGCCGCCCGCTCCTTGAGCCGGTCGACCTCCTCGAGCGCGCGCTCCAGCTCGGCCCCCTCGCGGATGATCCCCACCAGGTCGTTCATCGCCTGCTGGAGGTCCTGCTGGATCGTGTACGGGTTCTCCGCCCCCTCCACCTCGAAGGGCGCGAGCGCGCTCGCCTGGGCGGCTGCGACGTCGTCGTCCGAGATCTGCGGTCGTGAGGCCAGGCCCGCGGCGTACGACGCTGCCGCGTCGCCGGCCCGCCGCCCGAACACGATCAGGTCCGAGAGCGAGTTGCCGCCCAGCCGGTTGGACCCGTGCATGCCACCCGAGCACTCGCCGACGGCGTACAGGCCCGGGACCACCGAGAGCTCGGTCTCCGGGTCGACCTCGATGCCGCCCATCGCGTAGTGGCAGGTCGGCCCGATCTCCATCGGCTCCGCGGTGATGTCGACGTCCGCCAGCTCCTTGAACTGGTGGTACATCGACGGCAGCCGCTTCCGGATGAACTCCGGCGTACGACGGGACGCGATGTCGAGGAAGACGCCCCCGTGCGGTGATCCCCTGCCGGCCTTGATCTCGGCGTTGATGGCGCGGGCCACCTCGTCACGGGGCAGCAGCTCGGGAGGGCGCCGGTTGTTCTTCTTGTCGTCGTACCACCGGTCCGCCTCCTCGATGGACTCGGCGGTCTCCTTCCGGAAGTACTCCGGGATGTGGTCGAACATGAACCGCTTGCCCTCGGAGTTCTTCAGGATGCCGCCGTCACCGCGGACCGACTCGGTGACGAGCAGACCCTTGACCGACGGCGGCCACACCATCCCGGTCGGGTGGAACTGGACGAACTCCATGTTGATCAGGGTCGCCCCGGCCCGGAGCGCGAGCGCGTGACCGTCACCGGTGTACTCCCAGGAGTTGGAGGTGACCTTCCAGGCCTTCCCGAATCCTCCGGTGGCGAGGACGACCGACGGCGCGTCGAAGACGATGAACCGGCCGGACTCGCGCCAGTAGGCGAACGCACCCGCGATCGCGTTGTCTCCCGCTTCCGATCGGCTCAGCAGCAGGTCGGTGACCGTGCACTCCATGAACACGTCGATGCCGAGCGCCACCAGCCGCTGCTGGAGGGTGCGGATCATCTCCAGGCCGGTGCGGTCGCCGATGTGCGCGAGCCGTGCGTAGCGGTGGCCACCGAAGTCACGCTGGCTGATGAGGCCGTCGGCGGTGCGGTCGAACAGCGCGCCCCAGTCCTCGAGCTCCATCACCCGCTCGGGTGCCTCCTGGGCGTGGAGCTGCGCCATCCGCCAGTTGTTGAGCATCTTCCCGCCGCGCATGGTGTCGCGGAAGTGCACCTGCCAGTTGTCCTCGGGGTAGAGGTTGCCCATGGCTGCGGCCGCGCCGCCCTCGGCCATCACCGTGTGCGCCTTGCCGAGCAGCGACTTGCAGACGACCGCGACGTTGGCGCCCGCCTCGTGGGCGGCGATCGCGGCCCGCAGGCCGGACCCTCCGGCCCCGATCACCACCACGTCGTACTGACGCCGCTCGATGCCGCCGGGGGCCTCGCCCGACATCTCGTTGCCGGTCATCGGGTGCCGGCTGCCCATCGTGCTCATCAGAAGAACCTCAGGTCGTCGATCACGTCGGCGGCGAGCAGGTAGATGTAGAGGTCCGCGAGCGCCACGGAGAACAGGGAGTACCAGGCGTACTTGGGATGGCTGGCGTTGAGCTTCGAGACCCACGTCCAGAGCCGGTAGCGGACCGGGTGCTTGGAGAAGTGCCGCAGCCGGCCGCCCACGATGTGCCGGCAGGAGTGGCAGGAGAGCGTGTAGAGCCAGATCAGTGCGACGTTGATCGCCATCAGCACGGTGCCCAGACCCATGTGGACACCGGAGGTCTCGCCGTCACCGATCGCGTACTCGTCCGGCATCGCCCGGAACGCGAGGAACACGTCGAAGGTCAGGATGACGGCGACCACGACGGCGGCGTACCAGAAATAGCGGTGCGTGTTCTGGAGGATCAGCGGCAGCCGGGTCTCGCCGGTGTACTTACCGTGCGGCTCGGCGACGGCGCACGCGGGCGGCGACAGCCAGAAGGCCCGGTAGTAGGCCTTGCGGTAGTAGTAGCAGGTCATCCGGAAGCCCAGCGGGAAGATCAGGATGATCAGCGCGGCGGAGAGCGGCCACCACTGGAACGGCTGGCCGAAGTCCGAGGCGCCGTCGACGCAGTCACCGAGGCAGGGCGAGTAGAACGGCGAGAGATAGGGCTCCGCGAAGTAGTCGCGTCCCATGAACGCGCGGATCGTCGCGTAGACGACGAACGCGCTGAAGACCAGGAATGTCGCCAGGGGCGTCAGCCACCATCGGTCCGTGCGGAGCGTTCGCTCCTCGATCTCTGCTCTACCTGGGCCGTGTACGCCTGTCGACACCTGCACCTCCGGGGGGTCCGTCCACCCTGCCTGGCTGACGGTCGAGCACTGAGTCTGCACACTCGACAGCGTTTGGGAAAGGGGCCACACCGGTGAGGCACGGAGGTTAGGTCCACCTGAAGGGACTTATGTCACAGTCGGACAGATGTGCGGGTGAACGGCGCGCGCGGTAGCGTGACCGGCCGTGGCAGATCCCGTGAAGACCAGGCCAAGTCTCGTCGAAGGAGCGCGGGCTTCCCGCACCTCGATCTCGCTGAAGCTGCTGATGGCCGTGAGTGGCCTCGCATTCGTCGGCTTCGTGCTCGGGCACATGTACGGCAACCTCAAGGCCCTCTCCGGCCACGACACGTTCAACGAGTACGCGCACCACCTGCGCGAGCTCGGCGAGCCGCTGCTCCCCCACATGGGATTCATCTGGATCATGCGGGTCGGGCTGCTGCTCGCCCTGATCATCCACGTCGCCGCCGCGATCGAGCTGACCCGCCGCGCCCGCAATGCGAGGCCGGTGAAGTACGTCGTGAAGAAGCACACCGGCGCCATCCCTGCCAGCCGGCTGATGCGCTGGGGAGGCCTGACCCTCTTCCTCTTCATCGTCTGGCACCTCGTCAACTTCACCTTCGGCAAGGTCAACGTCCAGGGCGGCGAGACGGACGACCCGTACAACCTGCTCGTCGACACCTTCGACGTCTGGTGGATGACGCTGATCTACCTGGCGGCCATGGCGATGCTCGGAGCCCACCTCCACCACGGCGTGTGGAGCTCCCTCCAGACGCTCGGCCTGACGAGCACGGCGGCCAGCCGCGCCCGTGCGAAGACGATCTCGTTCGCCATCGCGATCGTGATCGCGGGTGGCTTCTCCATCGTCCCGATCGCCGTCCTCACCGGCATCATCGACTGACCGCGCTGAGCAATGGCCCTAAGTTCAACGGAGTTGACATGACTGACATGCCGGACACCACGCTCACGTCCGACCGCTCGCACAACGTTCCTTCACCCGCGCAGTACGACGACGCCTCCGGCTACTACACCGCCGGCGCCCCGATCGCCGACGCCAAGGCCCCCGACGGCCCGATCGACCAGCGCTGGCAGACCCGCAAGTTCGAGGCCCGCCTCGTCAACCCGGCCAACCGCCGCAAGCTGTCCATCATCATCGTCGGCACCGGTCTCGCCGGTGGCGCCGCGGCTGCGACGCTCGGCGAGGCCGGCTACAACGTGAAGTCGTTCTGCTACCAGGACTCGCCGCGCCGGGCGCACTCGATCGCCGCCCAAGGCGGCATCAACGCGGCGAAGAACTACAAGGAGGACGGCGACTCCGTCCACCGGCTCTTCTACGACACCGTCAAGGGCGGTGACTACCGCTCGCGCGAGTCGAACGTCTATCGACTGGCCGAGGTCAGCACCAACATCATCGACCAGTGCGTCGCCCAGGGCGTCCCGTTCGCCCGTGAGTACGGCGGCCTGCTCGACAACCGCTCGTTCGGTGGCGTCCAGGTGTCCCGGACCTTCTACGCCCGCGGCCAGACGGGCCAGCAGCTGTTGATCGGCGCCTACCAGGCGATGGAGCGCCAGGTGAAGCTCGGCACGGTCACCGAGTACACCCGGCACGAGATGCTCGAGGTGATCGTCGTCGACGGTCGGGCCCGCGGCATCATCGCCCGCAACATGGTGACCGGCGAGATCGAGACCCACCTCGCCGACGTCGTCGTACTCGCCTCGGGTGGCTACGGCAACGTCTTCTACCTCTCGACCAACGCGATGGGCTCCAACGTCACCGCCGCGTGGCGCGCGCACCGCAAGGGCGCCTACATGGCGAACCCCTGCTACACGCAGATCCACCCGACCTGCATCCCGGTCTCCGGCGACCACCAGTCGAAGCTGACCCTGATGTCGGAGTCGCTCCGCAACGACGGCCGGATCTGGGTGCCCAAGAAGGCCGAGGACTGCACCAAGGACCCGCGTGACATCCCGGAGGAGGACCGCGACTACTACCTGGAGCGGATCTACCCCTCGTTCGGCAACCTGGTCCCCCGCGACATCGCCTCCCGGCAGGCCAAGAACATGTGCGACGAGGGCCGCGGTGTGGGCCCGATGGTCGGCGACTTCCGACGCGGCGTCTACCTCGACTTCGCCGACGCGATCGCGCGGCTCGGCGAGGACGCGGTCCGCGAGAAGTACGACAACCTCTTCGACATGTACGAGCGGATCACGGGTGAGAACCCCTACCAGGTCCCGATGCGGATCTACCCCGCCGTGCACTACGTCATGGGCGGCCTGTGGGTCGACTACGACCTGCAGTCGTCGATCACCGGACTGTTCGTGACCGGCGAGGCGAACTTCTCCGACCACGGCGCCAACCGCCTCGGTGCCTCGGCGCTGATGCAGGGCCTGGCCGACGGCTACTTCGTCCTGCCGCACACCATCCGCGACTACCTCTCCGAGGGACCCTTCGAGGTCGTCGACGAGTCGCACCCCGCGGTCCTCGAGGCGCGGGCTGCGGTCGAGGAGCGGATCGCCAAGTTCCTGTCGATCAACGGGTCCCGCTCGGTCGACAGCTTCCACCGCGAGCTCGGCCACATCATGTGGGAGTACTGCGGCATGGAGCGCAACGCCGAGGGCCTCCGCAAGGCGATCGACATGATCCGCGAGCTGAAGCGCGAGTTCTGGACCGACCTCAAGGTGCTCGGCACCGCCGACACGCTCAACCAGAGCCTCGAGAAGGCCGGCCGGGTGGCCGACTTCCTCGAGCTCGGAGAGCTGATGTGCATCGACGCGCTCAACCGGCGCGAGTCCTGCGGCGGCCACTTCCGGGCCGAGTCGCAGACCGAGGACGGCGAGGCGCTGCGTCACGACGACGAGTTCGCGTACGTCGCCGCGTGGGAGTGGGCCGGCGAGGACGAGACGCCGATCCTCCACAAGGAAGACCTGGTCTACACCGCCATCGAGATGAAGCAGCGGAGCTACAAGTGAGCAGCGGCAACATGAACCTGACCCTCAAGATCTGGCGCCAGACCGACAGCCAGGACAAGGGCAAGATCCACACCTACCAGGTCTCCGGCATCTCCCAGGACATGAGCTTCCTGGAGATGCTCGACGTCCTCAACGAGCAGCTCAACGAGATGGGCGAGGAACCGATCGCGTTCGACTCCGACTGCCGCGAGGGCATCTGCGGCATGTGCTCGCTGATGATCAACGGCGAGCCGCACGGACCCGAGGTGACCACCACCTGCCAGCTGCACATGCGCTCGTTCAAGGACGGCGACACGATCACGATCGAGCCGTGGCGCTCGGGCGCGTTCCCGGTGCTGAAGGACCTCTGCGTCGACCGCTCCGCGTTCGACCGGATCATCCAGTCCGGCGGCTACATCTCGGCCAACACCGGGTCCGCGCCGGAGGCCAACTCGGTGCCGGTCCCCCGTGACAACGCGGTGCGCGCGTTCAACGTCGCGACCTGCATCGGCTGCGGCGCCTGCGTGGCGGCGTGCCCCAACGGCTCCGCCTCGCTCTTCCTCGGCGCGAAGATCACCCACCTCGGCGAGCTGCCCCAGGGCCAGCCGGAACGGTGGAGCCGGGTCGTCGACATGGCGGCGCAGCACGACCACGAGGGCTTCGGCGGCTGCACCAACATCGGCGAGTGCACGGCTGCGTGCCCGAAGGAGATCCCGCTGGACGTCATCAGCCAGCTCAACAAGGACCTCCGCACCGCCATGCGCCACGGGCACTAGCCGCCCCGCCTCACGGCTTCTAACCCGTCAAGGCGGCTCGCGAGCTGCGCGGGCCGACGTGAGCGTAGGCAACGACGCAACCGGCGCAGGCTGCGCCCAGCGCCAGCTGACCGGGCCCGGACAGGCGCTCCCAGACGCCGGCGGGCGTCAGGTGGTAGAGCGCCCGGGTCGACACCACGATGACGACGAGGCAGCCCGTGCCCAGGGCGACGCTCCCCCGGCCCACCAGGACCGCCAGCCCGAAGGTGAGGCCGGTCAGCGCCATCGTCAGCTCCGGTAGGCGGTGCTGGCCCGCACTGGCGCCAACGACCGCCGCGGCCAGCCCTGTCAGCATCACCATCGCCAACGCCCAGCCCAGCCGCGCCCGGCGCAGCCGGCCGGTCGACCAGCCGACCTCGGGGATCTCGTTCTGCACGGCCAGCGCGGCGAACATCGCCAGGGTCGGCGGTGTCAGGAACCACATGGGGATCGGTCCGCCGTACGGCGAGGGAACGCGCACGTAGGCGTAGAGCGAGACCACGATGCCGACGGCGACGAGCATCGCGCCCACGCGGAAGCCGTCGTGTCCCGCCACCCACGCGCGGACCGCACTCCCCCGGGCCCGTCTCACTCCCACGGCATCACGATGCGGTCGAACCGGCACGACTTCAGCATGTCGAACGTCTCCACGACCCAGGTCCTCGTCGCCCCGTCATCGATCTGGGGCAGCCAGGCATTCATCTCCCGGTTGAAGGCCTCCGGCCGGCCGCCGTGGCGTGCCACCGCCCACTCCGCGATCAGCTGCTCGGCGTCCCACGCGGCGTACGGCGGGCCCTTGTCACTCGACCACTGCGGGCAGTCCGCCGGTCGCGCCAGCAGGAGCACCGAGTCCCGGAAGGAGCGTTCGGCGGTCAGGTACGGGTCGACGTAGAAGGTTCCGCTGCCCTCGGACACCTTGCCGCCGGAGCTCTCCTGGTAGCGGTCAGGAAGCGTGACCCCGGCATCGACCAGGACGGGGGCTGCCTCGTCGACCGACCGTCGGACGGCCGCGAGGTAGCGCCGATGGGAGGGCATCACGCAGACGGTCGGATCCTCCCCCGCGCACGCGGTCGGCCGCTCCCCCGACGCCTCGAGCCGGGTCTCGCTGATCCCAGTCGCCGTCGCGAAGACTCCCCCGGCGCCGAGGAGGACGGCCACGACGGCGGCGCCGGCGGCGGCGACCAGACGTGGCCGACGCTGCCGCTCCCGCCACGGTGCCGACGCGACGGCGAGACCGATGCAGATCGCGACCACGGCCGCGAACCGCGTCAGGTAGACGGACGGGATGATCTGGCCTCCGGTCATGCTGCCCGTGGGGCCGAACCGCAGCACCTCGGGCAGCGGCGCCGGTCCGAACGCACCGATGAGGAACAGCACCGGCCCGGCCGCGAGGACGGCCACCGGATGGGGCAGGACCTGGGTGACCAGCGTCCCGAACAGCGCGGCCAACGCCAGGACGAGCACGCCGGCCAGTAACACCCACCACTGCGCGGGGCCACCGTGCGGGATCAGGAGCGTGCTCGCGACAGCGAGCGCAAGTGTCACCAGGTAGGCGACAACACCGACGAGCCATCCGTCGAGAGCCGAGCGGTAGGGAACCTGCCAGCCGCGCGCTGCCGCGTCGCTGATCGGCCGCATCCGGAGCGATGTCAAGTGGAGTCCGGCCGCGACCGAGGCGATGACAGGACCGGTCAGGACGGTCGAGCCGGTGACAATATCGATCGTGGCTGCCCAGCCCCCCATCCAATGGGTCTCCGAGAACAGGACGTAAGCGCCCACCCCCGCCACGGGGAGGACGAGTGCCGCTCTGATCCGGCTGTCCATCAGGTCCGCGACTTCTGCAGGCGCAGGAATGCCGCCTCGTAGGCGGACATCCCCTCGACGGCGGCATGCTGCACGCCGAGCTCACGCAACCCTTCGACTGACCCGTCGAAAGCGATGCGGTGGTCATCGAGCATGACGATCCGCTCGACGACCGGGACAAGGTCCTCGATCAGGTGACTGCTCACCAGCAGGACCTCGACACCGTCCGCGGACCGTAGCCGCTCGCGCAACCGGATCCGCTGCTCGGGGTCGAGGCCGGCTGTTGGCTCGTCGAGCAGAAGCACCCTGGGTCGGCCGATCATCGCCTGCGCGAACAGCAGTCGACGATGCATGCCCCCCGACAGCCGACCGACCGTGGAGCGGTGATGAGACTCGAGGTCGGCCAGTTCCAGGACGCGAGCGCACTCGTCGGCCCGCTCGCTCCGTGGGATCTCCTTGAGCCAGGCCACATAGGCGAGGAAGTCGAGGACCCTGAGCGATCTCGGGAGTGCCAGCGACTGGGGCATGAACCCGATGTGGCGCCGAGCCGCTACGGGCAAGCCACCGAGACCCGGGAAGCAGACCTCGCCGCGGGACGGCTCAAGCGTTGTCGCCAGCAACCGTAGGAGAGTGGTCTTGCCTGCGCCGTTGACCCCGATGAGGCCGACGCGCCCGGGCGGGAAGGCCAGGGTCACGTCATCGAAGACGTCCGTCCGGTCATAGGAGTGCCCGACGCTGGACAGACGCACCAGGGATGCAGAGTCCGCTGACCTAGTAGTCAAAGGTCTCGACGATCTTCGCGCTGCACGGGTCGTTGCTGAACCGCTGAACCTCGCAGATGTCCATCCGTCCCCGAGATCGCCACGCGGTCTGGTCGAGGTACCGCGCACGTGCATGCTTCTGCCATGAACTACTGTGGGTCTCGTCGGTCTGCTTCGAGACGTCGAACCAGAAGCACGTGCCGGCCTCGCCGCAGGACGAGTTGGAGCCGTACCAGTAGAAGTCGGTCTCGACCCGCACCGGGTTCCCGGTCCCGTCCCCGGGTCGGGCATCGCGATACCACGCGGTGCTCATTGCGCGACCGTCGCCGTAGTCGTAGTAGTGGCCGTAAGCCTGGCCCTGCACCACGCCGTCCTCATAGACGTTCAGCGGGTCGTCCTTGCTGCACCACCAGCCGGCGGCCACCGCCGGCTGGCCGAGTGCCACCACGAGCACGAACGCGCCCGCTCCCATCCCCAATCCACGTGCCATCGACATGTCAAGCTCCCTCACAGTCAACCGTGGTCCGACTACCCGGCTGTTCGGATTGGGACTATATGTCGCCGCCTCCGGAGACGCAAGAGGGAGATGTCGCCGGCCACGAACGGACCGGCCAGCCGCGGGGCTACGTGACGGTCGACCTGCGCGCGACGCCCTGACCCTCGTCGTGGGGTTCCTGGAATGCGGCCCGGTCAGCGCTTCCTGACCGTGTACTCCCGAGTCACGCTCTTGACCGCGCCGCCGCACGACGTGAACGTGAACCTCGCGCCGATCTCGACCCGGCCGCTCCGCCGGAGCGTCCGGGTCGCGGCCCGGGTCAGCCGCAGGGTGAGGGTGACGTCGATCGAGTCCGTGCCGGCGATCTCCCGCTCGAGCGTCCTGATACCGCCCACACGGGCCGGGGCCACCGAGACCGTGCCAGGGCCGTCGAAGACGGCGCGGACCCGTGCGGCACTGTTGTCCGCGTTGGCCACCGCTCTGGAGGACACCTCGAAGGCGCCACCCCGGTGGATGTCGACGACCATGGCGGTCCCGGCCTCGGTGCCGTCCGACCGCCACAGCTCGTCACCGTGGATGCGGTCGTCGGCCTCGAAGAACAGGGCGTCGCCGGACGCGGTCAGCTCATCGGGGTTGGAGCTGCCGTTGGGCCGGATGTCCTCCACCAGGACCGTCCCGGCCGCCGTACCGTCCGACTTCCACAGCTCCCGCCCGGTCACGCCGTCCCGTGCCGTGAAGAACAGCGTGCTGCCCACGGCGGTCAGGGAGGACGGGTAGCTCGGGTAGTCGCCGGGCCGGATGTCCTTGACCAGGACCGTGCCCGCTTCCGTGCCGTCCGAGCTCCACAGCTCGAGGCCCTCGCCGCCGCCGCCGTCGGCCGCGAAGAACACGCTGTTGCCGACCGGAGCGATCTCGTAGAGGCCGTAGTCGTACTCGTTGCCGGTGGAGTTGAACTCCTTCACGAGGAAGGTGCCGGCCGCCGTGCCGTCCGAGCGCCAGAGGTCCTGGGCCTCGGAGTCGTCGTCGTCGGCGGTGAAGAACAGGGTGTCACCCGCCCCGACCAGCGAGTCGGGGTTGGCGGACGCTCCTCCTGGGCGGATGTCCTCGACCAGGACCGTCCCGGCCTTCGTGCCGTCGGACTTCCACAGCTCCCGACCGTGGACTCCGTCCCTCGCCCGGAAGAACAACGTGTCGCCGACGGCGGTGAGACGACTCGGGTAGCTGCTGTAGGAGCCGGCCCGGATGTTCTTGGTGATGACCGTCCCGGCGCTCGTGCCGTCGGACGTCCACACCTCCTGGCCGCGGGTGCCGTCGTCGGCGGTGAAGAACAGGGTGTTGCCGACCGCCGTCAGGTTGTCGGGGCCGTAGGAGTAGTCGCTGTCGCCCTCGCCGGGGCCGGGGGTGATGTCCTTGACCATGACGGTGCCGGCCCGGGTGCCGTTGGACTTCCACAGCTCCTCGCCGTGGGCGTCGGTCGAGGCGGTGAAGAACAACCTGTTGCCGACCGCCGTGAGGTTGTCGGGGCCGTCACTGCCGTAGTCGTCGTAGCCGCCGTCACTCTCCGCGAAGCGCTTGACCAGGACGGTCCCGGTCCTGGTGCCGTTGGACTTCCACAGCTCGGTGCTGTCGTCGCCGTCGACGGTGAAGAACAAGGTGCTGCCGACGCCGACCAGCGTGTTGTAGCCGTAGTCGTAGTAGTCGTCACCCGACCCGAGCCGCTTGAGCAGGACCGTGCCGCCAGCGGTGCCGTTGGACCGCCACAGCGCCGTACCCCTTGAGTCGGACGCGGTGAAGAACAGGGTCCCGTCGACGTCGGTGAGGTTGTCCGGCGAGCTCCCGGGGGTCGTGGCCCCGTCGCACAGCGCCAGCGAGGCACGTGCGAGTCCCCCCGTCGCCGCGCTCGCGGCGGGCGACACCGCAGCGGTCCCGGCGCCGGCCAGGGTCACCGCGGCGGCGGCGGCGGTCGCCGCTCGCCGCGTGCGAGCCCGTCGCCGGAGGGTCTTCTCGAGCGCGACGCGCGAACGATGTGCCTGGTTTCTTGCCGAACGCTGACGTCGACTCATGTTCCGACCTCCGGTGGGTCACTGATAAAGCGCTGCTGCAGTATGCAGCACTATCCACATGACGCGCGGCGATCTGGATCGGTTGCTCAGATTCCCTTTTTCTTTCGACGCAGTACGGCGACCAGGGCGAGCGTCGCTGCGCTGCCGGCCACGAACGGGGTGACCCACCCCGACGAAGTGTCAGGGTTGGTCGTCCGAGGTGTCGACGTACGACGTTCTTCGCTCGCGCCTTCTGACACCTCGGACGACCAACCCTGATACTTCGTCGCTGCCCGGGCCAGGGGATGCACGTAGGCCCAGGCGGCCGCGTACATGACGACCCGCGAGAAGTAGTTGATCCAGACGACCAGGATCAGGGCGATGCCGAACGCCTGGAAGGCCGGCGAGTTGGCGGTCGACTGCAGCAGCAGCTGCGAGATCTGCTTGAGCACCTCGAAGCCGACGGCTCCGAGGATCGCCCCCGACCAGAGCGCCCGGCGGGGCACATCGGGATCGGCCAGCACCTCGAACAGCGCGAAGAAGAGCACCGCGTTGGCGGCCAGGCCGACGACGACGGCGATCAGTCCGAGCAGCCAGCCGAGACCGGAGCCGAGGCCCACCAGGTCGAGGATCTCCTCGGAGAGACCGCGGACGACACCCGAGACGCCGACGCTCACCACGAGGATCAGCCCCAACATCGCCAGGGCGACCAGGTCGCGGATCTTGCCGACCACGAAGCTCGGCTGCTCTCCCGGCGGCATCTCGAACACCACGAGCAGCGCGTCCCGCATGCTCGACAGCCAGCCGAGACCGGAGTAGAGGACCACCACGATGCCGACCGACAGGATGCCGGGCGCGGACTCGCGGATGTCGTCGAGCGAGATCTCCCCCTCGCCCTCACCGACCAGCCCGGGGAGCACCGAGTTGATGGCGTCGACCAGGTCCCGCTCGGCGCCGTCGTAGACGCGGGCGACGAACCCGATGACCGCGAACGCCAGCGCGAGGATCGGGAAGAACGAGATGAACGCGAAGTAGGTGACCGCGCCGGCCTGGATGTTGCCCTTCACCACTCCGTAGTGCTCGACGGTGCGCACCACCTGGTCCAGCCACGGCCGGTGCTTGCGCGCGTCGGTGACCCGCTGCTTGACCTTGTCGACGATCGAAGGCACCGAGAACACCTCGCCTGCGTCAGTTGGGGCGTTTGAGTGGGAACGTGCGGCTCGACTGCCAGCCCTGCTCGCCCTCGTGAACGTACAGGTGGAAGTCGACGACGTCGAAGGAGCACTCGAAGCCGGCCAGGTCGTCGAACGCCCGGTCCAGCTCCTCGTCACCGAGGTGGTGGGCCACCGTCACGTGAGGGTGGTAGGGGAAGTCCAGCTCGAGGTCGAGCGGGCCGCCGCGGACCGAGTCCGCCAGCAGCTCGGTCTGGGCGATCCCCTCGACGAGCCCGATGAACACGACCGGCGACACGGGCCGGAAGGTACCCGTCCCGCGCAGATGCACCCGGAAGGCCTCGTGCAGCTGGGCGGCCCGGTCGAGGTGGTCCTCGATGTCGGTGACGATGCTGTCGTCCACGTCGATCGGCGGGATGAGCGTGATGTGGGTCGGTACGCCGGACGCGGTGGGATCGCCGATCCGGAACCGGTACTCCTCGAGCTCGGTGGCCCAGGGCTCCGGGATCGCGATCGCGACGCCGATCGTCGGCACGCCGTCAGGCCCCGGCCGGTCCGCGGTGGGCGGCGACGAAGCCGACCCGCTGGTAGACGTCGCGCAGCGTCGCCTCGGCGACGGCACCGGCAGTCTCCGCGCCCTTCTGGAGCACCGCCGTCAGGTAGGACTGGTCGTCCAGCAGCTCCAGGGTGCGGTCCCGGAACGGCGTCACGAACGAGACCACGAGCTCGGCGACGTCGCCCTTGAGATCGCCGTAGCCGCGACCGACGTACTGCTCCTCCAGCGTGGCGACCGGTTCGCCGCTGAGCGCCGAGTGGATCGTCAGCAGGTTGCTGATGCCCGGCTTCTCCTCACGGTCGAACCGGATCTCGGTGCCCGAGTCGGTGACAGCGGACCGGATCCGCTTCGCGGTGGTCTTGGGGTCGTCGAGGAGCCAGATGCATCCACTGCCGCCGAGGCTCTTCGACATCTGCTTGTCGACGAGCTGAAGGTCGTAGATCTTGGCGGTCGACCTGAGGATGTAGGGCTCCGGCAGCCGGAAGGTCTTCTTGTAGCGGCTGTTGAAGCGCTGCGCGAGGTCGCGGGTCAGCTCGAGGTGCTGCCGCTGGTCCTCGCCGACGGGTACGAAGTGCGGACGGTAGAGCAGGATGTCGGCGGCCTGGAGGATCGGGTAGGTGAACAGGCCGACCGACGCGGCGCCCTCCCCCTGCTTGGCCGACTTGTCCTTGAACTGGGTCATCCGGCGCGCCTCGCCGAACCCCGTGAGGCAGTTGAGGACCCACCCGAGCTGGGCGTGCTCGGGGATCTGGCTCTGCACGAAGATCGCCGAGCGGGCGGGGTCGATGCCCATCGCCAACAGCTGTGCGGCGGCCCGCAGGGTGCGCTCGCGGAGCACCGTCGGGTCCTGCTCCACGGTGATCGCGTGCAGGTCGGCGATGAAGAAGAACGGCTGATGGTCGCGCTGGAGGTCGACCCACTGCCGCAGCGCACCGAGGTAGTTGCCGAAGTGGAACGAGTCCGCCGTCGGCTGGATCCCCGACAGGACCCGGGGCCGCGCCCCGCCCTCGGGAGTCACCGGCTGTGCCGTCTCCGGAAGCGGCTGCTCAGTCGTCGCGGGCATGGGCCTGATTCTCTCAGGACGCCGCGGCGGGTGCGAAGGCGGCTCGCGGTCAGGACACCGGCGCGGCCCGGCCCCTCCGGTGGGCTACGGCCGACCACAGCAGGATCCCGACGCCCAGCACGCTGAGGGCGGCGCCGACGAGCGCCGGTGCGCGATAGCCCCAACCGGCGGCGATCACGACGCCGCCGAGCCAGGCGCCGAGCGCGTTGGCGACGTTGAGCGCCGCGTGGTTCATGGCCGCGCCGAGGGTGACGGCGCCGCCGGCGACGTCCATCAGGCGCAGCTGAAGGTTGACCACGAGCACCGAGCCGGTGGCGGTCACCAGGAACGCGACCGGCAGCAGCGTCCAGCCGCCCGGGGCCGCGACGAAGTAGGCGAGCAGGATCAACGCCCCGAACCCGGCGGACAGCAGCAGGCTGCGGAACACCGACCACGCTGCGAGCTCACCGGCGACCCAGGTGCCGACCACCATGCCGAGGCCGAGCACCAGCACGAAGATCGGCACCGTGCCGCGGTCGAGTCCACCGGTGACGGTCACCGTCTTGGCGATGTAGGAGTAGACCGCGAACATCCCGCCGAAGCCGATCGCGCCGGCCGCCATGGTCAGCCAGACCTGGAGGCTCCCGAAGAACTCCCGGGCCTCCTTGCGGCCGCTGGTCTCCGCGTCGCCCGGCACCGACGGCACCGCGGCCAGCACGAGGGCAGCGGTGACGAGCGCGAGCGCGGCCGCCAGGAGGTACGTCGACCGCCAGCCCACCTGTTGCCCGAGCCAGGTGGCGAGCGGGACCCCGAGCACGTTGGCCACCGACAACCCGAGCATCACGCTCGCGACCGCCCGGCCGCGCCGGGCCGGCACGACCAGGCTGGCCGCGACCAGGCTGGCGACGCCGAAGTAGGCGCCGTGCGGGAGTCCGTCGAGGAACCGCGCGGCGGTCAGCACGCGGTAGTCGGGCGCTGCGGCAGAGATCAGGTTGAAGGCGCCGTACGCCCCCATCAGGCCGACGAGCATCGCGCGCCGCGGGAGCCTCGCGCCGAAGAACGCGAGCACCGGCACGCCGACGACGACCCCGAGGGCGTATGCCGAGATCACGTGCCCCGCCGCCGGCACCGAGACGTCGACCCCGTCGGCGATCTCCGGCAGGACGCCCATCGTCATGAACTCGGTGGTGCCGATCGTGAAGCCGCCGACCGCCAGCGTCAGGATCGCCAATCCCGGCCGTGGGGAGCGGACGACCGGAGCCCCGGCCTCGGTCACGAGGTCGGCGGCGGTCATCGGGCAGGCGTGAACGGCGTGGGAGTCACGTGGGGTCACAACCCCGATGGCCCGTCCAGCATTCCGTTCGGCGACGATCCTGGCTCGCAGGTCCCCGTTACAACCGTCCTGCTGCACGGTTGTCACGCTCGAGGCCGCCGGCGCGACGTCACAACCGTGCACAGTGCATGGTTGTGGCCGAACTCGATGGCGCCTGACTTGCTCACGCCCACGGCGAGCCGAGGCGGCAGCTATCCAGCAGCCAGGGCCCTCAGGGTCCGCTCGAAGATCACCGTCATGTCCTTCCGCGCGGCCTCCCGGTCGTCGGCGGAGACGACATACATGGCCGCCTCGTCGGCGACCGCGATCAGTGCGTGGGCAAGCGGCCGGGCGGGCAGGTCGGCCACCTCGCCGGAGGCGATGCCCTGGACCACCGCGGTCTCGATGAGCGAGAGCACGTACGGCTGGCAGATCTCCCGCCACCGGGCCCACCCGAGCACGGAGGGGCCGTCGGTCAGCAGGATGCGCTGCACCTCCGGCGCCTCACAGGCGTCGAGCCACGCCTCGACGGCGCGCATCATGACGGCGGCGAAGGCCGGGTCGTCGCCGGCCAGCGCCTGGGCGGCGATCTCCTCGGCGACGTCGGCCTCGACCGCTTCGAGCACGCCGGCGAACAGCTCCGTCTTGTCCGCGAAGTGGTGGTAGAGCGCGCCGCGACTGACGGCGGCCTCGGCAACGATGGCCTCGGTGCCGACGCCGGCGAAGCCGTGCTCGGCGAACAGCCGTCGGCCCGCGGCGACCAGCCCCGAGCGGGTCGCCGCGGAGCGGTCTGCTTGCTTTCGTCTCGTCATTTACCTACAGTCTGTCCGTAACTTACCTACAGGATGTCGGTAATAGTCGCACGAAGACGGAGCCCCTTCCATGCCCACCATCGAACTGCCTCACGCGACCCTGAACTACCACGTCGCCGGCCCCGCGGACTCCACCGCGCCCCCGGTCGTCTTCATCCACCCCATCCTCAGCGACGGTGCGCTCTGGGCGCCGGTGGCGGACCGGCTCGCCGCGCGCGGCATCCGCTCCTACGCGCCGGACTGGCCGCTCGGTTCCCACCGGATCCCGCTCCCGGACGACGCCGACCAGTCGCCGCGCGGGGTGGCCCGGCTGGTGCTCGACTTCCTGGCGGCGCTCGACCTCACCGACGTGACGCTCGTCGGCAACGACACCGGCGGTGCGATCTGCCAGTTCCTCGTCGATCCCGCGCTCGACGCGGACAGCTCCCGCGTCACCCGCCTCGTGCTCGCCAACTGCGACGCGTTCGACCAGTTCCCACCCGCGCCCTTCACGGTGCTGTTCCCGCTGCTCCGCAACGAGCGCCGGGCGAGGTTCCTGGCCGGCCAGATGCGGATCCGGCCGCTCCGGCAGTCCTGGCTCGGGTTCGGGCTGCTCGCGAAGAACCTCCCGGCCGACCTCACCCGCACCTGGATCGAGCCCGCGCGCACCAACGCGGGCGTACGGCGCGACGCCGTACGGCTCCTCAAGAACATCCGCCCGCATGAGCTCCTGGACGTGTCGACCCGTCTCGCGGACGTGAAGATCCCGGTCACGGTCGTGTGGGGCATGGCGGACCGGGCGTTCCGGCCGGCGTTGGGCCGTCGGCTGCACGCCGCGTTCACCGACGCCGAGTTCGTCCCGGTCGAGGGCGCCCGCACGCTGCTGGCGCTCGACGCCCCCGACGAGCTGACCGACGCGATCGTCGCCATCGCCCAGCGTTGAGGCCGCCCTGGTAGGAAGACGGGGTGACAGCTCTCGGCGGATCCGACCACGCCCGGGCCGTGGTCGCCCACTACGACGAGCGGGCGGCGTCGTACGACGACAGCGCGCTGCACCGGGGCCTGACCGACGAGGTCGCCCGGTTCATCGACCTCGACGGCGTCCGCTCCGTCCTCGACGTCGCCACGGGCACCGGGCTGATGCTGCGGGCGATCGCCGCCCGCATCCCGCAGGACCGTCCGCTGCTGATCGGCCTCGACCTCTCCCCCGCCATGGTGGCCGTGGCCCGGCCGCGGCTCCCGGGCGCCGGGTTCCTGGTCGGCGACGCGACCGAGGTCCTGCTGCCCGACGCGAGCTTCGACCTGATCACCTGCGTCACCGCGCTGCACCTGTTCGAGCAGCCGGACGCGGTGCTCGCAGAGTGGGCGCGGCTGCTCACTCCCGGCGGCCGCGTGGTGACGGCGTCCTTCGGCGCGGCACCGGAGCAGGTCGTCGCGCCACCGGCGGGCGGCTTCGTCCGGCGGCACGAGAGCTTCCGCACGCCCGAGCTCGTAGCGGACGCGCTCGCCTCGCACGGCTTCCGGCTCGCGCGTGACACCACCTGGGAGCACGCCGACGACCGGCTGCTGATCTGTGAGCTGGTCCGCCCCTGACCCGCAACGGGCGCGGGCGACGGGCTCAGGACAAGGCGGCGTGCGCGGCCCTGTTCTCGAGGATCTGGGCCATGTTGCGCTCGGCCCAGTCCTTGAGGCCCTGCAACACCTGCTGCAGGTCCCGGCCGAGATCGGTGAGCTCGTAGTCGACCCGCACCGGGACGCTGGCCGTCACGGTGCGCGTGACCAGGCCGTCGCGCTCGAGCTCGCGCAGCGTCTGGGTGAGCATCTTCTGGCTCACGCCGGCGATCCGGGTCCGCAGCTCACCGTGCCGCAGGGAGCCGTCGGCGAGCGCGGCCAGCACCAGGCAGACCCACTTGTTCGCCACCACGTCGAGGAGCTGCCGCGACGGGCACGACGCAAGGAAGGCGTCGAACTCGTCCTTCGCCCGCGCGCGGCGCTGGGACGCGGTCATCGTCGGCATCTCGATCTCCCTCGTGCCTTAGGCACTGTCAGGTGCCTACTACCGATTTGGTTCCTAGGGCTCATACGGTTCCACTCGCGGGCGGCCCGGTCAACCCGAGGGCCACCGCAGTCAGGGAAACAGCCATCCACAGGAGGAGAAATGCGCATCATCACCCAGCACACGGTCGGCGACCCCGACGTGCTCGTCGTCGAGGAGGTGCCGACCCCGGCACCCGGCGCCGGCGAGGTCCTGGTCCGGGTCGGGGGCGCCGCGGTGAACCCGGCCGACGCCGCCGTCCGGGCCGGCTACTTCCCGCTGCTCGGTGAGCCGCCGTTCACGATCGGGTGGGACGTCGCCGGGACCGTCGAGGCGATCGGTGAGGGGGTCACCGATCACCGGGTGGGCGACAGGGTCTTCGGCATGCCGCGCTTCCCCGCACAGGCCGCGGCGTACGCCGACGCCGTCGTCGCTCCTGCCGACCAGCTAGCCCGTACGCCGGACGCGCTGAGCGACGTCGAGGCGGCAGCACTGCCACTCGCCGCGCTCACGGCGTACCAGGGCCTGGTCGAGGTCGCCGACGTCCAACCCGGCCAGCGGGTGCTCGTCCAGGCCGCCGGCGGCGGTGTCGGCCACTTCGCCGTCCAGATCGCGAAGGCCCGCGGCGCCCACGTGATCGCCGTCGTGAGCCCCGCGAAGGAGGCGTTCGTCCGGGCGCTCGGCGCCGACGAGGTCATCGACTACACGGCCGGGCCGTTCACAGACTCCGTCGAGCCGGTCGATGTCGCACTGGACCCGTTCGGGTCGGCGAACACCCCGGACGTGCTTCAGGTCGTCCGGTCGGGCGGCATCGTGGTGGCGCTCCTCGACGTCGACGACGAGACGAGGGAGCTGGCAGCCGCCCGGGACGTCCGGGTGGAGCAGATCAGCGTCCACCCCAGTGGCGAGCAGCTCACGGCGATCGCCGCCCTGGTCGACTCCGGCCACCTGCGGCCGCACGTGTCGGCGACGTACGCGCTCGAGAAGGCCGGCGAGGCGCACCACGAGCTCGCCACGGGAGTCCAGGGCAAGGTCGTCCTGGTCCCCTGACCTTTCGAGTTCGGCCTGCGGCCGGGACACCTCAGCGCCCCGGCCGCAGGCCGTCGTACGTCTCGCGCCGTCGTCAGAAGGCGGCGAGCGCCTCGTTGAAGGTCGCGCTCGGACGCATCACCGCAGTGGTCTTCTCCGGGTCCAGCACGTAGTAGCCGCCGATGTCGGCCGGCTTGCCCTGGACCGCGATCAGCTCCTCGGCGATGACCGTCTCGTTGTCGCGGAGGGTCTTGGCGAGCGGCGCGAACGCCTCCGCGAGCGCGGCGTCGTCGGTCTGCGCGGCGAGCTCCTCGGCCCAGTAGAGCGCGAGGTAGAAGTGCGAGCCGCGGTTGTCGGTCGTGCCGAGCTTGCGACCCGGGGACCGGTCCTCGTTGAGGAACGTGCCGGTGGCGCGGTCGAGGGCGTCCGCCAGGACCTGCGCGGCCGGCGCATCGGCCTGCTCGGCGTACTTCTCGAGCGACGGCACCAGCGCGAAGAACTCACCGAGGCTGTCCCAGCGCAGGTAGTCCTCCTCGACCAGCTGCTGCACGTGCTTCGGCGCGGAGCCGCCCGCACCGGTCTCGAACAGCCCGCCGCCCGCGATCAGCGGAACCACCGACAGCATCTTGGCCGAGGTGCCGAGCTCCAGGATCGGGAACAGGTCGGTGTTGTAGTCACGCAGCACGTTGCCGGTGACCGAGATCGTGTCCTCGCCCTTGCGCATCCGCTCGACGGACAGCGCGGCGGCCGCGGCCGGCGCCATGATCCGGATGTCGAGGCCGTCGGTGTCGTGCTCGGGCAGGTAGGCCTTGACCTTCTCGATGACCTGGCGGTCGTGGGCGCGCTCCTCGTTCAGCCAGAACACCGCCGGCGAGCCGGTCGCGCGGGCGCGGCCCACGGCGAGCTTGACCCAGTCCTGGACGGGGACGTCCTTGGTCTGGCAGGCGCGCCAGATGTCGCCGGCACCGACCTCGTGCTCGATCAGGGTCTCCCCCGCGCTGTTGAGCACCTTCACGGTACCGGCCGCGGGGATCTCGAAGGTCTTGTCGTGCGAGCCGTACTCCTCGGCGGCCTGCGCCATCAGGCCGACGTTCGGGACGGTGCCGATGGTCGCGGGGTCGAGCGGACCGTTGGCCTTCACGTCGTCGATGACGGCCTGGAAGACACCGGCGTACGACGAGTCGGGGATCACCGCGAGCGTGTCGTCCTCGCCGCCGTCGACACCCCAGAGCTTGCCGCCGTTGCGGATCATCGCCGGCATCGAGGCGTCGATGATGACGTCGGACGGGACGTGCAGGTTGGTGATGCCCTTGTCGGAGTTCACGTAGGAGAGCCGCGGTCCGTTGGCGAGCGCCTCCTCGAAGGCGGCCTTGATCTCGGCGCCGTTGGCCAGCGCGTCTAGACCTGACATGATCCCGCCGAGCCCGTCGTTGGGCGAGAGCTCGGCGGCGGCGAGGTCGTCGCCGTACTTCTCGAAGACGTCGGCGAAGTAGACCTTCACCGCGTGGCCGAAGATGATCGGGTCGGAGACCTTCATCATCGTTGCTTTGAGGTGCAGCGAGTAGAGGACGTCGTCGGCCTTGGCCTGCTCGATGGTCTTGGCGAGGAAGGCGTTGAGCGCCGCGGCGTCCATCCGGGTCGCGTCGACGATCTCGCCGGCGAGGACGGCGAGGCCGTCCTTCAGGGTGGTGGTGCCGTCAGCGGTCTCGAGGACGATCGACAGCGTGTCGTCGGCGGGCATCGTCACCGACTTCTCGTTGCTCGCGAAGTCGTGCTCACCCATCGTCGCGACGGTGGTCTTCGAACCCTCGCCGAACGGCTTGTTGGTGTGCGGGTGCGTCTTCGCGTAGTTCTTCACCGACGCCGGGGCCCGGCGGTCGGAGTTGCCCTCGCGCAGCACCGGGTTGACGGCCGAGCCCTTGACCTTGTCGTACTTCGCCCGCGCCTCACGCTCGGCGTCGTTGTCCGGCGACTCCGGGTAGTTCGGGATGTCGAAGCCCTTGTCCTGCAGCTCCTTGATCGCGGCCTTGAGCTGCGAGACCGACGCGGAGACGTTGGGGAGCTTGACGATGTTGGCCTCCGGCGTCTTGGCCAGCGCGCCGAGCTCGGCCAGCGTGTCGTCGGCGAGGCCGAACTGCGCGAGGATCCGCGCCGCGACCGAGATGTCGCGGGTCTCGATGTTGACGCCGGCCTTGGCGGCGTACGCCTCGACGATCGGCAGGAAGGAGTACGTCGCCAGCAGCGGCGCCTCGTCGGTGTGGGTGTAGATGATGCTCGACATGTTCGGGCAACGCTCCTGGGACGATGGTTTTTGCTTGACGTCAAGATATCTCACGCGGGCGAACGCTCGGCTCGCGGGCTGTGCCAGCCTCGCATCCCCTGACTGAGGCGGCAATATGGCTAGTCTTCTGGCGAAACCGGCGGGTTTCGGGAACCTACCGAAGGAGAGTGCTCAATCCATGACCGAGCAGATGACCGCGGAGCCCGCTCCGCCCACCCTTGTCCAGAAGCTCGCAGCGGAGGCCATCGGAACGGCCTTCCTCGTCCTCATCGGCTGCGGCGCGGCCGTCGCGACGGGAGCAGACGTCGTCGCCACGGGCCTCGCGTTCGGCATCACCATCGTGATGATGGCCTACACGTTCGGCCGGGTCTCCGGCGGACACTTCAACCCCGCCGTCACCGTCGGCGCCGCCCTGGCCGGCCGGATCGCGTGGAAGGACACGCCGCTCTACGCCGCGGCGCAGGTCGTCGGCGGGCTGGTCGGCGGCGTGGTCCTGATGGTGATCGTCCTCGCGGGTGACCTCGGCTGGGACTTCGGCGAGCCGCTCGGCAGCAACGGCTGGGGCGACTCGGGCAACATCGAGCTCTTCGGCGCGCTGATCCTCGAGATCGTGCTGACGTTCGTCTTCGTCTTCGTGATCGTCGGCGTGACCGACGAGCGCAACGACACCGTCGCGTTCGCGCCGCTCGTCATCGGGCTGGCGCTCGCCGCCGTCCACTTCGTCGGCATCAACTTCACGGGTACGTCGGTGAACCCGGCCCGCTCGATCGGCGTGGCGTGGTTCTCCGGCAGCGACGCGCTGATCGCCCTGTGGGTGTTCATCGTGGCGCCGCTCATCGGTGGCGCGGCCGCCGGGTTCCTCTACCCGCTGCTGTTCGGCCACGGTGCGACGCCCATCCCCGGGTCCGGCATCCCGAGCGGCGGCGCGACCGCGACCGTCCCCGGCTTCGGCGCCCCCGACGCCTTCCAGCAGCAGTGGAACCAGCCGGTTGCCGACCAGGGCGGGTACGCCGCACCGGCGCCCGCCGAGCAGCCGATCATCCAGGACGGCTGGCAGTGGGACCCCTCCACGCAGCAGTGGATCCCCGCCCAGCAGCCGCCGGCGCCTCAGGCCCCGCAGGCCGAGCAGCCGGGTGGCTGGGCGCCGCCGGGTGGCGAGCACACCCAGGTGCGTCCGCCGGACGCCTGATCAACCAGCGGCACTGACGAAGGCGACGAGCGCGAGCTCGTCGCCTTCGTCGTCTTTCGCGACCCGCACCAGTCCGATGCCCCGCGCGTAGGACCGGAGCTCGACGACACCGGGCTCGAGCGGGCTGCTGTCCTCGGTCTCCAGGAGACCGGTGAGGTCGCCGTACGGCACGGAGGCGGAGCCGTCGAGACCGAGCACCTCGGTCCGGTCCTCCGCAACGCCCTCGGCGTACTCCTGGCGGTAGCCGTCGCCGACCCTCGGCCTCGCCGGCATCGCAAGCCCGGCCTCGGCCCCGCCGACCCCTGCTTCCCACACGCCGTCCTCGCCGACGCGCCAGACGTTGCCGTCGACGTCCTGGGCGAACCACTCCCGGGTCTGGTCGACGACCCGGCCGCGCTGGTTCACGACCTCGCTCAGCACGACGGTCGCCGCGACGCCCTGGACCTCACGGGTCTCGTCGAGCACGGTGACGGTGATCCGCGCGAGCTCACCTCCCGACGTCGCGCGGTACTTCCACTCGCTGCCCAGGGCCAGCGGCAGCCACTGATTGTCGATGCTCGCGACGAAGTCCGCGGGGTCGAGCGAGGGGCTGGGGATCACCAGCTGGTCGACCCCGGTCGGCGGGCTCGGCTCCGACGCGCTCCCGCATCCGCTCACGAGGATCCCCAGGACGGCTACGGCGGCGACCCGGGAGCCTCTCGTCATGGCGGTCAGTCTCGCACCTCCGCCCCGGTACGCCCGCGGGCGGTCACGCTGCTAGCGTCCCGTGCATCGTCTGTCTCGGTCGATGTCATGGGCCGAGCCGCACTCATCGAAGGAGTACCCGTGAGCGACACGCCTCTGAAGGTCGCCGTCACCGGCGCCGCCGGCCAGATCGGCTACAGCCTGCTCTTCCGCATCGCCAGCGGCGCCATCGCAGGCGACCGCCCCGTCGAGCTCCGCCTGCTCGAGATCGAGCCCGCGCTGAAGGCTCTCGAGGGCGTCGTCATGGAGCTCGACGACTGCGCGTTCCCGAACCTCGCCGGCATCGAGATCGGCGCCGACGCGGAGCAGATCTTCGACGGCGTCAACCTCGTCCTGCTCGTCGGCGCCCGTCCCCGCGGCCCGGGCATGGAGCGCGGCGACCTGCTGTCGGCCAACGGCGCGATCTTCACCGCGCAGGGCAAGGCGCTCAACAAGGTCGCCGCCGACGACGTCCGCATCGGCGTCACCGGCAACCCGGCCAACACGAACGCGCTGATCGCGCTCAAGAACGCCCCGGACATCCCTTCCGAGCGCTTCTCCGCGCTGACCCGCCTCGACCACAACCGCGCCATCTCGCAGCTGGCCGCCAAGACGGGCGCCGCGGTCACCGACATCAAGAAGATGACGATCTGGGGCAACCACTCGGCGACCCAGTACCCCGACATCTTCCACGCCGAGATCGGCGGCAAGAACGCCGCCGAGACCGTCGACGACCAGGCCTGGATCGAGGACTACTTCATCCCGACCGTCGCCAAGCGGGGCGCGGCGATCATCGACGCGCGCGGCGCCTCCTCGGCCGCCTCGGCCGCGTCGGCCACGTGCGACGCCGCCCGCGACTGGCTGAACGGCACCCCTGAGGGCGACTGGGTCTCGATGGCCGTCCTCTCCGACGGTTCGTACGGCGTGCCCGAGGGCCTGGTGTCGTCCTTCCCCGTCACCACCAGCGGTGGCAGCTGGGAGATCGTCCAGGGCCTCGACATCGACGACTTCTCGCGCGCCCGGATCGACGCCTCGGCCGCCGAGCTCGCCGACGAGCGTCAGGCCGTCACGGACCTGGGCCTCATCTGATCCCACGCGCAACAGGAATCCCCGGCTGACCGGTGATCCCTGTCGACCGGGGATTCCTGCATGCCCCTCACACGGGCTGGTCGGGGATGTTCTCCGCAAGGACGAACAGGGCGGCGGCGACGGAGCCGGCGAGGATGACGTCGACCAGTCGCGGGCGTACGGCGAGCATGCCCGCGTCGCGCTGGGGCAGCACCAGGCGCAGGCCCGCCGCCGCCGCGAGCGCGCCGGCCACGACCCGGATCCCGAGCCGCCAGTCGTGCGCGCCCCAGGTGATCCCGATGCCGACCGCCATCACGACCAGGACCACGATGTAGAGCACGCCTCCGATCGTCGACGGAAAGCGCCGCCGGGACGGGGAGTCGGCTGAGTCCTCCGCCGGCGGCTCCGGCGCGGGGATCGGCTGGTCGCTCAGCGGGACACCTGCTTCTCGGCCATGGAGACGACGTTGGCGAGCAGCATGGCGCGGGTCATCGGACCGACGCCACCGGGGTTGGGCGACACCCAGCCCGCCACGTCCCAGACGTCGGCCGCGACGTCGCCGGCGAGCTTGCCGTCGACACGGGAGACGCCCACGTCGAGCACGGCCGCACCGGGCTTGACCATGTCACCGGTGATGATGCTCGGGACGCCGGCGGCGGCGACCACGATGTCGGCCTTCCGCACGTGGGCGGCGAGGTCGACGGTGCCGGTGTGGCACAGCGTGACGGTGGCGTTCTCCGAACGCCGGGTCAGCAGCATGCCGAGCGGCCGGCCGACGGTGATGCCGCGACCGACGACGACCACCTCCGCGCCGGCGATCGGCACGTCGTGGCGACGCAGCAGCTCGACGATGCCGTACGGCGTGCACGGCAGCGGCGCCTCGTTGCCGAGGACCAGCCAGCCGAGGTTGGTCGGATGGAGGCCGTCGGCGTCCTTGGCCGGGTCGATGAGCCCGAGCACCCGGTTCTCGTCGCGGCCGCGCGGCAGCGGCAGCTGCACGATGTAGCCGGTGCACGCGGGATCGGCGTTGAGCTCGGCGACCGCGGCCTCGATCTCCTCCTGGGTGGCGACCTCGGGGAGGTCGACGCGGATGGAGGCGATGCCGACCTCGGCGCAGTCCTTGTGCTTGCCGTTGACGTACCACCGCGAGCCGGGGTCGTCGCCGACGAGCACGGTGCCGAGGCCGGGGGTGATCCCCTGCTCGGCGAGCTTGGCGATGCGCTCGCGCAGCTCACCCTTGATCGCCGCGGCCGTCGCGGTGCCGTCGAGCTTCTGTGCCGTCACGTCTGGATCCTCCCTCAGGCCGAATGCTGTCAGTGGGCGAAATGCCGGGTGCCGGTGAAGTACATCGTGACGCCGGCCTTCTTGCACGCCTCGATGGTCTCCTCGTCGCGGATCGAGCCGCCCGGCTGGATGATCGCCCGCACGCCGGCGTCGATGAGCACCTGGGCGCCGTCGGCGAACGGGAAGAACGCGTCGGACGCGGCCACGGCGCCGCGGGACCGCTCCCGACCCTCGGCGAGCGTGTTGGCGCGCTCGACCGCGAGCCGGCAGGAGTCGACCCGGTTGACCTGGCCCATGCCGATGCCGACAGCGGCACCCTCGGCGGCGAGCAGGATCGCGTTGGACTTGGCGGCCCGGACCGCGCGCCAGGCGAAGGCCAGGTCGGCAAGGGTCGCGTCGTCGGCGGCCTCGCCGGTCGCCAGGGTCCAGCTCGCCGGGTCGTCACCCTCGGCCTGGAAGGTGTCGGTGTGCTGCATGAGCAGCCCGCCGCTGATCGGGCGGATCTCCGCGCCACCCTGCGAGACCGGCTCGGCGACGAGGATCCGGAGGTTCTTCTTGCCCTGGAGCACCTCGACCGCGCCGTCGTCGTACCCGGGAGCGACGATCACCTCGGTGAAGATCTCGGCGACCTGCTCGGCCATCGCGACCGAGACCGGGACGTTGGTGGCGATCACGCCGCCGAACGCCGACACCGGGTCGCACTCGTGCGCACGCACATGAACGGCGGCGACGTCTGTGCCGATTGGGCCGACCGCGATGCCGCACGGGTTGGCGTGCTTGATGATCGCGACGGTGGGCGCGTCGCCGTGGTCGTACGCCGCCCGCCGGGCCGCGTCGGTGTCGATGTAGTTGTTGTAGGACATCTCCTTGCCGTGCAGCTGCTGCGCGGCCGCGAGACCACCCGACCCGAAGCCGTTGCGGTAGAGCGCGGCGGGCTGGTGCGGGTTCTCGCCGTACCGCAGCACGGCGCTCTTGTCCCACGTCGCGCCCACCCAAGAAGGAAAGCCGGTCGGGGAGCCGTTCTCGTCCTTGGAGGAGTCCGTCAGCACGTTGCCCATCCAGGACGCGACGTGCACGTCATACGTCGCCGTGTGGACGAACGCCTTCGCAGCGAGGACCTCGCGCTCGGCCAGCGTGAAGCCGCCGCCCTGCGCGGCGTCGAGGGCACGGGCGTAGTCGGCGCCGTCGGTGACGATCGCGACCGAGGCGTGGTTCTTCGCCGCCGCGCGGACCATCGACGGGCCGCCGATGTCGATCTTCTCGATGCACTCCTGCACCGACGCGCCCGACGTCACCGTCGCCGTGAACGGGTAGAGGTTGACGACCACCAGGTCGAACGGCGCGACGCCCAGCTCGTCGAGCTGCGCGACGTGCTCCGGAAGCCGCCGGTCGGCGAGGATGCCGGCGTGCACCCGCGGGTGCAGGGTCTTCACCCGGCCGTCGAGGCACTCGGGGAAGCCGGTGAGGTCCTCGACCTTCGTGACGGGCAGGCCGAGGGACTCGATCAGCGCAGCCGAGCCGCCGGTGGAGACCAGCTCGACGCCAGCCTCGGCCAGGCCGCGGACGAGCATGTCCAGGCCGGTCTTGTCGTAGACGGACACCAGTGCCCGCTTGATCGGGATCCGGTCGCCAGTGGGCCCAGTCGGCTCAGTCATGCGGGTGTCGCTCCTCATCGGTCGGTGCTGTCGATGAGGGCACCCAGGCGGTCGATGCCGGCTCACACTCCCTGGTGGTTGTCCCACCTACGCCAGTCGTGTGCGCCCAGTCTAAGGCTGGTCAGCCACCGAGGCGAACCCGCCGGCCCTCGACGCGCCAGCCCTCCCGGGCCATCCGCCCGACGGTCTCGACGAGCATCGCGCGCTCGGCGACCTTGATCCGCTCGTGGAGGGTCTCGACGGTGTCGTCGTCCTCGACCGGCACCGCCGTCTGGGCGACGATCGCGCCGGTGTCGACGCCGTCGTCGACGACGAACAAGGTGCAGCCGGTGATCTTCACGCCGTACTCCAGTGCGTCCCGCGGCCCGTGCATCCCGGGGAACGCCGGCGACAGCGCCGGGTGGGTGTTGACGGTGCGGCGCCCGAGGACCGGGAGGTACGACGCCCCGACCAGCTTCATGAAGCCCGCCAGGACGACCAGGTCGGGCTCGTACGCCGCCACCAGGTCGGTGAACGCACGGTCCCAGTCATCCCGTGACGGGTAGTCCTTCACCTTCGCGACGAAGGTCGGGACCCCGGCGCGCTCGGCCCGCGCCAGCCCCTCGATGCCGTCACGATCGGCGCCCACCGCGACCACCTCGGCGCCGAAGGCCGGGTCCTCACAGGCATCGAGCAGTGCCTGGAGGTTGGTGCCGGCGCCGGAGACGAGCACGACGAGGCGTGCGGGGGTGGCAGGCACGGCCCGGAGTCTAGTGCGCGCGGGTGGGTAGGCTCCGCGCGAGCCCGACTCGGAGGAGAACGATGACCCAGCCGCCCCCGCCGCCGTACCAGCCCTTCGGCCAGCAGCCCTACGGCCAGCAGCCGTCGCCGTACGGTCAGCCGCCGAAGAAGGGCAACAAGACGCTCTGGATCGTGCTCGGCATCGTCGGCGGCGTGCTGCTGCTGTGCTGTGGCAGCGGGGTCGTCGTGTTCGGCCTCTTCGTCAACGAGGTCGACAACCAGATCGACGAGGAGCGCGAGAACGACACCCCGAGGCAGGTCGCGGTCGGTGAGGAGTTCGAGCACGACGACTTCGTCGCCGAGTCGGGCTGGACCGTCACCCGGGACGACATCGGTGACTTCGACATCACCGGTCTCACGTTGTCCAACGAGTCTGACGACACCCGGACGGCGTACCTGGAGTTCTCCGTCTACCGCGACGACACGATCCTCGGCGAGATCACCTGCACCTCGGCGTCCCTCGGGCCCGACGAGAGCAGCGTCGCGGACTGCTACTCGATCGACGACTTCATGGGGGACTTCGACGAGGTGCGGGTCGCCGACAGTTTCTAGTCGCGCCTGGCCGCGCGGCTGCGGTCAGCGACCGGCCCGCAGCCGGCCGAGCCCCCGCCGCGCGAGCTCCCCGCCGCGGCGCTGCCACCAGGTCATGGCGAGGGCGCCGAGCAGGCCGCCGATGCCGAAGCCGGTGACGGCGTGCAGGAGTACGTCGAACTGGGACGGGCCGACGTCGGCCATCCGGCCCGGACCCACCGCACCGCCCGCGAGGGAGGTGAGGATGCCGAGCAGCAGCCCGGCGACGAGCCCGCTGCCGCAACCGCGGATCGCCGCCTGGTCCCACGCGGCGGCCGGCCGGGACCGGTGCGCCCAGGCCGAGGCGGCGAACGCGACCAGCACCGGGGTCAGCATCAGCCAGCCGGCCCAGCCCGGGGACGTGCCGGAGTCCGGCAGCGCCGCGAGCAGCGGGAACAGCGGAAGGGGGCCGAGCACGACCGCCCCGGGTGAGACCAGGGTGCCGGTGCCGACGGTGAAGCCGGGCCCGAACAGGTAGGCACTGCTGAAGAGAGCGGCGTTCGGCAGGACCAGGAGCGTCAGTGCGCCGATCATCGCGATGTCGCCGGCGTCGCCGTCGAGCTGGGAGACGATGTTCGCGGCCGTCGAGAAGTCGAGGACCAGCGCGACCAGCAGCGCCGCGAGCGCAACCGCGAGCCAGGCGCGCAGGATCGAGCGGACGAGGACGGCAGTGTCGCGGACCGCGACCGGGATCGCCGGCAGCCAGATCGCCGCCCGCCCGGAGCCGCGGGCGAGCGCAGGGACGCCTGCACCAGCGGCGATGAGGATCGACCAGAGGACGACCTTGCCCACACTGGGCGTCGTCTCGATCGTCGAGGCGAGGGCGGTGGTGAGCACGCCGACGACCGCGTAGCCGACCGTGAACAGGCCCCCCGCGATCGGCACCGTCCAGTCGCGCTCGCCGTCGGCGATCCGGTCGGCGTCCGGACCGTGACCGGAGATCGACTCCCCCACCCGATGGCCGACCCGCCAGGCCGACCAGACGCAGAGCAGGGTGAGGCCGAGCGGCACCGCGGTGATCCGGATGCCCTCGATGCTGACTCCGGACCCGTGGGCCGTCAGCCAGCCGAGAGCACCGACCCGCAGCGCACCGCTGGGGGTGCCGTGGCCACCCGCGTCGGTCAGGAACCAGCCGACCACCGCCACTGCCATGCAGATCAGCAGCGGGCCGGCGGCTGCCAGCGCACCGCCGAGCGTGGCGGTCGGCACCAGCGGACGGCGGGTGCCCAGCAACTGTCGGAGATCGGACTCCCTGCGGGCGTCCGGGCGGGCGGTCGTCCGTGCGGGTGGCGAGTGGAGCGACGTCATGACCCACTCATCTTCACGCCGGACCGGGGCCGAGCTGCGGTGCCACGCCGCTGCTGCGAACCTTCCGCACCAGAGGTCCACGAAGGGCGGCCGGTTGGGCCCCAGCAGCGGCGGCGTCGTACCTTGTTCCGGTCATGCCCGACAACGCCGACACCGCCCTCCCGCCGGACCCCACGGCCGAGTTCGACGCCTTCTACAAGGCTGCGCGGGATCGGCTGCTGCTCCAGACCTATGCGCTGACCGGTGACCTCGGGGCCGCGCGCAGCGCCGTGCGGGACGCGTACGTCGTCGCCTGGCACCACTGGCGGAAGCTCTCGCGGCTCGACGACCCCGAGTCGTCGGTGCGGCCGCACGCCTGGCGGCACGCGTTGCGGCGCGCGACGGTCCGGCCGTGGCACAAGGAGAAGGGGCTGGACGCCGACAACCGGGCGACCCTCGACGCCCTCGCCGCGCTCTCGACGCAGCAGCGTCGCGCGCTGCTGCTGACCCAGCTCGCGGCGGTCTCGATGCAGGACATGGCCCGTGAGATCGGGCTGCCGAGCGACCTCGCCGAGCGGGAGCTGCAGACCGCGGCCACCCAGTTCGCGACCCAGAAGAACATCTCGACCGCGTCGATCCCGATGGCGTTCGCCGCGCTCGCGACCGCGATGACCAACGTCACCTGGCCGCGGGTCACGATCATCCGCCGGGCTGGCGCGGCCCGCCGCCGGATGCACACCGTGGTCGGGGCCGGGGCGGTCGTCGCGGTCCTGGTCGCCAGCGGCGCCGCGGTCACCGACGCGAGCGGTGTCCGCCCGACCCTCGACCGGGAGCCGACGGCCGGGCCCAACGGTGGCTCGGCCGCCCCCGGCCCGGAGATGGTGCTGCCCCAGACCACCCTGCTCCCGGCCGACGTCGTGCGGGACACGCTGGTCGGCGACTGGGAGCAGGGCCCGACCCACGACAACTCCGTCGGCAACGGCGTCAACCTGCCCTGCCAGCCCGCGGAGGCGGACGCCCGCTACGCCGACCCGCACGGCACCGCCGCGTGGGTCCGGGTGTTCCGCAACGGACCGGCGGGCGAGTCACCGCGCAAGCTCACCGAGGTCGTCGAGGCTTCGCGCAACCCGGAGCGCGCCCGCAAGACGTACCACCGGCTCCGCGGCTGGGTCGCCGACTGCGTCACCCCGGGCGTGCGTCTCGTCAGTACGTCGGCCAGCCCCGGGCTGGCCGATGCGTCGGCGATCTTCGTCCTGACCGAGCAGCACCCCGCGCTGGCGACGTACGTCGTCGGTGTCGCGCGGACCGGTCTGCTCACCACCGCCGTCGCCCTCCGGACCGACGTCGGCCCGGAGACCGCCAACCGTCCCGGCATCGCGAAGCTGCTGGGCGAGGCGGTCAACCGCCTCTGCACGCTGCCCGACGCCGGGCGCTGCGCCGACAAGCCTGCCGAGCTCGAGGACCTGCCGCCGTACGCCGCCGGCCAGGTGCCGGCGATGCTCGCGCCCGTCGACCTGCCGTTCGTCGGCGAACCGGACCAGCCGTGGATGGGCACCCCGCCCCACGAGATCACCAACGCCCGCACCGACATCGACGTGCTCGGCTGCGTCCACCCGAGCCTCACCGGGGAGTACGACGGCGACCGCTTCCGCACCGACCTGGTCCGCACCTTCGTGAAGGTCGACAGCGACCTCCCCGCCGAGTTCGGCCTCACCCAGGCGGTCGCCGCCCTGCCGACGAAGGCAGCGGGAGCGCTGCTCGCGGACTTCCGGTCGGCGATCAACGGCTGCCCCGAGCGCGACGCCAGCGCCGGCACCGAGGTCCGGGTGCTCGGGGCGGACGACGAGGGCGACAGCTCGTTCACCGCCTGGCACCTCAGCACCCGGCTGCCGGGTGAGCGGACGGTCGAGTACTCCGTCGCCTTCCTCCGCAGCGGCTCCGCCGTCTCCCAGCTGGTCTTCGTCTCCGCACCCGGCGCGCGGATGACCGACGCCCAGTTCGTGACCCTCACCCGGCGCTCGCTCGAGCGGCTGCCGCAGCTTCCGCCGTACGCGGGCTGAGCGACCGAAAGAATCGCCGGGGCGGATGCAACCCGTCCCGGGGCCGGCGCGTACCACCATCGACATCAACACTCCGGAGCGCGAGCTCCGGACTCGGGCTCGAGAGGGGGACGGCCGTGGAGGCACATGAGTTCGACGAGCTCTATGCCGCGTCGTTCCGTCGGATCACCAGCCAGGTCTACGCCATGATCGGCAACCTGGACGAGGCCACCGAGTGCGTGCAGGAGGCCTTCGCACGCGCCTGGGCCAACCGCCGGAAGCTCGACAAGGCGGAGTACCCCGAAGCCTGGATCCGTACGACGGCGTACCGCCTGGCCGTCAGCCGCTGGCGCCGCGTCCAGCTCGGGAAGCGGCCGACCGACAGAGCAGTCGGCGCCGCGACCAATACGCCGGCCGTCGACGAGTCGCACGTCGCTCTCGTCGCCGCCCTCAGGAAGCTGCCCGAGGCGCAGCGCCAGGCGCTGGTGCTGCACCACATCGCCGATCTCCCGATCCACCAGATCGCGGCCGAGATCGGCGTACCCGAAGGAACCATCAAGGCCCGGCTGAGCCGCGGACGCGCCGCGCTCGCCGTGCTGCTGACCGACGAGACCAACGGCGGTCTGGCTGGAGGAATGAGCCATGTCTGACCCGATCGACAAGCTGACCCGTCTCGGCGACGCGCTGGAGGGCGCACCGATGCCACTTCCAGCCTCCGAGATCCGCGCACGGGGCGACCGGATCCGCCGCCGCAAGCACGCCCTCGTCGCCGGCGCGAGCGCCGCGGTGGTCGCTGCCGTCGCCGTCCCCGTCGTCGCCCTCACGGTGGGCAATGGCTCCGACGACCCCGACAACCTTGCTCCCCAGCCGTCCATCACCGACCCGGTTCCGGCCGCTGCCCTGAGCGTGGAGAACCTGATCACCGCGGACGACGCGGCCTGGAACGAGGTCGGCACCGAGTTCGAGGTGTCGGAGACCTATCCGGGTGACGGCCAGGCGCCGCCGAGCCCGTGCTTCCAGAGCTCCTTCGCCGGTCTCGGCGCCGAGACGGTCTTCCAGCGTGACTTCCGGTGGAAGCTGCAGACGAGCGGGACGGACATCGGTCCCCAGCTCAACGAGATCATCGGCGAGTTCGCGAGCCCCGAGGACGCACTCACGGCGTACAACGAGATCCAGGGCTGGTACGACGACTGCCGGCCGCCCGGGGCCGAGAGGTTCGAGGCGGGCGAGTTCGCCCCCGTCCCCATCCCCGTCGACGGCCAGGGTGCCCAGATGCTCGCCACCTACGGTCCGGTCGATGAAGAGCTCGACCCGTTCGGGGACGAGGGTTGGTTCCTCGACACGGGGCTGGTCGTGTCGGGCGATCGGGTCGCCGTGGTGACGGCACTGAGCCACGGCCAGGACTACAACGGACAGCCACCCCCGGCCGCGGAGATGCTGCCGGCCGCCGCGGAACGACTCGTGCGGGGCAACGGCGTCGGGGACGAGCCGGCCGAGGGCGACTGGCCCACCACCATCCCGGACGACTTCCCGCTCGACAGCGGGTTCCCGACGGACGACGGCAGCAGCGGGTTCGACCCCGCCGACCCGAGCGAGGACAACGAGGCGCTGCTGCCCGGTGGCGACCTGCAGGAGTGCCAGCAGATCGACAACCCCGACGCGGTCGACCGTCTCACCACCCGCCTCACCACGAACGAGTCCTACTACGCCCGCGAGCTCCAGCTGTTCGCCGACGACGAGGAGGCGCGCAGCTACCTCGACTCGATCCAAGACGCCTACAGCGCCTGTGAGGCCGAGTCGCCCGACTACGAGGTCGACTTCACCGGGGACAGCCCGGACGCCCCGTCGCGGCTGGACATCCGGTGGTCCGACGGCGCCGGTCGCCAGGTCATCATCGTGTCGCAGGTCGGCAACTCAGTGCTCGTCGCGATCGAGAGCGACGAGAGCGGCAGCGGAGCCGCGGGAGACATCGACCGCATGTGGGTCGGGGTCGCCGAAGGTCTGGCGACCCTCCTCGACGCGGTCACGGACCTGCAGACCGGTGCGTACGCCAGCCCGACGGAGGGCGCCGACCCGAACCTCGACGAGCCGGCCGGGACCACCACGATCCCGGACGACATCCCGCTCGACGTCGACATGGCCGACATGGGCTCGGACGGCGAGTTCCACACGCCGTACCGTCCAGACGCCACGGAGACCGGCCTCACCGTCGACCTCTGCGGACAGAGCGTCTGGCCGGTGGCCGACACCGTCGACCGGCTGTGGGCCTGGGCCACCGGCCCGGAGTACGGCGACCGCCGCGAGCTGGTCACCTTCGCCACCGTCAACGAGGCGGTCGCAGCCGTCGAGGCGATCCGGGTCGCGCTGCAGGACTGCTCGAGCGAGGACTCGACCGTGTGGACCGTGACGGACATCCTCACCGGCTACGACTCGGTGACCTTCAGCCGCACGTACACCAACGGCCTCGGCAAGGACGACTTCCAGGCGACCCGGGTGGGCAACGCGGTCCTCCTGGTCCACCGGTACGGCGAGGGCAGCATCTCCGGCGTGGAGGAAGGTGCCCAGGATCGCACCGACGTGACCACGGCGATCGCGCCCAGCCTGTGCGTGTTCACCGTCGACGGGTGCTGAGCGGCCCGCATCGCCGTACGAGGACAACGGTCAACCGGATGACCCCCTGGCGCGTCAACCGAGTGACTCCCTCGCACCAAGGAAGGGGTAGCTGCCATGAAGGTCCGCCGGTCCACCCAGCACCTGCTCGCCGCCACCTTCGCGGCAGCCGCGCTCGTCCTCGCCGCCTGTGGCGACGATCCCTCCGTCGGGGACTCGTCGGCGTCCGACCCGGTCACCATCCCGGAGCCGTCGGACGACCCGACCGGGACCCCGCCGGCGTCCGGGCCGACCGCGATCCCGGACGACTTCCCGCTGACGTCGGGCTGGCCCGAGGACGACGGCAGCAGCGAGTACCGGCTGACCGAGCCGAGCCCGGACAACGAGGGCATGGTGGCGGCCGGCGACCTGGCGGCCTGCGACACCTCCGCCGACGCCGGTGACCCGGTCGATCGGCTCACCACCCGGCTGAGCTGGGGTTCGGCGGGCTATGCCCGCGAGATCCAGCTGTTCGCCGACCCGACCGCGGCCGAGCAGTTCGTCGACTCGGTCCGCGACGTCTACCGCGCGTGCCCGACCAGCGACCAGAACGGCACACCCCCGACCTACACCACCGAGGTCAACCAGGGTGCGCTGGGCGAGCACTCCCTCGTCATCACTCGGGTCTCGGACGGCATCGGTCGTGCCGTCATCCAGGTGGTCCGGATCGGCAACGCGGTGGTCGTCGACGCCCTGGGTGACGAGGCCGACCCCGACGACTTCCCCGTCATCGACCTCGCCACCGAGGCCCGGGAGAACCTGGCCGACGTGATCGGTGCGACGTACGAGCTCCAGGGCTGACGGCCAGTCCGACCCCGCCACTGACACACACCACGAGCAGTCCCAGGCCCAGGAGTCGGCGCCGGGTGCCAGGATCGGCGCATGATCGATCACCTCGGCATCAACTGCGCGGACCTCGACACCGCGAAGCGCTTCTACGACACCGTGCTCGGCACCCTCGGCTACCGCCGGTTGCTGGACTACGACGTCGCCGTCGGCTACGGCAAGGACAAGCCCGACTTCTGGCTCAGTCAGTACGACGACATGCCGCCCAACCGCGAGGTGCACGTGGCGTTCCTGGCCGCCGACCCCGAAGCTGTCGAGGCCTTCCACGAGGCCGCGGTCGGTCTCGGTGCCGAGTCGCTGCACGCGCCGCGGCTCCGGCCGGAGTACCACGAGCGCTACTTCGGCGCCTTCGTGCGCGACCCCGACGGCAACAACGTCGAGGCCGTCTGCCACAACGCCCCGATCGACTGAGGACGTACGACGAGGGGCCGCCGTCCGGATCGGACGGCGGCCCCTCGCGTGGGACGTGAAGCTCGCGGGAGCGAGCGCCTCAACCAGCGTGAGGATCAGAGGTCACGAAGTAGCTCCCGAGCCAGCTCGGCGGTCGCGGACGGCGTCTTGCCGACCTTCACGCCCACGGCCTCGAGGGCCTCCTGCTTGGCGGCCGCGGTGCCGGCGGAGCCGGACACGATCGCACCCGCGTGGCCCATGGTCTTGCCCTCGGGGGCGGTGAAGCCCGCGACGTAGCCGACCACCGGCTTGGTGATGTTGTCCTTGATGTAGGCCGCGGCCCGCTCCTCCGCGTCGCCACCGATCTCACCGATCATGACGATCAGCTTGGTGTCCGGGTCCTCCTCGAAGGCCTGGAGCGCGTCGATGTGCGTCGTGCCGACGATCGGGTCACCGCCGATGCCGATGGCGGTGGAGAAGCCGAAGTCCTTCAGCTCGTACATCATCTGGTAGGTCAGCGTGCCCGACTTGGACACGAGACCGACCGGGCCGGAGCCGGTGATGGTGTGCGGGGTGATGCCGGCGAGCGACTCGCCCGGCGTGATGATGCCCGGGCAGTTGGGGCCGATCATCCGGGTCTTCTTGCCCTGCAGGTAGGACCACACCTCGGCGGTGTCCTGGACCGGAACGCCCTCGGTGATCACGACGATCAGCGGGATCTCGGCGTCGATCGCCTCGACGCAGGCGTCCTTGGTGAACGCCGGCGGTACGAAGAGGACCGACACGTCGGCGCCGGTCTCGGCCATCGCCTCCTTGACGGTGCCGAACACCGGAAGCTCCACGTCGGCGCCGGAAGCGTCCTTGTGGGTGACCGTGGTGCCGGCCTTGCGGGCGTTGACGCCACCCACGATGGTCGCGCCCGAGTCGAGCATCAGGGCGGTGTGCTTGGCACCCATGCCGCCGGTGATGCCCTGGACGATGATCTTGGAGTCCTTGTTCAGGTAGATGCTCATGTCGTCGTCCTCTCAGGCAGCCTGGTTGTTGGCGAGCTCGGCGGCCTTGTCGGCTCCACCGTCCATCGTGTCGGCCAAGGTCACCAGGGGGTGGTTGGCGTCGGCGAGGATCTGGCGTCCCAGCTCGACGTTGTTGCCGTCGAGCCGGACGACGAGCGGCTTGGTCGCCTCGTCACCCAGGATCTTCAGCGCGCCGACGATGCCGTTGGCGACCTCGTCGCAGGCGGTGATGCCACCGAAGACGTTGACGAACACCGACTTGACCTGCGGGTCGTGCAGGATCACGTCGAGGCCGTTGGCCATGACCTCGGCGTTGGCGCCGCCGCCGATGTCGAGGAAGTTGGCGGGCTTCACACCGCCGTGGGCCTCGCCGGCGTACGCGACGACGTCGAGGGTGCTCATGACGAGACCCGCGCCGTTGCCGATGATGCCGACCTCACCGTCGAGCTTGACGTAGTTGAGACCGAGGTCCTTGGCCTTCGACTCGAGGTGGTCGGCCTCCTCACGGATCTCGAACTCCTCGTGGTCGGGGTGCCGGACCTCCGAGGCGTTGTCGTCGAGCGACACCTTGCCGTCGAGGGCCTCCAGCTTGTCGCCGGCCAGGCGAGCGAGCGGGTTGACCTCGACGAGCGTCGCGTCCTCCTCGACGAACACCTTGTAGAGGTCCTCGATCATCTTCACGGCCTGCTCGAAGACGGGCTCCGGGAAGGCGGCCTCGGTCGCGATCTCCCGCGCCTTGTCGGCGTCGACGCCGGTCCCCGGGTCGATCGCGATCTTCTTGACCGCGTCGGGGTTGGTCTTGGCGACCTCCTCGATCTCCACACCACCCTCGACCGACGCGATGCACAGGTACTGGCGGTTCGACCGGTCCAGCAGGAAGGAGAAGTAGTACTCCTCCTCCGGCGGGGTCGCGGGCGTGATCAGGACCCGGTTGACCGGCAGGTCCTTGATCGTCAGGTTGAGGATGTTCGTGGCGTGCTCGAACGCCTCGTCCGGCGTCTTGGCCAGCTTGACCCCCCCGGCCTTGCCGCGGCCGCCGGCCTTGACCTGCGCCTTGACGACGACGACTCCGCCCATCTCCTCCGCGGCCGCCTTCGCCTCCTCAGCGGTCTCGACGACCACACCGAGGGTGGTCGTCACACCGTGCTTGGCGAAGAGCTCCTTCGCCTGAAACTCCATCAGGTCCACTGGTATATGTCCTCAGCTGTTCGGGTGCGGGCCGCGCTGCTGTGCGGGTCCTCGGGCACCCTAGTAGGGTCGCGTCCCCCGCGACGAGGGTGCCCACAAAGGACGTGACGTGGGTTACACCGTCCGACCGGACTATTCCACAGCGGCCGTCCGCAGATTTCCGGCTTCGCAGTCGATCGGTTAAGGTCGTCGGCATTCGTTTCATCCCGGTCGTCGGCGCAATCTGGCAGACGGCCACTGTCGTCGGGACGCCGTGGGGGTCGGTCTCGAACGCCAGGGATGGGCGAGCCACTGATCACCGACGCGGGGACACACGAACCTATGGGCAACCACCGAGGGGCACGACGCGCTACGTCGCGAGGCCGCTCGGAGCGTCCAGCTGAGGGGTGCGTCGGACGCAGGGTCGCCAGCCGCGCGAGCGACTCACCGACGCCGGACGTCGTCCGTGCCGCGGCTCCCGAGCTGCCGCCGGCAACGGTCGAGCTCCCCGCCTCGCTCTTCACCGACACCACGACGGGCTCGCTCCGACCGGCCGTCCCCGGCAAGCGTCGCGCCGCCCGGTCTCCGCGCACGCCGCTGATGCGCGCGCTGCCGTCGATGCCGGTCGTCGTCGGCATCGCCGCGCTGGCCGTCTCCGCGGGAGGCGTCCTCAGCACGAACGGCACCCAGCTCGTCGGCAACGACGCGCCGCCGCGGTTCTCGGCGGCGAACGCCGCGTCCGGTGAGATCGGCTCCGCCGTCTACGACTCGACCGGCCGCTCCCCCGTGCTGAGCCGCGACTCCGACCGCGACGCACTCGACGACGCGAGCGACGCCTCGCTCGTCCAGGAGGTCGAGCTCCAGGCCGAGCAGCGCAACGAGGCGCTCGGCAACCTGGTGGAGCAGGTCGAGAAGGAAGTCAAGAACATCAACCTCAATCGGTGGTCGCTGCCGATCGAGGCTGGCATCTACCGGCTCTCCGCCACCTTCGGCCAGGCCGGCAGCTACTGGTCCAGCGGCTACCACACCGGCCTCGACTTCGCCGCTCCGAGCGGCACTCCGATCATGTCCGTCGCCAACGGCGTCGTGACGTCGGTCGGCTACGAAGGCGCCTACGGCAACCAGACCGTTGTCACCCTCGAGGACGGCACCGAGATCTGGTACAACCACCAGACGTCCTACACCGTGTCGGCCGGCGACAACGTGATCGCCGGACAGGTGATCGGCTACGTCGGCTCGACCGGCAACTCCACCGGCCCGCACCTCCACCTCGAGGTCCGCCCCGGCGGTGGCGACCCGGTCGACCCGTTCGCCGCCCTCGTGGTCAACGGCGTCAACCCCTAGCGCTCAGAGCTTCTCCACCGGGGCGTAGCGCAGCAGGAGCCGCTTGACGCCGTCGGAGCCGAAGTCGATCGACGCGACCGACTTGTCGGCCTGACCCTCCACCGACACGACCGTGCCGAGCCCGAAGCTGTCGTGCGTGACCCGGTCACCGGGCTCGAGCACCGGGATCGGGCGGCTGGGCTTCGCCTTCGCGGCGGCATCGGCGCGGGCAGCGGCCGAGGTGAAGTTGCGGCGCCCGGCAGCGGTCGGCGAACCGAGCCGCGCAGCCTGGCCCGAGCCTGCCGAGGAGTACGTCGACCCGCTCTCGCTCGCGAACGTCGGCCGCGACCAGCGGGTCTGGTCGGCCTCGGTGCGACGCCAGTCGACGAGGTCGACCGGCAGCTCGCCGAGGAACCGCGACGGCGGGTTGTGCGCCGGCGCGCCCCAGGCGGAGCGGACCATGGCGCGGGAGACGTAGAGCCGCTGACGCGCGCGGGTGATGCCGACGTACGCCAGTCGCCGCTCCTCCTCCAGCTCGGGGCGGTCGCCGAGCGAGCGTGAGTGCGGGAAGACGCCGTCCTCGAGACCGGTGAGGAAGACGACCGGGAACTCCAGGCCCTTGGCCGTGTGCAGCGTCATCAGCGTGACGACCCCCTGCTCCGGCGGGGCGTCGGGATCGTCGCTGTCACCGTCCGGCGCGTCGGGGATCTGGTCGGTGTCCGCCACCAGCGCCACCCGCTCCAGGAAGTCCGCGAGGCCGGGCTCGACCAGGCCGGCGTCGACGTCGGCCGGGTCGGCGCTCGGCGCCGCGACGGGGTCCTCGGCGAACTCGCGGGCGACGGCGACGAGCTCGCCGAGGTTCTCGACCCGCGTCTCGTCCTGCGGGTCGTCGGACGCCTCGAGCGACGCGAGGTAGCCGGACCGGTCGAGCACGGTCTCGAGCACCACGTCGGGCCGTTCGCCGCCCTCGACCATGGACTGCAGCTCGGTGACCAACAGGACGAAGCCCTCGATGTTGGCCTGGCTGCGGGTCGCGAGCCCGGGCGCCTCGTCGGCCCGCTGGAGCGCCTCCCAGAAGGTGATCTGCTCGCGGTTGGCGAGCTCGTTGACGCACTCGACGGCGCGATCGCCGATGCCGCGCTTGGGGGTGTTGAGGATCCGGCGCAGCGAGACCTGGTCGTCGGGGTTGACGAGCATCCGCAGGTAGGCGAGCGCGTCGCGCACCTCGCGCCGCTCGTAGAACCGGACCCCGCCGACGACCTTGTAGGGCAGGCCGGTGCGGATGAAGATCTCCTCGAACACCCGGGACTGCGCGTTGGTGCGGTAGAAGACGGCCACGTCGCCCGCCCGACAGCCCTTGTCGGTCAGCTTGTCGATCTCGTCGGAGACGAACCGCGCCTCGTCGTGCTGGTCGTCGGCGACGTAGCCGACGATCCTCGGCCCCTCGCCCGCGTCGGACCACAACCGCTTCTCCTTGCGGCCCTGGTTGTGGCCGATGACCGCGTTGGCGGCGGAGAGGATGGTCTGCGTGGAGCGGTAGTTCTGCTCGAGCAGGATCGTCCGCGCGTCGGGGAAGTCCTGCTCGAAGTCGAGGATGTTGCGGATGTTGGCGCCGCGGAACGCGTAGATCGACTGGTCGGCGTCGCCGACCACCATCAGCTCCGCGGGAGGAACCCGGTCGCCATCGCCACTGCCGGCGGCCGCGTCGTCGTACGCACCCTCGACCGGCTCCTCGAGGCTCTGCCCGCAGAGCTGGTGGATGAGGGCGTACTGGGCGTGGTTGGTGTCCTGGTACTCGTCGACCAGGACGTGGCGGAACCGCCGCCGGTAGGTCTCGCGGATCTCCGGGTGTGCCTGGAAGAGCCGGACCGTCTCCATGATCAGGTCGTCGAAGTCGAGGGCGTTGGCCTCGCGGAGCCGGCGCTGGTAGAGGGAGTACGCCGCCGCGTAGCTCTCCTCGATGCTGTTGCGGGCGTCGGCCTTGACCTCGTCGGGGTCGCGCAGCTCGTTCTTGTGGTTGCTGATCCAGTGCAGCACCGGGCCGGGCTGGTAGCGCCGCGGGTCGAGGTCGAGGTCGTTGCAGACCAGCGTGATCAGCCGCTTCTGGTCCTGGGCGTCGTAGATCGAGAAGTTCGACTTCAGCCGCGCGTAGCCGAGGTGCTCGGCCTCCTTGCGCAGGATCCGGACGCAGGCGGAGTGGAACGTGCTGACCCACATGATCTTGGCGCGACCGCCGACCAGGTCTGCCACCCGCTCCTTCATCTCGGCAGCGGCCTTGTTGGTGAAGGTGATCGCCAGGATCGAGCCCGGGTGGGCCTTGCGCTCGGAGATCAGCCAGGCGATCCGCCGGGTCAGGACCCGGGTCTTGCCGGAGCCCGCGCCGGCCACCACGAGCAGCGGCGGGCCGGCGTGCTTGACGGCCTCCTGCTGCGGCTCGTTGAGGCCCTCGAGGAGCTCCTGCGCGGTCGGCCCGCGCCGCGTCGTACGTGGCTCTTCAGCGGGGGTGATGCCCTCGAGGCCGGGCAGCGGCTGCAGGTGACTCATGCTTCGGCCAGCCTACGGCGCGGCACCGTCAGAAGTGCCGGCCGGGATCAGCTGTGGACGGGCGACCAGACCACCGCGATGCAGACCTCGGCGACGGCGAGCACGAGCAGGCCGGCCCAGAGCCCCTTGGGGATCGACGCCTTGCGCATGTTGGCCATCACCAGCACCAGCAGCACGAGCCCGATCGCGAACTTCACCCCGATCTTCGCGTGGTTGACGTCGCCGTCGCCGGCCTCGAGCACGCCCACCAGCGCGAGGCCGGCGAGGAACGCCGTGCCGACGCCGTCGCGCATCACGCCGGTCACCCGCTTGGTCTCGTCACCCGCCTGCGCGAGGAGACCGCCGATCAGCGCGGCGAAACCGAGGATGTGGAGGATCAGCAGGATCAGGCGGAGCGTGTCCATGGCTGCACTCTAGGGCGTTGGTCGCCTGTGTCAGCGGCCCGTCGCCGTGAAGTGCTGGTAGTCCTTCAGCGACGACCAGGCGCCGCCCCACGACCAGCCGATCCGGGCGAACTCCCGCACCGCGACCGAGTCCGGCTGGATCATGCCGGGCCGGCGCCAGGAGCGGTCGAGGTACGACGACGCCAGCTCGGGCAGCACCACGTCGCCCTTCTGGTAGGGGTTGTTGAAGGGATTGACGTCGATCGCGAGCCCGTAGGCGTGCGCCGACCAGGAGCCGCCGCCCCTCGTCGCGCGGCAGACAAGGCCGGCGGTGTTGTTGCCGTCGCCGGTCGGGTGCGCGTCCACGTCGGCGGTGGTCGGCAGCCGCATCTCCTCGATCGGGAAGGCGGCTGCGAACAAGGCGTCGAACACCGACACCACGTCGGCCGCCTCGCTCGCAGCGACGACCAGCTCCCCCGTGTGCGCCCGCCCGTCGAACCCGCGGAACGACACGGTCAGGTACCGGAGGTCGTCAAGCCCGACCGGGCACGCCGGAGACCAGGTCTTCCCCATCCGCCGCCGGATCTCGTCGGTGACCGGGCCCACGGTCGAGTGGAACCGCCCGTCCTCGGGCGGCGGCAGCAGGTCGACGGTCGCGAACCGGCGCTCGACCAGGGCGGGTGGCGTCGGGCCCATCACGCCGAAGCCGTCGGGGCGGAGCGGCAGCGGGTGGGCGCCGAGGTCCCAGTCGGAGTACGACGACGCGCGGTCGGTCGGGCGCTTCGTCGGCGACTGCTGGTCCGTCGGACGGTGGCGCGGACGGTCCTTCTCGGAGCGTGACCCGGCCGTGGGCGCCGTACGGTCGCCGTCGGCGGCGTCATCGTCGCCGAGGCCGCAGCCCGTCAGGGTGAGCGCGAGCAGCAGCGCGGCGGCGTACCTCCCGAACCTCCGCACGGTCACCTCAGAGGAGCCGCCGGTCGGAGGCCCACTTGGTCAGCTCGTGGCGCGAGGACAGCTGCAGCTTGCGAAGCACCGCGGACATGTGGGTCTCCACCGTCTTGATCGAGATGAAGAGCTCCTTCGCGACCTCCTTGTAGGAGTAGCCGCGGGCGATGAGCCGCATCACCTCCCGCTCCCGCTCGGTGAGCCGGTCGAGGTCCTCGTCGATGTCCGCGACCTCGATCGAGCCGGCGAACGCGTCGAGCACGAACCCCGCCAGCCGCGGCGAGAAGACCGCGTCGCCGTCGGCCACCCGGCGGATCGCGTCGACCAGCTCGCGGCCGGTGATGGTCTTGGTGACGTAGCCGCGGGCACCGCCCCGGATCGTCCCGATGACGTCCTCGGCCGCGTCGCTCACCGACAGGGCGAGGAAGCGCGGCGGGTCGCCCGCCATCGTGGACAGCTTCCGCATCACCTCGACCCCGCCACCTCCGGGGAGGTGCACGTCGAGCAGGACCACGTCGGGCGCGGTCGCTGCGATCGTGGCCACCGCGGTGTCCACGTCCTCGCCCTCGCCGACGATCTCGACGACGTCGGACCCCGCGGCTTCCAGCTCTGCGGTCACCCCGCGCCGGAACATCGCGTGGTCATCGACCACCACCACCTTGACCGTCATGGTCACTCCCCCTCCTTGTCGCGTCCGAGGTGCAGCCGCACCTCGGTGCCCTCGCCCGGCGCGGACCGCACGTCCGCGGTGCCTCCGTGGCGAGCCATCCGGTCGATGATGCTGCGCCGTACGCCGAGCCGGTCCTCCGGGGTGGCGTCCGGGTCGAACCCGGCGCCCCGGTCGCGCACGAACACGTCGACCGCGGTCGGCGTGATCTCCGTGTAGATGTCGACCCGCGGCACGCCGGCGTGCTTGGCCGCGTTGGTCGTCGCCTCCCGCGCCGCCGAGACGATCGGCCGCATCGCCTCGGTGAGGTCGCAGTCGCCCACGGAGACCACGACGACCGAGAGGTTCCAGGCGTCCTCGACCTCGCCGGCCATCGCCCGCAGTGCGCTCGCGACGGTGCTGTCGTCCATGGACTCGGTCGAGAACAGCCAGGACCGCAGGTCCCGCTCCTGAGCGCGTGCCAGCCGGGCCGCGTCGGACGGGTTCTTCTGGATCAGGGCCAGCGTCTGGAGGACGGAGTCGTGCAGGTGGGCGGCGACGTCCGCGCGCTCCTGCGTGCGGACCCGTTCCTCCCGCTCGTCGCTGAGCTCCGCGGCGAGCCGGTAGATCCACGGGCCGGCGACGATCGCCAGACCGCCGAGGCCGAGCAGCACGGCCAAGGTCACGTCGCGGGCGAGTGAGATCGAGCCCCCGCGCAGGGAGAAGAGCACGATCGCGACCACGACCAGGCCGAGCCCGGCGGCGAGACGGGCGTACGACGCCCAGCCGCCCGCGCCGAACACGATCCGCATCGGATCGATCCGCCCGCGGCCGTCGACCCACCGCTCCCGCTGCGCCTCGTCGGCCTGGCGCCACAGCAGCCCGACGCCGGCGATGGCGATCGCCAGCGGCCAGATCCAGCCGCCCGCGCCGAGGAAGCCCTCCAGGATGAAGACCGCTCCGATCCCGAGCGCCCCGAGCACGACCACCGGACCGACGTCGAAGATCCGGCGGACGGGCCCCGGCCGTCGCCCGCCGCGAGTGGCGCTCGCGAGGCCGGGGGCCAGCGGGGTCGCGTGCGTGCCGGCGGGCAGCATCGCCCAGAGCACGGCGTACGCCGCGATGCCGGAGCCGCCGAGCACGGCGGCCACCACGAAGCCGACCCGCACCATCAGCACGGACAGGCCGAGGTGCTCGGCCAGCCCGGCGGCGACCCCGCCGAGCACGGGCTCGCGGAGGTCGCGGTAGGCGCGTCGTACGTCCCGGGGTGCCTGGGTCCCGGGCGCGGTCGCAGCGGTGCTCATGATGCATCCATCGTCACACAGCGATCGGCTCGGGAGCAGCGGGTAGAACCCTGACCCGACCCCGAGAGCCGGGGCCGGTGGATGCGGCAAGATCAGGGCACTCCCCGATGGTGCGCGACCGCGCGACGGCACAGTCTGGATCCCATGACCACCACCCCTCCCGAGGCCCCGAGCGGCTCGACCGAGCCCTCGAGTCCGCCGGGTCCTCCCAGCTCATGGGCAGATTCCGAGCCTCCCCCCTCGCGCGGCCCTCGTGTGACCCGCGAGGAAGCCAAGGACCTCGGGCGCATCCGGCGTAGCCGGACCGACCGCAAGATCGCCGGAGTCGCGGGCGGCATCGCGCGCCACTTCGACGTCGACCCGCTGCTGGTGCGGGTCGGCCTGGTGCTGCTGGCGATCTTCGGCGGTGGCGGTGTCCTGGTGTACGCCGCCGGCTGGCTGCTCATCCCCGAGGAGGGCAGCGACGGGGGCGTGATCAAGGTCGAGCACCGCACCCGGACGGTGCTGCTCACGATCGTCGGCGCGATCGCCGCGCTGTCGCTCGTCGGAGACTCCATCGGCGGCTGGGACTTCCCGTGGCCGCTGGCGATCATCGGGCTGGTGATCGCGGCCATCGCCGCGGCCAGCCGCCCGAAGCCCCACCCCGGCCCGCTGCCGAGCAGCGGCTGGATCCCGCCGGGCACGCCCGGCCAGGTGCCCGGCGCGGAGGCCGGGTACGGCCCGACGTACCCGGGCTACCGGCCGGGGCCCAAGCCGCTGCCGGTCGACATCCGGCGGCGTGGCCCGATCCTCTTCTGGTTCACGATGGCGCTGGCCGGGGTCGCCATCGCCCTCGTCGCGACCGTCGACCTCGCCGGCTGGGACGCGCCGATCTCGGCGTACCCCGCCGCCGTGCTCGCGGCCTGCGGCGTGATGCTGCTCGTCGGCTCTTTGTACGGCCGCGCCGGCGGGCTGATCTTCGTCGGGCTGGTCGCCGCGCTGGCGACGCTGGCCGGGACCGCGGTCCAGGACCTCTCGACCGGCCAGATCAAGGCCCACCCGACCACCGCGGCGGCCGTCGACGACCGCTACTCCATCGGCGCCGGCGAGATCATCATCGACCTGACCGACCTGTCGCGGGTCGAGCTCGCGGAGCTCGACGAGCGGACCATCGAGGCCGAGGCCCGGTTCGGGCACATCCTGGTCGTGGTGCCCGACGACGGACTCGACGTGGTCGTGAACAGCACCATCGAGGGCGCCGGCGAGAGCGTGCTCTTCGGCGACCAGACCGACGGCTCCGCCGACAACACCTACGGCCACAGCGATGCCGACCCGGACGTGACGTTGGACCTCGAGGTGCTGTTCGGCCAGATCGAGGTCAAGACCGAGGAGGAGGCAGCGTGATGACCGAGCCCGAGCTCCCGCCCGAGGACCGCAAGGCTCCGAGCGGCCGGCACCCCGTCAACGTCGGCCACCTGGTGATGGGTACGGCGTTCGTCGGGCTCTTCACGGTGTGGGCCCTGATCAGCTCCGACACCGTCGAGCTCGGTGACGCGCACTGGCTGCTGCCGCTCCCGTGGCTGATCGCCGGCGTGGTCGGCCTGGCCGCCACCGTGCTCCGGAACGCCGGCCGACGACCCGGCAAGATGTCCGGGTGGATCTGATCTCGCTGCCCGGCCTGACCTCGTTGCCCGCGCTCACCCACCCCGAGCTGGTCGCACCCCGGGTCGCGGCCGCGCTCGCCGACTGGCCGGCCGCGGCCGGCCTGGCAGTCGTGGAGATCGACCCGGACCTCGCCGACACGGCAGCCATGAGCGCGGCGTACGACCTCCCACTCTCCGCGGGCGTCAACTGCGTGCTCGTCGCCGGCAAGCGGGAGGGCGAGGAGCGGATCGCCGCCTGCCTGGTGCGGGCCGACACCCGCGCCGACGTCAACCACACCGTCAAGCGGCTGCTGGACGTGCGCAAGCCGTCGTTCCTGCCGATGGAGCGGGCGGTGGCCGAGTCCGAGATGGAGTACGGCGGCATCACGCCCGTCGGTCTCCCCGGCGGGTGGCGGCTGCTGCTCGACGCCCGGGTCGTCGACGTCGAGGTGGCCGTGATCGGCTCCGGCCTCCGCCGCTCCAAGCTGCTGCTGCCCGGGTCCTTGCTCGCGGAGCTGCCGGGTGCCGAGGTGGTCGAGGGTCTGGCAGGCTGACCCGATGATGCGCCGGATGCTCGCGGCGGCTGCCGCCGTCGTACTCCTCGCCGGGTGCGACGGCTCCGGCGGCGAGGCCGACCCGAGCCCGAGCGCGAGCGCGGGCGACGGCTCCAGCGACGTGTCCAGCGACGCGACGACCGCCCCCACCACCGACGCCCCCATCTCGCAGGACGAGGCGGTCGCCTGTCCCGCCGGCGTCGTGGAGCTCGACCCGGAGCTGCCGGACGAGGTGCCCGAGGGCGCCACGTCGGTCCGCCTGTGCGCGGGTGGTGACGACGAGGTGACGCCACCGACGGACGCGCTCGTCACCGAGGTCGCGGCCGTCGTGGCGAAGGTCAACGACCAGCCCGTGGTCACGCGGGGCTGTGCGGACCGCCGGCTGCCGACGTACCAGCTGGCGTTCGGCTACCCCGACGGCTCGACCTTCGTCGTCGCCGGCAGGTTCACCGGGTGCGCGGAGGTGCTCGTCGGCAGCGGCCGCCGGGCCAAGGCGGGGCCGCCGCTGCGCACGTTCGTCGACTCCCTGGTCGCCCAGCGGGCGACCGCAGCCCCGCCCGACCGTGCGATCGACCCCGCCGACCTCGACTGCGCGCAGCAGCGCGAGGAGCACACCTGGCCGCTCGCTGATCCCACCGGGCTGATCGCCGCCGTGATGTGCGTCGGCGATCCCGACAGCCCGCAGGGCGCGCGGCGGACGGAGATCCGGGCGGGCGAGCTGGAGACGGTCCTCGCGAGCATCCGCACCGACAGCGGGCCTCCCAGGGCGACGTTCGGCTGTGGGGCGTTCAACCCCCAGGAGCCATGGATCGTCGGCACCAACGTCTGGGGCGATCCGATCACGATGACCCAGGAGTGCCTCGACTTCATGATGACCGAGGAACGCGCCTGGAAGCCCCGCGGAAAGGCGGCCAAGCTCGTCAATCGGCTGATCGATCGAGCGCGCTGACAACCTTCCGGCATCCCTCACCGCTTTGACTTAGGTGAGAGGAGGGCCGATGGAGCAGATGGTGGTGAGGGTGACGGACGGGCGGAGCGCCGGGACGGACGGCTTCGACGCGTTCGTCGCGGCCCGTGGCGATGCGTTGTGGCGGTCGGCCTGGTTGCTGACCGGTGACCACCAGCTGGCCGAGGACCTGGTGCAGACCGCACTCGCCAAGAGCTGGCGGGCCTGGGCACGGGTGGGTCCGGACAGCTTCGAGGCCTACGTGCGACGGGTGCTGTTCACGACCTACATCTCCTGGTGGCGACGGAAGTGGCGCGGCGAGCGCCCGACCGCGGAGCTCCCGGAGAAGGCGACCACGACGGTCGACACCGATGCCCGCAACGACCTGGTGGCCGCGCTGGCGGACCTGCCGCGCGGACAGAAGGCGGTGGTGGTGCTGCGCTACTTCGAGGACCTCACCGAGCAGCAGACCGCCGACGTGCTCGGCATCAACGTCGGCACCGTCAAGAGTCAGTGCTCACGCGCCCTGACCGCCCTGCGCTCCTCTCCCCGGCTGCAACGAGAGGACAACGACCATGAGTGACGAGCAGTGGCTGCGTGAGGGGCTGGCGGACGCCGTACCTCCGCCGCCCACCAACCCCGACCGAGCCCGCGCCGCGGAGCGGCTGGCCCGCCGCCGGCGCCGTACGACGTCGCTGGCCGTGCTGGGCACCGTCGGTGCCGTCGCGGCAGTGGCCGTGCTCACCGCGACGCTGACCTCCGGGGGCGACGACCCGGACAGGCCCGATGACCAGACCGCAGCGGACCCGCCTCCGGTCGTCGAGTGCCCGCCGATCAAGATCCACGACGGGACGGCCCAAGGCTCCGCGATCGACCAGCCCGACCCGGACGCACCGGGCGCGGTGCCCGAGGGCGCCACGTCGGCGCGGCTCTGCCAGGGCCCAGGCACGACCTTCGAGGTGCCGGACGACGCGCTGGTCACCGACGTCGACGGGCTGGTCGCCGAGGTCAACGCGCTCCCGGAGACCGGCGAGCCCGAGGTCTGCACGATGGACCTCGGCCCGGGCTTCCGGATCGCGTTCGGGTACGACGACGGTTCGACGTTCGTCGTCAGCGGCCAGCTCTACGGGTGCCGGACGCTGGTGGTCGGCAACGGCTACCGGTCCGAGCCGGAGGCTGCCCAGGCCGCGTTCCTGGCGCGCCTCGGCACCCAGTAGGGCGGGGCCGGCTCAGTCGTCAGTGCTCGCCGAGGCCGGTGATCCGCAGGCCGGAGTGCACCTTGTACTTCCGGTTGATCGAGATCAGCACGGCGGTGAACGGCTCGAGCTGGCGCGCCAGCCGGAGCTTGCCGCCGTCGATGCCGACCCGGCCCGTCACCGACGCTGCGAGCGCCATGGCGACCTGCTTGGCCTCGACCACGTCGCCGACGACGATCACGTCCTCGTCGAGGAAGCCGGGCTCCTCCCAGAGGCCGACGGCCGAGACGTTGTGGAAGGCGCCGACGACGGTCGCCTCGGGGGCAAGCTCCTGGGCCGACTCGGCGGCGGAGCCCTCACCGTTGTTGATGATCCGGCCGTGCGCGCCCCGCTTGTCGAACGCCAGGGGGTTGACGCAGGAGATCACCGTCTTGCCGGCCAGCGCCCCACCCGATGCCAGGGAAGCGACCAGCTCGTCGTGCCCGTCGTACGGCACGGCCAGGAGTACGACGTCGCACTGCGCGACGGCGTCGGCGTTGCTCGCGCCGCCCACTGTGCCGACGGGGCCCGCGCCCGTCGTACCGGCGATCTTCTCCCGGACCTCGTCCGCGACCGCCTCGGCCTTCTCCGCGGCCCGCGAGCCGAGCACGATGTCGTGCCCACCGAGGGCGAAGCGGTAGCCCAAGCCCTTGCCCTGCGGCCCGGTGCCGCCGATCACGGCCACGCGGTACCTGGCGTCCGACGCCGTGTCCGCCACTGTCTCCGTCACTGGTCCTCCTGAGTCACACCCGGTCGACGTTGCGAACGTGACAGTACTACTGTCACAGTTGACGTCGAACGCTACCCGTACCCGAAGGATCGCCCGTGAAGCTCTCCAGCTCATTGATGTACGCCGGCAACCCCCGCGAGGCCGCCGACCAGGTGACCGCTCTCGAGCAGGCCGGACTCGACACCATCTGGGTCGCCGAAGCCTACGGCTTCGACTCCCCCACGCTGATGGGCTACCTGGCCGCGAAGACCGAGACCATCGAGATCGGCTCCGCGATCCTCAACATCTACTCGCGCACGCCGGGCGCCCTGCTCCAGACCGCAGCAGGCCTCGACAACGTCAGCGGGGGCCGCGCGATCCTCGGTCTCGGCGCCTCCGGCCCGCAGGTGATCGAGGGCTTCCACGGCGTCCCCTACGCCAACCAGCTCGGCCGCACCCGCGAGATCGTCGACCTCATCCGGCGCGGCCTGCGTCGCGAGAAGCTCACCAACGACGGCATCTTCAAGCTGCCGCTGAGCAAGGAGGATGGCGCCGTCACCGGCCTCGGCAAGCCGCTCAAGCTGCTCACCCACCCCGAGCGCGACAGCGTGCCGATCTACATCGCGGCCCTCGGCCAGAAGTCCGTCCAGGGCACCGCCGAGTACGCCGACGGCTGGCTGCCGTTCCTCTACTACCCCGAGAAGGCGAAGAGCGTCTGGGGCGAGGTCGTGGCCAACGGCACCGCCAAGCGACCCGACAGCCTCGCCCCGCTCGAGGTCGTCGCCGGCGGCATGTGCGCCATCGGCGAGGGTCCCGAGACCAAGGCACTGCTCGACTTCGCCCGCCCCCTGATCGCGCTGTACGTCGGCGGGATGGGCGCGCGCGGCAAGAACTTCTACAACGACCTCTTCTGCGACTACGGCTTCGAGAAGGAGGCGAAGGAGATCCAGGACCTCTACCTCGACGGCAAGAAGCAGGAGGCGGAGGCGCTGGTCCCGATGGAGTTCCTCGAGGCGATGAACCTGGTCGGCCCCGAGTCCTACGTGAAGGAGCGGATCGCGGCCTACCAGGAGTCGGGCGTGACCAACCTGCAGATCACCCCGGCGGTCGAGGACGCTCCCGCCCTGGTGCGCCGGATGAAGGAGCTGATCGACGGCTGATCGACGGCTGGCTGTCACAAACCGGCCCGGCGCGGTGTCCTAGATGACGCCACGCCGGGCCGGTCTCGTCTGTTTTTACCTACGACGCGATGAATCCCTGACGCTCTCAGGGTCGGATCCGGCGAAACCCTGATGCCGATGTCCGTGGTCCCTGAAAGGCTGTGTTCCATGCACCGTCAGATAGCCGGCAAGCTCACCGGCCCCATCACCAAATGGATCGTCCTCGTCGGAGTCATCCTGATCGCCGGGGGCCTGGGCTCCCTCGCCGGGAAGCTCGTGGACGTCCAGAACAACGAGACCCAGTCCTGGCTCCCCGAGAGCGCCGAGTCGACCAAGGCGTTCGAGAAGCTGGGCGCGTTCCAGGACGAGTACGACGTCGGCACCACCGTCGTCTACTACCGCGCCGCCGGCCTGACCGAGGCCGACTTCGCCGCGATCGAGGAGCAGGCAGCCGAGATCGAGGAGCTCGACGGCATCACCAACGTGCTCACGCCTGCCCGGGCCGCCGCGGCCGAGGCACCGGTGCCGTTCGTGTCCGAGGACGGCCAGGTCGCGAAGATCGAGTTCACCGTCAATTTCGGCGACAAGCTGTGGGAGGAGCTGCCCGACCTCAAGACGGAGGTCGACGACATCACCTCGCTCCCGGACGGCGGCGAGGTCTACCTCGCCGGTGCCGGCGGGCAGAACGCCGATGCGGCGACGATCTTCACGTCCTTCGACAGCAAGCTGCTGCTGGTCACGCTGCTCGCGGTGATCCTGATCCTGCTCGTCAGCTACCGCAGCCCGTTGCTCTGGCTGCTGCCGATCATCAGCGCTGTGGTGTCGCTCGGTGCCTCGATGGGCCTGCTCTACCTCCTGGCGAAGAACACCGACCTGACCGTCAACGGGCAGACGCAGTTCATCATGACGGTGCTCGTGATCGGTGCCGGCACCGACTACGCGCTCCTGCTGATCGCCCGCTATCGAGAAGAGCTCCGCCGTCATGAGGACCGGCACGAGGCGATGGCGTTCGCGCTGCACCGCGCCGCCCCGGCGATCCTGGCCAGCGCCGCGACGGTCACGATCGGCCTGCTGTGCCTGATGTTCGCCGACCTCAACTCGACCGCGGGCCTGGGGCCGGCCAACGCCGTCGCCATCGTGGTGACCGTGCTGGTCATGGTTACGTTGCTGCCGGCGCTGCTGGTGATCTTCGGTCGTTGGATGTTCTGGCCGTTCGTCCCGCACTTCGGCTCCGAGGAGCCGACGGCGTCCGGACTCTGGGCCAAGGTCGGCACGTCGATCAGCGGCAAGCCGCGGATGGTCTGGATCGGCACGGCCATCGCTCTCGGCGTGGTCTGCCTGGGCTTCTTCCGGCTCGACACCGGCGGCATTCCCATCGACGAGCAGTACACGACCGACCAGGACTCCGTCACCGGTCAGGCCGTCCTGGTCGACCACGGGATGGAGGACGCCAGCACGCCGATCCAGGTCGTCGCCAACTCCGACAAGGCCGAGGACGTCGCCGCCGCGATGAAGGGCATCGACGGCATCGCCGAGCCGGTCATCGTCGGCAGCAAGGACGGCACGTCCCTGATCGCCGCCAACGTGCTGAGCGACCCCTACTCCGAGGACGCGTTCACCGCGGTCGAGGACGTGCGGGACGCCGTCCACGGCGTCGACGGAGCGAACGCGCTCACGACAGGCCTCAGCGCCGTGACGGTCGACATCATGGATGCGTCCGACCGTGACAACAAGGTGATCATCCCGATCGTCCTGGTGGCCGTGCTGCTCATCCTGTTCGTGCTGCTCCGATCGATATTGTCCCCGGTCCTCCTGATCGGCACGGTGATCCTGTCGTTCGGCGCCGCACTGGGTCTCTCGGGACTCGTGTTCGACTTCATCTACGGTCACGAGAACACCGATCCCGGGTTCCCACTCTGGGCGTTCGTGTTCCTCGTCGCCCTGGGCATCGACTACAACATCTTCCTGATGACCCGGGTCCGCGAGGAGACGATCAACCACGGGACCCGCAAGGGATCGTTGATCGCCCTGTCGTCGACGGGCGGCGTGATCACCTCGGCCGGACTGGTGCTGGCAGCGACGTTCGCGATGCTCGCGACGATGCCGCTGACCTTCACGCTGCAGCTCGGCACGACCATCGCGCTCGGAGTCCTGCTCGACACGATGATCGTCCGGTCGGTGCTGGTGACGGCGCTCAACCTCGACCTCGGCGCCAAGATCTGGTGGCCGAGCAAGATCGACAGCCACGACCACCCGCTGCCCGAGCCGGGGCAGGAGCCGGAGCGGGAGAAGGTGCCGGCGCTGTAAGGCTGGACAGTCTCACAACGGACCCCCGCTGGCCTAGAACTCGTTCTAGTTCCGGCGGGGGTCCGTTACGCTTGGCCGCGATGTCCGACACCGGGGCCGACCAGCCCACCCCCCAGCAGGTCCGCCGCGCCCTGGCGCGCGCCGAACGAGGCGCCGCGCTCGATCTCGACGAGGCGACCGTCCTCCTGGCGACGACCGGGGAGGACCTCACCCGCCTCACCGCCGCCGCCGCCAAGGTGCGCGACGCGGGTCTGGTCGCCGCCGGCCGCCCCGGAGTGCTGACCTACTCCCCCAAGGTCTTCATCCCCGTCACCCGACTGTGCCGCGACAAGTGCCACTACTGCACGTTCGTCGAGACGCCGAAGCAGGCCGCGCGCGAGGGGCGGTCGCCGTACCTCTCGCCGGACGAGATCCTCGCGATCGCCCGCGAGGGCGCCGCGCTGGGGTGCCTGGAGGCGCTGTTCACGCTCGGCGACCGTCCCGAGGACCGCTGGCCCGAGGCTCGGGCGTGGCTGGACGAGCAGGGGTACGACTCGACGCTGGCCTACATCCGGGCGATGGCGGTGCGGGTGCTGGAGGAGACCGGCCTGCTGCCGCACCTCAACCCCGGCGTGATGTCGTGGGAGGAGCTCAACCGGCTCAAGCCGGTCTCGCCGTCGATGGGCATGATGCTCGAGACGACCTCGCGGCGGCTGTTCGAGACCAAGGGCGAGGCGCACTACGGCTCCCCCGACAAGGATCCCGACGTCCGGCTGCGGGTGCTCGACGACGCCGGCCGGCTCTCGGTGCCGTTCACCACCGGCCTGTTGGTCGGCATCGGGGAGACCCTGGCCGAGCGGGCGGAGACGATCTTCGCGCTGCGCCGTACCTCTCGCGCCTTCGGCGCCGTCCAGGAGGTGATCGTCCAGAACTTCCGGGCCAAGCCGGACACCGCGATGCGCCACGTCGACGACCTGGGCCTCGACGACTACCGCGCGGCGATCGCGGTCACCCGCCTGGTCCTCGGCCCGAAGGCCCGGGTCCAGGCTCCCCCCAACCTGGTCGACCTCACCGAGTGCCGGCTCCTCCTCGACGCCGGCGTCGACGACTGGGGTGGCGTCTCACCGCTGACGCCCGACCACGTCAACCCCGAGCGCCCCTGGCCCTCCCTCGACCGACTCCGCGAGCTCACCGCCGAGTGCGGCTTCGAGCTGAGGGCCCGGCTCACCGTGCACCCGGAGTACGTCGTCGGCGCCCTCCAGCGCGGCGAGCCCTGGCTCGACCCCCGGGTCGCCGGCCACGTCGCCGCCCTGGCTGTCCTTGACGGACCCATGGCCGGCCTCGCCGTCCCGGGCATCCGCCCCACCGGCCTCCCCTGGCAGGAGCCCGACGGCGGATTCCAGTCCGCCGGCCGCACCGACCTGCACGCCGCTGTCGACACCGAGGGCCGCACCGACGACCGCCGCAGCGACTTCACCACGGTCTACGGCGACTGGGACGAGGTGAAGGCGGCAGCGCGCTCGACCGCCGAAATCGGGGTAGTCCCTGACGATTCTGTCGTCGGTCGGCCCAATTCACGACAGGATCGTCAGGGACTATCCGCGTTGCGCGCGGCCGAGAAGGACCCCGGCAACCTGTCCGACGAGCACGCGCTGACGTTGATGACGGCCGAGGGCGACCTGCTGCGCGAGGTGGTGCGGCTGGCCGACGAGCTGCGCCGCGACACGGTCGGGGACGAGGTGACGTACGTCGTCAACCGCAACATCAACTTCACCAACGTCTGCTACGTCGGGTGCCGGTTCTGCGCGTTCGCCCAGCGCAAGACCGACGCCGACGCCTACTCGCTGTCCTACGCCGAGGTCGCCGACCGCGCCCAGGAGGCCTGGGACCTGGGCGCCACCGAGGTGTGCATGCAGGGCGGCATCGACCCCGAGCTGCCGGCCACCGCGTACTTCGACCTGGTCGCCGCCGTCAAGCAGCGGGTGCCCGAGATGCACGTGCACGCCTTCTCCCCGATGGAGGTCGTCAACGGCACCGCCCGCACCGGCCTGTCGATCGAGGACTTCCTGATCAAGGCCCGCGAGGCCGGCCTCGGCTCGCTGCCCGGCACCGCGGCCGAGATCCTCGACGACGAGGTCCGGTGGGTGCTCACGAAGGGCAAGCTGCCGGCCCGCACCTGGATCGAGATCGTCAGCACCGCACACCGGCTCGGCATCCCGACCACCTCGACGATGATGTACGGCCACGTCGACAACCCCCGCCACTGGGTGGCCCACCTCCGCGTCCTCAGCAGGGTCCAGGACCAGGCGCTCGAGAACAACAGCACGGGCTTCACCGAGTTCGTCCCGCTGCCGTTCGTCCACACGTCCTCGCCGATCTACCTCGCCGGCGTGGCCCGGCCGGGGCCGACCCTGCGCGACAACCTCGCGGTCCACGCGATGGCCAGGATCCTGCTGCACGGCCGGATCTCGAACATCCAGACCAGCTGGGTCAAGCTCGGCGTCGACGGCACCCGCGCCATGCTGCAGGCCGGGTGCAACGACCTCGGCGGCACCCTGATGGAGGAGACCATCTCCCGGATGGCCGGCTCCGAGCACGGCTCCGCCAAGACCGTCGCCGAGCTCACCGAGATCGGCGCTGGGATCGGCCGGCCGGTGCGCGAGCGGACGACGACGTACGGCGTGCCGCCGACGCGCCAGAAGAGCTAACCGAGCGCCCGCTCGACCTCGGCCAGCACCGGGTCGCGGAGTCCGGCGCAGTCGTGCTCCCACCAGACGTCGCGATAGATGAGGCGTCCCGTCATCCACGGCTCGTGCGCGTCGAGGAGCGCGACCTGGCAGGCCGCATCGGGAGTACGGCGGGAGGCCGCCTCGCACCCGTGGTCGCTCGCCCGGGCGAACCCGCGCGCGCCGTAGTAGCGCGGATCTCCCTCGAGGAACACCGCGGGCGCACCGAGCGCGCGGGCGGAGTCGAGCGCCGCCGCCAGCAGCGCCGTACCGATGCCGTGGCCCTGGCGCCCCGGCTGCACGCACAGCGGGCTCAGGACCAGTACGTCGACCAGCCGCTCGCGGGCGTCGAGCCAGGCATGGCTCAGGCCGACGTGGCCCACGACAGCGCCCTCCTCGACCGCGGCCAGGCTCGCCCGGTCGAGGCCGCGGCTCACGACGTCCGTCCAGACGGCGGCAACCGTGGCACCCTCGTCACCGAAGGCGTTCGCGATCACCTGCCCAATGGCGTCGGAGTCGTCGGGGTCGGCGGGCCGGATCTGCACCGGACCAACCTGGCACCCGGACCGCCCGGGTCGCGACCGGTTATCCGCGTGCCGCGCGCCGCCTCGAGATCGCGTCGACAGCAGCCGCGATCAGCAGCACCACACCGGTGATGACCTGCTGCCACTGAGCATCGAGGCTGGGCCGGAGCAGGAGCCCGTTCGGGATGATCGCGATGACTAGCGCGCCGAGGATGGCGTCCCGGGGCCGGCCGCGGCCACCGAAGAGCGACGTACCGCCGATGACCGCTGCCGCAACCGAGAAGAGCAGCACGTTGCCGGAGCCGAGGTCGAGCGACGCGGACGACTGCGACGAGGCGAGCATGATGCCGCCGAGGGCGCCGAACGCAGAGCAGAGCGCGAACGCCGTCACCTTCATGTGGACGACGTCGATGCCGGCCCGCCGCGCTGCCTCCGGGTTCCCACCGGTGGCGTAGAGGTGGCGCCCCCAGGTGGTCTTCGTCAGCGCGATCGTGCACCCGATCATCAGGACGATCGCGATCGCGGCGGGCACCGGGATGCCCGAGATCACCTTGAACGGGTTGGTGTTGCGGTTCTGCGAGGCCCACGCGGTGATCACCACCGCGATCGCCGCCAGGGCCGCGCCCCGGGTCAGCACCAGGCTCATCGTCTCGTGCGCCAGCCCGGCCGCCTTCGCCCGCACCGACCGAAGCACGGTGTAGCCGACGTAGCCCAGGACGATCACCGAGACGAAGATCCAGCTGTTCGTCACGCTCAGCCTGCCGTAGGTCAGTTCGTGCCACAGGTCGTAGTTGGAGGTGTTGACCGGCTGACCGCTCAATGCGAACTGGAGGACGCCCTGCCAGGCGAGGAACAACGCGAGGGTGACGACGAAGCTCGGGATCCCCACCTTCGCGACGAGGTAGCCGTTGAAGATGCCGATGGCGGCGCCGATGCAGACGGCGGCGATCAGGGCCGGCACCAGGTGCTGGGTCTGGTTGGTCAGGACCAGCACCAGGCCGACCGCGACGACCACCGCGCCGGCGTACGTCTTGACCCAGATCGCGAGGCCGATGGCCAGCACCAGCCCGACCACGATCGACCAGTAGAGGGAAGCGGGGAGCCCGTCGTGCAGGCTGCCCTTGAACACGCCGACCGCGGCGAACGCCGCACACGCCCCGCCGGCGGTGCCCGCCGACAGGTCGATCTCACCGAGCAGCAGCACGAAGACCAGGCCCATCGCGATCACCGCGATGTAGGCGCCCTGGCCGGGGATGTTCCCGATGTTGTACGCCGACAGGAACTGGTCGCTCACCTGGCTGAACAGCAGCACCAGCACGACCAGCCCGAGCACGGAGGGCAGCGCGCCGGGATCACCGGTGCGCAGCTTGCCGAACCACGCACGGATCGCGCCGCGGATCGACACCTCCTCGGCGTCGAGCGAGAACCCGCTCGCCCGCTCGGGCTCGGGCAACGAGCCGGCTTCGACCCTGGTCTCCGGGGTTTCGGTGGGCATGCGTGCCTCTCAGATGTTCTCGCTGGCGACCGCGGGCGCCAGCCCGATGTCGCCGCTGCGGCCGGACGTGATCAACTCGACGATCTGGGTGGTCGTGGTGTCCTTCGTCCTCACCTCGGCGGCGACCCGGCCGAGGTAGAGGGCGGCCACCCGGTCGGCGACCTCCATCACGTCGTTCATGTTGTGGGAGATGAAGACCACGCCGCACCCCTGGTCGGCGAGCCGCCGGACCAGGTCGAGCACCTCACGCGTCTGGGCGACGCCGAGCGCGGCGGTGGGCTCGTCGAGGAACACGATCTTGCTGTTCCAGAGGACGGCCCGGGCGATGGCGACGGTCTGCCGCTGCCCACCCGAGAGGCTGGAGACCAGCTGCCGGACCGACGACACCGTGCGCACCGAGAGGCTCGCGAGCGTCTCGCGGGCCTGGCGCTCCATCGCACCGTCCGAGAGGAACGAGCCGAAGCGCCGCAGCTCCCGTCCCAGGAACATGTTCTGGGTGATGTCGAGGTTGTCGGCGAGCGCCAGGTCCTGGTAGACGAACTCGATCCCGAGGGCGGTCGCGTCCCGCGGGTCCGCGATCGTGACCGGCCGCCCCTCGAAGCGGATCTCACCGCTGTCGATCCCGTTGATCCCCGCGACGCACTTCACCAGCGTCGACTTGCCGGCGCCGTTGTCGCCGACCAGGGCCGTGACCTCGCCGGGATAGACGTCGAAGTCGACGTCGTGCAGCACGTGGACTGGACCGAAGCTCTTGTTGAGCTTCGAGATCTGGAGGAGCGGCTCGGTCACGTCAGCTCAGCCCGAGCTCGTCGCAGTCGTCCTCGATGCCGGCGCAGAGCTCGTCGACGGTGAGCGCCCCGGCGTCGATGATGTCCTGCACGTTGGCCTGGGTGATCACCTGGGCGGGCAGGAGCACCGCCTGCAGGTCGTGACTCGGAGCCTCCGGGTCCTCGAACGGCTCCAGCACGATGCCCGCGTCGGCCGGGTCCGTGCCCTGGATGAGCGCGATCGCCAGCTGGGCGGCGGCGGTGGCCTCGAGCGTGACGTCCTTGAAGATCGTCAGGCTCTGCTGGCCGGTGATGACGTTCTGCAGGCCCTCGACGCTGGCGTCCTGTCCGGTCACCACGACGTGGCCGTCCAGTCCGGGGTCCTTCAGGACGCCGATCACGGCGTTCGCGATGTCGTCGTTGGCCGCGAGCACGCCCTGGACGTCACCGCCGGCCGCGGTGAGCGCCTGGTTGAACGTGGGCGCGGCGTTCTCGACGTCCCAGCCCTTGACCGTGGCCTCGGACACGATCTCGATGTCGCCCGCCTCGTCCAGCGGGTCGAGCACCTCGTGGGCGCCCTTCGCGAAGAGCACCGCGTTGTTGTCGACGTCGGTCCCGCCGTTCATCATGATGATCCGCGGCTTGTCGATGTCCTGGGCCTCCAGGCAGTCGACCAGGGTCTGCGCCTGCAGCCGGCCGACGTCCTGGTTGTCGAAGGACACGTAGTACGGCGCGGAGCCGCCGAGGTTGACGCGGTCGTAGTCGATGACGTCGACACCGGCCTCGTCCGCGGCCTGCTCGACACCGGCGCCCGACGCGGCGTCGATCGAGTCGATGATCAGGACGTCGACGCCCTGGCCGATCATGCTCTGCGCGATCGACGTGAACTTGTTCTTGTCGCCCTGGGCGTTCTGCACGTCGGCCTCGATGCCGGCGTTGGTGAGCGCCTCGGTCAGCAGCGGTGCGTCGTACAGCTCGTACCTCGTGGACGACGTGGTGTCCGGCAGGATCACGCCGACCTTGCCCGACGCCTGCGCGGAGGTGTCGACCGGCGGCGGGGCCGACGCCTCGCTCGTGGGCGGGTTCTCGAGGGAGCAGGCGGCGGTGATGTCGGCGTCGCCGCCTCCCCCTCCGCCGTCGGAATCGGCGCAGGCGGCCAACGCGGTGGCGCCGAGAAGTACGGCGGCACCGAACGCGGTGGAGCGGCGGAAGGCTGGTGTGGACATGGGACTCCTCGACGCAGGGGTGGAACGCGAACTTTGATCGAGTGTCGACCGTCACGCTGTTGCCGTCAAGACTTGAACACAAAAACTCTCTTTTCCCGCCAAAGACTCGCAGTAGTGATCGCTGCTTGACCACAAACCCATCGACAGGGCACAGTTCCGCCATGCCTTCCGTACCCGGCGACTCCGCTCCGGGTTCCCCCGCGTCCCTGCGGACCGCGAACCAGCAGCGGGTGCTCGACGTGCTCCGGACCGCGGCCCCGGGTCCGCACGTCGCTGACGCGGGGGGCCGCCCGACGGCGTTCACCCAGGCAGAGCTCGCGCGCGAGACCGGTCTCGCCCGCGCGACGATCTCCAACATCGTGCGGGAGCTCAGCGCTGCCGGTCTCGTCGACAGCGAGGCCGGCAGTGGCCGGCGCGGCTCAGCGGTCAGCCTTTCTCCGGCGGCCGGTGTCGTCGCCGGCGTGGACTTCGGCCACAGCCACCTCGCCGTGGCGATCGGCGACCTGACCGGTCAGGTGCTCGTGGAGGAGCGGCGGCACCTGGCTGCCTCGCTCGAGCACGACGAGGCCCTCGCACTCGCCGCCGAGCTCATCGACGGCATGCGCCCACCCGGCAGCGCCCTGCGACACATCGGGATGGGTCTGCCGGCGCCCGTCACCGAGGACGTCATCCGCACTCCGGCCATCTTCCCGGGCTGGCGCGGCGTCGACGCGGCCCGCGCGGCCGCCGAGGTGCTCGGCGCACCCGTCGACGTCGAGAACGACGCCAACCTCGGAGCGCTCGCCGAGCACCGCTGTGGCGTCGGCCGGGGTCGCGACAGCTCGGTGTTCGTCAAGATCTCGTCCGGTGTCGGCGCCGGCATCATCATCAACAACTCGCTGTTCCACGGCGCCGGCGGGACCGCCGGCGAGATCGGCCACCTCACCCTCGACGAGCAGGGACCGATGTGTCGCTGCGGAAGTCGCGGCTGCCTCGAGGCCTACACGTCGGTGGGCGCGGTGACGGCGATGATCGCCGGCCAGTACCCGAAGGCCACCCTCGACGACATCGTCCAGGCCGCCCAGGACGGCGACGTGTCCGCGCGGCGGGCCCTCGAGGACGCCGGGCTCCACCTCGGCTGGGGCCTGGCCACCATCGTCAACCTGCTCAACCCGTCGGTGATCGTCGTCGGTGGCGACATGGCCCGCGCCGGCGAGCTGCTCCTCGAGCCGGCCCGCATCGGCCTGCGCCGCCACGCGCTCGACGCCGTCGCGCAGACACCCGTCCTCGCGAGCCAGCTCGGCGAACGGGCCAGCCTCGTCGGCGCCGTACTGCTCGCCGCGGAGCGCACCGAGCTGCTTGTCCAGACTTGATCGCCTACTGAGGTTGCTCCTGCTTGCGGGCCTTCCGCCGGTCCCACCAGCCCTTGAACCTTTGCCAGCCGCGCCGGATCAGCTTGATGGCGAACCACAGCACCACCAGGCCGATCAGCAGGAACGTGCCGGCGATCCCGGCCGCGATGTAGGGATGCTCGATCGCGAACCAGACCAGCGCGAGCACGACGATGTCCTCGGTCGCGCTCACGGTCACGTTGCTGAACGGCTCGGGGACGCTGTTGATCGCCAGCCGGGTCCCGGTCTTCACCGAGTGCGAGCCCAGCGCGCTGCTGCCGCCGACGATGCCGCCCACCAGCGCGTTCATGGACTCGGAGTCGCCCGCCAGCAGCACCCCGATGGCACCGCCGACCACGGGCCGGATCGCGGTGGAGATCACGTCCCACGCGGAGTCGACGTACGGAACCTTGTCGGCGACGAACTCGAAGGCGTACATCAGCCCGGCGACCGCGAGCACGTCCCAACGACCGAGCTCGTCGGAGATCTGCTCGAAGCCGCCGACGCGCTCGGCGATGCCGAGCACGAGGACGACCAGGTAGGCGTTGACGCCGCTGGCCCAGCCGCTCGAGAAGGTCAGGGCGAGGGTCTCCACGCCGGAAGGCTAGGGCGTGCCTCCTCATCCCGCCATCGCCGTCTGTTGCCGTCGGGACCGGGTACTCCCCCGACATGACCATCGACGATCCGAACGGCGACCTCAGCCCAGACCCGGACACCGAGAGCTACGGCGACTACAGCGTCGACGACGAGGACCAGCTCCAGCCGGCCGACACCCTGGACGACCCCGATGTCGAGGACGCGCTGGACCGGGGCTACTCACCGCCGGAGCGCTACTCGGCGGCACAGGGCTTCGGCAACACGCCCGCCGAGGAGGAACGCGGCGAGACCCTGGAGCAGCGGGTCGCGCAGGAGGAGCCGGAGCCCGACCCCTACGCGTGGATCGACCAGGGCCCCGACGCGATCGTCGACGACGATGTCGACAGCGGCGAGGTCGGGGGCGAGCGGGCGGGCCGGCTCGTCGAGCCCGACGAGGGCGTCCGCGGCGACACCGAGGAAGGCATGGTCGGCACCGACGTCGGGATCGACGGCGCGGCTGCCAGCGCCGAGGAAGCCGCTGTGCACGTGGTTCCGGAGGAGCCCGTCGAGCCGCTGTAGCCCCCTCCCGCCCGTCTGCGATCACACCCCGCGGGTACCACTAGGCCGGCAGATCAGCGCGATCTGTCACCGATCAGGAGGTTGAAACGATGCTCGCTTTCATTCTGTGGATTCTCGCGGTGGTGCTGGTGGTCTCCGGGATCGTCAGCCTGTTCCGCGGTGAGCTGCTGTGGGGCATCCTGCTCATCGTCGTCGGACTGCTCGTGGGCCCGGGCGGCGTCAGCCTCTTCACCTGATGTCGATCCAGACCATCCGGTGATCTGACGTCGGGAACTGGAAGGTCCCCGTGAGCCGGTAGAGCGGGTCCGTCGTGGTCGGCCAGAAGATGCCGGACCCGACGGTCCGCAACTGGCGCGAGGGCAGGACGTAGTCGACACGGAGGTTGCCGGGCGCACCGTCGGCGAAGTCGGCGGTGTCGTACGCCGGGTCGCCCTCGTGGGTCGCGTTTGCCCCACCCTGGAGGAGGCTCGCCTCGGGACCTCCCTCGGAGGTGGGGTCGCTCTCGCCGATGAGCGGATGGTCCAGCAGCTGCAGGATCGCGTCGTCGACCGAGTCCCCGTCGTGGGGGTCGGCGTTCTGGTCGCCGGCGATGACGAACTGCGTGCCCGGCCGGAGCCCGCCGTACCGGCCGTTGTCGTCGTAGATGTACGACGCCCGCGGGCCGCCGGACACGTAGTCGGCCCAGAACCTGATCTCGTCGTGGTTGCGGGTGCCGTTGCGGTCCTCGGCGCCGTCGAAGGTCGGCGGCGTCGGGTGCGAGACGAGGAAGTGCACGACCTTGCTGCCGACCTGGATCGGCAGGTCCCAGTGCGACTTGGAGGAGAGGCGGAAGACCGCCTGCTCCTCGGGTGAGTACCAGTCCGCGGGCTCCGGCGTCGCCGGGTCGTCCGGCAGCAGCGCGCCCGGCATGTCCTTCCAGAGGAAGTGCTGGAACGTGCGGGCCTGGCCGGCCAGGATCGGGTGCTTGGAGTAGACGACCATGCCGTACTGACCGGGGAAGAGCCCGAAGCCGAACGCGTCGTCGCCGCCCGAGACCTGGCCGTTGTTGTTGAGGTCGAAGCCGCTCGGGACACCGGTGTTGGACGGCGCGATGAAGGCGTAGGGGTACTCGATCGGGTCGGCGCCGTTCTGGCCGACCTCGAGGTAGTTGTCGCGGAACAGGTCGACGGCCGCGGGCGCGTAGTCGAACTCGTTGATGAGCACCACGTCGGGGTCGACGCGCTGGATGGTCTCGGCGACGTTGCGCGCCTGCTGGTTGTCGGGCGTCGACAGGTCGCTGACCAGCTGGCCCTCGGCGCCGCGGTTGAGCGACGCGTTGAACGTGGCGAACCGCTCCGGGTCACCGCCGCCGCGGGCGTCGGGTGCCGCTGTGGCCGTGGCCGTGGCCGTCAGGCTGCCGCCGAAGGCGAGGACAGCAGCGAGCAGGAAGAGAGGGGTACGGCGCATGGCGGCCTCCGAGCAGGGGCGATGGCGGGACGTGGAGAAGGTACGTCGTCGCCCCGACAGTCGCTAGCGCGTCGTCGATGAAGGTTCGGTGAACCCCGGCTCGGCGGGCCGGACGCCCTTGTAGATGCCACGCCGGACGATCCAGGGCTGCAGCAGGTGCCGCACGGACCAGGCCGGGAAACGGAACGGCAGACCGGACGGCGCGAACACCTGGAGCCCGTCGGCCTGCGGGCCGATCACCGAGCCCCAGCGGGAGCGCGGAGCGCGGAACGACCGCAGCCGTCCGCCGGCGAGGTGCGCGCGGATGTTGTGCGCGAGCAGGCGGTCGGCCCGGTTGCGGGCCGATGAGCGGAGCGGATCGGTCGCCGCGACGTCGCCGATCGCGAAGATCCCGGGCCGGGCCGGTGACTCAAGAGTCGGGCGGACCCGGACGAACCCGTCGTCGTCGAGCACCTCCGCCGGCAGCCACGCCGTGTTGGGGCGGACCTGCCCGACGGCCCACAGGACGGCGTCCGCCTGCATCGGCTGCTGGCCGGTGCTCCAGCAGACCGGACCGTCGGTGATCCGGTCACACGCGAAGCCGTCCGGGACCTGCGCGCGGTGACCGGGGTGCAGGCGGACCCCTGCGTCGGTCAGGCGGGAGTGGACGTGGGACCAGACGCGGGGATGGTGCCGCGGCAGGGCGCGCTCCCCGGGGAAGCAGAGGTCGACCCGCTTCTCCGGCCACCGGACGGCGAGGTTGAGCGCGCTGCTGACGGCCGCGGCGCCGCCGCCGACCACGACGATCGTGGCCGCGTCGGCCAGGCGCTGGTGGGTGTGCTGGAGGTCGGCGGCGACCTCGTCGGCGGTCTGCAGGTGGGGTCGGCGCCAGAAGCCGTTGGTGACGCCGGTGGCGAGGACGAGCACGTCGTACGGCTCGGTCCGGAGCGACCCGTCCGGCAGGGTGACAGCGACCGCGGCCGCGTCGGCGTCGAGACCGGTCAGCGTGCCGTGGACGGTGCGGACGCCGTCGAGCCGGCGGTAGCGGTCGAACGGGTGCCAGTAGTCACGGCTCCAGGTCTCCGGCCGGGTCAGGCGCAGGCCGAGCTCCTGGCCGCTGACCAGCCCGGGCTTGGTCGAGATGCCGACGACGTCGGCATGGCGGGCGAGGTGGATCGCCGTCAGCAGCCCGCTGTCGCCGAGGCCGGCCACCAGGACCCGGGGCCGGGTCACGGACGGTTCCGTCGCGGCGGGCGCGGGACGAGCATGGGCACCCGGTCGATCACCGCCTGGTACGACGGACGCCGCTCCAGGCTCCGGGCCTCCATCATCGGGATGCTCGCACCGAGGAACATCGCGAGCATGGCGACGGTGCCGGCCAGGACCCACCACCAGTCGCCCGGCGCGGCCGCGAGCCCGAACAGCCCGAGGGCGAGCCAGAAGCTGATCTCCCCGAAGTAGTTGGGATGCCGCGACCAGCCCCACAGCCCGCGGTCCATCACCTCGCCGGGCCGGCGGTCGCGGATGAAGCGCCGCATCTGGCCGTCCGCGACCAGCTCGAGGACCACCGCACCGACGCCGGCAACGAGCGCGACGCCGTCGAGCCATCCGACGTCCCGGCCCGGGCGCGCGACGGCGGCGTAGACCGGCAGCACGCCGAGGAAGACCTGGAACGTCGGGACCAGGTGGATCGCGAAGAAGTCGACCGGGAGCTCGAACCGCCCCGCACGCTCGCGGAGCATGGGGTAGCGCCAGTCCTCGTGGTGCAGGCCCGGGAAGCCGATCACCCAGTTGGCCGTGAGCCTGACCGCCCACAGGAACACCACCGCGAGGACCAGCATCGTCCGGATGTCGTCGCCCTCACCGCCGCTCGCGACCACCCAGTAGACGGCGAGGTACGGCGGCAGCACGCTCCAGTACGGGTCGTAGAAGCTGGAGTTGTGGTGCCAGCGGCTGGCAGCGAACACCACCACGGTGGCGATCAGGTCGGCGACCAGCGCGTCCAGCCAGAGCCGGTCCGTGTCCGGCCCCCGGACCAGCCATGCGGTCGCCGTACCGAAGGCGAGCAGGTAGGCGACCGCCACGCGGACCATCGACTCTGCCTTGCTCACCTGCCGAGGATAGAGGAACGTGTTCTAGTTTTTCGCTCGCACGGGTCTCGTGTGATCGGCTGCCCAGGCCACCAGGTCGCGCGCGGGACCCTCGGGCGGGTGGGCACCGCCGCGCCACACGGCGTGCAGCCGGCGGGTGAGGTCGAGTCCGGCGACGTTGATGGGCACCAGCCGGCCGGTGCTGAGGTCGTCGCGGATCGCGTGCGCGCCGAGGGCCGCGGGACCGGCTCCGGCGGCAACAGCGGACCGGACGGCCGCCGTACTGGAGAGCTCCAGGGCGGGCGGCGCGGTCGGGAGACCCTCGAGCGCCCGCTCGAGGACGGTGCGGGTGCCGGAGCCGCGCTCTCGGACGACGAGCGGCGTCGCGGCCAGCGTGGAGGCGGTGACCCGGCGGCTGGACCGCAGGGCCCAGGGGTGACCGGGCCCGACGACCACCACCAGGGTGTCGGTGCCGACCAGCCGGTGCTGCAGGTCCTCAGGCGCGGCGGGGCCCTCGACGAAGCCCAGGTCGACCTCGCCCGTCGCCACCAGAGCCGCTACCCGCTCGCTGTTGGTCGCCGTCATGGTGACGTCGGTCGGCACCCGACCGAGCTGCGCCTGCCGCGCGCGGAGCGCGACCAGCCAGCCCGGCAGCAGGTGCTCGGCGATCGTCAGGCTGGCGGCGATGCTGAGGTGGCCGCGACGATCGGCGCGGAGCGCGGTGATGCCGGCGTCGAGCTGCTCGGCGGCCTCCAGCACGCCTGCTGCCCACTGCACGAGCAGCTCGCCGGTCGGGGTCAGCGCCGATCCGCGCCGCGAACGGTCGAGCAGCGCCGCGCCGACCAGCGACTCCATGGTCCGTACCCGCGACGAGGCCGCCTGCTGGGTGATGCCGAGCTCGGCAGCAGCCGCACTCAGGCTCCCGGTGCGGGAGACGACCACGAGGAGCTCGAGCGCGCGCAGCTCCGGCACGTGGGATCCCAACACGAGACACAAGCCTACCTTGTGACCCCACAACCACAACCTCGTTCTGTGACGGGCCATCCGTGTCCAGACTGGAGGACATGACCCAGAGCCCCTCACAACTGCGCATTGCGATCGTCGGCGGCGGACCGGCCGGCATCTACGCCGCCGACATCCTGACCAAGTCCGATGCCGACGTCTCGGTGGACATCCTCGAGCGGCTCCCGGCGCCCTTCGGCCTGGTCCGGTACGGCGTCGCGCCCGACCACCCCCGGATCAAGGAGATCGTCAAGGCGCTCCAGCGGGTGCTCGCCAAGCCGGAGGTCCGCCTCCTCGGCAACGTCGAGTACGGCGTCGACGTCAAGCTCGACGACCTCCGCGACTTCTACGACGCCGTGGTCGTCGCCACCGGCGCGATGGCCGACCGCGACCTGGGCATCCCCGGCGAGGACCAGTCGTACGGCGCCGCCGACTTCGTCTCCTGGTACGACGCCCACCCGGACGTGCCGCAGACCTGGCCCCTGGACGCCACCAGCGTGGCGGTCCTCGGTGTCGGCAACGTGGCGCTCGACGTCGCCCGGATCCTCGCCAAGACCGGCGACGAGATGCTCACCACCGACATCCCTGCCCACGTCTTCGAGGGACTGAAGGCCAAGACCACGACCGACGTCCACGTCTTCGCCCGCCGCGGCCCGGCGTACGCGAAGTTCTCGCCGATGGAGCTGCGCGAGCTCAACCACTCGCCCAACGTCGAGGTGATCGTCCACCCCGAGGGCTTCGACGTCGACGAGCACGGCATGGAGCACATCGGCAAGCACAAGGCCCAGAAGATGGTGCTCGACACGCTCGCCAACTGGGTCGGCCGCGAGCCGGTCGGCAAGGCACACCGGATCCACCTGCACTTCGCCGAGGCGCCGGTCGAGATCCTCGGCGAGGACGGCGTGACCACGCTGCGCACCGAGCGCACCCGTCCGCTCGGCGACGGCGGCGTCGAGGGCACCGGGCAGGTCACCAACTGGGACGTCCAGGCCGTCTACCGCGCCGTCGGCTACCGGAGCACGGCGCTGCCCGGCCTCCCGTTCGACGACCGCGCCGCCGTTATCCCCAACGACGGCGGCCGGGTGCTCGACCTCGACGGCGACCCGATCCCGGGCACCTACGTCACCGGCTGGATCAAGCGCGGCCCGGTCGGCCTCATCGGTCACACCAAGAGCGACGCAGCCGAGACGATCGGCCACCTGCTGGCGGAGACCACCCCGACCGCGGTCCTCCGCGACCCGGCCGACGTCGACGCCTACCTGGCCGAGCGCCAGGTCGACGTCGCGACCTTCGACCACTGGGAGCGGCTCAACCAGCACGAGATCGCCCTCGGCGAGGCCGAGGGACGCGAGCGGGTCAAGGTCGGCGAGCGCGAGGAGATGCTGAGGGTGGGCCGCCCGATCTGACCGCTGCGCCCCCAGCGACTAAAGTCGCCAGGTGCCTGACCTGGACCGGATCGATCCGGACGAGCTCGCCACCACCCTCAAGGTGCTGGGCCAGCTCCATCATCTCGACCCCGCGCACCCCGACGTGCGCACGGTCAAGCACGCCACCGGGCACATGTGGAAGCTGATCAAGAAGGCCCGGCGGGCGGCGCTCCGGGAGGAGCGAGCCGCGCACGACCAGGCGGTGATCGAGCTGACGGCGACCGGCTCCGCCCTGCGCATCGACGACGAGACGGCCGGGATCCCGCTCGTCTCGAGCGCGGCGGGTGCGTTCGCCGGCGAGCTGATCACCGCGCGCGGCTGCTACATCTGCAAGACGGACTACACGCTCGTCGACGCGTTCTACCACGGGCTCTGCCCGGACTGCGCCGCGTTCTCCCACGCCAAGCGCGACCAGCGCACGGACCTCACCGGCAAGCGGGCGCTGCTGACCGGCGGCCGGGCCAAGATCGGGATGTACATCGCGCTCCGGCTGCTGCGCGACGGCGCCGAGACCACGATCACCACCCGGTTCCCGAAGGACGCCGTACGCCGGTTCGCCGCGATGGAGGACTCCGGCGACTGGTTGCACCGGCTCAAGATCGTCGGCATCGACCTGCGCGACCCCACCCAGGTGATCGCGCTGACCGAGGAGGTCGCGGCGGCCGGCCCGCTCGACATCCTGATCAACAACGCGTGCCAGACGGTACGACGATCGCCCGGCGCGTACGCCCAGCTGGTCGAGATGGAGTCGGCGCCCCTCCCGGGCGCCATCGAGCTGCCGGAGATGGTCACGTTCGACCGGATCTCGGAGGCCCATCCGGCGGCGATCGCCGGCGCGCTGGAGGCCCATGCGGTCGCCCACCACGAGGGCGAGTCCGTCGAGGCTGCGCTGGCCGCGCAGAGCGCCGCGTCGCTCACCTCGCTCGCGCTGACGGCCGGCCACGCCTCGCTGGACGCACACCTGGCGGGCACCGCCGTCGACGCCGGCGGGCTGCTCCCCGACACGCAGACCAACAACTCCTGGACCCAGGTCGTCGACGAGGTCGACCCGCTGGAGCTGCTCGAGGTGCAGTTCTGCAACTCGATCGCTCCGTTCCTGCTGGTCTCGCGGCTCCGGCCGGCGATGCGGGCGGCCGTCGACGCCGGCGCGCGCCGCGCCTACGTGGTCAACGTCAGCGCGATGGAGGGGCAGTTCGGCGGTCGTCGCTACAAGGGCGCCGGCCACCCGCACACCAACATGGCGAAGGCGGCACTCAACATGCTGACCCGGACCTCGGCCGCCGAGATGTTCGAGACCGACAAGATCCTGATGACAGCTGTCGACACCGGCTGGATCACCGACGAGCGTCCGCACCAGGAGAAGCTCCGGATCGCGGCCGAGGGCTGGCACGCACCGCTCGACCTGGTCGACGGCGCCGCCCGCGTCTACGACCCGATCGTGCTGGGCGAGGCCGGCGAGGACCTCTACGGCTGCTTCGTGAAGGACTACAAGCCCGCCCCCTGGTGACGCGCTCGCCTTCACGGGATGCTGGCCCGATGACCGAGTGGGACTTCACCGGCCTCCGGGCCATGTTCATCAACTGCACGCTCAAGCGGAGCCCGGAGCCCAGCCACACGCAGGGCCTGGTCGACCGCTCGGCGGCGATCATGCGCAAGCACGGGGTCGAGGTCGAGGTGCTGAGGGCGATCGACCATCCCATCGCCACGGGGGTCTACCCGGACATGCGCGAGCACGGCTGGGAGACCGACGCGTGGCCCGAGATCTATCCGCGGGTCCTCGACAGCGACATCCTCGTGGTCGCGGGGCCGATCTGGCTCGGCGACAACTCCTCGGTCACCAAGCAGGTCATCGAGCGGATCTACGCCCTCAGCTCGATGCTCAACGACAAGGGCCAGTACCTCTTCTACGGCCGCGTCGCCGGCTGCCTGATCACCGGCAACGAGGACGGCATCAAGCACTGTGCCCAGAACGTCCTCTACTCGCTGCAGCACGTCGGCTACACGATCCCGCCGAACGCCGACGCCGGCTGGATCGGCGAGGCCGGCCCCGGTCCGTCGTACCTCGATCCCGGCAGCGGCGGTCCCGAGAACGACTTCACCAACCGCAACACGACCTTCATGACGTGGAACCTGCTCCACCTCGCGAAGATGCTCAAGGACGCCGGCGGCGTCCCCGGCTACGGCAACCAGCGCTCGGAGTGGAACGCCGGCACCCGGTTCGACTGGGAGAACCCGGAGTACCGCGCCTGACCCGTGCCGCTCGCGCTGACCGAGGTCAGGCGACCGACAGCGTCACCTCGACGTTGCCGCGGGTGGCGTTGGAGTAGGGGCAGACCTGGTGGGCCTGCTCCACCAGCTTCTCGGCCTCGGCGCGCTCGAGAGCGGGGAGCGCGACCTCGAGCTGCACCGCGAGGCCGAACCCGCCCACGCCGTTCGCGCCGATCGAGACGTCGGCGACGACCTCGGAGTCGGTGACGTCGAGCTTCGCCTTGCCGGCGACGAGCTGGAGCGCGGAGTGGAAGCAGGCCGCGTAGCCGGCCGCGAAGAGCTGCTCGGGGTTGGTCGCGCCGCCGGCGCCGCCCAGCTCGCGCGGGACGCGGACGTCGGTATCGATGTGGCCGTCCGTGGACTGGACGTGACCGTTGCGCCCGTCGCCGGTGGCGACCGCGCCTGCCGTGTAGAGAATATCCATGTGCACCACTATATTGCGCACAATTGATTTGTGCAAGTTATGCTGGGTCACATGACCGGCTACCCGCAGCTCGCCCTCAGCGCGCAGCTCTGCCTCCCGTTGTACGCCGCCGCGCGCGCCGTCACGCGTCGCTACGGCGAGGTGCTGAGCGACCTCGGCCTGACGTATCCCCAGTACCTGACGATGCTCGCGCTCTGGGACGCGGACGCTCCGCTGACCGTGGGCGAGATCGGCGAGCGCCTGCGACTCGACTCGGGCACGCTGACGCCGGTCCTCAAGCGACTCGAGAGCGCGGGACACGTGGCCCGCCGCCGCGACAGCGCCGACGAGAGGCGGGTCCTCGTGGAGGTGACGCCCGAGGGTGCGCGGCTCCGGGAGCAGGTCGCCGACGTACCCGAGCGCGCCTGGGAGGGTACGGCGCTCACTGCCGCCGACGCCCGGCAGCTGCGCGGGCTCCTCGACCGGCTGTTGGACGGGCTGGACGCCAGCGCGTAGGACTAGCATGCGTCCGGGAGGGCCTGGAACCGCAGGAGGTGCGGCTTGCTGGCGATCACGTTCGCAGACCTCCGCATGCGGTTCCGGCAGTTCTTCATCGCCGTCGTCGGCGCGGGCGTGACCTTCGCCCTCGCGCTGCTGCTCTCCGGGATGGTGAGCGGCTTCCACAACGAGATCGACCGCACCGTGGCGTCCGCCGAAGCCGACGGCTGGGTCGTCCAGAGCGGGACGTCCGGCCCGTTCACCTCGACCAGCGGCATTCCGGGGTCCACGGTCAGCGAGCTCGCCTCGGTCGAGGGCATCGACGACGCCAGCGGGATGGTCCTCTCCCTGCAGTCGGTGTTCCGGGAGGGGCGTGACCCGTTCCGGATCATGATGATCGGCGCGGACGTGGGACGCCCGGGACAGGTCACCCCGGACGAGGGCGAGCCCGTGGGCGGCGACGACGAAGCGGTTGCGGACGAGCGGCTCGGCCTCGAGATCGGCGAGACCTTCACACTGGGTGGGAGCGAGTTCGAGATCGTCGGCCTGGTCTCGGGGTTGACGATGCTGGGCGGTACGCCGAACGCGTGGATCAGCCTGCCCGCAGCACAGGACGCCCTCTTCCAGGGTGAGGACATCGTCACCACGATCGTGGTGCAGGGAGAGCCCGAAGCCCTGCCCGACGGGCTCGTCGTCATGACGAACGACGAGGTCGAGGAGGACAGCCTCGGCCCGATGAAGGACGCAGTCTCCTCCGTCGACGCCTCCCGCTACCTGATGTGGGCGGTCGCGACGATCATCGTCGCGGCGCTCATCTACGTCTCCGCGCTCCAGCGGACGCGCGACTTCGCCGTACTCAAGGCGGTCGGCGCGTCGTCGACGTCGCTGTTCCTCGGCGTCGCACTCCAGGCGGTGCTCGTGTGCCTCGCGGCTGCAGCCTTCGCCTTCGCGGTCTCCGGCTTCCTCCGCCCGCTCTACAAGGTTCCCGTCGAGGTGCCCGGTACGGCGTACCTCCTGACCCCGTTGATCGCCATCGGGGTCGGACTCCTCTCCTCGCTGGTCGCGCTGCGACAAGCCGTCAAGGCGGACCCGGCGCTCGCGTTCGGGGGCAGCTGATGCCGGACCTCGTGGTCAGCGACCTCACCGTCGAGTTCGACTCGGGCGGCTATCCGATCCGCCCACTGGACCACCTGTCCATCACGGCGGCAGACGGAGAGCTGGTCGTCCTGCTCGGGCCGAGCGGCTGCGGCAAGACGACCCTCCTGGCCTGCCTGGCCGGGCTGCTCACGCCGGCGGAGGGGAGGATCAGGCTCGGCGACACCGAGCCGCTCACGATGGGGCAGAAGGACCTGGCGGACTACCGCCGCCGGCACGTCGGTGTGGTCTTCCAGGCGTTCAACCTCATCCCCAGCCTCACCGCGCTCGGCAACGTGGTCGCGCCGATGACCCTCGCCGGGGTACGTCGTCCCGAGGCGCGCCGGCGGGCCGAGACGCTGCTCACCAATGTGGGGCTCGAGGAACGGATGCACCACCGGCCGAGCAAGATGTCCGGCGGTCAGCAACAGCGGGTCGCCATCGCCCGGGCCCTGGTCCACGACCCGCGACTGGTGCTCGCCGACGAGCCGACCGCCCACCTCGACCACATCCAGGTCGAGGGCATCCTCCGTCTGGTCCGCGAGCTCGCGCAGCCCGGGCGGATCGTGGTCGTCGCCACCCACGACGACCGGATCACCTACATCGCCGACCGGGTCGTCGAGCTGGCCGCGAGCGGCCCGGTCGCCGAGCGCGAGCCGGAGGACGTCGTACTCGCCGACGGCGAGGTGCTCTTCCGCCAGGGCGACCCTGGCGAGCTGGTGTACGTCGTGAAGATCGGCTCCGTGGAGATCTACCACGAGCTCTCCGACGGCCGCGAGCAACGGGTCGAGGTCCTGGGTCCCGGCCGTTACGTCGGCGAGCTCGCACCGCTGCTCCGCCTGCCGCGGAGCGCCTCGGTCCGGGCCGTCGGGAACGCGGTGGTCACCGGCTACACGCTGCGCCGGTTCCGGCAGAACCACCCCTCGCACTGGCTGGCGAAGTCGTAGGGGCTACTCCCACTCGATGGTGCCGGGCGGCTTGGACGTGATGTCCACCGTGACCCGGTTGATCTCCCGGACCTCGTTGGTGATCCGGGTCGAGATCCGCTCGAGGACGTCGTACGGAATGCGTGCCCAGTCGGCGGTCATCGCGTCCTCGGACGTGACCGGCCGCAGGACGACCGGGTGGCCATAGGTGCGGCCGTCACCCTGGACGCCGACGGAGCGAACGTCGGCGAGGAGTACGACGGGGAACTGCCAGATGTCGCGGTCCAGGCCCGCCGCAGTCAGCTCGGCGCGGGCGATCGCGTCGGCCTCGCGCAGGATGTCGAGCCGCTCGCGGGTGACCTCGCCGATGATCCGGATGCCGAGGCCGGGGCCGGGGAACGGGTGCCGCCAGACGATCTCGGGCGGCAGGCCGAGCTGCTCGCCGACCAGCCGGACCTCGTCCTTGAAGAGGGTGCGCAGCGGCTCGACCAACTCGAACTCGAGGTCCTCCGGAAGCCCGCCGACGTTGTGGTGCGACTTGATGTTGGACGTGCCCGCTCCCCCGCCGGACTCGACGACGTCGGGGTAGAGCGTGCCCTGCACGAGGAACGAGACCGTGGCGCCCTCGGGGGCGCTCTTGATGATCTCGACCTCGGCCGCCTCGAACGTGCGGATGAACTCGCGGCCGATGATCTTGCGCTTGGTCTCGGGGTCGGTGACGCCGGCGAGCGCCTCGAGGAACTGCTTCTCCGCGTCGACGACGACCAGCTTGGTGCCGGTCGCCGCCACGAAGTCGCGCTCGATCTGCTCTGTCTCGCCCTTCCGCATCAGGCCGTGGTCGACGTAGACACACGTGAGCCGGTCGCCGACCGCCTTCTGCACGATGGCGGCCGCGACGGCGGAGTCGACCCCGCCGGACAGCGCGCAGATCGCGCGTCCGTCAGGTCCGATCTGCTCGCGGATCCGCTCGATCTGCTCGTCCGCGATGTTGCCGATCGTCCAGGTCTGGCCGCAGCCGGCGATGTCCCACAGGAAGTGCTCGAGCACCTTCTGGCCGTGCTCGGTGTGCAGCACCTCCGGGTGCCACTGGACGCCGGCGAAGCCACGGTCGACGTTCTCGAACGCCGCGACCGGCGTGACCGCGGTGGACGCGAGCACCTCGAAGCCCTCCGGCGCCGCGGTCACCGAGTCGCCGTGGGACATCCACACGTTGTGCTCGGTCGGGATGCCGCCGAGCAGGGTCCCCGCGTGTCCGACGTGCACGCGGGTGCGGCCGTACTCGCGGGCGCCGGTCGCGTCGACCTGGCCACCGAGTCCCTGCGCCATCAGCTGGAAGCCGTAGCACATGCCGAAGACCGCCGTACCGGTCTCGAAGATGGCCGGGTCCAGGCTCGGCGCGTCCTCCGCGTAGACCGACGACGGGCCCCCGGAGAGGATGATCGCCTTCGGCCCCTTGGCCACCATCTCGGCCACCGGCATCGTGTGCGGCACGATCTCGGAGTAGACCCGCGCCTCCCGCACCCGCCGGGCGATCAGCTGGGCGTACTGCGCCCCGAAGTCGACCACCAGGACCAGATCGTGCTCAGAATTGCCAGGCGCCGTCATGGCCGGATCCTATCGAGCGTCGGGGGTCGGTCCGGCATCCGCGTCGTACCTGAACTTTCGGCCCTGGAATCGCGGAAATTGGGGCCGGAAGTTCAGGTACGACGACGCAGCCAGATCGCGCGCTCCGACTGACTCAACGCCCGACGACGGGCCACCGTCGAGGTGTCGACCCACCAGTCGGGCTGGTCCAGGGTCCACGAGCCGCTCAGTGGACGGCGACCCGCCCGGTCATAGGCGGCGCGGAGTCGGCGCTCGACGTTGTCGACGTCGTAGCGGTCGGCCGACATCATGGTCACCACCTCGATGCCGTGGTGCCGGTAGGCGGCCTCCTTGTCGAGGTCGCGGCGGAACGGATCCTCGTCGAGATGCACCCGGCCGTTGTACTCGCCCGCAACGCCCGTCATGGGGTCGAACAGGTCGGGTGTGAAGAGGTGGTTGCCGCTGCGGTCAAAGACCGGTGCGTTGCACAGGAGGACGGGGCAGGTGACCGCGGCGTCCCACATCAGTCGCATGGTCACCTCCTGGGGAGACCACGTGTTCTCCCGTGCCAGCGGCAGCGCACGTCGCGTCAGCTTGATGCCCTGACGTGCCACCAGGCGGTCGACGTACGTCGAGAGGTCCTCAAGGTCGATGAAGTCGTCGTAAGCCGCCATGTCGATGACCTGCACCGCCCGGACCAGGGTTCGCGCCCGCCTGGTCTCGAAGGTGACGGACCGGTTGGGCACGGTGATACGAAGACCATCGACCGTGGTGATGTCGCTCTCGAACAGCCAGTCCTCCGACGGCAACAATCCGGAACGCTGGGCCGTGAGGCGCTGATCATCCAGCGCGACCGGAACCGGGAGTCTCGTCGCGCCGTCGGCGCCGAGTCCGGTGAACCACCGGCCACGCTCCCACCCCAGGGCCGCCCATCCCGTCACCGCCGCCGTGTCGGGAAGACCCGCCATCGCCTCGACGATCCGCTGGTCGAGCCGATCCGGGTCGGCCTCGGTCGGGACGTACCACCCTCGGCCGACCCGGCGCCACTTCTTCTTGTTCCGGACTGCCTTGGGTGTCGGCCCGTCGATGCCCTTCGGGTCCACGCGGACCGGTAGAACGACTCCGGCACGGGTGATGTCCTCGATTCCCATGTGCAGCCGAGTGCCACGCGCCGCGAGACCCGAATCGGGGTTCGCCGGATATCCACAGCCGTGGCCAGCCGGGCAGTTCGTCGTACCTGAACTTTCGGCCCCTGATTCGCACGAAGAGGGGCCGAAAGTTCAGGTACGACGCAATCCCCGAGCCCGGATTACCCGAAAAATGCACCAGGGCCCGACCGGGGAGGGAGGGTGGTCGGGCCCTGATCGTCCATGCAGCTGCTGGACAGTGCCTGGACCGAGCCCAGGCTTCGGGAGGGAGCGTGAATGCCCGGGCTCGATTCGATCAACGATGGCATTCGGGGCGGGTTACGCCCGCGGGCAGTTCCTCTGAACTTATTTTCTCCGCCGATTCCTGGCTCAGGAGACCCCGACGATGGGCAGCCGGAGGGCACCGGGGGCGCTGTCGGGAACCGCGGGCTGCTTTGGGGCCACCGGCTGGATCCGCTGGTACGACGCACTCATGGCCGGTCGGGTGTCGACTTCACCCTTGTTGGGCCAGAACGCCATCGCCCGCTCGGCCTGGGCGGTGATCGTCAGCGAGGGGTTCACGCCGAGGTTCGCCGAGATGGCCGAGCCGTCCGCGATGTGCAGTCCCGGGTAGTTGTAGACCCTCTGGTAGGGGTCGATCACGCCCGTCTCCGGGCTGTCGCCGATCGTGCAGCCGCCGATGAAGTGGGCCGTCAGCGGCATGCCCAGCGGCTCGCCGACGCTGCCGAAGACCGACTTCGTCTTCATCAGTCGCGCCATCCGCCGTACGGCGTCGTAGGCGACCGGGATGTAGGTCGGGTTGGGCGCGCCGTGGCCCTGGGTCGAGGACATGTACCCGATCGGCCCGCGCTGGCGCCACACGGTCGTGATCGAGTTGTCCAGCGTCTGCATCACGAGCGCGACGACGGTACGGCGCGACCAGCTCGACAGGCCGTACAGGTCCCTGAGGCTCCGGCGCCCCTTCCACACCTCCTTGACCCAGGTGAGTGCCCGCGGCTCGTGCTCAAGCTCGTCGACCAGGACGGTCGCCATCAACGGCATCACGCTGGCGCCCTTGCCGTAGCGCACCGGCTCGATGTGGGTGTGCTCGTCGGGGTGGAACGACGAGGTGATCGCCACGCCCTCGGTCCAGTCGACCGAGTCGTCGACGGCAGTCGCCCAGAGGATCGCCTCTGAGTTCGTGCGCGTCAGCACCCCGAGCCGGTCGGAGATCTCCGGCAGCGAGCCCTCCGCCTTGAGCCGGTGGAGGAGGCGCTGGGTGCCGAGCGACGCCGCGGCGAAGATGACCTGCTCGGCGCGGAACGTCTTCACCGCCGTACGGCGGGAGGCCTTGGCCTTCGTCCAGCGTGCCCTGACCTCGTAGCCGCCCTCGGGAAGCGGGCGTACGTCGGTGACGGTCGTCAGCGGGTGGACGGTCGCGCCGTTCTGCTCAGCGAGGTAGAGGTAGTTCTTGACCAGGGTGTTCTTCGCGTTGTGCCGGCACCCGGTCATGCACTCGCCGCAGTTGAGGCAGGTGTTGCGGGCGGGGCCGGCGCCACCGAAGTAAGGGTCGTCGACCTCGGTTCCGGCCGGCTGGCCGGGACCACCGAAGAACACGCCGACCGGAGTCGGGTGGAAGGTGTCACCGACACCCATCTCCTCGGCGACCTTCTTCATCACCTCGTCGGCGGGCGTCATGTCGGCGTACTCGGTGACGCCGAGCATCCGCTTCGCCTGGTCGTAGTACGGCGCGAGCTCCGCCTTCCAGTCCGTGATGTGCGCCCACGCCTTGTCGCGGTAGAACGGTTCGAGCGGCTCGTAGAGCGTGTTGGCGTAGACGAGGGAGCCACCGCCGACCCCCGCGCCGGCGAGGATGAAGCAGTCGTTGACGACGTCGATCCGCTGGATGCCGTAGAGGCCCAGCTCCGGTCGGAAGATGAACTTGCGCGCCTGCGCGCCGTTCTCCGGCAGGTCCTCGTCGGTGAACCGTGCGCCGGCCTCGAGGACGGCGACCTTGTAGCCCTTCTCCGTCAGCCGGAGGGCCGAGACCGACCCGCCGAAGCCCGAGCCGATGATGAGGACGTCGTAGTCGAAGCCGTCAGTCATGGGTCAGGCCCTTCCCAGCTTGTTGAGCACCTTCAGCCCGACGACTTGGAGCTTGGCGTACTGCTCGGCGTTGAGGCCGAACTGCGGAGCCATCCGGAGCACCCGCTGGGTGCCGACCGACTGGGTCTCCGTGTAGCGCAGGATGCCGTCCGCGCCCTGTCGACGCCCCATGCCCGACTCGCGCATGCCGCCCATGGGCGCGGCGAGGCTGCCGAAGGTCGCGGCGAAGCCCTCGTTGATGTTGACCGTGCCGCACTTGATCTGGCGTGCGATCGCCCGCGCACGGTCGCCGTCCTGGCTGTAGATCGCGGCGTTGAGGCCGTACTCGCCGTCGTTGGCCCGCGCGATCGCGTCGGACTCGTCGTTGAAGCGGTAGAGCGACACCACCGGGCCGAAGGTCTCGTTGCCGAAGCAGGTCATCTCGGGGGTGACCCCCTCGAGGATCGTCGGCTCGTAGAAGTACGGCGCCAGGTCGGGCCGTGCCCTGCCGCCGGTGAGCACCCGCGCGCCCTTGTCGACCGCGTCGCCGACCTGGGTCGTGACGGTCTCGAGCTGGTCGGCGGAGATGAGCGGCCCCATGTCGACCTCCCAGTCGAGGGTGGCGCCGAGGGTCATCGCCTGGGCCCGGGCGACGAAGCGCTCGACGAACCGGTCGTAGACCTGGTCGGCGACGAAGATCCGCTCGGCCGAGACGCACAGCTGGCCGGCGTTGGAGAAGCTCGCCCGGATCGCACCCTCAGCGGCCTTCTCCACGTCGGCGTCGCGCAGCACGAGCAGCGGGTTCTTGCCGCCGAGCTCGAGCGAGCAGCCGATCAGCTGCTCGGCGCACTGCTTCGCGATCAGCTTGCCGGTCGCGGTCGAGCCGGTGAAGCAGATGTAGTCGGAGCGCTCGATCATCGGCCCGCCGAGCTGGCGGCCCGGACCGGCGACGACCTGCCACAGGTCGCGCGGGAACCCGGCCTCGTCCATCAGCTTCACGCCCATCAGCGCGGTGAGCATGGTCTGCGCGTCCGGCTTGGCGACGACGGCGTTGCCGGCCATCAGCGCGGGCAGGCCGTCGGACAGTGCCATCGTCAGCGGGTAGTTCCAGGGCGAGATGATGCCGACGACGCCCTTGGGGACGTGGTTGATGTCGATCCGCGTGAAGACCGGCAGCACTCCCCCGCGCCGCTCGGTCGCCATGAACTTCTCCGACATCCGCGCGTAGTAGCGCGCGGTGAGGGCGGTGTGGGCGACCTCGTCGTACGCGTGCTTGCGGGCCTTGCCGTTCTCCAGCGTGATGATGTCGAGCAGCTCGGGCATCCGCTCGATGAGCAGGTCGTGGAGGCGCAGCATCGCGGCCGCGCGCTGCTCCATCGGCGTCTTCGCCCACGCCGCCTGCGCGACCCGCGCCCGGCGGTAGGCCTCGGCGACGTCGTCGGTGCTGGACTGCGGGATGTTCGCCAGCGGGGCGCCGTCGAGCGGCGAGATCAGCGACACCGTCGTACCGCTCGTCGCGTGGACGCGCTCCGTCAGGGTCGCGACGTACTCCGGCTCGAGGACGTACGACGCCCGCGGGTCGTGCTCGGGGTCGTGCGGACCCTCGACGAGGGGCCCGCCGCCGACGCCTTCGGGATGGCCGGGATTCGAAGCGCTCATGAGTCGAGGGTAGTGAGTGCCGTCACTTGCGGCTACTGATCGGTAGCAGATGTGCTGCTTTACACATCCAGTTTCTGTGTCAACGGCCGAAAACACGCTCGCCGGGCCTGTCGAGACGCCTCGACAGGCCCGCAGTGCGTCAGCGCTTGGCGTAGTTGGAGGCGCCGTACCAGTCCACGATGACGACCGGCTCGTCGCCGATCACCCAGGCGTCGTGGCCCTCGGGAACCGACGACACGTCGCCGGCCCGGAAGACCAGCTCGGTGCCGTCCGCCATCAGGGCGCCGAGGGTGCCGCTCACGTGGTACTGGAAGTGCGGAGCCTCGCACAGGTCGGTGCCGGCGATCGGCTTCACGTGCTCGGACCAGCGCCAGCCGGGCTGCAGGACCAGGCGGCCGATCTCGGCGCCGCCGATGTTCACGAGGTCGACGATGCCGCGCTCGAAGGAACGCGTCTCGTCGGGCTTGTCGAAGCTCTTCTGCTCGGTCTTCTGCTCGGTCTTCTGGTGCGACTGGTCGATCTGCTGGGTCATCGCGGTCTCCTCGGGGGGTGCCGGCGCCTCTCGCCGGGCTGTGACCGGAAGGCTCGCCCGGCCACCTTGCAGCCAGGTTGCAGCCGGCCAGGACGGCGTACGCTCAGCGCCGTGAGCGCACTGTCCGTGCGGGTGCTCGGAGAACTCACCGTCGACGGAACCGACCTGACACGACTGGACAGGAAGGCACGCAGCCTGCTCCAGCTGTTGGCACTTGCCCGCGGCCGGGCGGTCCCTGCCGACACCCTCGTCGACGCGCTCTGGGGCGAGGAGCCGCCGGCCCGCCCGAGCGACCAGCTCGCCGTGCTCGCGAGCCGGCTGCGTCGCGAGCTCGGCCGGGACCGGATCGAGCGCACCGACGCCGGCTATCGACTCAGGGCCGACTGGCTGGACGTCGCCGAGCTCGAGGCGGTCGTCGGCGAGGCGGAGCGGCGGAGCGCTGCGGGCGAGGTCGCCGGCGCGGTCGCAGCGGCCAGGGTCGGGTTGTCCCTGGCCCGGGGCCGGGTGCCCGAGCCCCGGACGGCGTCGCCGTGGGCGCTGGCGGAGCACGCGGACGCCGTAAGACTGGTCCAGCGGGCGCGCCAGGACGCGACGGCTGCGTTCCTCGAGGCCGGGCACTGGCGGGACGCCCTCGACCTCGCGGCGGCCGACGCGCTCGCCGACCCGCTGGACGAGGAGGCGGTGCGGGCGGTCATGCAGGCACAGGCGGCCGGCGGCCGCCCGGGCCTGGCCCTGGCGTCGTACGCCGCGCTCCGCGCGACCCTGGCCGAGCAGCTCGGGACCGACCCGTCCCCCGAGACCGAGGCGTTGAACACCGCGATCCTCCGCGGCGAGGTGCCGGTCCGTGCCGCCGCGAGACAGCCGACCGCCCTCGTCGGGCGGACCAGCCAGGCCGGGCACCTCGACGCCCTCGCCCGCCGGGCCCTCGACGACGGCAGCGCGCGGGTCGCGAAGGTCGCCGGCGAAGCCGGGATCGGCAAGACGACCCTCCTCGACGTGTGGTCCCGCGCGCGGCGCGACGCCGGCGACCTGGTGCTGTCCGGCACCTGCGGCGCGCTGGACCACGCGGCGCCGCTCGATGTCGTGCTGACGGCGATCGTTGACCACCTGCGGGCGTCGGCCGACGCGGACGCGCTCCTCGGCCCGGAGACGGGCGTCCTCGCTCCCCTCCTCGGGCTGACCGCCGCAGGCGCCGGCGAGCCGCGCGGGGTGGATCCCGCGCTCGGCCCGGCCACCTTGTTCGCCGCAGTGACGGCGGTGCTCGGGCGGATCGCGGGCGCGAACGGAGCGATCCTGGTCATCGACGACGCCCACCTCGCCGGCCAGGCGTTCGCCGACTGGCTCGGCTACGTCCTGCGCCGGCCGCTCCCGGTCCTGGTGGTGGTCGGCGTGCGGCCGGCCGAGGGACCTGCGCTGCCCGCCACCGACGAGATCGGGCTCGGACCGCTCGACCGGGACCAGGTGGCGGAGCTGGTCGGGAACGACCGCGCCGACGACCTCTACCTCCGCTCGGGCGGCCACCCGCTCTTCCTCTCCGAGCTGGCGGCGGTGCCGGCTGGCGCGCTGCCGCCCTCGCTCGTCGCCGCCGTGTCGGCGCGGTGCGACCAGCTCGGCAGCGCAGGGGACCTGGTCCGGGCGGCCGCGATCATCGGCGACCTCGACGTCGAGCTGCTCGCGGCCGTCCTCGGCCGGCGCTCCCTGCACGTGCTGGGCGACGTCGAGCTCGCGGAGCAGCACGGCCTCCTCGTCGAGGACGCAGGACGACACCGGTTCCGGCACGAGCTGGTGCGGGAGGCGCTGGTCACCGGGACCACGCCGGGTCGTCGGGCGCTGTTGCACCGGGAGGCCGGCCGGGTCCTCGCCGGTCGCCCGGACGCGGACCCCGCGGTGGTCGCCGACCACGCGCGCCTCGGGGACGATCACACCCTGGCCGCGACCTGGCTGCGCATCGCCGCTGCCCGCGCGGCCGAGCGGTTCGACCATGCGACGGCGGAGGACCTCCTCGACCAGTCGTTGGCGCTGGTCCCGGACCACGAGACGGTGATCGCCCGGGCCCAGGTGCGGATCCGCCGTGGTCGCTACCGCGCCGCCGAGGAGGACGTGACGGCCGCGACCGGGGCCGGCGTCCGGCGCTGGGAGGTCGGCGCGTGGGCGGCGTACTTCGACCGGCGCTTCGACGACGCGCTCCGGTACGCCGAGGACGGCGCCCTGGCCGCCGACGACGACGAGACGCGGACCCGGTGCCGGGTCGCGTCGGGCCGGATCCTGCACGCGCGCGGCGACCTCGAGAGCGCCCACGACCGGCTGTCCCGAGCGATGGAGTCGGGCAGCGGTGACGAACGGCTGGAGGCGGCGGCCTGGCTCGGCGTCGTGCACGCCCACCGCAGCCGCGCCGGCGAGGCGGTCGAGCTGCTCCGGCCGCTCACCCGGGCCGCCGCCAGTGCCGACCACACCGCGGCGACCCTGCACGCGATGCTCTTCACCGGGCACGCCCTCGCGGTCGCCGGCCGGGCCGAGCAGGCGCTGTCGTGGTTCGACGCCTACACCGCCGAGGTGACCCGGCGCGACGTACCGCGGTTCGCCGGCCGCGGGATCAACTTCCGCGGGTGGGCGCTGCGCAACCTGGGAGCGACGCAGGAGGGTCTCGAGCACCACCACCAGAGCTTCGAGGTCGCGGAGACGGTCGGGTTCCCGGAGATGTACGTCGCCGCGCTCGAGGATCTCGCGGAGGACCGGATCCGCGCGGCAGACCCGGAGGGCGCGGCTCCGCTCCTCGCCCGCGCCCGCGCCGGGCTCGCGGGCGACCTGGTCTTCGGGTGGCGGCTGGCGATGAAGCTCGACCTGCTCGAGGCGCAGGTGCAGCTGCTGTCCGGCTCGCCCGAGGACGCCCTGCGCACGGCCGACGCACTGCAGGCGGCCGCGGCGCGGATCGGCGTCCCGCGCTACGAGACGTGCGCCCGGCTGGTCCGGCACCGCGCCCTGGCCGCGCTGGGCGAGCCGGTCGACCCCGACCAGGCATGGCGCGACCTCGGCGACCTCGAGCGCGCGGTCCGGGTCGAGGCCTGGTGGTGGGCCGGCCAGACCGGCGCCGACCTGGGCGAGGCGCGGTGGCTCGAGCGGTCCGAGCAGCTGGCCGACGAGCTCGCCCGGAGCGCAGGCTCCTACGGCGACGGCCTCCGCGCCGAGGCAGACCGCCACCTCTCCCGGTGGCGGAGGCTCAGCGAGCCCTGAGCACGACCATCCGCACGACGAGCGGCGGCATCCCGGTCACGGCCTCCTCGGCGTCGCGCCGGGCCCGCTGGCGCTGCTCAGGATCGAGGCCGGCGACGTACGGCGCCAGGTGGGCCATGCCGAGCCGCCAGCCGACGAGGTCGGCGGGCGCGCCGAGACCGGTGTCGACCTCGACCACCTCGGCGTCGGCGGAGCCGAAGCCGGCGGCTCGGGCGTAGGCCTCGAACCCGGCCGGGTCGAGCTCGTAGGCACCGCTGGCCTTGAAGTCGGCGTACCAGCCCGGCGGCACGAACCCGTAGCCGGCCATGACCCCGTCGACGGCCTCCTTGGCCGGGTGGTCCCAGCCGGGCGCGAAGACGGTGGCGACCAGCGCGCCGGCGACCCGGTGCAGCTCGGTCATCGCGTCGGTGGGGTCGGCGAAGTGGTTGAGCGAGAACGCGGCCGCCGCCAGGTCGAACGAGCCGTCCCGGAACGGCAGCCGGGTCAGGTCGCCGACCGTCGCCAGCGCCGGCGCTCCGGGCAGCATGCCCGGCGCCAGGTCGACCGCGACCACCGACCGGGCACCCCGCCGGCGCAGGGCATCGCCGGCCACGCCGGTGCCGGCCCCGGCGTCGAGCACCCGGGCGTCGCGGACCTCGACCGGGGCGTGCCCGGCCATCGCCTCGGCCAGCCGCCGGTACATCCGCTCCGGTCCGGCGCGCCAGCCCTGGGCCGCGGCGTCGTACGACGCGCCGACGCCGTCGCCGCTCACGCCGGCGTCCCCAGGAGCGGCGCCGCGCGCAGCACCTGCTCCTCCCACCAGGCCAGCTCGTCGTCGTACCCGCCGAGCGCCTTCTCCCATCCGAACTGGACCATCGCGCCGACCAGGCAGAGACCGAGCTGAAGGTGCCACCACGGCTCGGTCGCGACCCCGTGCCGCTCGAGCGCGGCCCGGTAGGACGCGATCGTCTGCTCCTTCGTCGTGGGCAGCCGACGGCAGTTGATCGCGAGGTACCACGCGAGGTCACTGGCCGCGGCGCCCACGCCCGGCAGCTCCCAGTCGAGCAGCACGGTGCGGTCGCGGTCGTCGGAGCCGAGGTTGTCGAGCTTCCAGTTGCCGTGCACGAACGTGGCCGGCGTGGTGTCGAGGGCATCGACGAGCGGGCCCGGCTCGCGCACCAGTGGTACGACGACGCCGGCCAGCGCCGGAGCCACCTCGGCCAGCAGCGGCCACCCCTGCGCGACCAGCCGCGGCACCAGGTGGTCCGAGCCGAGCGCGGCCTCGGCTGCGGCCATCCGCGGAGACAGCTCGAGGTAGCGGTCCGTCGGGGAGACGACGTCGATCCGGCGCTCCCAGAACGCGGCGTGCAGGGCCGCCATGTGGTCGAGGAACCGCTCGTGCTGGTCGGGCGGGACGAGATCGTCCGTCGCCGGCACCAGCCAGCGGCCGACGTCGTGCATCAGCAGCGCCGCGACCGCCGGCCGCTGCGCCTCGTGGGCGACCGCGACGATCGGCTGGTTGATGCAGTCGGGCAGCTCGGCGAGGACGCCGCGCCGCCAGAGCTCGACCGACGCACTGCCGGGGATGTTCGCCACCCGGAGCGTCCAGTCGGCGTCGTGGTCGAGGTACTTCACGACGTACTGCTGTCCGTCGAGCGTCACCCGCTCCAGCAGCGCCCCCGACTTGCCGGGGCCGTCGAGCCGCCGCCGGTCGGTCGCGCCGGCGAGCAGCTCGTCGACCGACGTCGCGACGTACATCCGGTGCTCCTCACGTGGGCCTCGACGGACAGCCCGAGGGTCCGTGGTCAGCCTTGCAGAGGCCTTGCAGCCACGCGAGCGAACGGCTGATGGGGGTATGCCCGGTGCCCGATTGGGCACCAATTCGACATGTACATCGGCCTCGGCATCGTCCTGCTCGTCCTCGGTCTGATCCTCGCTTTCGACGTGGTCACCGTGGACCTGAACTTCGTCAACGACGACGCGCTGGGAGCGATCCTGATCCTCGGCGGCATCCTCGCGATCGTCCTCTCCCTCATCTTCGCCGGACCGTGGCGACGGCGCGAGACCGTCGTGCACCGGTCGTACGACGACGGGCCGGCGGCGTAGCTCGCGTCTTTCAAAACTCCCCTCGGCCGCCCCCTCGATCGGCTACCGTGCACCCACTCTCGTCGGTCGGCTGGAAGGGCGTCAGGTGGCTCAGTTCTTCCAGGACGCCGGGAGCAGGGGCGGCCTGAGCCGACCAGCACGGGCGGTGGTCATCACCTGCCTCATCGGCCTGGTCCTCACCGCGGTCTCCTCCTGGGCGGCCTACCGCGCCGACAAGGCCACCGAGGAGCGCCTGCTGGAGACCCAGTCGCGGCAGGCCGCGGCCGTGCTCTCCACCGCGATCTTCATCATCCAGCAGCCGCTGACGACTGCGTTGCAGGTCCAGGCGGCAGCCGGCGCTGACGGCGATCCGTCGGTGTTCCGCCGTACGTTCGCGGTCAACGTCGGCAAGGAAGGGGACTTCGTCACGGCCTCCCTCTGGCAGCGCGACGGCCGCGGGTTCGACCGCCTCGCAGCGGTCGGAGCGGCGCCCGGCATCGACCCACGCGACCAGGAGATGCGCGACTTCCTGCGCCGGGCGGTCGACAGCAAGACGTCGGTCGTCGAGCGGGTCGTCGTGGGCAAGCGGAGCCGGATCGCCTACGCCCTCGCTGACATGAGCACCGGCTTCATCGTCTACGTCGAGCGCCCGATCCCGGCCGGCCGTCGCGCCACCGTCGACGACGACTCGGCGTTCTCACAGATCCACTACGCCATCTACCTGGGCGAGCGGACCCGCCTGGAGGACATGACGACCACCGACATGGACCCCGCGGACCTGCCTCTCGACGACCCCAGCCACGAGGAGGAGGTCCCGTTCGGTGACACGGTGCTCACCCTGGTGACCCAGCCCACCGAGCACCTCGGCAGCTCGCTCAGCCAGCGGCTCCCGGTGATCCTGCTGCTCAGCGGCCTGGTGCTGACCATCGCCACCGCGCTCGTCATGCGCCAGCGGGTCGGCGCCCGGATCCGGGTGGAGTCCGACGCGGCGACGATCAACGACCTCTACCAGCGGATCAACGGCCTGTACGAGGAGCAGCGGGAGGTCTTCGTGCGCCTGCAACGAGCGCTGCTGCCCCACGTCACCCCGGAGATACCCCAGCTCGAGATCGCATCGAGGTACGTCGCCGGGGCCGAAGGCGTCGAGATCGGCGGTGACTGGTACAGCATCATCGACATCGGCGAGGACCAGTTCGGCTTCGTCGTGGGCGACGTCTCCGGGAAGGGAGTCGACGCGGTCGCCGAGATGGCACGGGCGCGATTCACCCTGCGGGCCTACCTCGTCGACGGGAGCACTCCGGCCGAGGCCCTCGAGAAGTGCTCGCGCCAGTTCGACGTCACCCGGGACGCCCACATCATCACCGCCGTCGTCGGTCTCGGCACTTGGCGCACCGGCGAGGTCGTCGTCGCCAACGCCGGTCACCCGCTGCCGCTGCTGGTGTCGGACGACGGGGTCGCCCACATGCGGATGCCGGTCGGGCCTCCGCTCGGCGTCGGGCCGTCGTCGTACGAGACCGAGACGTTCACGATGCCGCCCGGGTCCACGCTCCTCGCCTACACCGACGGCTTGGTCGAGCGTCGCGGTGAGGACATCGACACCGGGTTGGACCGGCTGGCCGAGGCCGCACAGCTGCACGCGGACGCGTCGGTCTCCGACCTCCTGACCTCGCTGCTGGACGCACTGCGCGGCGAGGGTGCGGCGGACGACATCGCCCTGCTCGCGCTGCGACGGCAGACGGCGGACTGAGGACCGGCCGGGTCCGCACCCGTCAGGAGGTGCGCCGCAGCCAGCCGTCGGGCGAGGCCGCTGCCGGCAGGGGCTACATCGGCGGCGAGGAGAGGTAGACCGACTTCAGCTCGGTGTACTGCGCCAGTCCCTCCGGCCCGAACTCCCGACCCACGCCCGAGGCCTTGTAGCCGCCGAACGGCGCCGCGAAGTCCATCGTGTAGGTGTTGACGCCGATCGTGCCGGTGCGGACCTGGCGGGCCACGTCGGCGCCGGCCTCGGCATCGGCCGTCCACACGGTGCCGGCCAGGCCGTACTCGGAGTCGTTGGCGATCCGGACGGCGTCGGCGACGTCGTCGTACGGGATCACCGACAGCACCGGCCCGAAGATCTCCTCCTGGGCGATCCGCATCCGGTTGTCGACGGCGGCGAAGACGGTCGGCCGGACGTACCACCCGCGGTCGAGGCCCTCGGGCATGCCCTGGCCACCGGTGAGCAGCTGAGCACCCTCCTCCTGGCCCAGCGCGATGTACTTCTCGACCCGCTCCTGCTGGCGGCGCGCCACCATCGGCCCGATCTCCGTGGCCGGGTCCATCGGGTCGCCGACCTTCATGCCCGCGATCGCGTCGGCCAGTGAGGCGGCGAACGCGTCGTGGCGGTCGCGGCTGACGAGCACCCGGGTCTGGGCGACACAGGCCTGCCCGGAGTTCATGACGCCCAGGAACTTGAGTCCCTCGAGGGTCGTCGTGAGGTCCGCGTCGTCGAGAACGATCGCGGCGGACTTGCCGCCCAGCTCCAGCGAGCACCGCTTGAGCTGCTCGCCGCAGATCGCGCCGATCCGGCGACCGGCCGCGGTCGATCCGGTGAACGCGACCTTGTCGACGCCGGGGTGGGACACCAGGTGCTCCCCCACCTCACGCCCGCCGGCGACGATGCTGACGACGCCCTCGGGGACGCCCGCCTCCTGCAGCATCTCGGCCAGCAGGTAGCAGTCCAGCGGGCTCTCCGGCGCCGGCTTCACGACGACCGTGCAGCCCGCCAGGAGCGCAGGGATCAGCTTCGACAGCACCGTGAACTGCGGGACGTTCCACGGCGGGATCGCGGCGATCACGCCGATCGGCTCGTGCCGCACCATCACGTCCGCGCCGAGCACACCGGGCCGGGTCGACTCCCACGGGAACTCCCGGGCGATGCCGAGGAACGCCTCGATCTGCATCCACGGCGCCGGCGCCTGGGCGAGGTTGCTGAACGAGATCGGCGAGCCCATCTCGGTGGTGATCACCTCGGCCATCTCGCCGAGCCGCGCGGCGTACAGACCGGACAGAGCCTGTACGACGTCGATGCGCTCGTGGGGAGCCAGGCGCGGCCACGGACCCTCGTCGAAGGCCCGCCGGGCGGCCGCGACCGCGGCGTCGATGTCGGCCGCGCTGCCCTCGGGCACCCGCGCGACCACCTCCTCCGAGTGCGGTGAGACGACCTCCAGCACGGCGTCGGTGGCCGGCTTTGTCCAGGTGCCGCCGATGAACAGCGCGTCGCGGTCGAGAGTCATTCCTTGCCTTTCGTTGGTCGAGGAGGTCGCTCTGGCGACCGTCTCGAGACCTAGGGTGCGAGGTCGAACCAGTCGGTGAAGCCGCTGGGGTCGTGCCGGCCGAGCGCGCCGTGCTCGAAGAGCCCCCAGCCCTCCGCGCCGTCTGCTCCCGGACCGTGGGCGACGGCGTGCCCGACGTGGTCGATCACGCCGAACATCACCCGCCCCGCGACGGCCGGGTCGTTCAGGTCGTAGGTGAGCCGCTCGGTGAAACCGGCGCCCTTCCAGACACCGTGGGTCCAGTCGGAGTCGCCGCCGTAGCCGCCGCCGAAGTGGATCGGCACCGGGAGCTTCGAGGTCACCTCGAGCACCAGGTCCTTGCCCTCCGGCGTCTGGCAGGTGATGGTCGCGCCGGTGGGCACCCGGGTGCCCGGGGTGTAGCGGATCTCGACCCGCGGCCAGCCGAGCTGCTCGACCCGGCCGTCCTTCCAGACCCGCGTGCAGTCGTTGAGGGTGCGGAAGCCGTCGGGCGTCTCCTGGATGATGATCACCACGCAGAAGTCGTCGAACCGCATCGGCACGTAGAGCCACCACATGCCCTCGAACGCCGGGTCCGCGGGCTTCCCCGCCGGCGCCGCCTCGCCGACCGGACGGATGCCCCACGACCGGTCCCGCGAGCCGACCCAGCGATCGGGCGTCACCGCGATCTCCGAGCCGTCGACCGCGATCGTGCCCTCCCAGGTGCCGACCTGCGCGAACCGCTGGGCGTCGAGGATGGTGCCCGAGCCCTGGCGCATGACGTGCGGCAGCTCCTGGACGACGTCGAACGACCCTTCCCAGGTGAGGTCGAGGGCGATGCCCTCGGTCTCCTCCAGCACCAGCCGCAGCTTGCGCAGCGGCTCGATCACCTCGACCCGGTAGTTGCCGACGCGCTGCTCCATCCGGTCCCCGCCCCGCGGGTCGGCCGCATCACCGAGGTGGACCGCGGTCTGCTCGTCACCGCGCCTCAGCAGGACGAACGCGTCCTTGGTGCCGAGGTTCGGGTAGAAGCCGAGCCCGGTGATGAGGAAGAGGTCGCCGGTGCGGTCGTGCGCGTTGAGGTAGCAGCGGTCGTAGAAGTTGCGGTCGCTGCTGCCGGCCCAGGCGACCGGACGGGGCAGCTGGTGGATCGGGTACTCGTCGAGCGGGCCGAGGCCGACGTACTCGCCATGGAGGCTCATGCGCCCACCTCGTCGAGCAGCCGCTCGAAGAGCGGGCGGTGGTGCATGACCGCCTCGGGGTCGTCCGGGCGCTCGATCTCACCGAAGTGGATCTGCCGGGCGCTGGTGCGCAGGAACACGATGCCCCAGTTCACGGCGGCGAGGACCTGGAACCAGGCGAGGTCGCCGACCTCGACCCCGGTCAGCTCCTGGTACGTCGAGACGACCCCCTCCTCGGTCAGGAAGTCCGGCATCCCGGGCAGTCCCAGCATGGTGGCGATCTCCTGGAACACGGCGTGGGCGAACACCATCCAGGCGAGATCCATCTCGCGCGGCCCGAGGGTCGCCATCTCCCAGTCGAGGATGGCGACGGGCGCGAAGTCGCGGTACATGACGTTGCCGATCCGGGAGTCGCCCCACACCAGCACGGGTTCGCCTTCGGGGGGCAGGTTGGCCTCGAGCCAGACCAGACCACGCTCGATGAGCGGCGAGCGCGGGCTGCCCTCGGCGGCCTCGAGCGCGTAGTCGTACCAGGCGCGGGTCTTGGCGACGTTGCGGGCGAGCGGCGTCGCCCCGGCGTGCCCGGTCACCGCGGGGTCGAGGAACGCGAACCGCTCGGCTGCGCCGGGGATCCCGTGCAACCGGGCGAGCACCTCGACGCTGTTGCGCTGCAGCGCGGCCTGCTCCTCGGGCGCGGCGTCGAAGAGCCAGTTGTCGCCGAAGGTGTAGGGCAGCACGTCCGGAGGTACGGCGCCCTCGAGCCGGCCCATCAGGAAGAACGGCGTGCCGAGCACCGCGCCGGTCGGCTCGATCAGGCCCACCGGTGGGACCGGGATCCCGGCGAGCTCACCGGCCAGCCGCATGGCGTCGTACTGGTCCTGGAGGCGGTAGCTCGGGAAGACCGGCAGGTCCTCCGCGGCCGGCGCGACCCGGGCGACGTACTCCTTCGTCGTGCGGGCGCCGTTCTCGGTCGCGGTGATCGCGAGCAGCACGGTCTCGCTGGACATGCCGTTGCTCTGGATGCCCTCGTGCAGGGTCACCTCGGGCTCGGAGCCGGGCGGCATCACTCCTGCGAGCCACTCCTCCAGCCGCGCGCGGACCGTCACCGGGTCGCGGCTGGAGCGCTGGATGGTCATGTCGGCGGGCAGCGGTGCCTGCGTCATACGGGGTTCCTCCGGGGGTGTGCCGCGGACGGGGCCGCGTCGTGGATCAAACTAGAACACGTTCTAGGAGTTCTCAACCAGCGCTCGCAAGAAAGCGCTCGGAGTACGGCGCGAACCGCGCACGCAGCTCGTCGGGATCGAGGCCGACCGCCTCGGGCCGGTAGTCCACCCGGCCGAGGTGCCCGCGCGCGTGTCCGGCGAGGTAGTCCGCGACTCCGGCACGTGCCGACGGCGTGAAGTCCTCGCCCGCCAGCGCCAGCACCCGCTCGAGCGCGCCCTCCTGGTCGGCCATGAACTGGTCGAACGGCAGGTCGATCGAAGCCTCCGGTCCGAGGACGGCGCGGTCGCGGAGCAGCGCGTCGAGCATCACCGCGAGCCGATCGGCCCAGCGCCGGCCGGTCGCCGGCACGTCGAGCGGAGCGGACCGGAACATCCGCTCGGTGTAGGCCACCATCGTCGCCAGCGAGGTGACGACGTGCACCGGGTCGCGGTGGGTGATCACGACCGTCGCCCCGGGGAACACCTGCGCGACGACCGGCAGCTGCTCGAGGTGCTGCGGCGACTTCAGCAGCCACCGGCGGCCACCCCGGAGGTGCTGGAGCGCCTGCAGCTGCAGGCGCAGATATGCGTAGTGCGGCGCCTGGTCGTGGGCGCGATAGTGATCGACCCAGCGCGGGACGTCGGTCAGCGTCTCGAAGAACATCGTCGAGAAGTCGGCGGCCAGCAGCGCGATCTCCTCGTGCACGTGCTCGGGTCCGTCCATCTCGTGCATGAGGATCAGGTGCGGCATCGCCGTGTGCATGGCGTCCATCGCCTGCGCGGTGCGCCCGATCCGCGGGTCCGGCTCGGTGCCTCGCTCACCGGGCAGCGGGAACGGCTCCAGGCTCTCCCAGTAGGGCAGCGTCCGGAACAGGCCGGTGGCGGCGAGCAGCTGCTGGAGGTGGGTGGTGCCGGTGCGGGGCAGGCCGGCGATGACCATCGGGGGCACCAGCTCGGTCTCGAGGACCTCGGGCTCGCGCCGGATCAGGTCGGCGAGGAGGAGGCGGTTCTTGAGGAGCTGGAGGAACTGGGCGTAGAGGTTGACCTGACCGGCAGGCGACAGCCCCGGCACCGAGCGGTAGCAGTCGAGCAGCAGCTCGAGCCGCTCCACGTAGTCACGCGGCCCGAAGTCGTCGAGCCCGAGCTCGGCCGCGGCCTGCGCGTGCAGCGTGGCGCTGTCGAGCGGACACAGCTCGGCGATCGACTCCATCATGACGAGGAGCTCCTGCCCCGCCGTACCGAACTGCGGCTCGGCCAGGTCATCGAGGGTGACCGGCGCGATCTCCTGTCCTTGCATGGACGATTACGATACGCTCGGTTCCGTATTAGCGGAAGGGGTTGATGACGACGGCAGCCAACAGCGAGTCCCAGCGCGGCGCCGGCCGCCCCCGCGACCCGCGGATCGAGCAGGCAGCGCTCGCCGCGACCCGCGACCTGCTCGTCGAGGTCGGCTATGCGCGGCTCACCGTGGCGGCGGTCGCCGGCCGCGCCGGTACGACGAAGGCGGCGCTCTACCGCCGCTGGCCCTCGCTGCCCCACCTCGTCTACGAGGCGGCGTTCCCCGACGAGCTCCTCGCCGGCTGGCAGCTCGGGTCGGACCTGCGCACCGACCTGGCCGGCATCGTCATCGGCACCCGGGACGCGTTCACGACGCCGGTGGCGGCCGCCGCCCTCCCGGGCCTGCTCGCCGAGTTCTCCACCCACCCGGCCCTGCACAACGCACTGCTCTCCCGCTTCGCCGGCGTGTTCGCGACCGTCGACGACCGGCTCCGGGCCGCCATCGGCGCCGGCGAGGTGCGCGAGGACGCGCGGTCCGAGGACCTGATGCGGCTGATGATCGGCGCGGTCCTCCTCGGCGTGCTTCTCGGCCCCGAGCAGCTCGACGACGCCTGGGCCGAGCGGATCACCGCCGTCCTCCTGGAGGGAGTCCGACCATGAAGATGACAGGGACCAGCGAGGCGACCACTGCGTTCCGCGAGCTGCTCGACACCTTGCGCGACCTCGACCGCACCTTCCTGGAGGGTGACCGCGCAGTGACCGACGACCGGCACGTCGCCGACGGCTACCGGCAGATCCTCACGACGCTCGGCGTCGCCCTCGACACCTACCTGTTCGCCGAGCCCAGCCGACCCCGGTTCGTCGACACCAACACGCCCTTCCGCCGCGACCGGCGGTGGGGCGGCGACAACACCGACTGCTACTACGCACTGTGCCCGGTCGATCCGACGCGCCGGTACCGGATCAGCGGCAACCGCGGGGACAGCGTCTACTTCTCGGTGACCGCCTACAACGAGCCGGAGCCCGGCGCGTGGTCGGACCGGGTGGTCGCGATCGTGCGCGACACGGACCTGGAGTACGACGCGGACGGCTCCTTCTCCTTCGACCTCGGACCGCTCCCCGACGCCGCCGTGCTCCTCACCCGCGACTACCAGGCCGACCCGCTGACGGATCGCCGGGTGACCTGGGAGATCGAGGCGTACGACGAGCCTGAGCCGATCCGGCACGGCGCGGACGAGACGGCATCCGCCCTGCGGGCCAGCGCCGCCTGGCTCCGGACCATGTTCGCGATCGTCCCGCTCACCGTCGGTGTCCGCAGCGACGACGTCCACACGATCGGCCACGAGATCACCCAGCGGGCCAACGACTTCGGCGATCCCTACCAGGTGGGCGACGCGAACTTCGGCTGGTCCGCGCGCGACGCGGCGTACTCGTTCGGCAGCTTCGTCCTCGAGGACGACGAGGCGCTCGTCGTCACGCACCGCCCGCCGGCGTGCCGGTTCTGGAACTTCGTCGTCTGGAACCAGTTCATGGCGACCCACAACGCCGACGACGACCGATGCTCGGTCAACGGCACCCAGGCGGTGGCCAACAGCGACGGCAGCGTCACGATCGTGGTCGCGCGGGGACGGCTCGAGCATCCCAACGCGGTGTCGACGGTGGACTACCCCCGCGGCAACCTCGCGTTCCGCTGGTTCCTCGCCGACGAGGTCCCGGCCAGGCCCGAGGTTCGCCTGGTGCGGGCCGCCGACGCGCCGACGACCACCTCGTGACCCCGCGTAGTCTCCGGCGCATGACCGCTCTCCCGGGATGGGCCCTCAGCGACTACACCGCCGACGACGTGACGCATCCGACGTACCGCAAGGGCGAGGGGTCCGGGGTGATCGTGATCCACGAGATCCCGGGGATCACCCCCCAGCTGCTCGCCTTCGCCGAGGAGGTGGTCGAGCAGGGCCACACCGTGGTGATGCCGCACCTGTTCGGCACGCCCAACGCGAAGGTCGGGCCGCGGTCGATGGCGCAGGCGGCCCGGCAGATCTGCATCAGCCGGGAGTTCCTGCGGATGGCGACCGGCACCACGACGCCGGTCGCGATCTGGCTCCGGGCGCTGGCGAGAGACCTGCACGCAGAGCTCGGCGGGCCCGGCGTCGGCGCGGTCGGCATGTGCTTCACGGGCGGCTACGCGCTCGCGATGCTCGCGGACGCACCGATCGCGGCACCCGTCCTCGCCCAGCCGTCCGCACCCTTCGCCGTCACGCCGGGACGGGGCCGTGACCTCGGCCTCAGCCCCGCCGACCTCGACGCCGTGAAGCAGAAGGTCAGCGCGGGCTGCGAGGTCCTCGGGCTCCGCTACAGGAACGACCTGGCGGTCGGGAGCCGCTTCGACACGCTCCGCAATGAGCTCGGCGAGAACTTCATCGCCGTCGAGTTCCCCGGGGGAAAGCACTCGACGCTGACCCTGCATCGCCAGCAGGAGGGCGTCGACCGGGTCCTGGCCTTCTTCAAGGAGAAGCTGGCGGGCTGACCGGGCCGCCTCGCGGCGGGTTCTCAGTCGTGCGCGCGGTCGGCCGGATGCAGCGGCGGGCCGGCCACGCCGCAGTGCACGCACTCCTCGACATGGATCCGGTGTCCGTCACCGGGACCCTCCGGAGCGGCGGCGAGCGGTCGCCGTACGAACGCTGCGGCGAGCGCGGCGCCGGCCAGGAGGAGCCCGGCGCTGATCACCATCGCCCGCCCGTAGCCGGCATCGAACGCCGTGGCGTCGGTGTAGTCGGCACCACCGATCCCCGCAGCGACCGGGATGACGGCGACCGCGAGGAGACCGGCGGTACGCGCGACGGCGTTGTTGACCCCGGACGCGATGCCGGCGTGCCGGTCGTCGGCGGAGTCGAGGACCGTCGCCGTCAGCGGCGCGACCATCAGCGCGAGCCCGGCACCGAAGAGCAGCACGGGCGTCAGCACGTCGGCGAGGTACGACGCGTCCGCGCCGACCCCGCTCAACCAGAGGACCCCACCGGCCGACAGCAGCGGCCCCAGCGTCATCGGGAGCCGGGGGCCGATCCGCTGGGCCAGCGCGCCCGCCCGGGACGAGAAGGCGAGCATGATCATGGTGACGGGCAGCATCGCCGAGCCGGCCAGGACCGGCGACCAGCCGGCGACCACCTGGAGCTGCAGGACCAGGAGCAGGAAGATCACGCCGAGCGCGGCGTACACCAGGAACGTCACCACGTTGGCCGCACTGAACTGGGCGTTGCGGAACAGCTCCAGCGGCACCAACGGCGACGACGACCGCGCCTCGACGACCACGAACGCGACGAGCAGCGCGAGTCCGGCGCAGGCGGTGGTGACCACCGACCCGCTGAAGCCCGCGTCACCGGCGCGGGTCAGCCCGAACGTGAGGGCGCCGAGCCCGACCGCGGCCAGGCAGGTCCCGGTCACGTCGAGGCGCCCGTCCGCGTCGGGGTCGCGACTCTCGGGGACGTGGCGGACCGCGACCACGATGATCAGCACGGCGACCGGGACGTTGACGAGGAAGACCAGGCGCCAGTCCAGCTCCACCAACCAGCCACCCACGAGCGGGCCGATCGCCGCGGCGATGCCGCCGAGCCCGGACCAGGCGCCGACGGCGGCCGACCGGTCGTCGGGATGGAACGACGCCGCGATGATCGCCAGGCTTCCGGGCATCAGCAGCGCCCCGCCGACACCCTGGAGGCCACGGGCGGCGATCAGCGTGTTGACGTCGGGCGCGAGGCCGCAGAGCAGCGAGGCCAGCGCGAACCAGACGACGCCCACGAGGAAGATCCGGCGCCGGCCGATCCGGTCACCCAAGGAGCCGCCCAGCAGGATCAGCGCGGCGAGGGTCAGCGTGTAGGCGTTGACCGTCCACTGGAGCCCGGCGAACCCGGCGTCCAGGTCCTCCCCGATCCGCCCCAGCGCGACATTGACGACGGTCGCGTCGAGCATCGTCAGGCCGGAGCCCAGCACCGTCGTCAGCAGCACCCAGCGACCGCGGGCACTGCCCATCCGCAAGGCGGCGGGCGCCGCCGCCGGCGAGCTCACTCGACGACGACCTCGATCCGCTGGAACTCCTTGAGATCCGTGTATCCGGTGGTCGCCATCGACCGCTTGAGTGCGCCGACCAGGTTCATGGTGCCGTCGGCGACCCGGCTCGGGCCGAAGAGGATCTCCTCGATGGTGCCGATCTGCTCGAACTGGACCCGCTGGCCGCGCGGCAAGTCGTGGTGGTGCGCCTCGGCGCCCCAGTGGAAGCCGCGGCCGGGCGCGTCGGTCGCGCGGGCGAACGGCGAGCCGACCATGACGGCATCGGCACCGCAGGCGATGGCCTTGGCGAGGTCGCCGGACCGGCCGATCGAGCCGTCTGCGATCACGTGGACATAGCGACCGCCGGACTCGTCGAGGTAGTCGCGGCGGGCGGCGGCGACGTCGGCCACCGCGGAAGCCATCGGTACGGCGACGCCGAGCACGGTGCGGGTGGTGTGCGCCGCACCGCCACCGAACCCGACCAGTACGCCGGCCGCGCCGGTCCGCATCAGGTGCAGCGCGGCCTGGTGGGTGGCGCAGCCGCCCACGATGACCGGCACGTCGAGCTCGTAGATGAACTCCTTGAGGTTGAGCGGCTCGGCCTGGCTCGAGACGTGCTCCGCGCTCACCGTGGTGCCGCGGATGACGAACAGGTCCACGCCGGCGTCGGTGACGACCTTGGCGAACTCCTTGGTCCGCTGGGGAGAGAGCGAGCCGGCGACGGTCACGCCGCCCTCCCGGACCTGGCGCAGTCGCTCGGTGATCAGCTCGGGCTTGATCGGCTCGGCGTAGATCTCCTGGAGCCGGTGCGTCGCGGCGTCGCCTTGGAGACCCGCGACCTCCTCCAGCAGCGGCTCCGGGTCGCTGTAGCGGGTCCAGATGCCCTCGAGGTTGAGCACGCCGAGTCCGCCGTACTGCCCGAAGGCGATGGCCGTCGCCGGAGACATGACCGAGTCCATCGGGGCGGCGAGGATCGGCAGCGAGAACCGGTAGGCGTCGATCTGCCAGTCGACGCTGACCTCGTTGGTGTCGCGGGTGCGCCGGGACGGCACGATCGCGATGTCGTCGAAGGAGTAGGCGTGGCGGGCGCGCTTGGCACGGCCGATCTCGATGTCGGTCACCGGTGGATTCTAGAGTGTGCGTCCCCGTTCGGCTCGCTACGGGATGCTTACCCGGATGTCGGGGTGTCGGTCGGGACGGGCTGGACCACCGGGCTGAGACAAGGTTGAGCCTTCGCTGGATCAGGCCGATCAGTCCGGGCAGACTCGGACGACCATGACCGGACTCGTCCTCCCCGACCACCTCGCCCCCCTGCTCGGCGCGGCCGAGTTCATCGACGTGGTCGGGACCTCCGACCCGTGGGTCGTGCCCGACGGCTGGCTGGAGGACACGCAGCAGGAGCTGCGGCGGCTGGTCGAGCGGCTCGGTCCGGCCCAGGCAGGCGAGACGTCGTCGCCGTACCGCTCGGGTCTGCCGCGGACCTTGCCGTACCTGTGGTCGGCGATCAGCTACCTGCCGACGCCGGCACCGATCTTCGTCGGCTCCTACACCCAGCTGGCGCAGACGCTGCTCGAGCCGTGGTACATCCCCTCGGACAAGGTCTCGCCAGGCGCTGTGCAGACGTTCGCGATCCGGCGCTGGGACTGGCTCCTCGACCTCGCCTACAACGCGCGGGGCGTCGACCCGTCCGCCGTACCGGAGGCGCTGGAGGTCTCGATCGCCGCCTGCGAGCTCCTCGCGGCCGCGCCGACCCACCGGGACCGGGCGACCGCGGCCGCGCGGGTGCTGCGGCGTGCCCTGGCCGACGAGTCGCTGGTGGCAGCGATCCAGCGCGCCTCCTGGCCCGAGGTCGACGCCCGCTGGCAGCAGGACCACACGCTCGTGACCGACGAGGACGCCGCCGTACTGCCGGAGCTCCGGGGCTGGACGTCGTTGCTGGCCTGGGGTCTGCACGGGTTCGACGCCGCGCACGCCCACCTCACCGACCGGGTCAGCCGCGGCCAGACCGCCAACCAGCTGATCGCCTCGATGACCTTGTACGACGGCATCGACGAGCTGCCCGCCGCGTTCACCGCGATCCTCGGCCCGGCCAGGTTCCAGGAGGTCAGTGCCGAGATCGAGCGGCTGCGCTCCGGCTTCGACTCCGTCGACTGGCTCGGCGACACCCGCGGCTGGATCGCCCGGTCGCTGGTCACCGGCGAGATCGACGCCGCCCGGATCTGGATGGCGATGGCGACCCACGTCGCCTACTTCAACGTCCGGCTCGCCAATCCCGACGCCAGCACCAGCTGCCCCGACCGGATCGGGTTCTGGGAGGACGTCCGGGCGATCTTCCGGCCGGCACCGACCGTGCGGAACCCGTTCGCCTCGAAGCTCCAGGCCCGCTCGCCCGTCGCTCCCACCGCTGGTGCGACCGGGCCCGGCGTCGGCGAGCGCCTCCGCGAGGATGAGTACGGCGACGCGGTCGATGCCGCTCCCCCGCCGGTGGAGATCGGGGACCCCATGGGCGAGCTGGCCGACCTGATCGGCCTGCAGGCGGTCAAGGACCAGGTGCAGCGGCTGGTGGCCGAGGTGAGGGCCGAGCAGCTGCGCCGGGAGATCGGCATGCCGGCGTCGGACCGCTCGCGCCACATGGTGTTCCTCGGCAATCCCGGCACCGCGAAGACGACGGTCGCGCGGCTGCTGGCGCGGGTCTACGCCCAGCTCGGCGTGCTCGACAACGGCCACCTGGTGGAGGTCAGCCGGCAGGACCTGGTCGGTGAGTTCATCGGCCAGACGGCGCCCCGCACGACTGCAGCGTTCAACCGCGCGGCCGGCGGTGTCCTCTTCGTCGACGAGGCCTACGCACTGGTGCCGCCGGACTCCCACCGTGACTTCGGCCACGAGGCGATCTCGACCCTCCTCAAGCTGATGGAGGACCGGCGCGACGAGGTGGTGGTGATCGTGGCCGGCTACCCCCGCGAGATGCAGCGGTTCCTGACCGTCAACACCGGCCTCGCCTCCCGGTTCCCGACCACGATCGGCTTCGCCGACTACAGCGACGACGAGCTGGTCGCGATCTTCGAGCTGCTGCGCGGCCGCGCCGGCTACGACCTCGACGAGTACGTCACCCAGCAGCTCCGGCTGCTCTTCCCACGGCCCCGGCCGGAAGGGTTCGGCAACGGCCGGTTCGTGCGCAACGTGTTCGAGGAGACGGTCGCGCGCCAGGCCCAGCGGATCGTCAGCACCGGAGCGACGACCCCCGAGGAGATCCGGATGCTCCGCTGGCAGGACCTGCCCACCACGCCGCCGCCCGACGAGAAGCCATCGACGGGCACCGGCCTCTACCTGTGAGGCCGCCGGAGGATGCCAGTCGTGACCGCCCCTTTTGCCGACGCTCGGTTGACGGAGACGGATTGCAGAAGCCTCCGGAAGAGATCGAGTCCAGCCGCGCGATCATGGGCATTGACACTCAACTGATCAAGGACGGCGCCTACTACGTGGTGCTTGCGGGAGAGGCGGTCGCCGGATGCGGCGGTTGGAGCCGTAGAGCCACGCTGTACGGCGGTGACCACACCCCCGGCCGCGACCCGGAGCTCCTCGATCCCGCGGTCGACGCAGCGAGAGTGCGTGCCATGTACACCCACCCCGCGTACGCGCGCAGTGGAGTCGGTCGGCTGATCCTGACCTGGTGTGAGCAAGCGGCCAAGGAGGAGGGATTCAAGCGCCTCGAACTGATGGGAACGATGTCCGGCGAACCGCTCTACACCAAGGATGGCTTCGTGCCGACCGAGCGACTCACCGATGACCGTGGAGGCGTCGCGGTTGCGCTGGTGAAGATGGCGAAACCGATCGACTAGCTGCCTCGGCCCCGATCGACACCGGTGTTCAGCTTCCCTTGTCGACCGAGGCAGCGAGACGTGCCACCGCCCGCGCAACCTCGGGTCCGAACATCACCGGGTCGTTGTGATCGGCTCCCTGGAGGACCAGCTCCTCGGCCAGAGACGGGGCCTCGTCCGCAACCCGGGCGCTGAGCCGCGACGGAACCACGCTGTCCCGGTCGCCGTACACCACGGTCACGGGGACCTCGCTGTCCTTCAGGTGGTCGAGCACGGGGAAACCGTCTCGTAGGAGGACTCGCACCGGCAGCCAGGGATAGTGGTGAGACCCGACGTCGGCCAGCTCGGTGAAGGGCGAACGCAGCACCAGACCGGCCGGTGGGCGTTCGGCCTGGAGGGCAGCAACGACGCCCGTGCCGAGCGACTCCCCGAAGTAAAGGGTTCGCTCCGGCGGGTAGCCGAGGTATTCCAGCGCTTCGGCAGCGGCCCGCGCATCGGCGAGTAGTCCGTCCTCGCTCGGCGAGCCGGGGTTGCCGCCGTACCCGCGATAGTCGATGAGGAGCACGGCGAGCCCGAGGTCGCTCAGCTCGTCCGCGAAGTCCGCGCGCCCGAGCCGGTTGCCGCCGTTGCCGGGCGCGACGAGCACCGCCATGTCCCGGTCGCGCCTACCGCGGGCCGGCACGAACCAGGCGCCGAGCGTGAGGCCGTCCTCGGTGTGCAGCGTGACGTCACGCGCACCGGCGATCACTTCGTCCGCCGGTGGCACCGGGGACGAATCCGGGAAGTAGATGAGCCGACGCTGTATCGCCCACATCGCTCCGATCACCACCCCCAGGACCACCGCCAGGACAAGGCCCGCTCTCAGCGCGGCCCGCAGCCGAGAGCGCCTCCGCTGGTGTGCCACTACCTCATGGTGTTCGGTCCTGGGCGGGTCCGCAATCGTGGTCAGTGCGCGCCCACCGGAGGAACCCGCCGCTTCGAGTCAGGCAGCGGGCGCGGGAGCCTCAACTTCTCCTGACCGCTCACCCGACGTCGAACGCGTTCTTCAGCCCGAGCCGGTAGAGCGCCTTGTCGGCGATCTTCAGCGCCTCCCACTCCGGCGGGCGGAACATCTTGTAGATCGGAGCGGGCGTGCCGCCGACGCCGGAGGCGTCGAGGATCGCGTTGGCGGCCTGCCGTCCGGACTCGTTGGCGCCCTCCATGGTGGCCAGGTCGACGTTGGTTCGGCAGTAGTCGCCGGCGAGGAAGAGGTTGGGGATGCCGGATCTTGCCGTCGGCCGCAGCTTCCACGAGTCGACCGTGTTGATCAGCAGCGGCTCGTCGTTGGTGTTGGCCCGGCGGGTGGCGTCCCACTTGATGGCCGGATCCAGGAACCACGAGTGCAGCACGTCGTCGGGGAGCACCGAGCGGCCGGTGTCCTCCAACGACGCCTTCATCTGCGCCCAGACCTCGGCCCGCACCTGCTCCTTGGTGCACCTGTTGGCCGGCTTGCCGAAGAGGATGCCGGGCTCCGTCCAGTCGGAGACGTCGACGGAGAGACAGTCGACGGCCGCGCCGTCGCCGTACGTCGACGCGAAGTCGTTGGTCCAGAACTGGCCCTGGGTCAGGCAGGTGAGCGACCACGGCGAGTCGAGGAAGGCGACGTGGCCGCGCGTCATGTTGACCGGGCGCTTCAGGTAGAACTGGATGCCGTTCATCCAGTCGGTGACGAGGCCGTTCAGGCCCTCGAGCTTCGGAGCCAGCCGGAGCACGCTGCTCGAGAGCAGCGGCGTCACCCGCTCGACAGGCATCGCGGACACGAACCAGTCGGCCTCGATCGTGGTCGGACCGGTGGGGGTGCTCGCCCGGGCCCCGGTGATCCGCGCGTTCGCGACGTCGAGCCCGACGATCGTCGTACCGGTGCGGAAGCGGACGCCCTTGCCCCGCAGCAGCTGGACCCAGGGGTCGATCCACACCTCGTTGGTCGGGCCGTTGAGGACCTGGTCGGCGTGCCGGCCCTGCGTCCCCCGACCGGCGATGGCGTTGAGGAAGGCCTCGGCCATGTTGCCGATGGTGCGGGTGCTGGCGATCTCCTCCTTGGCGGCCACCAGTGCCCGGGTGAGGCCGCGGGCGGCGACGGTCTGGTACTCGGCCGAGCGCTGCTCGGCGCGGACGAAGTCCCACCAGGACGTCTTCTCCCACTGACCGAACCGCCGCTCGTCGCAGCTCGACATGTAGACGACGACCCGGGTCGCGAAGTAGGCCGCCTCGTCGGGCGACACCATCTGCCCGCCCACGAGCTCGTCGACGATGAAGCGCTTCAGCGCGTCGGGGGTGGCCAGGTGGCGCGGGTCCGGGATGAGTCCGAACAGGTTCTGGTCGTCCCGACCTCCGGATCGCGGGAACAGCGGGATCGGTGCGTTGACGAGGTTGTCGAGGACGCCGTTCTCGTTGGTCCCGAACGGGATCCTCGCCATGGTCTCGGGGATGTGGCTGTAGAAGCCCGGGAAGAACCGGAAGCCGTGCTCACCGGGGAGGTTGCGGCGACCGCCGGACGCCGTACGGGGCACCGGGATGCTGCGCGCCTTGCCACCGAGCGCCTTGCGCTCGTAGACGGTGACCTCGAACCCGCGCTCGATCAGCTCGTGCGCGGCGGCCAGGCCGGCCATGCCGCCACCGAGCACGGCGACCCGGCGTCGTTGGAGGGCGAGCGCCGGCGACAACGGACCGGCGGCGACCAGCGCTGCCGCTGCGACCCCGGATCCTCGCAGCACGTTCCGGCGAGACAGTGACTCCATGACACCCCGATCTTCCGTAACCGACACTGGTGTCGGTTAGCATGGGGATTGTGTCCTCTCCCGGCGTCTCCGTCAACCAGCCGCGACGACGGCTGCGGGGTGCCGAGCGCCGCCGCCGGGTCGAGGCGGCCGCGGTCGTCGCGTTCGCCAACAGGGGGTACGACGCAACGTCGCTCGGCGAGATCGCGTCCGCAGCCGGGGTCACCCGGACGGTGATGTACGACCACTTCCCCACCAAGCGCGCGCTCTTCCTGCAGGTGCTGGCCTCCCAGCACGAGCTGATGCTCACCGAGATCGCGCGCGGCATCACCAGCGAGGGCGGGCCGCGCGACCGGGTGCGGGCGACGCTGGCGGCGTACCTCGAGTTCACCCGGGAGCACCCCGCGACCCGGCGGCTGCTCCTCGACCCGATCCCGTCCGGCGACCCCGAGCTCGACCAGGTCGTCCGTGGCTACCTCGACGACCGGGCCGACGCCATCAGCGGCTTGCTGTCGGCCGACCTCGCCGGAGCCGGCGTGGACCTCGGCTCCACCAGCCTGCCGGTCATCGTCGCCGTCGTCAGTGGTGCCGCCGACGGTCTGGCCCAGTGGTGGGCCCTGCACCCGGACACGCCGTTCGACGACGTCGTCGACGCCGCCACCCGCTTGCTCTGGAACGGCCTGCCGCGCGCCGGGGACGCCTGATCCTCAGCCGTGGTAGTTGGGCGCCTCGACCGTCATCTGCACGTCGTGGGGGTGGCTCTCCTTGAGCGAGGCCGAGGTGATCCGGATGAACCGGCCCTTCTCCTGCAGCTCCGGGATCGTCCCGGCGCCGACGTAGAACATCGACTGGTTGAGGCCGCCGAGCAGCTGGTGGGCGACCGCGGAGAGCGGCCCGCGGTAGGCCACCTGGCCCTCGACGCCCTCGGGGACGATCTTGTCGTCGCTGGTGACCTCGGCCTGGAAGTAGCGGTCCTTGGAGTATGACTTCTTGCCGCGCGAGGACATCGCGCCGAGGGAACCCATGCCGCGGTAGGCCTTGTACTGCTTGCCCTGCACGAAGATCACCTCGCCGGGCGACTCCTCGCAGCCGGCGAGCATCGAGCCGATCATCACCGACTCCGCACCCGCGACGATCGCCTTGGCGATGTCGCCGGACTGCTGCAGGCCGCCGTCGGCGATCACGGGTACGCCGGCCGGGCGGGCCGCGAGCGAGGCCTCGTAGACGGCGGTGACCTGGGGTACGCCGCAGCCGGTGACCACGCGCGTCGTACAGATCGAGCCCGGGCCGAAGCCGACCTTGACCGCGTCGGCGCCGGCGTCGACGAACGCCTGTGCGCCCTCACGGGTGGCGACGTTGCCGCCGATCACCTGCACGTGCTTGGTGGCGGGGTCGCTCTTGAGCCGCCGGACCATGTCGAGGAGGAGGGTCACGTGGCCGTGGGCGGTGTCGGCGACGAGCACGTCGACGCCCGCCTCGATCAGGCCGGTGGCACGCTCCCACGCATCGCCGAAGTAGCCGATTGCGGCGCCGACCATCAGCCGGCCCTGACCGTCCTTGGACGCGTCGGGGAACTGCTCGGACTTCACGAAGTCCTTGACGGTGATCAGCCCGCCCAGCCGGCCTTGCTCGTCGACCAGCGGCAACCGCTCGCGCTTGTGCTTGCGCAGCAGCAGGTTGGCGTCGTCACGGCTGATGCCGACCGGTCCGGTGATCAACGGCATCGGCGTCATCACCTCGTCGACCTTGGTCGAGGCCCACTCCGCGACTGGGGTGAACCGCAGGTCGCGGTTGGTGCAGATGCCGAGCAGCCGGTTGTCGGCGTCGACGACGGGGAGGCCGGAGACGCGGTACTCACCGCAGATCCGGTCGAGGTCCTCGAGCGTCGCGTCGGGGCCGATGGTGACCGGGTTGGAGATGATCCCGGTCTGGGTCCGCTTCACGAGGTCGACCTGATAGGCCTGCTCCTCGGCGGAGAGGTTGCGGTGCAGGATGCCGATACCGCCCTGGCGGGCCATCGCGATCGCCATCCGGGACTCGGTGACCGTGTCCATCGCGGCACTGATCAGCGGCGCCTTGATGCTGATCTCGCGCGTGAGCCGCGTCGTCGTGTCGATGTCGTCGGGCGCCAGGTCGGAATGCCCGGGCAGCAGCAGAACGTCGTCGTAGGTCAGACCCAAAGGTGCGAACTTCGCCGGAACTTCAGTGGCCTCCATGACGGAATCCTACGTGTCGCCTTGCCTGCAGGACGAACCGGGACAGACTGGGGCGCGTGAACCTTCCCGTGATCAAAGACCTGCCCCCGCACGTGTTGGTCCTCTTCGGCGCGACCGGCGACCTCGCGTCCCGCAAGCTCTTCCCCGGGCTGTACCGGCTGGCCGCGGCGGGGCGGCTCCCCAAGCACTACCGGGTGATCGGCAGCGGCCGGCGCTCCCCCGGCACCGACGAGGAGTTCCGCGGCCAGGTGAGGACGGCTCTCGACGAGTTCGTGAAGGACGTCGACGAGGCGGTGGCCGGGCCGCTGCTGGAGCGGATCACGTTCGTCACCTCCTCGGCCGACGACGGTACGGCGCTGTCGGCGGCCGTGCGTGACGCCGAGGACCGACTGCTCGAGGACGCGGGCTGCCTGCTGTCCGACGTACGGCGCCTGCTCTACCTCTCGATCCCGCCGTCGGCCGTCTCCGGCACGGTGGAGATGCTCGCGAAGGAGGACCTGGTCGACCGCTCGCGACTGGTCGCGGAGAAGCCGTTCGGCACCGACCTGGCCACTGCACGGGCACTCGACGTCGTACTCCTCAACGCCTTCGAGGAGCGGCAGATCTTCCGGATCGACCACTTCCTCGGCAAGGAGGCGGTGCAGAACATCCTGGCGCTCCGCTTCGCCAACGGGCTGTTCGAGCCGGCCTGGAACCGGCACACCATCGAGTCGGTGCAGATCGACGTGCCGGAGCGGCTGACGGTCGAGGGCCGGGGCAGCTTCTACGAGGGCACCGGCTGCCTGCGCGACATGGTCACCACCCATCTCTGCCAGCTGCTCGGCTTCGTCGCGCTCGAGGACCCGCACGCCTACCGCGAGTCCGCACTGCGGGCGGCGAAGTCCGCCGTGTTCGCGGCAGTGCGGCCGCTCGACCCGGAGCGCGTGGTCTTCGGCCAGTACGACGGCTACCGCGCCGAGGCCGACGTCGCACCCGACTCCGACGTGGAGACGTTCGTCGCGATCGAGATGTGGATCGACAACGACCGGTGGCGCGACGTGCCGTTCTACCTGCGCACCGGCAAGGCGATGGCCGAGGGCCGGCGGACCATCACCGTCCGGTTCTCCGACCCCCGGCACCGCTGGCTCAAGCCCGCCGACCAGGGGGTGCCGGCGCCCAACGAGCTGGTCATCGAGCTCGCCGACCAGCCGCGGATCGCGATCGACGTCCGCGCCAAGCGACCCGGCCCGGACATGGACATCGTCGAGGGCGTGTTCCGCCTCGACCTCGTCTGCGACGTCCCGGACGCCGACCCGTTGGAGGCGTACGAGCGGCTCATCCTCGACGTGATGCGCGGCGACCGCACCCTCTTCATCGGCTCGGCCGAGGTCGAGCGGCTGTGGGAGATCTGCCAGCCGGTCCTCGAGCGCCGCCCGGCACCGGAGCCCTACCCGCAGGGGTCCTGGGGTCCGCAGCCCGCGATCGACCTGCCGCTCGGCGGCTGGCGGCTCGGCAACCACCCGCCGGACCGGTCGCTCACCAGCTGAGCGACGCGGCGTGCGTCGTACCTGAAGTTTCGGTCCCGATTCGGTCGATTTTGGGGCCGAAACTTCAGGTACGACGTGCGCCTCAGTGGCGGGACCACTCCTCGCTCTGGGTGAGCCGGAACAGGTACGCCAGCGGCGGTACGACGACAACGACCGCGAGCCCGACCGCGACCAGGAGCCCCTGGAGCGTCGCGGTCGCTCCGGCGGCGTCGGCGATCCGCACCTCGTCGACGAGCAGCCAGGGGTACTGCCCGATCCCCCACCCCGACACGACCGACGCGACCGCCGTGACGGCGGTGAGCCGCGCGGCGCCGTAGCTGCGGCGCCAGAGCAGCGCGAGCGTCGCGAGGCCGGCCACCGCGGCCAGCACGACGAGCGGAGCGGCTCTGCCCGCGAGACCGTCGCTCAGGGTGGGTGCGTCGTCGGCGATCGGGACGAGCGCGGCGAAGACCACCACCCCGGTGACCACCCCGACGAGCAGCGCCCGCACCCGGAGCTCGTCGGCCAGCCGGTTCTGTCCCCGCCGCGCGGCCTCGGCCACCAGGAAGACGCCGGCGAGGAACGCGCAGGTGCCGACCGCGATCACGCCTCCGAACAGCGAGGTCGGGTTGACCCACGACGCCCACCGGTCGCCGGTGCCGTCGAGCGGCACCCGCCCCGAGGCGATCCCGCCGGCCACGGTCCCGAGGAAGAACGGCGTCAGCACCGACGACGTCGCGAACACGACACCGAACAGGCGCGCCTGGCCGAGCGTCTCGGCGTACTTGCGGAACGCGAAGCTGGCGCCGCGCAGCACGATGCCCAGCAGCGCGAACAGCAGCGGCAGCACCAGCGTCGACATCGCGGCCGCGAAGGACTCCGGGAAGCCGGTCCACCAGATCACCAGGACGTAGATCAGCCAGACATGGTTGGCCTCCCACACCGGGCCGATGCTGTGGTCGACGAGGGTGCGCAGCTCGGCGCCGCGGCGGCTGCTGCCTGCGGTGAGGTCGAAGAAGCCCGATCCGAAGTCGGCGCCGCCGAGCACGGCGTACGCGACGACGCCGACGAACAGCGCCGCGGCGACGGCTACCTCCAGGCTCATCGGCCGGCCTCCGCCTTGTCCGTCGAGGTCTTGTCGGTCGAGACCTCCGGTGCGTAGGGGCTGGGCAGGTCGACCTCGCCGGCCCGCCAGCGGCGCGCCATGGAGCGGAGCACGACGACCGCGCCGACCGTCATGCCGGCGTAGACCACGGTGCTGACGCCGAGGAGCCACCACAGGCTTGCGGTGTAGTCACCCACCGCCTCGGGCGTCCGCATCACCCCGTAGACGATCCACGGCTGGCGTCCGACCTCCGTCGCGATCCAGCCCGCCTCGAGCGCGACGACAGCGAGCGGTCCGGCCACGGCGGCCGAGCGGAGGAACCAACGCCGCTCGAGCAGGTCCCGGCCGCGGCGCCGCTGGAACCAGAACCACACGACGCCGGCCGCCAGCAGGGTCCCGATGCCGACCATCGCCTGGAACGCGAGGTGCGCCAGGTTGACCGGCGGGTGGTCCTCCTCGGGGATCGTGTCGAGACCGGGCACCGGCTCGTCGGGCGAGTTCATCGCGATCAGCGATCCCAGCACCGGGATGTCGATCGCACCCTTGACCTCGCCGTCGACCAGCACCCCGCCCAGCCGCAGCGGCGAGGGGCTCTCGGTCGTCTCGGCCAGCTCGAACGCCGCGAGCTTGGCCGGCTGCCGCTCGTCCAGGCCGAAGCCGAGGACGTGGCCGACGAAGGGCTGGGTCACGGCCGCGATCGACGCGAAGACGAAGGGCACCATGAAGCCCAGCCGGTGGTGGGCGTCGCGGCGACCGCGGAGCATGCCGACGGCGTACACACCGGCGACGGAGAAGCCGGTCAGCATGTAGGCGCCGACCCACATGTGCGCGAACTGCAGGAACGCCTGCTGGTTGAACAGCACCGCCCACGGCTGGACGTCGGTGACCTCGCCGCCCACGATCCGGAAGCCGGTCGGATCGTTCATCCAGGCGTTGACCGCCAGCACGCAGTAGGCGCCGACGATGCCGGTGACCGCCATCGGCAGCACCATCAGGACGTGCCGCTTCGGCGGGATCCGGCCCCAGCCGTAGAGGTAGATCCCGAGGAAGATCGCCTCGAGGAAGAAGGCCAGCCCCTCGAACGCGAACGGCAGGCCGAGGACGTCGCCGTACGTCCCCATCAGGCCCGGCCACAGCAGGCCCATCTCGAAGCTCAGCACCGTGCCGGACACGGCTCCGATGGCGAACAGCACGGCCGAGACCTTGGCCCACCGATGGGCGAGACCGAGGGCGACCGGGTCGTCGCGGCGGATCCCCCGCAGGTGCATCACGAAGATCATCGCGGGGAAGGCGACGCCGAAGCAGGCCAGCACGATGTGCCAGCCGAGCGAGAGCGCCATCTGCTGCCGGGCGGGCAGCAGGCCCGCGGGTTCGGCGGCTCCGGAGAGCTGGACCACTACTTCGGTGAGGACTGCGGGCGTCAGCACAGTCCCGACGCTAGGCGGTGTTCACGCCTCGATCACGAGTTTGTGAATCTTTTCACGAAGTCGGTGCCGCGGCGGGCGTTGGAGGGCGTCGTACCTGAAGCTTCGGCCCCGATCCGGCCGGTTCTGGGGCCGAAACTTCAGGTACGACGCGCTCCTCAGACCCGGAGCTCGCTCACGGCGATCCGCACGCTCACGGTCTCGCCGACCATCCGGATCCGGCCGCGCAGCCCGGCGGACAGCACCATCGGCAGGACCGCCTGCGTGTCGGAAGGCGCGGTGAGCACGATCTCCTCGGCGCCCCGCGCCCGCGCCATCCGGGCGACGTCGGCGAGGAGTCGGGTGCCGATGCCGCGCCGCTGCCACGACGGGTCGACCCACATGTCGACCGGCCACGGATCGCCTTCGGCGGCGGCCGGTGCCACCGAGGCGCGACCGGCCACCCGGCCACCGGACAGCGCGGCGACGGCATCGCCGGTGGCGACGTACTCCAGCTCGGCGGTCTCGCGCGCACTCTGCGGCGCGGGCGGTGCTTCCCGGCTCAGCACGTGGGTGACCAGCTCGGCCATCGCAGCCCCGCGGACCCGTTCGGTCGAGGTGAACGACGTGGACCGTCGGATCTGGACGGTCGCGTTGCCGACAGTCATCTCCAGCACGTCCTCGTGGCCGCCGGCAGGAGCGAGATCGGCGTCGAAGAGGTGCGCGACGACGTCGGGGAACGTCGCGGGCTGGTCGAGGACCGCGAGCGCCGCCTTCACGAACCGCGTCGGCTGGTCGTCGAGCGCCGCCTCGGTGCACTCCATCGCGACCACCGACTCGGCACCGGCGCGCTGCATCAGGCCGACCATGTCCGCGACGCCGAAACCTTCCGGCGCGTCCACGACCAGCTCGTCGGTGACCGAGGACCGGCCCGGGAAGACCTGGACCCGCAGGATGTTGACGCCGCTCTTGCCGCACTCGTGAGCCAGCGACCCGAGAGCCCCGGGACGATCCGGCAGGTTCGCGCGCACCCTCCACAGCATGGGTCCAGCATGCCGCATCAAGGTCACGCGCGGCGATCGTCAGCGTTGCGAAACTCGGTCAGTCCGGAATCTTCTCGCCCGCCTCGATGGCGACGGTCAGCCGGTTCTGCGGCAGCGGGACCGGGCAGGTCGTGAACTCCGTGTAGGCGCAGGGCAGGTTCGTCGTGCGGTTGAAGTCGAGCACCACCATGCCGTCGGCGGACGGCGGCGGGGCGACGAGCTGGCGGCCGGCGGGGTACGTCGCCCGGCCCGACGTCGCGTCAGCGAAGACCAGCCACAGGCCGCCGTCGTCGTCGTACGCCACCAGCCGTACCGGCTCCCCCGCGACGGTGAACGAGACCTCGCCGACCGCGTCCGCGGTGGGCCGGTCGCCGTCGTACGGGTGGAACCGCGCGGTCAGAACCCAGTCGGGCGACGGCGGGTAGACGGGCGTCGGACGGTGACCGGTCCGCAGCGGATGGGCGGGGTCCCGCGGTCGCAGCAGTACGCCGGCGCCACGGCTGGCCACCTCCACGACGAGCTCCCCGGAATGGACCCGGATGCCGGCGTCATCGACCGGTCCGAGCAGCACGTGCCCGCTGACCTCCCGGCCGTCGACCGTCAGCGACTCGCCTGGCCCCAGATCGACCTCGACGCCGCTGGGACCCAGCGCCCACGCGCCGGGCACCCCGTCGATGCGCTGGGGCGTCGCGTCCAGCCAGTGCAGGCCGGTGATCGAGAGGAAGCCGTGCGGCGCTGTCAGCCGGTCCTCACGCGCCTGCCGCCAGGCCTGCCACTCCCCGAGAAAGTCGTCCACCACGTCCACCACCCCTCGATCCTGCCGACCCGGCGCAAATCAGGCCACGGAAGCCGCCGACCCGTCTCATCTCTGCGCGAAAAATGCGCCGAGCCGGCTCATCCTGAGATGAGCCGGCTCGGCGAGGTGTGCGACGGATCAGTGACCGTGGCCGTGCCCGTGGCCGTGGCCGCCGGCCGCAGCGGCCTCGTCCTCGTCCTCGGGCTTCTCCACGACCAGCGTCTCGGTCGTGAGCAGCATCGCCGCGATCGAGGTCGCGTTGACCAGCGCGGAGCGGGTCACCTTGACCGGGTCGAGGACGCCCTGGGCGACCAGGTCGCCGTACTCCTCGGTGGCGGCGTTGTAGCCGTTGCCGACGCCGAGCTCACGGACCTTGGTGGTGACGACGTAGCCGTTGACACCGCCGTTCTCGGCGATCCAGCGCAGCGGCTCGTCGGCGGACTTGCGCACGATCCGCACGCCCACCGCCTCGTCGCCGGTGAGGCCGAGGTCCTTGTCGAGCACCGACACCGCGTGGATGAGCGCGGAGCCACCGCCGGGGACGATGCCCTCCTCGATGGCCGCACGGGTCGCGGAGACCGCGTCCTCGATGCGGTGCTTCTTCTCCTTGAGCTCGACCTCGGTGGCAGCGCCGACCTTGATCACGCAGACGCCGCCGGCGAGCTTGGCGAGACGCTCCTGGAGCTTCTCCTGGTCCCAGTCGCTGTCGGCGTTCTCGATCTCGGCCTTGATCTGGTTGACCCGGCCCTCGACCTGCGCGGAGTCACCGGCGCCGTCGACGATCGTGGTGCTGTCCTTGGTGACGACGATGCGTCGCGCCTGGCCGAGCACGTCGAGCCCGACCTGGTCGAGCTTGAGGCCGACCTCGGGGGCGATGACCTGACCGCCGGTCAGGATCGCGATGTCCTGCATCATCGCCTTGCGCCGGTCACCGAACGCCGGGGCCTTCACCGCGACCGCGTTGAAGGTGCCGCGGATCTTGTTGACCACGAGCGTCGAGAGCGCCTCGCCGTCGACGTCCTCGGCGAGGATGAAGAGCGGCTTGCCGGCCTGGATGACCTTCTCGAGCAGCGGCAGCAGGTCGGCGATCGCGGAGATCTTGCCCTGGTGCAGAAGGATGTAGGGGTCGTCGATGACCGCTTCCATCCGCTCCGGGTCGGTCACGAAGTACGCCGAGATGTAGCCCTTGTCGAACTGCATGCCCTCGGTGAACTCGAGCTCGGTGCCCATGGTGTTGGACTCCTCGACGGTGATGACACCGTCCTTGCCCACCTTGTCGAAGGCCTCGGCGAGCAGCGCGCCGATGTGGCTGTCGCGGCTGGAGATCGTGGCCACGCTGGCCATGTCCTCCTTGGTCTCCACCTCGCGGGCGGAGGCGAGCAGCGCGTCGGACACGGCCGAGGCCGCGGCGTCCATGCCGCGCTTGACGCCCATCGGGTTGGCGCCGGCGGCCACCGCGCGGAGGCCCTCGTGCACCATCGCCTGGGCGAGCACGGTCGCCGTCGTCGTACCGTCACCGGCGATGTCGTTGGTCTTCGTCGCGACCTCCTTGGTGAGCTGAGCACCAAGGTTCTCGAACGGGTCGTCGAGCTCGATCTCGCGCGCCACGGTCACACCGTCGTTGGTGATCGTGGGGGCGCCCCACTTCTTGTCGAGGACGACGTAGCGGCCCTTGGGGCCGAGCGTCACCTTGACCGTGTTCGCGAGCTTGTCGACGCCGCGCTCGAGGGCGCGCCGGGCGTTCTCGTCGAACTCCAGGATCTTCGGCATTACTTCTCCTTCAGGGGGTGGAACTGCAAACGGGTCGTGTGCCTCAGCCCGCGCTATGGCGAGGCCTCAGGCACACGACCCGTGCAGGAGATCAGGAAACGATCGCGAGGACGTCGCGCGCCGAGAGAATGAGGTACTCCTGGCCGCCGTACTTGACCTCGGTGCCGCCGTACTTGCTGTAGATGACCTTGTCGCCCACCGACACGTCCAGCGGCACGCGGTTGCCGTTGTCGTCGATGCGGCCGGGGCCGACCGAGAGGACCTCGCCCTCCTGCGGCTTCTCCTTGGCGGTGTCCGGGATGACCAGGCCGGAAGCCGTGGTCTGCTCGGCCTCGAGCGCCTTGACGACGATGCGGTCCTCGAGCGGCTTGATGTTGATCGACACGTCGATCGACCTCCACTTTCATTGCGGGTGTGTGCAGGGGTCTGACGGGCTGGCGCCCGCCCACGTTGGGGCTTGCCTTGGGGAGTACGCCGTCGCGGGGGTCGCACGCTCTTCGGCAAGCGCTGGCACACTCGATGCGAGAGTGCCAGCACGAAACTAGCACTCTCATCCAACGAGTGCCAGGGCGGCCCACCCGATGGCCGGGCCTGACAGGATCGTGGCGTGGACCTCGACGCATTCCGGTGGCTGCTCACCGATGAGGGGCAGGCGCTCCTCGCGCAGGCCACCGAGCTGGCTGGGGCTACCGGGACCGGCGGCGAGCTGCACGTCCAGGCCGAGCTCCGCCGTACGGCGCCGCCGGCCGCGGTCGCTGCCGCGCTCACCCAGGTCGAGCTCCGGGAGAAGGCGCGGGCCAAGTTCGGCGACCTCGCCGACCGGCTCTACTTCACGCCGGACGCCCTCGAGCAGGCCACCCGGCAGTCGGTCGCGGCGCACCGCGCCGGCCGCTACCGGGCCTTCGGCGCGCAGACCCTGATCGACCTCGGCTGCGGGATCGGCGGCGACCTGATCGCTGCGTCCCGCGCCGGCCTGGTGTGCGCCGGCGTCGACCTCGACCCGGTCCGGGTCGCGATGGCCGAGGCCAACCTGGCAGCCGCCGGTCTGCCCGGCGCGGTCCAGGTCGCCGACGCGACCACGGTCAACCACGCCGGGTTCGACCTCGCGTTCGCCGACCCCGCCCGCCGTACCGGAGCCGGACGCAGCTTCAACGTCGACGACTGGGTGCCGCCCTGGTCCTGGATCGAGGGGCTGCTGCGACGCGACGCGTGCGTGAAGGTCGCCCCCGGGATCCCGCACGCCCTGGTGCCGGCGGACGTCGAGGCGGAGTGGGTCAGCGACGGCGGCGAGGTCAAGGAGGCCGCGCTCTGGTCCGGTCGTACGGCGACCGCCCAGCGCCGCGCCACCGTGATCCCGTCGACGACCTCTGGGCAAGCGGGCGGCCTGGCCTCCCTGACCGACGAGGACGATCCCGGCGCCGACGCGGTCGGCGTCGGCGAGGTCGGCGCGTTCCTCTACGAACCGGACGGCGCGGTCATCCGGGCCGGCCTGGTGACCGCAGTGGCGGCCGGCGTGGAGGGCCGGCTGATCGACGCCAAGATCGCCTACGTCACCTCGGACGCCTCGTTCCGCAGCCCGTTCGCCCGCGGCTACCGGGTGCTCGAGCACCTCCCCTACCGCGAGAAGCAGCTCAAGGCGGCGCTCCGCGAGCGCCGCATCGGGCGGCTCACGATCAAGAAGCGGGGCGTCGACGTGGCGCCTGACGCGCTGCGCAAGCGGCTCGCGCTCGAGGGCGACGAGGAGGCCACGCTGGTGCTGACCCGCGTGGCCGGGCAGGGTACGGCGCTGCTCGTCGCGCCCTTCTGATCCGCGCTTTCTTTCAAAATCGCGTGATGTTTCGGGGCAGCGGTACGTCCGGACTGGTGAATGTTGCCTATCTCGGAGGATCGACATGCCCACCACCAGCAAGCACCGCGCGACCGAAACCCTGCCCGCCCCTGTCCGTGCCGAGGACGCCGGCTCCCACCGCGCGCACCGCACCGCGGACACCGTGCTCGTCGTCAGCATCGGCACGCTCCTCATCGTTCTCGCGGTCTACATGAGCCTTCGAGGCTGACCGGCCCAGAAGGCAACCGCGGCCGGTGCCCGGGCGTCGTACGGGCATGAGCCCTCGGAGTCGCGCCGCCGCGGTCACCCTGGTGGCGCTGGCCGTCCTCGCCGCGGGGTGTGCCGGCGACCCTCAGCAGGCGGCGGCCCCGCCCGACGAGACGTCGCCGACCTCCCCGTCGTCACCGACGTCTGCCACCAGTACGGCGCCCGTCCGCCCCGGCGCCTGGGTCGACGGGCTGCCGGTCGGGCCGCCGCCGGAGATCGGCTACGTCATCGGGAACACGTACCACTCTCCCGAGGGCCGGATGGTGCGGGTGCTGCGCGACCACGGCGTGACGTCGATCGCCAGGCTGGGCGACGGATTCCTGGTCACCAGCGACCAGATCTTCGAGGGCAGCACCGGCGTCTACGTCCTCGACGACCGGGGCCGGGTCGACACGTCCGCCGGCCAGCCCGGACATGTCCCCGGCGCGGCCACGGTGTCGGGGTACCCCGTCCTGAGCGCGGACGGCGCGACCCTGCACTGGCTCACCTTCACCCCGCCCGAGAGCGGCCTCGACCTGCCGACGCTGCTGCACACCGGCGACGTCGACACCGGCGACGTCACCACGGTCCGGCTCGACCTCGCGCCGTCGTTCCTGACCGAGGTGACGGGGGTGATCGATCAAAGGGCGATCCTCCAGACCGGTTGGGGCGGACGCGGCGAGACATGGGTCTCGGACGGCGCGGCCGGCCTCACCCGGACGCCGGTGCTGGACCGGGCGAGCATGGTCAGCGCCCGCGCCCGGCTCGTCGTTGCCGCACTGGGCGACGTCGGGATCAAGGTGCTCGACTTCGACACCAGGAAGGTGCTCTGGCGCCAGCCCCACAGCTACGCGATGGCGTTCAGCCCGTCCGGCCGACAGCTCCTCGTCGGCACTCGCCGCCGGATGTCGGTCGTGAACGCCCGCTCGGGCGAGGTGCGCCATGACGTCGCGCCGCCGCCGTACCGCCAGAAGCAGTGGTACGCCGAACAGCTCGCCTGGGAGGACGAGCGGCACCTGCTGGCCAGCATCGAGCTCGAGCACCGAGCGGCCGTCGTACGCATCGACGTGCGGACCAGCGAGGTCGAGCTCGCCGTGGACTGGACGCCGACCGACGGGCCGTTCGCGGTCGCCTTCGAGACCCGGCCCTGACGAACGCGGAAGACGCGCAGAGGGCAATTGCAACCATTCTCCGACAAGTCGCGTCCTTCACCCGACACAGTTCCACCAAGAGTCCCGACCGGGGCTGGTTGACGAGGAGAGCACGATGGCGCGACCCCGAGGGGCGGGCTGATGAGCCGGAAGGACCGCGAGGCACAGCGGGACGCTGAGTTCACCGAGTACCTCGCCGTACGGCAGCCGACGCTGCTGCGCACGGCGTACCTCCTCACCGGCGACCGCCACCAGGCCGAGGACGTCCTCCAGACGTCGCTGGCCAAGCTCTACCTCGCGTGGGACAAGGTCCACGATCGCGGCGCCGTCGATGCGTACGTCCGGCGGATCATGGTCAACGAGAACAACTCGCTGTGGCGGCGGGCGTGGAAGAAGCGCGAGTACGCCACCGACGAGGTCCCCGAGGGCGCGCCGCACCACGACGCGTACGACGACGGCACCCACGACCAGCTCTGGCAGGTCGTGCAGACCCTGCCTCCGAAGGCCCGGTCGGTCGTGGTCCTCCGCTACTACGAGCAGATGTCCGAGGCCGAGGTCGCCGACGCGCTCGGCATCTCGATCGGCACCGTCAAGTCCCAGTGCAGTCGGGCCCTCTCCGCTCTCCGCGAGCGCGTGCCCGCCGAGCTCCACCCCCGCTACGGCGAGGAGTCCGCGTCATGAACAAGAACCCGAACGATCCCACCAGCTCCGACGCCCCCTGGGAGGAAGCGATGAGCCGCGACTTCGACGCGCGCGTCCGTGACCTCCACGAGGCGCCGCTCGACTTCAACTCGGTCAAGGGCAAGGCGCGCACGATCCGCCGCAACCGCCGAGCAGCGGTCGCGGGCGGCATCCTCGGCGTCGCCGCGATCGTCACGCCGATCGCCGTGCTCACCAACGGGGGTGACACCACCAACAGCAAGGAGCCGGACTTCGCACCGCCCGGCGGGTCCGAGACGTCCACGTCGGCCAGCCGCATCCCCGGCGACTACGTCCTCGGCGGCGTCTGGCACCAGGCCGACGGTGACACCGTGGACCTGCCCAACGACTTCTACGACCCCGCCGTCCTCTGGAACGGCCAGCTCGTCGGCTACTACGCGACGAGCGAGACCGAGGCCGCCATCGACGTGATCGACGACGAAGGGACGATCGTCGAGACGATTCCGGTGGTCTCCGCGCCTGTCGTCAACGAGACCGGCGAGACCCTCGCCTACATCGAGCCTGGCGGCGACCTCGTCAGCGTGGCACCCGACGGCACACAGCAGGTCCTGCACACCGGGCTCACGCCGGATCGCGGCACCTACTCCGTTGCGGCGATCTCGGGCGGTCCCGACTGCAGCTCCGACGAGTGCCGCTACCTCGTGAACGACAGCGGGGTGGCCGGCGGATGCTCCGACGCTCAGAGCTCGGACACCGTCGTCGGCTCCCTCGACGGCGCACCGGCCTCGAAGTGCTTCGACGTCGACCTGGGGCAGCGGCTGTACTCCGTCATCGACGAGGTCAAGGACGACCTGACCGCGTGCGGCGGCGTGTTCGACGCGGCCCTGCCGACCTTCGGGTACGCCTGGCGCAACTGCGACTTCCAGCCGCAGCAGTTCTCGCTCGACGCGCAGTACGTCGCCGCGATCCCCAGCCAGGGCGACAGTGCCGGGCCTTTGTCGCTGTCGATCCTCGACGCACGGACTGGTGTCGAGACGGCGGGTCGGTTCGCCCCGGAGGGCGGTCACATCGGGACCTGGGCCTGGACCGACGACAACAAGCTGCTCTTCGACACGTGGGACGGCGCGCAGTGGCACCTCATGACGCTGGCGCCCAGCGGTGAGGTCGAGGAGATCGCGGACCCGATCGCCAACAACGACGACGTGAGCAGTCCGTTCACCATCGTCGGCGCGCCCTGACGACACCACCGCAACGCCGGCCGGTCCGTTCCCCTCGGACCGGCCGGCGTTCGCCGTACCCCTGCCATGGCGACCGTCCGTTGCAACCGTTTCGGCCTCTTTCGCGTCCTCCTGCCAGACAGGCCGAACAGCGTCCCCTCCCGGGATCGCGATGACCGCCTCCAGACCTCCAAGGAACAACGATGACCATCAAGCGCCACCCCCGGATCGCCGTCGCGGCGGTGATCGCACCGCTCGCCTTCCTCGCGGTCGCCTGCGGCGACGACGGCGACGGCACCTCGTCCGCAGCCTCGGACCCGGCGACCTCGTCCTCCGAGCCGACGGAGACCACCTCCCCCAGCGACACCACTGAGACCACGGAGCCGAGCGAGCCCACCGGGACCGCCGACCCGACCGGCCTCGACTACGTCGTCGACGGCGTCTGGCACCAGGCCGACGGCGGCACCGTGGACCTCCCCGACAAGGACTACTACAGCGCGGTGATCTGGAACGACCAGCTGGTCGCGACCCGCCCCGACGGTGAGGTGTTCGCCGCCGCCGACGTGTTCGCGGCCGACGGCAGCCTCGTCGACACGTTCGACACCACCTACACCGTGGCGGTCAACGAGGCCGGCACCACGATCGCGTGGGTCGACACCGAGGGCGTCGTCATGACCGCCTGGGACGGGGACGAGGTGTCGATCGGCACCGTCGACCTCTCCGCTCCCGGCGAGACGATCGCCTACTCCGTGGCCGCCGTCACCGGTGGGCCGAACTGCCACGAGGACGTCGACGGCTGCCAGGTCTTCCTCAACTCGGGTCTCGGTGAGCCGGAGACGTTCGACTCCCACGGCGTCAACGACAACCCGGTGCCGTTCGTCGTCGAGTTCAGCGACGTGTCGGGCGACAACCTGGTCTCCTACGTCGACAAGATCGAGGACGCCGGCTCCTGCGGCGGACTGGTCGACCTGAAGGACCCCGGCAGCGAGCCCCTCTGGGAGACCTGTGAGTTCGAGGCCGCCCAGATCTCGCCCGACGGCAAGCACGTCATCGGCCTGCCGAGCTACTACGACGGCCTCGGCATCCCGACCCTCTCCGTCCTCGACGCCAGGACCGGCAACCCCACCGGCCAGTACTCACCCGAGGGCGGCTTCATCTCGCAGTGGGCCTGGTCGACCGACGGGCAGGTCGTCTTCGAGACGTACGACGGCGCGAACTGGCACCTGATGGCGATGGCCGCCGACGGCTCCGTCACCGAGATCGGCGAGCCGATCGCGGGCGAGGACGTCGATCACCCGTTCACGCTGATCCAGCACTGACGCCTTCGGGCCCCTGTGGCGCCGGTCGGCCGAGATCCTCCTCGGCCGGCCGGCGTTCTTGTCTTCGCCCGGCGAGCCACTTGTGGTCCACAGGCCAGCTTGACGAACCGCCTGTCCACAGGCGGGTTCCGAGCGTTTCGATGTGTCGGTGGTCGGGTGTTGAATGTTCAGTATGGATCTCGGGACCGCGCCCCTCTTCGGCCTCTCCGCCCCGGTGGCGGACGAGGCCGTCGAAGGTGTCCCGGTGACGCGTTCGCGGGAGCTGTTGGCCGGGATCCGTGACGACCAGACCGCGATCACCGAGCACGAGATCTCCAAGATCCGTCGGATCGCCGAGTGGGCTGCCGAGCATGTGGTGGCCGACGGGGCGGAGGCTTCGACGATCACCGAGCGGGGTCTGGACACCGGGCTTCCGGTCGCCGGACCCGGTGCCCCGTTGATCAGCGATTTCGCGGTGATGGAGCTCTCCGCCCTCCTGGGGCGGTCGTTGGACTCCGGTCGTGCGTATGTGGGTCAGGTGGTGGAGCTGGCCTACCGGCTCCCCAGGACCTGGGCCCGGGTCCTCGAGGGCCGGGTGCCGGTGTGGAAGGCACTGCGGTTCGCCGACACCACCCGCACCCTCCCGGCCGATGCTGCGGGGTTCGTGGACCGGCAGCTCGCCCCCATCGCCCACGGGGTCTCCTGGGCGCAGATCGACCGGCTGGTCGAGGAAGCCATGGTCCGCTACGACCCGGCCGCGGCGGAGGAGAAGCGCACGGCGGCCCAGGAGGCCCGGCACGTCGACATCGATCTCGACCGGGTCGGGTTCGACGGTACCGCGGAGGTCTCCGCGACCCTCGACATCGCCGACGCCCTCGACCTCGAAGCAGCGGTCGCCCGCCGCGCGAAGCTGCTGGGCCAGCTCGGCTGTGAGGACTCCCTCGACGTGCGCCGGTCGGTCGCGCTCGGGGAGATCGCCCGCCAGGATCTCGCCCTCGACCTCCAGGTCGTCGACCCCGACACCGGGGAGATCACCCGCACCGTCCCCGGCCGCAGGGTCGAGCTGATCGTCCACCTCAACGACGCCATCGGCCACACGGCCGACGGCGCGGTCGGCCGGTTCGCCAACACCCGCACCCCGATCTCACCGGAGCAGGTCAAGGAATGGATGGGCACCCCGGGCACCAGCGTGCTGGTGCGGCCGGTGATCGACCTCAACGGTCACCAGCCGGTCGACTCCTACGAGATCCCGGACCGGATCCGCCGCCAGGTCGAGCTGGCCGACCACCACTGCACCTACCCCTGCTGCACCCGACCCGCCGAACGCTGCGACCTCGACCACAACGCCCCCCACACCCAGGGCGGACCGACGTGTCGGTGCAACCTGAACCCGAAGTGCCGAGGCCACCACCGGTACAAGACCTCAGGACTCGCGACCTGCCGGACCCTCTCACCCGGCACCTACCTGTGGACCCTGCCCAGCGGGCTGTACCTGGTCGACCCCACCGGCACCTACGACCTCACACCCCGACCCGGCACCACCCAGCCGTCCGAGCCGCCGACCGACCCGGCCGATCCACCCGACGAGTAGCCACCGAGCCCCGCACCCCGCCACCTGGTTCCACCGGCGGGGCTATCGGCGCGCTCAAGGGGTGGCTTCGAGGCTCCTCGGTGCGTTCGTCGCACCTCAACCACCGCGCGCCCGGCCGCCGACCGCGACCACCCGCCGTACCTGCCCCGGCCGCAACCCGAGCGAGCACCCCAGACCTCGCCGCGCCCTCCCTGGCGCGCGACCAAGTGCCGCAACCCACAACGACGGCGACCACGCCTCCTCGAAAGCTCAACGGCCCGGCGGTCACCCACCGCCGTCGCGTGCGGGTGATGACTGGAACCCCAACGCCGATGCGATGACCGGCCACGCGCGAGCGCCCAGCGCCTGGTCCGCCTCGACCGTCCCGCCTCGCTGCATCCGCTGACCGGCGTTGACGGCGGTCTCTCCGGGGAGCAGCGGCCGGTGCCCGGCGTCGGGTTCCGTGACGACCTCGGTGGGGAGGCCGTGCTGGTCACGGCGGGCGGCGATGGCGCCGGCGAAGTCGACCGCGGGCCACACCTGGTCGTCCCCGCCGGCAACCAGCACCACACGCCCGCGGATCCGCTCCACCGGGATCGTCGCGGCGGCGACGGCCGCGGGATCGGCAGCGGCCAGGCTCTCGGCGTACCAGCCGCGGTAGGCGGGCGGGTCGGAGGACGGCGTCCAGTCGTCGCGGAACGGGACGTACGGCAGCGGCGCGCTCTGCCAGGTCCAGTGCGACGTCCATCGGCCGTCGCCGTACCCGGGCCAGACGTACGCCGACGGCGTGAACCCGACCGTGACCGCCACCCGATCGTCGAGCGGGGCGACGAGGAGCGCGGCCTCGGCCCCGAAGGACGTCCCGGCGATCGCGAGCCGGTCGCACTCCGGGGCGAGCAGATCGAGGGCTTCGACGACGAGCTCGAGCGGTACGTCGTACGGCCCGGTCTGCTGACCGGGACCGCCGAACCACCGGATCGCGAGAACGGTGGCGCCGTGGCGCGCCAACAGCTCCGCCCGGTCCACGTCGACCCGTCCGCTCGAGCCGGCCAGCAGCAGCACCCCGGTCCCGCACGCCGCCGCCGGCCGGACCAGCCGCCACTCCGGGTCGGGAAGGTCCACGTGCTCAGCCCGCGAGGACGGTGGTGACGGGCAGGCTCGAGTCCGCCGGCAGGTCGTACGACGACGGCGGGCGCCCCCGCCCGACGATCGACGAGCCCAGGGCGGCGACCATGGCGCCGTTGTCGGTGCAGAGCCCGGGCCGCGGGACCCGCACCCGGATCCCGAGCGCGGACGCCCGCTCCTCGGCCATGGCGCGGAGCCGGGAGTTGGCGGCGACGCCGCCGCCGATGAGCAGGTCCTCGATCCCCTCGGAGGACGCGGCGTCGAGCGCCTTGCGCACCAGGACGTCGCAGACCGCCTCCTGGAAGGAGGCAGCCACGTCGGCGACCGGTACCGGCTCGCCCGACCGCTCGCGAGCCTCGACCCAACGGGCGACCGCGGTCTTGAGCCCCGAGAACGAGAAGTCGAACCGGTGCCGCTCGAGGTCGCGACGACTGGTCAGCCCGCGCGGGAAGTCGATGGCCACCGACGATCCCGAGGCCGCGCTCCGGTCGATGTGCGGGCCGCCGGGGAACGGCAGGCCGAGCAGCCGGGCGACCTTGTCGAACGCCTCCCCCGCGGCGTCGTCGATGGTCGCGCCCATCGCCTCGATGTCTCCGGTGACGTCGGTGACCCGAAGCAGGCTCGAGTGCCCGCCCGACACCAGCAGAGCCAGGCACGGCTCCGGCAGCGGGCCGTGCTCGAGCTGGTCGACGGCGACGTGCGCCGCGAGGTGGTTGACGCCGTACAGCGGCTTGCCGAGCGAGAACGCGAGCGACTTCGCCGCGGCGACGCCGACGAGCAGTGCCCCCGCGAGTCCGGGCCCGTTCGTGACCGCGATGGCGTCGACGTCGTGGAGCGCGATCCCGGCGGTCTCACACGCACGCTCGATGGTCGGCACCATCGCCTCCAGGTGCGCGCGGCTGGCGACCTCGGGCACCACGCCGCCGAAGCGGGCGTGCTCGTCGACGCTGCTCGCGATCGCGTCGGCCAGGAGCGTGTGACCGCGGACGATGCCGACGCCGGTCTCGTCACAGGAGGTCTCGATCCCGAGCACCAGCGGTTCGTCGGTCGTCGTCACTCGCCCATTCTCACAAACCGCTGGAGCACGACGGCGTCGGTGCCGTCGCGGTAGTACCGCGGCCGGCGCGCGATCTCGGCGAACCCGGCGCCCGCGTAGAACGCCAGTGCCGCCTCGTTGTCGTCGCGGACCTCGAGCAGCAGCCGTTCCGCGCCGCAGGCGGCGGCGTGGTCGTGGACGGCGGCGAGGAGTGCCGAGGCGACGCCGGTACGGCGTGCGGTGGTCACCGTCGCGATCCGCTGCAGCTCCGCGATCTCCTGCACCACGCTGACGGCCGCATGCCCGACGAACACCGAGCCCCGCTCGGCGACCAGGTAGGAGGTGGTCGGGACCCGGCCCGCGACGCCTTCTGCGACGAGCGGCTCCGACCACGGGTCGAGCGGGAACGCGACCAGCTCGAGGTCGACGATCGCGTCCACGTCCCCCAGATCGGCGGGACGGACGGACAGCGTCACGAGACCGGCTTGGGCGCTCGCGGGATCTCCGCGTCGGGGCGACGGAGGTAGAGCGGCTCGGGATCGCTCAGCTCGACCCGCTCCTCCACCACGCACCGCGCCAGCCACCCGGCCGCGGGGCGCAGGGGCGCCCGGCCGTCCGGGAAGAAGTCGGGATACAGCGCCGCACCCTCGCCCACGACGGGGAGCGCGCGCAGGGACTCCGCGACGTCGGCCGGCCGCTGGACATCCGGTCCGGAGACCCGGAGGCCGGCGTCGTCGTACGCCGCGAGGTAGACCTCCCGCCGCCGTGCGTCGCTGGCGACCACGAACGGGCCGGCGACGGCCCCGGTGTCGACCGCCTCGACCGCGAGGACGTCGAGCGAGCACGCGCCGTAGACGGGGATCTGCAACGCGTAGGCCATCGTCCGCGCGGAGACCAGTCCCACCCGCAGGCCGGTGAACGGCCCGGGGCCGACGCCGACCGCGATCGCTGTCAGGTCGCGCGGACCGATCCCGACCTCGCGGAGCGCCGCGTCGACGAGCGGCGTCAGCTGCTCGCCGTGCCGCATCGTCTCGCCCGACGTCAGCTGCGCCACCACGTCGGTGCCGTCGTGCACAGCGACGGTGACGGTCGGGGAAGACGTGTCGAACGCGAGCAGCACGCGTCGAGGCTAGCGGGCCCCGCTCACGGGTCCGCAGTCCGCGGGCAACCGGTCGGCTACGACCGGAGGTCGACGCCGAGCCAGCGTGCCCCGAGCGGGTCCAGCTCGACGGTCCGCGAGTCCTCGGACCCGCCCACGACCGAACCACTGGCCCGACGGATCCGGATCTCCAGCGGCGAGTCGGCGAGGTCCTCGGCCAGGCCCTCTCCCCACTCCACGACCGTGACCGCATGGTCCAGGTCGGTGTCGAGGTCGAGGTCGTCGAGCTCGGCGGCGCCGCCGAGCCGGTAGGCATCGACATGAACGAGGTCCGGGCCACCGACCAGCGACGGGTGCACCCGCGAGATCACGAACGTCGGCGACGTGACGGCCCCGCGGACCTGCAGCGCCGTCCCGAGCCCCTGCGTGAACGTGGTCTTGCCGGCGCCGAGGTCGCCGCTCAGCACCAGGACGTCGCCGGCGACCAGCTGCCGGGCGACACGCGCCGCGAGCGCCCGCATGTCGTCGGCGGTCGGTACGGCGAACCGGTGCGGGAGCGCACGGGACATCTCGACGTACGGCGGCCGCCGGCCGGTCTCGGCGAAGCCCTGCTGCCGCCAGAACCGGGCGGTGTGCGGCAGCTCCTCGCGGGAGAACACCACCGCCCGCTCGGCCAGCCCGTCGCCGAGCTCGTTCGCGGCGTGCAGCGCAGCGCGCACCAGCGCCACGGCGACACCTCGGCCGCGCGCGGCCGGCGTGAGCCCGAACCGGCGCAGGTGCACGGTCCTCCCGTCCGGCTCGGCATCGAGCAGCACCGCACCCGCGGCCACGCCGTCGACCCGCGCGACCAGTCCGCCACCCCCGGCCAGCCGGGCGGCGATGCTCTCCTCCGTCTCGGCGAGCGCGTCGGTGGGCGGGTCCAGCGGTGCGCGATCGGCGAAGGCGGTCCGCACGACATCCAGTACGACGTCCGCCGCCTCCGGGCCGACGACCTCGATCACCGGCTCGCTCCTGGGATCGGTCACCGGCTCCGGGCCCCCGTCGTGGCCGCGGTGATCAGCTGGTCGAGCTCCGCGTTGACCAGGTCGTGCCGCTCGAAGATCACCATGTGCCCCGCCCCGTCGCACTCGAGCAGCCGGGAGTCCGGGACCCTGTCGTGCAGCTTGCGGGAGTGGCCGATCGACGTGAGCTTGTCGGCGGTGCCGCAGATGACCGACGTCGGGATCGCGCCGAGGGCCTCGACGGCGTGGAACTTGTCGAGGCTGGAGAAGTGCGGGAAGAAGTCGGCGACCACCTCGAACGGCGTGGCCGACAACATCTCGTCGACGAACACGACGTAGCCGGCCGGGACGTCGCCGCCGAACGCGTAGCGGTCGGTCGCCACCGTGGCGACCGTGCGGCCGAGGCGCCGGACGTTGTCGACCAGCCGGTGACCGCGGTGGAGGGTCCGGACCGCCCGGTGGGTGACCGGCCCGCTCAACCGCGCGGGAAGCATCGGCAACAGCATCCGGCTGACGTCCAGCCCGCCGGCGGTGGTGGAGATCAGGCCGAGGCCGACGACACGGTCGCCGATCAGCTCGGGGAACTGCTCGAGCAGCGCCACGATCGACATCCCGCCCATCGAGTGCCCGACGAGGACGATGGGGCCGTCCGGCGCCGCGGCGTCGATCACCGCCTTGAGGTCGAGGCCCAGCTGCTCGATGGTCGAGTGCTCGCGGTCGGACCTGCCGGAGCGCCCGTGCGACCGCTGGTCGTAGAAGACCGTGCGCACCAGGTTGCGGTAGGCAGCGCGCTGGAAGTGCCAGCAGTCGAGGTTGAGGCAGAAGCCATGCACGAACACCACGGTGACGTGCGGGGCCGCGCCCCGGACCCGCTTGAACAGCCGGCCTCCGAGGTCGAGGGAGCGGGCGTCGTCGACCTCGTCGATCTCGACGTGCAGCGGCACCCCGTCGTCGGCGACGACGGTGATCGGCGCCGAGTGCAGCGACCCGAACGCCACCTCCTCACCGGCGCGGCGGCTGATCGACCGTTGCTGCCGGGCCATCGTGATCGCACCGCCGGCGGCCGCGACGCCGAGCGCCCCGGCCAGCGAGCCGACGACGCGGCGGCGGACGCTGCTCATGGCATGGCCTCGCTGTCGACGTACCTCCGGGTCATCCGGCCTCCGATCCTGGTGACGATCTCGTAGCTGATGGTGCCGCACGCCTCCGCCCAGTCCTGCGCGGTCGGCACGTCCGGCCCCGACCCGAAGAGCACGACCTCGTCGCCGATCCCGGCCGGTTCACCGTCGAGGTCGACCATGAACTGGTCCATGCAGATCGTGCCGCGGATCGGGCGTCGCTTGCCGCCGACCGCGACCTCGGCGCTGGGGCCGGGCCCGGGGTGGAACGCGTGGCGCGGGATGCCGTCGCCGTACCCGAGCGGCACCAGGCCGACCGTCGTCGGCCGGTCAGCGACCCAGCGGTGGCCGTAGGAGACGGCGTCGCCGGGCGCGAGCTCCTTGACGAGGGCCAGCCGGGTGCGCACCGTCATCGCCGGGATCAGACCCAGGTCGGGCGTGCTGCCGGGCGCCGGGTCGAGCCCGAAGACCGCGATGCCGCAGCGGACGGCGTCGAAGCGGGAAGAAGGCCGCAGCACGGCAGCCGCGGAGTTGGCCAGGTGCAGCAGCTCGGGGCGCAGGCCGCAGTCCTCCGCGAGCGCCACGGCGGCGCGGAAGGCCTCCTCCTGACGGTCGTTCGCCGGATGGGCGGGCTCGTCGCTGCAGGCGAAGTGCGACCAGAGTCCGGTGATCTTCCAGGTGCCGTCGCGCTCCCCGGCACGGGCGCGGGAGAACAGGTCCAACCAGCTCGAGCGCGGGGCCCCGCCGCGGTTGAGCCCGGTGTCGACCTTGAGCTGCACCCGTGCGCGTCGGCCGACCGTCTCGGCCGCGGCGGCGATGGCGTCGAGCTCGGCGACGGAGTACGCCGAGAGGTCGATCCCTTCCTCGACCGGGCGCTCGAGGTCGGTCCCGGGCAGCATCAGCCAGCAGAGCAGCGGGCCGGCGTACCCGGCCTCGCGCAGCTGGAGCGCCTCGGCGACGGTCGCGGCGGCGAGCCACTCGGCGCCGCCCTCGCGGGCGGCCCGCGCGGCCTCGACCATCCCGTGGCCGTAGCCGTCGGCCTTCACCACGGCGATGAGCGGCACCCCGATCAGCTCGCGCAGCACGCGCACGTTGTGCCGGATCGCCGCCAGGTTGACGACGATCTCGGCGAGCTCTCCGCGCGGCGTCGAAGCCGTCGTCGGGGGGCCCACGGGGGGCGAAGCCCCCCGTGTGTGGTCGGACATGGGTCCGATTCTCCCATCATGCCGGCAGCGTCGCGATGACCCCCGGCAGCGCGCGCGCCACGTCGGTGGCCACGATCGGGCCGCCACGGGATGCCAGGGTGGCAGCCGCGCCGTGCAGCCAGGACCCGACCGACGCGGCGTCGTACGGCGTCAGGCCGGCGGCCAGCAGTGCGCCGATCACCCCACCGAGCACGTCGCCGGCGCCGGCGGTGGCGAGCCACGGAATGCCGGTCGTGGTCACCCGGACCGGCCGTCCCGGCTCCGCGACGAGCGAGTGGCGGCCCTTCAGGAGCACAGTCGTGCCGTAGACGTCGGCGGCGGCGCGGACGTGGTGGAGGGGGCGGGCCTCGACGTCGACGCGGTCCTCGCCGAGCATCGTCGCGAGCTCGCCCGCGTGCGGAGTGAGTACGGCGGGCAGCCCGGTGACGAGGTCCGCGAACTCCAGCGCGTCGGCATCGACGACCAGCGGCACCTCGTCGGCCAGCGCGGCCTGCAACGCCTCCTCGGCCCCGCTGTCGCTGCCGGACCCCACGACCCAGGCCTGGACCCGGCCGTCCCCCACCACGTCGGGATGGGCCTCCCGCACCCGGTCCACCACCGCCGGGTCGCCGACGTACCGGACCATGCCCGCGAGCCCGCAGTCCGCGCCGGCCACGCTGAGGAGCGCTGCACCGGGGTAGGTCGCCGAGCCCGCGCGGACGCCGACCACACCGCGGGTGTACTTGTGCGCCTGCGGGTCGGGCCACGGCAGCAGCGCCGCCACGTCCGCCGGCTGCAGCGCCTCGAGCGCCGGCTCCGGCAGGTCGAGGCCGATGTCGACCAGGTGCACGACGCCGCTGTGCTGCGCTGCCGGATCGACGAGCTGGGCGACCTTGTGGGTGCCGAACGTGACCGTCACGTCGGCCGTCACGTGCGACCCGGCGAGCTCGCCGGTGTCGACGTCGACGCCCGAGGGGATGTCGACCGCGACCACCGGGACACCGGCCACGGCGTCGAGTGCCGCGGCCGCGTCCGGCCGCAGTGGCGGGCGGCCGCCGATGCCGACGATCCCGTCGACCACCACGTCGAAGTCGCGCCTTGGCTTCGAGGCTCCTCGCTGCGCTCGTCGCACCTCAACCAGCGGCGGATCGATGACCCGCCCGCCTGCCTCCCGGAGCGCCGCCACCCCATCCTGGTGCGCCCGGTCGGACAGCAGCCACGCCTCGACGTACGCCCCTCGCCGCGCGAGCACGGCGCCGGCGTACAGCGCGTCACCGCCGTTGTCCCCCGAGCCGACGAGCAGCAGCACGCGACGCCCGTAGCCGCCGCCGAGGAGATCCAGTACGGCGTACGCCAGCCCATGCGCGGCGCGCTGCATCAGGGCGCCCTCGGGCAGCGCGGCGAGGAGCGTCGCCTCGGCCGCCCGGACCTGTTCGACCGTGTGCGCGCGGAGCATCAGCTCTCCAGGACGACCATCGCGGAGGCGATGCCGGCGTCGTGGGACAGGGAGAGGTGCACGTGGTTGACGCCGAGCGCCTGGGCCTGGGCGAGCACGGTGCCGCGGATCTCGAAGACGGGCCGCCCGGACTCCTCGCGGATCACCTCGGCGTCGTGCCACTCCATGCCGCGGGGGGCGCCGAGCGCCTTGGCCAGGGCCTCCTTGGCGGCGAACCGCGCGGCGAGCGACGCGGTCGGCAGGGTCCGCTCGGCCTCGGTGAAGAGACGCACGGCGAGCGCGGGCGTGCGCTCGATCGAGGCGGCGAAGCGGTCGAGCTCACAGACATCGATGCCGACCCCGATCACTGCCACGAGCCCATGCCCCGCTTCACTCCACCGTGACGGACTTGGCCAGGTTGCGCGGCTGGTCGACGTCGTGCCCGAGCGCGGTGGCCAGCTCGCAGGCGAAGAGCTGGAGCGGGACGATCGCGACGAGCGGCTGGAGGAGCACGGGGACCTGTGGGAGCCGGATCAGGTGGTCGGCGTACGGCTCGATCTTGCGGTCGCCCTCCTCGGCCAGGCAGATCGTGAGAGCGCCGCGGGCGCGCACCTCTTGGATGCCGCTGATCATCTTGCCGTGCAACTGGTCCCGGCCGCGGGGCGGGACGACGCACAGGACGGGCAGGCCGTCCTCGATGAGGGCGATGGGCCCGTGCTTGAGCTCGCCGGCGGCGAAGCCCTCGGCGTGGAGGTAGGCGAGCTCCTTGAGCTTGAGCGCGCCCTCGAGGGCGACCGGGTAGCCGGCGTGACGGCCGAGGAACAGCACCGACCGGGTGCCGACGTGCGCCCGGGCGAGCTCGTAGACCGACTCTGCCTGCTCGAGCACGGTGGCGATGTGATCGGGCATCGCCTCGAGCTGGACCATGATCTCGTCGATCTCGTCGCCGTAGCGGGTCCCCTTGACCTGCGCGACGTAGAGCGCGAGCAGGTAGCACGCCACCAGCTGGGTCAGGAAGCCCTTGGTCGACGCGACCCCGATCTCGGGGCCGGCGTGGGTGTAGATCACCGCGTCCGACTCGCGCGGGATCGAGGAGCCGTTGGTGTTGCAGATGGCGAGCACCCTGGCCCGCTGGCTCTTCGCGTGCCGGATCGCCTGCAGCGTGTCGGCGGTCTCGCCCGACTGGCTGATCGCGACGACCAGCGTCGTCTGGTCGACGATCGGGTCGCGGTAGCGGAACTCCGAGGCGAGCTCGACCTCCACCGGCGTGCGGGTCCAGTGCTCGATGGCGTACTTGGCGACCATGCCGGCGTAGAACGAGGTGCCGCACGCGATGATGATGATCTTGTCGAGGTCGCGGATCTCCTCGTCCGCCAGCCGCATCTCGTCGAGGGCGAGCAGCCCGGCGGTCGTACGACGCCCGATCAGCGAGTCGGCGACCGCGCGCGGCTGCTCGAAGATCTCCTTGCGCATGAACCAGTCGTGGCCGTCCTTCTCGGCGGCCGAGAGGTCCCAGTCGACGTGGAACCGCTTGGCCTCGACCGGCCGCCCCCAGAAGTCCGTGACCGTGACGTCGTCACGGGTGATGGTGACGATCTGGTCCTGGCCGAGCTCGAGCGCTTCCCGGGTGTGCTCGATGAACGCCGCGACGTCGGAGCCGAGGAAGTTCTCCCCGTCGCCGAGGCCGACCACCAGCGGGCTGTTGCGCCGGGCCGCCACCACCCGGTCCGGGTCCTCGGCGTCGACGGCGACCAGTGTGAACGCGCCGTCGAGCTGCTGGCACACCCGCTGCATCGCGACGGGCAGGTCGACGCCGGACTGCACCTGGAGCTCCACCAGGTGGGCCGCGATCTCGGTGTCGGTCTCGGAGAGGAAGGCGTGGTCGTCCGCCTCGATCCGGGCCCGGAGCTCGCGGAAGTTCTCGATGATCCCGTTGTGCACCAGCGCCACCCGGCGAGCGCCGCCGGTGTGCGGGTGGGCGTTGGCGTCGTTGGGCGGGCCGTGGGTGGCCCACCGGGTGTGCCCGATGCCGGTGTGGGCCGGCGGGAGCGGGTGGTCGGCCAGCTCCTTCTCGAGGTTGGCCAGCTTGCCGGAGCGCTTGGCGACCGCCAGCTCGCCCTGGTGGACGACCGCGACCCCGGCGGAGTCGTAGCCGCGGTACTCCAGCCGCCGGAGGCCGTCGATCACGACGTCCTGCGCGCGCTGGGGTCCGACGTAGCCGACGATCCCGCACATGGCGCATCACTCTACGGGTACCGGGGACCCTTCCTGGACAGCCACTGCCGCGTGACATACGCGGTGCTGGAAGAATCGCCGCCATGTCGACGACGGAGTCGGACCAACCCGCAGCCGGGGAGGAGTCTCACGAGTCGACCCGCGAGTCCTCGCCGTACCTCGAGCTCGACCGGGCGACCTGGGCCGCGCTGGCCTCGGAGAGCGAGAGCCCGCTGACCGAGGACGAGATCCTCGCGCTGCGCGGCCTCGGTGACGCCCTCGACCTCGACGAGATCGTGCAGGTCTACCTGCCGCTGTCGCGCCTGCTCAGCCTGCGGGTCGAGGCGGCGGGCGCGCTGCACCGCGCGCAGGAGGAGTTCCTGCACCGGAGCACGCCGCCGCGGACGCCGTTCGTGATCGGCCTCGCCGGGTCGGTCGCAGCCGGGAAGTCGACCACGGCCCGGGTGCTGCAGCAGATGCTGGCGCGCTGGCCAGCCCACCCGAACGTCGCGCTGGTCACGACCGACGGGTTCCTCTACCCGAACGCCGAGCTCGAGCGCCGCGGCCTGCTGGACCGCAAGGGCTTCCCGGAGTCCTACGACCGCCGCGCGCTGATGAAGTTCGTCGTCGACATCAAGTCCGGAAAGGACGAGGTGCTCGCGCCGACGTACTCCCACCTGATCTACGACGTCGTGCCCGACGAGAAGACCGTCATCAACAGCCCCGACATCCTGATCCTCGAGGGCCTCAACGTGCTCCAGCCCGCTCGGGCGCGCGGCGACGGCCGCACCGGCCTCGGGCTCTCGGACTTCTTCGACTTCTCGATCTTCGTCGACGCCGCCGTGGCCCACATCCGCGACTGGTACGTCGACCGCTTCCTGCGGCTCCGCGAGACCGCCTTCCGCGACCCCCACTCCTACTTCGCGAAGTACGCCCAGCTCACCCACGACGTCGCCATCGACGAGGCCCGCCGGATCTGGGACACCATCAACGGCCCCAACCTCGAGCAGAACGTGCTCCCCACCCGCTCCCGCGCCACGCTGGTGCTGCGCAAGGACGCCGACCACTCGGTCCGCTACGTGCGGCTGCGCAAGATCTGATCGGGCGTCAGAGCGACAGGCGGGCGCGGACGACGTCCGCCAGCCGGTCGGCGACCGACTGCGCCTGGTCGGCGGTCGGCGCCTCGACCATGACCCGCACCAGCGGCTCGGTGCCGGAGGGGCGCAGCAGCACCCGGCCGGTGTCGCCGAGCTCGGCCTCGGCCGCTCCGACGGCGGCGAGGAGCTCCGCGTCGTCGCAGCGGTCCTTGTCGACGTCGGGCACGTTGACGAGCACCTGCGGCAGCCGGGTCATGACGCTGGCGAGCTCGTGGAGGGTCTTGCCGGTCACGACCATCCGCTGCATCACGTGCAGAGCGGTCAGCAGGCCGTCGCCCGTGGTGGCGTGGGCGCGCATGATCACGTGACCCGACTGCTCGCCGCCCAGGGAGTAGCCGCCGGCACGCATGTCCTCGAGGACGTAACGGTCACCCACGGGCGCCTGCCGCACGGTGATGCCGGCGGAGGTGAGCGCCTGGACGAGGCCGAGGTTGCTCATCACGGTCGCGACCAGGGTGTCGTCGACGAGGCCGCCGGTCTCCCGCAGCGCGAGCGCGAGGATCGCCATGATCTGGTCGCCGTCGACGACGGCACCGGTGTGGTCGACGGCCAGGCAGCGGTCGGCGTCGCCGTCGACCGCGAAGCCCGCGTCGGCGCCGTGCTCGACGACGGCACGCTGGAGCGGCTCGAGGTGGGTGGAGCCGCAGCCGTCGTTGATGTTGAGGCCGTCCGGCTCGGCGCCGATGGCGATCACCTCGGCGCCGGCTTCGGCGAGCGCGCGCGGGCCGACCTCACTGGCTGCACCGTTCGCGCAGTCGAGGACCACCCGGAGACCGGCGAGCGGCTTGTCGAGCGTGGCGACCAGGTGCGCGGCGTACTCCTCCACGGTGGGTCCGTACGGCGTCACCCGGCCCACCTCGGCGCCGGTCGGCCGGTCCCACTCCTGGTCGAGGTGCTCCTCGATCTCGCGCTCGAGCGCGTCGTCGAGCTTCACCCCGCCGCGGGCAAGGAACTTGATGCCGTTGTCCGGCATCGGGTTGTGCGACGCGGAGATCACGACGCCCACGTCGGCCCCGAGGGCGTCGGTGAAGTAGGCGACGCCCGGGGTCGGCAGCACCCGCAGGCGGAGCACGTCGACCCCGGCCGACGCGAGGCCGGCCACGACGGCGTGCTCCAGGAACTGCCCCGAGATCCGGGTGTCGCGGCCGACGACCGCGAGCGGGCGCTGACGACCGCTCCCGAGCCCACCGTGCTCGACGAGCACCCGGGCAGCAGCGACGCCGAGGCCCAGGGCCAGCTCTCCGGTCAGTTGACCGTTGGCCAGGCCCCGGACCCCGTCCGTGCCGAAGATCCGCACTGAGAGTGCGAGATCAGCGCTTCGAGTACTGCGGAGCCTTGCGGGCCTTCTTGAGACCGGCCTTCTTGCGCTCGGTCGCGCGAGCGTCACGGGTCAGGAGACCGGCCTTCTTCAGCGTCGCGCGGTTGGCGTCGAGGTCGATCTGGTTCAGCGACCGCGCCACGCCGAGACGGAGGGCACCGGCCTGGCCGGTGATGCCGCCGCCGTGGATCCGGGCGATCACGTCGAAGCGACCCTCGAGGCCGAGAGCCGTGAACGGCTCGTTGACGACCTGCTGGTGCAGCTTGTTCGGGAAGTACGACTCGAGCGTGCGGCCGTTGATGGTCCAGACGCCGGTGCCGGGGACGATCCGGACACGGGCGACAGCCTCCTTGCGGCGGCCGGTCGCAGCGCCCGGGGCGATCGTGGCCGGACGGTCGGACACGGCGGCAGCCGAGCCGGAGGTCTCGCTGGTGTACGCGACACCCTGCTCGTCGACCTCGAAGGTCTCCTCGACGTCGCCGGTCTGCACAGTGTTTTCAGACAAGGTATTGGTCCTCTTCGTTGCTTCGGTCGACGTCACTGGGAGATCTTGGTGATCTCGTACGGAACGGCCTGCTGGGCCTGGTGCGGGTGGGCGGGGCCGGTGTAGACCTTCAGCTTCTTCAGCATCTGCCGACCGAGCTTGTTCTTGGGGACCATGCCCCAGACGGCCTTCTCGATGGCCTTGCGGGCGTCCTTGTCGATGACCTCGCCGATCGGGGTCGCCGTCAGACCACCCGGGAAACCGGAGTGGCGGTAGACCATCTTGTCGGTCCGCTTCTTGCCGCTCAGCGAGACCTTCTCCGCGTTGACGATGATGACGTAGTCACCGGTGTCGGCGTTCGGGGCGAAGATCGCCTTGTGCTTGCCGCGCAGGAGGTTGGCGGTGGTGGTGGCGAGGCGTCCCAGGGGGACGTCAGTCGCGTCGATCACGAGCCACTGGCGCTCGACGTCGCCGGGCTTCGGGGCATAGGTGCGCATGGCTGCGTCACTTTCTGTCGTTCGTGGTGGACCCGGCCGAAGGCTCCGGCCGAGGCGTCTCCTGACGAACACTGGCTCCACCCTCGGTTGGACCGTCAAGGTGGGGCTCTGCCCCCGCACGCGGAAGCGGCAGGACACGCGACCGACAAGACTACGGGCCCGTCGGAGGGGGGTCAAAACGCCACGAGCCGGACACCGCCTTACGCCCGGCTGGGCGCTAGGACTACGGTGCAGGGCGTGACTGACTCTCTCACCGTACGCGACAACCGCACCGGCGCGGAGTACGAGATCCCGATCACCGACGGCACCATCCGTGCGGCTGACCTGGGTCAGATCAAGGCGGCTGACGACCAGCCGGGCCTTGCGACGTACGACCCCGGCTTCGTCAACACGGCCTCGTGCCGCAGCGCCGTGACCTACATCGACGGCGAGGCCGGGATCCTCGAGTACCGCGGATACCCGATCGAGCAGCTGGCCGAGAAGTCCAGCTTCCTCGAGGTGGCCTACCTGCTGATCCACGGCGACCTGCCGTCCAAGGAGCAGTACGACGACTGGGTCCACCACATCACGTACCACACGTTCGTCCACGAGAACGTCAAGGCGTTCATGCAGGGCTTCCGGTACGACGCGCACCCGATGGGGATGCTGATGGCATCGGTGGGGGCCTTGTCGACGTTCTACCCCGAGGCGTCCAACATCGCCGACCCCGACAACCGGCACATCCAGATCGTCCGGATGATCGCCAAGATGCCGACCCTCGGTGCCTGGGCGTTCCGCCACGCGCAGGGCAAGCCCTACATCTACCCGGACAACGAGCTCAACTACTCGGAGAACTTCCTCTCCATGCTGTTCAAGATGAGCGAGACGAAGTACGACGCCGACCCGCGCATCGCGAAGGCGCTCGACACGCTCTTCATCCTGCACGCCGACCACGAGCAGAACTGCTCGACCAATGCGGTCCGCTCCGTCGGCTCGTCGCAGGTCGACCCGTACTCGGCGGTCGCGGCCGGCATCGGCGCACTCTTCGGCCCGCTGCACGGCGGCGCCAACGAGGCGGTGCTCAAGATGCTGCGCCGGATCGGCAACAAGTCCGAGATCCCGGCGTTCATCGACGGCGTCAAGAACGGCAACGAGCGGCTGATGGGCTTCGGCCACCGGGTCTACAAGAACTTCGACCCGCGCGCGACGATCATCAAGAAGGCCTGCGACGACGTCTTCGAGGTCACCGGGGTCAACCCGCTGCTCGAGGTCGCCAAGGAGCTGGAGAAGATCGCGCTCGAGGACGAGTACTTCATCAAGCGCAAGCTCTACCCCAACGTCGACTTCTACTCCGGCCTCATCTACGAGGCGCTGGAGTTCCCGCCCGAGATGTTCACGGTGCTGTTCGCGATCGGCCGCACGCCCGGCTGGCTCGCGCAGTGGCTGGAGCTCGTCCAGGACAAGGAACAGAAGATCGCCCGGCCCAAGCAGATCTACACCGGCCAGCGCCAGCTCGACTTCGTGCCGGCCGAGGTTCGCTGGGCCTGACCCACACCCCCCGTCGTCACCGCGCTGCCCCTCCCGGCCTGGACCGGGAGGGGCAGCGCGGTGTCGTTGTGGCGTAGGCCGCACCGGCGTACGGCGACCTCGGATTCGATTGCTATGGCGCCATAGTCGCGACGGCGCGCCTCCGGCGACGAGCCTGGATCCACGGATCAAGGACCACCCACGGAGGCACCCGATGGACATCAACGAAACCCGCACCCGCCGCCATCGCGGCAGCAGCATGACCCTCGTGACGCTCGCGGCCGCGGGCCTGCTCGCCGCCGGCGTCGTCAGCGCAGTCGCCGACGTGCCGGGCGCCGACGGGTCGATCTCGACCTGCTACGACCACAAGGGCAGCCTCCGCGTGATCGACGCCGAAGCCGGCGTGGGTTGCGACGACGGCGAGACGGCGCTGAGCCTCGCCCAGCGCGGACCCCAGGGCGAGCAGGGACCGGCCGGAGAATCGGGGCCGGCCGGCGAGCAGGGACCGGCCGGAGAAACGGGGCCGGCGGGTCCCGAGGGCCCGCGCGGCCCCCAGGGCGAGCGCGGACCCGCCGGTTCGCAGGCGCCGGTCTACTGGGCGAAGTTCGGCCCCAACGAGCTGATCGCCGCCAGCGAGAGGCCGGCCAGCGTCTACGCGTACGGAAAGTACGGCTACAACTACGTGCGGTTCGAGGGCTGGGACCCGGACCTCTGCGCCGTCACGGTGACCGCGTCAACCCGCAACTACAACTACCCGGACGTGACCACCGCCTACATGACCTACGGCTCCGGGGACACCAAGTGGGTGCTCGCCTATGCCAAGAACGCCGCCGGGGGCTTTGCGGCGAACACGCCGATGGACATCGTCGTCACCTGCTCCGAGACGACGTACCGACCGTGATCCCGCGGGCCGCCAGCGCCTCGGGCAGCAGCTGACGCGACCCGACCTCGAGCTTGCGGAACACCCGGACCAGCGTCGTCTGCACACTCCCCACGGTGAGGAACAGCGCGGCCGCGACCTCCTTGTTGCTCAGGCCCTCCGCCGCCAGGCGGGCCACCCGGGCCTCGGCCGGGGTGAGGTCGTCGGGGCGCCGGGCCGCCGCCTCCCGGTTGCGGCCCCCGGCGAGCCGGAGCTCCTCGCGCGCGGTGCGCGCGAGGAGCTCTTCGCCGTGCTCGTCGGCGTAGGCCAGCGCTGCATGGAGCAACGGTCGCGCGTCGGCCCGATGCCCCGCGCGCCGGCGCGCCTCGCCGAGCCGCGCGTGCGCCCAGCCTCGCAACCACTCGTGGGGGCTCGGGCCGAGCACCTCCACGGCGCGCTCCAGCAGCGCGAGGCCGGCGTCCCCGCCGACCAGCCGACCGAGAACGGTCGCCGCCTGACCGATGGAGGCCGCCTCGCCGTACCGCTCGGCCTCGTCGAGGTAGTCGGTCAGCACCGCGACGGCCTCGTCGCGGCGACCGCCACGCGCGAGGGACTCGGCATGCTCGCAGGTCCACCGGCGCAGCGCCGGGTGGGTGAGCCCCGCCTCCAGATAGCTACGAATGATCTGCTCGAAGACCGGCTGCGGCGTGGGATCGCCGACGACCCCGGCGATGATGGCGCGGGCGATCTCGGCCCGGAACGGCGACGCCCCCAGCTCGAGCAGCCGTCCGGCCGCGGCCTCCGCCTCCTCGATCCGCAGCTGGCGCGCGTAGCACTGGGCCAACAGCTCCACTGACGTCACCACCACGTCGTTGCCGGCAGCCGGGTGCCCGACCACTTCCAGCGCATCGGCCTCCGCCAGCCGCCAGTGACCTCGCAAAGCACGTCCGTGCGCGCGGCCCGCCACCGCCACCAGGTGTGCCTGTTCATCGACCCGCTCGCGCGCCACCCGCAGCCGTGCCTCCACGAGTCGCTCGAGCCGGTCGAACTCCCCTGCGAGGCAGAGTGAGTTCGATCCGTCGAAGGTCACGATGCCGTACTCGGCGAAGGCCGCCGGGAGACCGTCGGGGTCAGATCCGTCCAGTGCCAGCTCCCCACCCGGGCTCTCACCCCACGCGAAGAAGCCGCGCATCTCCTGTGCCGCGCGCTCCCCCGGCGTTCGTGGCTCCAGCGATGGTCCGAGCGTCGCCAGCGCGTCCCGAGCGACGTCGTGACGGCCGGTCTCCAGTGCCAGGCCGAGCGTCAGCGCCAGCGCGAGCTGCCGGTGCTCGGGATCGACGCCATCCGCGGGCAGCAGGCCGAGCTCGAGGACCACCAGGAGGCCCTCGTCGTGGCGTCCGGCACCGTGCAGGAGAGCGGCCAGGTGGACGCCGGCCTCCGCGCGGCGCCCCGGGTCCTGGGCGTCGTCGTACGCCTGCCGCAGGGCGTCGCACGCATCGGCGCGGCCGAGCCGCCCGCGCAGCCGACCGACGTCGATGAGCAGGTCCACCCGGTCCGGACCGGGGACCGGCGGCTCGGCGAGCGCGCGCTCGAGGTAGCGCAGCCGAGCGATCGGACCGGGCACCTGGTTCGCGGCCTCCCGCAGCACGCGGACCGCCTCGGCGTCACCGCGGGGTGAGGCGAGCAGCAGCTGGGACGCCACTGCCTCGACGGGCGCACCCTGCTTGCGCAGCATCTGCGCAGCCTCGGCATGCGCCTCGCGGCGCGCGAACGCGCCCAGCTCGTCGTGAACCGCCCGCCTCAGCACGGGGGCCGCGAAGCACAGCACGTCGTTGCCGGCCAGCAGGTCCGAGGCCAGGAGGGCGTCGACGTCGTCGGCCACCTCCGACGGCGTGACGCCGGCGACGCAGGCGACGGTCTCGAGCGGGGCTCCGTCGGGGAAGAGCGCGACCGTGCGCACGACCTGTTCCGCCGCGGGCGAGATCCGGCGGGCGCGGACAAGCACCCGCGCACCTTCTCCCTGCAGCCGGGCGTCCGCGAGCGGCACGTCGGTCGGCACGGCAGCGAGCTGGCGCAACAGCCGCGGGTTGCCGCCCGTGACGCGGTGAGCGTCGGCCGGATCACGACCCGGCAGCAACCTCTCGACCGCGGACTCCGAGAGCGCTGCAAGCTTCACCACGTCCGCCACACCCCGCAGCTCGGTGAGGTCCGTCGTGGCACCCGGTTCGGCAGGGCGGGCAGTTGCGAGCAGCAGGACAGGCAGGCCCTCCAGGCGGGTCGCCAGCCGGGTCAGCACCCGTCGCGACTCCTCGTCGAGCCAGTGGAGGTCGTCGACCGCAAGCACCAGAGGCTGACCCGCGGCCAGCTCCTCGAGCAGCCACCGCACGCTGAAGAACGGGTCCGGGGCGCTCTCGTCGACGATGTCCTCACCGAACCCGAGGATCCGGGCCGCCAGTCGCGCCGGCCCTCCGAGCACGGCTACGCGTTCGTCTGCCGGCAGCCGGCGGAGCATCGGAAGCAACAGCTGGCGAACTCCTCCGAACGCCTCACCTGACTCCATCACACCCCCGCGCGCCACCAACAGCATGGCCGGGATGTCCGCAACCGCCGCCTCGAGCAGGGTCGTGCGACCGGTGCCGGCTGCCCCTTCGACGAGGACGACGCCGCCGCGGCCGGCCACCAGCCGATCGACGGCAGCGCGGAGCACCGCGAGCTCGTCGTCTCGCTCGAGGATCTCCTCGATGGCCACCGGGCGATCATCCCGCACCCGAACCGCTGGGTACTCCCGTTCAGCGGACTGCCACGTCATCTGGTCCGCAGCGACACCGGCCCGATCTTCGCGGCTTGCCCAGCGCGGTCGTTGTGCCTGGCTGTGGCCTACGCCACAATCCCCGGATGAGCCCCGACAGCGCCCTCGCCGACGCCCCCGCCCACCGCACCTGGCCGCCCGCGCAGCCACCCGAGCCGACGTACGTCGACGACCGGCTCAACTACTGGGCGGAGGCCACGCCGGACGCGGAGGCGATGACGTACGGCGACCGCACCTGGACGTGGGCGCAGTTCCACGAGCGGGTGCACCGGGCGGCCGGCGGCCTGCGTGAGCTGGGCGTCGCCCGTGGCGACGTGGTCGGGTTCCTCGACAAGAACCACCCCGCCTGCGTCGAGATCAGCATGGCGGCTGGGTCGATCGGCGCGGCCAACGCGATCGTCAACTGGCGGATGGCCGGCGACGAGGTGGACTACGTCGTCAACGACTCCGGCGCGAAGATCCTCTTCGTCGGCACCGAGCTGATGCCGACGGTCGAGGCGATCCGCGACCGGCTGCCGAACGTCGAGAAGATCATCACGGTCAGCCCGGACGGCGGGGAGGGCGACGAGTACGAGGCCTTCCTCGCCGGGTCGATCACCTGCGACGACGGGCCGGACGTGGTCGAGGACGACGTCTGCCTGATCCTCTACTCCTCGGGCACGACCGGCCATCCCAAGGGCGTGATGCTGACGCATCGCAACATGGTCAGCCACACGGTCAACTCCCACGACGGCTGGGCGTTCGGACCCGGTGACAAGTCGATGGTGGCGATGCCGCTGTTCCACGTGGGCGGCTCGTCGTACGTCCTCTTCGGCATCCACGACGGCATCCCCAGCGTGATGACCCGGGAGCCGGACGCCGGGTCGCTGGCCGGTGCGATCCTCGCCGGCGCGAACTGCACGTTCCTGGTGCCGGCGGTGCTGGCGCAGGTCCTGCAGGCAGGACCCGACGCGATCAAGCTGTTCAGCGCCCTGAAGATCTACACGTACGGCGCCTCGCCGATGCCGCCGCCGCTGCTGCGCGCCGCGATGGAGGCCTGGCCGAACACCGACTTCATGCAGGTCTACGGCCTCACCGAGGTCTCCGGGGTCGCGACCCACCTGCTGCCCGACGAGCACCGCAACGCCGAGGTTGAGGGGCACCCCGAGCGCCTCCTCTCGGCGGGCCGGGCGATCCCCGGCTGCGAGCTGCGGATCGTCGAGCCGGGCTCCCTCACCGAGCTCCCGACCGGCGAGGCGGGCGAGATCTGGATGCGCACGCCCCAGCTGATGGCGGGCTACCTCAACAAGCCGGACGCCACCCGCGAGGTGATCACGGAGGACGGCTGGTTCCGCACCGGCGACATCGGCCACCTCGACGCGGACGGCTTCCTCTACGTGTCCGACCGGCTCAAGGACATGATCATCAGCGGCGGCGAGACCATCTACTCCCCTGAGGTCGAGCGGGTGCTCTCCGAGCACCCGGCAGTGGCGGAGGTCGCGATCGTCGGCGTGCCCGACGAGAAGTGGGGCGAGTCCGTCAAGGGTTTCGTCGCGCTCAAGGAGGGCGCCACCGCGACGGAGGAGGAGATCATCGCGTTCGCCCGCGAGCGGCTCGCGCACTACAAGTGCCCGAGGTCGGTCGACGTGGTGGCCGCACTCCCCCGCAGCCCCACCGGCAAGGTGCTCAAGCGCGAGCTGCGGGCGCCGTACTGGGAAGGGCGCGACCGCCAGGTCTGAGATCTCAGAGCAAATCTGAGGCTGCGTCTCAGTCGCTTCACAGGCTGGCTGAGCACCCTTGCTGCATGACGATCTCCGCACCGCCGTCGTACCAGCAGCTGCCGCCGCCCCCTGATGGATGGGGTGCACCGCCGCCGACCCAGGGAGTTCCGCGTCCGCGTCGCGGTGGGTTCGCAGCAGCGGTGCTGGCGGGCGCCCTGGTGGTCGGCGGCGGTGCGGGCCTGGCCGGCGCCGCTGCGTGGTCGGCGTTGGATGACGACAGCGGCGGGAGCGGCCAGGACGGTACGTCGTCGGCGCTCCAGGTCGCCGACACGACGGACGACGACGCCCCCGACGGCAGCGTGGAGCAGGTGGCGAACGCGGTGCTCCCGTCCGTCGTCGCCCTCGACGTCACCGCAGGTGGGTCGGCCGGCAGCGGGTCCGGGGTGGTGCTCAGCGAGGACGGCCTGATCCTCACCAACGACCACGTGGTCACGCTGGCCGGTGCCGCGGACCCGGAGACCGCCGAGGTCACCGTGTCGTTCGCCGACGGCTCCACCGCCAGCGCCGAGGTGGTCGGCACCGACCCGCTGACCGACACCGCGCTGGTGCAGGCCGACGGCGTCTCCGGGCTCACGCCGGTGACGATCGGCCAGTCCGGCGACCTCGACGTGGGCGAGCAGGTAGTGGCGATCGGTTCGCCGTACGGCCTCGACTCGACGGTCACCAGCGGCATCGTGAGCGCGCTCGACCGTCCGGTCGAGGTGGCACGCGACGAGAGCGGCAACACCACGGCGTACCCCGCGATCCAGACCGACGCGGCGATCAACCACGGCAACAGCGGTGGCGCCCTCGTCAACATGGACGGTCAGCTCGTCGGCATCAACGCCTCGATCCGCACTCCCGACGGCAGCGACCCCAACGCCGGCTCGATCGGCCTGGGCTTCGCGATCCCGATCGACGAGGTCGTCCCGATCGTCGAGCAGCTGCGCAACGGCGAGACGCCGACCCACGCCCGGCTCGGGATCGAGGTCGAGAACGCCGAGAACGGCGCTGCCGTCCGCTCGATCGAGGACGGCTCGGCAGCCGAGGATGCCGGCCTGCAGGCCGGCGACGTCATCACCCGGATCGACGACCACCCGATCGACAGCTCGGGATCCCTGGTCGCGACGGTCCGCTCCTACCGCCCGGACGACCGGGTGACGGTGACCTTCCTCCGCGACGGTGAGCAGCAGACGACCGAGCTCGCGCTCGGGTCCGACGCCCCGTCCACCTGAACTCTCGGCGTTCCTGTCGCCCGGTCCCCAGCTGGGCGACAGGAACGCCGGGTGCCAAGCGGCTCAGATCTTCTTCTGCAGCTCGCCGGCCCGGGCGGTGGGGACGAAGCCCATCCGCTCGTTGATGCCGATCATGTGGTCGTTGACCTCGGCGTTCCAGGTGACGAGCCGGCGCCCGTCGTACTCACCGGTGGCCTGGAGCGCGCGCAGGTTCGCGATCTTGACCGCGAGCCCGAGCCGGTGGCCGCGGTGGGCACGGTGCGCAAGGGTGCCCCACTGGTAGACGTGGGTGGTCTCGTGCGACGGGGCCATCAGGTCGGTGAACGCCGCGATCTTGCCGTCGGGCGCGATCGCGATGGTCGTGTACATCGTGCGGCCCTGCTTGGCGACCACCGCCTCGTGCATGCGATGGGCCTCGATGTCGATCGCCTCGTCCTCGTAGTCGTTGTCGCCCATCGGCGCCTCGGTCATCAGGGTCGAGGACAGCTCGAGGTAGCCGAGCAGCAGGTCGTCGTCGGGGAACGGGCCGGTCCAGGAGCGCAGCTCGTAGTCCCCCGATCGCGCGGCCGCCTCCGCGGCCAGCTCGTCGAGGATCGTGTCGGGGACCGGGAGGGTGACCTCGCGCTGGACGTCGCCGAGGCCGAAGACGTAGCCGTGGGTCTTGGCGAACTCGACGCCGGAGGTGCCGGCCCCGTCGGCCGGACCGTCGTACGGCCACGCGGTCATCGCGTCGAACCGGGTGCGGTCGTGCTCCTTGGCGATCCCCTCGCAGAACGCGAGCAGCTCCGTGCCGTAGCCGTGGCGTCGGTGCTCGGGCAGCACGCTCACGTCGATGTCGGCCGCGGACAGGTTGTCGAGCAACGGGAGCTGCACCTGACCGGTCCCCACCACGACCCCGTCGACGACCCCGTTGATGCGGATCGACTTCCGGTGCTTGTGGGGCTCCCGGGCGCCCACCATCAGCTCGGGCAGCGTCCAGGGTGTGGCCGCGTCGCCGCGCTCGTGGTGGTCGACCTCGTTGGTGACAGCCAGCCACATCGCGAGCGCGTCGTCGTCGAACGGGTCGACGTCCTCGATCTGCAGGCTCATCTGACTCGTGCCACCCTTCCCTCGTCCCACACGGGATCGTCGGACTCGTAGACGCCACCATCGGCGCCGAACACCAGGAACCTGTCGAAGCCCCGAGCAAACCACCGGTCGTGGGTCACGGCGAGGACCGTGCCCTCGAACGCCGCGAGTCCGTCCTCGAGGGCTTCGGCCGACGCCACGTCGAGGTTGTCGGTCGGCTCGTCGAGCAGCAGAAGGGTTGCTCCGGAGAGCTCCAGCATCAGGATCTGGAACCGCGCCTGCTGGCCGCCGCTGAGCGACTCGAACCTCTGCTCGGCGGCGACGCTGAGCTCGTAGCGGTCGAGCACCCGGCTCGCCTGCTCCCGCCCCATGCCCTGCCGGCCGTTGGGGCTGCCGTCGCCACGGTGGAGGATCTCGAGCAGCGTGCGGCCGACCAGCTCGGGGTGCTCGTGGGTCTGCACGAACCAGCCGGGCCGGACCCGCGCGCCGAGCTTGGCGACACCCGCGTGCCGCACCGGCTGTACGGCGACGTCGCCCACCGGTCGGTGCTCGACATCGGGATCGCTCCCGCCGGCGGCGAGCAGCCGCAGGAAGTGCGACTTGCCGGAGCCGTTCGAGCCGAGGACCGCCACGCGCTCGCCGTACCAGACCTCGAGGTCGAACGGCCTCATCAAGCCGGTCAGCTCGAGCGACTCACAGACCACGGCGCGCTTGCCGGTGCGGCCACCCGACAGCCGCATGCTGACCTGCTGCTCGCGCGGCTGCTCGGTCGGCGGGCCGGCCTCCTCGAACTTCCGGAGCCGGGTCTGCGCCGCCTTGTACTGGCTGGCCAAGCCGTCGTTGTACTCCGCCTTGATCTTGTAGCGAAGCACCAGCGCCTTGAGCTTCGCATGCTCCTCGTCCCAGCGGCGGCGCATCTCCTCGAACCGGAGGAACCGGTCCTTCCGCGCGTCGTGGTAGCTCGCGAAGCCGCCGGGATGCGTCCAGACGAGGTTGCCGGCCGCGCCGAGCTCGACGGTCACCACCCGGGTCGCTGTGTTCGCGAGCAGCTCCCGGTCGTGGCTGATGAAGAGGATCGTCTTCTCGGAGGCGGCGATCCGCTGCTCCAGCCAGACCTTGCCGGGCACGTCCAGGAAGTTGTCCGGCTCGTCGAGGAGCAGCACCTCGTCGGGGCCGGCGAGCAGGTACTCCAGCACGATCCGCTTCTGCTCGCCGCCGGACAGGGTGCGCAGCTCGCGGTACTTCGCGCGGTCGTAGGGAAGCGCGAGCGCCTTGACCGTGCAGACGTCCCAGGTGACCTCGAGGTCGTAGCCGCCCGCGTCGCTGTACTCGCTGAGAGCGTGCGCGTAGGCGAGCTGGGTCCTCTCGTCGTCGACCTCCATGAGGGCGCGCTCCCAGCGATCGACCTCCGCCGCGGCTTCGCGGACCCGAGCTGGGCTGATCGACAGCAGGAGGTCCGCGACGGTCGGGGCCTCGCCCAGACCGGCGCCGACCATCTGCCGCATGACACCCAGCCCTCCGCTGCGGGTGACGGCACCCGCGTGCGGTACGAGCTCGCCGGTGATGATCTTCAGCAGCGTGGTCTTCCCGGCGCCGTTGGCCCCGACCAGCGCGACCTTCGCGCCGTCGCCCACCCGGAACGAGACGTCGTCGAGCAGCACCCGACCGTCGGGAAGCTCGTACCGGACGCCGGTGACCTCTACATGACCCACAAGGTGCGATTGTCCGCGTCAGCGGCGCTGAGCGCAGCCGGTTTTCATTCCCACTCGATGCTTTCGAGCATCGGGGTGACCACCGAGGCCGTCTCGGCGAGCGAGGTGACGGTCAGCTGGACCAGTACGACGGCCGACTCGTTCTCCCCTGCGACCGGCACCAGCACCTTCCGGAACACCTCCGGCTCGGTGAAGGCGCAGTCGAAGGCCAGCCCCGGTTCGCCGTACGTCGTGTCGTCGTCGAGCCGCTCGCAGACTCCGCCCTGCTCGGAGATCCCGGTCGCCGAGAAGATCGCCTCGTTCTCGGCCGTGTCGGCGCCGTCGTACCGGCTGACGATGAGCTGCTGCGTCTCGTCGCCCGCCTCCGTGGCCGCGAGCACCACGGCTCCCGGCAGCTCCCGGTCGATCTCCTCCCAGCCCTCGGGGAGCTCGAGGGACAGGCTGTCGTCCTTCGCGGTCACCCTGGTGCCGGCGCCGGCGTCCGACGTCGACTCCCGGTCGCCGGCCGCCGTGTCCTCGTCCGGGCCCTCGTCCGGGCCGTCGTCCGGGCCGCAGGCGGTGAGGAGGAGCAAGGCAGCCAGACACATCCCGAGAGTGCGCTTCATGGGGCAATCCAACCAGCCGGTCCGGGGAGTGCGAGGAGGCGTGAGGCGCTCCGCGCTGTCCGCAGGTTGAGGTGCGAGGAGTACGGCGGGCCGCTGGTTGAGGTGCGAGGCGCGCCAGCGCCGAGCCTCGAAACCAAGGCCCCGGCATCCCGGCGAGCCAGTTGTGATCCACAGGGCCGGGAAGTGTGAACCGCCTGTCCACAGGCGGGTTCCGCGCGTTTCGATGTGTCGGTGGTCGGGTGTTGAGTGTTCAGTATGGATCTCGGGACCGCGCCCCTCTTCGACCTCTCCGCCACCCCGGCGGACGTGGCCGTCGAAGGTGTCCCGGTGACGCGTTCGCGGGAGCTGTTGGCCGCGATTCGCGGCCGCCGTGCGGCGATTGCCGACCACGAGATCGGCCTGCTTCGGGAGATCGCCGAGTGGGCTGGCGAGCATGTGGTGGCCGAGGGGGCGGAGGCTTCGACGATCACCGAGCGGGGTCTGGACACCGGGCTTCCGGTCGCCGGACCCGGTGCCCCGTTGATCAGTGACTTCGCGGTGATGGAGCTCTCCGCCCTCGTCGGGCGGTCGTTGGACTCCGGACGTGCGTATGTCGGGCAGGTGGTCGAGCTGGCCTACCGGCTCCCCAAGACCTGGGCCCGGGTCCTCCAAGGCCGAGTGCCGGTGTGGAAGGCACTGCGGTTCGCCGACACCACCCGCACCCTCCCGGCCGATGCCGCTGGGTTCGTGGACCGGCAGCTCGCACCCATCGCCCACGGGGTCTCCTGGGCGCAGATCGACCGGCTGGTCGAGGCAGCCCTGGTCCGCTACGACCCGGCCGCGGCCGAGGAGAAGCGGCAGCAGGCGCAGGAGACCCGGCACGTCGACATCGACCTCGACCGGGTCGGGTTCGACGGCACCGCGGAGGTCACCGCGACCCTCGACATCGCCGACGCCCTCGACCTCGAGACCGCGGTCGCCCGCCGCGCGAAGCTGCTCGGCCAGCTCGGCTGCGAGGACTCCCTCGACCTGCGCCGGTCGGTCGCGCTCGGGGGAGATCGCCCGCCACGACCTCGCCCTCGACCTCCAGATCGTCGACCCCGACACCGGGGAGATCACCCACACCGTCCCCGGCCGCAGGGTCGAGCTGATCGTCCACCTCAACGACACCAGCGGCCACACGGCCGACGGCGCGGTCGGCCGGTTCGCCAACACCCGCACCCCGATCTCACCGGAGCAGGTCAAGGAATGGATGGGCACCCCGGGCACCAGCGTGCTGGTGCGGCCGGTGATCGACCTC
>NZ_QXGH01000018.1 GCF_003515065.1 Nocardioides immobilis
TTCACCCCGTCCGAGGACGGCATCAGCGGCGAGATCCGCTCCCATTGATCGTCAGAAAGCACCCGTTCGCGAGACATGACCGCATCAAAACAGCCCCACGCTCCGGAACATAGGAGACACGCCCTAGGTCCCCCTCGTCGGCTCCAGCGGCGAGTGGACCATGCCGAATGGATCGGATGCGTAGCCGCTACCCCCGCGGAACGTCCCCCAGACCTCGCCCTCAGTGGCGCTGGCGTCGAAAGCGTCGAACATCGCAGGGATGATGTTGCGGTCGCCCTGAGCCGTTTCATGCAGCACCGTGAGCGCGCTGCGCAGCTTGTCCATGTCGCCACTAGTCTTGAAGGTGGCGAAGTCCGCCAGGTGCTGAGTCATCAGCATGGTGTCGAACTCGAAGGGCCAGGAACCTCTTCCTCCTCGCGCTGGTGAGCGTTGACTCCCACCATGATGAAGCCTCCCGACGCCATCTCGTCATCGATTCGATCGTCGATCTCGTGGCACATCTCTTCGAGCCATCCTGACTTGATCGACTCGATGATTCCCCAGTTCCACGTGGCTGACCCGCTCGGCGGCAGCTACTACTTCGGGGCGCTGACGGATCGTTGCATGGGGCCTCGCCAGCAGTCGTGAGTGAGGACGGTGTCCTCAGCTTCGAACAACTCGCGCGTGGCTCCGCGACCAGCTGGCTGCATCGCTGATCGGACGCGGGATCAACGACGGCACTCATGTTCCGATCTTCATGCGCAAGTCTTGGGAGTACGTCGTGCTCCTTCACGGACTGTGGTCGACGATAGGTGCAGTCGTTGTGCCCCTGAACACGACGTGGAAGCACATCAGGTCACGCTCCACACTGAAACCCACGCGTCCCCTCCAGCTCTTCCCTAGCTCGCATCACAGGTCCACGGCGATGTACTGCGTCTCCAAGTACTCGTGGATCCCGGCGAATCCGCCCTCGCGGCCCAAGCCGGACTCCTTCATGCCACCGAACGGAGCCGCCGGATCCGAGGCCGTGCCGCGGTTGACGGCAACCATCCCGGACTCCATCCGCTGGGCGACGCGCATCCCCGTGCCTGAGTCCGGGGCGAACACGTAGGAGATGAGGCCGTACTGGCTGTCGTCGGCCATCGCGACCGCTTGGTCAGTGGTCTCGAAGGTCACGATCGGCGCGACCGGACCGAAGATCTCCTGGCGCGTAAGAGTTTGTCCGTGCTCGACGCCGCGGACCAGGCACGGCGCCATGAAGGCGCCTTCTTCGGGCACTCTCGAGGTCGTCGCGACGCGGCCACCCTCGTCCTCGGCGGCACTCAGGAGATCCAGGATCTTGTCGCGCTCGGCAGTACTGACCAGAGCGCCGAGGTCGTTGGTGGGGTCGATGCCGGGACCGACCCGCAGTCCAGCCAAAGCCCGTTCGAACTCAGTCGCGAACGGCTCTGCGAGCGACTCGTGGATGTAGAACCGGTTGGCCGCAGTGCACGCGGATCCGCCGTTGCGCATCTTGGCCACCATCGCACCCTCGACAGCGGTGTCGAGGTCCGCTCCCTCCAACACCAGCAGCGGGGCGTTGCCTCCCAGCTCCATGGAGGCCGGCAGCGCCCGCTGGCCGGTCTTCTCGAGAAGCAGCTTGCCTACGTACGTCGAACCGGTGAAGGAGAGCGTGGACACCCGCTCGTCCGCCAGGACGGCTGCTGACTGCCCTCCGGGGTCGGACGTGGTCACCACGTTGACCACCCCCCGCGGAACGCCGGCTCGTTGCAGCACCTCGGCCACCCAGAGCGCGGTCAGCGGGGTCTCCTTGGCCGGCTTGAGCACTGCCGTGCAGCCGGCGGCCAACGCGGGAGCAAGCTTTCGGGTCGCCATCGCCGCCGGGAAGTTCCACGGCGTGGTCATGTACGCCACGCCCATCGGGCGGTGGTCGACGATGATCGTCTTGTCGGCGTTGGGAGCCAGCCGGAAGTCGCCAACGATGCGGGACGCTTCTTCGCTGAACCAGCGGAAGAACTCGGCGGCGTACGCCGCTTCGGCCATCGCGTCGGCCCAGGCCTTGCCGTTCTCGAGGGCGATCAGCCGAGCGCACTGCTGCTGTTCTGCGGCCATGATCTCGTAGGCGCAGCGCAGGATCTCGGCACGTAGTCTCGGCGCCGTACCAGCCCAGCCGGGGAAGGCCGTGTGCGCGGCGGCCACGGCGTCGATGGCCTCGCCGACAGTGGCGTCGGCGACTGAGGCAAGAACACCGCCGGTGGCCGGGTCGCGCACGTCCAGGGTGCGACCAGTGGTCACCCACTCACCGGCGACCAGGAGGCCGGTTGGTACGCCGTCCAAGACCGGGTGAGCAAACTGGGTCATGAGACCGGCGCCCGGCAGGGGGAGGTGGTCATTGTAGGAAGTTCCTTCGATGTGAGTTGTTCGTCTGGCTGGGAGGGCCGGCCAGGACTAGGTGTCGGTCCGCCGACCACCAGATCGGTGCTGGGGCACATCCGGGACCAAGGAGGTCCTCACATCGGCTCACCCCTTCACGTCGGCTGCTTCGGACCGCTTGTGGCCGGCAACGGTTTGAACGGCGCGCAGCACGTCGCTGACCATGGTGTCGAGCGCAGCTTTACCTTCGTTCGCGCTCGCTCCTGTCGGATCACCCAGCACACCGTTCACCGAGACGGCTCTGACGCCACGAGCCTTGATCTCGGCCAGGAGGTTGGGCGATGCGTGGGTGTTGCCGGCCTCCGCGCGCTTCAGGCGCACATTCCACGGGGCGAGGTACAGCATGAGCGATGTCTCGACACGGCCGGCGTGAAGACCGGGCTCCTCGAGGGAGCACGCCACCCAACCGACGTCATGGCCTTCATCGAGAAGCTGGCGAACTGCGGATCTCAAGGACTCCAGGTTTCCGACGTGAGCATTCACGAAGACCACCTCAGCAGCCCAAGTTCGCATCGACCGGGCTAGTTCCACCATCGTCTGTTGGAGGACCGCTTGGCCGATCGAGCTGGTTCCGGCGAAGTCTTGGTGCTCGCCGCTGGACCCATAGCTGATGGCGGGCGCGACCAGGATCGAACGGCCGTCAGCGTGGAGCACCTCCGCGGCACGAGTTGCAACTGCGGTCGCGATCACGGTGTTTGTGTCGAGCGGCAGGTGTGGGCCGTGCTGCTCCACAGACCCGACGGGTACCAGCACCGTTGGGAGCGGCGGCACGCTCGGCGACGTCGTGGAGGCGAGGTCGAGGCCGAGCGCGATCGGGTCGCTCACGTCGTCGTCCAGAAGCGTCGTTGACTCATCATCGCTCCCCATCAACGTGCGCGCTGTCGATGGTGTGGACCAGCTCCGGAAGGCGGTCGATCGTTCTTTCCGCGTCGCGAATGATGCTGCGGACCCTCACCGAGTCCACCTCGTGGATCAGACCCTGGGTCTGGCCGGCCCACCACATGCCGCCCTCGACGTCCCCCTCGACCAGAACCTTTGCCCGGCCGCGCACACCCGATGCGAGCTCGGCCACGTCGGCGAAAGCCACACCGGGACGGGACCCGATCTCGGCCACCTGCTCGGAGATCTCGTTCCTCGCCACCCGCGCGCTGTTCTTGAACTCTCGGAAGACCATCACAGTGTCCCGTTCCGAGTTCGCCACGATCTGGGCCTTGACGTTCTCGTGGATCGGAGCCTCGTCCGTCGCCATGAACCGCGTCCCATGTTCACCGCGTCGGCGCGCCGACGACCCTCGCCGACGGGACCAAGCGCTGGGCCTCCTGCGCCGCGGACTCCTCCAGCACCAGGCCGAACGGCCCGGCCCGGTCAAAGCCCAACGGGTTCACCCAGCTAATGACGATCTTCCCGGCTAGCTGGTCGGCCTTCTCGCTCGCGCGGCCTGCATCACGGGAGCCGAGCGCCACATCGTGCTGGGCGAGGGCGAACCGGTAGGCCAGACCGCGGCCCTGGGGTCCGGTGCCGCCGATGACGGCGATCGTGAGGCGTTCGCCCATCACTGGTCTCCTTCAGCTCTCGAACTGTCAGGGCCCGTCGAGAACCCGCACGTGATCCGTCCGCGGATGGCGGTCATCGCGCCGTCCAACCGCCGTCGACGGTCAACACCTGGCCGGTGACGAACGAGCTGCTGTCGCTGGCCAGGTAGACGACCATGCCGTCGAAGTCCTCCGGCGTTCCGATGCGGGGCAGCATCGTGTTGGCCTCGACCCAGTCGCGGATCTTGTCGACCTCGAGGGTCGCGTCGGTCATCTCGGTGCGGATGAAGCCGGGAGCGAGCGCGTTGATCCGGATGCCGTAGCGGCTCCACTGCGCCGCCCACTCCCTCGTGATTGCCGTGAGCCCGCCCTTGCTCGCGCTGTAGACCGCCTGCGGCAGACGTCCGATACCTACCGAGGCGACCACCGAGGTGACGTTGATGATCGACCCTGCTCCTGCCGCCTTCATGAAGGGGAACACGGTCTGGGCAGCGACGATCGGCGCGACGAGGTTGACGTTCAACGTCTGCGTGATGTCCTCGAGCGTCTCGTCCTCGGCCCGCCGCCCGCCGGCGATGTAGGCGGCGTTGTTGACGAGCACCTCGACCCCGCCCATGGTGTCGATCGCCTCGGAGATGGCGGATCGGGTATCCCCGGCATCGGAGAGGTCGACCGCGATCGCGCTGGCGTTGTCACCGAGCTCGGCGACAACGGTGTCGAGCAGCTCCTTGCGCCGCGCCAGCAGGACGACTTGCGCGCCCTGCCGGACGAGCGCCCCCGCCAGGCTGCGGCCGATGCCGGCGGTCGCCCCGGTCACGATGATCCTCTTGCCGTCGAGGGAGAACATCGAGTCGCGCGCGCTCATGAGTCGTCCCGCACGGCCTCGAACCCGAACCGCCCTAGCCCGAACGCCCGGATCGCGTTGCCGGCCAGGAACTTGGTGCGCACCGTGGGCTCCAGCTCCAGCGTGTCGACCTGCGCGAGGGTCGAGTCGAAGTCGAGCAGGGGCCAGTCGGTGCCGAAGATGCACTTGTCCTGCCCGTAGGACCGGAGGAACTTGCTGAAGCCGGGCTCGAAGTGTCGCGGAAGCCGTGCCGAGGTGTCGATGTAGACGTTCTCGTGCTTCCACGCCACGTGAATCATCTCCTCGGCCCACGGCGAGCCCACGTGCCCGCAGACGATCGACAGGTCCGGGAAGTCCAAAGCGACGTCGTCGATGTGCAGCGGTCGTCCCGTGGATGACGGGAAGAGGGGACCCGTCCCTCCGACCTGCGTCTGGAGCGTCAAGCCCAGCTCCTCGCACTTGGCGTAGAGCGGGTAGAAGACTCGATCCGTGGGATCACGGCGGAGATAGAACGGCTCCAGCTTCACTCCGCAGACCCGGTGCTCGGCGACGATCCGCTCAAGCTCGCGCAACGAGGCGGTGATCCCCTGCGTCGGGTCGACCCAGACGACTCCCACCGTGTCGTCGGGCCGCGCATCGAGGGTCTTGAAGACCTCGGACGCCGGCGTCGCCGGCCCCCCGGAGACGAGGAACACGTCGACGGACGACCGGTCGAGCTCGTCGTACATCTCCTCGAGGCTGACGCCTTCCATCAGCCTGGTCTGGCCGTAGCGGCGCAGGACGTTGAGCGTCTGCCACGGAAGGGCATCGACCACGACGTCGTTCCACGGCTGGATCCAGGCGTCGACGACCCTGACCAACTTGGGAGTCGCGTCGCTCATGCTTGTCCTTCGGTAGGTCGATCGATCTCGCCGATCCTGACAACTCCGGACTCGACCAAGCGCCGTCCGATCGCGGTCTCCGCGTCGCGTGTCGAGGGGCCCGATCCTTCCAGCACGACAGCGCGCCGCATCAGCCTGGCGAGAGGGAATTCGTCGGTGAAGCCCATCCCCCCACACACCTGCAGGCAGTCGCGCACCGCCTCCGACAACGCCCTCGCCGACGCTGCGACGGCGACCAGCGTCGCGACCTCGTCGTCCGTGTCCCACGCCGCGTCCAATGACGACAGCGCCGCCTCCACGGCAACCTCGACGCCGGCCAGACGGTGCTGGACGGCCTGCAGACTTCCTATCGGAACGCCGAACTGGTGTCGCTCCCGGACGTGGCCGACCGCGACGTCGAGGAGTCCCCGCGCTGCTCCGCACCGCTCGTGACTCAGGGCGAGCAGGACCATCCGGTCCATCGCCTCCGTCTCCGGGGCGGACAGTCGGCGTCGAATCCGCCCGCGGCCCGAGAGCAGGCGCAGCCTGGAGTCGGTATCTGCGCCGGCGACCTGCTCGACAGTCCAGCCGGTGCCGGGCTCGACCTCGGCGGCGCCGACGACGTCAGCACCGCGACGATCCACGATCACCACGACGTCCGGGTCAGTAGTCACCACGGCTCGCTCGACCATGACGACCCCGTCCTCGTCGACGCCCTCGAGCGAGCGGCTCTGCACGGCGAGAACACGGAGCACTTCGCGCTCTGGCGCGAGGGCCAGAGAGATCAGCACGTCGAGACCGGCCGTCGCCACGGCGCCGCGACCCGCCTCCTCGAACAACGTCCGGACGGCCAGCCGCGGGCTCTCCTCTAAGACCTCGTCCCACCCCGAGTCGAACAACGTCTCAGCGTCCAAGAAGGACCGGGAGCCCATCAGCGCTCGCAGCGAGTCGCGCAGGTCCTGCTCCATGTCCTCCATCACCGCGTGCCTCGCGGCAGCCCGATGACACGCTGAGCCACCAGGTCGAGCTGCACCTCGACGGCTCCCCCGTAGATGGACGCGGCCCGGCTGTAGAACCACGCACCGCGGGCACGCTCGGCGGCCGCGGCGTCCGACGTCGCGAAGTCACGACCGAGCGCCAGCCGGACGACGTCGTTGACCGCCTGCTCCGCCCGGCCCAGGAGGATCTTGTCGATGCTGACCTCGGGTCCCACGATCTCACCGCGACTCAGCCGCTCGATGGTTCGCGCACTGCGAGCCCGTACCGATGACAATACGCAGAAGGCGTGCCCTATGGCATCGACGGGGACCTCATCCATCTCGTCGTGCGCCATCGCGATCTCGAGAGCCTGGTGGAGCATGGCTTGACGCTGCCAGGCCCACATGCCGCGTTCGTACTGCAACAGGTGCATCGCCACGGCCCACCCCTGGCCGACCTCGCCGATGACGCAGCTGTCGTCGACGACCACCTCGTCCAGGAACACCTCCGCGAACTCGTCCTCGCCAGTCAGGGTCTGGAGCGGCCGCGCGCCCACTCCGTCCGCCCGCATGTCGACCCAGAACAGAGTCAGACCGCGGTGACGCTCGTCCGTGGTGCCGGTGCGAGCCAGCACCCCGCAGTAGTCGGCGAGGTGGCCGAGCGAGGTCCACACCTTCTGGCCCGTGAGCACCCAGCCCTCCGCCGACCGGTGTGCCCGGGTCCTCAGGCTCGCGAGATCACTGCCGGCATCTGGCTCGGAAAATCCCTGGCACCACAGTTCCTGCCCCCGAAGCACCCGCGGCACGTGGGTGGCCGCGAGCTCCGGGGCATAAGCGGAGAGCGCGGAGCCGAGGACCTCGAGGGGCGCGAGCGACTCCGGAAGGTCGAGGCCGCTGCGCACAAGCAGGTCGTAGACCAGCGCGCGATCGATGGCCGTGCCACCCGCGCCGCCCCAGGCCTCCGGCCACCCCCGGCCCATCACGCCGGCGCCGTGGAGGAAACCGAGCATCGCCGCGCCTCGCGCGACCCGGTCGTCGAGCGACTCGCCGTCAACCGGGACGAACGCACGCAGCTCTTCGACATGATCGCCGAACCACCCGCGCAGGTCGGCCGGACGTTCGACAGCGCGCACCGTCACGCCCTGGCCTCGATCGGCCCGCCGAGGGTGGCAAAGGGTCCACGGAACCCGCGATCGAGGATCATCGTTCCGAGCAGCGTCGCGAGATCCTCTTCGCCTACCGGCAGTCGCCGCACGGAGTGGCTCAACCTCGACAAGATGGACACATCGGTCTCATCACAGAAGCCCATCGCGCCATAGAGCTGGTGACTTCCCCGCAACACCGTCTCGCATGCTTGGATCAGCCCCTGCCGTAACGCGATCGCATCGACAACCTGCTCGGAGGGATCGTGGTGGGCCAGTGACCACGCGGTGTACTTCGCCAGCTCCTCGGAGCGTTGGACGGCCACTGACATGTCGGCCAGCTGGAAGCGCAGTGCCTGGAACTGGGCCAGCTGTCGACCGAACTGCTCGCGCTCCGTCAGGTAGACACGCGTGTCGTCGACCGCGCGCTGCAGGACCCCGAGCAACCACCACGACTGCAACGTCCCCACCCGGGCGGCGAGAGCGGGATCATCGACGCTGTCACTGGTGCTCACCTCGACAGCGCCGAGGAACGGCGCGAGCCTGCCCCCCACCACTCCACCGCCGGCACCGGTCACGGTGAAGGTCCGTCCGGCCAGGTCGAGCGCCTGCCAGGGACCCTCGAGGTCGCCGTGTGCGATCAGCGCCGGTCCCGGACCGTCCACCAGAGTCGCCCAGGAGCCGGCCGAACCGCTGGCGAGACGTTCGGCGATCGGATAGGGCAACGCCGTCGTGCCCCCCACCCGACAGGCCTCGGCGGCCGCCTCGAGCTCGATCTGCGAGTCGGTCACGTCGAGGTCCCACAGCCCCAGGGGCTGCAGCAATGACTCGATCTCCTGCTCACGTGACGCGGGGTCGACGAGGTATCGACGCACGAGCTCGACTCCGCCTGCCCCCGCCAGGACCGAGCGCACACCTGCGCCGAGGTCGATGGCCTCTGCTGACAACCGGCTGATCACAGCGACACCAGTTTCTTGCCCAGGAGCTGCTTCTGCATCTCGATCGTGCCGGAGGCCACCGTGGAGGCCTGGGCATAACGCCAGTGATCCTCCACGGCTCGCTGGAACTCGGGCTGGTCCGATCGGGCGTCCAGGGCTTTCGGTCCCACCAGGTCCATGAGGACCTCCGCGACCTCCTGGTCGAGCGTGGTCACCGCCATGCGGTAAGCCGCGGCGTCGGCGGGATTCAGCCCACCCTGGTTCTGGTGGTCGACGACCTTGTAGGCCAGCAGGCGAGCCTCTCGCGTGCGTACCAGTGCGCGGGCCCACCGGGCGACCAGGCCAGCGGGCATCGTCTGCCACCGGTCGGCCAGTGCCGTGGGGGCCTCGGAGAGTAGCCGCTCACATCGGGCGTACCGCGCGATTCCGACGCGCTCGAAGGCCAGGACGTCGGTGATGATCGACCAGCCGTCGCCGACCGTTCCGAGCACCTGCGCATCCGGCACGAATGCGTCGGTGAAGTAGATCTCGTTCAAGTGATGGTTTCCGAGCATGCTGTGCACGGGCCGCGCCTCGACGCCGGGCTGCTGCATGTCGAGCAGGAAGACGGTGATGCCGTCCTTGCGGCCGCCCGGAGCCCCGGTCCTGGCCAGGAGGAAGCACCACTGCGCCATGCGCGCGTACGACGTCCAAATCTTCTGGCCGTTGATGTGCCACCCCCCTTCGGTGCGGCGGGCGGACGTCCGGAGGGCGGGGAGGTCGGAACCAGCGCCCGGCTCGGAAAACCCCTGGCACCAGATGACCTCGCCGGCGGCGATCGGTGGCAGGAACGCCTCCTGCTGTTCCTTCGTGCCGTGCCGCATGATGACCGGGCCCACCCAGTTGATCCCCATGTACTGGGCACCGCGAGGCTCATGAGCAGCCCACATCTCCTCACGGAGCGCGGTCTGCTCCCAGGAGGAGGCGCCGCCTCCGCCGAAGTCCACGGGCCACGCCAACGCGAGGAGACGGTGACGACCGAGCGCCTGACAGAACTCCTCGGCGATCTTCAGGTCGTTCGGGTCGTCGGTGAACGCGCCGAGATAACCGTCCGGGATCATCTCGTCGATCAGGTGACGAATCCTCGACCGCAGATCAAGGACCTCCGGGGACTCGGTGTAGTCGAGCATTCTGTCTCCGCTCTCTCGACGGTTCTTCATGTTAATCTTTAAAAAGTTTAGGTGTCAAGGTCCCGAGCCCAGAGGCCCGACGCATCTGGGATCGCTGCGCGCGGGCTCGGTCAGGCGCTGCTCGCGGGCCGTGCGGCGCCGATCACCGGCCAAGGCGCCTCGAGGAGAGTGCCTGAGGCCGAGAGGGTGACGAACACCGTGCTCTTGTCCTGCCCGCCGAAGCACAGGTTCGTGGGGAGGGGCTCCCACACCTCCTCAGGCAGACCAACCAGGCTCGCGGCCGATCCGTCGTGTGCCACGACGGTGATGCAGCCGCTCCGCAGGGTTGCTACGCACACGTTCCCCGCTGCATCGACGTCGAGGCCGTCAAACCATTCGACCCCGTTGGCGCCGAAGAGGAAGCTGTCGTCCACCGACTGCTCCGCGTCGAGGACGCCAGGCGCCACGATCCGGCTCGAGAAGAGCCGCGCGGTGAAGGTTTCCACGTACAGCAGGTTCTGCCCGTCGGGCGTGATGCCGATCCCGTTGGGGAAGCCAATCCCGACCGGGCCGAAGTGCGCGTCCCTGAGCTTCACCATGCTCGACCCGTCGATCGAGGCGTAGTAGAGGGCGCCCCGCTCGTGATTGGTCGGAGTGACAGCTCCGTAGTCGGTGAAGTAGAACCCGCCGTGCTGGTCGAAGACGATGTCGTTCGGGGCTGACAGACGCCTGCCTTCGAACCCGTCGTAGAGGACGTCGACCGTCCCCGTCTTCAGGTCGAGACGGTCGATCCGCCCGCCGATGTTTCCATCAGGGGACCAGCCACTGGCGCAGACGTACATTGCGCCGTCGGGCCCCAGGGCGAGCCCGCTCGGCCCCCCGATGCAGCTTGCAATCCGCTCGACCGTCCCGTCCGGATCGATCCGGGTGATCGCGCCACCCTTGATCTCCCCGAGGATCACGCTGCCGTCGGACATGGCGACCGGCCCCTCGGGAAACTCAAGGCCGCGGGCGATGATCCTCGCGTCCTTCAGCTCACCCGCGACAGCCGGTGTTGCTGCTCGCCTGAACGGCTTCATGTGCTGCATCTCCTTGGTGGTGGGCGTCCCGGACGGCAGGTCTGGTCTCGGCGTGCCGGCCACGGGCGGGCACCGTCAGCTCTGGACCGCCACTCGACGGCTGATGTTGTCGGCCACGGTGCGGACGTCGGCGATGAGGTCGGACAACGATGCGGCGTCGAGCGGGGTGAAACCTCCGACGTTCAGCACGACCCCCACCCGGCCGTCCGGACCCAGGACCGGGACGTGGACGTTGCGGACACGGTCGGCGTCGGCCGCTTCGAACTGGGCCCCGAACGACTGGGTCAGGTTCTCCGGCAGGTGCCGGTGAGCAGGGTCGCCGGCCGTCGCGCCGGCCATCACCTGCTGCCAGTCGCGGACCGCGCCACCCTCGAGCGACACTGCATAACCGCGGTTCTTCATCGCCTTGAGGCGCGCGAGCAAGGACTCACCGTCCTGATCGGGCGGGGCCGACCGCAACCAGGCGGCCACCCTCTCGTCGGGCTGCCACGCCATGAACGACGCGCCGATCGGCGGCACCGCCCGGTTGCGCCCCCCGATGAATGCGTTCGATGCGGCACCCTCCGCCGCTCCGGCGACCGCAAGGACCACGACCTCGTCGCCGACCATCGCGGTCACGGCGCACTGGGTGCTCCACCGCTCGGACAGTGCGTCGATGTCCTGCCGGGCCAGATCGACGATGCGCAAGGGCATCACCAGGTCACCCTGGGGATCACCCGCGACGAGGGCACCGGGCCGGAAGCCGCCGTAGCCTCCCCGGAAGAACACCAGCGGCGAAGACTGCGACTGCGCCTGCATGCCGGTGACGGCGCCGAGGACGATCACATGGTCTCCAGCCGGGTCGACCCGGTCGATCTCGCAGTCGATCCACGCAAGGGAGTCGGTGAGCACCGGCGCGCCCCCCGGCGAGGGGAACCACGACACACCGGCGAACTTGTCCGACCCCGACCGGCTGAAGTCCCGGCACAAGCGCTCCTGCTCGGCACCGAGGATGTTGACGCAGAACCTGCCGGCTGCCTCGATCTTCGGCCAGGTCGTCGATGTCACCGCGGGGAGGAAGCCGACCAATGGCGGGTCCAACGACACTGACGTGAACGAACCCACGACCATACCGACGGGTTTCCCGTCGCGGCCGACGCTCGTCACGACCGCCACCCCGGTGGGGAACTGCCCGAGGACCCGTCGGAAGGCCTCTGGTGTGATCGTCCCGCCCTTGGGCGTCACGAGTGACCGATCTCTGCTGCAATGCGGCGGTAGCTCGCTGCCGGATGCCGTTCGTTGACCCGGGGCGATCCGGACCACTTCTCTCGCAACGTACCCGGCAGGTACTCGGTCTGCATCAGGCCACGACGCTGCAGTTCGGGTACGGCGTACCGCGTGAAGTCCTCGAGCTCACCCAGACCGTTGAGGAACGCGACGTTCATCCCGGTCACGCCCACTGCGGCGTACGCCTCGACGTAGTCGGCGATCTGCTCGCCGGTCCCCACCACCTGGGGCGCCGTCAGAGTGGAGACGACCTCGCGGAAGGTCCAGGCCTTGTCCGGCGCAGCCTCTGCCAGCGCGCGCAGCTTGCCCTGCATCGCGTCGGTGTCGAGCTGTCCGATCGGGGTGTCCAGGTCCACCGCACTCAGGTCCAGACCCATCGTCGCACTGGTGTACGCCAAGTTCGCCTCGTCGTTGATGGACGCCCGCAGCTCCTCGGCCTTGGCCTTGGCCTCTTCCTCGGTGCGACCCACGATGCACGACAGTTGCTGGAACACGAGCAGGTCGTCGGAGTGCCGGCCCTCGTCACGGACGCGAGCGCGCATGTCGTCGATGACCGAGGCTGCCCCACGGGGGTTCTTCGCACCGATGAAGATCGCCTCCGCGTTGCGTGCCGCGAAGGCTCGCCCATCGCTTGAGCTACCCGCCTGGAAGAGCACTGGCAGGCGCTGCGGAGATGGCTCCGTGACGGCTGGTCCCGCTGAGCTGTAGAACTCCCCCACGTGATCGATGCTGTGGATAGCGGACGGATCTGCGTAGATCCCGGTGGTCAGGTCGCGGACGACGGCCCTGTCCTCCCAGCTGCCCTCGAGCAGCTTGTAGACAACGTCGACGTAGTCCGCCGCGCGCGCGTAACGCTCGGCGTGACCCGCCACCGTCTCGTGCCCGACGTTGCGCCAAGCCGACATCTGGAACGACGTGACGATGTTCCAGGCCACACGCCCCTTCGTCAGGTGGTCGAGTGTGGCGACGCGGCGGGCGAAGCTGAAGGGAGGCTCCTGGATCACGTTCGCGCTGAAGGCGAAGCCGAGGTGCTCGGTGACCGTGGCGAGTGCCGAGACGAGTGCCGAGGGGTCGTTGATCGGGAACTGGACCGCTTGGCGCACCGTTGCGTCACGTGATCCCTCATAGGTGTCGTACACGCCGGAGTGATCGGCCCAGAAGATCGTGTCGAACCGGGCCGCTTCGAGCTTGCGCGCCAGATCCATCCAGGAGTCCAGCGAGCGATAGTCGTGGTCGCGTGCCAGAGGCTGGCTCCAGGGCGAGCCCGGGAAGCCGGACGGGGAGTTCGTGGTGAACAGGGCGAAACGCAGCGGCCGTCGGCCCTGAGCCGTGTCGTGATCGTCGTTCTGCACCTGGAGCTCCTCGTGTTGACCGTGTCTTCCGAGCGTAGAGGCGCCGCGACCCCTCTTCGCCCGTCGATTCCGCTAGTCCTCGCGGCGGACGACCTCCGATCCGTTGACGCCCCGCACGACCGGGTGGACCATCACAGAGGCCCCGGCGGCGCTCGCCGCCGGCTGACGCCGAAACCCGAGGAGCCCCCCGGATGTACTCAGTGATCGGACTCCTGAGCCGGCCCGAAGAACTCTCGGTCACCGAGTGGAGGGCGTGGTGGACCGAGCTTCACGTCCCCAAGGTCCTGGCACTGCCCGGGTTGATCGACTACGTCATCTGGCCTATCGACGAGGAGCTGGACCAGTTCGAGCAGACGTTCAGTGAACCGTCGTACGCCGGTGTCGCCATCATCACCTTCGAGTCGAAGAAGGAATTCCTGGAGGCCATCGAGAGCCGAGATGGGCACGCCGACCTCGACAGCTTCAACTCCAGCGCACCTCGCAGCCTCGTGCTGTGCGGACAGCCGTTCGTCTAGAGAAGCGGACTCCGGTAGGTTGCCATCGCTTTCGCTCACGCCGGTGCTCTGCGAGACTCCTTCTATGCCGGATGATTCGGTCGGTGCCGTCCGGATCTTGATCGTGGACGACCACGAGGTCGTGCGCGAGGGTCTGTCCTCCGTCCTGGCGAGCGATCCCCGCTACGAAGTGGTCGGCACCGCCGAGAACGGTCGTTCCGCGCTCGAGATCGCGGCCCGCACCCGTCCGCAGGTAGCGATCGTCGACTTCCGGTTGCCCGACATGTCCGGCGACGAGGTTTGTCGTCAGCTCCTGCGCGCCCGGCCCGACCTCCGGGTGATCATGCTCAGCTCCTACCTGAACGAGAGGCTCGTGCGCCAGGCACTCACGGCCGGAGCGGCCGGCTACCTGACGAAGGGGTCGGGACTCGCCGCCCTCCGCAAGACCCTCGACGAGGTGATCATCGAGCACCGGAGCGCTGCGCCCCACGACGCCCCGCAGATCGTCCAACAGCTTCACGACCTGCTGTCCAAACAGGTCGCCACGGCCCCTCCGACACCCCAGCAGCAGGCGGTGCTCGACCTCGCGGCCGACGGACTTACCTATCACGAGATCGGCGCTCGGCTGTTCATCAGCGAGTCCACCGTCAGGTTCCACATCCAGAACCTCAAGAACCGCTTCGGGGCTCGTTCCAAGACCGACCTGATCGCCAAGGCCATTCAGGCGGGGTACGTCCAACCGCCCGACGAACGCTTCCTCGGCTCGGTCGCGCCTCCGACAACGTGAGTGGCGGTCGACGGTGAGCGTGTCCCATCCGGATGGTTGGTCACCCAGCATCGTGGACCTGGCGCGGACCGCGGTTCGCGCGCTCTCCTCCAACGTCCTGTCCCTCACCCGCACCGGTACGGGCGGCACGAGCGTCCTGGTGGCCGACGGGTTCGAACCCATCGACACCGAGGCCCTGGCGCGCTTGGGGGCGCAGTGGTGCGCCGCCTTCGACCGGTCAGCCACCACGACGGCACGTCAGGTCGTTCCCGGTGATGGTCTCCCTGACGAGGGTCTCGAGGGCACAGCCCTTCGCGTCGGGCTAATCGCCCCCGTGCACCAGGACGGACTGCTCGTGGGCGTTGTCGCGGCTCTGCGTGACCGTGGCGACTTCTCGGCGGACGAGCGCTCCCTGGCGGACGCGTTCGCGCGGCATTTCGCGGTCGCGCTCGCCCCGCGGGCACCCGCGGCCTCTCGCTACCTCGACGGTCTGCTCGAAGCGCTCGACGAGGTCAATCGTCGCGCCGCCTCAGTGACGAGGATCGACGAGCTGAGCGCGATGCTCGATCCGGTGCTCGCCTCGGTCTTCGGGAACGTGCGATCGGGACTTGCCCTTTGGGACGAGCGCCAGGACGTCCTCAGGATGGTTTCCAGCACCTTTCCCGTCGACATGTGGCAGACGAGCCTCACGGATCTGCGCAGCAGCACGGTCCGGGTCTTTCTCACCGGGACGTCGTGGGTGACTGATCGCGCGTTGACCGATCCGGGTGTCCTGAAGGATCAGCCGGTCCGGTTCGAGATCGAGCGGCTGGTCCAGATCCAGCTGAATGCGGCCGGACGCCGGATCGGCGTCCTGTCGATCGCCATGGAAGACCATCCGTCCCCAGAGCTCCTCGAGATGATCGAGCGGTTGGCCCCACACCTGGCCACCGTCGTCGAGTTCGCACGCACAGCGGCTCGTCTGCGGCAACGCGGCGACCTGACCGCTTCGGTGTCCGCGATCGCGGTCGCCGTCGCGAACACGAGCAAGGAGTCCGGTCTGCGCGACCTCGTGAGCGGCGTCGAGGATCTCAAGCGCACCGTGGGGGCGAGCGCCCTGGTCATCGAGCGCGACGGCACGCACGACATTGTCGCCGCCGATCCGGACGTGGCCGACTACGTGGCCCGAGTGCTCGCGGATCTCGGCGAGCCGCTGTCGGATTCCTTCGAGCACTCCGTCGACATCAGCGACACCTCCGACGGATGCCTGTTCGTCGTGCCCATCCGGCTCAGTGGCGAGCACATCGGAACGTTGCTGGCGCTGCGCCGGTCGAACCGCTTCGATGCGGAGGAACGCGCCGCCCTGGAGCGCGTCGCGAGCCTGTTCGCCCTGCAGGCGTCGAGCGAACGCCATTGGCACCAACGGATCCAGCTGGCCAAAGTCGACGAACGGGAACGCCTCGCCGACGACCTGCACGACGACGTGGTGCAACTGCTCTACGGCATCCAGTTGAACCTGGATCTCGCAGTGGAGAGCACCGGTGAGGCCGAGACGCACGATCGCCTCCTGCGGTCGCGCGAGCTGGCGGCGTCGGCCGACAAGATCCTGCGACAGATGATCGTTGATCGCTCCGACCCGGTCACGCCTGAGTTGCGTGCAGGAGTGGGGGAGATCGTCGAGCGGATGCGTCGCGACCACGGGCTGGAGATCGACGACACCTTTGCCGGTGAGCCGCGCGACGTCCCGGACGAGGTGTCGCATCTGATGCTTCGCGTCCTTCGCGAGTGTCTGACGAACGTCGCCAAGCACGCGAGTTCCCGCCACGTGCTGCTCAGCGTCGCGGTCAGACCCGAGAAGATCGAGCTCGTGATCTCCGACGACGGCGCCGGGGTTGGCGACCAACGAGGAGTCGAGGGCTACGGATTGGCCTCGATGCGGCGCTCCCTCGCGCGCCACGGCGGGCAGCTGACCGTCGCGTCGACGGGCCGCGGCACCACCGTGACCGCCACGGTCGCGCTCAGGTGACGTCACGCAACAACCCGTCAGGAACGGCCTCAAAGATGCAAAACTTGCAAGTCTTTCCGTTACGCTGCCGGATACTGGAAGGCTGACGGGATAACGGAGACGCTGTGCAAGAAACCAAGGGGCCCTCCCGGTTGCAGGAGCGGATCGGGGAGACGATCGCCGCCGACATCCGCCGGCGAGTGCTGCGGGGGACCTACCCCGCGGGGCCCTTGCCCAAGCAGAACGAACTGGCCGAGGAGTACGGCGTCAGCGGTCCGTCGTTACGGGAGGCACTGCGGATCCTGGAGGCCGAGGGCCTCATCACGGTGCGACGCGGCAAGATCGGTGGGGCGTTCATCCATCCGCCGAACTGGTCCTCCGCCGCCTACGCCCTGGGCCTGTCACTCCAGGGACAAGGGATCAAGCTCGCCGACCTGGCTGAGACCATCCGCGATCTGGAGCCGCGGTGCGCGGCGGCCTGCGCAAGCCGCGAGGACCGGATGTCCACCGTCGTCCCAGCGCTCGAGGCGAGCATCGCCGAGAGCGAGGCCGTCGTGGGGGACGGCACGAAGTTCACCACGGCGGCACGATCCTTCCACCACATCATGGTCGATTGGTCGCCGAACCAGACGAGCCGGCTCGTCGTGCGCAGCCTGGTCGCCGTCTGGTCCATCCAGGAGAAGGCCTGGGCCGACATCGCCGCGGCGGAGGGGCGTTACCCCCTTCCCCAGCAGCAGCACCAGGCCCTGGACTCTCACCGCCACATCGTCACCGCATTGATCGCCGGCGACGCCGAGAAGGTGGCCAGCATCGCGGCCGACCACCTCGCCGCGACCCAGTCGCGAGTCCTGGAGCCCTACGGCGACCGCGTCGTGGACGCCTCGTCGGACACGGCTATGCGGGCTTTCCGCAGCCTGTAGGGCGCCCGCTGCCCACGGGCGCGGAGGACCTCGGGGGCCGGGATCAGCAGTGCGAACCCGACGGCCGCCAGCGCGCCGACCGCCAGCGCGAGGAATCCGTTGCGGTAGCCTGCCTCCAGCGCGTACCCGTGCCCGTCAGAGCGCGCGGTGACGATACCGGCCATGACCGCCGAGCCGATCGAACCTCCGACTAGGCGGATGTTGGAGTTCATCCCGCTGGCCACCCCGCTTTGGTGGGGAGGCACCGCGCCCAGCACGACGCCGGCGAGGCTGGACACCACGCAGCCGTTGCCGATGCCCTGCACCACCATCCACAGTCCGACCTGCCACAGCTCCCCGTGGAACAGCCCGACCGCTGCGTAGGCGAAGGCGTTGGAGGCCGCGCCGACGCAGATGACCGACCTGGCCGAGAACCGGCGGACGAGACGAGGCGCGATCCATCCCATCACGAACCCGAGAGCTGAGGCCGGCAGCAGGACGAGACCCGAGGCCGTGATCGTGGCGGCGAAGCCGTAGCCGGTCTGGGTGGGCGCCTGCAGCATCTGCGGCAAGAACGCCAAGGAGGCGAAGGTGCCGAAGCCCACGGCGAAGGCCACGGCGTTGGCGGTCCAGACCCCGCGCGACCTCATGAGTCGAATGTCGATGAGCGGGAGCTTGATGCGCTGCTCGACCCACACCCATCCCCCGAACAGCACGACGGCTGAGCCGAGCATCGCGAGGATCCGCAGGGAGCCCCACCCCCAGTCGTTCCCCTCGCTCACGGCGAGCAGCAGGAGCACCAGCCACCCGGAGAGCAGCAACGCGGGTATCGGGTTGATGCGGCCGACCAGTCTCACCGGCGACTCCGGGACGAACACGAACGCGCCAATCGCGGCCAGCGCCGTGACGATCGACGGCACCCAGAACAGCCACGTGTAGCCGAGCCCCTCGACGATCGGACCCGCGAGGACGATGCCGATGCCGAAGGCGGCCGACACCAGGGAGGCAACGATCCCGATCGCCACGGGCGCCCGTGCCGCCGCCACCTCGTCGCGGATGATGCCGAAGGACAGCGGCATGACCCCGCCGCCCAGGCCCTGCACGACCCGCGCCACCAGCATCCACTCGATCGTGGGGGCGAGCGCTGCCATGGCGGATCCGACGGCGAGCAGCCCGAGCGTCACGATCAACATCCGCTGCTTGCCGACGGCGTCCCCGATGCGACCGATCAGCGGGGCCGCCACCGCCGCGGACAGCAGGTACGACGTCAGGACCCAGGCGGTCGTCGACTGATCCGTCTCGAACCTCTGCTGCACCTGCGGCAGCACCGGGAGGATGAGGGACTGCAACAAGCCGAAGGCACCGACTCCCATCGCCAGCACGAAGACCGTCGTCCGCGTGCTGGACGGCCTCCGGGCCATCACAGCCTCACTCGGTCATCCCGGCCTTGGCCATACGGGAACCCGCGTGGGGGGTCGCTCCGCCGTCGAGTCGGATGTCGCCACTCGTCATGAACTGGCTGTCGTCGGAGAGCAGGAACGCGGTGAACGACGCGACGTCGCGGTGCTCCGCCAGCCGGCCGCGCGTCGTCGACCTGATCGCGATGGCCTCGAAGTCCGACGGGGCCTCCGACAGGTCCTCGGCGAAGAAGCCGCAGTGCAGCGCGTTGATCCGGATCCCGAGGTCGGCCAGCTCCAGGTCCGCTGCGTGCGTCAACCCGCGTAGGGCCCACGCCGTTGCCGTGTCGCTGACGGAGGGGAATGCCGTGAACGCCGTCGCGGAGCCGATGTTGACGATGCTGGAACCCGGGGGCATCAGCGGGACCAGGGTCTGCAGTCCCAGGACGACGGCCGTGAGGTTGACTGCGATGACGTTGTTCCAGTCGTCCAGCTGCACGTCGTCGATCCCCACATGGTGGTCGAACCTGCCGCAGTGCACGTAGCCGTCGACCCGGCGACCCTCGAGCGTGCGGCCGAGACGCGTCCAGCTCGCGGGCTCGGCGCCGTCGAGCACCTCGAAGCCGATCTCCTCGGGCAGCTCCGCCGCTGGCGTCGCCCGGTCGGCCAGGATCACCTGCGCTCCTGCGGCGGCCAGCCCTCCGGCGATGCCGACCCCCACCTGCGTGCCCATCGAGCTCACCACCACGAGCTTTCCGGTCAGGTCCGCGCTCATCGGCCCTCCTTGATGGCATCGGCGAAGGGCTTGGCGCCGGACTGGCCGAACCGGCCGCCGTCGACGGTGATCTCCGCGCCGCTGATGTATGAGGCCTGGTCCGACAGCAGGAAGACCACGATCGACGCCACGTCGCGCGGCTGCCCGATCCGCCCCAGCGTCGTCAGTGCGATCGCGGCCGCACGCTTGGTCTCGTTCATGCCCGCCACGATCTTGGTGTCGATCAGTCCCGGATTGACCAGGTTCACCCGGATACCGCGGGTGCCGTAGGTGAGCCCGGCGACTCTCGTCAGGCCGCGGATGCCCCACTTGCTCACGGTGTAAGGACCCGGATTGGCTCCCATGCTCGCCACCGACCCGATGTTGACGATCGACGACCCTGCCCCCATCAGCGGGGTCAGCGCGCGCATCGACATCAGGGGCGCCGTCATGTTGATGGCCATGACGCGGTGGTAGTCGTTCATCGGCGTCGTCAACAGCGGCCTGGGAGTTGAGATGGCCGCGTTGTTGACCAGTCCGTCCACCCGGCCGTACTGCTGCTCCAGCGACTTCGCCAGCGCCTGCCACTGATCGAGGTCCGACACGTCACCGCGGACGAACTGCACGCCGTCGGGAACCGTGCCGGGCTCCGGCTCGGCGATGTCCAGTGCGACGACGTGCGCACCACTGCGCGCCAGGAGGTCGACCTCGGCCGCGCCCTGGCCGTTGGCCGCGCCGGTGACCACGACGACCTTGCCGCTCAGCCCCGGCTGGGGACAGGAAGCGTCCATCATCGGCTCCTTTCCTCGTGCGTCGTCCAGTCTCACCGTGATCCGGCGCGGACGGCACTGGCGCTACAGCCAGTCGCCACCGACGGCGACGACTGATAGAAAATCTGAATGGACATCACCGCACGCGGCACGATCGACCGGCCCATCGACGAGGTCTGGGCCATCCTCTCCGACTTCGCCGGCCTCCAGGAGTGGCACCCCGGGCTGTCGACGTGCGAGACGGAGGGCTCCGGGGTGGGGTCGCTGCGGAGGGTCACGCTCAAGGACGGGAGAGGAGCGACGGAGCGGCTCGACGAGCTCGACGAGAGCACCCACACCCTCGTCTACAGCGTCACCGAGAGCGTCCGGCCAGCGACCATCGGCCTCTCGGCCCGGATCACCCTGTCGCAGGCGTCCGAGACCGCTACCGAAGTGGAGTGGGTCGTCTCTCCTCCCGAGTCGGACGGCTTGACCGACGAGATCATCGACGGCATGCGCGCCTACTACCCGTCGCGCATCCAGAACCTGGCCGACGCAGCGCACCGCCGGGCCGACGCCGGCTGACCGACGCTCGCACGCCCCTCCGAGCGGGGCGTGCCAGGCGCGAAGCCAGGTCAGCGCGGTTGCGGGTTGTCGATCTGCCACTGGAGCGCGCCGATGCGCTCAGCAGCAACGGGAGGAATGCCGGGAGCGCCGGCGAGGGTGCCCCCGTCGATCGGCAGGACGACACCGGTCACGCGCCGCGCCTCGTCCGATGCGAGGAACAGCACCCCGTGGGAGATGTCTTCGGGATCCAGCCAGTCGACGGGCAGCAGGAACGTGGCGCGTGCAGGGAACCGCACGTCCTCGATCGTCCCACCCGGCCCGCCGCGGAACCCATCCAGGACGTGCTGGTCGAGGAGCATCGACGTGCCAGTGGCGCCCGGGAGCACGGCGTTGACCCGGATGGAGTGCGGGCCCAGCTCGTTGGCCAACGACTTCATCAGCCCGATCAGGCCGGCCTTGGCGGCGCTGTACGCCGTCAGCGTCGGGAACGGCTGGACGCCGGAGACGGAGGACGTGAAGATGATCGAGCCGGACCCCTGCTCGACCATGTGCGGCAGCACAGCCTTGGTGACCCGCCAGGCCGCGGACAGATCGGTCTCGATCGTGGCGTCGAAGAACTCGTCGGTCTGGTCCTGCCAGTTCCGCGCGGCGGCCACACCGTGGTTGACGGCCAGCACGTCGATGCGACCGAACTGCTCGATCGTGCGCTGGACCGCTGCTGCCATCTCCTCGGACCGGCGGGCGTCCGCCTTGATGGCCAGACAAGGGACGCCGATCTCCTTGACGAGGCGCTCGGTCTCGTCGAGGTCGGCCTGCGTCGCCGTGGTGTTGGGCGCCATCTCAGGGATGTCTTCGCAGATGTCGGTGACGACGACGCCGGCGGCGCCCTCCCTCGCCAGGACCAGCGCGTGCGAGCGCCCCTGGCCGCGTCCGGCTCCGGTGATGAAGACGACCTTGCCGTCCATGCGTCCCATGCTGAATTCCTATCCCGTTGAGGTTTACGATCCCGAGCGGTGTGACCGGTCCACGGCGGCACCCAGCCACACGGCGCTTCTCACCTGGCGGGAGGCTCCCTACGCGAAGGAGGCCGGCCGCCAGGAGGTTCACGCGTTGGCGGTCTCTGTCGGCGTGAAGTTCTGGATAACCACGGTCTCCTGCGTGCCCCAGGGAGTGAGGCGCTCGCCCGACGTCGGGTCGCTCTGGAAGTACTCGGGAAGCTCGTCGACACCGTAGGAGAGCGCGGACAGTCGGCCCCCGGCGACGAAGCAGGCGCAGCTGTAGGCGATCTCGTGGATGTCGCGCTCGGAGAAGTGGCGGCGCAGCTCTGCCACGAGTGCCTCGTCGATGGCGAGGTGGTTCGTGGCGAACAGGTCCGCGAAGCGCAGCGCCGCACGCTCTGCGTCGGTGAGGTCGGGGGCCTCGTGCGGCTTCTCGAGTGAGCACACCAGGTCCTCGGTCACCCCGTCCTCGATCGCGTCCTCGTAGCGGACCGCCATGCAGGTCCGGCACTGGTTGTGGAAGGCGATGCGCAGCCGGATGATCTCCATCAACCGCCGCGGCAGGTTCCCATCGTTCATGACGCTGACCAGGAACCCCTCCTGGGCAGCCAGGATCTTGGTGTTCGGGTCCTTGAACTCGAGTACGGGCATGGTGCTTCCTCCGGGTGGTAGTTGTGCAGAATATATGTAAACTTTTATATGAACAGAACTCTAGTGTTCCTTATTCCTCGCGACGGGTCACCACCGAGGAGCGGCGTACTGGCCGTCTCCGAGCAACATGGCGGCGAACTCCTCGTGGGCCACCGGGCGGAACACCCGCTCGCGGATCCGCCACACCCCGTCGACCTTCCTGAACCGCCAGCGGTTCGCCGATGCGCCGATCAGCTGGACCTTTGCCTCACGGAAGACGACGCTCAAGGCATAGCTGCGGGCGGTGGCGTCCTCGCCCTCGACCGTGATGTCGACATTGTTGCCCTGAACGTGCATGACGTTGCCGTACCAGGACCTGTCCCACAGCCCCTCGGGATCGGCGAGGAACTGGTGCAGCTGCTCGCTTCCCTCCCACCGCCGCGTCACGGCGAACTCGCCGTAGGAGGAACCCATGGCCAGGTCGACGGCGCCGTCCGGAGTGAACAGATCCACGAAGTCATCGACGCTGCCGACGTCCATCACGTAGCCGAAGCGCGTCAGCAGCTCGCGGATGGCCCGCTCGTCCTCGAGGTCGGCGAGGCGACGCTCGAGCTCGTCGAGGCGGGCGGCCAACGCCGGGGCGGGCTGCCGGTCTGACATGAGTCGGCCTTTCGTGCGGTCGTCGCGGCGTCGCCGCGGCTAGCGGGTGACGGACGCTGGGCGGCGAAGGAGCTTCAGGAGAAGGGAGTAGACGACGAGCCCATCCCGCCACTGGGTCACGATCTGTCCCTTGGGGCCCTTGAAGTAGTTGTTGCCGTGGACCCACGCGGTCTTGGCGAGTCGGCGCTGCAGCCACTTGTTGTAGACAGTCGTCCACGACTGCTTGACGTCGATCGCAGTGACGCCGCCGTTCTTCATGCGCCTGAGGTTCGCCACCACGTAGCCCGCCTGCTGCATCTGCAACCAGGTGATCGGCGCCGCGCCGTTGCTGTTCGGTCCGTAGAGCATGTAGAAGTTCGGGAAGTTCGGGACGGCTGTCCCGAGGAACGCGTAAGCCCCCTCGCGCCACTGCTCGTGCAGGTCGCATCCGTCACGTCCGTACACCTGCAGCGTTGACAGGTACGAGCTCGCCTTGAAGCCGATCGCTGCCACTACGATGTCGACCTCGCGCTCGACACCTTCGCTGTCGACGATCCCTGTCTCGGTCAGCTCCGACACGCTGTGCGGCACCAGCTCGACGTTCTCGCGCTTCAGTGCCGGGAAGTAGGCGTCGGTCAGGATGCGCCGCTTGCCCGAGAACGCGTACTTCGGCGTCAGCGCCTCCTTGAGGTCCGGCCGGTCCGCGAAGGTCGTCTCCAGGTACTGCAGCGCGAGGGCCTTGGCCTTCTCGTTGCGCTCGCTGCCGAGGATGTAGACAGGACGGTAGAGGTAGGCGATCTCGTTCTTCGCCATCATCTTCAGACGGCGCCACTTGCGCCTCCAGGGGTTGTTCAGCTCCTTGAGGTCCTCCTCGGTGTAGTCACGGTCACCCTTGGGGAGCACCCACCCCGGCTCGCGCTGGAAGACGTACAGCTGCTTCACGTCCGGCGCGATCGTCGGAATGATCTGCACCGCCGAAGCGCCGGTGCCGACCACGGCGACCCGTTTGCCCGTCACGTCAAGGTCGTCGGGCCACTGCTGGGTGTGGAAGACCCGGCCTCGGAACTTCTCGAGACCGGGCCACGAGGGGTCCTTCGGATCACTGAACAGACCGACGGCGGAGACGACGACATCGCACTCGATCTGCTCCCCTGCGGCTGTCGTCACGGTGTGGGTGTGCGTGGCGTCGTCCCATCGCACCTCTCGCACCTTGACACCGAACCGGAAGTGATCGCGCACGTCGAACATGTCGAGCGTCTCGTCGATGTAGCGCATGAGCTCAGGTTGCCGAGCGTGCGTGCGCGTCCACACGTGGTCGCGGTACGGCAGCGAATACACCGTCGAGTTCACGTCGACCTCGGCCCCCGGATAGTGGTTCAGCCACCATGTCCCACCCGGGCCATCGGCCGCTTCCAACACCGTGAAGTCGTCGAACCCTGCCTTCTTGAGCTTGACCGCCATCGTCACCCCGGCAAAACCCGCTCCGATGACGATCACCCGCGGCGACGACGTCCTACCGACCATGCGTACCCACTCCAGACTCTGTAGAACGACCGCCGGCTTCGCGGCGGCCCTTGTCACACTTAAAGGTGTGCACGATTGAATACAATGATCGCACACTCGCCGACCTGAGGCAACGGTCCAGGCTCCCGTCGGACGTCATCGAGACAACAGCGCGACCAGCGGCGTCAGGCTCTCGGTCTTCTCGATGCTCAGCACGTGCTCGACGAGCTGCTCGGCACGGCCCGCAGGCAGAAAGGGATCGAGGTAGTTCCGCGCCTTCTCGGTGTGGAACTCGTCGGTCGCCCTGGTCTCCTCCGACCACGGGTCGCCGTAGACGTGGCCGCACGTCTCCTCGAACCGAGCGCCACGCGCCTCGACGACCAGCCCGGTGGCACCGCTCTCCGCGACGCGGAGGTGCTCCGAGGCGGTGGCCTTCTCGCGCAGCGCCTCCCCGGCCGGCTCGTCGATCTCGAGCCGGACGCGCTGCATGAAGTCACGCACCGACGGATCGGCGATCTTCTGCGGGTCGTACCACTCCGGCCCGGGCGGGTAGCCGTAGGCCAGCATCGCGATGAGGTAAGGGGTGTTGAACGGCAGGTCCAGCAGCGTGTCCGGGTCGTCCGCGTCCGGCTCGTAGCTCGCATCGGCGATCGGACCGAAGTTGCCGACCAGCGGTGTCACCCTGACCCCGACGTACGTGATCTCGTCGGCCGTCAGCTGCTCGCGGTCGCGGATCTTCTCGAAGAGCTCCAGGGGGCCGCCGACGTAGCGGCAGGACGGGTAGCGCTTGATCGAGTCCTCGAGGATCCACCACCTGCTGCCGATCCGGCCCGCGACCCGCTGCTGGTCGACCTGCCGCACGTTGTCGGACAGCGGGGTGTCCAAGAGCTGCTCGAGCACGTCGAGGTGGCCGGTGAAGCCGTGCTTCGCCACCTGCGCGGCGGCCATCGAGGTCTGCGTCTGGGGGTAGTAGGACATGTAGTTGACGCTGCGCTGGCGCGTCGTGGGCGGCGCCGCGCGGGGCGGCGCCGTGACGGCGGCGATGCTCAGTGCGTGCGCGGTCTGGACGGCGTCAAGGCCGATGGCGCGAGCAGCCGCGGCGGCTGCTCCGATCGCGACGTAGTTGAGCCTGCTGGCCGAGCTCCGCTGGGCGTCGGTCACCCTCTTCTCCGCTGCGCCGACGCTCGTGGGAGGCAGGTTCGACGGCGCCATGATGTTGAGCACACATGCCGTCTCGAGGCCCATCAGGTAGGCCATCAACAGCTCTTTACCGTTGCCATCCTTCGCCTCGGTCAGCGCGAGCGCGTTGGCGAGGATCATCGTGGAGGCGTGGCTGAAGAAGAAGCTGTCGCTGGCTGCGAGCACACTGCCCGCCTCCGAGTTCACCATGGCGGCACCCATGGGCGAGAGCTGCTCCCCGGAGACCAGCGCGGTCGAGGTCCCGGCTCCACCGCACGCCGTGGCCGCGTTCACCATCGCCTGCTGCCGGGCCGTGAAGGCCTGCCCGCCGACCATGCAGGTCAAGGTGTCGAGCAACAGTCGCTTGCCGTACTCGACCACGTCGGACGGCAAGCCATCCAGCTGCGTCTCGGCCACCATGACACCCAGCCGCTCGGACAACAGCGGTCCATTGCTCTGGCTCATGTCGTGACCACTCCTGACTCGTGCCGGCCTACTCGCCGAGCATGTCCCATGGACGCGGCGGACGGCACTGACGAAACTGACAGGACCCCGGCATCGCTGTGACTCAGCCGGCCCTCATCCGCTTGCGAACCGCCGGCGCCGTCGAGTCCAACAGCTGTCGAAGGCTGGCGGTCAGTACGCCGAGGTCCATCCCCAGCACGAACGCACCCGCCTCGCTCTGGTCCACGTCGGGAAGCAGAGGACCCATGGCGCGCTTGCCGTGCCGCTCGGCCGCCGCGGCGACGCTGCGCCAAGCGTCGGCGATCTCGGGCGAGGCGACCGGCACACCCATCTCAGCCGCCAGGTCGACCGCGCCCAGGTACACCAGGTCCACACCTTCGACAGCAGCGATCGCGTCGACGTTCTCGAGGCCGGCCGCCGACTCGATGATCGGGCTGATGAAGATGTCCTCCTCGGACGAGGCGACGTATTCGTCCCAGCCCTCCCTGGAGTAGCCGGCACCTCTGACGATCGGGCAGGTGCCCCGTACTCCGCGCGGTGGCCGGCGGGTAGCCGCCACCACGGCTTCGACGCTCTCGGCACTGTCGGCGTGCGGGATGATCAGTCCTTGGACGTCGATGTCCAGGAACCGCTGCACGGCGGCAGGCGAGAGGTCCCACAGCCGGGCGAAGACCCGGATGCCGGCGGCCTCCGCGGCACGCACGTGCGGCAGCGTCGTGAGCGGATCCATAGGTGTGTGCTCGCAGTCGATGACCACGAAGTCGTAACCCGCAGCGGCGACCGACTCCGTGATCGACGGGTCGGTGCTGCCGACGAAGATGCCGAGCGCAGCCTCGCCACGGGCGTTCATCTCGGCGATCGTCTCGAGTCGTCGCACTGGTCGGACCGTCCTTCCCCTCGGTGTCATTCGGCGTCTTGACGCATCAGGGACTCGCGGAGCGCGAACTTCTGGATCTTGCCACTCAGCGTCACCGGGAAGGCGTCGAGGAAGAACCACTGTCGCGGCACCTTGTGAGCGGAGATCCGGTCGACGAGGAAAGCCCTGAGCTGCGCCTGGTCGACCACCCGACCTTCGTGCAGACGGACCACAGCCGCGACCTCCTCGCCCCACTCGGGATCCGGGAGGCCGATGACCGCGACCTCCGCGACGTCGGGGTGCTCGATCAGCTGGTCCTCGATCTCGCGCGGGTAGATGTTCTCTCCACCACGGATCAGCATGTCCTTCAGGCGCCCGTTGATCGTCAGGTACCCGTCCTCCCGGATGGTGCCGAGGTCACCGGTCCGGAACCAGCCGTCGGCGGAGAGGACCTCCTCGGTCGCCGTCGGGTTGTTCCAGTAGCCAGCGAAGACACTGAACCCCTTGTAGCAGATCTCACCGACCTCATCGATCGCCAGAGGCTCGGGAGCCTCCGGCGCGCAGATCCGGACGTTGATCGGACCCAACGGGTATCCCACTGACTGGGTGAGGTGCTCCAGGGTGTCATCGCGGAACGTCTGGCAGATCATGCCGCTCATCTCAGTCTGCCCGTAGATCATGACGAAGTCGCAGCCCATCTCCCGCTCGACCCGGTCGACCAGCTCCGGCGCGACGGGCGCACCACCGCAGGCGTGCAGCCGCAGAGACTCCATGGACCGACTCGGGAAGCTGGGGTGGTCCAGCAGCCGCAGCGCCATCGTCGGCACCGTGGTGATCCAGTTCGCCCGCTCCGTCTCGATCAGCTCGAGCGCGAACCCGGCGTCGAACTGCGGGACCATCAGCATCGTCCCGAGGTTCCACAGTGTGCCGAGGGTCGAGTGGACCGAGCCTCCCGTGTGGCACATCGGCATGCAGTTGAGCCAGACAGAGCCCTCGTCGAGCGCGAAGCGCTCGGTCGCGAACTTCGAGGTGTTGACCACGCCCCGGTGGCGCATCATGGCGCCCTTGGGCGGGCCCGTCGTCCCGGAGGTGTACTGGATCATGAACAGGTCGTCCGCGTCGACCGACGGCAGCGCCGGGTCATCCCCACGGTGCGCGGCCACCAGTCCGGGCAGGTCGTTGAGGAAGACCGTTTCGCGCACGAACGGCAGCTCTGATACGACCTTCGCAACCATGCTTCTCGTGTCTGCACCGCGGTACTCCGACATCGAGACGATGCCGGAGGAATCGGAGTCGGCGAGGACGTGTCGCAGCTCGGGCAGCTTGCTGGCAGGGTTGGCGGCGACGACGACCACTCCGGCCATGGCCGCGCCGAACTCGAGCAGCCACCACTCGGGGACGTTGGGGGCGAGCACCGTGACCCGCTCACCGGGCTGGAACCGTCGCAGGAGGAAGCGGGCGATCGCCTCCGACTGGTCCAAGACCTCTTGGTAGGTCCATTCGCGCTGATCCGACCGATCGGGCGTCCGGGCCTTGAGGGCGACCCGGTCTGGGGCGCGGTCCGCACCCCGCCGGAGCAGATCACCGACCGTAAGGTCGCTGACGGTGCCCTGTGACGGATCGGCCACGTGCTCCGCGATCTCGAACTTGACGCTCATCCCTGCACCCTCCGGTCCGGCTCCGATCCGCTCTCTGCTGATCCCCGGCACAGCTCATGGAGGCTGTCCGCGATCTGCCGGGTGGCCGAGCCGGGGCCGAAGATCGCCGCGATGCCCATCTCCTGCAGCACCTTGTGGTCGTCGGCGTGGATCAGGCCCCCCACAACGACCGGGACGTCCGACGCTCCCTGGCGCTCCATCTCCTGGAGCAGCGTGCGACACTGCTTGACATAGGAGGCCGAGGAGAAGCTGACCCCCACACAGTCGACGTCCTCGGCGATGACGGCCTGCACCAGCTGGGTCGTCGTCAGGTGCTCGCCGAGGTAGACGACCTCGAAGCCCTCGTCGCGCAGCCGGAGGCTGAGCGTGCGGATGCCCTTCGTGTGGACGTCCAGCCCGAGCATGCCCAGCGCGATCCGCACAGGTCGCGCGCTCATGCCGGCGAGAGGTCGAAGGGCGAATCGACGATCCCGAACGCGTCGTACGCGTGCCCGAACGCCTGACGCAGCGTGCCCCAGACCTCGGAGACCGTCGCGTCGGCGATCAGTGCCTCGATCATCGGCGGATAGGGGTTGCCACCCTGTCGGGTGACGTCGTAGAGAGTCGAGATCGCCGAGCCGACGCGACGCATGTCGCGGCTGTCGCGGAACTCCACGAACCGACGCACGTGGGCCTCGATCGATGCCGTCCGCTCCTCGAAGCGGCTCGGCGTCTCCTCGTCCTCGGCGGTGAAGGCGTTCTTGCCGACGACGAGCCGGTCCCCCGACTGCAGCTCCTCGTCGAACTCCACGTTGAACGCGTCCATCTCGGCCTCGAGCCAGCCGGAGTCGATCGCGGCCACCAGACCCTTCTCCTCGATGCGCTCCAGGAACGCCAGAGCGTCCCGCTCGACGGCGTCGGTGAGGGCCTCGACGTAGTAGCTGCCGGCCAGGGGGTCGGCAACGCGCGCAGCTCCGACCTCGTGCGCCAGGATCTGCTGGGTGCGCAGCGCCAGCTGCTTCGCCTCGTCGGACGGTATCGAGATCGGCTCGTCGTAGGTGCAGGTCTCGACCGACTGCACCCCACCGCAAATCGCGGCGAACGACTGGATGGCCGTGCGGGACAGGTTGTTCAACGGCTGCTGGTAGACCAGCGACTTGCCCGACGTGTGGACCGCTATCCGCAGCCTCATGGCACGCTCGGAGGTGGCGCCGTAGCGCTCCTTCATCGTGCGCGCCCACACCCGGCGCAGTGCCCGGAACTTGGCGACCTCCTCGAAGAAGTCCACGTCCGAGGTGGACACCCACGCCATCTTCGAGGCCACATCGTCGACCGAGCGGCCCCGCCCCACGACCTCGTCCAGGCAGGCCTGCACGATCGCCATGCCCAGCGCGATCTCCTGCGAGGGGTTCACCCCCCGCTCACGCAAGTCGTAGGCCTGCGGCACGCCGAGGCTCCACTTGGGCGTGAACTCGGTCGCGTAGTCGATGCAGTCCGCCGACATTCGTAGCGCCATGTTGGGTGGGACCAGCTTCGCGCCCCACCCGGACAGGACCTGGTGCAGGTAGTCCGGCATGTGCGACCCGAGAAGACCGTCCAGGCTCTGCCCCCGCTTCTTGTGGACGGCCACCGTCAGCGGGTAGACCAGGGCGATCGAGTGCCACGCCAGGTCGACCTTGGCCAGGTCGACGCCCTCCAGCAGGCGTTCGCAGTCGCGGAGCGTCGGCACGGACACTCCCTCGACGCCGACGTCGTCGCGGAAGAGGGGATGGTCAGGATCCACGGCCCACTTCGTGGGCAGGTCGTCGACGACGTTCATCCCGCTCGCGCCGTTGGCGATCGCCCGTTGCAGCCCCTCCCGCGTGTCCTCGGGCGCGGCGTACCCGACGATCTCCCGCATGCTCCACATCCGAGAGCGATACATCTCGGGGAACGCTCCGCGGGTGAAAGGGTACTCACCCGGCTTCTCGTCGGGGTTGTGGCCGGCGGGCAGGTCGGCCGCCGTGTAGTGCGACTTGGTCGGGATGCCGCCCCACGTCTTGGTCCGGGAGAGCTGGACGGTCGTCAGGGCCTGCTCATCCGCATGGGACGCGCCGTCGGAGTGTCGCGATTCGGACACGAGGAGCCCTCCTTGTGAGTGATCGTGCGGGGCCAGCTGCCCCGGGTCACCGATCGTGGTCGGATGGAAAGTCGGGCAGGACGTCGCGGGCGACGTTGCGCAGGGTCTGGGCGACGGCGTCAGTGTCGTCGGACGCGGGCGCAAGGATGCAATAGGTCGCACCCGCGGCGCGGTAGGCGTCGAGCTCGCGTCCGAGAGCTTGGGAGTCGTTCCCGTCGACGAACGCCTTCCGCTCCCCCTCGGTGGTGACGGCTTCGCCCACGCCGAGGTTGAGCCGGACCCCGAAGTCGAAGGTGGAGACATCGCGGCCGTGCTCCTCCAGGATGTCGACCGCCCCCTTGCGGGACTCTCCGAAGTCCTTCGGGCCGATGGCTGACGGGTGCCAGCCTGTGCCGAGACGAGCGGCACGCCGGATGGCCGCGTCGCTGTTGCCGCCGACCCAGATCGGGATGGACGGCTGCTGCACGGGTTTGGGCGAGGTCCGCACACCCGAGAAGCTCCAGTGCTTGCCCTCGAAGCTTGCGACCTCCTCGGTCCACAGGGCCTGCATCACCTGGATCGACTCGGTCGTGATGGCTCCCCGGCGGTTCCAGGGGATGTTCATCGCCTCGAACTCCTCCGGCACGTTGCCGACGCCGACGCCAAGGGTGACTCGCCCGCCGCTGAACTGGTCGAGGGTGGCGACGTACTTCGCGATCTCGAACGGTTGGTGGAAGGGCAGGATCAGCACCGACGTACCCAGCCGGATGCGCGACGTCTTCGCCGCGATGTGCGACAGGGTGGCCAACGGGTGGAAGTACGGACGGTCCCCCAGGCGCGCATGGACGTAGCTGACGTGGGTGAGGTGCTCCGAGGTCCACACCGAGTCGAACCCGAGTTCCTCGGCCAGGACGGCGAGATCCGCCAGAGCCAACGGGTCGCGCACCCCGTTGTTCGAGGGGATCGAGAGAGCAATGCGCATCGGTTACCTTCCGTCGATGGCGGGCAGGTGGCACCCCGCGCCACCGCCCACGGTCGCACCGCCCACCGGCGGGGACAACTGGTCGATTCGACAGTCCGCCACGCGTCAGCCCTCGATGCCCTGCAGCGTGCGGTTCAGCGCGAGCAGGTCGTCGTGCGTCAGATCTCGGTCGAGCTGGGCCATCAATGCCTGTGCGTGCGCGATCTTGGGCCGCGCCTCGCCCTTGACCGCCTCGGCCAGCTTGACGCGGGTGGTCGCGGCGTCGAGGTCGAGGCAGTAGACAGGCGTGTAGGGCTGCTGCCGCCAGGACTCCTCCAGCGAGCCGGCATCCACGGGATCGAATCCCGCGACGTTCACGAGACCCATCGCGACCCTCTTGGCCTCGGCGTCATCACCGGCCACCGCGATGGCCAGTCGGCCGGGTGCGCCCTCAGGTGCACCGAGGTCAGCGAGCGTCTCGGCGAGCACGTTGTTGAAGGCCTTGATCACAGGCCGGCCGATCTGCTGTGCGACCCACACGCTCTCGGTCATCCCGGCGTCGATCTCCGGGATGTTCGGGTCACGGAGGCCCGGATAGTAGTTGCCGGTGTCGATGACGGGGACCCTCTCGGGGACACCGTCGAAGAGGTCGGGCGGCAGCTTCGAGATCGCGGGGAACGGGATCGACAAGATGATCACGTCGGCGACTTCGACCGCGCCGCGGGCATCGGCGGCGATCGCGCCCACCTCGTCCGCGAACGCGCGCACGCCGTCGGCACCCTTCGAGTTGGCGACCCGGACCTCGTGACCGGCTGCGGCGTACTTGCGGGCGAGCGAGCTGCCGATGTGCCCGACGCCCACGATCCCGATCCTCAGAGGACCCGGCGGCGACGCGATCACGAGGAGAACCGCGACGAGATCGGCCGGGAGCGGGAGAGGTGATGGCTGCAGCTGTAGCTCAGCTTGTCGCGCCAGGACACAGCCGCGTCGACCCAACCCTGCCCCGGTCCGACGTAACTACCGTGGTCGTCCCAGGAGTCTTCCCAGTAGGTCGTCCTCATCAGCTCGCGGTCGTGCCGGTCTGCTGCCCGCACGTACAACATGATGTTGTCGTGCAGGGCCTGCTTGTCCCACAGCTCCATCAGCTGCGCATCCGTCAACCGCACGGTCCACTCCCTTGGTCGCTAGCTCGAACCCTCGGAGGTTATCATTATAAACTTTTTGATGTAAGGTTCGTTCACGCCAACGGCGACAAGAAATCTGAGCAACGCCAGCGTTGCAACGGAGTTTGCATGCGAGATAGTGTGCAATCTGCCCCGTGCGTTGATGCGCCCTACTGGAGGACGGCCCGTGACAGCAGTACTGAGCATCTCCCACGTCGGTCTGCTCACCCCGGATATCGAGGGCTGCGTCCAACGCTGGGAACTGCTCTTCAACGCCGGCCGCACCGAGCTCCGCCCCACGTGGTATGCCTCCGACGAGGAGGTCCTGGCGACCTTCCTGCCGTTCGGCTCCTGCTCGATCGAGCCGATCCAGCCGATGCGGCCGGACACGATCCAAGGCGCTGCGCTCGCTGCCGGCCGGCCGGCGTTCCACCTGTCCGTCAAGGTCGCGGACATCCACGAGACAGTGCGCAACCTGCGCAGCCGCGGAGTGTGGGTCCAGCTCCGCCCACCCGGCCGGACGGTGACGCTGCACCGCGGCTGGCTCGACGAGTCGTCGACGCACGGTGTCACTCTCGAGCTGATCGATGCCGGCGAGGTGGCGTCCTTCCGCCCGCCCCCGGCTGCGGGTTCGGCACCCCCGCCCGAGCCGACGACGCCCAGCGACCGACCCACGCTCCGTTCGGTGGCACTGCGGGTCGATGACCTCGACGCGGCCCGCGACTTCTACGCCGGCGACCTCGGCCTCGCCGAGCAGCGTCCGGTCCAGGACGCCGAGGTGCTCGGGGTGCCCGTCCGCCACGCGGCTGTCCGCGCCCCGGAGGGCCTGACCGTCGAGCTCTTCGAGTACGCGAGCGAGAGGTCGGTGCCGGCGCTTCCCGCTCAGCAGGGAATCAGCCACGTGACCCTCACGACGGCCGACCTCGAGCTCCTCCGCGCTCGGCTGCACGCGGCGGAGGCGCTCATGACCGACGACAGCGCAAACGCCACCGGAGACGCCGCCGGGCTGTGGGTCCACTCGCGCACCACCGGCGGTCTCGTGGTCCACGTCCTCGCCGAGACCGACACCGCATCGTGAAGAAGGAGACCCCCATGAGCACCCCCACCGGCCTCGACCTCGTCCTGTCCAAGGAAGCGATCCGCGACGTGATCTACCAGTGGTCGCGCGGGGTCTCCCGCAAGGACTGGGACCTGGTCCGCGCCTGCTACACCGAGGACGGCGTCGACCTGCACGGGTCGGTCAACGGCGACGTGAGCGACTTCATCGCGTGGATGAAGGAGTACCACGCCCCGATCGAGCAGGTCATCTTCTTCTCGACGAACATCCTCATCGAGTTCGTGGACCACGACACCGCCTTCGTGGAGACCTACGGAACCAGCATCCAAAGGCACGACGCGACCGCCAGGGCGGCTCGGGAACAGTTCCTGGGCGCGGAGTGGGCCGACAAGGACGTCCCGATCGTGATCGACTTCGCGGGACGCAAGCTCGACACCTTCGTGCGGCGCGACGGCGTGTGGCGGATCGCGGTCCGCAAGCAGGTCTACGAAGCCGTGCACGCACGCGCCGCCGAGCCCGCTATGCAGGACTCGCCGGACTTCCGCGTCTCCCGCCGCGATGCCGACGATGCCCTGTTCGACGCGCGCGTCGCAGCCGGGCTCGACCGCCGCCTCTCCCTCTGATCGCCCACCAGCAGAGAGCTCTCACGTGACCGTCCGCATCCCCACCCTGACCGGCGACATCGACCCCTCAGAGCTGGGGCGCACTCTCATGCACGAGCACGTGATCATGCTGGGCTCCGGCGGCGTGATCCGCGAGTGGCCCGCGCTCTTCGACCGGGACGCCGCGATCGCGACCTCCATCGAGCGGATGGCACAGCTGGCGGCCTCGGGCGTCGACAGCCTGGTAGAGATGACGACCTTCGACCTGGGACGCGACATCGAGGCCACGGCCGAGGTGGCCCGGGCGTCGTCGGTCAACATCATCGCGTGCACCGGGGTGTGGCTGGCCGCCCCGCCGATGATGAAGAGGTACTCGGCGTCCCAGATCGCCGACGCGTTCGTGGGCGACATCGTGGACGGGATCAGCGGGACCGACCTGCGCGCCGGCATCATCAAGGTCGCGACCGACGAGACCGTCGACGACCTGAACCGGCTGTTGCTGTCGGCAGCGGCCGAAGCCCACCGCAGGACCGGCACGCCGATCGGCACCCACAGCAACGCGCCGGCCGGGAGCGGGGCCCGACAGCAGGACGTGCTGGAGGAGTTCGGCGTCGACCTGTCGCGGGTCCTCATCGGTCACTGCAGCGACACCTCTGACCTCGACTACCTCCGCGGTCTCATGCAGCGGGGCAGCTACATCGGCATCGACCGGTTCGGTCTGGACCGGATCCCGTCCACGGGCGAGGACCTCCTCTCGACGGCGGAGCGGGTGGCTGTCATCGCCGACCTCTGCCGGGACGGGTTCGCGAACCGGATCGTGCTGAGCCACGACGCCAACTGTGTGCACATGGGCATCGTGCACCGCGACGCCGTGGACGAGGCGCTGCCCAACTGGCACCACCTGCACATCCAGGAGGAGGTCCTCCCGGCCCTGCTGGACGCCGGCGTGACTCAGGCCGACATCGACACGATGCTCGTCGACAACCCTCGGACCTTCTTCGCCCAGGCCACACCGTACTGACCCGGCCGGCGACCTCTATCGCACGAAGAACACGGAGACACAGATGGGCGCACGGATGGACGCGCGCGACGAGCTCGACATCAGGAACCTCATCGCCCGAGTGGCCTGGATGACGGACAACTGGACGTCGATCGAGGAGTACCTGCTCAACTACCGCGAGGACGCCACGTGGGAGATCGAGGGACACGGCCAGTACCAGGGCCACGAGGGCATCGGCCGTCGGGTGCAGGAGATGCTCGACCAGGGCGTCTGCGGGCCCGGTCTTCCAGCACGCCACTCGGTCACCTCCCTCGAGGTCATCCCCGACGACGTCGACCCGTCCTCAGCAGTCGCCCGGTCCTTCGGAGTCATGATCTCGACGCTCGACGGCGAGCCGGTCGTCGTGAGCTACGGGCAGAAGCACGACTACGTGCGCAAGGGCGCGGACGGGGTGTGGCGGGTCAGCCGGCGCGTGATCGGCGTCCAGGCCTGGGAGGAGAAGACGCAGGCGGCCGCACACGCCCAGGGCTACTGAGGTGCCGGCGACCTACGAGCTCCCGCAGGAGATCCGGGAGGCCGCGCGACACGTCTCCAACTGGGGTCGCTGGGGCGGGCGGGACCAGCTCGGCACGCTCAACCACATCACCCCTGCCGCGCTGATAGCCGCCGCGGGCCTCGTGCGGGTCGGGAAGTCCATCTCGCTCAGCATCCCCCTGGACTCCTACGGTCCGCAGGGGGCGAGCGGCTACCGGCGCAACCCGGTCCACCTCATGTCGCTCGACGGCGGCGACGAGGACCTCGGCCCCCGCCTCGGGAATCCGGCAGGGAGTACCGAGCAGCACCTCGTCGAGGTGCTGAGAGGTCCCCTGCGGTTCAACGACGACTTCATCATGATGCCGCTGCAGGCAGCCACGCAGTGGGATGCACTCGCGCACGTGTACTACGAGGGCCGGCTCTACAACGGCTACCCCGCGGACTCGGTGACCAGCTTCGGTGCCACCGAGGCGGGCATCGACGCCGTGGCGGCACGGGGGCAGGTGGTCGGCCGTGGCGTGCTGCTGGACATCGCTCGTCACCGCGGCGTCGACCAGCTCGAGCCGCTCGCCCTCGTCGAGCCGGACGAGCTCGAGGCAGTCGCCGCGGCTCAGGGCGTGAGCGTCGGCACGGGCGACATCCTCGTCGTGCGCACCGGCTGGTGGCAGAACTTCCTGGACACCAGGGACCCGCAGTGGGGCGCCAAGTCACCCGGCGTGAGCTGGCGCTGCGCGGCGTGGCTGCACGAGCGAGGGGTCGCGGCCATCGCCTCCGACAACCTCGCCGTGGAGAGCAACTTCAAGGAGTTCCCGGGGATCCACCTGCCCTTTCACCTGCTCGCCATCCGCGACATGGGGATGATGCTCGGCGAGATCTGGGACCTCGAGGAGCTCGGCCGCGACTGCCATGCTGACGGCGTGTACGAGTTCATGCTGACCGCGCAGCCGCTCCTCATCACCGGCGCCGTGGGCTCTCCGGTGAACCCGGTCGCCCTCAAGTAGCCGCCGCCTCCTCGGGGAGGCGAGCGCGCGCGAGCAGGCTCAGCTGAGCAGGACGCCGCCGTCGACGGCGATGTGCGCGCCGGTCATGTAGCTCGACAGGTCGCTGGCGAGGAACAGCGCGACCCGCCCGACCTCGTCCGGCTCCCCGAACCGCCCCATCGGCACTCGCGCGGCCATCCCCTTGGCGTTCTCGCGCATCTCGTCCGAGACCTCCACCTCGCCGTAGCCCGAGGCATCGGTCTTGATGGGTCCGGGAGCGATCGCGTTCACGCGGATGTGGTGGGGAGCCAGCTCCCAGGCCGCGGTGCGGGTGAAGCCCCAGGCGCCGTGCTTGGATGCGTCGTAGTGGGCCAGTCCGAGCTGCGCCCGATGCATCCCCGCGATCGACGTCACGTTGATGATCGAGCCCCCTCGCTCCTGCTCGATCATGACGCGCGCGGCTGCCCGGGTGCACAGGAAGGTGCCGATCAGGTTCACGTCGATCGACGTACGGAACGTGGGGAGGTCGATGTCGACGATGCGACCTATGGGGAAGGCGCCGGCGTTGTTGACCATCACGTCCACGCCACCGAAGCGCTCGACCGCGGCGGAGACCATCGCGGCGACCAGTCCCTCGTCGGTCACGTCGACCTGTGCCGCGAGAGCGCTGTCGGTGCGCCGGTCGTCCAGCATGTCGACTAGCCGCTGGGCCGAGGCGAGGTCGCGCCCGGCCACCACGATGCTCGCGCCTGCCTCGTGCAACCGCTCGGCGATGCCCCGTCCGATGCCGCGCGACCCTCCGGTGACGATCGCCGTCCTCGATCGCAGGTCGGTGAGCTCGGGCAACGTCCGCGAGGTCGCGAAGTGCTCGATCTGCATCGCCTCCGCAGACTCGACGGTGGGTCCGGCTTCCGGCACGTCGACCACACTCCTCCTGTACAGCGTCTTCAGCGGAACATGCGGAAGAAGGTGCGGACCTCGTCGGTGAATTGGGCGGGCTGCTCGAAGGCGCCCTGGTGGCCGCCCTTGGGGACCTCGGTCCAGTAGCGGATGTCGGTGAACTCCTTTTCCACCCAGCGACGGGAGAGCCGGGTGATGTCGGCAGGATGCACCGACATCCCCATCGGCACGGTGACCGGCGAGTCGGCGTACTTCAGGGAGCTGGCATAGCTCTCCCAGTAGGCGCGCGCCGACGAGGCACCCGAGTTGGTCACCCAGTACATCATCACGTTGTCGAGCAGCTGATCCAGCGTGAACACCTCGCTGATGTGCTCCTCGAAGTCCGTCCACTGCCAGAAGCCCTGCAGCAGCCAGCCAGCCTGGCCGACCGGGGAGTCAGCCAACCCATAGCCGATCGTCTGCGGCCGCGTCATCTGGACCTTGGCATACCCCACCTCCTCGTCCAGGTACTTCTGGACCCGCGCCAAGGCTGCCCGCTCGGCGTCGTTCTCCGCCGTCTCCTCCGGCCGAGGGAACCGGGTCGGGGAGCTCAGGTGGAGCGCGATCACTTGCTCCGGCTGGGCCTGGGCGATGTTCTGTGAGATGAGCGCACCGTAGTCCCCGCCCTGCACGGCGAAGCGGTCGTAGCCCAGCCGAGCCATGATCTCGATCCAGGCATCGGCGATCTTCTCGGTGGTCCAACCCGAAGCCGTCGGCTTGTCGCTGAACCCGAACCCCGGCATCGAGGGGACCACCACGTGGAAGGCGTCCTTGGGATCGCCGCCGTGGCTGGCGGGGTCGGTGAGCGGACCGATGACATCGAGGAACTCGACGATGCTGCCCGGCCATCCGTGCGTCATGACGAGCGGCATCGCGTCGGGCTCCGGTGACCGAACGTGCAGCGCGTGGATTCCGATCCCGTCGACGACCGTGCGGAAAGAACCGAAGGAGTTCAGCCGCGACTCCACCCGGCGCCAGTCGTACTCGTTCGCCCAGTACTCGCACACCTCACGCAGGTACGACAACGGAACACCCTGGGACCAGTCGTCCACGGTCTCCTTCTCCGGCCACCGGGCATCGCGCAACCGCCGGCGCAGGTCCTCGAGCTCCTCGTCGGGCACCCTGATCTCGTACGCCTCTACAGCTGTCATGCGGCACTCCTCCTGATGTGGTGGTTCGGTCTCACAGCGACTCTGCGGCAGGCCACCGGCGAGTCGGCGGGCCCCTTCACGACGAGGCACCGGGCTCTGCATCTGCCTGGAGCACCGGGACGACCTCGGCCGCGAGGAGCTCGAGGCTCTCCCACGACAGGTCCGGATCCAGCCCGCCCGTCAGCATCGCGAACACCATGTGGTGCTTGTCGCGATGAGGTCTCAGGTAGTCGATGCACTCCTCCGGAGTGAGCACTAGGTAAGTCCCCAGCTTGCGCAGGTCATCGACCGTTTCGACCTCCGCGTAGGGCGTCTGCTGCCCCAGCTCCTTCGCCAGTTGGGCGTAGGAGTTCGACTCGTGCATCACATAGGGCGCGATCCGCTCCCAGTCCCGCTCCGGGTCGCGGCTCACGTGGATGTAGTTGGGAGGCGGGGCCGTGATGATCGGACCGACCGGCCGGCCGTGGTCGGCGCATGCCCGCTCATACTCGCCGATCATCCCTTCGGACCCCGTCATCGGGTAGAAGCCGTCTCCGTACTTCCCCGCCCGGCGCGCGGCAGCCGGCACGCTGCCGCCGACGAACAGGGGCGGCCCCGCCTCTGAGTGGGCGCGGGGCGAGATCGTGCCCTGCCGGCCGTCGAAGTCGAAGGGACGCCCGTCGAACGCTGCGCGCAGCACCTGCAGCGCTCGGTCGGTCCGCGCGCCGCGGTCCTTCATCGAGACGCCGAACATCTCGAACTCCGACGGCACGTAGCCCAGTGCAGCGGTCAGCTCGACCCGTCCCATGCTGAGCTGGTCGAGCACGCACACGTCCTCGGCGAGCCGCACAGGGTCCTGCAGAGGGACGATCACGACCGGGGCGAGCCGCATGTTCTTCGTGCGTGCTGCGATCGCGGCCCCGAGCAGAAGCGGGGAGGGGTTGTAGTTGTCGGCAGACCCGTGGTGCTCGGACAGCTGGACTGCGGCGAACCCCCTCGTGTCGGCCCACTCCGCCTGCTCGATCGCAGTCTGCGCCAGAGCCGACACCGGGGCCGCGAACTCCGGGCTCCGGAGGTCATATCGAAGCCAGAACTCCATGGTGGAACGACCTCCCTAGGGGCGGTGACCCGCGAACGTCAGTCACCGTGATGATGGTTGTGCACACACTATGGGATGCGCGATGTTGTTACAATCGTCACGCAAGGGTTGTTGGCGCGACAAATGTAGATGATCATTAAAAAGATAACAGGGCCGGGCGCGCAGGTCAGAGTTGACCAGACCCAGACGACCCTCCCCGAAGACCGCCGACAGCCGACCGACAGCCGGACCCAAGGAGATACCCGTGAAGACTGCCATCGAGGTGCACGACGAGCTGCAGAAGACGTTCGCGAGCGGAGACGTCGACGCGATGCTGCAGCTCTTCGACGAGAACTGCGTCATCCGCGAGGCGCCTGACCTCCCCTTCGGCGGCGACTGGAAGGGCCGCGAGGGGGTCGTCGCGCTCACCACCCGCATGTCCGAGCTCTTCGACATGGTGCCGACCCCCATCGGCACCTACGAGGTCGACGAGTCGAGGTTCATCGCCCACGTCTCCATGGAGATGACCTCGAAGGCCACCGGGGAGAAGCACACGATCCCGATCCTCGAGATGTACACCGTCAAGAACGGCCGCATCGTCGAAGCCTTCCCCCACTACTGGAATGCAGGTGCACTGACCACGCCGGTGTCCGCGGACGACATGGGTCTCGCCGCCGAGGAGAGCTGAAGCAGCGGCCTCCCTCGTCTGCGGATCAGGAGCCTGAGCGCGCGGCCGCGACGAGCTCGTCCACCCGGACGAGCTTCTTGCGCGGCCGCCCCAGCGCCTTGCCTGCGCCCAGCTCTCGGCGGTCGATCTGCTTCCAGCCGCCCTGGTCGACGAGATCGGGCTGCCGGCTGGACACGAGCTCCTCGAGATGGTCGACCCCGAACGGGGGCTCATGCAGTCGTCCGGCGGCCAGGTCGTGCAGGACGGAGTCGACGGTCTCTGCAGCGTCCGACTTGTTGGTGCCGATCACTCCGTTGGCACCCCGCTTGATCCAGCCGGCGCAGTAGACGCCCTCCACCGCCTCGCCCGACTCCGGCTCCCAGACGCTGCCGGCGGTGTGCGGAAGGGTGCTGGTCGTGTCGTCGAACGGCAGCCCTTCGACGCGGTTGCCTCGGAAGCCGACGGCGCGCACGACGAGAGACGTCTCGATGGTCTCCAGTGTCCCATCGGCCCTGCGGAAGGTGACCGACTCGACCGCGTCCGTGCCGTTGATGGACTCCGGCATCAGGCCGAAGCGCAATGTGATCGTCCGCTCGCCGGCCCCGGGCCGTCGGTCGGCCGCAGCGGTGACCACCGCGCTCCGGTGGCCCGGCACCTCGGCCACGTGGGCGATCTCGTCGGACTTGGCAAGGAGCGCTACGCCGTCGAGCTGCGCCAGTGCCGACACCTCGCTGGTGGTGTACGCCGCGTGCTCCGGCCCTCGACGACCAGTGACGACGATCTCGGTGACTCCGCTCCCGGCGAGCGCCTCGATCGCGTGGTCCGCCATGTCGGACGTCGCCAACGTGGTGTCTGACCGTGCGAGGATCCGGGCGACGTCGAGCGCGACATTGCCATTGCCGATGATGACCGCGGTCTTCCCGCTGAGGTCGAACTCGCGATCGGCGAAGTCGGGATGGCCGTTGTACCAGAACACGAACTCGCGGGCCGAGACCGATCCTGCAAGATTCTCACCGGTCACCCCCAGCCGGCGGTCGTCGCTCGCGCCACCCGCCCAGATCACCGCGTGGTGATGTTCGAGAAGCTCGGCCACGGACACGTCCCTCCCGACCTCCACGTTGAAGAAGCAGTGCACGTTCGGTCGAGCCAGGGCTGGCGTGAAGCGCTTGGCGATCAGCTTCGTATTGGGGTGGTCCGGCGCGACCCCCGCCCGCACGAGACCGAACGGGGTGGGAAGGCGGTCGAAGAGCGACACTGTCACGCCCTTGATCGCGCTGAGCTCCGACGCCGCGTAGCAGCCCGCAGGTCCCGACCCCACGATCGCCACGGACAGCTGCGGTCGCTCCTCCGGAAGCCGTCGCCGCACCGGATCCGGCGGCTCGGACTCCTCGATCGGGCTGTTGACGAAGTATGCGGCGTTGATGTCCAGGTACGCGTCCAGATGTTCGGGAAGCTCCCAGTCCGCTGTGATAGCGCTGACCGGGCAGGTCTGCACGCACGCCCCGCAGTCGATGCAGGTCGCCGGATCGATGTACAACTGCTCCGCGGTGGTGAAGTCGGGATCACCCGGCCGTGGCCGGATGCACTGCACCGGACACACGGACACGCACGAGGCGTCGTTGCAACATCCGCCGGTGATGACGAAGGTCATGCGTGCCGCTACTCGCTGATGAGGATCGCGGCCTCGGGACAGTTGATGGCTCCCAGCCGCGCCTCGTCGGCTCGGTCCGCCCCCACCTCGAAGGTCTGTCCGATGGCGGCGTTGTAGCCGATCTCGTCGTCCTGGTAGACGCCCTTGGCGAGGGTGTAGCAGCGACCGTGGCCGCTGCACTTGTCCGTGACGCTCACCTGCATGTCTGGATCTCCTTCAGGTCTCGTGTTGCTCGCGGCCGCCCGGTGCGGCCGCACATGTCAGCGACGGCTTCTCAGCCGAGTTCGTCCCCGATGAGCAGGCGCACCCCGTGCACCTCTCTGCCGATGCCCGTCGTGATGCGGGGCTGGGACTCGGGGTCGAGGGTGAAGTGGGGGATCGCGGCGAGGAACTCCTCGAGAGCGACCCTGACCTCCAACCGGGCGAAGTGCGAGCCCAGACACCGGTGGATCCCGGAGCCGAAGGCCAGGTGACCCTGGGCCTGGCGGTGGACGTCGATCTCCAGCGGGTCGTCGAACATGCGCGGGTCGCGTGCCGCCGTCCCGAAGCCGACCATCACCCGGTCACCCTGCTTGATCTTCTGGCCATGGAGCTCCAAGTCGCGGGTTGCCGAGCGCCCGAGGCCAACGACCCCCGGATAACGCCGGATGAACTCCTCCACAGCAGCCGGGATGAGGCTCGGGTCGTCGACCAGCTCCGCCCGGAGGTCCGGATGCGTGGCGAGGTGGAGCAAGCTCTGGTTGATCGCGTTGATCGTCGTGTCCAGCCCGCCCACGATCAGCAGCGACAGCGTGTTGCACTTGTCCTCCCAGGCCACAGGCTCACCGTCGACCTCGAGGTTCAAGAGCGCCTCGATCATGGGCGACCGCTCCGGCACCTCGAGCTGTGACCTGAGAATCTCGTCGACGTACCTCCCGTATTCGGCCAGTGCCTCCTGGTCGAACGGCGGCAGGTTCCACCGGTTGATGAGCTCCAGCATCTTCGGGGCGACCTCTCGCGGCAGTCCGAGGACGCCCGAGAAGAAGACGTTGCTGATGTACGTGGCGGAGAGGTCCGCGTCGAGGTCGCACTCTCTCTTCTCCTTGATGGCGGCGACGAGAGCCCGTGCCTCCTGCCGCATGAAGGGCTCCAACGGCCCGATGGCCCTCGGAGCGAACAGCTTCGCGAAGGGGTCCCGGAAGTGTGGGTGCAGCGGGGGATCCACGGCTGTGGGCCGGAAGTGCGCCCCGCTCTCGTTCCAGGGAATGGTGCCGCGGGAGCTCGTGAACGTCTCCCAGTCGTTGGCGACAGCACGGACATCCTCGTGGCGGGTCACGATCCACATCCCGCTCGCCCTCACGATCGGGCGCTCCTCGAGGATCTCCGCGATGATCTCGTCGAAGTTGTCGTTGAACTCCGGGCTGAAGTAGTCCAGCTCTTCTGGGAGGGCTCCGTCGATCGTCATGCTCCACCTTCTTCGTTGTCGTGTGGTGTCGGGAGAAAGACGGCGAGGGGCTCCATCTGCTCTCCGGCTGGATAGACGTCGTTGAAGAGAGCCGTGCCCTCCTCCGCGAGTCGGACGTCCTTGCTCAGCCAGATGCGAAGCCTGCCGCTCGCGGGACGGGTCTCGAGGGTGAGGCGTGCTAGCTGGAGCCGACGTCCAGGGTCGGCGCGGGACGGGTCGAGGATCGTGAGCACAGCCTCTCCGCCTCGGGCGGTGATCCACGGGTCCGCCACCCGCACGGACAGCAGGCCGCCATGCCCGGAGAGCCGGACCTCGCCGCGGAAAGCCAGGAGGAGGTCGGCGTCGTCCGCCTCGGGCACCGGCAAGCCGGCAGGCTCCCACACGAGCAAGTTGCCCGCCGCCGGCGTCGCGCCGTCGACCGCCGAGGCTCGGCTGTCGGGCATCGCAGCGATGTAGTCCATGAAGCTCGCCTTGATCCCCCAGTGGAGCCCTAGGAGCCGCTGCTGGCTCATTTGGCTTTCCTCGCTGGTCGTCAGCGGGACCGGCGGACGACGCTGCTGAGGGCGACCGCGCCGATGAGGACCGCACCGTTGATGACGTCTGCCCACGTGTAGGCGACTCCCCCGGCGACGAGGCCTGACGCCACGTAGATCAGGCCGACCGAACCGGCGACCGCTCCCCAGATGTGGAAGCGCCCGCGAGAGATGAGGACCGTCGCGAGGAACGCCCCGGCGTAGGCCGGAAGGAGGAACCCGTCGGCGGCACCCTGGATCGCTGACCCCTGCGCGGCCGACAGCATGATGCCCGCTACTGCTGCCATGAGCCCCGCGAGCACGAACGCCATCGTGGTGTGCTTGGCCACGCTTATGCCCGCGTAGCCGGCCGCCCGCGGGTTCGAGCCGACGGCGTAGATGTTGCGTCCGAAGGTGGTGTAGGTCATGAGGATCCACAGTCCGGTCGCCAGCGCAAGGAAGATCACGACGTTCAGGCTGACCCGTTCGAGGATGCCGGACACCGCAACGCCGCCCAGGACGACCGCCGCAACTGCAGCCAGGATCGCCACCCGGACGGGCCGCGACATGCTGGACGGGAGAGCACGGCCGTTGATCGTGTGCAGAAGAGCCGCCACCAGGACCAACAGGATCCCCACAGCCACCGGAGTGGACGCCACGTACTGGAAGCTGCCGAGGTAGTCCCGGAACCACGGCGGCAGCGGGTGGTCGGTCGGCGAGGGCGTGATGGCCTGTCCGCCGTCGGAGTAGACCCTACCGAGGCCCAGGAGCACACCCCCCGTCCCGAGAGTGGCGATGAAAGCGTTGATGTGCATCTTGGTGACCAGGAGGCCGTTGACCAGGCCGACCACGCTCCCCAGCAACAAGGTCAGGAGAATCGCTGCCCAGATCGGCACGTCGTTGCGATAGAACAGCCCGATCACGACGAAACCGCACAACGAGGCGTTGTAGGCGATGCTGAGATCGAACTGCCCCACCGACAGACAGACCACGACACCAAGGGTGATGACCATCGCCGGGACAGCCTGGCTGAACTCCAGCATCCGCAGGGAGGAGTTGTAGAAGTCGCCTCCCAACCAGAGGGCGAACACGACGAAGATGAGCACGAACAGCGCGGGACTGCCGAACAAGCTGATGAGTTCGGTCGGCGTGACCCCGGCCAGCCGCGCCCTCGAGCGCCGCGGAGCGGAGACCTCATCTGGCGACACCGGATCGCCGAAGGGCGCCAGGGTCTCCTCGATCACTTTGTCGGCCATGAGCTTTCCTCTGTTTCTGATGACTGATTTCAGCCGAGCGCCGTGCGCAGGCTGCAGAACTCTTCAATGCCGTCCGCGTCGATGACGGACTCGACCTGACCGTCGTCGTCGATGACCACGATCCGGTCCGCCAGGGACGCCAGGTCCTCCATGTCTGACGACGCAACCATCACGGCGCACCCGTCCTGGGCGAGCTTTGTGACGAACGAGTAGATCTCACGGCGTGTGGCGACGTCGACGCCGCGCGTGGGTTCGCAGAGCACCACGCAGCCAGGCTGATCGGCAACGACCCGTCCCAAGAGGGCCTTCTGCTGATTCCCTCCGGAGAGCGTCGTGATCACGGCGTCGGTGTTCCGCGGGATGACGTTCAGCTCGACGGCCGCGGCCGAGATCTCGTCACGCATCTTCGCCAGGTTGATCAGACCGAGTCGTCGCCAGCGGTTCGAGTTGCCCATCGACATGTTGAACTCGACAGTCTGGTCCGGGAACGTCCCGTCCACATCACGGTGAGCCGGCAAGCAGGTGACCTTGGTGCCTGGCCGGACCTTCACCCTCCCGTGCCGAGGTCGGATCACGCCCGCCACGAGGTAGGCGGCGTCGTGGAACCCCGACACCGAAGAGCCGTAAAGCCCGGTGATGGAGCCCTCGTGCAGCGTGAGGCTCAGGGGCCCGATGCGATTGACCGACACGTCGGTCAGCTCGACGACGACCTCTCCTCGCGGCTCGCCGCCACCGGACTGATGGGTGGTCAACGCCTTGTTGCGCCCGCTGGACATCACCTCGACCAGCGCGTCCCGCTCGACGTGCCCACCTTCGTCCAACGCGACCTTGCCGTCGACAAACACCACGTAGCGGTCGACATGACCGACGACCTCTTCGAGGCGGTGCGTCACCATGACCACGGTCGCGCCCTTTCGGGCGGCGCCCTTCAGGTGCTCGATCAGCCAGAACGCCTCGGCGCGAGGAAGGCTCGCGGTCACCTCGTCGACGACGATGACCTCCGCGCCGCGCGACCACAACCGCGCCGTCGCGATCAAGGCGCGCTGCCCGAGGGACAGGTCTCGCAGCAGGGTCCGAGGATCGACGGCAGACAGTCCGACGAACTCGAGCATCTCTTCTGCGCTGCGATACTCGCTGCTCAAGGAGAGGAACGGCTTCGACATGCCCGGCCCGAGGAAGAGGTTCTCGGCCACGCTCATGTCGTCGAACAGGCCCAGGTCCTGATGGATCACCCCCGCAGAGGCTGCCGCGTCGCCCTCAGACCCAAGCCTCAGCGACCCCGCGGTACAGGCGATCACGCCGTCGAGCAGCTTGATCAGGGTCGACTTGCCGGCCCCGTTCGGACCCAGCAGAGCGACGAACTCGCCCGCCCGCAACGTGAGGTCCACCTTGTCGAGAGCCGTGTGATCGCCGTACTTCTTGGTCAGGCCACGACACTGAACGGTGACCCTCTGATCGGACACGGATGACTCACCCCCCGTGCGGTCGCCGGGCGCCATCGCCGCCTCGCGGCGGCGGCGGTCCCTGCGGTGCTGCTGCATAGCCATCAGCTGCTCAGGCCCCACTGCTCGTAGAACGCGCTCTGCATGTCCTCCGGCACCCAGCGACCGTCCTCGTTGACGTAGTCAGCAGCGTTCTGCTGCATGATCGGCACCGCGGGGTTGTTGCCGTAATCCGGCACCTCTTGGCCGTTGAAGACCCGGGCGAGGGCGTCGACGTCGGCGTAGGCAACGAACAGCTGCGAGATGAGCACGGTGCCAGCCAACAGGGGGGCGTGCTCACCGTCCGCGATCTGCTGTCCGATGGGCGCATCGCCATAGGTGTCGAAGATCTTGAAGTCATCGCGGCCCGCCTGCTCGGCCAGGTTGACCATCGCGGTCGTGCCAGGGGTGAAGGGCGTGATCACCGCATCGATCGTGCCCGGCGGGTACTCGCGCAGCATGTTGGTGAAGGAGGGAACCGTGGGCTTGCCGATGTCGGAGTTCGCGTAGGGGACCTGGACGACCGTGCAGTCCGGGCACTGCTCGCCGATCAGCCTCTCCTGCTCCGCGTTGTTGGCCACGACCGTCGCGGCCTCGTTCGTCACGAGGACGATGGTTGCGTCGTCCTTGTTCACCGCGGCCAGCACCATCGGAATCTGGTGCTGCACCAACGACTCGGCGCTCGAACCGACCAGCGTGACGCCGTCCACCGGATCTGACGGCTTGCACTCGTTGCACACGATGGGGATCCCTGCGTCCTGGGCGGACTTGATAGCCTCCGGGACGGTGTGCGGCGGGATCGAGCCCAGGATGATCCCGTCCGTCCCCCGCAGCACGGCCTGCTCGATCAGGGTCGCCTGCACGCTCGGCGTGAACTCGCCGTCGTACGGACCGTCCACCGTCCAGCCAGCCTTCTCGATCACCTCGACTTGATCCGCCTGCACCTCGGCGTTGCCGCCGGCTGCCACGCCGAGGTTGATGAAGGTCACCGTGTGCTTGCCGAGGTCGACGGGCTCGGTCGGGTACGGCAGGGTGAAGTCCTGGCTCAGCACCTCGTCCAGGGCGTCCTGGTCGGCAGCCCCCCCGCTACCGCTGCCGCCTTCGCTTGAGGATCCGCAGGCAGCGAGCGTGAGAGCCGCGACCGCCGCGCCGGCCGCCGCCAGCGCCGTGGACTTTCTGGGCCGTGACCGGACCGACGTCGTCCCGTGGAACCGCCTCATCTGCGCTACCTATCTGTGTTGGTGGTGACCTTGGCCGAGTGGCGAAGGTCGACTTGCACCCGGGGGCGGGTGGCGTTCAACGGCCGAGCCGTGTTACTCGAGGAAGCGGCTCAGGCCGTGTGACCTGGGACACCCCTGTCGGCCATTATGTATACGCTTTGTCACAACATGCAAGGCAAATCTCAGATTTACCGGCGGGTGAGGCTCCACCCCAACCACTCGCGGCCCCGAGTCCCGCTCGTGTGTGACGTGAGCCTCACCGCCAGTCACCGATTATGTGTGATCTTTATAAAGAAAAGCAATGGGCAGCACGAGTTGTTGCCTATGACCCCGCCTCTGCCGCGGAAGCGAAGCGCGTCGTCGTCGAATACCCGGAGTCAAAGATCAAGGGACGTCCACGCTGGATCGTGGCTGCCGATCTCGGCGGACGGTCGAGGACGCGCGCGCCAAGGGGCGCCGCGCCGACCCGATCACGAAGGTGATCGACGTGTCAGATCAGGACGTCGTGGGCGTGGAGCTGCGCGATCTGCGCCGGCTCCATGCCCAGCAGGCCACTCAGGATGTCGTCGGTGTCCGCGCCTAGCATGGGCGCGGGCACGGCGCGACCGACGGGACGTCCGCCGTAGCGGAACGGTGCCACGAACAGGTCAGTCTTGCCGAGGTAGCGGTGCAGCACCTGGGTCTTGAACTCCCGCGACTTCACCCAGTCAGAGTCGGTCATCTCCTCGAAGGACGCCACCGGCGCGGCAGCGATACCCCGCTCGAGCAGCGCTGCGACGAGCACGTCACGGTCCTGACCAGCCGTCCAGCGAGCCATCTCGGTCTCGAGCTCCGCCCTCCCGGCGCACCGGCCCTCGGCCGTCTGCCACCTCTCGTCCCCGGCCCACGAGGCCACCCCGGCGGCCAGATCGGACAGGGCCGCCCATTGATCATCCGAACGCACCGCGAGGGCGATCCAACGATCATCCCCGGCGGCGGGGAAGTGCCCGTACGGCGCGAACAGGGGGTGCGTGTTCACCGGCACCTCGACGTCGCCGTCGATCTGGCTGGCGGCGATCGGCGCGGGCATCACGCACATCAGGGCCTCGATCTGCGACAGGTCGATCCAGCACCCGTGCCCCGTCCGCCGGCGACGGACCAGCGCGCCCAGCAGCGAGCACAGGGCGTGGCCCGCCGCGTTCGGGTCACCCAGCGCGGGCGACAGGCTGCCGACGATGTTGCCCTTGTCGTAGCCGATCAGCGACTCGAGCCCCGACATGGCCGCCATGATGCCGGCGTACCCCTTCATCGAATTCAACGGACCCTCCTGGCCCGCCATCGACATCGACAGCATCACCACAGCGGGGTTGCGGGCCGCGAACTCGTCGTAGGAGAGACCGAGCCGAGCCAGGACCCCGGGCCGCATGTTCTCCACGATGACGTCGCACTGCTCGACCAGGTCCAGCAGGATGGCGCGCGCCTCTGCGCGCTTCATGTCGAGGGTGATGCTGCGCTTGCCGTGGTTCATCTGATTGAAGTACGGCGTGGCCTCGTGCTCCGGCCCCTCGACTTCGACCCCGTTGCGACGGGCTCGACCCCGATGCCGGCCGGTGTCCATGTGACCGGAGTGCTCGACCTTCAGCACCTCGGCACCGAGGTCGCCGAGGACCGAGGTCGTCAGAGGTCCGGACCAGACCCAGGAGAGATCGAGGACACGGAGCCCGTCCAGCAACCGGGTCGGCTCGGCGTGCTCCCCCGAGACGGCCCACTGCCGCGGCGTCGCGGCCTCGGGCGTCTGGGACAGCTGCCAGGGAACGGTTGCCGAACGGAGGCCGGAGGCGTCGTGGTCGTAGAAGTCCCGGAACGCGAACTGCGGCTCGTCGATCGCCTCCCGAACGGAGAGGATGGGCGCAACGGCGAGCCCACTGGCCCGACCCAGCTTGACCAGCTCCTCAGCCGTGTGGCTGGCGATCCAGGGGATGAGGTGCTCGTCCGCCTCGTCGCTGTGCAGCCGGGCGACGACCCGAGGGTCGTCGAACTTCGGGTCGCGGCTCCACTCGGGGTTGCCCATGGCTGCGAGCAGGGCGTGCCACTCCTTCTGGTTCCGGCACATCAGCACGACGTGGCCGTCGGAGCTCGGGAAGATGCTGGCTGGATAGACGCCGGCCGAGCCGGGCGGGCGAGCACCGTCGCGGGTCCACGGCCGCTCATAGGGCAGGAAGTTCGCCGTGATCATCCCGACGTAGTACGCCAGGACGTCACGGCCCGCGACGTCGACGTGCCGCAGCTCCTTCTGCTCCGGATCCGCCAGCAGCGCGATGAGGCCCGCTGCCGTGCCGTAGAGAGCCAACTGGAAGTCGGCGAGATCGAACGGAAGGGCGAGCGGTGCCTTGTCGGCGTCGCCGATGGACCAGCTCATGGCCGCCCAGGCACCGGTCGTCAGGCTGTCGCTGGGGATGGGCTCCCCGTCGATCATGGCGCCAGCAAGGGACACCACCACCGGCGGCGACGACAGAGCGTCAGCGGCTGCTGCGACCTCGAGGCCCCACGCCACCCATTCCGGGTCGGCCCCGTCGGTCTCGAGAAGCACCAGGTCGACACCGGCGACGACATCTGCCGGATCTGGTCGGCCGGGAACCCGGGTCTTCCCTTCGTGCACCCAGGCGACCGCGTGCTCGGCAGCACTGGCGGGCGCCGCCAGCTCGATGGCGGGTCCGACTCGGTCGACCTGCGCCCCCATCGTCACCAGGAGACGGCCCGCGTAGGCGCCCGACAGGCGCGAGGAGATCTCGAGAACTTTGACTCCGCGCAGGAGCTCCTGCGACGGCACCGGCTGATTCAGCTGGGCATTGATTGACATGGCCACCTCTTTCCACCTGAAGTATGCCATAGTTTATGCCAACGGACCGACACCCAATTGCATCTCAATCAGCCCTGCATGAGCAGGAGAGCCGCCGCAGCCGGATCGAGGGATCCCTGGGCGATGTCACGAACCGCCCCCGTGAGGCGTCCGTCCTCACGCCAGGCCTGCAGCTTGGCTCGGACCATGCCGTGGGCGAACAGCTCCATCTCCCGCTCGAAGCGCTCGGCGCGCCGTTGGTCGAGCTCACCACTCGTTCGGAGATAGACCTGGTGAGCCTCCAGCGAGTCCAGCAGCGGGCCCACCCCCTCTCCGGTCGCGCCGCACGTGAGCAGGACGGGCGGGCGCCACTGTCCTGCACGGACGTCCCGATCCGCGCTGGCCAGCCGTAGATGCCGCCGAGCGGCCACCGCCCCTGGCTGGTCAGCCTTGTTGACGGCGAAGATGTCGACCAGCTCCACGATGCCAGCCTTGCTCGCCTGCACGTCGTCCCCCATCCCGGGCGCCGCGACCAGCACGGTGCTGTCGGCGATCGCGCAAACGTCGACCTCCGACTGACCGACCCCGACCGTCTCGATGATGACCGTCTCGAAGCCCGCCGCGTCGAGGGCGCGTACGGCGCTGGGCGTCGCGGCCGAGAGCCCACCGAGGGCACCACGACTCGACATCGACCGGATGAAGACGTCCCGATCGAGCTCGAACCCGCTCATGCGCACTCGATCACCCAGCAGCGCTCCGCCGGTACGGGGCGAGCTCGGGTCCACCGCCAGGACCCCCACGCTTCTGCCCCGCGCGCGCACCTCCTTCACCAACGCCGCGGTCAGCGTCGACTTGCCGACTCCCGGGGCTCCGGTGAGGGCGATCACGTGTGCGCGCAGTCCGCGACTGATCGTTGTCAGAATGGAGGCGCCGGCCCCGATCGGTGACTCCTCCAACGCCGTCAAGAGCCGGCCCAGTGTTCTGGCCGAGCGCGCGTCGCGCTCCCCCGCCAGCAGGCAGGCCGCCTCCGCCACGAGGCTGCTCAGGTCTCGCGGCTGCTGCGAGCTTCCCACTCTGACCTCCCACGAAGAATCGGCCACGGTTCCGCAGCCTCGGACCCGAGGAGCGCGAGGCGCAGGCCATGACGGCCTCCCTAAAGTATGCCATACTGTATGCGCGCCCTTGAGTTGCCCGCGCCACCCCGCGTAATCTCCCACCCGTCCCGGCCAAGGAGTCTCCCCGTGGATCTTTCGTATCCCGCCGACAGCGAGCGATACCGCGAGAAGGTCCGCGCCAAGCTTCAGGAGATCCTGCCTCAGGACTGGAAGGGGCTCGGCGCCCTCAGCGAATCCGAAGCCCACGAGTTCGCAACGTGGTGGCGGGGCGTTCTGCGCGACCACCGACTCCTGGCTCCGGACTGGCCGACTGAGTACGGCGGGCAGGGACTCACCCTGCTGGAGCGGTCCATCCTCGCCGAAGAGCTCATGAAGGTGGGAGCTCCCCAGTACCCGCTGCCCAACGACTCCATCAGCCTGGTCCTGCTCGCCCCCACCCTTTTGTATTTCGGGTCGTCCGAGCAGAAGGCGCGGTTCCTTCCCGGGACGCTGTCGGGCGAGTACGTGTGGGCCCAGGGCTACTCCGAGCCCGACGCCGGTTCCGACCTGTTCTCCCTGCGCACCAAGGCCGAGCGGGTCGGCGACAAGTGGCAGCTTACCGGCCAGAAGACCTGGCAGACAGCAGGCACGACGGCCAACTGGATCTTCGTGCTGGCTCGCACGGATCCGACGTCACGCGGGGCCAAGGGTCTCAGCTTCTTCCTGCTCCCCCTCGACCAACCGGGCATCACCGTGCGCGGCATCCGGAACATGGTGGGTCAGCTGGACTTCGCCGAGGTGTTCTTCGACAAGGCGGAGGCGCTCGACGCCCATCTCGTCGGAGGTGAGGGCAACGGCGCGAAAGTGGCGCTCGGTCTTCTCGGGTTCGAGCGCGGCGCTGGCGGCATGGCCGCGGTGGCGGCGGCTCGCATCGAGCTGGACCGACTGGTCCGGCTCGCTCGCGATCGCGGCCTGCACCGCGACGCCTCGATCCGGCGCCGCGTCGCCAGCAGCTACGCCGAGGTTCACGTCATGCGCTGCCTGGCGCTGCGCTCACTGGCGATGGGGCTCAACGACGAGCCCCCGGGCGCCGAGTCGTCGATCACGAAGATCCTCGCGTCCCAGCATCGCCAGCGCGTGAGCGAGCTTTCGGTCGATGTGCTCGGGCCAGATGCGGTGTCCTTTGACGGCCCCGTGGGGCATGAGCTCCAGAAGCCACAGCCGCTGGGGACCGACGCGCTCAGCTCGGGGGTGTGGATACAGGATGCCCTTCAGTCCCGCCCAGCCACCATCTACGGGGGCGCGCTGCAGATCCAGCGCAACACGATCGGTGAACGGGTCCTCGGTCTTCCCCGCGACCCGCGGCCCAGCCCGTCGAACAACACTCGCCCCTGAGGGAGATGACATGCGATTCGACCTATCGAGCGAGCAGCAGGCCCTGCGCGACGCCACGCGCGGACTGCTCGAACGCTGTGCGTCCAGTCACCGGGCTGCCATGGTCGACGGCGACAACTCGTTCGACGCCGAGTGCTGGCGACGCGCATCAGACGAGCTGGGGCTTCCCGGCGTAGCCGTGCCCGAGGAGCACGATGGGGCGGGCGGCAGCGTCGTGGACGCCGCGGTTGTGCTGGAGGAGGCGGGGCGCACGCTCAGCGTGCTGCCTTTGTGGACCTCCATCGGCGCCGGCCGGATCCTCGGCAGCCTTGCCGCACCGGACCTCGGCGCCGAGTTGCTCGCGCAGGTCGCGGCCGGCACGGCGATCCCGGGATGGATCGGCCTGCACTCCGCCCGGACTGTTGAAGCTGCCGCCTCCGCGAGTGACGGACACGTGGTGAACGGCCGAACCACGCACGTCGTCGGGGGCGACTGGATGACTCAGGTGCTGGTCATCGCGAAGACCGCCGACGGGTTGGGCCTCTTCCTGGTGCCGACGGACACCGCCGGCGTGACCGTCACGGCCGAGCGTGCCGTCGACCTGACCCGGCAGCTCGTCTCCATGTCGTTCGCAGACGCGCCGGCCACCCTCCTGTCGCCGGGTCCGATCGAGACCGCGTCGCTGGTCAGGGTCCGGGCGGAGATCGCGACCCTGCTCGCTGCTGAGCAGGTCGGCACGGCGCAGGGGGCCCTCGACATGGCGGTCGCCTACGCCAAGACGCGGCAGCAGTTCGGTCGTGCCATCGGATCCTTCCAGTCCCTCAAGCATCTTCTGGCCGACGCCTACGTCGATGTGGAGACGGCCCGTGACACCACGAGGTACGCCGCATGGACGCTGAGCGTCGACCGCGAGGACCCCGCCCTCATGGCGCTCGTCACCCGGGCGGGTGTCACACCGCGAGCACAACGCGTGTGCGCGACCGCTCTGCAGGTGTTCGGAGGCATCGGCTACACGTGGGAGCACGATGCGCATCTCTACTACCGGCGCGCCCTCAGCGCCGCCCATCTGCTGACCGAGGTGAACCATGACCTCGACGGGATCGCCGACACGATCGGCCTCGCTGACGAGCTGCCCTGACTGACGTTGCTGCCGCAAGGTCCATGACAGCGTTTTCCGAAACGATCACCACGTCTGGGCGCTGGCGCGGAGAAGGATCTCGTTGATCGCAACCCGACGATCCCGAGTCACCATGTAGGCGACCGCATCGGCTAGGTCCTCCGGCCGCAGTTTCTCGATCTCCGCACGGCTCGAACGAGCTCCTCCAGGCATGTGCTGGGTGATCTCGGTGTCAACAGCTCCGGGCTCGACGACCCCACCCGCACGCGCTTGCCGAGCATGTCCTGCTGCAGCGACTCCGAGAACGCGTTGATGCCGAACTCGGCCAGGCTGTAGAAGGCTGACCCAGGACGAGCGACCCGTCCGGCCGTGGAGCTGATGGCCACCAGGTCGGCGACCCCGCGGTCCGACTGCGCCGCCGCGATGGTCAGGTGTGGCAGTGCTGCCGACGTGACGTGAATCAGCCGGTCCACTGTGCCCGGTGCCAGTCCACCGACGGTTGTTCAGGACAGGGTGAAGGGTGCCTCGACGGCCCCGAACGGGTCGTACTGCATCCCGCAGGCCAACCGCTGGGCGCCAGAGATCTCGGCTGACGTCGCGCCGGCCAGGTAGGCATCGGCCATGGCATCCTGGGTGTTCCGGTCGCCACGGACCGAGTCGAAGACCATTTGCATGGCTGCCTTCACCGTCTCCGGATCGCGGGCGTCCCGTTCCTGGACGAAGCGTCGGATGTGGTCGTCGACGCGCGCCTGGTTGACCTTGAAGCGCGGCGGGCGATCGTCTTCCTCGTTGGGCCGGAAGGCGTTCACCCCGACGATGAGGCGCTCGCCGGTCCGCAGCTCCTCCTCGCGTCGATAGTTCTCGTCATCCATCAGGCCTTCGAGCCAGCCGTCCTCGACGCCCTTGAGGAACCCGTGATCCTCGATGGTCTCGAGCAACTTGTACGCACGCTCCTCGACCTGGTCGGTCAACGACTCGACGTAGTAGCTGCCCCCCAGCGGGTCAGCGGTACGGGCAGCGCCCACCTCGTGCGCAAGGATCAGCTGGGTGAAGGTGGCCAGCTCGCGTGCCTCGGGGGTCGGGATCGAGATCGGCTCGTCGTAGGTGCAGGTTTCCACTGACTGGACTCCACCGAGGATCGCCGCGAGCGTCTGGATGGCAGCACGAGTGACGTTGTTCATCGCTCGCTGGTAGACGAGCGAGCGGCCGGAGGTGTGGCACGCGATGCGGAGTCGCATGCTGCGCGTGCTCTGCGCACCGAACTCCTCGCGCATCATCTTGGCCCACATCCGGCGCAGCGCACGGAACTTGGCGACCTCCTCGAAAAGGTCGATGTCGGCCGTCGAGACCCACGCCAGGTGAGGCGCCACGTCGTCGATGTCGACACCTCGACTGAGCACGTCGCCGAACGTGCTGCGGGCGATCGCCATGCCGATGGCGATCTCCATGGCCGGCGTGCAGCCTCGCTCACGCAGGTTGTAGGCCTGCGGGATGCCGGCCGCCCACCGCGGTGTGTTCAGGGTCGCGAACTCGAGGGTGTCCGCGGCCAGGCGCTGCCCGAACTCGGCGTTGAAGAACTTCTTCCCGCCGCCGTCCATGTTGATGCGCAGGTAGTCGGGCATGTGCGAGCCGTGCACCTCGGCCAGCGGCAGGCCGTGGCGCCGGGCGTGGGCGATGACCATCGGGTAGATCATGTAGGTGATGTGCCAGGCAACGTCGGTCTTGGTGACGTCGACGTCGCGGAGAAGACGGTCGAGGTCGTTGAGCGAGGAGACCGAGGCGCCCTCCAGCCCCACGTCCTCGCGCAGCACAGGATGGTCCGGGTCGAGACCCTGCGTCGACACCACGTCGAACACGATGTCGACTGCGGCCGAACCACTACGGACGGATGCCGCCACGGCGTCGGCCGTGTCCTCGGGGCTTCCGTAGCCGACGATGTTGCGCAGCGTCCACATGCGGCTGCGGTACATCTCGGGGAACGAGCCGCGGGTGAACGGGAACTCTCCGGGATCGCCCAGCTTCGCGTCGTACTCGTCGGTCCGCTCCCGGGGCCCGTAGAAGGCGTCGGTCTCGATGCCGGACATGGTCTTGGTGCGCGACAAGCGGACCGACACCTCCTCCACGTCGTCCTGGAGGGAGATCTTCACTGCTGCCTTGTCCGGCTGAACGGTCATGTCGCACCTCGCCTAGGCGTTGGATGTTTCGAAGGTCCCGCGACGACGCTCGATCAAGCGGTCGATCGCCTCGAGGATGTCTTCGGGGGAGGACGTCGGCCCGAAGGCCTCGGCCACACCCAACCGGTTGAGCTCGGGCACGTCCTCGCTGTGGATCAGGCCCCCGAGCACCACGGCGATGTCTGCTCCCCCGGCCTCGTCCAGCGCTCCGACGATCTCAGCGGCCCGTGCCAGGTAGTTGCCGTTGCTGAAGCTTACTCCCACGAAGTCGGCGTCCTCATGCACAGCGACGGCCGCGAGCTGTTGAGAAGTGTTGTGCTCGCCGATGTAGACGACCTCGAGACCGTGGTCTCGGAAGATCCTCGCGATGGTCCTGATGCCCTTGTTGTGCTTGTCCGAGCCCACCATGCCCAGAACACAACGTCCTTGACCAGTCGTCATGCTCTTCTTCGTCTCCTGACTATGACGGGGGCGCCGAGAACTGATGCTAGCACGGAGCATGCACATTTGCATGCACAGAGGCCTGCCGGTATCACCCGTCATCCCAGCGGCTCGGCGAGCACCCTCTCCACGAGCGTCACGCGCGAGAGCTTTCCGGTGTCCGCCACGGGCCAGCCGTCCGGGCGCACCTCCACGAACCGCTTGGGAATCTTGTAGCCGGCGAGCCTGCCGCGGCAGGCGTCCTTGAGCCATGCCTCGGCGAACGGCCGGGATCCCGGCACGAGCTCGACGAACGCCACGACGGTCTCGCCCCACTCCGCGCTGGGAACACCGACGACCGCGGCGGTGGCGACCTCCGGGATCTCCTGGGCCAGGAAGGTCTCCACCTCGGTCGCCGAGACGTTCTCACCGCCGCTCTTGATCATCGACGAGTACCGCCCCAGATAGACCAGGCGGCCTTCTTCGTCGATCTTGCCGATGTCGCCGGTGTGGAAGTAGTCATCGTGGTCGGTGGCCACGTCATCCGGCGCCCCATCGACGTTGTAGTACCCGCGGAAGAGGTTCCATCCTTTGAAGCAGATCTCTCCCTCCTCTCCGGCACTGACCGGCTGACCGGAGCTGTCGCAGATCCTCACGGTGATTCCCGGCAAGGGCCTGCCGTGCGCCAGCGTCTCGTCCTCCGGCGACGACAAAGAGACCATGTTGCCGCCCTCGCTCAGCGCGTACATGGTGACGACGTTGATCCCGCGGCTGCGGAGCGCGTCGAAGACCTCCACGGCGGGCGAGGCCGCCACACTGTGAAACGGCAGTTCCTGATCCAGACCGGCAATCGCGTCGAAGAGCTTCACCAGCACCGGGTCGAACCCGGTCACCACGGTGCACCGCTGATCAACCGCGACAGCCGCGATCGTGGGGATGTCGACCCGCGGGAAGACGTGTTGGGTCGCTCCCGTCTGGTTCGCGACGAGCATCTGCACGATGCCGCCGGCGTGGAAGTAGGGCCCGAGACTGAGGAACCTGTCGGAGTCTCCCACCCCGAGGCTCCTGGCGAAGTAGTGCGCCGTCCCGAGGATTCCGTCCTGCCGAAGGATGACCGCCTTCGGCGCCGAGGAGGAGCCCGACGTGAACAGGAACAACGATTCCTGCCGTGTGGACGGGACGACCTGCACCGGCTCGCGGCGTTCTGCTCTCCCACTCGAGTCGCTCGCCCGGAGGTCGGCGTGGGCAGAGCCGTCGATGACCCGCCGGAGGCGGTCCAGACGTCCGTCCCCGACCAAGCCGTCGGTGGGCAGACCGAGGTGGGTCACGATCGATCGCCAGTCGGTCGCGTCCGTCGACGTATCGATGATCAGCACCTCGGCGTCGGTGTCGCGCAGTGCTCGCTCGACCTCCTGCCCGGTCCACATCGCATTGAGCGGAATCGCGACCGCTCCGACCATCCAGAGGGCATGGAGCAAGACCGTGTAGTCGGCCCCCTTCGTCATGCGGATCGCGACATGAGTCCCGTCGCCCACGCCCATGGCCGCCAGTGCGGCACCCACCCGATCACGCGTCGACCGGAGCTCGGCGAACGTAAGCGACCGGTCCCCGTCGACCAGAGCGGTGGCGTCCGGGCGCTCGGCCGCGACCCAATCGAGCATCTGCGCGACGGTCACCTCGTCCCACGGGTTGAGGCGCCGTCCGGTGCGCGACGCCTCCGAGCTGCGCAGCATCAGACCTCCCAGGCGTAGCGAGTACCGACGCCGGCGGGCTCGACCCCGTGGGCCTCGGGGGAGTTCAGCTCGAGCCGACGCTTGATCCCATCGATGTCCAGCGCCTCTGCCGAGACGACGAGCTCGGTGACACCGGCTTGCTCGTACTCCTTGATCAGCGCCCCATCGAGTCTCGCTCGAGGCGTCATGAAGATCTCGAACATCCGGGGATCACGGTCCTCGGCCTCCAAACGCGTGGTGATGCGGTCGACGACCTCCCGCGTGTCATCCGGCGTCAGCCCGAACCCGTACCAACCCGAGCCATACTTCGCGGCGTCGTCGAGTCCGGCATCGGCATACCCCCCCATGATGAGCGGCGGCCCGCCCGGGGTCGATGGTTTGGGGTGGGCGTCGACGCCTGAGAAGGAGACGAACTCGCCGTCGAACACGGGCGAATCCTCGGTCCAGAGCGCACGCATGGCGCCGACACACTCACGGAAGCGCGCCCGCTTCTGCGTCGCGGGCAGACCCAGCACCTCGAACTCGAGGTCCAGGTAGCCGAGGCCCAGCCCCATCATGAAACGTCCTCCACTCAGCACGTCGAGGGTCGCGGCCTGCTTGGCCAGACGGACCGGCTGGTGCTGTGTTGCCACCACGACTCCCGTGGACAGGCGGATGTGTTGCGTTCCAGCGGCGAGATACGCCAGCTGGATCATCGGATCGGCCATGGGCCAGTCAGGATCGAGCGGCGGCTTCTCCCGGCGGGGTTTGGGCAGGACGACGTGCTCGCCCGCCCAGATCGATGCGTAGCCCAGGGACTCCGCGAACCGGGCCACGTCGACCGCCTGAGGGGAAGCCATCCCGCCGACGTTCCCACCGAAGTAGCCCAGTCTCATGCGTGCTCAACCCCATCCATGGCCCATGACCTCAACGGTGCGTACTTAATTCCCATGCTGTGCTCCTGCAAGTGGCGTGCCGGTGCGTGCGTCGTCGGTGATGAAGCGAAGAATCGAGCCGCCCGCAGCTCGATGGTCGAAGACGGCGCTCACCGGCTGACCGATGCACAGGTGCTCGTCGTCACCGGTCACAACATTGGTCAGGATCCGGGGACCGTCCTCGAGCTCCACGACGGCCAGTACGTACGGGCTGGAGTCCTTGAACACTCCCTCACCCTTCATCACCGTGGTCCAGCTGTAGATGGTGGCCCGTCCCCCTGTCTCGATCCACTCGACTACTGCCCGGGGATGGGTCGAGCAGAACGGCCGTGGCATCCAGGGCGTTGCGCCGCAGACGCTGCAACGTGCCAGGACCAACCTGCCCTCGCGGGCAGCACTCCAGTACGGCTCGAGCTCGGGCTCTGCCGTGACCTCCACGATCGGGAACCGCTCCATCGCCTGCTCGACACCCATGTTCATCCGTCCTCGTTGCTCAGGATCATGGTCGCGCTGCCCATCCGGGTGGCGAGCCAGCCGCCGGTCCCGTGCACCAGCGCCAGCTCGCAGTCCGCGACCTGGACCGCCGGATGCGCCTCACCTCGCAGTTGCCGCACCGCCTCGATCGTCCGCGTCATGCCCCCACGATTCGCCGGGTGGTTGTTGCAGAGCGATCCGCCGTCGGTGTTGAAGGGCAGAGCCCCGAAGGGCGCGTGGAGGGCACCGTCCATGACGAAGCGGCCCCCCTCCCCCTTCGCGCAGAACCCGAGGTCCTCGAGCGTCTGGATCACCGTGATGGTGAACGAGTCGTAGATCGAGACGACGTCGATGTCGGCAGGGGTCACGCCTGCCTCCGCGAACGCGGCCGGTCCGGACCAGACAGCTCCCGTGTAGGTCAGGTCGAGCGCCCCACCTGCGGTGTGCTTGATCGCTTCGCCGGCCCCCATGATCTTGGCGCCGCTGCGGTCCAACCGGCGGTAGACCTCCGGGCTTACGACGACCAGAGCGCCACCGCCGTCGGTCACCACGCAACAGTCGAGGCGGTGCAGCGGGTCGGCGATGAGCGGCGACTCGACCACCTCCTCGATCGTGACCTCGCGCTGGAGGAAGGCGAACTCGTTGTGGACCGCGTGCTTGGAGGCCGCGACCTTGACCGCGGCCAGCTGTTCGGAGGTGGTGCCGAACTCGTACATGTGGCGGCGGGCCGCCAAGGCGTAGGAGGCCGGGTTCGAGTGGCCGTACGGGGCTTCGAAGGGCGTCGTCGGCGCAGTCGCGGGCACGGCTCGCCGAGCGCCGGACCGGGGGCGTCCGCCCATCGTGACGAGGGCGACCGAGCACTTGCCCGCGGCGATCGCCTGGGCCGCGTGGGCGACCTCGGACACGTAGCTCGACCCGCCGATGTCGGTCGTGTCGATGTAGCGCACCGAGAGGCCGAGGTAGTCGGCCATGGCGGTCACGCCGCCGGGCGCCTCCCCCGACACGAGGTAGCCGTCGACGTCGGAGACCGAGAGCCCGGCGTCGGCGAGAGCGCCGAACGCACACTCGGCGTGGATCTGGGAGGCGGAAATGTCGGGCAGCACCCGACCGGGGTGCTCGAACGCCCCCACGATGTAGGCAGCACCCTTGATGCTCATGAGCGTGCCGCCCGCTCAGGCACGCGGGCCGCCGGCGACGTAGACGACCTGCCCGTTCACGAAGGACGCGTCGTCCGAGCACAGCAGCGAGACGACGCCGGCGATGTCGCTCGGCATGGCGACCCTGCGCATCGGGTTGGCGTCGATGATGCCCTGCTTGTACTTCTCGTAGTCCAGACCCCTGCGCTCTGCGGTGGAGCGGATCATCGGCGTCTCGACGAAGCCGGGGGCGATCGAGTTCACGTTGATGTTGAACCGGCCCAGCTCGAGGGCGTGGGTCTTCGTGATGGCCTGGATCCCGGCCTTCGCCGCGGAGTAGTTGGACTGACCGACCTTGCCCAGCGCCGCGACGCTGCTGACGTTGACCACCTTGCCCCAGTTGGCCTTCACCATGTGCGCCTGCGCAGCCTTGGTGAACAGGAACGTGCCCTTGAGGTGCGTGTCCAGGACGGTGTCCCAGTCTTCCTCGGTCATCTTGAACAGCATGTTGTCGCGCAGGACGCCTGCGTTGTTGACGAGGACGCCCACAGGTCCCAGCTCGGCCGCAGCCCTCTCGACCGCCTGGGCGACGTCGATGGCGTTGCCCACGTCGCACCGGACTGCGATCGCGGAGCCGCCTCGCTGCCGGATGACGTCGGCGACCTCCTCGGCTCCCTCCAGATTGAGGTCGACGACGGCGACGGCCGCGCCATCAGCGGCGAGCCGCTCGGCCACTGCCGCGCCGATGCCCTGGGCCGCGCCCGTCACGATCGCCACGCGACCTGAGAGATCCGTCATCTTCGTCCGTCCTTCGTCGTGCCTGTCGTCATGTCAGCTGCTGATGCGGAGACGTCCTCGATCGAGCAGGACCCCTCCCCCGGGCCCCGACACCCGGAACGAGTGGCCGTCCTCGTCGTCCCACACCTCGACCACCACGGCATCACCGGGGTAGACCGGCTTGCTGAAGCGAGCGTCGATCGACCGGAACCGCCCTGGGTCGCTGTCGGCCACATCCTTCAGCAGCGCCCGCGCGACCATGCCGTACGTGCACAGGCCATGCAGTACTGGCCGGTCGAACCCGGCGCGGCGTGCGTAGTCCGGATCGCTGTGCAACGGGTTGCGATCTCCCGTCAGCCGGTAGAGCAGCGCCTGGCCCGGCCAAGATGCGAAGTCGATCGTGCGGTCCGCCGGCCGGTCGGCCGCCGGCCACGGATCGGACGGTGCCGAGTCCCCGCCGAAGCCGCCAGCTCCTCGCACGAAGTACCCGAGCCGACTCGTCCAGAGGGTCGCGCCGGTGTCGGGCTCGACGACGTCGATCGAGATGCGCACCAGGGCGCCACTGCGCTTGTCGTGGATGCCGTCGAGCCGCGCCGTCGCGATGCCACGGCCGGAGGTGGGCAATGGCCGCTGCACGGTCAACGACTGCTCGGCGTGGACGAGCGCGGAGCGCTCGAACGTCCCGAGCTGCAGGCGGCGCGTGACCCCTTGCTGGCTCGGCCACAGGGCGAACGTCGGGAGGACCTGCTGCGGCGTAGGGGACGCGGCGTCGTCGATCGTGAGGTGCAGCTCGGAGAGCGGGTCGTCGTGACCGGCGCCGACGGCCAAGGCGTAGAGCGCTGCCTCGCCGGGGGTCCACGTGACCTCGTACGGCTCCGAGCGGGAACCGACGGCGTCGAGGTTCATGACCGAGGCGGTCACCTCAGCGCCCCTCGTAGACGCCCACGCGCTTCTGCTGGAACGCGTCGATCGCCTCGATCAGGTCGTCCGAGTGCAGCGTCTCGAGCTCGTACTGCCCGGAGAGCTCCAGGACCTCGGCGATCCGGATGCGCTGCGCCACGTTGAAGGACTTCTTCGTGCCCTGGACCGCCAACGGCGGGAGCGCGGCGATGGAGTCCGCGATCCTCTCGGCGGCAGGCAGCACCTCGTCCGGGGTGTCCACGAGGTCGGAGATGACCCCGAGCCGGTGCGCCTCCTCGGCTGGCAGGGGGTCGCCGGTCAGCAGGTGTCGCTTGGCCTTGACCAGGCCCATGTTGGCCGGCCAGACCACGACGCCGCCGTCACCGGCGACCAGTCCGACCTTGACGTGCGAGTCGGCCAGCAGCGCCCCCCGGCTCGCCACCACGATGTCGCACGACAGCACGACGGTCGAGCCGACGCCGAAGGCGTGGCCGTGCATCGCTGCGACGAGGGGGACCCGGACGTCGTTCAACGTCTCGACCAGCCGCCGGGCGTCCTCCGTGCCCCGCTGCACGGCCGCTCGGTCCCCATGCTTGCGGCGCATCATGTCGAAGTCGCCGCCGGCCGAGAAGACCTGGCCCTCGGCGGCGAGCACGATGGATCGGGTCTGCGAGTCCCTGCCGACCTCGACCAGGGCCGTGATGAGCTCCGCACGGGATTCGTCGTCCATGCGGTTCATCAGGTCCGCACGGGTGAACGTCAGGGTGACGCGCCCGTTGCCGGCGGCGTCGATCCTCAGTGTCCGGTAGTCCATCGATGGCTCCTCGTCGCTAGGAAGTTGCCGGTCATCGCCGCTGGTCGAACTTGCGACCCAGCACCTCGGACACGATCCTGATGCGCTGCATCGTCGGCGTGCCCCCCGCTACCGCCCAGCCGTGGGCGTCGCGGTGTAGGCGCTCGATGCCGTACTCCTCGGTCAGGCCGTTGCCGCCGTGAAGCTGCATCGCCAGGTCGGTCACCTTCTTGGCCATCTCATTGGCGGTGCACTTGGCGAGGGAGACCGCCAGGGAGTCAGGCAGACCTTCGTCAGCGGTCGCAGCGGCGCGGTCACGCAGGAGTCGTGCCGCCTCGACCTGGAGGACCATGTCAGCCAGCATGACCTGGATGCTCTGGAACTCGATCAGCTGCTTCCCGAACTGCTCGCGCTCCTGGACGTACTGGATCGTGCGGTCCAGCGCCTCCTGGCCGATCGCCAGCGACATCGTAGTGTTGCCGAGTCGCTCGATGGAGAAGACGCCGAAGAGCTTGCCGAAGTCGCCGGCAGGCACCACCAGGTCGTCGTCGGGCACGAACACGTCCTCGAAGATGATGTCGGCCGAGGGGATCGCGCGGAAGCCGATCAGCCGCTCGGCGGCCCCGAAGCTGATGCCGTCGACCTCTCGACCCACGACGACGGCGCCGATCCCCTTCGCGCCCGGCGCGTCGCTGAGCCGGCAGTACACCAGGTACTGGTCGGCCTCTCCGCCGTTGGAGATCCACCGCTTCGTCCCGTTGAGGACATAGCCGCCGTCGACGCGCTTGGCGCTGGTCCGCATGTCGGTGGCCGCTGATCCGGCGTCGGGCTCGGAGATGGCGACAGCCATCGTCGTGTCCCCCGAGATGATCGAGGGCAGCCACCGCTCGCGCTGGTCCGCGGTGGCGAGGTGGCGGATGACCTGGGCCGGGCCGGTGTTGGCCTCAAAGATCTGGAACGCGGCCGGCCGGCACACCTTGCCGAACTCCTCGATCACGGCGAGCGCGTGGGCGAGCGGTGCTCCGGAGCCGCCGTAGTCCCCGTCGTGGGCGATGCCGAGCAGGCCGAGGTCTCCGAGCTGCTTGCGCTGCTCGCGGGACACCGGGATCCGGTCGCGGTCCATCGTCTCAGCGAGCGGCCCGTAGACCTCCCGGGCGACCTGGGCCGCCATCTGTCGGATCTCGACGTGGCTCTCCGCAACGGACACGGTGCTGACCTCTCGCTGGCTCTTCAGCTACGCGCACTGCGCAACTCTCTCGCATGCAGTATGGCATACTATTCTTCGGAGTGCTCAACCAGCCTGAGGAGTTCCCGTGAGCTTGTACGACGACACGTACCGACGCAGCATCGAGGACCCGGCCGGGTTCTGGGGCGATCAAGCGCACCTGGTCGACTGGATCGCGCCGCCTGGGCAGGTCCTGGACGCTGAGCGCGCTCCGATCTACCGCTGGTTCCCCGGCGCGACGCTCAACACCTGTCACAACGCGCTCGACCGGCACGTCGCAGCGGGACGGGGCGACCAGACGGCGCTGATCTACGACAGTCCCGTCACCGGCTCCCAGCGTCACCTCACCTACGCGCAGCTGACCGACCAGGTCGCCGTCTTCGCCGGCGCGCTGCGCGCGCTGGGGGTCGACAAGGGGGACCGGGTCGTCATCTACATGCCGATGGTGCCCGAGGCGGTCATCGCCATGCTGGCCTGCGCCCGGCTCGGCGCCATCCACTCGGTAGTCTTCGGCGGTTTCGCCGCCGCGGAGCTGGCTGTCCGGATCGACGACGCCCAGCCCACGGTGATCGTCTCGGCGTCGTGCGGCATCGAGCCGTCTCGCGTGGTGGAGTACAAGCCCTTGCTGGATGCCGCTCTGGAGCAGGCAGTCCATCGTCCCACCGCCTGCGTGATCCTGCAGCGTCCGCAGCTTCGGGCCGAGCTGGTCGAGAGCCGTGACATCGACTGGGACGCGGCCGTGAGCCTGGGTCGCGACCTTCCCGCAGAGTGCGCCGAGGTCGCCGCCACCGATCCCCTCTACGTGCTCTACACGTCGGGCACGACCGGCAAGCCGAAAGGCATCGTCCGCGACAACGGCGGCCATGCCGTCGCGATGGCCTGGTCCATGTCGGCCGTCTACGACATCCAAGCCGGCGACGTCTGGTGGGCCGCGTCTGACGTCGGCTGGGTCGTCGGCCACTCCTACATCGTCTACGCGCCGCTGATCGCCGGGGCGACGACCGTGCTGTACGAGGGCAAGCCCGTCGGCACGCCCGATGCGGGCGCGTTCTGGCGGGTCATCGCCGAGCACCGGGTGAAGGCGCTGTTCACCGCCCCTACCGCCATCCGAGCGATCAAGAAGGTCGATCCGGCCGGCTCGCTCACGAAGGACCACGATCTCTCCTCCCTCCGCACCCTCTTCCTGGCCGGAGAGCGCCTGGATCCCGACACCTACGAGTGGTCGGCTCGGACGCTCGGCGTGCCCGTCGTCGACAACTGGTGGCAGACCGAGACCGGGTGGCCCATCGCGGCCAACCTGCGCGGGCTCGATCCGATGCCGATCAAGCCCGGATCGCCCAGCGCGGCCGTGCCCGGCTACGACGTCCGCATCCTGGGCCCCGACGGCCGCGAGGTGCCGGTCGGTGAGGAAGGGTCGATCTGCATCAGGCTGCCGTTGCCGCCCGGCTCCTTCCCGACGCTGTGGCGTGACGAGGAGCGGTACGTCGCGTCGTACCTGACGGCGCACGACGGCTACTACCTCTCCGGTGACGGCGGGCACCTCGACGAGGACGGCTACCTCTACGTCATGGGCCGGACCGACGATGTCATCAACGTCGCAGGACACCGTCTCTCGACCGGCTCGATCGAGGCCGTCGTCTCTGCGCACCAAGCCGTGGCGGAGTGCGCCGTCATCGGCGTGGTCGACGATCTCAAGGGTCAGGTCGCCATGGGATTCGTGGTGCTGAAGGCCGGGGCCGGGTCTGACACCGACGCGATCAAGCAGGAGATCGTCGCCAAGGTCCGTGCCGAGATCGGACCGGTGGCCGCCTTCAGGGACGTCGTCGTCGTCGACGCGCTCCCCAAGACTCGGTCCGGCAAGATCCTGCGCAAGACCATGCGTCAGATCGTCGATGGCGACGACGTGGCCATGCCGTCGACGATCGACGACCCCGGGGCCCTCGACACGGTGCGGGTCGCGTTGGCCCGCGACCCGGTGCGCTGACCGGGATCCGGCGTCCCGCGAGGGGCGCCGGCCGCTGGCAGCACGTCAGGCGTCAGGGCCGGGCTTCCTGATCGCCTCGACCTTCGCCGCGCGCGCTCGGGCCCGCTCGGGGTGGTTCGCGGCGACGTCGGCGATGCGGGCCTCGAGCTCGAGCTGCTGCTCGAGATCGTTGTGGGTGACCGCTTGCAGCAGCGCCTTCACCGACGGGATCCCCACGCCGGGGCGAGCTGCCCAGGATCGTGCGATCTCGCGAGCCCTCGGGAGGAGCTCGTCAGGCTCGACGACCTCGTTCACCAGACCGATGCGCCTCGCCTCGTGGGCGTCGACCCGCTGCCCCAGGGACAGGAAGTGGAACGCATCGGCGTAGGTCATGCTGCGTGACAGGAGGAACGTCGTGCCCGTGTCGGCCGCGAGACCGACGTCGACGAAGCCGCCGGCGAAGACCGCGGCGGTCGAGGCCACTCGGATGTCCGCGGCGGCGGCGATCGAGAGCCCTGCGCCCATGACGGGCCCGTTGACCGCGGCGACGACGGGCTTCTGCAAGCGGACGAGTTCGATCACCGCCGGGTGGTAGAGCTGCCGCAACCGTCGCGACGCGGGCTCCAGGGGTGGGCGCGGCGCCCGGAGGTCTCCCCCGGTGCTGAAGCCTCGTCCCGAGCCCGTCAGGACGACGGCTTTCACCTCGGGCCCGGCCGCCGCGGCCACGGCGTCCGACAGCTCCGTCATGAGCTCGGGCACCAGCGCGTTGAGGCGTTCCGGCCGGTTGAGGACTATCTCGAAGACCCCGTCGTCGAGGCTCGACTCGATGTTCGACATCCCACACCTCCTGCTTGAACGACTGGGCGGTCGGGGCGGCTCGGACGATCGGCGACCGGGGCGGCGAAGCCACCACTAGGCACCGTAGCGTCCGTCAGCCGGCGCCCAGGGGCGTCGGCCGGCCGCCGCTCAGTAGCTCTTGTCGAGCCCGAGCACCTTCTCGCCGATGAAGTTGAGCACCATCTGGTTGCTGACGGGAGCGATGCGAAGCGGTCGCAGCTCGATCCAGTGACGGCCGATGTGGTACTCGGTGGCGAACGAGTAGCCGCCGTGGGTCTGCATGGCGACGTCGGCAGCACCGTAGGCAGCCTCGGAGGCGAGGTACTTCGCGGTGTTGGCCAGGCGGCCGATCTCTCGCGGAGCAGCACCGGCGTCGTAGGCCGCAGCAGCCTCGCGGACGGCGAGAGCAGCACCCTGCAGCCGCATGTAGCTGTCGGCCAAGGGATGCTGGATCGCCTGGTTCTTGCCGATCGTGCGGCCGAAGACCTCGCGCTCACCGGCGTAGTCCACGGCACGCTGCAGGCACCAGCGGCCCATGCCGATGCATTCGGCCGACAGAAGGATGCGCTCGGCGTTGACGCTGCTCAGGATCTGCTGGAAGCCCTTGCCCTCGTCGCCGACCAGGTCGGAAGCGTCGACCGGCAGGTTGTCGAACCACACCTCGTTGGAGTCGACGGCATTGCGCCCGAGCTTCTCGATCCTCTTGATCGTCACCTGCGGCACCTTCAGGTCCGCCATCAACATCGACATGCCCGACACCATGGACTCGCCGGTGGAGCCCCGGGTCGACGTGCGGCACAGGAGGAGGCACTTCTCGGCCCGCTGGGCGTGGGAGTTCCAGACCTTCTGGCCGTTGACGATGTACTTGTCGCCGTCGCGGACCGCCGTCGTCGAGATCCGGGAGGTGTCGGTGCCGGCGTTGGGCTCGGTAACGCCGAAGGTCACGGTGAGCTCGCCCGACACCATGCGTGCGAGGTACTTCTCCTGCAGCTCGGGGCTTCCGTGCTTGATGATGGAGCTGAGCGCGATGTGGCTCGAGTGGACCGTGCTGCACGCGGCGGTCGCTCCACCGCTGGCCCCGACCTCCTCGAGCATGGCCGCTGACTGGCTGATCGTCGCGCCGCCACCGCCGTACTCCTCGGGGACGCTCATCGTGGTGAACCCGGCGTTGACGAACTCCTCGTAGTACTCCTGCGGGAACTCCTTCGCCTTCTCCTTGGCACTCCAGTACTCCAGGGGGTACTTCGCGTTGATCGCGCGCACGGCCGAGCGGATGTCGTCGTTCCCCAGCGTGGTGATGGGGAGGTGCTCCTGCTTGATGCTCATGTCAGGCTTCCTTCTGGTTGAGATCGGTTGTCAGCAGCGCGGCCTCGGCGTCGGTGAGCTCCACCTCGAGGAAGCACAAGGCGTCGGCGAGGGCCTTGCCCTGCGGGTCGAGACGCAGGGTGCTCGTGCCGCCCTTGCCGAGGATCCCGTGGAGGAGGAAGTTGAGGGCGTGCAGGTTCGGCAGCTCGAACCGGTCGGTCGACCGGGCGCGGTCGGAGAAGTACTCCTGCACCACCTCTGCGGTGAGCTCTCGCTTCAGCGCTTCGTAGAGCTCTGGTCGGCGGGCGGCGACGCCGACGTTCGACATCCCTCCCTTGTCACCGGACCGCGCATAGGCGATCGACCCGACGGGAACCAGCACGGTCACTCCTTGAAGAGCTCGACGGAGGTGGAAACCAGCTCGCGGGGGACGAGCATCGGCCAGTAGCTCAGCACTGACGACGGGCGGGCCCGGCCGGCGGTGAGCGTGGTCTTGCCCGGCGGCCCGTGGAACACGGTGCTCAGCTCGACCGCAGCCCGCGCCAGCGCCTGCCGCGATGCCGAGCGCGCCGCGAACCGCAGTACCACCTCGCTGGGCTCGCCCTGGTAGGTCCGGGGCGTACGGCGCTCGTGCACCGCGCCGAGGCCGATGAAGTCCCAGCGGACCTCGTCGAGGTCGAGGTCGAGCCGGTCGAGCCGGAACTGGAGGATCTCTTTGGCCTTGCGTGCTCGACCGACGGCATCGGGGGCGGAGTAGAGCATCAGCGAGCTCGCCGAGTAGCCGTCGTCGTAGCTGGCCGAGACCTTCAGGGTCTCGGGGCGCGGATGACCCGTGACGCCGGTGATCTCGACCAGGTCCTTCCCGATCTGGCGGACGGTCATCGTCGTCCAGTCGGCGGTCACGTCCGGCGTCAGGTAGGCGCGCGGATCGCCGATCTCGTAGAGGAGCTGCTCGATGGTGGTCTGCTCGTCGACGAGACCGCCGCTGTTCGGCGTCTTGCTCAGCTCGATGCGACCGTCGGCGTCGACCTCGACCACGGGGAAGCCGATGTCGCCCATGTCGGGGACGTGCTCCCACGCCGCCTGGTGGTTGCCGCCGGTCACGTGAGCTCCACACTCGATGAGGTGGCCGGCGACGATGCCGGCCGCGAGGCGGTCCCAGTCGTCGTCCTTCCAGCCGTGCTCGAAGCGGAGAACGCCCAGCGTGAGCGACGGGTCGGCGACCCGGCCGGTGACGATGACGTTGGCGCCCTGCTGCAGGGCCTCGACGACCGACTCGGCTCCGACGTAGACGTTCGCGCTCGCCAGCCGGTCAGCAACCGCCGCGTAGGGCTCCCCGGTCTCCGTGTTGGACAGGTCCACGCCCCGTTGGGCGAAGTCCGCGAGCTGCGGCAGCACGTCGTCACCGGTGACGGCAGCGACCGTGACAGCGTCTCCCAGTCCCAGCTCGACAGCGAGCTCTCGCACCGCCCGGGCGCACCCCGTGGGGTTCATGCCGCCGGCGTTGCAGACGATCTTCATCTCCTGCTCGACCGCGTCGGCCAAGCAGTCACGCAGGATCGGGAGGATGTCGCTGGCATAGCCAGCGTCGGGGTTGCGGCCCATCTGCTTGCTCAGGATCGACATCGTGACCTCGGCGAGGAAGTCCATCACCAGGTAGTCCAGGTCCGCCTCGCGCACGAGCCGGCCCGGGGCCGTGGTGTCGTCGCCCCAGTAGCCGAGGCCGCCGCCGATGCGCACGGCGCGGGTCATCGGTTCCTCCAGTTCGGCTTGCGCCCCTCGCGGAAGGCGAGAGGTCCCTCGATCGCGTCCTCGCTGTCGTAGACGTGGCGGAAGATCTCGGACGCCACCGCGCTCGTTGCACCGACGCCTGCCTCGCCACCGACGCGCATCAGCCACTTGAACGCGGCGATCGACAGAGGCGCGTTGTCGGCGATCGTCCTCGCCACCTCCCAGGCACGCGGGACGAGGTCGGCCGGCTCGACGATCTCGTTGACGAGCCCCACCTCGTAGGCGCGCTGGGCCGTGATCGGCTGGGCGGTCAGGAGCAGCTCGGCCAGGACCCGCCGCGGCAGCATGCGCGTGAGCGGTGCGGCCCACGGCGCTCCACGACTCCACTTGGCCTCGGAGATCGCGAACGAGGCCGTAGTGGATGCAAGACACAGGTCACCGAACTGGGCCATCCGGAACCCGCCGGCATAGGCGGTTCCGTTAACCGCCGTGATCACCGGCTTCGGCAGGAAGTCGTCGGGCCCGAACTCGGCGAAGTAGTCGCGGGGCGGCTGCTTCGTCTTGTTGCCGGCCATCTCCTTGAGGTCGGCGCCCGCACAGAAGGAGCGATCGCCCGACCCGGTGATGATGGCGACGCGCAGATCGTCATCGACAGCGAAGTCGTGCATCGCCTCGGCGAGCGCGGTGCGCAACTCCTGGTTCACCGCATTCCGCTGTTCCGGGCGATTGAGGGTCAGGAGGACCACTCCGTCGCGGACCTCGCGGAGCAAAACGGCTGACAATGAACTCTCCGTCCAGTTGGACTACGATTCTGCATGCAAAAACTCGGGGCGTCAAGATGAGGGCGACCGTCGACATGCAGAATGACATGCACAAGCCCGGTTAATCGGGCCTGACCGAGCAACGGAGAAGCGCCCTTGTCGGCAGGACAGGGGCGCTCCTGGGCGCTGAGGGGCGTTGGCGCTACTTCTTCTTGCCGGACAGCTCCGCCACGATCTGGATCGTCAGGAAACGCGAGTAGATGCGGGCATAGGAGAAGCTTCCGCCGGTGACCCAGAAGCCCGGGTGACCGGTCGGCCTCCACAAGCCTTGCAGCTCGCCCTCCTCGTCGAGCCCCCAGATGGGTGTGATGTGGTCGGCGACCGAATCCCCCACAATCCGCCGCGCGCTCTCGCGCATGTTCTTGAACCCGGTGGCCATCACGACCAGGTCGTAGTCGTACGATCTGCCGTCGGTCAGCTCGATCCCGGTCTTGGTGAACCGGGCGAGCTCGCCCGAGACGACCCCGATGCGGCCGTCAACGATGTAGTCACATGATCCGACGTCGATACAGAAGCCGCCGCCGGAGCGCAGCCCGAGGCCGATCATGCCGCCACTCTCCTGGCCGTCGTCGATGCGGTATCCGACTGCCTCCAGGTCCTTCAAGAGCTTCTGATCGCGCTCCCCCGCGATCTTGGCGATCGCCGGAGCGTTCTGGATCGATACCGGGTAGGGGGTCGCGAGGTTCATCAGGTCGGCGACCTGCACACCCGGACCGGACGGGAGGTACGCCGTGCCGTGAACGGCCGAGAGCCCGTCCTTCTGCGTGATCACGTAGGTAGGCGTCCGCTGCAGCATGTCCACCTTCGCACCGTGGTCGGCCAGGTCCTTGGCGACGTCGTTGCCGCTGTTGCCGGTCCCGACGACGAGTGCTCGCTTGCCTGCCCACGGCTTGCCGCTGCCATGAGTGGTCGTATGCCGGACCACACCCTCGAAGTCGTGCATCCCTTCGATGTCCGGGATGTGCGGGTCAGTGAAGACGCCGGTGGCGAGGATGAAGTGCGGTGCCCTCACCGTTCGGGTCTCACCGTTGCTGCGACGCACCTCCACGGTCCACTCGCGAGTGTCCTCCGAGTACGTGCAGCCGGTCATCTCCGAGCCGGTCCAGACGTTGAGGTCCATCGCCTGGGCGTACATGTCGAACCAGTCCCCGACCTTGTCCTTCGGCGTGTAGACCGGCCACGCCTCGGGATAGGGCATGAACGCCATCTGGTCGAGCCAGATCGGATCGTGGAGCACCAGGGAGTCGTACCGTTTCCGCCAGACGTCACCGACCCTGTCGTTCCTCTCGATGACCAGAGCCCTGACGCCCATCAGCTCCAGGTAGGCAGCCGCGGTGAGTCCACCCTGCCCGCCACCAAGGATGATCACCTGCGGATCCTCGTCCTCGAACTCCTGGACCCGACGGCGCAGCTCCGACCATGACTGCTTCGGGATCCGTTCACCCTCGCGCCGGTTCGCACCCACCGCGAGCTCGAAGCCGTCGAGCTCCTGCAGGGAGGTCATCACCGTCCAGGCCGCCCACTCGCCTTCCTCGCCGCGCTTGAGCCGGGCGTCGCCCAAGCCCCACCCAAAGGCGGTCCGGAAGCGGAAGAAGACCTCGACGTAGCCTGACCCGTCGTCGGGACCGTTGTACGCCGGCTTTGCGCCGTCCCACAGCTCGATCTCCCGGAGAGCCGCGCCCTCGAGATGCTCCGCCAGGTAGGCCTGGATGCCCTCGTGATCCTTGAGCGTCCTGAGGTTCCAGCTCAGGACGACCGCGTCGCGCCACCACGAGCTCTCGGCGAAGAGGCCCACCACGTCGGCGACGTTGCCCGACTCGACGGCCTGGGCGAAGCTGTACAGCCACGCACTCGCGATGCTCTCCGCGTCGATCGACGTGGAGGGCGAGAAGGTTTCTTCGGTCTGGGTCATGAGTTTCCTTGGGTGTGACGGTCGCTGACGCGGGTTGCTTGCTCGGGGTTTCTCACAGCTCGACCACGGCGCGGATTCGCTGGGCGCGTGCGGTTGCTGCCACCTCTGATGCCACCGCGATGACGTCGAACGCGTGGAAGGCGCCCGGGTGGACGTGGAGCTCGGTCGGCACCCCGTCGCCGACCAGCCGCGCGGCGTACGTGATGACCTCGACGGCGAGGACGTCGGCGCTCCCGACCTCCAGGTAGGTGCGCGGCAGCCCGCGCAGCGACGCCGCGCGAGCCGGGATCGCGTGCGGCGGTGGTGCCCCGCGATCCACCTCGGGGCCGAGGTAGATGTCCCAGGCGTTCGCGTTGGACGCCCAGCTCCAAGTGCCTTCGGGGGCCTCGGGGGTCGTCGAGGCCGCCGCCCGATCGTCCAGCATCGGGTAGACCAGGACCTGCTTGGCGATCGGCGCGGCCTGACCGTCACGCGAGCGCTGCGCCAGGGCCGCAGCCAAGGCACCGCCGGCGCTGACTCCATAGACCCCGATCCGCCGGCGATCCACCCCCAGCAGGTCCGCCTGATCGTGCAGCCACCTCAGGGCTGCCGCGCAGTCGTCCAGCGCGCCCGGGAAGACTGTTTCCGGCGCCAGCCGGTAGTCCACCGAGAGCACGACGGTTCCAGCGTCCGCCGCCAGGTTCGCAGCCGCCAGGTGTGAGCTGTCGAGGTCGCCGACGCTCAGGCCGCCTCCGTGCACGTAGAGCCACGCCGAGAGAGGTGCGCCCAACTCATTCCCAGGCGTGTACGCCCGGACCCGCACCGCGGGACCACCGTCCACACCTGCGACCTCGTGGTCGGTCGCCGTCACGTTGCCGGGGATCGACCTGTCACCCGCAGCCTGCCGCGAAAGGCGGGCGTGCAGTGCTCGGCGCTCGCCGACGTCGGTGATCCCGCTCACCCCGCCGTCGCCGACGGCCGTCCGGTAGGCGGCCAGGCTTGGACGCAGCTGCGGGTCGACCCATGCCGTTGCCCGGCGGGCCCCCCGGTCGTCCGTCCTAGGCTCGGGCGCCGTCACGGCGTGCTCCCAGCCCCGGTGCGGTTCTGGATCTGCCACTCACTCCACCTCCTTCACGACCACCGGACTGTGGGCCACCAGCTGCCGTCATCCCAGGCGATGACACTCAGCGGGTGGCCCTCAGCGAGCGGGCCTTGCCCTCGGATTCGACGGCGACACGCTCAGTATCGCAAATGCATAGTTGCATGCGATAGTGCCGACTATACCATTCACGGGAAGTGGCGGCGGGGAGACGACACATGCAAGTGCTGTACCGGCGGCCTGCCCAGCGGCTCCTCTGGGGCGACGACACGATCGTCCGCCTGCCCGGCGAGCTGGCCCGGGCCGGGGCGCAGCGACCCCTGATCCTCTGCGGCGGGTCGGTAGGGCGCCACCCTCGCCTGATCCCTCGGCTCGCGGACGTGCTGGAAGCCCTGGTGGGTGGCATCAGCACCGAGGTTCGATCCCACAGCCCGCTGAGCAGGGTGGAAGTCGTCGTCGACGCTCTCCGGCGCACCCGTGCGGACTCCATCGTTGCTGTCGGTGGCGGCTCGGCTTTCGTGACGGCACGGGCCGCCTCCATCCTCCATGGCGAGAGCCGTCCCCTCCAGAGCCTGGCGACGCGTTACGCGGCGGACGGCACGGCGATCAGCGTCCGGCTCGACGCACCCAAGCTTCCGATCATCGCGGTGCCCACCACCCCGACCACGGCCGCGAGCAAGGCAGGCACGGCCGTCACCGTCCCTGGGAGCGGGGCGCGCTTGACGATGTTCGACCCGCAGACCCGTGCGCGGTCGATCCTCCTCGACCCCGAGTACCTGTCCTCGAGCCCTCCCACCCTGACGCTCCAGGCATCGCTCAACGCTTTCGTGATGGCGGTCGAAGGGTTGTGCTCAGCCCGTTCCCACCTGTTCTCCGACGCTGTGCTCACTCATGCGATCCGCCAGCTGGCCGACCTGCTCCCCACCCTGGCCGGAGAGACCGCCACGCCGCACCGCCGCATGCAGGCTGCCTTGGTCAGCATCCTGGTGGGCGAGGGGACCGACGCGGCCGGCGGCGGCCTCACCGCAGCCCTGTCCCATACGCTCGGACATCAGCTCGGGGTGCACAACGGCCTCGCGGACGCAGCACTGTTGCCGTACGTCCTCGAGCACGTGCCCCCCGCCCCGTCGGCCCTTGAACTCGTTGCCGATGCCCTGTCGTGCGCGACGGACCAGGTGGTCGACCGGGTCCGCGAACTGCTCGCGGCCGCTGCTGCGCCGGTCCGGCTCCGGGACCTGGGTCTGCGCCGTGAGGGCCTCGAGGACCTGGCGCGGGAGGCAACCCAGGACTTCGCCTACGCTCGCGGACCGGACCGCCCCGCCCCGCGCACCGTCGTCGACATCCTGAACGCGGCATGGTGACGTCGCGAAGCGCTCACAGTCGGTAGACGCGGTCCGCCAAGTCGCCGCGCTTGCCCCGGCTCTCGGGCGGGAGGTCGCCCAACCACGCATCGCCAGGAGGTGCGGACCGTTCCGAGTCGACCACGACCACGCGATCAGCAATCCGCCACTCACCGCCCCGTCGCTCTAACCGATCCAGGTAGCGCAGGTGGCACATGAGGTCGCGAGCGGGCTCCCCCGCTTTGGGAAAGGGGCGATGAAAGGCATTCACGTAATGCTCTGCGCGCGCAACATCTCCGTCGACCTCGACCAGCTGATTGCCGGTGAAGTGCGTTGTGGTCTCGAAGGTGGGGAGACCTACCTTCGTCCAGGCGATGAAGTCGTCGACGCCGCCCACGAATATGCCATGCTGGTCGATTGCCGCGTCGGGATGGAAACAGGAACGCACCAGTTCGAAGTCCATCCGGTCGACGCCACGACAGTAGCGGTAGTGGAGGTCGCGTATCGCAGCCTGGTCGATGAAGCGCTGCAGGGAAGGTTCCATCGTTTCTGCTCTTCCTGATCGAGTGAGCGGGTAGATCCCCGCAGCCTCCTAGGAGCGAACCGCCAAGTCGCCAGCTGACTGAGGCAGCGTCATGAACCCCGGCGGCAGCCCGTTGCCCAGCATGTCCTGCAGCAGCATCCGAGAGCTCGCCCGATGAGCGTCCTGCAGCTCGATCAGCAAGGGGGCGTCCTGCGCGGCGACCGCCTCGATCATCCGATCGTGGTCATGCGCGACGTTCGACCGGCGGTCCCGGTTGGACAGGTGGAGAGCTCGGTAAGGGTCGGACACCCGCCAGATCCGCTCGATCTCTTTGACCATGATCGTCAGCGTCGACCACCGGAAGATCGTGAAGTGGAAGGCCATGTTGGCGGCGAGAAGATCTTCGAGCGCGCCCGCCTCCGCAGCGGTGCGGCACTGTTCGTTGCAGTCGCGCAGGTCGTCGAGCTGGTCGGCCGACGGCCACGCGAGGGAGCCCAGCACCTCCTTCTCCAAGAAGGCGCGGATCGAGTAGTACTGGATGAGCTCGGCCGCGCTGAGCTTGGTCACCGCGTAGCCCGCGTTGGGCGTCCGGGTCAGGATGCCGTCGCCCGCCAGCGCCCGCAGGGCCTCTCGCAAGGGTGTCCGGCTCACCTCGAGGCGCTCTGAGATCACGCGTTGATCCACCCGCTGGCCGGGCGACAGCTCGCCGGTCCTTATCAGTCGATACAAGGCATCGACCAAGGGGTCGTCGACCACAACGGGCTCCGTTCCAGAGATGTTGAGCAGTAACCCAAGAGTACACGTTCCGGCATGCATTTAGGCATAGCCACCCCCGCGTAATGCATGTAAGATTGTATCCACCGAAGCCCACCGCCCGGTGCTGCCCTCCTCCGACGACGGGGTCGATGGCTGGCGCGGCCCTAAGACTCGGAAAGAGACTGATCATGCCCATCAGCGGAGACTCCACCGACACGGAGCTGGACTACTTCAGCCCGGAGACGAACGAGAAATTCGACGAGGTCATGGCCGAGCTGCTCGAGCGGCGTCCCCTGGTCAATGCCAGTGGAGCATGGCTCCTGACTCGTCACGAGGACGTCAGGGAGGCCGCGAACGACTGGAAGACCTTCTCGAGCGCCGGCGGCACGATCCCCTGGAGTGAGGACGGAGCGCACTTCAGACCGACCGCTGTGGACCCTCCGCTCCACGAGCAGTTCCGCCAACCGTTCCTGAAGGTGTTCGCTCCGCGGGCAGTCGGGCCACTGGAACCGATGATGCGTGAGGAAGCGCGGGCGCTCATCGACTCCTTTCGAGGGGCCGGCCGCTGCGACATCGGCCCTGACTACGCCCGCGCCTACATCGCCCGGGTGTTCTTCAAAGGCATTCTCGGGCTCTCGCCCGAGGTCGTCCCGAAGATGCTGCGGCTGATCGATGGATGGCTCCTGCCGCCCTTCGACGACCAGGCCCTGGTCGATTACAACGACTACTGCAGCCAGATCTTGAGCGAACACTTGGACTCGGGAAGTCCTCGAACGATGGCTATGGATGCCCTGCTGACGCTGGAGGTCGATGGAGAGCCGGCGTCCTGGGAAGACAAGTGCAACACGCTCTCCTTGCTGATCGTGGGTGGCCTCGACACCTCCGCCACGGGCATCACGCAGTCCCTGCGGTACCTCGCCACCCACCCTGACCTGCTGGCCGAGCTCGTGGACGACCCGAGCCTCATCCCGGCCGCCGTCGAGGAGTTCATCCGCCGGTTCCCGCCCAACATCGGGAACGGTCGACGGGTGACCCGTCCGGTGGAGCTGCACGGCCAGCAGTTGAAGCCGGGGGACCGGGTGATGCTCGGATACGGACCAGCGTCCCAGGACCCGCGGGTGTTCGACGACCCGCTCACCGTGGACATCCACCGCCAGTCGCAGGGTCATCTCGGTTTCGGAGCCGGCATCCACCGATGCCTGGGATCCCACTTCGCCCGCTTGGAGATCAGGGTCGCCGTGGAGGAGTTCATCGCGGCGTTCCCCCAGTTCAGGCTGGCGCCTGACGCCGAGGTGCACTATCACACCGGCATGACCCGCGAGGTGAGCGGCGTGCGGGTGGAGCTCGGCTGAGAACGCGCCCCTCTCCCACCTCTCACGCATAAGGACGTCCATGAGCGGACTCGAGAGCAAGGTCGCCTTCGTCACCGGGGCGGCGCACGGGCAGGGACGCTCGCACGCCGTGGGTCTGGCCAAGCAGGGCGTCGACATCATCGCCGTCGATGTTTGCGGCCAGATCCCCCTGGTGCCCTACGCCCTCGGCACCAAGGAGGAGCTCGACGAGACCGTCGCGCTGGTGCAAGAGGCGGGGCGCCAGGCGATCGGCATCGTCGCGGACGTGCGCGACGGCGCTGCCATCAGCGCGGCAGCGGTGGCTGGCGAGGAGCACTTCGGCCGCATCGACATCGTGGTCGCCAATGCCGGGGTCAACCTCGACGGAGCCCCGGCGCAGGACATCCCGGACGAGGCATGGCAGCTGATGCTGGACATCAACCTGACGGGTGTGTGGCACACCGCCCGCAGCACCGTCCCTGCCCTGCTGCGGGCGGGCGGCGGGTCGATCATCATGACCAGCTCGGTGGCAGCCCTCCGTCCGTACAGCGGGATCGCGCACTACAACGCGGCCAAGGCCGGGGTCGTGGCACTCATGCAGACCATGGCTCTCGAGCTGGCACCGCACGGCGTGCGGGTGAACACCCTCAATCCGTCCGCGGTGGAGACGCCCATGATCATGAACGAGGCACTCATGAGGAACTTCGTTCCTGAGAGCCCGCAGCCGACGCACGAGGAGTTCGCCTCCCGGGCGCAGCTCATCAACGCGATGCCCATCCCCTGGGTTCAGCCGATCGACATCACCAACGCCGTCATCTGGCTGGCGTCCGACGAGGCCCGCTACGTCACGGGGGTCGCCCTGCCGATCGACGCCGGCGCGCGGATCAAGTAGTACCCACGCGGCCGGTGCAACATCATTCGCATCAGTTGTCGTCCGCCTCGCTGGTTCGCGAGGCGATCGAGGGCGCTGACCTCAACGCGCTGCAAGTGGCGTTGATCCAGGCCACCGGCGACGAGACGTTGGCTGCGATGTAGGTCGAGAAGGTGCCGAACGGCACCGGTCTCGCCCACACCTACCGCGTCTCGGACGCCGACGGCGAGCGGGTCAAGGAGGCGGCTCTCCGATACTTCGAGTCGCGTCCCCATGCGGAGCCGGAGCTGCCCTCGAAGGAGGAGGCGCGTCGGCTGATGGAGCTCTTCACGGGCGAGAGGCTGACCGATCGTCAGTTCGCGTTCGGCTACGACGAGCTGGCCCTCGGAGATTTCCCGCACGACTCGCACTGGACCAAGGAGGTCCCAGCCGACCAGGTCGCCAAGACCCGCTTCACGCCTGGTGATAGATGCTCAGGACCTGGATCTTCCCGTCCTCGAGCTCGAACACGTCGACACCTTTGAACACACCCTCGTCGAACGTCGCCTCGAGCACGACCGCAACGGTCGACCCGGCTGACAGCACTGCGAGCAGGGTCACGGGATCGAGGTGAGGCGTGTTCTGGAACCGGGCATCGATATGGGCTCGAATCACCTCCCTGCCTTCGATCCGCTCACCCGTGGGCATGACGAAGAGCGCGTCCTCGGCATAGAGGTCGTACACCGAAGGGTCGCGCCGGAAGATCCGGTCGAAGTACTGGCGGACGATGTCTTCGTTTTCAGGCGACGGGTTCATCCACCGATCCTTTGCGTTCGTTCACCGGTGATCGTGGCAGGAGCGGTCCGGGCGGCATCTGCGACTCGGCCGGAACCGTGCCCGTCAGCGCGCACTGAGGCCCAGGACGGCGGCCAGTCGCTCCAGCCCAGGCCGGGGATCGGAGGCCAATTCGTCACCCAGGACCTGGGCGATGACGTGGTCGGCGCCGGCGTCGAGGTGCGCGTCGAGCGCAGCCTTCGCACCGTCAGGTCCCAGGCCGACGAGTGCCTCAGCCAGCCGATCTGACCCCCCGGGGACGAAGTCGGTGTCGTCGAAGCCCTGCCGGCGCCACGAAGCGCGGTAGTTCTCCAGCCCGTCGTAAACGCTGAGATGCGCGTGCGATCGCCTGAGGTTGGTCGCGGCGTCATCCCCCAGGGTCACGCCGACCTCCGAGACCACCAGCGCGTCCGGGCCGACGATCTCCCGGGTGTGCGCTGTCTGCTCCGGGAGCACCAGGTAGGGGATCGCTCCATCCGCCACGCGCCCTGAGAGCTCGATCATCTTGGGCCCTAACGCGGCCAGCAACCGCGGCGGACGGCCCGCCTCCTCGTCGATGAAGCTCGGGACTGCGTCCATCCTCTCCAGGTACGAACGCATCGCGGACAGCGGCTTTCCGTAGTTGAGGCTGAGCCTGCCCTCGACCTGTTGCGGGTGGCTCACCCCCAGACCGAGCACGAACCGGTCGGGGTACATGGCATGCAGTGCCCGCGCCGCAGCCTCAGCCGCGACCGCATCGCGGATGTGGATGTTCGCGATCGCGGTGCCGACGACGATCCGGTCGGTGGCGGACAACATCGCAGCGGCCTGGCTGAAGGACTCCTTGCCGGCGCCCTCGGGGAGGAAGATCGAGCCGAATCCCAGCGCCTCGACGTCGCGAGCGAGCTGGCAGGCGGCGGGTGTGCTGATGAAGTCCAGGACGCACATCGTCCCGAACTGCGTCGCGAACTTGAAGTTCGAGCGTCGGGCAGCCTCTGCACTCACGGGGTCACACCCTTCTCTGGTTGGCGGCTCGGTGCTCGTTGCACGCACTCGGAGCATCCGGGGCGGACTCGACGGATCGCCTCGAGGACCGCCGGGACCTCCGCACCCAGGAACTGCTTGGAATGTACACAATCTGGCATGTTCTGACAAGGTCAATAGTTCCCCAACCGGTCGCTGAGCGCCGGAGCCATCGAGGCGGGTCAAGAGCTCGCGAGGAACGCCTCGACAACGCGGGCGCTCTCGGGCGCATGGTCGAGCAGCCACAGGTGGCCGCCCCCCGGTACCAGGTGCAGCTCGGCCCGGCGCAGGAGGCGCGCCATCAGCCGCGCGTTGAAGGCAGGTGCCAACGGGTCGTCGTCACCGCTGAGGATGAGCGTGCGCGCCCGGATCTGACCGAGCCACGGCAGGCTGGTCCAGCCAGTGATGGCGTACAGCTGTTGTGCGTAGCCGGCTGCAGTGGGCGGCTTGTCGTTCCACAGCCGCAGGGCGCCCCTGCCGTCCAGCTGCCCGTTGCGGTAGTCGCCGCCGTAGATGACCGCAGCTGCTTCGCGCGTCTTCTCTGGCGTGGAGAACCTGGTCGGACTGAGCATCGCGAGGACCACCTTCAACGACGGCGGGCGTCCACCGGTCCCAGGGACGGTCGAGGCGAGGACGAGTCGGCGGACCCGGTGGTGGGCGTCGCGGGCGACCTGCTGGGCGAGCGCTCCGCCCCAGGAGTAGCCGAGCAGGTCGACCCGCTGGAGCCCGAGCTGGTCGAGGATCTCCACCACGATCGAGGCCAGACCCTTCATCCGGACTCGTCGCGGCAGCGGGTCGGTCGAGCCGGCCCCGGGAGCGTCGAACATGACCAGCCGCCGGGCGCCCTGCAGCTCGGCCACCAACGGCTCCCACATGCCGATGTGGCCGCCGATGCCGTTGAGGAGGACGAGCTCGGGGCCTGAGCCCCGGAGATGGACCCGGATCTCGGTTGGCCCTACCTTCACGAGCCGGCGTTCCGGCCGGGGTCCGACGTCCATGCGCCCAGTCTGTCACTCGAATCAATCACTTGATTGCTTTGGGTTTGCCCCGCCGCCATACTTGCCCGTCATGAACTCGCCGCTCACGGAATCGCCACTCGAGGACGCCGGCGCCCAAACCGACGCGCAGGCCGACCCGCGCCACCGAGATGACGGGGCGGCGCGGCTGGTCTGGTCCCCCGACCCACGGGACGCCGCCGGGTCACAGGTCGGCCGCTTCCTGGAGTGGCTGCGCCGCGAGCGCGAGCAAGCCGTCGAGGGGTACGAGGAGCTGTGGCGCTGGTCGGTCGAGGAGCCCGAGGAGTTCTGGGCGGCCGTGTGGGCCTACTTCGAGGTGGAGGCGAGCGTCCCCTACGAGCGGGTGCTCACCGACCGTGACATGCCGGGCGCGCGGTGGTTCACCGGTGCTCGCCTGAACTACGCGGCCCACGTGCTGCGGACCGGTGCCGACGACGCGGTGGCGGTCGTGGCGCTCGACGAGGACGGCGCGCCCGAGGAGATGACCTGGGGAGCCCTCCGCGGCCAGGTGGGCGCCTTCGCAGCCGCCCTGCGCGAGCTGGGCGTGCGCCCAGGGGACCGCGTCGCGGGCTATCTTCCGAACATCCCGGCGGCTGTGGTCGCGATGCTGGCGACCACCGGCATCGGCGCTGTGTGGACCGCGGTCTCGCCTGACTTCGGAACCCGCAGCGTCCTGGACCGCCTCGGACAGGTCGAGCCGACGGTGCTGGTCGCGGTCGACGGCTACCGTTTCAACGGCCGGCACCACGACCGCACCGACACCGTGGCCGAGTTGGTCGAGTCGCTTCCCTCGGTGCGGCGCACGATCCTGGTGCGCTCACAGCAGGACCAGCCGCTGCCCTCCCTGGTTCACACCCTGCTGTACGAGGACCTGGTGGCCGTGCCCCGTGCGCTCGAGCCCGTCCACGTGGACGCCGACCACCCGCTGTGGATCCTTTTCTCCTCCGGCACGACCGGGAAGCCGAAGGGGATCGTGCAGTCGCACGCCGGCATCCTGCTGGAGCACCTGAAGTCCCTAGGGCTCTGCCTGGACCTCGGCCCCGGCGATCGCTACTTCTTCCACAGCTCGACGAGCTGGATGGCGTGGAACTTCCTGGTCGGCGGCCTGCTCCACGGCGCGACGATCGTCCTGTACAGCGGCAGCCCGAGCCATGACGGGGTCGACCGGTTGTGGCGACGGGCAGCCGAGGTGCGCGCCACCGTGCTGGGGATGGGGGCGGCCTACGCCAACGCGTGCGCCAAGGCAGGCGTTCGGCTCGGCGATCTCGACCTGCACTGCTTGCGGACAGTCATCCCGACCGGCGCGCCGCTGCCGCTGGGCGGTTGGCAGTGGCTGGTCGACGAGCTGCCGGCGCGCGCACGCATCGACGCGATCTGTGGCGGCACCGACGTGTGCACGGTCTTCTTCGGCGGCAGCCCGCTGCTGCCGGTCCGCTTCGGGCGGATCTCCGGTCGCTGGCTCGGGGTCGACGCCCATGCGTACGACGAGTCCGGCCAGGAAGTGGTGGGTGGCGTGGGCGAGTTCGTGGTCACCACCCCGATGCCCTCCATGCCGGTCGAGTTCTGGAACGACCCGGACGGCGCCCGGCTGCGCGCAGTCTATTTCTCGGCGTACCCCGGGATCTGGTCGCAGGGCGACTGGATCGTCATCGACACCGACGGCACGGTGCAGGTGCTCGGACGGTCCGACGCGACCCTCAACCGCGGTGGGGTCCGGCTGGGCTCAGCCGACATCTACACCCTGGTGGAGGGCCAGGCCGAGGTGGCGGACAGCCTGGTCGTCGGCGTGGAGCTGCCGGACGGCGAGTACTACATGCCGATGTTCATCGTGCCAAGCGAGGGCGCGGTCATCGACGACGGACTCCGTGAGCGGCTCAGCTCCACCATTCGCGCCGAGCTCTCGCCGCGCCACGTGCCGGATGCCATCATCGAGGTCCCCGGCCTGCCGCGAACCCTGACCGGCAAGAAGCTGGAGATCCCCGTCAAGCGGATCCTCCAGGGCCGCTCTGCCGCCGAGACGGTCTCCACGGGATCGATCGACCACCCCGAGCTGTTGGCCTGGTTCGAGCGGTTCGCGCTCGACCGGGCCCGGGCGGGGTGACGTCACTCGGCAGCCTCAGTCCTCACCCGCCGGTGGCAGGGCCGCCTCGGCGACGAAGTCGCGGATCTGGGGGTAGATCTCGCGCTCGAAGGTCGACCCGGCGAACACCCCGTAGTGCCCTACCCCTTCTTGGAGGAGGTGGCGTCGACGTCCTGGCGGGATCCCCGTGCACAGCGCGTGCGCGGCATGGGTCTGCCCGGGGGTGCACATCTCGTCCAGCGCACCCTCGATGGTGAACAGCGCGGAGTCGATCAGCGACGGGTCAACTGCCCGACCCCGCCAGGTGAACCTGCCCTGCGGCAGGTCGTTGTCTTGGAAGATCCGTTGCGCGGTCTCGAGGTAGAACTCTCCCGCGATGTCGAGGACCGCAAAGTACTCCCGATAGAAGTCCAGAGTCTTCTGTGCTTGTTCGGCATCGCCCCGGGTGAGGTCGCGGAAGAGCCCTCGAAAAGCGTCGACGTGACGACGCGGGTCCATCGCCATGAAGCCGCTCACCTGCGCGAAGCCGGGGTAGACCCGACGGCCGGCACCGGCAAACTGTCTCGGTACGTCGTGGAGCATGGTGCGGCCCAGCATCGGGATCGACTGCCGTTGGGCGAACCGACTGATCCGGCTCGGGTTGACCGTGGTGTCGACGGGGCCCGCGAGGAGCATCAGGCTGCTCGGCCGGGCGGGGTCGCCGTCCTGCGTCATCACCGATGCGGCCACCAGGCACGCGACGGCGGGCTGGCACACCGACAAGACGTGGGTGCCCGGTCCCATCTCGCGCAGGAAGTCCACGAGATGGGCGATGTAGTCGTCCAGGCCGAACGGACCAGCTGAGGCCGGGACGTCCCGGGCGTTGTGCCAGTCGGCCACGTAGACGTCGTGGTCGGCGAGCATGGTCGACACCGTCGCTCGGACCAGCGTCGCGAAGTGGCCGGCGAGGCCGGGCACGATCAGCACCTTCGGCTGGGCGCGCGAGCTGCCGTCGGCCTTGGCGAACCGGATCAGCGACGCGAACGGCGTGCGGGCCACGAGCTCCTCGTGCACGTCGACGTCGACGCCTCCGGACATCACCGAGCGGACCCCGAAGTCGGGGCGGTCGTGAGTCAGTCGGAGCGCGCCCACGACGTCGGCAGCCGCGAGCGCCGCCCGGACGCCGTAGGACGCACGCAGCGACGCCGGCAGGCAGCGCAAGCCCGCGACCGGCACCTCCAGACCCTCGATCCACAGGTCTAGCGCCGTACGGCGCAGCTCGTAGGCCTCGTAGAGCATGGCGGTCTCCTCGATTCCCTGCTCATCGTCCCCGCACCCAATCGGACGGACACGGGTGCTCGACATGCTGGTTGGCCCTAGGATTGGTTCACTTGATTCATTCTGACAGCACAACGAAACGGAGGCCCGTCATGGGCTGGGTCTCGACGTGGCACCACGAGCTGGGCCGATTCACGGTCGCGGCCGCCCGGACCACCCAGGCGGCCGCGATCGGAGCGCTGGACCGGGCGCTGGGGTCCCCCGGCTCTCTCGTCGGCCGGGCGAGCCGGCTGCGCCACCTCCAGCTCGACCTCCTCGAGCGCATCGTCGATCCCGCGGAGGTCATGGAGGAGACCTACGAGACGGTCGAGCGGCTGGTCGCGCTCCACCACGAGTTCGCCAGGCGGGTCGTCGAGGTGGTCGACACCCGCGATGACGCGTCGCCGTTATCGGTCGACCGCGAACGCTTGGCCTCGGTCTCCTACCTGTCGACTGCTCCGGTCCGCGGCTGACGACGAACAAGCATCGTTCGAGCTGGTTCAGGCCGACTCGGTCGCGAGCCCTGGCCGCAGCACGGCCTCGAGGCCGGCGCTGAGGAACTCGAACAGCAGCTCTGCGTCGGCGGCTGCCCGGTCACTGCCCGTTCCTGCTCGGGCGAGCTGGTTCAGGAGCATCGTCACGCACATGCGCAGCGCCCGGTCCACCTCTGCCGGCGTCGCATCGGGGAAGACCCGAGCCGCAGCGTCCCGCGTCGACCGAGCGGACGGGCCGTCGAGGATGCGCCCGGGGTCGTCCTCCACGAGCCTGCTGACGAGCCGCACCCACTGCGGCCCGGTCTCGGAGTGGGCCGCGACCAGGTCGAGGTAGGGCTGGGCGAGCATCTCGACGAGGTCGCGGGCGTCCGTGACGCCAGTCGAGGACACCAGGCGTTCGGCCTGCGCCTTGAGCTCCGCGGCGACCACTCCTCCATGCCGGGCCAGTACGGCCTCGACCAGCGCCTCCTTGGTGCCGAAGTGATAGTGCACCGACGCCGGGCCCAGCCCGGCCTCGCGGTTCACTGCCCGGATCGAGACGGCATCGACGCCGTGGGTCGCGAACAGTCGCAACGCGGCCGCGACCAGGAGCTCGCGTCCGTCGATGTCACTCCGCCTGCCCACTGGAACGCCTTCCTCGATCGGATCAAACGATCCTATCGAGCCGGGCCCGCGGCCGCAGGAGAGGGCTTGAACACCGCGCCGCAGACCATTGCTGGGTCTCACCGCAGAGAATAGGATCAAGTGCACCAATCACTTGCTTCACTGATCTCTGGGGTCGGTGCCCCCAGCGCCGACCTCGTGAGGGAAAGGACGACGTGATGACCGTCGAATCCAAACCCGATCCTGCGGCGGTCGCTGGCGGTGAGGTCGTCGGGATACCGAGCATGGGGCAAGCAACCCGAGCCTTGGCGCGGGTGCTGCTGATCCCTCGTCCCGCCTTGAAAGCCGAAGTGAAGCGGGTGCCGTCGGATTTGCTCCGCGTCCTGGCCGGTCGCTCCACGATCACGCCGGGCAAGGATCGACGGTTCGCAGACCCGGCGTGGAGCGAGAACCCGATCTTCCGCCGGCTGGCGCAGGCGTACCTGGCCGGCCAGGACTCCGTACGACGCCTCCTCGACGACCTCGACATCTCGGGCGAAGACCCGCGCAGCGTGGAGCGCGCCCGGTTGGCCGCTGAGCTGCTCCTCGCCGCGCTCGCGCCGACCAACCTCATCTTCACGAACCCCGCGGGCCTCAAGCGCGCCTTCGACACCGGCGGCGGGAGCGTCGTCAAGGGAGCAGCCAACTTCGCCCACGACGTACGCCACAACAAGGGGCTTCCCACCACGGTCGACAGGGAGCCCTTCGAAGTGGGCCGAGACGTTGCTGTGTCCCCCGGCGCCGTCATCGACCGCGACGACATCGCCGAGGTCCTGCAGTACACGACCACGACCGCGACCGTGCACGCACGTCCCCTGCTGATCGTCCCGCCGCCGATCGGGCGGTTCTACTTCCTCGACCTGCGCCCCGGGCGCAGCTTCGTGGAGTACGCCACCAGCCAGGGCTTCCAGGTGTTCTTGATGTCGTGGCGCAACCCCGGACCGTCGCAGGGCGACTGGGGTCTCGACGACTACGCCGCACGGGTCTCCTCCGCGATCGACACCGTGCTCGAGGTCACCGGTCAGCCCGATGCCAACCTCATCGGCTTCTGCGCGGGCGGCATCGTTGCCACCACGCTGCTCAACCACATGGCCGCCACCGGCGACGAACGGGTGCACTCGGTGTCCTACGGCGTCACCCTCCTCGACTTCGAGCTGCGCGCTCCGCTGGCCGCCTTCCAGAGCCGCGGCCTGCTCGGCCTCGCACGTCGCCGATCAGCCCGCACCGGGGTCATCACCAGCCAGCAGATGGGCGCCGCCTTCACGCTCATGCGCCCCAACGACCTGATCTTCAACTACGTCGTGAACAACTACGTGCTCGGCAACAAGCCACCCGCGTTCGACATCCTTGCCTGGAACGCCGACGGCACCAACCTCCCCGCCAGGCTGCACGGCCAGTTCCTCGACATCTTCCGGGACAACTCGCTGGTCACCGGCGCCGGGCTCTCCGTCCTGGGCACACCCATCGACCTCACGCGGGTCAAGGTCCCCTTCTTCGTCACCGGCGCGCTCACCGACCACCTCACACCGTGGAAGGGCTGCTACCGCACCACCCAGATGCTGGGCGGCGAGCCGACGTTCGTGCTGAGCTACTCCGGCCATATCGCGAGCCTGGTCAACCCCCCGGGCAACCCCAAGGCGCACTACTGGACCAACGACACGGCACCGGCCGACCCTGAGGAGTGGCGCGCGAACGCCGAGCGTCACTCAGGGAGCTGGTGGGAGGCGTGGGCAAACTGGTTCGAGCAGCACGCGGGCGACCGGGCGCCTGCCCCTGCCTCCCTCGGCTCGAAGCTCAACCCGCCGCTGGAGCCGGCTCCCGGACGCTACGTGCGCGCCCGCCCGGCGAGCTGAGGGGCGCCCCTGACGACCGGCGCCCACCCTCATCCCAACGCAGGAGGCCGGCCCCGACCTGCGGGACCGGCCTCCTGTGCTGCTCGTGGGAGCGTCAGTCGCTCAAGCCCCACTGCTCGTAGAACTTGGCCTTCATCTCGTCCGTCTCCCAGCGCCCGTCGTCGTTGAGGTACTCGCCGGCGTTCTGCTGCATGATCGGCGCGCCCGGGAGGTTGCTGTAGTCCGGCACCTCCTGGTCGTTGAAGACCCGGGCAAGGGCGTCGACGATGGCGTACCCCTTGAATATCGGCGATTCGATGACACTGCCGGCGAGCAGGGGAGCGTGCTCGCCCGACTCGATCTGCTGGCCGATCTCCGCGTCGCCGAAGGTCACGTGGATCCGGAAGTCGTCGCGGCCTGCCTGTTCGGCCGTGTTGATCAGCGACGTTGCGGCCGGGTTGAAGGGAGCGATGACCGCATCGAGCTCGCCCTCGGGGTACTCACGCAGCATGTTGACGTAAGCCGGAACCGTGGGCTTGCCGAGATCCGAGACCGAGAAGACGATGGTCTCGACCTTGCAGTCCGGGCACTGCTCCTCGATCAGCCTGATCTGCTCCGAGGTGTTGGCCTCGACGGTGTTGTTCTCGAACCTGACCACCACGATGGTCGCATCATCCTTGTTGAGGTCGGCCAGGATCACCGGGATCTGGGGCGTCACCAGCGACTCAGCGGTCTCACCGATCAGGGTTACGCCCTCTGTCGGCTGCGTCGGCTGACAGAAGCTGCACACGATGGGGATCCCCGCCTCCTGAGCCGACTTGACGGCAGCGGGCACGGTCTCCGGGGGGATCGAGTACAAGATGATCCCGTCTACCCCCCGCAGCACAGCCTGCTCGATCAGCGTCCCCTGCAGGCTCGGGGTGAACTCGCCGTCGTACGGCCCGTCCACCGTCCACCCGGCGTCCTCGATGATCTTGACCTGATCCGCCTGCACCTCGGCAGTGCCGCCGGCGGCGACGCCACTCGTGATGAAGCTGACGGTGTGTTCGCCGATCTCCGTCGGAGTCGTCGGATAGGGCAGCTCGACCTTCTCGCTCAACAGCTCATCCAGAGCGTCCTGGTCGGCGGTCCCTCCGCTGCTGTCGGACCCTCCTTCGGACGAACCGCAGGCGGCGAGGACGAGCGCCGCAACCACCGCACCTACCGCGCCCAACGACTTCGACCTGCTGCCCGACCTCAACCGGCTCGGCCTGGATGCCTGGTACCGCTTCATCTCGTTCCACCGTTCGCGTGTGTGACGTGAAATACGTTCATTGTGTCGACCATTGTGCATCTTGTTTGGCACAACAACAAGCGTAAGTCAGATGGATCCCTTAGGCTCCGTCAGCATGACGGTGCAGCCCTTCTCGATTCAGGTCCCCGATGCGACGCTGGACGACTTGGACGCCAGACTCTCCCGCGTCCGGTGGCCGCGTGACATGGAGAACGACGACTGGCGCTACGGCACCCCCAGGAGCTTCTTGGAGGAGCTCGTCGAGTACTGGCGTCATGAGTATTCGTGGAGAGCTCAAGAGGCGAAGATGAACGCCTACGACCACTTCCAGGTGAAGATCGACTCCGCCCCGATCCACTTCCTCCACAAGCGGGGCAAGGGCCCGAACCCCACCCCCCTGATCCTCAGTCACGGATGGCCCTGGACCTTCTGGGACTTCGAAGGCGTCATCGAACCGTTGACCGATCCTGTCGCATTCGGCGGGAGCGAGTCCGACTCCTTCGACATCGTCATCCCCTCCTTGCCAGGCTTCGGATTCTCGACCCCCCTGGAGACCACCGGCATCAACTTCGAGCGCACAGCCGACCTCTGGGCCACGCTCATGACGGATGTCTTGGGCTACGAGCAGTTCGGAGCGCACGGCGGCGACTGGGGACAGCTCGTGACGGCGCAGCTGGGGCACAAGTACGCGCAGCGGATGATCGGCATCCACATGTCAGGCGCGATGCCGCTCGACATGATGAGCGGCCTGCCCGGTGACGACGCCTACGCCGAGGATGAGGCCGAGCTCCTCGCTCACTCGAAGAAGCGGATGCTCCACGGGTTGAGTCACGCGGCAGTACAAGCCGTCGAGCCGCAGACCCTGGCCTACGGCATGCACGACTCCCCCGTCGCCCTGTTGGCGTGGTTGGTCAACCGGCGCTACTGGTGGAGCAACTGCGAAGGCGACATCGAGTCTCGTTTCTCCAAGGACGACCTCATCACGAACGCGATGCTGTACTGGGTGGGCGAGAGCTTCGTCACGACCGCGCGGTACTACTGGGAAGCGGCCCACCATCCGTGGCAGCCGGCGCACGACGGGACACCCCTGGTCGCCGCACCGACGGCGGTCGTGCTGGCACCCGACGACGTGCTGTACATGCCGCGGAAGTGGATGGAGGAGACCTTCAACCTGCAGCGGCTCACGTTCCTGAAGTCCGGGGGGCACTTCACGGCGCAAGAGGAGCCGCAGGCGGTGGTCGCCGACATCCGCACGTTCTTCGGGAGTCTCGGGTTCCAGCCGTAGCCGACGCGCTGCAATCACGCGACCTGCCACACACGAGAACGACATCGACCGATGACCGAGCCGAGCACGAACAAAGAGGTAGTCCACGAGTACCTTGCGCGCATCTCCGGCAGGACCCGGCGGTGTACGACCTCTACGCCGACGACGCCGTGCTCATCCTGCCCTCAGGGGAGCGGTTCCAGGGCAGGGACAACATCCGAGAGCTCATCGAGACGCGCTTCGAGCACACTCCGCACCTCAAGCCGCCGAAGGTCGAGCGGATGCTGTCCCAAGGATCGACGGTGTTCGTGGCCATGGAGTCGACGTTCGAGGGCGGTGTGATCAGAACTGTCGACGTGATCGAGATGAGGGACGGCAAGATGGCGTGGCGCTCCCTCTACCTACAGGACGTGCCGGGCGCTCCCTCCGCCGACGTGTCCGCGGCCATGAAGAAGACCCCACGGGAGGGCAAGTAGCGGTCAGACGCGCTACTTGACGAGGACGCCGGGGTCGACGGGCAGAGCGACCCCGGTGATGTACCTGGCCTCGTCCGAGGCCAGCCAGACCACCGCGTTGCTCACGTCGACGACCTCCAGCCACGGGATCGGCAGCGCGTTCATGGACTGGGCGCGCTCCGCGAACTCCTCCATGGTGGGGGCGGGGCTCTCCGGGACGAAGTTCTTCATGATCGCCTCGTTCATGATCATGTCGGTGCCGACAGCAGCGGGGTTCACGCTGTTCACACGGATCCCGGACGGCCCGAGCTCGGCCGCCATCGTCTTCATCAGACCCACCACTCCGAGCTTGGCGGCGTTGTACTGCCCGATCCCTATCGGGGGACGCAGGGCCGCCGCCGAGCTCGTCATGATGATCGACTTGTTGGCCATCTGCGAACGCAGCAGCGCAGGCACAGCAGCCCTCACCGTGTTGAACACCCCCGTGAGGTTGATGTCGACCACCAGACTCCAGGCCTCGTCGTCCAGCTCGTGCGTGGGCTGCCCGGAGAGGTTGATCCCGGCGTTCGCCACCACGATCTCGAGATGGCCGAACTCCTCCTCGGCCAGGGCGACCGCTTCAGCCATCGCCGACGGATCACGCACGTCGGCGGCCATCGCCACCGCGCGCCGCCCGGTCGCCTCCACCAGCTTCGCGGTCTCGTCCAGCTCGGCTCGGGTGCCGGTCGGGTAGGGCACGCGAGGCAGCTGGGCACAGACGTCGACGATCACGACGTCGGCACCTTCCTGTGCAAGCCGGACCGCGTGAGACCTACCCTGACCGTGGGCCGCCCCGGTGATCAGGGCGACCTTTCCTTCAAATCCAGACATGGTCCATTCCATCCTTCTTGTGTGGTCGGCGATCTCAGCCGTCCGCAGGAGGCTCGCACGTCGCGTATGACGCAGGCCGGCGAGAGCGGTCGGGGCAGGCGTTCGTGAGTCAGGCGAGAATGTGCTGGGCGCCGGTTTCGTCGAAGTACATGGCGCTGCCGTTGGGCTCGTCGAGCTCCAGAGCCACCCCGATCTTCGCAGCGCTCCACTTCATGCTGTCGAGGAGCAGCGAGAGGATCTGGCTCGCGTCGAAGTGCTCGTAGGCGCGCGCCCGGAACCCCTGGTCCGCGGCGGCCGACGGGTTGTTCAGGAACGCGTCGACGATCCGCAAGGCGGCCTTCTGCTCCTCAGGAAGATCCGCGGACTCGTACGCGTCGATGGCCGCCGACACCTCCTGGGAGATCGGAAGGCCGTTGTCGTCCACCCAGCGCTGCGACTTGCACAGGTCGCACCCGTTGACCCGGGCGCAGCGAAGCCGGACGACCTCTCGCGTCTCGCGGTCGAAGTAGTGCAGACCCATGGCGAAGACAGAGAACTCACTAAAGAGAACTTCGCCCAGCTCGGGACTGTACGCAGCGAACAGATCCGTCACCGGCTCGATTTTGGCAACCGGCGGCACCAGTCGGTGTTGCTTCACTTCTCTACCTCCACTACGAGAGCCGACGCCATGATGCGGAGCCGGATGCACTGGTCGAAGACCGACAGGGCTGCAACGGTGTTGAAGGTGGCCGCATCGCCGACCGCGGTCTTCAGCGCCTCGATGTCGGCGGCTTCGACCAGGGTCACGTCCATCACCATCTGCTCGGCGAGCTGCAGGCTCGCGCGGTCGGCGGCGTCATAGAGCTCGTGAGTGGGCCAGTCCGACACCGCGGCGAGCTTGGCCTCCTCCATCCCGATCCGCCGGCCGTAGGTGAGGCCGGCGTCGATCGCCGACTGGTCCTGCAGCAACATCGCCATCCGAATCCAGCACACCACCAGTCGCCGAGAGTCGGTACTGCCCCAGGCGGTGTTGAGCAACTTCTCGACGTGGTCCGCAGCGCCATCCTGAACCGCCAGCAGGTCGGCGAAGCCGAGACTGCGGGTCATGTCCTCGATCGGTTCGGTTAACAGCACGAATGCCTCTCCTCTGATGTACCGGAATGGGGTCTTCGCTCGAGCCTACGACGGCCGAGCATCCCAAATGGTTTTAATTACTGTATGCACGAAGGAATCACCGGTCAACCGTCGCCTGGACTGAATCGGCCAGCGCATGGTGGCGTCAGCGGCGGTGCCGCCAGACGTCAGGCGATGTAGTCGGCCAGCTCGTTGAGGATCGCGGCCTTGGGGCGGGCGCCGACGATGGTCTTGGCGAGCTCGCCGTTCTGGTAGATGTGCATCGTCGGGATGCCGGTGACGCGGTAGGAGGCCGGGGTGACCGGGTTCTCGTCGACGTTCATCTTCAGGATCGTGATCTTGTCGCCGTGAGCGGCGTGGATCTCGTCGAGGATCGGGGCGACCTGGCGGCAGGGCCCGCACCACTCGGCCCAGAAGTCCACCAGGACCGGCTTGTCGGACTTGAGGACCTGCGCGTCGAAATCGGCGTCGGTCACGGCGGGGATGTTGCCCACGGTTCTTCCCTTCGGTGGATCAGCGGGGGGTCTTGAGGTTCTGGCGAGACGGTTCCGGCTCAGGCCTGTGCGGCGCTGGCGGCGACCTCGGCCTCGGTGGCCTCGACCGAGCCGGCCGACGACGCGGCGTGGTCGAGCATCGCGATGTAGCGCTCGGCGTCGAGCGCGGCCGCACAGCCGGTGCCGGCGGCGGTGACCGCCTGCCGGTAGTGGTGGTCCACCAGGTCGCCGGCCGCGAAGACCCCGGACAGGTTGGTCGCCGTGCTCGGGTGCTTGACGAGGACGTAGCCGTTGTCGTCGAGGTCGACCTGGCCCTTCAACAGCTCCGAGCGCGGCTCGTGCCCGATCGCGATGAAGAGGCCGGTCGCGGCCAGGTCGCGGGTCTCGCCGGTGACGGTGTCACGCAGGGTGATCGACTCCAGCGACTCCGAGCCGTTGATCGAGGCGACGTCGGCGTTCCAGATGATCTCGAGCTTCGGGTCCGCGAAGGCGCGCTCCTGCATGATCTTCGACGCGCGAAGGGTGTCGCGGCGGTGGATCAGCGAGACCTTCGAGCCGAACCGGGTCAGGAACGTGGCCTCCTCGACCGCGGAGTCCCCGCCGCCGATGACCGCGATGTGCTGCTCGCGGAAGAAGAACCCGTCGCAGGTCGCGCAGTACGACACACCACGCCCGGCAAGCGTGTCCTCCTGGGGCAGCCCGAGCTTGCGGTAGCCCGATCCGGTCGCCAGGATCACCGACCGCGCGGTGTAGGTGTCGGTGGCCGTCCGGACGATCTTGACGTCGCCGGTGAGGTCGACCTCCACGACGTCGTCAGCGATGAGCTCGGCGCCGAACCGCTCGGCCTGCGCCTTCATCTCGTCCATCAGCGCGGGACCCTGGATGCCGTCGCGGAAGCCCGGGAAGTTCTCGACCTCGGTGGTGTTCATGAGAGCGCCACCGGCGGTCACCGACCCCTCGAACACCAAGGGCGCCAGCTGGGCGCGGGCCGCGTAGACGGCGGCGGTGTAACCGGCCGGCCCGGAACCGATCACGATGACGTTGCGCGGCTCAGCGGATCCGTTCGTCGGCGGAGCGTGGGTCATGGTGACGGCCTCACAGGGTAGGTAGCGACGAGAGACAGCGATCCATCCGGTGAGCTCATGCCCATCCGCCAGCAAACGGAACGAAGTGGCCAGTCACGAAGGTGGACTTACCGTCCAGGAAAGACATCGCGAGGTGAGCGAGCTCGTCCATCTGAGCCAGCCTGCCCATCGGCACCTCGGCCTCCATCCGGGCGCGATCACCGTTGAACGACGCAAGATTCTCCGGCCCGTCCAACCACATCGGCCCGATGGAGTTCACTTGCACGCCTTTGTCCACCACCTCGGCGGCCACGTTGCGCATGAGCATGGTCCCCGCGGCCCGAGCCGTCGAATACAACGACGACCCCGGCACCGGCCTCGCGCCGAAGGCACTCGTGGAGATCAGAATCTGGCCGCTACCCTGCTTGAGCATCACCGGGAGGATCTCCTGCAAGAAGTTGTAGGGCGCCTCGACGCATTCGGCGAGATGGACGCGCAGGTCCTCGATGGAGGATTCCACGAACGGGGCGAACGTGTTGACGCCCGATCCGCATTTCGCCGGCCGCATGCCGCCTCCGAACATCGCGGTCGCATCCACGCGACCAAACCGCTCGAGCGCGGCGCCGACGAGTCGTGGCGACGCGTCGGGATCGGAGAGGTCGGCGACATTCTGAACGGCCTCCACCGCAGCCCCCAGCGACTCCAGCTCGTCGACCAGTCCCGGAGCGGGGTCACCTACGACCAGGTCGTGCTCTCGCGCCAGGGCACGCGTCAAGGACGGGCCGACGTATCCGCCGGTGTAGTTCACAATCGCCACTCGTCTCGTCATGTGCATATCGAACTGCATGACAGAATGCATGTCAACCGCGCGGGATCGCGCGTGCATCATCTCGTCGTCGACGAGCTCGCCCATGGCGTCGGCTTCGCCGCGCTCGGCCTCATCCCTGCCTGTCACCACAAGCATGGGGGCGGACGTCTCGAAGGGGCGCTGAAGTGGCGCCGACGAACCCCTCGTCCACTACTTCGTCGGCGGAAGGAACCATGACGCAGTCGCGCCCGAAGGCGGGAACGGCCGGACCTCGCGGTAGGCGATCCGCCAACCGTCCGAGGTGCGCTCGTACCGGTCCCAATAGAGCCCGCAGCTGCTGACGCGGTGACCGCGGTCTGCATCCGCCATCAATCTGACGAAATAGACTGAGCCGGTCGCGTCGTCCTTGCCGAAGTCCACGATGATGTTCGTTGCCACATGCATTCCTCGCGACAGCGGTGGCTTCGGCATCGTGCGGAGGCTTTCGGTGCCTTTAAATATCGCGACAGTCGGGTTCTCGGGGTCTGTCCAGGAGTTCTCGTAGGTTAGGACGCCGTCGGGTGTGAACACCGTGCTGAGCAGCTCGTAATCATGCTGGTCGGACGCGTGCGCGTATCGGTAGCTGAGCTCGTGGATTTCGAGCTGGTCCGCACACTGTTCCAGCCGGCGAGGGCTGCGGCCCGGTCCGGGATCATCCATCGTTTGATTCCTTTGCATCGGTCGGCGAGATCCTGACTCCGGTGGAGTCCGGCGACGTGTGCGGGCTAGGCGCCCGCCGCGCGCTCGGTGCCCGACACCTGCGCGATCTCGGCGATGATTTCCTCGGTGCTCTTGCCGGGGTGATGCTTGCGGCGCACCGCCAGGCACAGCTCGTGCAGGCCGAGCTGCTCGGCCTGGGCCATCTCCCGCTTCAGGAGCTCGGCGTCGGTATACATGTACGTCCAGACGTGCTGCAGCTCGGACGGGTCACGCTCGATGGCCTCGCACGCAGCGTCCAGGCGCTTGATCGTGGCCGCGAGTTCCTCCAGGCCGATGACACCGCTCACCCAGCCGTTCGCGTGCTTCGCCGCGCGTCGGAGGGCCGGTGCGCTCTCGCCGCCGACGTAGATGGGTGGCAGCGAGCCGCCGTAGGGCGGCGGGCGCATGACGGCACCCTTCAGGCTGACGAACTCCCCGTCGATCGTGACCGCCTCGCCACTCCACAGGAGCTTGATGACGTCTAGGTACTCGTTGGCCCGAGCACCGCGACGCTCGAACGGCACTCCGAGCGCCGCGTACTCGTCGCCCGACCAGCCGACCCCGACGCCAAGGTTGTACCGCCCCTTCGAGAGGTGATCGATCGTCGCACCCTCCTTGGCCGTCCGCAGGGGACTGCGCTGCGGCAGCACCATGACGGCCCCACCAAGGCGTACGCGCGACGTGTGGGCGGCGATCGCCGTCAGCACCACGTGCGCGTCGAACCAAGGTAGCGACGTGCCGAAGGTCGGGGTCCCGTCGGCGGTGTACGGGTAGGGCCACTGCGGCGAGTACTGCTCGAACGTCACGAGGTGGTCGGGATACCAGATGGTCGAGAAGCCGAGGTCCTCGATGAGCTTCGCCTGGTCGGGCAGGTCGGCGATGTCATTCGAGTCGTCGAATCGGATGGATAGGCTGATGTCCATTGCTCTGTGTCTCCTCAGGGTGGTGGGGTAGCCGTGGAACGGGTGCGGAGCGAGCGTCAGCCGGTCTCGGCGGCGGTGGCCTCCAGCCGCCGGATGAGTTTGCCCTCAGGCCGTGCAGCCACCCGACGATGCCTGGCCGGCACGAGGTGGGAACAAGATGATCAGCACGCCGTTGATGATCGTCGGGACGTGGACGCTCATCGTGTGTGACATCGGCAGGCATCGAGTTCGATCCAGTCTGAGTCCGGCGGCTACTCGGCCTTGTCGCCGATGAGCGTCCCGCCCGCGACCATCCCGAGCTGGGCATGCTGGGGCTCGCCGCAAGGTGCTCCTCAAGGGCGGTGCGGTCGACCCGCGGGATGGCCAACCCCACGGCCGCCGCGCCGATCATGACGATCGTGAGCATGATGAAGCCATGGGTGTAGCCCAACTCATGGGGCACCCCGTCGGGGAAGGTGCTCTTCGTGACGACGGTCGCCATGATCGCGGCGCCCAGGGCGGCCCCGATCGTCCGGATGTTCGCGTTCATGCCGCTGGCGACTCCGGTCTGCTCGGGAGGCACGGCGGCAACGATCAGGCTTGACAGGCAGGCGAAGACCAGGCCGATTCCGACTCCCATGATCGCCGTCGACACGAACAGCTGCCACTCGTGCTCGTTGGCGAACGCCATCATGGCCATGGCCCCGCCGGTGATGAGGCAGCCCAGCACCACGACGTACTTCGGACCGATGCGCCGTGCCATCGGCGCCGCGCACATCCCCATCACGAACATCGTCACGGTCGACGGCAGGAGGATCAGGCTCGACTGGCTGATCGAGGCGGCGAACCCGTAGCCGAATGATGACGGGGTCTGGCTGAACTGCGGCAGGAAGCCGTACGTGGCGAAGAACACGAAGCCGATGAGCAATGCGATGAGGTTAGTCGTCCACACCGCCGGGCGACGCATCATCTTCATGTCGATGAGCGGAGAGTCTGAGCGTTCCTCCACGGCGATCCAAGCGATAGCGAGCACGACGGATGCGGCGATCAGGCCAAGCACCTGCTTCGAGGACCAGCCCCAAGCGCCTCCTTCGCTGAGCGCGAGCAACAGTGCCACCAGCCACGCAGAGAGGAGTACGGCAGGCAGCACGCTGATCTTGCCGGGCGTGCGCACCGGCGACTCGGGCACGAAGAGCCGGGCCGCCACTGCTGCGAGTGCGGTGAGGATCATGGGGAGCCAGAACAGCCATCGGTAGTCGAGGAACGTCACGATCGGACCCGCGACCACAAGGCCGACTCCTACTCCGACGGAGGCAAGTGACGCGATCGCGCCCACGGCACCGGAGATCTTTGCCTCCGGGAACTCATCGCGGATGATCCCGAATGAGATCGGCAGCACGCCGCCACCGATGCCCTGGACAACACGGGCCACGATCATCGTGCCGATGTTTCCAGCCAGGGCAGCGACCAGGGACCCGACGGCTAGCGCGGCGAGGGCAACCACAAGCATCCGCCCCTTGCCGACCTTGTCGGCGATGCGGCCCATGATCGGAGTGCACACCGAGGCCGACAGCAGATAAGCGGTCAGCACCCATGTGACGGTGGACTGGTCGGTGTGTAGTTCTTCTTGGAGCTGGGCCAGCACCGGGGTCACCAGCGACTGGAGCAGCGCGAACGCGACCACGGAGACGGTCAGGACCGCAAAGGTAACTCGGTAGTGCGAACGGGCGACGGTTGTCGTCACGGCACTGCCTTCGGGAGGCGAGGAGGGGCTGGCCAACATGCCCACTTCAGCGGAACCCAGCGGCGCGAGGGCGGCGAACCGACGTGGGCGGTGTCGAAGCCGTCCAGCCCCGCTGTGCCCAGCTCGTGCATGGGAGCTGGTGGCACATGGTGCTTAACGGCGCGAAGCGGGCCGAACCGGCAAGCGCTGGCCTACGGCGCAGAGCCGTCCCCATCGCCTTCGCCGGGCCCAACTCGGCCAAACCGACTCTGCACGTGCGATCCCGGCCGACTCGTGAGCCTGGGCTCAGGACTATCGGGAGCGCTCGGTGGGGAGGCTCTTGACCCAGTCGAGATAGATCGGGTCGTTGGGGTACCAGGCTCCCCAGTGGGTCACGGGGGGAACGGTGAAGTCCCAATCCGAGTTGATCGGCTTGATGTCGAGCCAGTCCCAGACGCAGGTGCGATGAAGGATCTTCCATACGCCGTTTCGCTTCTCGCACAGATCGCGGTAGCGACCGCCCAAGAACATGGTGACGTCGGGCTCTTTCTGTGGGACCACAACGAGGAACATGCTCTCGCGCTTGGCTTGGTTGCCGTCGATCTCGCAGAGGACGTTGGAGACGTGGTGATTGCAGCTGTGGACCTTGTCGTTGTAGCTGACGGCCTCGTCGGCCCAGCCATGGCCGGAACCGACGTAGCTACCGTGGTCATCCCACGAGTCTTCCCAGTAGGTCGACCTGATGAGCTCGCGGTCGTGCCGGTCCGCGCCCCTCACATACAGCATCAGATTCTCGTGGAGCGCCTGCTTGTCGTGCAGCTCTGTCACCTTGTCGTACAGCTCAGTCAGCTGCGAATCCGTCAGGGGCATGATTGCTCCATTCGTCCTAGGGCAGCCTGGCAGCGCATCGCCGTTGCCAAGTGGACCGCCGTGCTGTCGATCCTGATGAAAGAGTCGAGAATCGTGCACGCAGAAATGTATACCACCGTTCCTGTGGAGTACAGCCCTAAGTAGCCCGCCTTCGGTGAGCCCAACGCGGCGGGGCGCGCGCCTGTTGCATCCTGCTCGACTCGCTGAGCCGCCGCCGGCGCACCGTGGCGCGGTTGCTAGACGGAGACGTCGGTCGATACGTGTAGTCCAGGTCCGACGGTCGTCTACGAACCAGCGCCGCCCATCACGTAGGTGATCTCGACATTGCCGGCAATGTCGGGTCGGCTCTGGGTGACGGTCCCACCTCCCAAGGTGATCGCCACCAGAAGGAAATCCACGTCTTTGTCACGAACTGCCGCTGTCCAGTGGTGCATCATGCACGCCTTTCATCGATCCAGATGAGCTGAAGCAGGACCTGCCTCAACCGGTGTGGCCCTCGATCGTTCTCGGTGTGGAGCTCGAGGGTCATGAGACGATCGTGCGCATGCCGACCTGGCCCAGCCACCTTGGAATTACGTGGTTGTCTACGTGCCCCGGGATTCCACTACGTGATGTGCAACCCGATCGCGACCTGCGCGGGGCCCGACCTCCGGGTGCTCGGTGGCTGCGGCCGGCCAACTTGTCGTTCCTGCCGCCGCGTACCGTGGTAGGGGTGGCGAGGCGGTCCTGAATGGCGAGCACTGCGACGAGGCGTGTTGAGAACCTGCCGTCTGATCTGAGCCGATTCATCGGCCGACGAGCCGAGACTGCCGCCGTGAAGCGGCTCATGACGGAGTCCCGGCTGGTCACGTTGACCGGTGTCGGAGGTGTCGGCAAGACGCGGCTGGCGATCCATGTCGCACGCCAGGTGCATCTTGCGTTCGCCGACGGGGTACGCCTCGTTACCTTGGCGGACCTTGCGACGCCGGAGCTGCTGCCCACGATGGTGCTGTCGGCGGTGAGCATCAGCGGTTCAGCCTCGGCAGGAGTCGACGAAGTCGCCGAACAGCTTGCCGACCGGGAGCTCCTGCTCCTCCTCGACAACTGCGAGCACCTGGCCGACGCGTGCGCCCATCTCGTCACCACGCTGCTGCAACGCTGCCCGGGGTTGCGGGTGCTAGCGACCAGCCGAGAGCGGCTGCGCGTGGACGGCGAGGTCGTGTACGTCGTACCGCCGCTGCCGCTGCCCACTGAGGACGTGCAATTGCAGCCCGGCGACATCCTTCGGTACGACGCGCTCGCACTCTTCGTGGATCGGGCCTCTGCGCTCCACGCGGACAGGTCGCCGGGCATCGGTGACATCGACGCCGAGAACGTGGCAAGGCTGTGCCGGAGGCTCGACGGGCTACCGTTGGCGATCGAGCTGCTGGCTGCGCGGACGGCGGCGATTCCCTTGCAGGTCCTCGCGGACCGTCCGGACGACCAGCTCCCCGTGCTCTCGATGACCGGGAGCAGGTCCGCGCCGGTCCGACACCACACGTTGCGAGCGGCCATCGAATACAGCTATGAGCTCTGCTCGGAGCCGGCTCGGTTGCTGTGGTCGCGGCTGTCGGTGTTCGCAGGTGGGGCAACGCTGGAATCCGTGCTCGACGTGTGTGCAGACGGGGTCATGCCGTGCTCTGAGGTCGAAGCCGCCCTGACCGAGCTCGTCGACAAGTCGATCGTCGCGTTCGACGCCGACCGCTACCGGATGTTGGCGACGATTCGGGCGTTCGGCAGCGAGCGGCTGCGCGCGCTGGGTGATGAGCTAGTTGTCCGCTCCGCGCATCGGGACCACTTCGCAGCGATGACCGCAGATCCTGTTGGCGCCGCATGGCCGCCGGCCACATGGAGCAGGCTTCGGCGCCTGGCCGCCGATCATGCGAACCTCCGAGCTGCACTCGAGTTCTGCCTGAGCGACAGATCCGAATACTCCGCGGGGCTTCACATGGCCAGTCGGATGTGGACGTTCTGGACTGGATGCGGTCTCGGCCGGGAGGGAAGGCACTGGCTGGGGGAGCTGCTCGCCGTGTCCCAGGAGGCGAGTAGCGACCGCGTGACCGGGTTGTGGGTGGACGGGTGCCTGGCCGCGGTGGACGGTGACCACGGTCATGCGCTTCGGAGAGCAGAAGAGTGTGCCAGCCTGGCCGCCGCGCTGGGCGATGCGCCGGGCATCGCCCATGCGAAGTTCGTCTGGGGGATGGCCAGGCTGTTCGGCGGGCACGCGGAGGACGCCATTTCCGACCTCCAGGCGGCGGTGGAATTGGAGCGGGAGCTACCTGCTCCCAACCCGGTTCTCCCGACTTCCCTCATGGTTCTCGGGATGGCCGGTTGCCTGGCCGGCAGTCTTGACTTGGCTAGGGAAACACTCACCGAGGCATGCGAGTTGGCCCAGGCGTGCGGGGAAGAGCTGGTGGAATCCTGGGCCCGACTCTACGTGGGTCTGCTCGCTCTCTTGGAGGGTCGTCAGGACGATGCGGTTGTCACACTGAGAGGTGTCCTCGCGGATCACCGGATGGTCGATGACGTGGGCGCCATGAGCATCGCTGTGGAGCTCCTCGCTTGGGCCGCAATGGACCTGGGTGACGACGTGCGGGCGGCGGAGCTCATGGGCGTCAGCAACGGCCTCGCCGTGGCGGTAGCACAGCTTGCTGGCTTGGAAGGACTCCGGAGCTGGCACCACGACAGGGTCACCGAACTCAAGAAGCGGCTTGGGTCTCGAGAGTTCGAGCGCGCCGTGAACCAAGGAATCCGGCGCCCAGCCGGCGATGCGATCTCCTTTGCTCTCGAAGAGTCAACGACGTCATCGCAGCCGCTCAGGCACGACGACACATGGGCGCTCACTGCGCGGGAGCAGCAGATCGCGCTGCTTGTCGCGCAGGGCCAGACAAACAAGCAGATTGCCTCACACCTGGTGATCTCTCCGCGCACGGCGGAGGGTCACGTGCAGAGCATCCTCGCCAAGTTGGGATTCACCTCGCGGGCGCAGATCGCGGCGGCTTTCGCACGGCGAACTGCGTCACCCAACGGCACTGACGTGCGAGCCTGACGGACCGCACTCCGCGCGTGTGCCGTGTCCGTGTCATTCTGCATGCCAGCGCGGGTATCATTCGCGCGGTCAGACCTCTGCGATAGAAAGTCCTGCTCATGAGTGACGACCCTCTGGTCAACGCGCTGTACCGTCTGATCCGCACCGGCGAGCTCTCCCCCGGGGAGCGGGTCGACCAGCGGCTCGTCTCCGAGCGGCTCGAGGTCAGCCGCACTCCGCTGCGCGAGGCTCTGCGAGCCCTCCACTCAGATGGCATCCTTACGCGCACACCGAATGCCGGGTACGTGGTCGCAAAGCTGAGTGCGGCGGATCTGCTGCAGTACTACTCGATGCGGGCGTTCCTCGAACATCAAGTTCTGAGTGCTCTGGAATGGCCGTCCGAGGAGGCTCTGGAGCAACTTCGGCGCGCCAACGAGGATTGCCGCGCCGCGGCGGCAGCGGGTGCGCTCGAAGACCTGATGACGGCGAACATGGCTTTCCACTTCACCATTTTCAGTTGGTCGGCCCTGAAGATCATGGTGAAGGAGATCGAGCGGGTCTGGCGCGTATCTGACCCTTACCGCGCCCTGCATCTGTCGAACCCCGAGCGGCGTTCCCATGTCGCAGTCGACCACGATCGCATGATCGAAGCGATCGAAGCGCGCGACACGGCCCGGCTGATCGAGCTGCAGGACGCGCACCGCGCCACGTCCCGAACTCTCCTGCAGGACATGTTGGGTGCCAACATGCCGCCATCAATGATGGCTCTGCCCCAATCCGCCGCGGACCTGGTGGCTCCCGCTTCGGTGTAGTGCCGTGCGATGGCAAGGGGGAGATCGCTGAAGCGGTCCCGCACGGCTGGGGCAAGCATCTTCGTGTCAGGCACTACGTACGTCATCCACTCGATGCCGGGCTGCGCCAACACCTGCGGGCGCACCGTGACTGTCGGTGCGCCCCAGACAGGTGTGCCCGGCGCAGCCCTTCTCGAGGATCAGTTGTTGAGCCCCCACAGCTCGAAGAACTTGCTCTCCATGTCCTCCGGCACCCACAATCCGTCGTCGTTGACGTAGTCAGCGGCGTTCTGCTGCGCGATCGGCGCGGCCGGCAGGTTGCTGTAGTCCGGCACCTCCTCGCCGTTGAAGACTCGAGCAAGGGTGTCGATGACCGCGTAGCCGATGAAGAGCTGCGAGATGATGGAATCACCGAACAGCAGCGGAGCGCGCTCACCATCCCTGATCTGGGTCGAGATCGGCGCATCACCGAACGTGTTGACGACCTTGAAGTCATCTCGACCCGCCTGCTCAGCCAGGTTGAGCAACACCGTAGTGGCAGGCGCGAAAGGAGTGATCACCGCGTCGAGCTGACCGGGAGGGTACTCACGCAGCAAGTTCGTGAAGGCTGGGGACGTCGGCTGGCCCAAGTCGGAAGTCGGGAATGTGATGTCGGCGATCTCGCAACCCGGGCACTGCTCTTCAAGCAGCCTCAGCTGAGACTCGGCGACAGCCTTGCTGCTATCGAACTCCGCACCCACCACGACGATGGTTGCGTCGTCCTTGCCCACTGCAGCCAGAACCAGCGCAATCTGGGGCTCGGTCAACGATTCCGCACTCGGCTGGATCATGTAGACGTCGTTACCGGACTCTTCCGGCTGGCAATGGGTGCACACGATCGGGATGCCCGCGTCACGGGCCGACTTGAACGCAGCCGGCGCCTGGGACGGGAAGATCGAGTCCACGATGATCCCATCGGCGCCCTTCAGCACCGCCTGCTCGACCAATGTCGCCTGCACGCTCGGGGTGAACTGGCCGTCCAATGGGCCTTCGATCGTCCACCCCGACTTCCTATAGATCTCCGCGCGCGCCTCGGCCACCTCCGCATTGCCGCCAGCGGCCAGACCATTAGCGATGTACGTGATGTTCCGATCACCACCCAGATCAGTCGGAGACGTCGGATACGGCAGCTCGACTTCCTGACTCAACAACTCATCCAGCGCATCCTCATCGACATTCCCCGAGCCACTGCCACCGGAGTTGTCACCAGCGCTTGACGACCCACAGCCAGCCAACGCCAGAGCAGCCACTACCGCAACGACTGCACTCCACCTCGCCGACTTCCTGCGCCCAGACTTTGCTCCGAACAACCGCTTCATTCTGACTCCCACCTGATATCTGCGTGACCGCAGGGCTGCGACAGCACTGCCGCCTGGAACCGGCGTCCACGATGTGACGTACGCCTCATAGTGTCCGGGACGATCATTATGTATGACGTTTGGCACGCAACGCAATAGTCCTTCTCGACTACGCCCTGCGTGCGGACAACTCAGGCACGGTGGTACTGACGCGAACCACCTTGACGTCGGCGCGTGCCGGCGGCGGGATCACCCACCACCCCAAGTCGCGCTCGCGAGCCCAAGGCGCGCGTCAACGACGGCCCAACCGAACGACCGGTTCGCCATCGCCACTCGCTGGGTCATACTGCGTATCGAACTGCATGACACAATGCATGTCATCCGCGGCGCGGTGTCAGTCTGCGCGTGGACGCACCCACCCGGCGTGAGTCAACCGGGCGGTCGCGCGAGGCCATCCGCTCCAGCTACCCGAGGAGGCACGGTGCTCATCCGCAGCCTGACCCTGAGAGTCAAGGACTCGGCGACCGAGGCCGAGATCGCCGCGTTCGGCGAGGCGATCGCCGACCTGCCCGGCCAAGTCGGCGTACCCCGCACACGCCAGGGACCCGACTTGGGCGACCGCTCGACCAACGCCGACGACGCGGTCGTGACCGAGTTCCGCTCCACCGAGGACTTCGACGCCTGCCTCGCGCACCCGGCCTACCGGGCGCTGCCCATGGGGCGCATCGAATCGGTGCACGGGGTGGAGTTCCTCGTGGACGAGGAGTGAGGTTGGCCGCCCCCACCCCCCAGCAGGTCCGCCGCGCCCTGGCGCGCGCCGAACGAGGCGCCGCGCTCGATCTCGACGAGGCCACCGCCCTCCTGGCGGCGACCGGTGATGACCTGACCCGGCTCACCGCCGCCGCCGCCAAGGTGCGCGACGCAGGTCTGGTCGCTGCCGGCCGACCCGGCGTGCTGACCTACTCCCCCAAGGTCTTCATCCCGGTCACCCGACTGTGCCGCGACAAGTGCCACTACTGCACGTTTGTGGAGACCCCGAAGCAGGCCGCGCGCGACGGGCGGTCGCCGTACCTCTCGCCCGACGAGATCCTCGCCATCGCCCGCGACGGCGCGGCCCTCGGCTGCCTCGAGGCGCTGTTCACGCTCGGCGACCGTCCCGAGGACCGCTGGCCCGAGGCCCGGGCGTGGCTCGACGAGCAGGGCTACGACTCCACCCTCGCCTACATCCGGGCGATGGCGGTGCGGGTGCTGGAGGAGACCGGCCTGCTGCCCCACCTCAACCCCGGCGTCATGTCGTGGGAGGAGCTCAACCGGCTCAAGCCGGTCTCGCCGTCGATGGGGATGATGCTCGAGACCACCTCACGGCGGCTCTACGAGACCAAGGGCGAGGCGCACCACGGCTCGCCCGACAAGGATCCCGACGTCCGGCTGCGGGTGCTCGACGACGCCGGCCGGCTCTCGGTGCCGTTCACCACCGGCCTGTTGGTCGGCATCGGCGAGACCCTGGCCGAGCGGGCGGAGACGATCTTCGCGCTGCGTCGTACCTCTCGCGCCTTCGGTGCCGTCCAGGAGATCATCGTCCAGAACTTCCGGGCAAAGCCGGACACCGCGATGCGGCACGTCGACGACCTCGGCCTCGACGACTACCGCGCGGCGATCGCGGTCACCCGACTGGTCCTCGGCCCGAAGGCACGGGTCCAGGCGCCGCCCAACCTGGTCGACCTCACCGGGTGCCGGCTCCTCCTCGCCGCCGGCGTCGACGACTGGGGTGGCGTCTCGCCGCTGACGCCCGACCACGTCAACCCCGAGCGCCCCTGGCCCTCCCTCGACCGGCTCCGCGAGCTCACCGCCGAGTGCGGCTTCGAGCTGAGGGCCCGGCTCACGGTGCACCCGGAGTACGTCGTCGGCGCCCTCCAGCGCGGCGAGCCCTGGCTCGACCCCCGGGTCGCCGGCCACGTCGCCGCCCTCGCCGGAGACGACGGCCTCGCCCTCCCCGGCATCCGTCCCACCGGCCTCCCCTGGCAGGAGCCCGACGGCGGATTCGCTGAGTCATCCAGGGGGCACGGCCGCACCGACCTCCACACCGCCATCGACACCGAGGGCCGCACCGACGACCGCCGCAGCGACTTCGCCAGCGTCTACGGCGACTGGGACGCCGTCCGCGAGGCGGCCGGAAGCACCTCCGCGCCGCTGGTTGAGGTGCGAGGCGCGCCAGCGCCGAGCCTCGAAACCACCGGCGCTCAAGCGCTTCGAGCCGCCGAGAAAAACCCCGGCAACCTGTCCGACGAGCACGCGCTGACGTTGATGACGGCCGAGGGCGACCTGCTGCGCGAGGTGGTGCGGCTGGCCGACGACCTGCGCCGCGACACGGTCGGGGACGAGGTGACGTACGTCGTCAACCGCAACATCAACTTCACCAACGTCTGTTACGTCGGGTGCCGGTTCTGCGCGTTCGCCCAACGCAAGACCGACGCCGACGCCTACTCCCTGTCCTACGCCGAGGTGGCCGACCGCGCCCAGGAGGCCTGGGACCTCGGCGCCACCGAGGTGTGCATGCAGGGCGGCATCGACCCCGAGCTGCCGGCCACCGCGTACTTCGACCTGGTCGCCGCCGTCAAGCAGCGGGTGCCCGAGATGCACGTGCACGCCTTCTCCCCGATGGAGGTCGTCAACGGCACCGCCCGCACCGGCCTGTCGATCGAGGACTTCCTGATCAAGGCCCGCGAGGCCGGCCTCGGCTCACTGCCCGGCACCGCGGCCGAGATCCTCGACGACGAGGTCCGCTGGGTGCTCACCAAGGGCAAGCTCCCGGCCCGCACCTGGATCGAGATCGTCTCCACCGCGCACCGGCTCGGCATCCCGACGACCTCCACGATGATGTACGGCCACGTCGACAACCCCCGGCACTGGGTCAACCACCTCCGCGTCCTCAGCAAGGTCCAGGACCAGGCCCGCGAGAACAACAGCACCGGCTTCACCGAGTTCGTCCCACTGCCGTTCGTCCACACGTCCTCGCCGATCTACCTCGCCGGCGTCGCCCGGCCGGGCCCGACCCTGCGCGACAACCTCGCCGTCCACGCGATGGCCAGGATCCTGCTCCACGGCCGCATCTCGAACATCCAGACCAGCTGGGTCAAGCTCGGCGTCGACGGCACCCGCGCCATGCTCCAGGCCGGGTGCAACGACCTCGGCGGCACCCTGATGGAGGAGACCATCTCCCGGATGGCCGGCTCCGAGCACGGCTCCGCCAAGACCGTCCAGGAGCTCACCGAGATCGGCGCCGGCATCGGCCGCCCGGTCCGCGAGCGCACCACGACGTACGGCGAGGTTGTCTGATGCCTCGTACGGCGCATGCCCCTCGACACGTACGCCTGCTCATGCCGAGAAGGCCCCTCGCGTTGGCGAAGTCGCGCCTGTCGCGCGACGAGCCGACCCGGCGCACGGCGGCCGAGCTGTTGCTTGAGCGCACGCCCCAGATCGCTACGACGTGTCTCGATCCTGCACCAGGCTGCGTGCTGACATCCGACATCCGACATCACCGTCACCCAATGCGCGGGTGCGCTTGGTGCGGGCGTCCACGCGGACAAGACCCCAGACCTGAATGCGGCGCTTCGTTCCGCCATAAGCGAGCTGAAGAGCCGCGACCTCCAGGGTGGCGGTGGTCGTCCTCGTCGCGTCCCTTCCCCGGCTGCGCGCTGACTGGCTCCGTATCGCCTTGGCGGACGCGACCCGTTGCGCTGTACCTCGGCGTGTCGCGGACCACCACGGAACCGGTACGACATTTGTGTCGGTCCCGCCCACCCAGGACCTCGACCTCGACCGCATCACCGAGCGGTTGGTCACCTCTCACCGCGGCGGCAAGGACGTCGTCCGGCTCGCCTCTGGTCGAGACAGGCCGCTGTGATCCTCGTCGGCCGCGCGACTGACCGGCGGGGAGTCCTACCCTACGACGCGACGTGGCGGCGGAAGCAGAAAGCGGTGACCGCCGACATGGCCTCTCATGACGTCATCAACCGTCGGCGCGACACCCGCAGCGAGTTCACGTGGCGGCCCGTCGACGTCATTGCCCTAAGGCGGATCCTATCCGACGCCGATAGCGCGCCGAGTGTCCGGCTGAGCCAGCCGAAATCAACGCCGTGACTCATCCGGTCTACGTCGTCCGCCACGGCCAGTCGGAGTGGAACGTCCGCCGCCTGACGCAAGGACAGACCACTCATCCGGCGTTGACCGATATTGGGCGCTCGCAGGCGACCACCGCAGCGGGTCTGATCGCGGCGGATCTCGCCGGCCTCGGCGTCGCCGCCGAGCGCCTGATCAGCAGTGACCTGACCCGCGCCATGGAGACCGCGAAGGTCATCGGTCGCTGGCTGGAGTTGACCGTCGAGTCGGACCCGCGGCTGCGCGAGCAGCACCTGGGTGAGTTGGAGGGCCGCTCATACGAGGAGACATGGGCGGCAGCAGAGACCTTCGACTGGTCCGATCCAACGCAACCGATTGCGGGTGGCGAATCGCTGATGGACGTCTACGAGCGGATGGCTGCGGTCCTCGAGGAGGTCGATCCCACCAGCGTCACCGTCCTCGTCTCACACGGAGACGCGATCCGCGCCATGATCGCCTACCTCAACGGCGCCAAACCCCACAAGTCCAACTGGATCGACGTTCCCAATGGTGCTGTAGCGCGGGTGGACGGCGCGATCACCTGGCTCGGCACAGCACCGATTCGGCAACCTCACGCCGTCCCAGGGCAAGATCTGCTCATGCCTCGCGGCAACATGATCACGCTCGCGCCCCCGAGCTTCACCGGTGTCACCCTGGCCGGAACAGACCAGGCGATGCCGACCTGATCACCGTGGCCGGCTTCATCAAGGCGCTCCTCGCGGCGGACTGATCGTCACGGACCGGCTGGCGCCACGGCAGCTGCCCGCCGAGCTTGACCCGAGCGTCGACGTCATCGATGTCACCCGGGTGCCTCACAGCCGGCTCACTCCTGGACCAGATCAACCGCCTCCTCATCAAGCGCGCCCGCAAGGGCAAGAACGTGGTGACGCTGAAGGGAGGGAACGACAACGGCTTCGGTCGCGGCTTCGAGAACTGTTGGCAATCCAGGAGACTGGCTTGCCGGTCCGCGTCGTCGCCGGCCTCTTGTAGCCGATTTGCGCACCGGCGCTCGCCTGCATCTCGATGACCCATCGAGGTGTCGCGCACTAGTTCACTGTCGCCTCCGGATACCTCGGGCCCGACCACCGAACAGCCTGTTCAACTGGATCGCGCCGGCCCAAATGCGCGGGACTCGTGTTGTTGGTGGCGGTCCAGAGTGCCGCCGTACGCGGCCGCGCTGAGAGGCGGCGGCCAGGCACCCGACAGTGTCCCTCATCCCGCCCGGCGACTTCCGGAACCGCGAGTACCCCAGCTCGGCGCGGATGATCTGAACGGCGCGCGACCGGAGGTCGATCGGCGATAGACCGTCGTCACGAGGGTTGAGCACGTTGCCCTGGATGTCCAGTGACCTAGCCAGCCCACCCGATCCGAACCCGACTCGCCAGCCGTGACCGCCGCTCCATTTTCTCGCGACAGACCATGTGCTTCACACCTCGTGCGTCGACGGAGGAACCGTGGCCAGGGACTGGGGTGATGCGACCCGCGATCTACTCGTGGGAGTCGCGGCCACAATCTCTCAGACGATCCGACCGGTCTTCCGGGCCCACCGCTCGATGTCCGCGGATTCCCAGACCGGCCCGGCAGCGAGACGGGCGACCGGAGTCGGGAAGTCCTCGCGTTGGGCGAGCTGGCCCACCCTGGTCCGGCTCACGCCGAGAAGCTCGGCGACCTCCGCGGTGCCCATCAGGTGATGCGTCACGCCGAGAACCCTATGGGGTTGACATCATGAAGGACCGGCGCGAGACTCCGGAGAAAACGTCCCTTCACGATGTGAAGGGGCGGCCCCGGTCGGTGCGCGAACACCAAACCGGGGCCTTGGAACCGAGTGCACTGGAGGCACCCAGAACCATGCGCCCATCTTCTATGACCCGACGTGTCGCGGACCAGCCCACCCCGAACACCTCAATGTTGCCGGCGACGATCAGGGAGTACCGCCGACCGCGCACGCACCTGTTCCCACTCGAGGACTACCGCGCTGCCATCGCCATCGGCGGGACCGTCCGGTCCTGTTGCGGGATCCTCGAGACCGTCCCGCGAGGCGACCCCGCCGACGTCGAGGAGGCCGTCGACTCGCGCGCGGATGACTGCGCGACCTGTGCCGACCTGTGGCACGGTCGCCGATGGGTACGACTGTGACTGCCGGCGCCGGCCATCGACCTGGCCCACGGCCGCGGAACCGGGCGCTGTGCTGCGAGTGTGGACAGGTCAGGGCCGTGGCGCAGTCCTACCGCGGCAGAAAGCCCAAGGAGGTTCGAGCACCGGCCGCCGAGCTCGCTCCGTGGTGTACCTGGCTGCGGTGCGCGCACTGCGAAACGGTGACCCTGCATGCGGTGATCGCCGACACGTTGGCCCAGCAATGGCGCGTCGAAGGGTGCGACCGGGAGCGTAATAACCGGCTCACGGATCGGTGTCGTCGGCGGATCGAACGCCGGCTCAAGGCCCTGGTGGCCGAGGGCGTCACCGTCGTGGAGGTCACGACTTCCGGTGACATGCAGATCGATGATGCTCTGGTCGAGGTCGTCGAGTACGACGACGCCCGAGGCGTCCAAATCCGTATCTGCACCACGGCGAAGGGCGAGCAGCTGCTGCGTGGCCTGGAGGACGCCGAGGACGTCATCGACGAGCCAGCGAGGCTCGGCACCTGGCACGACACCACCGTGGGCCGTTGGCGCGGCCTCGCCCTGCGCGCCTGACGGCCCAGATGCCCGCGCATCGCCGGCGGTAGGTATAGGGAGACACATACCGATTCATACCGAGCCCTCCCCACCGCCCACTTCTCAGCCGCCTTCGTCCCCCGATTCATTGGACATCATCGGCTCTTACCGGCCGTTCAACTTTCTCTCCCGCCGCTCCGTCGACACGCTCCTACGCCCTCTCCAATCGTCGGCACGCATGCTACGAAGGTTCGTAGATGGGCCGCCCGACTCGGGTGGCCCACGAGTCATTTTCGGGCGACTTGTTGGACGTGATTGGTCATGCATGGTGGTGTCAAGGTCTACAACCGATCACCCGCCGCGGCGCGTGCCTATGTCGAGGCGGACCGGTCCCGGGTCGATGACTACTACCTGGCCGAGGGCAGCGGCGTGGCCCGCCGTTTTGGCGCCGCACCCGGCACGGGCGTGATCGATCTTGGGGTGCTGGACGGCGATGGGTACGAGCAGTGGGTCGCCGGCTTCGACCCGGTGACGGGGCAGGCGCGTGATCGGCGCCGCGAGAACGGCAACCCGGTGCGGTTCGTGGAGATCACGGTCAACGGGCCGAAGACCTGGTCCCTGGCGGCCGCACTGAACCCGGAGGTCTCGGCGGCCTACGACGCCGCCCAGGACCGGGCCGCGGAGCAGGTCATCGGCTGGGTGGCCGAGCATGCCACCACCCGGGCCGGGCAGCGCAACCGTCAGGTGCAGGTCCCGGTCGAGCGGCTTGAGGCGGTGACGGTGCGGCACTACACGTCTCGCGCCGGGGATCCGCACCGCCACCTGCACCTCCAGGTCAATGCGCGGGTGTTCGCCGTCGGACAGTGGCGAGGCCTGCACACGGTCGGGTTCCGCGACTACATCGAGGCGCTCAACGGCATCGGCCACGCCGCGGTGATGTGTGACCCGGAGTTTCGCGCCGCTCTGGCCGGCGCCGGGTTCACCCTCGACCCAGCGTCCGGCGAGATTCTCGAGCTGGCGCCCTTCGTGGGGGCGTTCAGTGAGCGGGCCGCGCAGATCGGCCGGAACATCGACCGGTACGAGGCCGAATGGCGCAGCGCGAACCCCGGACAGGAGCCCGGCCCGGCGATCCGTCGGTCGTGGGACCGGCGGGCGTGGAAGGACGCCCGCCCCGACAAGATCGCCCCCAAAGACGGCGCCGAACTGGTGGCAGCCTGGAACCAGCAGCTGACCGACCTCGGCTACCAGGACCCCCCACCACAGCCCGGGCTGCCGATCATCGTCGACGCACCGCGAGTGGGTGAGTTCGACAGGGCTGGCGCGGTGGAGACCATCGTGGTCGGTCTCGGTGCCCGGCGGTCGGCCTGGAACGCCGCCGACATCCGCGGCCACGCCGAGAAAGCGATCGCCGCGGCCGGGCTCGTCCTCGACCCAGGTGTGCGCACCGAGCTGGCCGAGGACATCACCGCCCGCGCCATCGAGGCGTGCGTGCCGCTCCTACGCCACCCCGACGTCCCCGAGCACATCCGGTCACTCACCTCACGCCACGTCCTGGAAACCGAGGCCGACATCGTGGCCCGGCTCGCGGACCGAGCCACCCTCCCCCCGACACCAGCGGTGTTCTCCCCCGACACCGGGACAGGGCTGGATGGGCATCAGCGCACCGCAGTCGCAGCGCTCGCCGGGGACGCGGAGCTGGTGGTGGTCGAGGGTGCGGCCGGGGCGGGGAAGACCACCACGCTCGCCGCCACCCAGACCGTGCTCGGTGAGCAGGGCCGGCGGATGCTGGTAGTGACCCCGACGTTGAAGGCCGCCCAGGTCGCGGCCCGCGAGGTCGGCACCGCCGGGTCGGTGGCCTGGCTGGTCCACCAACACGGCTACCGGTGGGACACCGACGGCCGCTGGACCCGCGTCGCCGCTGACCCGGCGCCCGACGCGATGCTCGGGCGTGGTGACCTGCTGCTCGTCGACGAAGCCGGGATGCTCGACCAAGACACCGCCCGCGCTCTCCTCACCCTCGCCGACGAGATGGGCGCCCGCCTCGCCCTCGTGGGTGACCGGCACCAGCTCCCCGCCGTCGGCCGCGGTGGCGTCCTCGACCTCGGCGCCCGCTGGGTCCCACCCCAAGCACACGTCGACCTCGACGTCGCCCACCGGTTCGCCGACCCCGAGTACGCCGCAATCAGCCTCGCCCTGCGCACCGGGTCCTCCACCTACACCCTCCCACCACCAGCCCCATGCCAAGCAGATGGTGAGCCCGTTGGTCAGCCGGTTGGTGAGCCCGTTGGTGAGCGGGATGGTGAGCCGACAGGAGAGGTGTGGGCAGCGTTGTGGCGCCGCGGCCAGGTCCAGATCTACCCCAGCGAGGCCGAACGCACCCAGGCGCTCGCCCAGCTTGCCGCCGACGCCATCGGGAGCCGAGACCGGCGCGCCCGCCAGATGTTGATGCTGGCCGACACCCGCGAACAGGCGGCCGCTCTCAACGGCGCGATCCGCGACCGGCTCGTCGCCGCCGGCCGTGTCGACGACACCCACGCGGTCGCCACCGACGCCGGGGAACGGGTCGGGGTCGGGGACCGGATCGCGACCCGGCGCAACGACCGCGACCTCGGGGTCACGAACCGCGACACCTGGACCATCACCGCCATCGGCCCCGACGGCAGCCTCGCCCTGCGGGGCCGACGCCCCACCGACCTGCGCACCGTCCCCGCGAGCTATGCGCGGGAGCATGTCGAGCTCGCCTACGCCACCACGGTGTACGGCGCCCAAGGCGAAACCACCCAAACCGGACACCTCGCGTTGGGCGAGCACACCTCAGCTGCTTCCGCCTACGTCGCGATGACCCGCGGCCGGGACGACAACATCGCCCACCTCGTCGCCGAAGACGAAGCCGACGCGCGCCACCAATGGGAGCAGGTCTTCGCCCGCGACCGGGCCGACCTCGGCCCCGCCGCAGCCGCCCAGCGGGCTATCGAGGACATCGAGCGATACGGCACCCAGCCACCCACCCGACCCCTCGACCAGGTGCTCGGCGACCTGTGGGCGGCATGGACCCGTCAGGCCGACCTCCACGAACAGCACCAGCGTCTGGCCGGCGAACGCGACGCCCTCGAGCACGTCGGCGCGATCCACGCCCGCTACACACCCGACCGAGAGCGTCTCCACAACGATGTGGCCGACGCCAGACGCAAGTGGCGCCAGGCACGCCAGCAGGTCGACGACCTCGACACCGCACTCAAGTCCGAAACAGCCGACCTCCAGACCCGGATCTGGACCGCCTGGCGCCAAGACCTCTCTGAGGCCCGGCATGCCGCCGACGTCGTCCGCGCCGGCGCCGGACGACTCGGCCAACACCGCCGGCAGGTCCGCGAAGCCAGCGCCGACCTGACCGGGTTCGCCGAACGTTGGCGACCTGCCGTCCCCGACCTCGCCACCGACCCCACGGAGCTCGCCGACCAGGTGAGGTGGCTGCACGGGCGGCGCGGCGACGACTCGATCAGCGCCTTCATTGCACGCACGGTCTCCGACGCCCACCCTGACGCCGACCACATCCGCGACGCCGAACGCAACGGCTACGCCGCGTACGACCGTGCCGAGCGGGCGCGCACCCAGCTCGACGAGGCGATGTACGCCGAGCTGCGCCCGTACGGGCGGGCAGCGCACACTCGCGACGCCACCGGTCGGCTCAGTGCCGTCGCAGAAGAACTGGCGGGCGTTGAACGCGAGCTGCGCACCGTATCCACCCGCCTCAACGCCCTCAACATCGAACCAAGCCTCCGGACGCTCCCGGACGGAGACCTCGACAACGAACACCAGCGGTGGGCCGACGACCGCGGCGCCCGGCAGAAGGCCGCCACCCGGGAAGCCAACGAACACCGACAGCGCCTGGAGAAGGCACAGCGGATCGAGCCGCCTCCTCCGAGCCCGAGCACGCCCGACCACGGCCGGGGCATCGGCCGCTGAAAACTGGCCTCACTGACCAGCGCCCGCAAACGATGTCCGATCCGGGCCGCAAGTTGTTGCCTTTCAAGCCATGGACAACCGCACACCCGGCGCAGCTTGGTGGGCGCCCGTGATCGCCAGATGAGCCGTCACACCCTTTGGTCAACAACAGGCGCTGTCCATTCGGCACCCGCGAATGCGCCTGAACGTCATACACGACCGACGAGGAGAAGCACATGAGCACCACACCGCACCACGACGACGACAACAACCACGACCGGCACCACGCCGACGACGAGAGGGCCGCCATCGAGGAAGCCGCCGCCCAGCTCCGCGTGCCGGTCGCCACCCTGCGGTACTGGCGAACCCACCGCAGGTTGCGGCGGACCCAACCTGGACGCCGTCCGGGCTCCGGTTCGACCGGAGTCTGACCGTGGGCTACGCGGCCTCAGGCGTCGAACACGCCATGGCCTCTGCCCGCCGACGCCGCCGCGACTGCAGGCTCCCAGGCCGCCCGGATCTTCTCCGGCAGCACGAGCTCGGACCAGGCAACCACCAACAGGGCTCCATCGACCCAGCGCATGATCATGTGCTGGTCGCCCTCCACGAGCAGATTCTCGTACAGGCCCCGACGATCCGTCCGGTCCCGCAGATCCCACTCGCCCTGCTCGGTGTGGCCGACCAGGTCGGGCATCCGGACGGTGTCGAAACACCCCGGCACCTCCACCCGCCACAGCCGGTCCGGATACCAGAACGCCTTCAGCCCCGGCAGGAAGTCGACCTCCCACACCACCGTCGTCACCATCCCCAAGTCCGCGCCGGCCGCCTGCATCAGCCGCTCCGCGACATCGAGCATCGGGACCTTCCGACGCCGCTCGTACATCGACACCGCCGACTGCGTTGTCCCGCCTCGCCGAGCCAGCTCCGCCTGCGTCAGACCAGCCCCGCGCCGCGCCACCTCGATGATCGTCGGTCGCTCCACACCACGATTATCGCCAGCCAGCGATATTTTGCCATCTGATTCGAGAGCCCTGCGCACCTACTCAACGCAGGAATTCCCTGCGCCCAACCCCCAACCATCGCGATCACCCCCAGGAGTTCACCGATGACCGCCCAGCCCATCAACCCCAACCCGCGCCGCAACGCCGGTGACGAGATGCTCACCCTCCACGAGGCCTGCGCCCTCCTGCGGGTTCCCGAAGGCACCCTGCGGTACTGGCGCCACCTCGGCTGCGGACCCCGCAGCTTCAAAGTCGGCCGCCACGTCCGCTACTGGCGAACCGACCTCATCCTCTGGCTCACCGAGCAGACCAACCGTCCACAAGGCCACCGATGAGGCCCGGTAGTCGTCGGCGGCCAGGCGCAAGATGGCAGCAGGCGACAGCAGGAAGGTGATCTGCCATGGCACATGTGCAGAAGCGGCAACGCATGAACAAGGACGGGACACCGGGCGCCGTGCTGTGGTGCCTGCGCTACGTCAATCCGGAGACCGGCAGGGAACGCACCGAGACATTCCGACTCAAGCGCGACGCCGAGCGGCGACTCACGGAGATCGAGGCGAGCAAGCTGACCGGCTCGTACGTCGACCCTCGGGCGGGGAAGGTCACAGTCGGGGTCTGGGCCGAGCGGTGGCTCGATGTGCAGGTGCAACTCAAGGCGACGACGCAGGCGCGGTATCGCAGCATCCTCGACGTCCATATCATTCCGCGCTGGGGAGAGACCGAGTTGGCGAAGGTCCGGCACTCCGACGTACAGAAGTGGGTCGCGGACCTCTCGTCCGAGCTGGCGCCGGCCACGGTTCGCAAGATCCACCGAGTGCTCTCCCAAGTACTCGGCTCGGCGGTGAAGGACGGCAGGCTGGTGCGCAACGTCGCCGAGGGCATCGCACTCCCACGCGTCCGATCGAAGGAGCGCCTCTACCTCACCCACGAGCAGGTGTCCGACCTCGCCGATGCCTGCGCGGCCGTCCCGGTGAGCAAGTACGCCTCAACGACGGAGGCGGATCGAGGTGCGTACCGGCTGCTCGTCCTGTTCCTCGCCTACACCGGCTTGCGGTGGGGGGAACTCGCTGGGCTGCGCGTCGGGCGACTGGACCTGATGCGGCGTCGGGCGTCGATCGTCGAGACGTACGTCGTCGTTGATGGCCATGTCGTGCCAAGCGATCCGAAGAACCACGAGCGTCGGGAGGTTCCGATGCCACGGTTCCTCATCGACGAGCTGGCTGCCCACGTCGCCGGGAAAGCCCCCGATGCGCTCGTCTTCGGCGGCGAGAAGGCCGGTACTCCGATGAGATCGCGCACCTTCCAACGCGCAGTATTCGACGAGGCATCCGCGGCGGTCGGTCTCGACGGTCTCACTCCGCATGCGCTCCGGCACACCGCGGCCTCGCTGGCGATCGCCGCCGGAGCCGACGTCAAGGTCGTTCAGCAGATGCTCGGACACAAGTCGGCCACAATGACGCTCGACCTCTACGGGCATCTGTTCCCCGACCGTCTCGACACGGTTGCTGACGCGATGGACGCGGCTCGCACGGTCGCGCTGAACGTGGCAGCCGAAGCTGGGACGGGACGCAGACGGGACACGGCCGCTGTTGTGCCACTCCGGCGGTGAAAGCAAAAGGCCCCTGGCTCTGCGTTTCCGCAGGCCAGAGGCCGTTCACTACTGGCGACCCCGACGGGACTCGAACCCGCGGCCTCCGCCGTGACAGGGCGGCGCGCTAACCAACTGCGCTACGGGGCCTTGTGAAGCGGTGGAACTCTAACCCATGGCGTCCGGCCGATCCCAATCGAGGGGCCCGGTCGAGGTGGCGCTCGATAGTCTCCCGGCATGGGTGCGAGTGCGGGTGGGTCGGCAGACCTTCCTGAGCCCGTCGTGATCGAGCTGCGCCGCACTGCCGCCGAGCTGTTGGGGGACGTGTCGTCGTACGCCGATGACATGCTCGACTACATCCTCGAACGTATCCCGGAGGCCGCTGCCGATGACGATCTCCGCGGGCTGACGCTCGGGTCGTGCTCGTCGAACCTCGAGGCCGCGCTGTCGATGGTCCGGCACGGTATCGACGCGAGCGCCGCGACGGCGCCGGTCACGGCCCTCGAGCACGCACGGGCCATGGCGGCCCGCGGCTACAGCGTCGACGTGATGCTGCGCTTCTACCGGATCGGTCACGCCTACTTCACCGCCCGCATCCTCGCCGGGATCACCGACGTGGTGCCCGACCCGGCCCTCGCCCTCGCCGTGGTGACCGACCTGCAGCGCTTCGCCTTCGCTTACGCCGACCGCATCTCCAGCGAGGTCGCCGCCGAGTACGTCGCCGAGCTCGACCGCATCCAGAACCGGGTCCGCGCGGCCCGGACCGATGCGGTCCGCGGGTTGATCGCCGGGGACAAGATCGACCTCGGGCGAGCCGAGCGCACGTTGTCGCACCGGCTGACCGGGTGGCAGACCGCGTTCGTCTGCTGGACCGATGGCGACGACGCCGACCTCGCACGGGTCGGCGCGGCGGTCGGTGCGCACTTCGGTTCGCCTCCTCCCCTGCTCGTCCCGGACGGCGCCCACGCGCTGTGGGGCTGGGTCTCCACCACGCGAGCGCCCGAGGTGGCGCCTGAGGACCTCGCGCCCTTGGCCGAGCAGGTCCCTACCAACGTCCGGATCTCTCTCGGCACGCCGGCGCAGGGCCCCGGCGGCTTCCGCGACTCCCACGCCCAGGCGCAGCGCGGCCGTCGGATCATCGAGCTCTCCGGCCGGGCAGCTCCGGTGACGTCGTACGCCGAGGTTGCGCTCGTGGACACGATGAGCGGCGACCTGGACCTGGCCCGCGCGTTCGTCGCGACGGAGCTCGGTGCCCTGGCAGTCAAGGGACGCCGGGAGGACGAGGAACGACGGGCACTGCTGGCGGTGCTCGCCGCACAGGGAGGGCTGGCCGCCGCAGCCGAGGCCCTGGGGGTGCACCGCAACACCGTGCTGCAGCGCATGCGCCGGGCAGAGGAACGGCGGGGACGCCCCGCCACGGAGCGGGTCGTCGAGCTTCACGCCGCGCTGCGGCTGGCCCAGGTGCTCGGTCCGGCGGTGCTCACCACGGAGCCCGGCGCTACCTGACCGGCATGTGCTGCGCGCACACGCGCGTGGGCTCGGACCCCCTAGCACCGGTGGCTCGCGGTTCATAGGTTGCGGGCATGTCAGCAATCACCGAGCAACCCGCGCCCGCAGCCTCGCGCCACGCGCTTCCTGACCCCGGCGTCGGGGTTTCGGCGATCTCGTGGCCCATCGTCGGCATCTTCTCCGGCGCTCTCGCCGTCTTCGCGTTCTCCACGTGGGCAGCGCTGGCCGATCGGCTTCCCGCCCCGGCGACGGTCCTGCTCAGCGCGTCCGCGATCTTCGTGCTGTTCACCGTGCTGCACGACGCCGCCCACTACTCGGTGAGCACCCACCGCTGGGTCAACGTGGCCTTCGGCCGGGTCGCGATGCTCTTCGTCTCGCCGCTGATCTCGTTCAAGTCGTTCGCGTTCATCCACATCGAGCACCACCGCAACACCAACGACGACGCGAACGACCCCGACCACTTCGTCAGCGGCGCCCCCTGGTGGCAGCTTCCCGTCCGGTTCCCGCTGATGGACGTGCCGTACCTGGCCTTCCTGGTGCGCAACGTGAGGCGTCGTCCCCGGGCCGAGGTGCTGGAGACGGTCTTCCTGATGGGCACGACCGTCTCGGTGATCGTCGCCTCGGCGTTCACCGGACATTTCTGGACGCTGGCGGTCCTGTACCTGATCCCCGCGCGGGTCGCCATGTTCGTCCTGGCCTGGTGGTTCGACTGGCTGCCGCACCACGACCTCGAGGACACCCAGCAGGAGAACCGCTACCGCGCCACCCGCAACCGCGTCGGCTCCGAATGGATCCTCACGCCCCTGCTTCTCTCGCAGAACTACCACCTCGTCCACCACCTGCACCCCTCGATCCCGTTCCACCGCTACGTCGCGGCCTGGCGGCGCAACGAGGAGGCCTACCTCGAGCGCGACGCTGCGATCGGCACCGTCTTCGGCCAGCAGCTCGACACCGATGAGTACCGCGAGTGGAAGAGGCTGAACGGCAAGCTGGCCCGGCTTCTCCCCGTGCGGATGCCGAAGCGGTCCTCCGCCCGTGCCGCGGTGTTCCACCCGGTCCGGGTCACCAGCGTCGACCGGCTGACCGAGGACAGCGTGCTGATCCGCTTCGAGGTGCCCGACGACCTGCGGGACGAGTTCTCCTTCGAGCCCGGTCAGCACGTCACCGTCCGCACCGACCTCGGGGGCGAGGGCGTACGGCGCAACTACTCGATCTGCTCCCCGGCCACCTCCGACACGCTCGCCATCGCCGTCAAGCACATCCCCGGCGGTGCCTTCTCCACCTTCGCGATGGAACAGCTCCAGGCCGGCGACACCCTCGACCTGATGACGCCGACCGGTTCGTTCGGCACACCGCTCGACCCGCTGGGCAGGAAGAACTACGTGGCGATCGCCGCCGGCAGCGGCATCACCCCGGTGCTCTCGATCCTACAGACGACACTTGCCGTCGAGACCGAGAGTCGCTTCACCCTGGTCTACGGCAACCGGGACGCCGACAGCACGATGTTCCGCGACGAGCTGGACGAGCTCGAGGCGCGCTACGCCGACCGGCTCCGGATCATCCATGTGCGCTCGCGCGACCCACGACACCCGGCACAGCTCCGCGGTCGCGTCGACCGCCCGAAGCTCGAGGAATGGCTCGGCTCCGACCTGGCCGCGGCCTCGGTGGACGAGTGGTTCCTGTGCGGACCGGTCGAGATGGTGACCGACCTGCGCGACCTGCTCCTCGAGCGCGGCACCGAGCCGGACCAGGTCCACGTGGAGCTCTTCCACGGCTACCAGAAGCCCAAGGTCGCCGACGACTTCTCCCCGGCGACGGTCGGGGTCAACCTGCGCGGCCGTGAGCACCAGGTCTCGCTGGCAGCCGGCGACACCGTCCTCGAGTCCGCGCTGAAAGCCGGGCTGGAGGCGCCGTACGCGTGCCTCGGCGGGGCCTGCGGCACCTGCAAGGCGAAGGTGCTGCTGGGCTCGGTCGCGATGGAGCAGAACTTCGCCCTGTCGCCGGCCGTCGTGGAAGCCGGCTACGTGCTCACCTGCCAGTCGCACCCGACCAGCGACGAGGTCCACGTTGACTACGACGCCTGACCTGCACGGAACGGGAGCGGCGCGACCGGTGCCGGGGTACGCCCGATTCGTCCGTGGGTTGCAGCAGCGCTTCGTCATCGACATGCCGGGCGGACCACGCATCGTCACCTTCGCGACCGTGATCAACCTCCAGAAGTGCTTGATGTTCGCCTACCTGGGTGCACTCATGTGGCTGTACGAAGGTCACACGCCGGCTGCCACGAGTACTGCGGCGTGGATCTACCTGGCCTTGCACGGCTCGTACGGCCTGGTCTGGTACCTCAAGGACAAGGCGTTCCCCGACCCCGGGTGGCAACATCGGCTCACCTTGCCGGGCGCCGCGAACGCGATCCTTGCGATCCTCGGTTGGTATTGGCTGTTCGGCTGGCTGCTGATCTCCGGCCGCGGAGGCGACTATCCGATCGATGACAACCCGTGGTTCGCGGTGTGCATCACGCTCGTCGTGCTCGGCTCAGTGGTGATGATCGCGGCCGACGCGCAGAAGTTCTACACGCTGCGCATCCAGCGCGGCCTCATCACCGACGGCACGTTCCGCTTCGTGCGCCATCCGAACTACACCGGCGAGATGATGATCTACCTCGGCTTCGCCCTGATGGTCTGGCACTGGCTGCCGTTCGTGGTGTTGGCCTGGGTGTGGGGCGGCCTCTTCACGGCGAACATGCTGGCCAAAGAGGCGAGCATGAGCCGGTATCCCGAGTGGGCGCCCTACAAAGCGCGCTCGCGTTGGGTGATCCCCTACGTCTTGTAGTGGTCAGCGCTGGAGCATCCCCAGCACTTCGTCGAGGGTCAGGCCGGGGTCGGTCAGATCAAGCCCGTCGAACAGCTGCCAGATGTAGGACGACGAGCCGTGGACCCGGAGCGGGTGCAAGTCGGCCAGGGCAGGATCGTCCCGGAAGCTGTCGAACGCTGCTTGGGATTCCCATTCGACGAGGATGAGGATCTGGCGGGGGGTCAGGTCGCCGGTCACGTTGGCTCGGAAACGGCCGAGTGCGATCGGGCGGCCGCCGTGTGCCGGAATCTCAACGGGCAGACGGCTGAAGTAGCTCAGGTACTTCTCGTCATCTTCCAAGTCGAAGAGATTGAGTGCGTAGACCTTCCCCCCGCGCGCGTTCTCGCTCATCCCATATCTCCTTTGGTTGAAGGCTCCTCAGACCGCACTGATCCGGAGCGGTTTGCAAACTTGGGTGTCAGGCGTGGCAGGTCAGCGGCATGCCGCCGTTGTAGGTGACCATGTCCTCGAGAGTGGCGGCTGCGTCGAGCGGCGCTCCCCAGGGCGCACCGCGCTCCTCCGCATACGCGCGATGGAGGTTGCCGACGATCCGCTCGCGGTCGAGCAGGTCCGCGAACTCTCCGAGGTCGGTGTCCAGCGCCGCTTCCAGTGGCGAGACGCCGGCCGCGACCCCCCGCGCTGCGACATCCTGCACGAACCGGAGGTAGGACGTAACGTCCCCGATGACGTCCGGACCGCAGACCGGCCCGTGCCCGGGGACAACGACCTCGGCACCGAGGCGTTCCACAGCAGCCAGGGTCTCGAGCATGCCGCCGACCGACCCCTGGACCACGAACGGCGTCACCCCGTTGAACAGGAGATCCCCGCTGAAGAGGACCTTGCGCTCGGGCAGCCACACCACTGCGTCGTTGTCGGTGTGGGCCGGCAGTCCCAGGTGCTTGACCTCGCACCTCAGCTCGTCGACGTAGACGGTGACGGACTCGTCGAAGGTGAGGAACGGCGGCGCGAGCTCGACGTCACCCCACTCCACGTCGGTCCAGTACGGCGCAGAGCGCGGCAGGCCCCAGGCCTGGATCGCGGCCCGTGAGCGCTCCTGGCCGACGATCGTCGCCGACGAGAACAGGTAGTTCCCGAACGTGTGGTCCCCGTGGTGGTGGGTGTTGATCAGCGTGCGCACAGGCTGGTCGCTGACCGCCGCGATCGTCTCCAGGTAGGCCCTCGTGCGCGCCTCCGTGGAGGAGGCGTCCACGCTCACCACGCCCCGCGACCCCACCAGGAAACCGGTGTTGTTGATCCACCAGCTGCCATCGGGCTGGACGTAGGCGTAGACGCCCTCGCTCACCTCGACGGCCTGGCCGAGGCCAACTCGCCCAGAGTCCTGTAATGACACGCTCACCTCACCTCCTGCGGGTGGATGTTCCCGGTCGTGTGACCGCGCCAACGCTGCGCCCACTCCGTCATCTCCTCTACGACCGGCAGGAGGTCGCGGCCCTTTCTAGTGAGCCGGTACTCGTAACGGTCAGGACGGCTCTGGTACTGCTGGCGCACAAAGATCTCTTCGGCCGTCAACTCCTTCAACCGCTCCGCCAGAACCTGGCGCGAGATGCCGAGCTCGGCCTGAAAGTCGTCGAACCTGCAGACGCCGAGCAGCGATTGCGCGACCAACTCCAGGTCCCACGGACTACGGAAGAGATTCACTCGCGCTCGCGCGGCCATGAGTCGAAGCGTCGACGTGGTACGGGTCGCAGACAAGCCCTCACTCGCATTGAGGCGTTTCCGTACCAGTGCGCGGCACGCGCGTTCTATTGGCGGCGGAACGCTGCTTCCTACGGTGGCAGGACCGGTGTCGACAATCGAGTCGCTGCGCCCCGCTGCGGGCAGCAGATCCCTTGCGGCAGGAGATGCAATGAGCCACCTTCGACACGAGCTGGGCGTGTTGACGTTCGAGGTGCTCGTCGTGGACGGCCAGCCGATCCCCGGACGACCCGCCCCCGATGGCTCGCCGAGCATGTGGTCGCCCACATCGGCGACCCTCATCTGCGGCGAGAAGCGCGCCGTGCTCATCGACGGACTGACCACCAAGGAGCACGCGGCCGCACTGATCGACTGGATCGACGGCCGCGGCCTCGAGCTGCAGACGATCTACGTGACCCACGGCCATGGTGACCACTTCTTCGGCCTCGGCCCGCTCGTGGCGCGGCACCCGGGCGCCGAGGTCGTCGCGCTGACCGAGGTCGTCGACCGGATGCAGGAGCAGACCTCCCCCGAGGTCTACGACAGCCTCTGGGGGCCGCTCTTCGGCGACCAGATCCCCGAGGAGATCGTGAAGGCGGTGCCGCTGGAGGGCGACCGCATCGACCTCGAGGGCCACAGCCTGTTGGTGCACCGCGCCGGTCACTCCGACCGGTCGGACACGACCTTCGTGCACGTCCCGGAGCTCGACCTCGTCGTGGCGGGCGACATCGTCTACAACGGGGTGTTCCCGTACACGGTCGACACCGACCGCGCCAGCCGTGACGAGTGGCGGCAGGCGCTCGACGCGATCGCCGCCTGCAAGCCGTCGCGGGTCGTCGCCGGCCACAAGGCCCCGACCGCGGACGACGACCGCCGGCACATCGCCGAGACGCGGAAGTTCCTCGATGACTTCGACGCCGCCCTGGACTCCGGCGCCCCACCGGAGGAGATCTTCGACAGCCTGGTCGCGACGCACCACGACCGGCTCAACCGGACGGCCCTCTGGGTCGGCATCTCCGTCCAGGCCCACCACCGCGACAAGCAGTCGACCCACAGATAGGGATCACCACCATGCAGGAGCTCTTCTCAGTCAAGGGCAAGAAGGCCGTCGTCACCGGCGGAACCCGCGGTATCGGCTACATGATCGCCGAGGGCCTCCTCAAGGCAGGCGCGGAGGTCTACATCTCTTCCCGCAAGGCCGACAGCTGCGAGGAGGCCGCACGGGATCTCGGGAAGCTCGGGACAGTGCACGCCTTCGCCCGCGACCTCAGCCAGGAGTCGGAGTGCCGGTTGCTGGTGGAACAGATCGCCGAGCACACCGACACCGTCGACATCCTCGTCAACGACGCGGGCGTCACCTGGGGAGCACCCCTCGAGGACTACCCCGACAGCGGCTGGGACCGGGTCATGGACCTCAACGTCAAGGGCGTGTTCAACATGACCCGCTTCCTCCGGCCGATGCTCGACAAGGCCGCGATGCCGGATCACCCGGCTCGCGTGATCAACATCAGCTCCATCGACGCGACCATGGTGCCGCTCTTCCCCGCCTTCGCGTACGGGGCGTCGAAAGCGGCGGTCAACCAGCTCACCGTGCACCTGGCCGCCGAGCTGGCACCGAACATCCTCGTGAACGCGATCGCTCCGGGCCCCTTCCCGACCAAGATGATGAACGCGATCCTCGACGAGCAGGGCGACGAGATCCGCGCCATGACCCGGGTCGGGCGGACGGGCGAGCCGGACGACATCGCCGGTGCGGTCATCTTCCTCGCCTCCCGTGCGGCGAACTACGTGACCGGCGCGGTCCTGCCTGTCGATGGCGGACTCAGCACGACCGGCGCGGCGAACTAGTGGCATGAAGACAGTCGTGTACGCCGAGAACGGCCCGTCCAGCGTGATGGGCGTGGTCGAGCGCGACGTCCCGGACCCGGGCGCCGGGGAGGTCCGGGTCCGGGTCGTCCGCTCGGGGGTGAACCCCACTGACTGGAAGTTCCGCGCGCGGATGCCGTTCCAGCACACGGAGATCTCGCCCGGACAGGACGGTGCCGGCGTCGTCGACGCAGTGGGAGAGGGCGTCGTCGACCTGGCCGTCGGAGATCCCGTCTGGCTGCTGCTGGCCCAGTACGGCCGCGCCTACGGCACGGCGGCCGAGTACACGGTGCAGCCGGTCGAGCGCGTCGTACCGATGCCGGCGGGAGCCGACTTCGACCTCGGTGCGTCGCTCGGCGTCCCCGCCGTCACCGCCCATCGCGCCCTGACCTCGGCCCAGGACGGGCCCACGAGACTCGGCCCGGGAGCACTCGCTGGCCGGGTGGTGCTGGTCGCGGGCGGCGCCGGTGCGGTGGGCAACGCCGCAATCCAGCTGGCTCGATGGTCGGGAGCCACCGTCATCACGACGGTGTCCACCACCGAGAAGGGATTCCTGGCGCGAGCGGCCGGCGCCCACCACGTCGTCAACTACCGGGAGTCCGACACGGCCGCGGCGATCCGGGCACTCGCCCCTGAGGGCGTCGACCTCGTGGTCGAGGTCGCTCCGGCCGAGAACAACGAGCTCGACATCGCGGTCATCAAGAACCACGGCACGATCGCCGTCTACGCCAACAACGGCGGCAACACCTTCACCGTCGACATCGGCAAGACGTTCTGGCAGAACGTGCGCTACCAGTTCGTGCTGCTCTACCCCCTCGATCCCGAGCTTCTCCGGGCGGCCGCGGAGGACATCAACGCCGCGGTGGCCTCGGGAGCACTCCGCGTCGGCTGGCCGGCCGGCCTGCCTCTGCATCACTTCACGCTGGACCAGGCCGGGGCGGCCCACGACGCGGTGGAGAACAACGTCATCGGAAAGGTCATCGTCGATGTTGCCCAGCCACCGCAGACGCGCCCTGCTGTGGCGACGACGTTCCGCACCACTCCGACGGCCCACGCCGTCTCGCCGGACTGCGGGCAGCACTGGGCGGCAGAAGGTGCGTGGCAGGTCGCGGAGGGCATCCACCGGATCCCCCTGCCGCTGCCGTCCGACGTCCTGAAGGCGGTCAACGTCTACGTCGTCCAGACCGACGACGGACTCACCCTGGTCGACGGCGGTTGGGCCATCGAGGCTGCACGGGACGTGCTGGAGCGGAGCCTGCGCCTGCTCGGGGCCGGCTTCGGCGACATCCGGCGGTTCCTGGTCACGCACGTGCACCGCGACCACTACAGCATGGCCGCCCAGCTCGGCCACGAGTACGGCGCCGACGTCGCGCTCGGCGCGGACGAGAAGGCGACGCTCGACCTGCTCAACGACCACGCCCGGCCGCGGACGGAGACCCCGTTCTTCGCCAGTCTCGTGAGCGCCGGCGCGGTCGGGCTCGCGGAGCAGTGGAACCAGGTGGAGAACGCCGTCCCGAACCAGGCGGTCTGGCTCTATCCCGACACCTGGTTTGAGGGCGACCACGCGATCCCGGTCGGCAACCGGACACTGGACGCCATCCACACACCGGGCCACACCGCGGGTCACTACGTCTTCGCCGACCGGGGCGCGGGACTCCTGTTCGCCGGTGACCACGTCCTCCCGACGATCACGCCATCGATCGGCTTCACGATGCCGCCGGCACCCGACCCGCTGGGTGACTTCATGGCGTCGTTGACGAAAGTTCGTGCGCTGCCGGACCTACGGGTGCTCCCCGCGCACGGACCGGTGGCGCCGTCGACCCATGCCCGGGTCGACGAGCTGCTGGTCCACCACGAGCAGCGCCTGGTGAACAGCCTGGCCACGCTGGCGGGGGGCCCGCTCACCGCCCTGGACGCCGCGACCCGGTTGAGCTGGACGCGACACGAGCGCTCCTTCGACGAGCTCGACGTGTTCAACAAGGGCATCGCGGCGATGGAGACCAATGCGCACCTGGAGCTGCTGGTCAGCCGGGGTCTGGTCACCCGCAGCTCGACGACCGAGGGTGTGGTCCTGTTCACCCGGGCAGAGAGCGGAGCAGCTCGATGACCATCCACGCTCCGACCGACCCGCTCTCGATCGCGCTTCCGCCGCTGGTCGTCGGCCGCTACCGCTCCCCCGACGGGCGCGCCGAGGTCGCCCTGCGCAGCAGCGTCTGGCTGGACGGAGCGTGGTGGTCCTGCATCGACCGGACCTTCCAGGCCGGCGCCGGCTTCCTGGTGCCCCACCGACACGCCCACACCGACGAGGTGCACCTCGTGCGTGACGGCGCCGTTCGCTACCTGCTCCGCGGGCGCGTGCGTACGGCGCACAGCGGCGACGTCATCGTCGTACCTGCCGGCACCGTCCACGCGGACCCGTGGGCGACGAAGGACGGGCCTGCGACCGTCACCTCCCTGCTGTCCCCGGCCGCCCGCGAGTGGATCGACTTCGGTGTCCGGCTGGGGGAGGCCACGCGACGAGGACAGCTCGCCTCCAGCGGGCAACCACCGCTGCCGGTGGTGATGCGGATCGTGCACGAGACCGGTGCCGACGTACTGGCGCCGGGCCTGCCCGCCGCCCTGCAAAGGCGCGTCGCCATCCCGGCGCTGGCCGCGATCGGCCGACTGTTCTGGAAGGAATCATGAGCGAACATCTGGCGACGTGCCCGCTGTGCGAGGTGGCCTGCGGGATCCGGGTCAAGGTCGAGGGCGACGAGATCGTCGGAATCCGTGGCGACGCCGACCATCCGGCGACGCGTGGGTTCATCTGCCCCAAGGGCACCGCGCTGCAGAGCCTGCACCACGATCCCGACCGGCTGCGCGCTCCGCTGGTGCGACGCGGCGGGGAGTTGGTCGAGACGACCTGGGAGGACGCGTTCCGGTTCCTCGAGGAACGGCTCGCGCCGATCGTCGCCGAGGGCGGGCCCGACGCGGTCGCGTGGCACCTCGGCACCCCGCTCACCCACGACTACGGCACCTGGATCTACGGCAACCTGTCGTTGCGCCTGGCCGAGGCGAAGCAGGTCTACACGACGGCCACCGTCGACCACATGCCGATGATGACCGCGGCCGGGCTCATGTTCGGCGCGCGCGACACCAACTCGTTCTCGAGTGCGGCACCCGATGTCGACGCCTGCCACCTGCTCGTCCTCGTGGGCTGCAACCCGCTGGTGTCCAACGCGACAGGCATCACCGCTCCGCGCGGACGACTCAAGGCCATCCAGGAGCGCGGTGGCCGGATCATCGTCATCGACCCGGCGCGCACCGCCACCGCTGAGCTGGCCGACCTCCACCTCGCCGTACGACCGGGCGGGGACGCCGCACTGCTCGCGGCCGTGGCCCAGGTGATCTTCGACGAGGGCCTCGACCGGCTCGACGTCCTCGGTCCCCACATCGCCGGCGCGGAGGAGCTCCGCACCGCGGTGGCCCCGTTCACGCCCGAGGCGGTGAGTGATCGCTGCGGCATCGCACCTGAGGTGATCCGGGAGCTGGCGCGCGAGATGGCGAACGCTCCGTCCACGGCGATCTACGGACGGGTCGGCGCCATGACGCAGGAGTTCGGCACCGTGACGACCTGGTTCATGTACGCCCTCGCCGCGGTGACCGGCAACCTGGACCGGCCCGGCGGGACGCTCTTCCCGATGGGGGCGGCCGCGACCCACAACACGCGCGGCGTTGCCGGCCGCGGGGCGCCCTTCCCGACGGACCGCTGGCGGAGCCGCGTGGGCGGGCACCCCGAGGTCCTCGGCGAGCTCCCGGTGGGCGCGCTGGCCGACGAGATCCTCGCGGACGGCTCACCGATCCGTGCCCTGATCACCATGGCCAGCAACGGCGCCCGCTCCGTGCCCGACAGCGCGCGCTACGAGGCCGCCGCCCGCCACGTCGAGCTGCTCGTCTCGGTCGACCACTACGTCAACGAGACCACGCGCCACGCCGACCTGATCCTGCCCCCGCCGTCGGCCGTCGAGCGCGACCACTACGACATCTTCTTCGAGCAGCTCGCCAGCCGGAACCACACGCGCTGGACCGACGCGGTGATGCCGCCTCCGCCCGACGCCTACTCCGAGCACGACATCCTGCTGGAGCTCACCGCCGTGCTGGGCGGGTTCGGCGACATGGATCGCGGGGTCATCGACGACATGCTGCTCTCCGCACTCGTCCACGACATCGTGGAGGAGCCCGGCAGCGTGCTGGCCGACCTCGACCCTCAGGACGTGCTCGCCGCGCTCGGCGACGTGCGCGGACCGCAGCGTGGTCTCGACCTCCTGCTGCGGGCCGGGCCGTACGGCGACCACTTCGGCCAGCGGCCCGGTGGCCTCACCCTGGACGAGCTCAAACGCCATCCGCACGGCATCGACCTGGGCCCGCTGCAACCCCGCCTGCCTGACGTGCTGCGGACGCCGTCGGGCCGCGTCGAGCTCGCGCCCGAACCGCTGGTGGCCGACCTGCGCCGGGTGTACGACGGGCTCGGCGACGACCCCGGCCTCGTCATCATCGGCCGCCGCCAGACCCGGTCGCTCAACTCCTGGATGCACAACGTCCCCGCCCTGATGCGCGGCCGCGACCGGTGCACGGTGCTGCTCCACCCCGACGACGCGAGCGCGCACGGTCTGGTCGACGGCGCCCGCTGCGAGATCTCGTCCGACGCCGGCGCCGTCGAGGCGACGGTCGAGGTCAGTGACGAGATCCGGCGCGGCGTGGTCAGCCTGCCGCACGGATGGGGCCACGAGGGGCCGGGACTGCAGCTCAGCGTCGCCGAGCAGCACCCCGGTGCCAACCTCAACGCGCTCACCGGACCGGGTGGCCTCGACGTCCCGTCGGGCACCGCGGCGTTCAGCGGCGTGCCGGTCGCGCTGCGCGCGCTCCCCACACCCGCCTGACCCGGGTCCCGGGAGGCCCAGTCACCAGGCGAAGAGCACCTTGCCGGCCCGGCCGGTCTCGGCCGCGTGGGCCAAGGCGGCCTGGCACTGATCGAGCGTGTAGGTCGCCGTCACCGGCGCCTTCAGGACGCCGTCGCCGACGAGCGCGCCGAGTCGGGCGTACGCCGCGGCGACCTCCTCGCGTGGCGTCCTCTCGAGCCAGTGCATCTGCCAGAAGCCGCGGACGCGGATGTCGCGGAAGATCAGGTCGGCGGGACTCATGGCGACCGGACCTCCGCTCATCCCGCCGTAGCTCACCAGCGTGCTCCCCTGGGCGAGCCACGGGACGAAGTCGGTCACCGCGTCCCCGGCAACCCCGTCGATGAGGAGGGAGATCCGGTCGTCGCCGAGGGCGTCGGCCACGTCGTCCGCGAACTGGGGGCCGGTGACGACGACCGCGTCGGCGCCCGCGGCGAGCAGGGCCGGCACCGCTTCGGGTCGCCGTACCAGGCTGAGACTGCGGAGGCCCGCCTGCCGGGCCAGCGCGACGACATAGCTGCCCACGGCCGAGCTGCCGCCGGTCTGGGCCACCCACGCACCGGGCGGGAGATCGACGAAGCTCCGCAGCAGCAGGTCCGCGGTCATGGGGTTGATGCCGAGCATCGCCATCTGCAGCGCGTCGGCATCGGGATCGACCGGTAGCGCATCGTCCGCCTCGACGGCGACCTGGTCCTGCCAGGTGCCGTGCCGGAGCGTCGGGACGATGAGGACCCGCTCGCCGACACGGGTCGGTGCGACCGCAGCGCCGACATCGATGATGCGACCGATGCCTTCGGTCCCCAGCTCGGCGGGCAGGCGCGGACGGTGTCCGTAGCGCCCCCGCATGAGCAGGAGGTCCGACGGGTTGATCGGCGCCGCCTCCATGGCGACGAGGACCTGACCGGCCTCGGGCCGGGGAGCATCGCGCTCGACCAGCTCCACGACGGCCGCGGGCTTCCCGAAAGTGCTGATCTGCAGACTCTTCACTCTGACCTCCATGGCAGCTGAGCGTGGCGGATGACGGGTGCGGAACGACCGCCGCGCACCCCGGTGCACCGACTGCTCGGGGTGCTCGAGGTGCGCGACGGACGTTCAGCAGTACCTACATGCCGGTGCTGGGCGGGAACGGACCACTCTCGATGTAGTCGCGCCGCTTCTCGAGGGGGATCTCCAGGAACGCGAGGCAGGCCGCCTTGGCGTCGTCGGACTGCATGGCCTCCTGCCAGAACAGGCTCTCCATCTCGAGGCCGCTCTGGAGGTCGGTGTTGAATCCCTTGTAGATCGAGGCCTTCGCCTTCGCGATGCCCATCGGGGGCAGGGTCGCGATCTCCTTGGCGATCTCGAGGGCGCGCGCCGGCGCGTCGTCGACGAGCTCGGAGGTGATGCCGAGCGACTGGGCCTCCTCCGGCGTCACGACCATGCCCCGCAGGATCATGTTGAGGGCCTTGCCCAGGCCGATGAGGCGCGAGAGCCGCTGGCTGCCGCCGGCGCCGGGGATGATGCCGAGACGGACCTCGGGCTGGCCGTACCGGTAGTCGCCGCGCTCCCCGATGCGGATGTCGCAGGCGAGCGCCATCTCCTGGCCCCCACCCATGGTGTCGCCGTTCATCGCCGCGATGGTCACCTTGGGCAGCGCCGCGATGCTGTCGAGGAGGGCCTTGAACTGGCGCACCACCTCGGCGGCGTACCGCGACGTCTCGGGCGACTTGATGATCAGCTCGTAGATCTCCTCGACGGAGAAGTGCGTCAGGAAGCCGGTCTCGTCGGGGCGGGACTGGAAGATCACCGCGCGGAAGCGTGGCTCCGCCATCACCGGCACCAGCTGTCCGAGCTCGCCGAGAGCGGTGACGTTGAGGTAGTTCAGGGGGTCGGCCGAGTAGGTCACGATGAGGACGCCGTCGGCCTCCTCCAGGGTGAAGAGCTCGGTGGATTCCGGCAGAGGCATAACAGACGCCTTTCGTCTTGATGGCTGTCCTTGCAGGCTAGGGAGGCCTGACGGAGCGCCCATAGAACGACTGCGCCTCGTCGTGGGACCTCCGCGCCCGACCGGGAGACGGGCCGAGCACAGGTAGCTACCTGCGTAGTTCTGCGCTCGTCCGGGCGTGGTCCGCGGCGCACGATCGGATCATGCCTTCCGGTCGCCCAGTGGCTCGATCACCGAGGCTGATCGCGCGCCGTGCGGCGCAGGTCCGAGGGTGACGTGCCGAACCACCGCTGCACCGCGCGCGTGAGGCTCGACTGCTCCCGCAGGCCGACCCGGACAGCGATCCGCGTGAACGCCAGGTCGGTGGTCGTGATCAGCTTCCGCGCTTGCTCGCGCCGCACCAGGTCGACCAGGTCTTTGAATCCGACCCCCTCGACGGCAAGCAGCCGCTGGAGCGTGCGCGGATGAAGACTCAGCAGGCGCGCAACCTTGGCCAGGTCCGGCTGGTCCGGTCCCGGCTGGCCCTCGAGGATCGCGGTGACCAGGTCGGAGACCGGCACCTCCTCGTGACCGAAGTGGCTCTCGAGGTAGTCGACCGCGATGTCGCGCAAGATCTCGTTGCCTCCGCTGACCGGCACGTCCAAGAGCTGTCGCGGCATCCGCAGAGCGGCGCGGTCACAGTCGAAGGCGACCTCGGCCCCGAAGTGGTCGCGGTACGCCGTCTCGGGGGCGAGAGCGGGATGGGGAAGCTGGACCGAGCGGAGTCCGTACGACCCGCCGGTCACCAGCGTCACGACGCGGTGGACCATGCCGAGCCCGTAGTCGATCGCCTGCGGCGACGCGGTGCCGGTCGTGCTTGCGTAGCGGATCGCGAGGACCCCAGGGTTGTCCAGCGGGTCCGGGATCACCTCGTGGGACAGCGCGGGACTGAGGACGGACAGGTAACGGCTCGCGCACTCCAGGGCCTCGCCGACCGTGCGAGAGTTCTCCATCGCGATCGCGAGTGGGCCCAGGACGTGGAGGTCCTGCTGGGCTGCCATCCGCAGGCCGAAGTCGGGGACGTCGAGCTGTGCCGCAGCATCCTCCAGGACCTTCTCCACCAGTCGCACGCTGACGAACGTGTCTTGCTGCGCCGTCAGCCGCTCGTCGACGCCGTACGCCGCGAGGAACTTCTCCCCCGGCCCGCCGACGCTCGTGACCACGGCGGGTAGGCCGCGCAGGATCGACGCGCGGATCGGGACGTCGCTGTCGCGCAAAGACAAATCCTTGTCGTGTGGGGGCAAGTAACCACTGTCACACCGAAGCAAACTACAGAGCACCTATGAAGTCGAGAGCTCCAGCACCAGACCGCCTCGACACCAGAGAGAGCAGCGAGCAGACCGTGACCATGACCCAGACCCAGACGATTCCCGAAGTCTCCCCCGCCATCTCGCACGAGGAGCGGGACTTCCGCTGGCGGATGGCCATCCATGACCGCCTGGCGAGCCTGAAGCTGAAGCCCACGAACCGGATCCAGGGTTACGGCTCCCACCAGGCGCGGGACATCGGCGACCTCCTCATCACCGACTGGCGCTGTCCGGACCTGGAGGGCGTCCGCGGTAAGACCATGGCCGACAAGGAAGCCGAGTCGGTGGTGCTGTTCATGGTGACCACCGGGCGGCAGATCGTGCAGACCCCGACCGAGACCCTGGTGCTGCGGCCGGGCGCCCTCCTGCTAATGAGCACCCGGGCCACGGGCAGCGTCGTCATCCCCGACAAGGTCCGGAAGCGCACGGTGCGGGTCCCCCTGACGGCGCTCGCCCCGTACGACACGGGGCCGGGCGTCCCGGACTTCCTGTGCCTCGACACCAGCGCGAATCCGCTCGCCCGGCTGACCCAGGACTTCCTGAGCGGCGTGGACGCGCAGCTCGGTCAGATGTCGCCGCTCGACGTCGAGGCCGGCCGCAACGCCCTCCTGGTCCTGATCGCCGGGATGATCCGTTCCAGCCACACCCCGGACGTCAGCGAGACCGACTTCCTCCCGTTCCTCCGGCAGGAGCTGGAGAACTGGATCGCCGGCCACCTCAGCGAAGGTGCGATCCGGGTGCGCGACCTCGCGGTCGCCCACAACGTCGCGCCGCGTACCGTCCACCGCGCGTTCGCCGCCACCGGCGACACCATGGGAGCCGTCGTACGGGCGCACCGCCTGGCCGCCGCGCGGAACGACCTGGTGCACACGTCCGCCTCGGTCGCGGCGATCGCACACCGGTGGGGATTCTGCGACGCGAGCCACCTCGGCCGCGAGTTCCGACGCGAGTTCTCGATGTCGCCGGGTGACTACCGCGCGGCTCACGGTATCGCGTGAAACGCATGGCGCGCCGGTTCCACAGCCTGTCGCGATCGTTCTATGAGGCGTCCGTCACAGATCCGTACGTTCGTCCTGTCCGAGACCACGAGTGAAGGCGGCGCTGAAGATGACCCGAGAAGACATTGAGTTCCCCGGCGAAGGTGGCATCACCCTCCGGGGCTGGTTCTACAAGGCCGAGGGTGCGACCGGCCCCGCTCCGGCCGTCGTGGTGACGCACGGCATGTCCGGCGTCAAGGAGATGCACCTCGACGACTACGCGCAGGTCTTCGCGGAGGCCGGCCTCAACGTCGTCGTGTACGACCACCGCAACTTCGGCGCGAGCGATGGCTCGCCCCGCCAGGAGAACGACCCGGTCCTGCAGCACCGCGACATCCGCAACGCGATCACCTACGCGACCACGCGTCCCGAGGTCGACGCCTCGAGGATCGGCGTGTGGGGCACCAGCTTCGCCGGCGGCCACGCGCTCGTCGTCGCCGCGATCGACAAGCGGGTGAAGGCCGTGGTCTCGCAGGTGCCGTTCATCTCGGGATCGCGCCAGCTGGCCCAGGCGGTCCGTCCCGACTTCATCCATCACGTGCGTGAGCAGTTCGACGGCGACCGGGCCAACCGGTTCGCCGGCGGCGAGCCCGCCATGCTGGATGCCGTCACCCCGGACCCGACCCTCCCGGCGATGATGCCGTCCCTCGAGGCCTACGAGTGGTTCACCAAGACCTCCGCGGACCGGGCGCCCAGCTGGAAGAACCAGCTGACTGCGCGCAGTCTCGAGATGGCCTCCGAGTACGAGCCCGGCAGCTACATCAGCCGGATCGCGCCGACCCCGCTCCTGATGATTGTCGCCGCCGAGGACGCGGACGCGCCGTACCAGCTCGCGCTGGAGGCCTACGAGGCGGCACGGGAGCCGAAGCAGATCATCGTCACCCCGGGCGGCCACTTCGCCAACTACAGTGGCCCCGGCTTCGACCAGGCCGCCGCGGCCGCGCGCGACCACTTCGTCAAGCACCTCAGCGCCTGATCAACAGACGATGACCACCATCACCGGCCGCCCCGAGCCTGCGGCCATCGCGGCGAACGCGGGCGCTGTCATGCGCCCCGCGTTCGCCGGCCAGGAGCTCGCCGAGACCGGGCTCGGCAAGTACGTCGCGTGGCTCGCCACCCGAGGCCGTCGCTTCGACTCCTACCTCGACCTGTGGGCCTGGTCCGTGGAGGACCTGGAGGACTTCTGGTCCTCGCTCTGGGAGTACTTCGACGTCCCTGGCTCTCCGGGCACGTGCGTCCTGCCCGACCGGGAGATGCCCGGGGCCAGCTGGTTCCCGACCGCCCGCCTGAACTACGCCGAGTGCGTCCTGAGGGCGGTCGACGACCCGGACCGGCCCGCGATCCTGGGCCGGTCCCAGACCAGGGAGCCGGTCGAGCTCACCTTCGGAGACCTGGCGGAGCAGGTACGCCGCGCCCGCGCGGCGTTCCAGGCTCTCGGCGTCCGCAAGGGCGACCGGGTCGCGGGCTACCTCCCGAACGTTCCCGAGGCCGTCGTGGCGATGCTCGCGACCGCCTCGCTCGGGGCGACCTGGGCGTGCTGCCCGCCCGAGTTCGGGGCCAGGAGCGTCGTCGACCGGCTGGCTCAGCTCGAGCCGAAGATCCTGATCGCCGTCTCCGGCTACACCTACGGCAGCAAGGCGGTGGACCGGACCTCGGAGCTGCAGACCATCCGCGCCGCACTGCCGACGGTGACCGACGTGGTCGGCCTGTCCTACGGGATCCACGAGGTCGCCGACGCCCACGACTGGACCGCGCTCCTGGCGGCCCAGAGCGCGGACGCACCTCTCGAGTTCGAGCCCGTCTCCTTCGACCACCCGCTGTGGACGCTGTTCTCCTCGGGCACCACCGGGCTGCCGAAGGCAGTGGTCCACAGCCACGGCGGCATCACGCTGGAGCACCTGAAGCTGCACGGACTCCACCTGGACACCCGGGCCGGCGACCGGGTGATGCTGATGACCACCACCGGCTGGACCGTGTGGAACTGCATGGTCAGCGCACTCATGGTCGGTGCGACCATCGTGGTCAGCGACGGCAACCCGCTGCACCCCGACCTCGAGGAGCCGTGGCGCACGGTGGCCGAGACCGGCGTCACGATGTTCGGCACCAGCCCCGGCTACCTGATGGCCTGCCGCAAGGAGGCGATGCGGCCCGGTGACAGGTTCGACCTGAGCGCGCTCCGCACTCTCGGGGTGACCGGCGCGGTCCTGCCTCCCGAGGCGTACGACTGGCTGTACGACGTCCTGCCCGCCGACGTCTACCTGAACTCGATGAGCGGCGGCACCGACATCTGCTCGAACTTCATCTCGGGGAGCCCCTGGGTGCCGGTCTACCGGGGCGAGCTCTCGGGACCTGCGCTCGGGTCGGACGTGACCGCGTTCGACGATGACGGTCTCGAGGTGACCGGCGTGGTCGGCGAGCTCGTGGTCCGCTCCCCGATGCCGTCCATGCCGGTCGCCTTCTGGAACGACAACGGCATGGAGCGCTACCGGGCGGCGTACTTCGACACGTACCCGGGGATCTGGCGCCACGGTGACTGGGTCACGGTAAGTGAGCGACGGAGCTTCGTGATCCAGGGCCGCTCCGACGCCACATTGAACCGTGGCGGCGTCCGGCTCGGGACCGCCGAGTTCTACAACCTCGTCGAGAGCCTCCCGGAGGTCCAGGACAGCCTCGTCGTCCACCTCGAGGACGCCGCCGGCGGGCCGGGCGAGCTGATGCTCTTCGTGCAGCTCGCTCCGGGCCACGAGATGGGCGCCGACACGGTGAACGCCCTGCGGGGAGTCATCCGAAAGGAGCTCTCCCCCCGGCACGTGCCCGACCTGGTGGCTGCGGTCCCCGCGGTCCCCCGGACGCTCACCGGCAAGAAGCTCGAGACGCCGATCAAGAAGATCCTGGCCGGCGCCAAGCCGGACCAGGTCGTGTCCCGGGGCTCGATCACCGACTACGACGCCATCGAGGCCTACATCCGCGCAGCTTCCAAGACTGTGTGACCCACCACCATTTCGCGCCAGCAGGAGGAACAGCAATGCCGTACTGGGAGATCTTCACCCCGGAGAACGCCTATACCGAGGAGGACAAGCGCCAGCTGTCCAAGGACCTCACCAAGGTGTACGTCGACTTCGTCAACCTGCCGGAGTTCTACGTGGTCATCCGTTTCCACGAGATGCCCGAGAACACGATGTACGTCGGCGGCGAGCCCAAGAACAACTTCGTGCGGATGGTTGTCGACCACATCGCACGGCAGATGGACGACCCCGAGTTCCGCAAGCTCGCCATGTCCGTCTTCGAGGCGACGATCGCTCCCTACGTGAGGGACCGCGGCTACGACTGGGAGATCCACTTCGACGAGACGCCCATCGACCTGTGGCGGGTCCAGGGCCTGATGGCGCCGCCGGAGAACTCCGAGATGGAGAAGCTCTGGGCCAAGGAGAACCGGCCGATTCCCTATGACGAAGAGACCATGCTCCCCCTCGAGCCCGTCCCCGCCCCCTGACGGAGGACCCGGGGCGCGGCTCACCCCCCGTGCCCCGGGACCTCATCCACCGTTTCCACCCCGGTCCGCCGGCCAGCACGCCACGACAGAGAAAGCACCCTCATGCCTGAAGCAGTCATCGTCGCCCACACCCGCTCCCCCATCGGTCGGGCCATGAAGGGCTCACTGAAGGAGGTCCGGGCCGACGACCTCGCCGCCCAGGTCATCGAGTCCGTCCTGAGCTCCGTGCCGGAGCTGGACCGGGAGGAGCTCGGCGACCTCATCCTCGGGTGCGGCCTGCCCGGTGGCGAGCAGGGCTGGAACATGGCGCGACGGGTGGCGGTGCAGCTGGGGATCGACACCCTGCCCGGCACGACGGTGACGCGCTACTGCTCCTCCTCACTCCAGACGACCCGGATGGCGTTCCACGCGATCAAGGCCGGCGAGGGCACGGCGTACCTCTCCGCCGGAGTCGAGTCGGTGTCGGGCTTCGTGCGCGGCAGCTCCGACCACTTCCCGGGCACGGAGCACCCGCTCTTCGACAGCGCACGTGAGCGCACGGCCGCCCGCAAGGTGAGCGGTGCCGCGTGGAGCGACCCCCGCGAGGACGGCCTCGTCCCCGACGTCTACCTCGACATGGGCGAGACCGCCGAGAACGTGGCCTCGCTGACCGGGATCCCGCGCGAGCGACAGGACGAGTGGGCCGTGCGATCGCAGCACCGCGCCGAGGCGGCCACCAAGCGGGGACACTTCGAGTCCGAGATCACGCCCATCACGCTGGCGGACGGCACCGTGGTCTCGACCGACGACTGCCCCCGTTTCGGTACGACGTACGAGGCCGTCGCCGGGCTCAAGCCCGCCTTCCGCGAGTCGGGGTCGGTCACCGCGGGCAACTCCTGCCCCCTCAACGACGGCGCCGCCGCGCTCGTGATCATGTCCGACGTGCGGGCACGCGAGCTCGGGCTCACGCCGCTGGCGCGCATCATCTCGACGGGCGTCACCGGTCTCTCGCCGGAGATCATGGGCCTCGGTCCGATCGAGGCGACCAAGCAGGCGCTCGCGCATGCGGGGATGAGCATCGGCGACGTCGACCTCGCCGAGATCAACGAGGCGTTCGCGGTGCAGGTGCTGGGCTCCGCCGACGCGCTGAAGCTCGACGAGGACAAGCTCAACGTCAACGGCGGTGCGATCGCCCTGGGTCACCCGTTCGGCATGACCGGCGCCCGGATCACCGGCACCCTCATCAACAACCTCCGGTCGCAGGACAAGACGATCGGCCTGGAGACCATGTGCGTGGGCGGCGGCCAGGGCATGGCCATGCTCATCGAGCGTCTCGCCTAGCAGGTCGGAGCCGCGCATGGGCCGAGCACCAGCGCCCGACCAGCCCGAGGTGGGCCGCCGATACCGGATCGACCGGCCCACCCTCGGGGTCGTCGTGCGCGACCTGCGGATCCCTGCCGACCATCCGGGGCCCGGGGACCAGGTCCCCCTCTTCGACCTCCCCACGACGGACGGCGGCCGGTTCAGCAGTGCCGACATCACCGTTCGCGGTCGACCGCTGGTGCTGGTGTTCGGGTCGCTCACGTGCCCGATCACCGAGGGCGCTGCGCCGGGACTGGTCACCCACCACCGCAGGTACGGCGACGCCGTCGACTTCGTTGTCGTGAACGTCCGCGAGGCCCACCCCGGTGCCGACGTCCGCCAGCCGCGACTCGCCAGCGCGAAGATGGCGAACGCCTGCGCGTTGAGGAGCCAGCACGGCTTCGATTTCCCGGTCGCGGTGGACGACATCGACGGCACCGTGCACCGCGCCTTCGGGACGAGGCCGAGCTCGGCGTACGTCATCGACGCGACGGGCACCATCGTCTTCCGCGCCCACTGGTCCAACCGCCTGGCTGCTCTCGAGGACGCCGTACGAGCGGTCCGTTCCGGGGAGGTCCCCCGGCGTGCTGCCGTCGGCGAGACCGTGCGCGCACTCGCCGGGATGGCGGGACCTGCCGACGTCACGCTGCAGACCGCCGGGCGGGGTGCGATGCGCGACTTCTGGCTCGTCGCGCCGCCGGTCGGCCTGTTCCTGACCGTGTCGAGGGTCTGCCGGAAGCTCTCCAGGCGGCCCGAACCACCTGCAGCGGGGTGACCCGACGCCTATCCTGACGCGGTGAGCCAGTTGGCCGCCGCACCGGCGGCCCGATCGAGCCTGCCGGCGGAGCTAACCGAGTTCGTCGGCCGGCGGCAGGATCGCGCCGACGTACGGCGACTCCTGACCGAGGCGAGACTCGTGACGCTCACCGGCCTCGGTGGCGTCGGCAAGACGCGACTGGCGCTCCGGGTGGCGGCGGACCTGCAGCGGGCGATGCACGACGGGGTGTGCTTCGTGCCGCTCGCCGAGCTGTCCAGCCCCGAGCTGATCCCGGAGGCGACGGCGACGGCGCTCGGCATCCACGACCGGTCGAGCGAGTTCGGGACGATCCGCCTCACCGAGTACCTGCGCGACCGCGAGCTGCTGCTGGTGCTGGACAACTGCGAGCACCTCATCGACGACTGCGCGATCCTGGCCGACACGCTCCTGCGGACCTGCCCGGGGTTGCACGTACTGGCCACGAGCCGGGAGCCGCTGCGCATCGCCGGCGAGGTGATCCGTCCGGTGACTCCGCTGTCCATCCCGGACTCGGCGACCGAGCTCACCACGCTCCAGGACTACGAGGCGGTCCGCCTGTTCGTGGAACGGGTGCGGCAGGTAGCGCCGGGATTCGAGCTCGACGGCGAGAACCGGGCAGCCGTGCTGGAGATCTGCCGACACCTGGAGGGCATTCCGCTGGCCCTGGAGCTGGCCGCCACGAGGCTGCGCGCGACGTCGCCGGGCGAGCTCCTCACGCGGCTCCGGGACCACTGGCAGCTGCTCGACCTCGGCAGCCGGAACGCGCCCGAGCGGCACCGCACGATGTCGGCCTGCACCGAGTGGAGCTACGCCCAGTGCACGCCGGCAGAGGCCGGGCTGTGGGAGCGGTTGTCGGTCTTCGCCGGACGCGTCGAGATGGACGCGATCGAGCACGTCGCCTCAGCGAACGGCGCCTCCGTCTCACCGGAGGCCACCGCCGACCTCGTGCAGGCGCTGGTGGACAAGTCGATCCTCACGGTGGAGGTGGCCGACGGCCGCACCCAGTTCCGGATGCACGAGGTCCTGCGGCAGTACGGCGCGACGCGACTCGCCTCGACCGGGTCCGTTGCTGAGACCCGTCGTGCCCTGCTCACGTTCTACATCGACCTGCTGGGCCGCGCCGATGCGGAGTGGATGAGTCCGCGGCAGATCGGGTGGATGCGCCGACTCCGGCGCGAGGATGCGAACTTCCGGACCGCGCTCGAGTTCGCCGCCACGGAGCCGGGCGAGGCCGCGAGCGGCCTCGAGCTCGCCGCCCGGCTGCGCAAGTACGCCATCGCCTACGGCGCCTTCACCGAGGTTCGCTACTGGCTGCGCCGACTTCTCGACCTGGTGCCTGAGCCCGGCCTCGGGCGGCTCCGCGGGGTGCGCGCCGCGTGCGGGCTCGCAGCCCTGCAGGGCGATCGGCAGGCTGCCGCGGCACTCGCGGCCGAAGCACGGGAGCTCGCAGACGGTCTGCCGCCGCCGGCGACGTGGCTCGCCGACCAAGCCGCCGGTTGGCAGCTGATGTTCCTGGGAGAGCACGAGGCGTGCGTCCAGCGCCTCGAAAGCGCCCTCATCGCGCTGGAGGACGGAGGGAACGCACGCGACATCGCCGAGACGTACACGCTGCTGGGGATGGCGCGGGCCTTCGCCGGCGACTTGTCGGGCGCCGCCGCCGCCCACGAGAGAAGCCTTGCGATCTGCGAGGCCAGTGGCGAGTCGTGGTGCCGGTCGTTCTCGTTGTGGCACCTCGGCCTGGTCGTCTGGGCGGGCGGTGACCTGGTCCGGGCGATCGAGCTGGAGCGGCAGAGTCTCGAGCTCCAGCGGCTCATGGACGAAGGATTGGGTCTGGCGCTGTGCCTGGAGGCCTGCGCCTGGATGCACGCGGCCGATGATCCCCGGAGGTCGGCGACCCTGCTCGGCGCAGCCGACCGGCTGTGGCACGTCATGGCGACCTCGCTCGAGGTCCTGCCCGGACTCACGCCGTTGCGGCATGGGTGTGAGACCGCGGTGCGGGCGTCGCTCGGCAACGACCAGTTCCAGAGCTCGTACGACGCCGGCTTGGCCATGGACGAAGGAACGGCCATCGCCTGCGCGCTCGACGAGAAGCCGACCTCCCCGACCAACACCGGAGCGCCGACCGAGGGCGGCGCCACGCTTCTCACGAAGCGTGAGCGGCAGGTGGCCGAGCTCGTGGCCACCGGACTCACGAACCAGGAGATCGCCGGCAAGCTCGTGCTGTCACGACGGACCGTGGAGGGCCACGTCGAGCGCGCTCTCACCAAGCTCGGCTTCAGCTCCCGGACCCAGCTCGCGCTCTGGGTCTCCGAACACCCCCGGTCCTGAGACCGCTCCCCTACAGCGTCGCGGCGAGCTCGACGCCCTGGCGGATGGCCCGCTTGGCATCGACCTCGGAGGCGTCGAGGGCTCCCCCGATGATGTGCGGCTGGAACCCGGCGTCGCCGAGGGCGTCGTACAGGTCCCGGCTGGGCTCCTGGCCGGCGCAGACGATGACGGTGTCCACGGCCAGCACCGACCGCTCACCGGCGATCTCCACGTGCAGACCCTTGTCATCGACCTCCAGGTAGGTCACGTCGGGAACCATCCGCACTCCCCTGGCGGTCAGCTCGGCCCGATGGATCCAGCCGGTCGTGAGCCCGAGTCCTGCGCCGACCTTGCCCTTCCTCCGCTGAAGCAGGTGGACGGTGCGGGAGGCACTCTCGGCGGCAGGGGCGACCAGGCCGCCCTCACCCTGGTGGTCCGGATGGACGCCCCAGCGCCGGTTGAACGCTTCGACGTCCTGGCTGCTCGCCGGCCCGTCCTGGGTGATGAACTCGGCGACGTCGAACCCGATGCCGCCTGCGCCGATGATCGCGACATTGCGGCCCGGCACGACCCGCCCCTGGAGGACGTCCAGGTAGCCCACCACCTTGGGGTGGTCGGAACCCACGAGGTGGACGGCTCGCGGGGTGATGCCGGTCGCGACGACCACTTCGTCGTACGCCGCGGCCGCGAGGTCGCTGACCGTCACCCGCCGTCCGAGCCTGACCTCCACGCCGGCCGCATCGAGCTCGGTCGAGAAGTAGCGCAACGTCTCGGCGAACTCCTCCTTGCCGGGGATCCTCCGGGCCAGGTCGAACTGGCCGCCCAGGGTGTCGGCCGCGTCGTGGAGCTCCACCTGGTGGCCGCGCTCGGCGGCCGCGAGGGCGAAGGCCATGCCCGCGGGTCCGGCGCCGACGACGCCGATCCGCTTGCGGCGACGGGTCGGCGACAGGTCGAGCAGCGTCTCGTGACACGCGCGCGGGTTCACCAGGCAGGACGTGATCTTGCCGCCGAGGGTGTGGTCGATGCACGCCTGGTTGCAGCCGATGCAGGTGTTGATCCGATCGGGCCGACCGACGCGGGCCTTGATCACGAAGGCCGGGTCGGCGAGGAACGGCCGCGCCATCGACACGAGATCGCTGACGCCGTCGGCCAGCAGCTGCTCGGCGACCTCGGGCGTGTTGATGCGGTTGCTCGCGACCACGGGGATCCCGACGCTCTGCCTCAGCTGCGCCGTGCTCGCCACGAAGGCCGCCCGCGGCACCGAGCTCGCGATCGTCGGGACCCTGGCCTCGTGCCAGCCGATCCCCGTGTTGATCAGCGTCGCGCCCGCGGTCTCGATCTCCTTGGCCAGCCGCAGGTTCTCCTCGAGGGTCGAGCCGCCCTCGACCAGGTCGAGCAAGGACATCCGGAAGCTGATGATGAAGTGGTCGCCCACGCGCTCGCGGGTCCGCCGCACGATCTCGATCGGGAACCGCTGCCGGCGGTCCGCGTCGCCGCCCCAGGCGTCGGTGCGGGTGTTCGTGACGGGCGCGAGGAAGGTGTTGATGAGGTATCCCTCGGACCCCATGATCTCCACGCCGTCGTACCCCGCGGCGCGAGCGAGCTCGGCCGCCCTGACGAAGTCCTCGACCGTCTGCTCGACCTCGGCAGTCTCGAGCGGTCGGGGCGCGAACTTGTTGATCGGCGCCTGGAGAGCACTCGGAGAGACCAGGTCGCGGTGCGCGGCGTACCGGCCGAAGTGCAGGACCTGCATCACGATCTTGCCGCCCTCGGCGTGGACGGCATCGGTGATCTGGCGGTGGTCGTCGACGTCACTCAACGAGGCCATGACCGCGCCTCCCGGGACATGCTGACCCACGTGGTTGGGGGCGATCCCCCCGGTGACGATGAGGCCGACCTCGCCCCGGGCTCGCTCGGCGTAGAACGCCGCCATCCGCGCGAACCCGTCCGGTGCCTCCTCGAGCCCGAGGTGCATCGAACCCATCACGACCCGGTTCCTGAGGGTGGTGAACCCCAGGTCCAGCGGCTCCAGCAAGCGGCGGTACGACGTCACAGGTCTGCCCCCGTGTACGGCGAGCTCCGGTTCTCCCGCGCCCACTTCTTCTCGACCTCGGACCACGGCGGAGGCGGCTCCATGCCGTCGATGTTCCAGGTCTCGTGCGGCACGTTCTCGACGTGCAGCTCGGACTCGTAGCCACGACCGGGCACGTACGGGTCGAGCGCCTCGTGGGCGAGCTTGAGGAACACGTTGTTGACGTCGGCCTCCGACACCCCGAGGCGCTCAGCGATCTGGCCTGCGGTGCGGGCGGCGTGGACGATGACGACCTGGACGAACTTGCCGCGCATCTCTCCGCCCACCAGGAACGACGCCGGCTTGAGGTCGTGGAAGATCACGGTGGTGTAGAACCGCGGAAGGTCGAAGTTGTCCGAGTAGATGTTGGTGATCCGGTCGCCGAGGTCCAGCTTCTCCTCTTCGGTGTACGCGTCCTCGGGGACGAAGAGCTGCCATAGGGGCATGGTGGAGGTCTCCTTGCATCGGGCCGGAACTCGGCGGTCTCGACGCTAGGCGGCGCTGACGGCGTCCGAGTAGAACGCACGTGCCGCCCGTTGGTACCGAAACGCCTCGATCGGGCCCTGGTCTTGTGCTCCCCCGCCACCACGCCGACGCTGCGTCAGATGGTCCGATCGCATCAACGACCGAGGAGAGCCACCCATGTCCGAGAACATCCTTGACCGGATCGCCTACGACCTCGTCGACGGCGTCGCTCGCATCGAGCTCGCCCGCAGCGGCGCGCACAACAGCCTCGACCAGCAGATGGGCGAAGCCCTGCACGTCGCAGCGGACCGTGCCGCGAAGAGTGCGGCGGCCGGCGACGCCCGGGTCGTGGTCGTGAGCGCCCAGGGGCGCGTATTCAGCGTCGGCGGTGACCTCGGCGAGTTCGCCGCGGCGGACGACCGGGGCGCGCAGGTCGGGGCCGCCGCGGACCAGCTGCACGCCGCGCTCGCCATCCTCCGGTCGCTGGACGTGCCGGTCGTCTCCGTCGTCAGCGGGACGGCAGCCGGAGGCGGCCTCGGGTTCGCCCTGGCCGGCGACATCGTCATCGCCGCCGCCGAGGCAAAGCTGGTGATGGCCTACACGGCATCCGGACTGACCCCGGACTGTGGCATCACCTCGGTGGTCCCGAGCCGGGTGTCCTGGCCGCGAGCGATGGACCTCGCCCTCACCAACCGCCTCATCACTGGAGCCGAGGCCGCGGACTGGGGACTGGTGAGCCGCGCCGTACCGGCGGCTGAGCTCGCTGCGACCGTCGAGGCCGTCGTCTCCAGCTTGCGCGCCGGCCCGGCGGACGCGCTGGCCGCCACCAAGCGCCTCATGGCCGAGTCCCGAGACCGGACGTTCGCCGACCAGCTGGACCACGAGGCCGCGTCCATCTCGCGCGCCATCGGCGAGCCCGACGGCGTCGAGGGCGTCGACGCGTTCCTCGCCAAGCGGAAGCCGGTCTACGGCTGAGCGGTGCCGCTCAGACCGGCATCAGTCCTGCGATCTTCCACTCGTCACCATCGCGCTCCATGGTGACCTCGACCCGGCTCCCCGACACCGACGACCGGTCTCCCTTGGCCGTGGTGGTCTGCGTCAGGAAGAGGAGTACGACGACCTCGTCGCGGTCGCCCGAGACGACGCCGGCGGCGCTGATCACTGCCTTGGTGCTGATGCCGCGCCGGTGTGCGGTGGGCTCGACCACCTCGGTGAGGATCTGCTCGTAGTCGTCGGTGAAGGATCCGGTGGTCTGGTCGAGCGCCCGGTCGAGGTCCTCGGCCAGGGTGGCCTTGTCATAGCTCAACAGGTCCGGGACGCGGGTCTGGGCGGCCTTGAGCGCGTCTTCTCGCGCGTCGGAGGCCGCTGCGGCGCGTTGGGCCTGCAGGCCGGTGAAGGCAGCGAGGGCCAACGCCGCCACCAGCAGGCCGAGCGCGATGAGTCGGAGCTTGTTCATGCGACGAACTCCAGTCCGGAGACCAGCCAGCGGTCGTCGTCCTGCTGCAGGTCGACGCGCAGCCGGTAGTTGCGGGGTTCCGCCTTTGCGGTCTGATCGTTCTCGACGGTGCCGGTCGCGGCGACGATGACCGTCGCGCGCCCGTCCTCGAGTTTCACCACGCCGGTGGAGACCACGTCACCGGTCGCCGTCACCTTGTTCTTCGACAACGCCTTGCGCAGGCGGTCGGCCTGCGCCTCGAGCTCGGCACGGAACTCGGCGGTTGCGCCGTCGAGCAGCTTGTCCAGGTCCTGCTCCGAGGTGGCGCCGCTGACCTCGATCAGTCCCTCCACCTCCGCCGTGGCCGCGGCGGCCGCGTCCTTCTCGTCGGTCGCGCGCTGCCGCTCGTCCTGCCAGGCGAGCGCGCGTTGGCCGGCCACGACCAGCAGCGCGACCAGGACCAGGACGAGGAGACCGGTCTGCCACGTGACCCGTTCGCGCACCGCGGAGAGCCACTGCGTCATCGGACGGCCAGCGGCGCCAGCACCAGGATCTTCCACAGCTCTTCTCCCTTGTCTTCGCTTACGTCGAGCTCCTTGGTCTTCCCGCGATCTGCGCCGTCCCCGACGGCGAGGTCGTAGGCGACCGTGCCCCCCGTCTGGGGCCACTGCCCTTCGCGGAACGTCAAGCCGCAGTCCTCAGGGAGCGGGCCACGCCCCGCCGAGCTCGGGCACGGCAGGTTCCGGGCGCCGCGGACCGCCCTCGGGTCATCGGCCGCCACGTCGCAGTGGGCGAGCGTGTCCACGGTGCGGGAAGTGGTGACGCTGGGGCTGCGGCGGCGGTTCGGCGGCAGGTAGCCGGTCGAACAGCTCGGGGGGTTGTTGTACCCGGCCCGGAGGCCGAGCGTGGCGTAGCCGCGCTCGGCGTTCGGGTTCGTCATTCCCTGCATCCGCGCGATCGTGGCCGGGTAGACCACGAGCAGCTGCCGGAGGCCCGGGAGGTAGGTGTTGAGCACCTGGGCATTCGTCGTCAGGTTGTGGAGCAGCATCGGCAGCGTCGGCTGCAGGTCGGTGACGGTGCGGGTCAGCGCATCCAGTCCTCCGGGGCCGGACTCCAGGAGCGCGCGCAGGTCGGCGCTGTCATCGGCCGCGAGGGCTGCGGTGAGGTCATCAAGCGCGGCTGCGTAGCTGCGGGTGGTGGGTCCGAGGTCCTGCTGCGTGGCCAGCACCGGCTGGAGCGCGGCGACCAGCGAGGTGGTCGCGTCGATGTTGGCCTGCGCCTCGGTGAGGAGCCGACCCGAGGCGTCGATGAGTCGACCGATGTCGGGACCGGTCCCGCCGAAGCCGTCGCCGACCTGCGCCAGCACCCGACGGGTCTGCTCCCGTGGCACCGCGGCCAGCAACCGGTTGAGCCGGTCGAGGACGGGGGTGATCTGGGGCATCTCGACCGCGCGGTCCCGGGGGATCTCGGCGCCGTCGTCGAGGAACGGGCCGCCGCCGTCCTCGGCGACCAGGTCGACGTACTGCTCTCCGATGGCCGACGTGCTGTGCAGCTCGGCCGTCGCATCGGCGGGGATGTCGACGTCGCTGTCGATCCGCAGCGTGGCGACCGCACCGTCATCGCTGACCTCGAGCTTCGCGACCCGCCCGACCTTCACGCCGTGGTACGTGACCTGCGCCTTGGGGTAGAGGCCGCTGGCGTCGGCGAAGTCGACCTGCACGTCGTAGACGCCGATGCCGACCATGGCCGGGACCTTGGCGTAGGAGAAGAACGTCAGCCCGAGGGCGACCACCGCGATGACGGCGAAGATCCGCAGCTGTCGCTTGATCAGCGTGGTGAGCAACATCAGCAGAGTCCTAACGCCGAGAGCAGGCAGCCGCCCGGATCGTCGGAGGAGTTCTTGTCGTCCCGATCGTCCTTGTTGCCCAGGTCGAGGTTGTCGAGCAGGTCGTCCACGGTGCCGCCGACGCCACCGGCGGGGTCCTCGCCCTGGTCGGGGCCGGGCACGGTCAGCGGGTCCTCGACCGGGTCGCCGGCCTGGAGGGCCGGCGGCAGACCACCGAGCCAGGCGTCGGCGAGGGTCGACCCGCGGAGGTCGAAGGTGACGAACATGTTCATGTAGTCGCCCTTGACCCCGTTGGTGGCGGTCATCACCGGGAACGGGACGGTGATCCCGATCTTCAGCGCCTCGGGCAGTGACTCGCTCACCCGGCCGAGGTTGGTGAGGATCGGCCCGAGCGCGTCGAGGTTGGCCAGCAGCGCCGACTCGCTCGCGCGGACGACGCGGACCGCCCGGTTGCTGGTACGGGCCGTGTTCGTCACCGCGCTGACCAGCCGTTCGCGCTCCTCCTCCAGGACCCGGAGGCCGGGGGTGATCCGGTCGATGGCGGAGACCAGTCGCTTCTCGTCGCCACGCAGGCCGGAGCTGAGCGCGTCCAGGGACTCGAGCGCCGCGACGATCTCGTCGCGGTTGCTGTCGAGGACGGAGAGGAGGTCGTCGGCGTGCCGGATCAGGCCCCTGGTGTCGGGAACCCGGCCCTGGAGCGCGGTCGACAGCTCACCGGTGATGGTGCTGATCTGCGAGAGCCCGCCGTTGTTGAGCAGCAGCGCCACCGCACCGAGGACCTGCTCGGTGGCGGGGTAGGTGCCGGTCTGCTCGACGGGTACGACGTCGCCGTCGCCGAGAGTGCTCCCGCTCGGCTTCGGCGGTACGACGACGTCGACGTACTGCGCTCCGAGCAGCGTCTTCTGCCCGATCGAGAACACCGCGTTCTCCGGCACCGGTGCGTCGTCCAGCAACCGGAGCTCGACGACCGCCTCCCAGTCCTCGGTGTCGATCGACGCCACGGTGCCGATCACGACGTTGTCCTTCTGCACCGTCGAGTTCGGGACCAGGTTCTCGATCTGGTCGAAGTGGACCGAGACCCGGTAGCCGTCGTCCCCGACCGCGGTCTGCCCGGGCAAGGTGTTGTCGTTGGGCTGGATGGCGCACCCGGCGCCGAGGAGCACGAGGGCGATGCCGCCAGGCAGCAGCCGGCCGAGAGCGGTCCGCCGGGCCCTCACCGGACACCTCCCGACCCAAGGCCGACCAGGTCGAGCGGCGGCTCGAGCGCGTCGCGGCACTGCTGGCTGGTCGCACCCGTCCCGAGCAGCGCTCCGCAGAGCAGCTGCGCCGCGCTGTCGAAGTCGGCCCCGTTCACCTGCGCGGTGAGCGCCTGGTCCTGGAGGGTGTTGTGGAGGTCGATGGGCCCGTGCGGGGCCACGTGCAGGACACCCGCGAACTCGTTGGACCGGTCGGCCAGGGCCGCGGCGAGCAGGTTGAGGTCCTCGAGCGCGCCGGTCAGCCGGCCACGGTGCCGGTCGAGGTACCGCTCGGTCATCCCGAGCACCTCTCCCAGGTCGCGCATCGCCCCGCGCAGCGAAGACCGGTTGACCGCGAGCGTCGTACCCACGGCGTCGAGCTCGTCGGTGAACCCGCGGAGGGCGGCGTCGTTGAGCGCGAGGTTGCGGGTGAAGGCGTCCAGGTTCTCGATCGTGCTGAACAGGTCCGAACGGCCGTCGGACAGCGCCGTCGCAGCGCCACGCAGCTCAGCGATCGCCGTCCGCAACCGGCCCGAGTTGCCGTTCTTCATGCTCCGCTCGAGGGCGATGATGGTGGTCGCCAGCGCACCCCCACGCCGGCCCCTGGTGGGGCCCAGCGTCGTCGCGAGGTCGGTCAGCTGCTGCTTGACGTCGTCGAACGTCACCGGCACAGCGGTGTGCTCGACGTCGATGGTGGCGCCGTCCTCGAGCCGGTCGCCGCCGTTCCACACCGGCGCCAGCTGGACGAACCGGCCGCTCACCAAGCTGGGTGAGACGATCGCGGCGCGGGCATCGGCAGGGATCGGCTGGTCGGCGTCGACCTCCATGGTGACGAGCACGTCGTCGCCGTCGTTCTCGATCGCGGTGATCTTGCCGACGGACACGCCGAGAACCTTGACGTCGTCGTCGACGTTGAGACCCTCGGTGCTGGCGAAGCGCGCCCGGATCGTCGTGTTGCTGCTGTCGCCGTGCCACACGACGGAGCCGAACGCGAGGGCAGCAGCGACCACCACGGCCACCACGGCGCGACCGGGCTTCAGCCAGCCCAGGAGGGTTCTCATTGGGTCACCCCCGAGAGGATCGGCGCCATCGTCGCCGGCGAGGTGAGGTTCTGGAGGTAGACGTCGAACCAGGGCCCGCTCGAGACGGCCTCGCCGTATGCCGTGACGTAACCGCGGAGGCCGGTGATGGTGCCCTGCAGGTTCGCCTTGTTCTTGTTGAGCACGTCGACCACGTCGTCGAGCTCCTGCAGCGCCGGGCCGAGCACGTCGTCGGTGTCGTTGATCATCAGCCGCAGCTGGGCTGAGAGGTCGCGGGCGCTGTGGAGCAGGCTGATGATGACGTCCTGGCGGGCGTGCACCTCCGAGAGCAGCGACCGGCCGGCGCCGAGCAGGGAGGCGATCTGCTCGTCACGACCGGCGAGGACGGCCGTCACCCGGTCGGCTCGATCGACGAGCGACCTGAGCTCGTCGTCGTTGGTCGAGACCGCGGACGACAGGGCGGTGATGCCGTCAAGAGCGGGCCCGAGGTCAGGACTGCTCGCGCTCAAGGTTGCCGACGCCTGCTCGAGTGCCTCTGCGAGCTGCTCCTTGTCGATCTCGGCGCTGGTCTCGGTGAGCTGGTTGAGCGTGCTCGTCAGGTTGTACGGCGAGGAGGTCCGGTCGACCGGGATCGTCTCGCCAGCTTCGAGCTCACCGGAGCCACGGGGATCGAGCTCGACGGCGGCGCGGCCGAGCAGGGTGATGGTGATGATCCGCGCCTCGGTGCGGTCGCCGAGCTCGATGTCGCCGTCGGTGAGGACGATGTCGGCGACGACGTGCTCACCCTCGATCCGGACGCCGCGGACCTTGCCGACCCGGGCCCCCGAGATCATCACCGCGTCGCCGCTGCCGAGGCCGCCGGCCTCGGCGAACTGCACGTGGATGACGTCGCTGTTGCCGATCAGCGGCAGCCGGTTGATGTTGAAGGCAGCGACCACGACCAGCACCAGCGTCATCGTGCCGATGACACCTCGGACCGCGATCCGGTCAGGACTCCGCCGGCTCATGGCTCACACCTCTCGGCGCCGGAGAAGTGCCACGGACTGGTCGCCAGGTCGGTCCGGAGGCGGACGCCGCACAGGAAGAAGTTCAGGAAGTCGCCGTAGGAGGCCACGTTCTGCATGGCGCGGTAGTGAGGAGGCAGCGCCGCCAGCACCTCCTCGAGGGTCGCGGACTCCTTGTTGAGACCGCGGGCGGCCACGATCAGTGCGGCGAGGTCGTCGCGCAGGTCGCCGCGCGCACCCGCCAGCAACGCCGAGGTCTCCCGGGCGAAGCGGTCGATGTCGACCGCGGCGTCAAGGAGCTGCGTGTCCTGCTTGTCGAGCCCGACGACGAGCGCGTCGAGCCCGTCGATGAGCGCGCCGAGGGACCCGGAGTGCTCGTCGACCGTGCCGAGCACGCTGTTCAGGTTGCGGATGACCTGACCGAGCAGCTCCTCCCGGCTGCCGATCGTCGTCGTGAAGGACGCGACGTGGCGGACGAGCGTGGCCACCGCCGACTGCTGGCCCTGGAGGACCTGCACCAGCTGCCCCGACAGGTCGTTGATCTCCGAAGGGCTCAGGCCCGCGAACAGCGGCCGGAACCCGTTGAGCAGGGTGTCCAGGTCGAGCGCCGACGCGGTCTGGGAGACGGGGATGGTTCCGCCGACGTCGAGCACCGCTGCGCGCTCCCGGCCCTGGGTGAGCTGCACGACGCGGTCACCGGTCAGGTTGCGGTACTGGATGGTCGCCCGGGTCGCCGTGGTCAGCTCCTGGTCGCTGCGGACGTCGAAGGTCACGATGACGGTGCTGTCGTCCTGGACGTCGATCTCCTTGACCTTCCCGACGTCGACGCCGGCGATGCGCACGTCGTCGCCCACTCCCAGCCCGGACACGTCGTCGAAGACAGCGCGATACCCCTCCCGCTCGCCGGGCCGGTACTCACCGGTGATGGCCGCGACCCACACAGTCACGACCGCGGCCAGCACCAGGAACGCGGTCAGCTTGGCCAGGTCGGCACGCTGGCGCTTGCGTTCGACGCTGAGCTTCATGGCAGCACCGCCCCTTCCGCGAGCAGCCCGAGCAGGGAGTCGAGCACGGCCTGGTCGAGCGTGGGCTGCGGGCCGGCGTGCGGGTTCGCCCCGGTGTGGAGGTACGGCGGCGGCCGCTCGGCCTCGGCGGCCGTCACGTAGGGAAGGCCGTAGCAGGCCGGGCCCCGGTCGTCCCCGATCAGCGGCAGGTTGTCCTCGTAGGCGTACGGGTCGCGCGCCGGGATCAGCCGGGTCATCGCGTAGAGGCCAGGATGGATGCCGCCGACCGCACGCTCCACGATCTGGTTGAGCGACGCGAGACCGAGGACGAGACAAGGGAGCTCGGGCGAGTAGCGCTCCAGCGTGCGGCTGACCGGCTCGAAGAGGTTCAGCGAGGTCACGATGCCCTCCTCCGAGCTCCGCAGCAGCACGTCGGCCTCGTCGGCGAACGTGGTGAGGCTGCGCTCGAGCGCCCGCAGTGACGCCCGGTGGCGGACGAGGGCGTCGGAGATGTCCCCGGTCTGGTCGAGGGTGCTGACCAGGTCCGGGCGGGCCGCTTCGTAGACGTCGAGGACGTCGTCGGCGGCGCGCAGGTCGTCGCTGAGCGTGGGCAGCGCGGGGTTGAAGGAGACGAGGTAGCGATCGGTCTGGCTGATCAGCTCCCCGATCAGCGCGCCCCGCTGGTCCACGGCACCGGCCGCTGCGGTGAGCGCCGCGTTGACCTCCGCAGGCCGGGCCACGTCGAGCACCTGGGTGAGGTTCTCGAACGCCTCGTCGACCTCGACCGTGACCCGGGTGCCCGGGATCACCGCACCAGCCTCGATCGGCTCCGCAGTGCTCCCGTCCGGCTCGGTCAGCTGGACGTACTTCGCACCGAACGCGGTCGGCGGCACGATCTGCGCCGTCACGTCCGCAGGCACCTGGTCGACGTCGTCGGCATCGATCTCGAGCTCGATCATGACGGTCCCCCCGTCGTCCTCGACCTCGCCCACCCGGCCGATCTCGACGCCGCGCAGCTTGATCGCCGCGCCCTTGGCCAGGGTCAGGCCCGCGCGGTCGGCCTCGACGGTCACCACCACGTTGTCCTCGAACGCGCCGTTGTAGCGGGCAATCGTCCCCAGGACGACCAGGCCGACCAGGCCGACCAGGCCGAGGAAGAGGAAGCCGTACACGACCTGGCGGTCGATCCGGTGCGGGTTGAGATGGGTCATCAGCGCGTCACCCGGCGATGTGGACCGTCGGACCGCCCCAGACGGCGATGGCGAAGATCAGGTCGACGAACATCGTGCAGACCAGCGAAGAGCGCACGGCCTTCCCGACGGCCGCGCCCACCCCCGCAGGCCCGCCCGAGGCCCGGAAGCCGTGGTAGCAGCAGATCGACATGATGACCAGTGCCATCAGCATCACCTTCACGATGGCCAGGAAGATGTCCCCTGGAATGAGGAAGGTCCCGAAGTAGTGCTGGTAGGTGCCCGGCGCCTGGTCGTAGCCGACGACGACCACGAGGTACGTCGCGAGCCAGCACATCAACAGAGCGACCGCGAAGAGCGGCACCACGGCGACCAGGCCGGCGATGATCCGGGTGGTGATGAGATAGGGCACCGGCGGCACCGCCATCACCTCCAGCGCATCGATCTCCTCACTCACCCGCATCGCCCCGATCTGCGCGGTGAAGCCGGCACCGACGGTGGCCGTCAGCGCGATCCCCGCGATCAGCGGGGCGATCTCCCGGGTGTTGAAGTACGCCGAGAAGAAACCCGACAACGTCGAGACGCCGATGTTGTCGAAGGAGGTGTAGGCCTGCAGGCCGACCTCGATGCCGGAGGCGGCCGTCAGGAAGCCGATCACCATCACCGTGCCGCCGATCAGGGCGAGTGCGCCCGACCCCAAGGACACCTCGGCCAGGAGCCGCACGACCTCCTTCGGGTAGTGCTTGATCGCCCGCGGCATGTGCGCGTAGGCGTTGCCGTGGAAGGCCAGCTGGTCGCCGAGCTCGCGCAGCGACTGGGTGGGTCTCGCGAGGTGGCGGATGAGATCCGAGCCCGCCCGGTTCGTCGAGAGTGCCATCTCAGGCTCCCGGCTTGAGCTGGAAGAACAAGGCCGTGATCACGCTGTTGGCGGCGAAGAGCAGCATGAACGCGAAGACCACCGTCTGGTTAACGGCCTCCCCCACGCCCTTGGGCCCGCCCTTGGCGTTGAGACCGAGGTAGCAGGCGGTCAGCCCGGCCAGCAGACCGAACACGGCAGCCTTCAGCTCTGACGCCAAGAAGTCGGGGAGCCCGACCAGCAGGGTCAGCTCCGAGAGGTAGAGGCCGGGCGTCGCCCCCTGGAGCACCACCGAGAAGAAGTAGCCACCCATCAGGCCGACCACGGTCACCATTCCGTTGAGGGCGACCCCGACGAGGGTGGACGCGACGACACGGGGTACGACGAGCCGCTCGATCGGGTCGATGCCCAGGGTCACCAGGGCATCGATCTCCTCGCGGATCTTCCGCGACCCGAGGTCCGCGCAGATGGCGGTCGCGCCGGCGCCCGCGACGACCAGGACGCTCACGATCGGGCCGATCTCGCGGACCACTGCCACGGCGGCGCCCGCGCCGGCGAGGTCCACGGCGCCGATCTGGATGAGGACCTGGTTGATCTGGAAGATGATCACCACGCAGAACGGGATGGCCACCAGGACGGCCGGCCAGAAGGACACGGTCGTGATGAACCAGGCCTGGGAGACGAACTCCCGGAAGTGGAACTTGCGGGTGAGCATCTGCACGAAGACCTTGCCGGCGAACCCGTAGAAGTCACCGAACGTCGAGAACGTCCTGAACGGCATCGACGAGCGCACCGCTTCCCGGGCGAGCTGCCGCGCCTCTGGGCTCATGCCGTCGGGACCCTGCCGCGGGACCGGCGGCCCGGCCGGAATGGCGCGCGCCAGCTCGACGTTCCGCTGCCCTCTCGTGCTCAGGTCTGGCGAGTTCATCGGCCCCCGTCCAAGTTCGCGCCGCCCACTCCCGCTCGGCTGTCTCGACAGTAGGAAAATGTGACGGGCGCCTCATAGAACGATCGCGCCTGGTGTTGGGACGGGCGCGCCACTGGCCGGTTCCGCGTGCCGATCCGGCGCTACCTTGCTGAGATGTCCCAGCCAGCAACGCACATCGTCCCCGCCCGTCGCTACGGCATCACGTGTGTCCAGGACGGCAGCGTCCTCACGATCACGATGGATCGGCCCGAGGTCCGCAACGCCATGCGTCCGAGCACCTGGGCCGCCCTGGCAGAGGTCGGGGCCACGGTCGGCGACGACGTGCGCGTGGTCGTCCTCCGCGGCGCCGGCGAGGCGTTCAGCTCCGGCCTGGACCGGCGCCTGCTGACGGGCGAGACGGTCGGGGAGGACGCCCCACTCACCACGCTGTTCGAGATGTCCTTCGAGCAGTTCGACCGGACGGTGGAGACCTATCAGCAGGGTTTCCTGTGGCTGCGCGACCCTCGGTTCATCAGCATCGCGGTGGTCCAGGGACACGCCATCGGAGCGGGCTTCCAGCTGGCACTGGCGTGCGACCTCCGCATCGCCACCGAGGACGCCAGGTTCAACATGCGCGAGCCCGCGCTCGGGATCGTCCCGGACCTCACCGGCACCAAGCACCTGGTCGAGGCGGTGGGCTACGCCCGCGCCCTGGAGTGGACGACCTCCGCACGGTTCGTCGAGGCGGACGAGGCCCTGGTGAGCGGGCTGGTGAGCAGGGTGGTCAGCCGCCAGGACCTGGACGCGGCCGTCGACGATCTCGTCCAGGGGATGACAGCGCATCCGCACGGAGCGGTCACCGCGACGAAGTCCCTGCTGCTCGGTGCGATCGAGCGGACCTTCGACGAGCAGCGGGTCCACGAGCGCGCGGCGCAGTTCGACCGCTTCCAGGCGCTCGCCGCTGCCACGGAGAACGCCTGACGATCAGCACCATGAGGAGCTGACGAGGATGGCGGGCCGCACGGTGCAGCCCGCCGGTCCCGTCCGTCAGATGCGGCGCATCAGCTTGAGCAGCACGTCAGCAACCTTGCCGTACGGCGGGTAGAGCATCTGGCCACCGGTACGTCCGAAGATGGCCCGCTGGTACATGACCGGCCGCAGGTGCGACATCGCGTCGAAGCCTTCACGGCCGTGGTAGGCGCCGTACCCGGACCCTCCGCGTCCTCCGAAGGGCAGGTCGTTCTGCAGGTAGCCGACCATCATGTCGTTGACGACGGCGCTGCCGCTGGTGACGCGGGTCAGCCAGTGCTTCTGGCGTCGCCGCGCGGTGCTCAGGACGTAGAGCGCCAAAGGCGTCGACCGTGAGTTCACGAAGTCCTCGGCGGCCCGATCGCTGTCGTACCCGATGATCGGAAGGACCGGTCCGAAGATCTCGTCCGTCATCACCGTCGACTCGACCGGCGGATTGATGATCATCGTCAGCGGAAGCTGCCGGCGTGACCTCCCCAGCTCGGGATCCTCGACCGTGATCACCTCGGCACCGAGCGCCTTCGCCTCGGTGACGTAGCCGGTGATCCGGTCGTAGTGCCGTTCGTTGAGGACCGCGGTGTACTCGGGGTTTCCGGCTGCCTTCGGATAGAGCTTGCGCGCTGCCTCCTGCGCGGCCGTCGCGAACTCCTTCTCGCGCCCGCGCGGCACCAGGACGTAGTCCGGCGAGATGCAGACCTGACCGCCGTTGTAGAGCTTCGCCCAGGCCACCGTGGCCGCCGCGCGCGCGATCGGGTAGTCCTCGTCGACGATCACCGGGCTCTTGCCGCCGAGCTCCAGGGTCACCGGGGTGAGGTTGTCGGCAGCGGCCTTCGCGACGATCTTGCCGACCTGGGTGGAGCCGGTGAACAGCAGATGGTCGAACGGCAGGGACGTGAAGGCCGAAGCCACCTCGCCACCACCATCGGTGACGTAGAAGACATCCCGGCTGAAGTTCTCCTCGATGAGCCGCTTCAGCACCGCCGAGGTGCGCGGGGTGAACTCACTGACCTTCAGCATCACCCGGTTGCCCGCGGCGAGCGCGGTGGCCGCCGGGATCAGGGCGAGGTGCAGCGGGAAGTTCCACGGCGAGACGACGCCGACGACGCCGAGGGGTCTCGGCTCGACGCGGTTCTTGGCCGGCCGGTACCAGATCGACACCGACCGGCGGCGCGGCGCCATCCACGACCGGAGGTTCCGCCGCATGTAGCGGATGATGCTGATCGTGCCCACGATCTCGGACATCTCGGTCTCGAACGCGGCCCTGGTGCCGAAGTCCGCGTTCGCTGCCTCGACGAGGATCAGCCGGTTCTGCTCGACGAGGCGCTGGAGCTTGAGCAGGTTGTCCTTGCGCTCCTGCAGGGAGGGCGCAGAGGTGCCGGCGAACGCAGCGCGCTGGCGCGCGAAGATCTCGCCGAGCTCGGTCACCTCGGTAGCCGGCGGCTCCTGATCATTGCGCTGCTTCTCCGTCGTACGGGTTCTTCTGCCGGACACCGCTGGGGTGACGTCCTTGTCGATGATGGTCATCGTCGTTCCTCTCGTGTGGTCGATGCAGGCAAAGCAGGTCGTCGCAGCGCGCGCTCAGGCCGCGCTGGCCCAGGTCGTCTTGGCGTGATGGCCGAACGGGTAGTACGCCACGGCGCCCGGAGCGGTGCGGATGAAGAGGTCGTACAGCGGTCCCATCCGGTTTCGCTCGATGTTCCAGATACGACGATCGCGGGTGACCTCACGTACGGCGCGGCGAGCGGCGCGATCTGGATCGAGGCCACGGATCACGGCCTCAGCAGCGGCCACCGCCGCCGATGCGCCAGTGGTCATCCCGTCCGAGAAGGTCGCCGAGACGCCTTGGTGAGCGATCAGCTGCAGCTCCAACGACCCGGGCGGAGACGCGGGCGCCTTCCAGGGGGCCCCGGGGATCATCCCCGCAGCGAGCGTCTCGTCGGCGTCGTCGACATCCATTCCGAGGGCGTCGGCGACGCCGTACAGCTCCTCCGTGATCTCGTCGAGCTCCTGCTGCTTGTCGTAGCCGGCGCGTGCGGAGACCTGGCCGACGATGATCCCGTAGAAGGTCGAGCTCGGCGACAGCGGATCTCCATAAGGATTGAAGAGACCGACGTCGACCTTGTTGCGTCGACGGACGGTCGCAACGAGCGAGGCGTTGGTCTCGACGGTTCGGAAGCCGCCGGGCCTGACCTTCAGAGGCGCTTGAACCGCGCTCGTCGCCCAGTCGACATTGGCTGCCTTGCCACTGAGGATGCCTGAGTTGTGGCTCGCGTTGACGATGAGCGGCCGCCTGCCCAGGGCAAGCGAGAACGCCTCGTCCAGCGAGCTGACCGTCTCGGGCACCTCGATCAGTCCGTCGCGGTCCATCAGCTCGTAGATCGCAGCCTGCATCCGGCTGTTGCGGGCGCCGTAGAACAGGGGACGCGCGGAGCCCTTCTTGCCGCCCTGGAACGAGGCGACACGGCTGAACTCGTAGGCCCCGCTCGATCCCTTCCGCGCCATCGTCACCTGGTTCCGCGTCCCCAGGCCGCGGCCGTCGACGATGTCGCCGTACAGAGCGTCGACGTAGGCATAGTGCGGCACGTCCAGCGCATAGCAGATGTAGTCGGTGCCGTGGCCCCGCAGCGTTGCCCCGTCCTTGAGCCGGCGGGACTCCTCCGTCCGCGGCCCGGCCATGACGACCCTGCCGTGGAACTGCTCGCTCCGCGCCAACCGGGCTGCCATCACACTGGCGCTGAACCCGGCGCCGACGATCACGACCGAGTCGTAGTAAGGGCGCGAGCCCGTTCCGACGGTGCGGTCGACGAGCTTGCCGATGTGAGCGGCTCGGGTGGCGTCGCGCTCGGTCGGGAAATAGGTCCTGGCGCTCCGGTCGACCTCGACGGCAGCCGTCGCGAGGGCGCTCATCGTCGTGCTCCTGCGAAATCGAGGACCTGGCGACCGAGTGCGGAGAGCTGTTCGGCGCACCGGGCATCGGTCACCTGCCCGGCGTCGTCGAACCGTGTCTGCGAGGAGTTGATCGCGACACCCAGCGGCGTCGGCCAGCCGCGAAGCGCATGCACGGTGGAGCGCAGCGACACCAACGTGGTCGTCGTCGCCTGCCATCCGTAGGCGCACACGATGCACCCCACCGCGCGGCCGTCCAGGTAAGGCCGCCCGTCCGCGCGAAGATCCTCGATGTAGTCCAACGCGTTCTTCACCAGCCCGGAGATGCCGCCGTGATAGGCAGGCGTGGCGATGATGACGCCGTCGGCCTCCGCGAGGGCATCCACCAAGGCGATGGCGGCTGGGGTGCGCCGCGAGCGGTCCACGGTGTACATCGGCAGATCGAGCGCCTGGGCGGTGAACAGCTTCGTTCTCGCCCCCTGCGCGGCTGCGGCAGCCAACGCATAGCGCAGGGCGCGCTCACTGGACGAAGCCTCGCTCAAGGTGCCGCCGAGTCCGACGATGAGCGGGCGCGGATCGTGAGCGGCTTCTCGGCGCGTCATGACACTGATAGACATTTCCTGCACGACTCCCTCGTTGGGTGCGGCGCCCGACCGTGCCCCGACGAGCTGTCGGGTGTGATGCGGGCCATACCGCGGAAGTTAGGTCAGTCGCTCGCGACGTTGTACGTGGCGGCCGCACATGGAAATGTGCACAGCGCACACACCGAGTGGCCACTCCGGCCCCGACGCCGCCCGTCATCTGTCGACCAGCGCCGGCCCGAGCGCGTCCATGAGCGCCAACGCAGCCAGGAGCTCCGCCGGCCGCTCGGTCAGCGGTCTGCCACGCAGCTCCTGGGCCTTCTTCACCCGCTGGAGCGCGGTGTTGCGGTGGATGTGCTGGCTGCTCGCCACCGCGGCATAGCTGTAACCGGACGCGACGAACGCTTGCGCGGTGTGGCGCAGCATCTCGATGTCATCGCCGGCCCGGGTGAGCGCCCTGAGCTCATTGCGAACGAGCGCTCGCGCCGCGTCGAGGTCGGCACTGAGGGCGTCGACCAAGGCGACATCTGTCCATCCGGTGAGTGTCGGAGCCTGCCTGCGGGAGAGGCTGACCACCCGTCTGACGCGTTCGGCACCGGCCCGGCTGCTCCGAAAGCCGCTCGGGCCGGGCAGCACCGGGCCGAGCGCGACATGGGCCGCTGGCGCTGCGGCGCCAGCCGCAGCGGCGAGCTCGTCGACGCGCACGCAGCCCCGAGACATGTCGAACCAGCCAGCGATCGCGTAAGCGTCCATGGCGAGGAGGACCGGCCTCGGGGCGTTGATCGTCTCCTGCAGCGCAGAGACGGCTCGTTGCGGTGCAGCCCTGTCACCGTCGCTCCAACAGATGAACGCCAGCTGAGGTCCGATCAGGCGGTGGCCGAGCAGCTGCTCCGCCCGAGCGATGTTGATGCTGTCGTTGTCGAGCAACGCGCGCACCACATCACGCCGCTGCGATGCGGTTCGGCTGTTGAGGCGTTGACACTCCTCGACGTAGACGGCGCCGATCCCGGAGGAGACGACGTCGACCACCGCGAACGAGAACCGCTCGCTCTCTCGTACGGCGTTGGCCAGCTCCGCAGGATCCTGCTCCAGAGCCATGATCGCGTCCGTCAGTATCTGACCGAAGCACGCGTGGCCGAGCCGGAAGGAGCGTAGGAGATCACCGAGGGGAAGCCCGTGCTCGGCGGCCAGGCAGGCATACTCGATTGCGACGACCGGCGGCTCGGCCCGGTCGGCTGGAATGGCGTGTTCCATCATGGCCAACACGAGCTCGACCATGCCGAGGCACGTTCCCCTGGCCAACCGTGTGAGCGGTTCGTCCTGTCTCAGGGCGGGCAGTGCCGAGGCGATGAAGCTGAGCATCTCGTCGGCGAACTCTTGCTGCTGCTCGGCGGCCAAGGTCGCGGCCAGCGCCCGAACGGACGGCAGCCGGATGGCGGGGTTGGACTGCTCGTCGACGGCGCTCATCGGCACGGCCGGCTTCCCCGGCGGCCGGGGCGACGCTCGCGGGACTGCGTCAGGCCGGTCGTGTCAGGAACGCCCTCCCTGGTGACGAGAGACATGCACCAACGTTGGATCGTGTGGCGTTCGCCTCATAGAACGATCGCGCCCGGCTCAGGTACCTGCGCGCCGACTACGGGCACATCACTGCTGCCAGCGTCGTGCGAACCGACTCGAGCGCCCCACCGTCGTGTTCGGACAGCGCGACGACGAAGCCGCCCTGCAGCAGCACGAGGACGGTGGTGGCCAGGTCGTCGGCGGTTCGATCGTTCCTGATGTCGCCACGTTCCTGGCCCAGGGCGAGCATCGCGACGAGGGCAGCCTTCAAACGCGCGAAGCCACCGTTCAGCTGCTGGCGGAACGTGTCCGACGAGGCGGCGAGCTCGGTGGAGAACTTGCCGGCGAGGCATGCCCGTTCGTAGCCGGACCGGACAAAGGCCGAGACGAGCTCGTCGAAGTAGCCCTCGACCTGTCCATGGGTGCTGAGGTCGTCGCGGTCGGCCCACTTCGCGATGAGGTCGAGCTGGAGCTGCACGTACTGCTCGAGGACGACTCGGGCGAACGACTCCTTCGAGCCGAAGTGGTGGTAGAACGACCCCTTCGGAACCTCCGCCGACTCCAGGATCGCATCGACCGTGGTCCCGTGGAATCCGAGAGCGTAGAAGGACCGCATCCCTTGCCGGACGAGACGATCCCGGTGCGACAGGGTCTCCCCGCTGGCCGCCCTGTTCCTGGTGCTCCCTGTCGGGGCCACTCGACTCTCCTCTCGTCCGCGGACCGTTGACGACTTAGTCTAGACGATTTAGTCTAACGCCGGCGCAGGCACCTCGTGCGCTCACAAGACCTCCAAGGAGCAGTGCATGAGTCAGGTGAAGCTCGAGTTCGTCGACAAGGTCGCGGTCGTCACCACGGTCAACCCCCCGGCCGAGCTGTTCGACGAGGGCCAGGTCGTCGGACTGCTCGAGGCCCTGCGGAGGGCCACGGAGAACCAGGCCCGGGCCATGGTGATCAAGTCCGACTCCCCCAACTTCTCCGGGGGCGCCGACGTCACGATGTTCCTCGACAAGGACCGGCAGGCCGCGCGCGAGTTCCTGTCCGAGGCCATGGACGTGATCTGGGCGATCGAGGACGCGCCGTTCCCCGTCATCGCCGCCGTCAACGGCTTCTGCTTCGCCGCCGGACTCGAGCTCGCCCTCGCTTGCGACTTCATCTACGCGGCCGAGGACACGGCTTTCTCCCAGGTCGAGGCAATGATCGGGGTGACCACGTTCCTGGGCGGCGCCTACCGACTCGCTGAGCGCTGCGGACCGGGGATCGCTCGCGAGATCGTCTACACCGCGGGCGTCTACAGCGCCGACCAGTTCGCCCAGTGGAACATCGTGAATCGCGTCGTACCGAACGCCGACCTGCACGACGAGGCCCTCGCGGTCGCGACCAGGATCGCTCGCGGACCTGCTGTCGCGCATGCACTGACCAAGTCGATGGTGCGTCACGCGCTGACCAACGACACCCGGTCCGCGGACGTCTTCACGCTCGACGAGGCGACCGCGGTCTTCGAGACGCGGGACATGCACAACGCCATCGGCTACCTCCTCGAGCACGGAGCGCGGAGGTTCCGCTCCAACCACGACGAGATCGTCTTCGAGGGTCGCTGACGAGCATCCCGTCGCCGCACGTACGACGCACCGAGCACGACTGAGATCAGATTGCGGTGCCCATGGTCAGCCGGCAACGCCTTCTGCCGCGAGTGCGGCGTCGACGAGGACCTCTGCGGCCTTCCGCCCCTGCAGCGCGGTCTGCTCGTGGTTCGTGTGCATCTGCGCGCTCACGAAGACGCCGTCCAGCAGCATCAACAGCTGTGTGGCCAACGGCTCGGTCTCACGGAGCCCGGCCTCAGCGAGATACCGGGAGAGCGTCTCCCGGACGAACTGCTTGTGGGCCACCGCGATGCGGACGAACGGGTGCTCCGTGTCTGCCATCTCGACGGCGACGTTGATGAACGTGCAACCCCGGTAGTCCGACCCCGCGATCAGCTGCCCGAGCACGTCGAACATGGCAAGGACGCGTTCTCTCGGCGTGTCAGCCAGGCGCTCGACCTCGCGCTCGAACAGCGCCCGTACCCGCCTGTCCTTGTCAAGGAGGAACTCCTCGACAAGGCCCTCCTTGGAGCCGAAGATCCGGTACAGGCTCATGATGGGCGCCTGCGCCTCTTCGAGCAGCCGGTTGATCCCGACGGCGCGAATCCCCTCCGTGTAGAACAGGTCGGCCGCAGCCATCAGTCGCTGCCGGGGGCCCTGGGGATTCGTCTTCACCGCGCTTGCCATGGGCCGATGATAGCGATTTATCTCTCCTGCTCCAATCGTGCCCCGCCTCAAGCCGCGCGGCGACGGAGACAGGGTCTTGACGCGATAGAGAGTGATCTTTATCGTCAGGATCTCACCGATGAGAGGACGACAGATGTCGGGCAGTGCAGCCGAGGTACAGGCAGAGGCGGGTCAGACGACCGGCGGTGTGGTGACAGAGGTTCAAGGTCAGGTGTTGCTGATCGGACTGGACCGGACGGACAAGCGGAACGCGTTGACGCCCGAGATGTTCGCTGAGCTGTCCGCGATCTACGCCCGCTACGACGCAGATGAGAACCTGCGTTGCGCGGTCCTGTACGGCGAGGGCGCCGTCTACTGCGGCGGGGCAGACCTGACCCGGCTCCAGGAGCTGGTGACCGACGACGGCGGCGTCACCTACGGCCCTGACGACTTCGACCCCTTCGGGACCGAGGGTGCTCGCCTGTCCAAGCCGCTGATCGCTGTCGTGCACGGGATGTGCTTCGCGGGCGGGCTCGAGCTGGCACTGGCCAGCGACATGATCATCGCCGCCGAGGGCACCTACTTCGGTCAGCCCGAGGTTGCTCGCGGCCTGTTCGCGTTCGGAGGCGGGGCGGCCCGCTGGAGCGATCGCGTCGGCTGGGGCAATGCGATGCGCTACCTGCTGACCGGCGACATCCTCGATGCCCAGGAAGCACATCGGATCGGTCTGATCCAGGAGGTGGTTCCGGCCGAGCGGCTCAAGGACCGGGCCGTCGAGCTGGCTACCGCGGTTGCGAATGCTGCGCCCATCGGCGTGCGGCACACGCTCGCTGTGGCACGACGCGTGCACGACGAGGGCCTCCAGGCCGCGCTCGACACGATCGCGCCGCTCCGGACGGAGATCCTCGGCACCGAGGACGCCGCCGAAGGGCTGCTGTCGTTCAAGGAGAAGCGCGCCGGCAACTACGTGGGCCGCTGAGGTCCCGACCTCACCGCCCGCGAAACATTCACTCCGATCACACGAACCTAGGACTCAACCATGCGTGAAGCCGTCATCGCGTCCACAGCGAGGACCCCCATCGGAAAGGCCTATCGAGGAGCCTTCAACGACACCCACCCCACCACCATGGGCGGGCACGTCGTCAAGCACGCTGTCGAGAGGGCCGGGGTCGACCCGGACGAGATCCAGGACCTCACCGTGGGGCTCGCCATGCCGTCCGACGTTGCTGCAGGCGGCATCGCCCGCCAGATCGCGATCCGTGCGGGTCTGCCGGTTTCCGTCCCGGGGAGCACCCTGAACAAGTTCTGCACCTCCGGGCTGGAAGCGATCGCCTTCGCGTCGTACAAGGTGCTGAACGAGGGCCTGGATGTCGTCGCGGCCGGCGGCGTCGAGTCCATCAGCATGGTTCAGGTGCCCGGCTTCCAGTTCATGTCCCCGGAACCGTGGATCGAGAAGAACAAGCCCGACTTCTACACCCACATGATCGACACCGCCGAGGTCGTCTACGACCGGTACGGCGTCAGCCGAGAGATCCAGGACGAGCTCTCTCTCAGAAGCCAGGAGCGGACCGCTCGCGCCCAGGCCGAAGGCAAGTTCGACGACGAGATCGTGCCGATGGAGTCCACCAAGCGCATCGTCGACAAGGAGACGGGCGACGTGTCCTACGAGACGGTGACCCTGACGAAGGACGAGGGAAACCGGCCCAGCACCACGCTCGAAGGGCTTCAGGCACTGAAGCCGGTCGTTCGTCCCGAGGGCTGCGTCACTGCCGGCAACGCCAGCCAGCTCTCGGACGGCGCTTCAGCGGTCGTCGTGATGAGCGGCGAGGAAGCCGAGCGCAAGGGAGTGGAGCCGCTGGGGTACTTCCGCGGCTACGCCAGCGTGGGTCTCGAGCCCGACGAGATGGGCATCGGTCCGGTCATCGCAGTCCCGAAGCTGCTGGACCGGTTCGGACTCACCGTGGCTGACATCGATCTGTGGGAGCTCAACGAGGCTTTCGCCGTCCAGGTCGCCTACTGCCGTGACACGCTCGGGATCCCCGACGAGTTCCTCAACGTCAACGGCGGCGCGATCTCCATCGGACACCCCTACGGCATGAGCGGGGCGCGGATGGTCGGGCACGCGCTGATCGAGGGCAAGCGACGCGGTGCGAAGTACGTCGTGACCACGATGTGCGCGGCCACCGGGATGGGTGCCGCGGGCCTCTTCGAGGTCGTCTGACCGATGACCGACATCAACTCGAGTCGAGCTCCGACTCTCGCGAGCTCGTCCGGCGCATGACCGAGCTCTACCCCGACCACGTCAACCCGTCGGCCCTGGTGATGTCCGCCGTCACCGCGTTCAAGCAGAAGGCGCGCGCCTGACCTAAGAACGAATGCAACAACGGACCTACGGCGAACGCCATAGGTCCGTTGTTGCATTCTCGGTCAGTGGTGGGACAAGTCGATGGCCCGCTTGAGCACCTTGCCGCTCGGCCCGAGCGGGAGGTCACCGACGATCCGCACGATGCGGGGGTACTTGTCCCCGGCGATCCGCTCCTTGACGAAGGCACTGATCTCCTCCGTCGTCGCCTCGGCACCGGGCTTCAGCATGACGACCGCCGCGACCTCCTCGCCGACCTTGTCGTCAGGGACGCCGATCACGGCGGACAGCTGCACCGCTGGGTGCGCGCTCAGGACGGCTTCGATGTCCGACGGATACACGTTGTGGCCGTTCCGGATGATGAGGTCCTTCTTGCGGTCGACGATCTCGACGAAGCCGTCCTCGTCGATCGTGACCAGGTCGCCTGTCGCGAACCAGCCGCCGGAATCGATCACGGCGGCCGTCGCGTCGGGTCGGCCGTAGTAGCCCGACATCACTGCGTGGCCGCGCACGTGAAGCTCGCCGACGTCGCCCACACCCAGCACGGTGCCGTCGTCGCTGACGACCCGCTGCTCGATCCCCCACAACGGCTGGCCGACCTTGCCGGGCTTGTGGGAGCCCGGGCCGCAGACATGGGTGATCGGAGAGGTCTCGGAAAGGCCGTAGCCCTCGAACACCGGCACCGGTATCTCGCGGGCCAGCTCCTCGCGGAGGCCGGCTGCCAGGCCGCTCCCGCCCGACGCCATCCATCGGAGGGAGGACAGGTCCCGCGGCTTCGATCGTTGTTCTGCCAGGACCGCTGCGTGCATGCTCGGCACCCCCATGAACAGGGTGATCCTGTGGCGCTCGACGAGATCCAGGGCCGCGGCGGCGTCGAACCGTGGCTGAAGCACCAGCTCGACGCCTGCGTGCAGGCCGGCGTTGAGGATGCAGGTCTGCCCGAAGGAGTGGAAGAACGGCAACGCGGCCAGCGCGACGTCGCCGGCCACCAGGCCGACCTTCTCGCTGAAGATGCGCGTATTCCACAGCAGGTTGTCATGCGTCAGCGCCGCGCCCTTCGGCGAGCCGGTGGTGCCCGACGTGTAGATGATCACCGCGAGATCAGAGGCGTCGGTACAGGCGATCTCGTCATCACCGACCGCGCACGCTGCACTCTCGAGCAGGTCGGGAAGCCCCGTCTCCGGCCCGCCCGGTGGTCCGGCCGAGTAGACCACCTTCACACCGCAGGTCTCGGCGGCCTTGGCGACCGCTTCGTGGAAGCCGCTCCAGACGACGACGACCGTGGGCGCACAGTCACCGAAGATGAACTCGAGCTCCCCCGCAGTGAGCAGTGGGGACAGCGGGACGACGGTGGCGCCGGCGCGGAGGGCGCCGTAGTAGGCCACGGGGAAATGCGGCACGTTCGGCATCACCATCGCCACCCGCTGCCCCCGGCCGACGCCGTCAGTGGCGAACAGACGGGCGCACTGCTTGGCGAGGGTGTCGAGAGTCTCGACCGACATGTCGACGTCGCCGAACCGCAACGCCGTGCGATGAGGCGCGGCCGCGGCCGCGCCCGACAGGATCTGTGCGACGTTGAGCATCAGGACACCACCGACAGCAGAGCGATCACGCGCAGCGCGGTGACGGGATGGGTGACCAGGCCGCGCACAGCGAGCTTGCCGCCCGCGATCGCAGCCAGGACCCGGATGCCGCGCCTGGTGAAGAAGCCCACTGGCAAGAGTCCCGACGCCTTCATCCGCAGCTGTGACAGGTCGAGGATCTGCTCGACGGTTGCCGCCACGGTCACGCTGGGCTCGCCGACGACATCGTTGGAGATCGTGACGTCATGCGACCCGCAGGTGATGGTGCAGGTGCTGTCGATATCGCTGGCGCTGATGATCACCGGCCGCTTGAGCTTGCGGGCAAGCCGGACCCGCGCAGGGAAGGCCTCGAGGTTCTGCGTCAGAAGCGTCGCGACGACGCCGGCGATGCCGTTGGCATCCGGTCCGTCGTCGAGTGTGACCGCGTAGTCACGGGTAGCCGGGTGGGCCATCGAATCTCCTAGGGATTGACCGTTGCTGGTGGGGTGCGGGCATCGAGAGGTAGTCATCGGTGGATCGCTCCTTCGCGTTCGCGCAACGGGAGCCCAGTGGCTCCCCGAGCTGCGGCGATGATCTCGGCGGCGATGGAGACCGCGGTCTCCTCCGAGGTTCGCGCCCCCAGGTCGAGGCCGATGGGCGAGGAGAGGCGGTCGAGCTGCCCTTCGGGGATCCCCGCGCCGCGCAGCGACTCGAGGCGGCTTCTGTGTGAGCGGCGACTGCCCATCACGCCGATGTAGCGTGCCGGCGTCTCCAGTGCGACCTCGAGGAGGGGGATGTCGAACTTCGGGTCGTGGGTCAGGACGCACAGGACGGTGCTCTCCTCGACCCTCTGGGTGCGCAGGTACCGGTGCGGCCAGTCGACGACAAGGCGGTCGACGTCGGGGAACCGGGCCGCGGTTGCGAACACGGGCCGCGCGTCGCAGACCGTGACGTGGTAGCCGAGGAACTTCCCGATGTCTGCGACTGCGGCCGCGAAGTCGATCGCGCCGAAGACGATCATCCGCGGCGGGGGCGCGTACGACTGGAGGAACATCGAGGCAGACGGCAGCGAGCCGGTCGTCTGCCCGCCGTGGATGACGTCGGTGTCTGACTGGGTGAGCATGGCGCCCATCCGGGACACCAGGCTGTCGTCGGGCTTAAGGCCGGCCGCCGATGCGACCACCCCGGACTCGTCCAGGGTGACGTGTTGCCCGACGGCGGTCCCGGAGGTGACGGTGGCGACGACGACCGGACGGTGGCCTCGGATCGCGTCGAGGACCTTGTCGAACGTCGGGTACTGCAGTTCTCCGACAGGCTCGACGAACACGTCGATGATGCCGCCGCAGGTGAGACCGGATGCGAATGCGTCGTCGTCGGTCACGCCGAAGCGCGCGAGCGCGGCCTCGCCACTCTTGATGACGTGCCGCGCCAGCTCGTAGGTGTCGCCTTCGACGCATCCGCCGGAGATGCTGCCGAGCACCTCCCCGGCCGCCGACACAGCCATCGCGGTGCCGGGTGGGCGCGGAGCGGAGCTCCAGGTCTGGACGACCGTGGCGAGCGCGAACGGTTCGCCTCGGGCGCGCCACGCAGTCAGCCCGTCGAGGATGTCGCGCATCGGTCTCTCTTCACCGTCCGTGCGGAGGGCTCAGACGTCCCAGTCGGTCGGCAGGTCGCCCCAGGCGCCGATGAGGACGTTCAGGGCGCGGGCGTTCTCGATGGCGTCCTTCATCGTTCCTCGGACCAGGCGCACCTTGCCGCCCATGACCAGGTTCGCCGCGGGAGTCCTTCCCTCGGCGGCCTCCCGGAAGTGCTCGACCTTCCCCTGGAAGCTGGCGAAGACCTGGTCCTCGGGATGGAGGTTGGTCGCCGACCAGCTCACGACCCGGCCGGCCACGATCTCGACCTGCGTGACCAGATCGGGCCGGTCCGTCACCCCGAAGCCCAGGATGCGATTGAAGTTGGCAGGGTCCTTGAGGGTCTTGCTCTGCCGTACGGCGAGCTCGCCCTGGTGTGCAGCGGCGGCTGCGGCGCACCACTCCTCGGAGAAGAACTTCAGCTGGTCGGTCATGGTCTTGCCTCTCTTGCTTCTCGGACGGTCACGGCCGGCGACCCAGGGCGCGCTGGATCGCGCGACCCGTCACCACGCCGATGAGGTGCCGGCGGTAGTCGACGGGCGCGTAGGTGTCACCCATGACGTCGATGCCGTCAGCGGCGCACTCGACGGCGCGTCGTACTGCGGCGTCGTCGATCACGGCGCCCTCGAGCGCGCGTTCTGCCTCCGCCGCACGCAGCGGTGTCGTCGCCACGCCGGTCAGGGCGACCCGGGCAGCCCGGCAGGTGCCGCCGGCGTCGATGGTGAGCCGGACCCCCGCCGCTGCGACGGCATAGCCCGAGGCCGGATGGGCGATCTTCACGTACGCCGTGACCGTCCCCGGCGCCGGCTTGGGAAGGTCGACGTGGGTGAGGATCTCGTCGTCGGCGAGGTCCGCGGTGAACAGGTAGGTGAAGAAGTCCTCGATGGGGATCTCACGGGCGCCCCGCAGGCTCTGGACGTGTACGACGACGTCCGTCGCGAGAGCCACAGCCGGCCAGTCTCCGGCCGGATCGGCATGGGCCAGTGACCCACCGAAGGTCCCCAGGTTGCGCACGAGGGGGTCTGCCAGGTCCTCGCCCGCGTCCTCGACGATCGACCACCGCCGGGTGACCGCGCCGTCGTTGATGAGGCGTTCATGAGTGACCAGTGCGCCGATCCTGAACCCCGACGGTGTCTCCTCGATCCCCCGCAGGTCGGCGAGACGGGAGATGTCCATGACCACTGCTGGGCCGGCGAGACGCAGCTTGAGCAGGGGGATGAGGCTCTGTCCGCCGGCCATGATCTTGGTCTCGTCGGCGTTGGCCGCCAGGATCGACATCGCATCGTGGAGGGTTTCCGGTGCGGCGTAGGCGAACGTCGACGGGATCACTTCGCGGCCTCCTGCAGCGCTGTCCACACCTTGGCGGGGGTGAGCGGCATGTCGAGGTTGTCGACGCCGAGCCGGCGCACCGCGTCCATGACCGCGTTGACGACGGCGGGCTGCGAACCGATCGCACCCGACTCACCGACACCCTTGACCCCGAGCGGGTTGACGGGCGAAGGCGTGACGGTGTGGCCCGTTTCGAGACGGGGCAGCTGGTGCGCCCGGGGAACGGCGTACTGCATGAAGCTGGCCGCCGTCGGCTGGCCGTCCTCGTCCCAGGAGAGACCTTCGTAGAGGGCCTGACCGATGCCTTGTGCGACTCCGCCGTGGATCTGGCCGTCGACGAGCTGCGGGTTGATCAGGTTGCCGCAGTCGTCGACGGCGATGTAGCGGTCGATGGTGATGGCGCCGGTGTCGGGGTCGACCTCCACTGCGGCGACGTGCACCCCGAACGGGCTGGTGAAAGCGGGTGGGTCGAACACCGCCATCTCCTTCAGCGTCGGCTCCATCCCCTCGGGGAGGTCGACTCCCCGCCACGCCTCGACGGCGACGTCCTCGAAGCTCAGCTGCCGGCCACCGTCCGGGCCGACGGTGAAGACCCCGTCCTGGTAGACGAGGTCGTCGACATCGGCGTCGAGCAGGTGGGCGGCGAGCCGGGTGGCCTTGGCCATGATCTTGCGAGCGGCGAGCGCGGCTGAGGTCCCGGCGCTGGACATCGATCGTGAGTTGAACGTCCCGGTGCCGAAGTGAACGATGTCGGTGTCGCCCTGGAGCACCTCGACGTCGTCGATGTCGAGCCCGAGCTCGGTCGCAACGATCTGGGCGATCGAGGTCTCGTGGCCCTGGCCGGCGGCGTCGATGCCGACCTGGACGATCACCGACCCAGTCCTGGTCACCGTGATGACCGATTGCTCCCAGGTGGCCCGGTCGAAGCCCACGAGCTGCAGCTGGAACGCGTCGCCGAACCCGCAGAACTCGGTGTAGACACTCAGCCCGAGTCCGACGATCCTTCCTTGCGTCCGGGCTGCCTCCTGCTCGGCGAGCAGCGCATCCCAGCCGACCATGTCGAGCGCCTTGTCCAGGGCCCTCTCGTAGTCGCCGGAGTCGTAGGTCATGCCGGTGGCGTTCGAGTACGGGAACTGGTGCGGCTGGATGAAGTTCCGGCGGCGCAGCTCGACGCGGTCGATACCGGTCTTGGCGGCGAGCTCGTCGACAGCCCGCTCGATCAGGTAGGCGGCCTCCGGCCGTCCTGCGCCTCGGTAGGTCTCGGTGGTGCTGGTGTTGGTGAAGACACCGTGGATGTCGACATCGGCGACGGCGATGTCGTAGACCCCGGGGAAGACCATCCCCGCCACCACCGGGATGCCGGCGCCCATGCCCGAGACGTAGGCACCCAGGTTGGCGTAGGTCGTGACCTTCAGGGCCAGGATCTTGCCCTGGTCGTCAGCGGCCAGCGAGACGTACTCGACGTGGTCGCGCCCGCCGGACGTGCCGGTGAAGTGCTCGGCCCGCGTCTCTGCCCATCGCACCGGCCGGCCCAGGCGGCGGCTCACCGCGGACACGATGACGTCCTCGGGATAGAGGCACAGCTTCGATCCGAACGCCCCACCGACGGCGGGAGTGACGACGCGGATGCGGTTCTCGGGGATGCCGATGGCGATCGAGAGGTTCCGGCGTACGACGTGGACGTTCTGCGTGCCGAGGTACAACGTGAGCGTGCCGGTGCCGACCTGGTAGTCGGCAAGGGACACGCGCGCCTCCAGCGAGCTGGCGTGGACGCGCTGGTTGACCAACCGGACATCGATCACGTGATCGGCAGCCGCTGCCACGGCCTCCCAGTCGCCGGTGCCGAGGTGCCAGAGGTAGGAGGTGTTGCGCTCGTAGTGCTCGTGCACCAGAGGCGCGCCCTCACGTGCAGCGCCCTCCGTGTCGACCACCGCAGGACGTTCGACGTACTCGACGTCGACGAAGTGGATGGCGTCGTCAGCCTGGGCGCGGGTCTCGGCGACGACCACCGCCACTCCCTCACCGACGTACTTCACGGTCTCGCGAGCGAGCGGGTACCGAGCGGGGATGCCGTCCATGATGGGCAGCGTCCAGTCGGTCGGGATCGTTCCGACCTCGTCGTCGCCGAAGTCGGCGGCCGTGAAGACCGCGACCACACCCGGTTGGGCACGAGCGGCGTCGGTGTTGATGGAGACGATGTCCGCATGGGCGAGGGTGGAGCGCACCACCGACGCGTAGACCAGCCCGGTCAGCTTGATGTCCTCGGTGAACTTTCCCGTGCCCGTCAGGAACCGGAAGTCTTCGCGCCGGGGCACGGACTCTCCGACGTACTGCCTCGAGGTCACCGGTTGCGCCGGTGCCGTCGTGCTACTCATCGACCGACTCCGGACCAGCCGCGGACAGCTCGACGAGGGCATCGACGATGTTCTGGTAGCCGGTGCAACGGCAGATGTTGCCGGTGAGTCCGTGCTGGACCTGTGCGGTCGTCAGTGGTTCGTCGGTCTCGAGCAGGTTCAGCGCCGTCATCACGACGCCCGGCGTGCAGAAGCCGCATTGCAGTCCGTGCTTGCGTCGCAGCGCCTCCTGGACGGGGTGCAGTCCGTCCGGACCCTCGCCTCGCACCCCTTCGATCGTCGTCACCTCGCAGCCGTGGACCTGGGCCGCGAGGACCGTGCACGACTTCACGGCTCGTCCGTCGACGTGGACCGCACAGGCGCCGCACTGGCTGGTGTCGCAACCGACGTGGGTCCCGGTGAGGTTGCGTTCCTCCCGGAGGTGGTGCACCAGCAGGGTCCGCGCGTCCACCTCACAGCTCACCGGTCCCCCGTTGAGCACGTAGGAGATCGCAACCCGGTGCGCGTCAGCGGACCGTTCAGTGGTGACTGCGTGGTGTGACATGGGTGGGCGCTCCGTTGACTCGAGGGGTGATCAGTGCTGGCGGCGCCGTGAACGTCGCTGTGACGCCCGCCGGGTGCCGATGACGAGGAGCAGTGCGCAGACCAGCGAGGCCGCCACCACGGCCGAGCGGCGAGCTACCGCGTCGCTTGCCACTGCGAGGAGATCCAGCGGTTCCGCCGGCGCGAGGTCGCCTTCGGAGCTTGGCTCGAGCTCACCGGAGGTCGGCTGGTCAGCAGCGAGCTGCTGCGCGAGTGCGTCAGCGAACTGGCCGATCAGCCGGTCGCTGACATCGGCCATGACGCCGCGGCCGAACTGGGCGGGCTTCCCGGTGAGCTTGAGGTCGGTCTCGAGATCCACCCGGGTCCGACCTCCATCGGCGGTCAGGTTGGCGACGACAGTGATCGACGCGCGCCCGTTGGACCCGTCCTGGCCCTGCCCTTCCAGCACGATCCGGTGAGCTGCGGCGTCGCGTTCGATGAACGTCGCCTGCCCCCGGTAGGTCAGCGTGATCGGTCCGAGCTTGACCTTGCACCGTCCGGTGATGTCGTCGCCGTCGACGGTGTCGACCGCAGCTCCTGGCATGCACAGGGCCGTTCTACGGACGTCGTTGAGGACGTCCCAGGCCGCGTCGACATCGTCATCGACGTGGAACGAGTGCTCGAGTTTCACGTGCTGGTCCTTGCTCCGAGCAACTCTCGGTCTCAGCCCGACGACTCCGTCTGCGGTCGGTGTGGGCGCTGTCACATCACGGTAGAGAACACTCGCTCTCATGTCAACGACACGCACGATCCACGCCGGACTGGCGCAGGAGACCCCGGCCTGACGTGATCTCCGCGGCGGCGCACCTGTCCCAGGTCGAGGCGCACGCGTCCTATGACGCGCCAAACGGGCCCTCCTACCGTGAAGGCGGCCGAGGTCGAGGGAGCTCACCCTCAACGCACAGGAGACGACAGATGGCAACGAGTAAGCACGCACGTCAGTCGGTGGCATTGGTCACCGGCGCCTCTTCGGGAATCGGCCGCGCAGCCGCGCGCGCACTCTTCGACGCCGGGTTCTCCGTCGTCGGCACCAGCAGGGATGCGACCCGGGTCGCACCGCTCGACGGCGTGACCTTCCTGGATCTCGACGTGACCCGGGACGAGTCGGTCAGCGCCTTGGTGGCCGAGGTGATCGAACGGTTCGGCCGGATCGACGTGCTCGTCAACAACGCCGGCGTGGGCATGGCCGGGGCGGCCGAGGAGAGCTCGATCAGCCAGGCCAAGGCAGTCTTCGAAACCAACGTCTTCGGCACGATCCGGATGACGAACGCGGTCCTGCCGCACATGCGGGCCGAGGGCGCTGGCCGGGTCATCAACATCTCGTCCGTCGTGGGCCTGATCCCCGCGCCGTACATGGCCGTCTACGCCTCGACGAAGCACGCGGTCGAGGGCTACTCGGAGTCCGTCGACCATGAGGTCCGGGAGCACGGCGTCCGCGTGCTCCTGGTCGAGCCGGGCTACACCAGCACTGCCTTCGAGGCGAACGCCGCGTGGTCCGCGTCGCCCCTCCCGGCGTACGCCGGACAGCGGGACGTCGCTCGCGACGTGATCACCGAGGCGATGGCCAAGGCCGACGACCCCACCGTCGTCGCGAAGGTGATCGTCGCAGCCGCGACCGATGCCAACCCGCGGCTGCGCTACCCCGCCGGCCCGCTGGCCGGACGGGTCAGCGTCCTGCGCCGCCTGGTCCCGTGGCGTGCCTTCGACAAGCAGATCCGCAAGATCAACCGGCTGGCGGGATGACTCTGGCGGAAAGGATCCGGCCCGGACGGGGCTTAGGGTGGCTGTCGTGCCACCCACACGTCCCTCGAGCCTGCGGTCTCCGGCAGCGAGGGGCGAGGACCGTCGACCCACCCGCAAGGGTGACCTGCAACGGGACTCCATTCTTCAGGCGATGACCCGCCTCCTGGAGGAGAAGCGGTTCGGAGACCTGTCCGTCGCGGACATCACCGCCGAGGCGGGCGTCACCCGCTCGGGGTTCTACTTCTACTTCGAGTCGAAGTACGCCGCGCTCGGGTTCGCGTCCGCCGCGCTCTGGTCCGAGTTCGTCGAGGTCACCGGCTCCTACGTCCGCCCGGACGCAGAGTCGGTCGGCGACTTCGTCAGCCGGGTGCTCCGCGACGCCCTCCGCATCTGGCAGGCGCACGAAGCCTTGCTGATCGCGTCGGTCGAGGCCCTCCCGCTCAACGAGGAGCTCGCTCGCGTGTGGAAGGAGCAGGTCGCACGGATCGCCGGCCTCATCTCGCAGCAGGTCGAGCGCGACCGGGCCGCGGGACTGGTGACACCGGTCCTGGACGACGTCCCCGCACTGGTGCGCCGCCTCGGCGAAGCGACCATGTACCTGCTCTACCAGGACCGGAGCGACAGAGCCGGCGCCGCAGCGAGCGAGGAGACCGTCGAGGTGCTCAAGCAGATCTGGTTGGCCTCGATCGGGGGCCGCGCCTGACAAACGTCTTCTCTTTTGACGCTGCGTCAATTATATTTGACGCCTAGTCAACTAGGCGAGGACGCTCATGACCGATCCGTCAGACCTGCTCTGCATCCACGGCTGCACCGCTAGGGCGTGTCTCCTATGTTCCGGAGCGTGGGGCTGTTTTGATGCGGTCATGTCTCGCGAACGGGTGCTTTCTGACGATCAATGGGAGCGGATCTCGCCGCTGATGCCGTCCTCGGACGGGGTGAA
>NZ_QXGH01000019.1 GCF_003515065.1 Nocardioides immobilis
GGCTTCTACAACCACCAGCGCCGACACAGCGCGGCGGGCATGATGAGCCCGATCAACTACGAGAACACCGCGGCCCCCGACCGGGAAGCCGCATAGGGAAGCCCTCCACGATTCGGGGGGAACCACAATCGCCGCTCAGAGGGCAGAGCACGGGGTTCCGCATGCGACCGCGTGTCGGGCGTTGTCGGTGTCCCCGGCGTGGTTCTACAAGTGGCGGCACGGCGATCCCTCGCCCCGGCACGCCCGCCGGGAGCAGCTCAAGGTCGAGGTCCGCAGGCTGTTCGCCCAGCACCGCGGCAGATACGGGTCCCCGCGGATCACCGCGGACCTGCGTGATGAGGGCTGGTCGGTGAGCGAGAACACCGTCGCAGCGCTGATGCGCGAGATGGGCCTGCAGGCGCGGCGCAAGCGGCGGCGCAAGCAGACCACCCGGCAGGGCCGGGGCAAGTGGCGGGCACCGGACCTGATCGGCCGGAACTTCGCCACCGATCGTCTCAACCACAAGTGGTACGGGGACGGCACCGAGATCCCCACCGATGAGGGCAAGCTCTACCTGGACTCGGTGTTGGACATGGGTTCGCGGCGCATCGTCGGATTCGGTGTCGGTGAGCACCACGACGCCGACCTGGCCACCGCGGCACTGCAGATGGCGGTCGCGGTCCGCGGCGGCAAGGACACCCTGGACGAGGTGATCATGCACACCGATCAGTTGAACCTGCCGAGTACACCGCGAAGAACTTCCAGGCCGCCTGCGGCCGGGTCGGCATCACCCAGTCGATGGGCAGGGTGGGCTCGGCGCTGGACAACTCGGTCATCGAGAGCTGGCACTCCACCGTGGAGTTCGAGCTCCGCCGCCTCGAGCACTTCACCACCAAGGCCCAGGCTCGCCGGCGGGTGGCCGCGTGGATCGAGGAGTACAACCACGACCGGCGCCACTCCTCCCTGGGGATGCGTTCCCCAATCGCCTACGAGCTCGCGCTGCACACCGGCGAGTTGGGGCAGGCCAAGGAGGAGGCGGCGTGAACGACCCGATCCCGCGCATCCAGCGTGACCACGTCCTCGTCGACGTCAAGGCCAAGCCCCTGGGGTGGCCTACGGCCAGCCTTGACCCCGACTCCGGGCGCGGTCCCCGAGCGACGAGCGGGATGCCGGCCCACGAGATCCGACAAAATCAGGTCTCTACGGTTTCAGGGGATTGCCGATCGCCGCCCTGGAAGGGATGCTGGCGGAGCTGAAGCTGCGAGTCCTCGCCGCTGCCGGCGACGTCGCTATGGAGGCCGGTGCCCGCGATGTCGGCGCCTGGCTGGCCCACCAGACCCGGGCGGACTCCTCGACAGCGCGGGCCGAGGCCCGGCTGGCCCAGGCGTTGGACCGCCGCTGGACCGCCGTGGCGGCGGGGATGGCCGACGGGACCGTGTCGGCCGAGCAGGCGCGGGTGATCGTCGCCGGCCTCGACAACCTCCCCGACCGGGTCGGGACCGAGGTGATCGCAAAGGCCGAGGAACAGCTCGTCGACTACGCGCGCGACTACCGGCCCAGTGAGCTGCGCCGCCTGGCCCGGCACATCCTCGACGTCGTCGCCCCCGAGATCGCCGAGGCCGAAGCCGCGAAACGGTTGGAGGCCGAGGAACAGCGAGCCCGGGAGAAGACCCGGCTCTCGCTACGCCCGGTCGGAGACGGGACAACCCGACTGTCCGGGATCATCCCCGACGAGGCCGCCGCCCGGCTCCGCACCTACCTCGAAGCCTTCACCTCACCGCGCAAGGCCAACGACGCACCCACCGGGGAAGAAGACCGCATCCCCTACCCCCGCAAACTCGGCCGGGCGTTCTGCGCCCTGATCGAACACCTCAACCCCCGCAAGCTCCCCGCCCACGGCGGCGATGCCTCCACCGTGATGGTCACCATCACCGAGGAGTCCCTGATCAAGCGGCTGGCCACCGGCGGCCTGATCGACGCCGACCTCTCCGCCGGCGACAACCTGTCCGCCGAAGCCATCGGCCGGCTGGCCTGCACCGCCGGCATCATCCCGGTCGTCCTCGGCGGGAAGGGCGAGATCCTCGACCTCGGCCGCACACGACGCCTCTTCTCACCGGCCCAACGCAAAGCCATGGCCCTGCGCGACAAGACCTGCCGCGGCGAAGGCTGCACCGTCCCCGCACCCTGGTGCGAAGCACATCATCTGAAACCCTGGTCCCAAGGCGGGAAGACCGACATCGCCGACGGCATCCTCGGCTGCCCCCACCACCACCACCTGCTCCACGACCCCAACTACACCCACGAGATCCTCCCCAACGGCGACATCCGATTCCACCGCCGCAGATAAGACCGCCAGACGCGCCTGAACCTTTCACCCGGTCTGCGGAGTAGAAGTGTCAGAACAGGACGGTTGGAGGGTTTGGTGGACGGCACCGCGCGGGCTCAGGAAGTCGACGAGTACTTCAGCGCCGTAGCACTCTCACTGCGTCGCACGGCCTACCTCATCGTGTGGGAGTGGCACACGGCCGAGGACATGGTGCAAACGACCTTTGTGAAGCTGTACCTGGCATGGCCCCGGATCAGCAAGGACGGCTTGGACGCCTACACCCGTCGGACCCTGATCAACGTCTGCCTCTCCTACCTGCGCAAGCACCGGCGTGAAATGGTCAGCGACGAGCTACCTGATGGAAGTGTCGGCCTGACCTCTTCCGACCTGGACCTCACCCGCGCGCTGAAGTCGCTGCCACCCCAGCAACGCGCCGTCATCGTCCTGCGGTACCTGGACGACCTCTCGGTCGCTGACGTCGCGGTCGCGCTCGGGGTGGCTCAGGGAACGGTGAAGAGTCAGACCGCCCGCGCGCTCCAAAGTCTCCGTGCGCTGATGCCCCAACTGCAGCTCGACGACGAGGTGACCCGATGACAGGCGAGGATCTCCGCATTCTGATCCGTAGCGAGGTGCTCGCGGACGAACCACCTCTCGGGCTGACCAGCGCCGATCTCATCGATGCAGCACATCGGGCGCATCGCCGACGTCGCCTCATCATCGCCGTACCCGCAGCAGCCACCCTCGCCGTAGCGGCCACCATCTTCGGCGCCGGAATACTGCCGAGCGACACCGACTCGAAGGGCTCGGACGTGCCTGCGGCCGCCCAAGAGACTCTCGACGAGTTCGACCCGGCAACGTTCCCAGCGGCGTTCGACTCGGAAGTGCGCCGGCTCCTGGGCGATGCACTCCCAGCCGGTGTCGAGGGCCGGATTGAGCCGACCCTGGACGGCTACACCCGGCTTCGGCCGAAGGACTACGCCTACACCGACTCCTGGACTGCGTGGTACGACCTCTCACTGGCCAACCAACTCATGATCATCCTCCGGCACGACCAGTCGTCGAACGAGGGCAGCGCCGAACGCTACTGCGAGGAGAACCTGGCTTCACAGGAGATGGAACGCTGCACTGCGGACACACTCGCCGATGGCAGCGTCGCGATCACGTCCGTGTCGGAGCTCCGGCGCTCGCGCGTGGGCTTCACCCGTCCCAACGGTGACGCCGAGTCGCGCTGGTACATGCGCCAGGTCGTCAATCGACGCGACTACGGATTCGGAGTCATCGCTCGGGAGTACGTCAAGGCCACGACATTGAACGAAGCGGATGCGAGGTGGTCGATCAGCGCAGAGCAGCTCACCGCGATCGCGAACTCACATCGCCTGGTGTACGCGATGCCGACCGAACCCAAGAAGACCTGCGACACGACGCTCCTGGTCCCGCGCCGGGAGAGCGGCTACGGGCGGATCGTCTGTGAGCGATCGCTCAACAACTAGTGGCACGACTCGACCCTGTGGCGGGGCGTTAGCGACTAGGCATTTTCCCTCGCCGACGGTGTTCGGCGTCGCGCGCCTTGGCCGTGGCGGTCGTACCAGCGCTTGCCGTGCCAGTTCGGCAGGCGCCAGCTCAGGTTTCGCGTCACCACGTCCATCTCGTTGATCCAGAATCGGTCGGGGATCGGGTCGACTGGCTCGATGCGCCCGGGTTCCACGTCTGCGACGACGATGCCGGCGCCCTGGTCCCGGTGCCGGTAGGCGAGCGTGTCGCCGCGAGCGTCGCAGATGATTGACCCGCCCTGAAGCTCGGTGATGTACGGCAGACCGACCATCGGCATCTTGAACCGCAGCGGCCCGGTGTGGTTCGCGTCGACCACCGGGCAGCCCATCTGGCGAGCGAACGGGGGAACCCATTCACACAGCCGCTCGGCCCCTCGGTGCAGATAGGCGGGCGATCCCTTGGGTGCGCCCCACTTGTTGGATCCACCCACGACCAGGTCGACCTTGCCGCGCAGGCGCCGGACTGTCTGAGTCCGGTTGTACTCGAGGCAGAGGGCCACGCCCACGGGTAGGCCGTCGACGTCGAGGATCCCGTCGTCGGTGCCGCCGACGTAGAAACAGTTCTCCCACGCGCTGGGGATGTCCTTGTCGTGCCGGCCGACGATGCCGTCGGATGTGGCGAGGAAGAACGCGTTGCGGACGTGGCCGTCATCGTCAAGGCACAGGAACGAACCACCGATCGTCACGTCGTGACGTTTCGCCACGCCCAGAAGAAGCTGGGTCGCCGCTCCGTCGGGCGGAAGTGCGCAGTCGACCAGCTCGGGCTTGAACGCCACGCCGGTCGTGAAGAACTCCGGGAGCAGGATCCACTCCGCGCCCTCTTGGGCCGCCTCGCTTGCTTGGCGCTCGCAGCCAGCGAGGTTGGCATCGACATCGGCCAGGATCGTGGCGGTCTGAACCGCAGCAACGCGCATGGCCGCCCCCGTCGGTAGAGGTGCCTGCGAGCGTACGCCCATCGGACCAGCTGCGCGGGCGTGCCGGCCTCAGAGGTACTGGCGGCTCAGCTTGGCGTGCCGGTTGACGTCCTTGTAGAGCAGGTACCGGAACCGCCCGGGGCCGCCGGCGTAGCAGGCCTGCGGGCAGAACGCCCGCAGCCACATGAAGTCGCCTTCCTGCACCTCGACCCAGTCCTTGTTGAGGAGGTAGACCGCCTTGCCCTCGAGGACGTACAGCCCGTGCTCCATGACGTGCGTCTCCGGGAACGGGATCACCCCGCCCGGCTCGAAGCTGACGATGTTGACGTGCATGTCGTGCCGGACGTCCGCGGGGTCGGTGAAGCGCTGCGTCGTCCACCGCCCGTCGGTGCCCGGCATCTCGCCGCCCTCGACCTCGGTCTCGTTCGTCACGAACGGCTCGGGGACCTCGATGCCGTCGACCGGCTCGTAGGCCTTCCGGATCCAGTGGAAGACGATCCGTTCGTCGCTCTCGTTGCGCAGCTGCCAGTCACAGCCCGGCGGCAGGAAGGCGTAGCCGCCGGGGGTGAGCGAGTGGTCCTCGCCGGCGATCGTGAGCCGCGCCGTGCCCTCGACCACGAACAGCACGCCCTCGGCGCCCGGGTCGAGCTCGGGACGGTCGCTCCCGCCGCCGGGCGACACCTCGACGATGTACTGGGAGAACGTCTCCGCGAACCCCGACAGCGGCCGGGCGATCACCCACAACCGGGTGGCGTCCCAGTACGGCAGCGCGCTGGTGACGATGTCGCGCATCGTGCCACGCGGGAGGACGGCGTACGCCTCCGTGAACACCGCGCGGTCGGTGGTCAGCTCGGTCTGACCGGGCAGGCCGCCCTTCGGCGCGTAGTAGCGGGGGTTCATGCGTCTCCTCTTCTCAACAACCGGCCGCGGGGGTCCGCGTCGAGGTCGATCCGTGCGCCCCGCAGCCAGGTGCTGCGGACGACGCCCGCCAGCTCGCGTCCGGCATACGGCGTGACCGCGTTCTTGTGGTGCAGGTTCCGAGCGTCCACCACGAACGTCTCCTCCGGAGCGAGTACGGCGAAGTCCGCGTCGCAGCCGAGCGCGATCCGGCCCTTGCCGCGCATCCCCGTCTGGGCAGCCGGCCCCTCGCACATCCAGCGCGCGACGTCGACGAGGTCGTGCCCCCGTCGACGTGCCTCGGTCCAGACCGCCGGCAGGGAGACCTGCAGCGAGGAGATGCCTCCCCAGGCGGTGCCGAAGTCGCCCTCCTCGAGCCGCTTGAGCTCGATCGTGGACGGTGAGTGGTCGGACACCACCAGGTCCAGGACTCCGTCCCGGAGGCCGTCCCAGAGCCGGTCGCGGTTGTCCCGCTCCCGGATGGGCGGGCAGCACTTGTACAGAGTCGCGCCGTCGGCGATCTCCTCGGCGGCGAAGGACAGGTAGTGGGGGCAGGTCTCGGCGGTGACGCGGACTCCCCCGCGGCGGGCCTCCGCGAGCACCGGCAGCGCCTCCGCACTGGAGACGTGCAACACGTGCACCCGGCAGCCGGTCGCACGGGACAGGTCGATCAGCTGCTGGACCGCGCGGTTCTCGGCGTCCCGCGGTCGTGACGCGAGGAAGTCGGCGTACTGACCACCGTGCGGCTCGGGCGCGTGGGCGATGGCGTGGGCGTCCTCGGCGTGCACGATCAGCAGTCCGTCGAACCTCGCGATCTCCCGCATCGCCGCCCCGAGCCCGGCGGCGTCCAGCGGCGCGAACTCGTCGACCCCGGAGTGCAGCAGGAAGCACTTGAACCCGAAGACACCCGCGTCGTGCAGCGGCGCCAGTTCGGCGACGTTGCCGGGCACGGCGCCGCCCCAGAAGCCGACGTCGACGTACGACTGGCCGCTTGCGGTCTTGCGCTTCACCTCGAGCGCAGCGAGGTCCACCGTCGGCGGGATGCTGTTGAGCGGCATGTCGACGATCGTCGTGACACCGCCGGCGGCGGCCGCGCGGGTGGCGCTCGCGAAGCCCTCCCACTCGGTCCGGCCGGGGTCGTTGACGTGGACGTGGGAGTCGACGACGCCCGGCATCAGCACCTCGTCGGCGCCCAGCTCGACCACCTGGTCGGCGCGGAGGTCGGCCGCGAAGGACTCGACCGCGACGACGGTGCCGTCCAGGACGCCCACCGCGACCGAACGTTGGCCACCAGCGATGATCGCCCGCTCCGCGCGGACCACCAGGTCCAGCTGGCTCACCCGACACTCCTCTCGTCCGACCGCCCCGCGGCGCGCACCGGTGTCCGCTGCCGCCCGAGGCCCTCGACCTCGAGCTCCACGACATCACCGTCCCGTAGAAACGGCTTGGGGTCGGGGCGCCCCGCCGCTACACCGGCCGGCGTGCCGGTGAGGACCAGGTCCCCGGGCTCCAGCGTCATCAACCCGCTGAGGTAGCACAAGAGCTCGGCCACGGAGAACGCCATGTCCTTGGTGTCGCCGGCCTGCCGCAGCTCCCCGTTGACGCGCAGCTCGAGGGCGAGCGCCTGGGGGTCGGCGACCTCGTCGGGGGTCACCAGCCACGGTCCGGCAGGGGTGAACGTGTCGCAGCACTTGCCCTTGGCCCAGGTCGGACCGTCCGCGGCCAGGTGCCGCTCCGTCACGTCGTTGACCGCGACGTAGCCGCCCACCGAGGCGAGCGCACGCGCGGGGTCGTCGCACCGGCGCAGTGCCCGGCCGATCACCACGCCGAGCTCGACCTCGTGGTCGGTGGCGGTGCTGCCCGGCGGCAGGTCGATGCCGTCCTCGGGGCCGCACACGGTGCTGCCGGGCTTGAGGAAGACCACCGGCCGTTCCGGCATCGCGGCCCCGCTCTCGGCTGCGTAGCAGCGGTAGTTGAGCCCGATGCCCACCACCTTGCCCGGCCGCGCGAACGGCGCCCCGCGGCGCGTCGCCCGCGCGACCTCCGGGAGCGTCCCCGCGTCGAGGGCCTCGGCGACCGCGGCCAGGGCCGCGCGGTCTGCGAGGAACGCGCCGTCGACCTCCGCCACAACCGAGGACAGGTCGCGCAGGATGCCGTCGGCGTCGAGGGCCGCCGGCCGCTCGGCCCCGGGCGGCCCGACGCGCAGCAGCCTCATGCCGGCGCTCCACCGAGAGGTACGGCGAGCGCCGCCAGCCGGTCCACCGCGATCCGCTCACCGACCCGCTGGAGGAGCGGCACGGGCTCGGCCATGCAGCGTCGTACGTCGGGCTCCAGGTCGGTCAGGGAGTACGCCGCGGCGACCCCCGCCTCGCGGAGCCGGTCCTGGTCGAGGCTGGCACGGCCGCAGACTGCCACCACCGGGATCCCCGCGGCACCCGCGGCGGCCGCGACCCCGGCGACCACCTTGCCGTGCAGGGTCTGCTCGTCGAGCGAGCCCTCCCCCGTGATCACGAGGTCGACGCCGGTGAGCCGGTCGGCGAACCCCATCAGCTCCAGCACCAGCGCGATCCCGGAGCGCAGCTCGGCGCCCAGCAGGGCCACGGCGGCGAAGCCGACGCCACCGGCGGCACCCGCCCCGGGGGCGTCCCGTTCGTCCACGCCCGTGCTGCCGGCGACCACGTCGGCCCAGTGCGACAGGGCCCCGTCGAGCTCGCGCACGTGCGCCGGGTCGGCGCCCTTCTGCGGACCGTAGACCGCGGCCGCTCCCCGAGGGCCGGTGAGCGGGTTGTCGACGTCGCAGGCAACGGTCACCGCTACCCCCGCCATCCGCTCGCGGAGCGGGGACAGGTCGAGAGTCCGCACCGCACTCAACGCGCCGCCGCCCTCACCGACCTCGCGGCCGTCTGCGTCGAGCGCCCGCGCGCCCAGACCGCGGACCAGCCCGAGGCCCCCGTCGGTCGAGGCGCTGCCGCCGATGCCGAGCACCACGCGCCGACAGCCCGCCGCCACAGCGGCGGCGATCACCTCGCCGGTCCCGCGACTGGTCGCGGTCATCGGCGCTGGCACACCGTCGGGCAGCCGGGACAAGCCCGACACCGCCGCCAGCTCGACGACCGCCAGGTCGCCCTTGCGGGCGTACGACGTCCGCCCCGGCTCGCCGGTCGGACCGGTGGCCTCGACCTCGACCAGGACGAACCCGGCGGCCTCGGCCGCGGCCAGCGTCCCGTCACCGCCGTCGGCCACAGGGAGCGCGTCGACGACGGCATCGGGCCGCGCACGTCGTACGCCTGCTCGCACCGCCGCGGCGACCTCGGCCGCGGTGAGCGAGCCCTTGAACTTGTCGGAGGCGATCAGGACCCGGGGCATCAGCGAGCCCTCTCAGTCCAGCAGGGCGATCGCGGTCGGGGCGTCCTCGCCGCGCTCGGCCAGCTCCTCGAACTCCACGACGCCGTCGATCTCGGTACCCATCGACACGTTCGTGACCCGCTCCAGGATGATCTCGACGACGACCGGCACCTGGAACTGGGCCATCAGCTTCTTGGCCTCCTCCAGCGCCGGCAGGATCTCGTCGGGCTCGGAGACCCGGAGCGCCTTGCAGCCGAGTCCCTCGGCGACCTTGACGTGGTCGACGCCGTACCCGCCGATCTCGGGTGAGTTCACGTTCTCGAAGGACAGCTGCACGCAGAAGTCCATGTCGAACCCGCGCTGTGCCTGGCGGATCAGGCCGAGGTAGGCGTTGTTCACCAGCACGTGGACGTACGGGATGTTGAACTGCGCCCCGACCGCGAGCTCCTCGACGAGGAACTGGAAGTCGTAGTCACCGCTGAGCGCCACGACCGTCGCCTCGGGATCGGCGGTGGCCACCCCGAGCGCGGCGGGCAGCGTCCAGCCGAGCGGGCCGGCCTGGCCGGCGTTGATCCAGTGCCGCGGCCGGTAGACGTGCAGCAGCTGCGCCGCCTGGATCTGCGAGAGCCCGATCGTGGTGACGTAGCGGGTGTCGGGCCCGAACGCCTTGTTCATCTCCTGGTAGACGCGCTGCGGCTTGACCGGGACCTCGTCGAACTGCGTCTTGCGCTGCATCGTCCGCTTCCGCGCGCGGCACTCCTCGGCCCAGGCGGAGCGGTCCGCGAGCCGGCCGGCGGCCTTCCACTCCCGGGCGACCTCGACGAACGCCTCCAGCGCGGCCTTGGCATCGGACACGATGCCGTAGTCGGGCGCGAACACCCGGCCGATCTGGGTCGGCTCGATGTCGACGTGCACGAAGGTCCGGCCGCGGGTGTAGGTCTCGATGCTGCCCGTGTGCCGGTTGGCCCAGCGGTTGCCGATGCCGAGCACGAAGTCGGAGGCCAGCATGGTCGCGTTGCCGTAGCGGTGCGACGTCTGCAGGCCGACCATGCCGGCCGTCAGCGGGTGGTCGTCGGGGATCGCGCCCCAGCCCATCAGCGTCGGCACCACGGGGACCCCGGTGAGCTCGGCCAGCTCCACCAGCAGGTCCGCCGCGTCGGCGTTGATGACACCGCCGCCGGCGACGATCAGCGGGCTCTCGGACGCGTTGAGCATCGACAGTGCCTTCTCGGCCTGCTGGCGGGTCGCGGCCGGCCTGGTCACCGGGAGCGGCTCGTAGGTGTCGATGTCGAACTCGATCTCGGCGAGCTGCACGTCGATCGGCAGGTCGATGAGGACCGGGCCGGGGCGGCTCTCCCGCATCAGCTGGAAGGCCTTCTGGAAGGTGCCGGGCACCTGGGCAGCCTCGAGGACGGTGACGGCCATCTTGGTGAGGGGCCGGGCGATGTCGGCGATGTTGATCGCCTGGAAGTCCTCCTTGTGCAGCTTGGCCACGGGTGCCTGGCCGGTGATGCACAGGATCGGGATCGAGTCGGCGGCCGCGGCGTAGAGGCCGGTGACCATGTCGGTCCCGGCGGGGCCGGACGTGCCGATGCAGATGCCGATGTTGCCGGCCTTGGCGCGGGTGTAGCCCTCGGCCATGTGGGAGGCGCCCTCGACGTGACGGGCCAGCACGTGCTTGATGCCGCCGTGGGCCTTCATCGCGCTGTAGAACGGGTTGATCGCGGCGCCGGGCAGACCGAAGGTCTGGGTGGCCCCCTCCTTCTCCAGGATGAGGACCGCGGCGTCGACTGCACGCATCCGGGCCATGTCAGTTCTCCGATCCGTTGGTCGAGCTTGTGGGGACCCCGCTGAGGCGCTCGACGCCGCGCAGCAGCGCCGAGTGGTCGAGGCCGCCGTCGCCGGAGGCCTTCGCCGAAGCCATCAGCTGGGCGACGAGCGCACCGAGAGGTACGACGACGCCCGCCTCGCGCGCGGCCGAGGTGACGATGCCCAGGTCCTTGTGGTGCAGCTCGATCCGGAAGCCGGGATCGAACGACCGGGAGAGCATGTTCTCCTTCTTCTGGTCCAGCACCTTGGAGCCCGCCAGCCCGCCGCCGAGCACCTCGAGCGCGGCCTTGGTGTCGACGCCGTACGCCTCGAGGAACACGACCGCCTCGGCGAGCGCCTGGATGTTCGCGGCGACGATCAGCTGGTTGGCGGCCTTGACGGTCTGTCCGGAGCCGCTCGCGCCGACGTGGACGATGGTCTTGCCGACCACGTCGAAGACCGGCTTGGCAGCCTCGAAGTCGGCGGCGTCGCCGCCGACCATGATCGACAGCGCGGAGTTCACCGCGCCCGCCTCACCGCCGGAGACCGGGGCGTCGAGCAGCCGGAAGCCCTGCTCCCCCGCCGTCGCCGCGAGCTGCGCCGTCACGTCGGGCCGGATGCTGGAGAAGTCGATGACCAGGGTGCCCGGGGCGGCGGTCGCGAAGACGCCGTCCTCGCCGGTCAGCACCTCCTGGACGTGCGGCGAGTCCGGCACCATCACGCAGACGACCTCGGCGCCGTCGACGGCGTCGGCGATCGAGGATGCCGCGCGGCCGCCGGCCGCCACGAGCGGCGCGGTCCGCTCCGGCGAGCGGTTGTAGCCGGCGACCTGGTGTCCGGCCTTGGCGAGGTGGACGGCCATCGGGCTGCCCATGATCCCGAGGCCGATGAACGCGATGTTGGTCATGTGCTTCTCCTGTCCGTGTCCGGATCGAGTGCGGGTGCCGGCGTCAGCCGGTGGTGGTGGCGGTGCGCCGCTCGCGCGGCAGCCAGCCGAAGCTGTCGAGGGTGGTGCCGGAGGGCTTGTACTCGAGGCCGACCCAGCCGCGGTAGCCGCCGGCCTCGAGGTCCGCGAGCTGCCGCTCGAGCGGGAGCTCGCCGGTGCCGGGCTCGTTGCGGCCCGGTGCGTCGGCGATCTGCACGTGCGCAACCCGTGCGGCGTGGTCGGTGATGACCTTGTCGACGTCGTCGCCGTTGACCGCGAGGTGGTAGAGGTCGGCGAGCAGGCCGAGGTTCTCCGCCCCGGACTCCTCGCGGACCCGGTCGATCACCGCGAGAGCGTCGCCGGCGGTCAGCAGCGGGTAGCGGTCGGCGCCGCTGACCGGCTCGAGCAGCACGGTGCCGTCGATCCGGGCGACGGCACGCGCGGCGTACGCCAGGTTCTCCGCGGCCAGCTCGTCCTGCTCAGCCGCAGCGGCGTCGTCGACGCGGTTGCCGTACAGGGCGTTGAAGGCGCGGCAGCCGAGCTGCTCGCCGATCCCCACGACGACGTCGACGTTGTCGCGGAGCTCCTGGGCCCGCGCCGGCCACGACACCAGGCCGCGGTCGCCGCCCGGCATGTCGCCGGCGAAGAAGTTGAGGCCGACGAGCTGGACGCCGGCGTCACGCACGGCCCGGACGAAGGCGTCGACGTCGTTGTCGGCGGGGACCGCCTCGGCGAAGGGCCACCAGAACTCGACGCCGTCGAAGCCGGCGGCCTTGACCGCGGCCGGGCGCTCCAGCAGGGGCAGCTCGGTGAACAGCAGGGAGCAGTTCACCTCGAACGGGAGGGAGTGCAGCATCAGACGAGCCCTTCTGGGATCGGGGACGGGAACCGTCCGGTGAGTCGGTCGGCGGGAAGTGCGTCAGCAGAACCCGGGTACGGCGTGCCACGCCGAGCCGGGCTCGGGGGCGTCCTCGCGGAGGACGGTCGCCTCGATCAGCCCGTAGGGGCGGTCGGCGGCGACGAACACCTCGTTCCGGTTGTCCAGGCCGAAGGGCGACAGGTCCACCAGGAAGTGGTGCTTGTTGGGCGCCGAGAAGCGGATCTCCGCGACCTCGGGGTGCTGCTCGAGGACCGCCTCGCCCATGCCGTAGAGGGTCTGCTGGAGCGCGAGGCTGTGGATCTCGGCGAACCGCTGGAGGAGCAGGGCCTTGATCGCGTCGAACGACTTGTCCCAGTCGATCTCGCCGCGTCCGACGTACGAGCTGTCGTAGCGCCAGCGGGCGACCAGGGACGTCGCGAGGATCCGGTCGTCGGTCTCCTGCAGCGTCGTGTAGCGGTCCTTGAGGAACCCCTGGAACTCGGAGCCGGTCGACTTGAGCACGGTCAGGTCGTGGATCCCGGAGACGACGTGCGCCGTGCGGTCCTGGCCGCTGCCGTCGACGTTGACCACGGTGCTGCGGACCCCGGAGCCGCCGCGGACGAAGGCGTGGTCGTGGCCGGCTCCGTCGACGGCGATCCGGTCCCAGGAGTACTCCTCGACCTCGACCCGCGCGCCGTCCGCGGCGGGCGTGGCGGCGATGAAGTGGTCGGCCAGGGTGAGGGCGTACTCCTCGATCGAGCGGACGCCCTTCTCCTTGGCGAACGCGAAGCATGTGTTCTTCTGGGTGTCGGTCGGGAGGACGTCCTGCTGGTCGCCCACGGTGTGGGCGTCCTCGAACCGGCCACGGAGCGACGTCGAGACGTTCAGGTCCCGGATCTGGTGGCGAGCCGAGTCCCGATAGACGCGGAAGACGCGGTTCTCGGCCTTGCCGTACTGGTTGGCGCCTAGGCGAACGGTCATGGGAATCAGCTCCCTCTGTAGGTGGAGTAGGCAAACGGGCTGAGCAGCAGTGGAACGTGGTGGTGGGAGTCGTCGCGCACCGTGAAGGTGAGCGCCGCCTCGGGGAAGAAGGAGTCCTGCCCGGTGGCTGCGGCATAGGCCGCGAGGTCGAAGCTCAGCCGGTAGGTGCCGGCGTCGAGCTCCTCCGGGCCGAGCTCGCCGACCCGCCCGTCGGCATCGGTGCGGGCGGTGGCGAGGACCTGCTCCCGGTCCGCAGCGAGGAGCAGCAACCGGACCGGTACGCCGGCGGCGGGCCGGCCGAGCGCGGTGTCGAGGACGTGGGTGGTGATCTGGCTCATCGCGCGAGCAGCTTCCGCAGTCGGAGCAGGGCGATCTTGCGCAGCTCCTCGGCCACCACCGCGGCCTCGGTCGGCTCGTCGTTCTCGAGGCGCTCACGCAGGGCGGCGAGGATCTCCTCGGCCGAGAGGCCCGTGGCGCAGATCAGGAAGACCCGACCGAACCGCTGCTCGTAGGCGTGGTTGCCGTCGTGCAGGGCGGCCCGGGTGTCGGTGTCGGTGGAGACGCCGGACTGCTCCTCCCGCGAGAACTCCGCGTCGGTGCCGCGGCCCTCGGCCCGCTCCCCGATCCGGGGGTGCGCGGCCAGCGCGCGGTCGACGTCGGCTGCCGTGAGCTCGCGCGCCGCCTTGTCGGCGACGTCGAGGACCGACTCCAGGTCCGGGTAGGGACGCTGGTCACGGACGGCGGCCGCCCAGGCGGGTGCGTCGCAGCACGCGAGGAGGGCCGACGTGGCGACGGCGGAGGGCGCCGAGTTGAAGTCGTCCAGCATCACAGCGACCGCCTCTTTCCGCTTCGTGGAATAACACTTCCGAACACCGGAAGCCTGCCACGTGGCGCGCGTCACGTCAACAGTTTGTTGAAAATCTGCGAGGGCAGTGCCGGCCCGAGGTGCGAGGTACGAGGACGGCGCTGTTCAGCGAGGAGGCCGACGACCGTCGAATGGGCCAGCGCGCCGCACCGGGCGGCCGCCCTGCATGACGTCAAGGAGGTTGACGCGGCGGTCGCCCTGCATGACGTCACGCAGGTGGCCCGGAGGAGCGCGGCGGGAGTCCGGCGTGGCTTAGGAGCCGGTGCGGTTCAGGTAGTTGTAAACGGTGAACCGGCTGACCCCGAGGGCCTCCGCGACGGTCTCCGCGGACTTGCGGTAGGTGAACGCCCCGCGCTCCTCCAGCAGCCGCACGGCGCGCTGCTTCTCGGCGCGGGCCAGCTGGGACAGGGGCACCCCGAGCTCATCGGCCAGGTCCTCCAGGAGCCGGCCGAGATCGCCCACTGCCTCCGACGCGGCGGCGGGCGGCGACGACGGCAGCCGGACGCCGGCCACGACCTCGCCGTCCCAGACCAGAGGTACGTCGGCCGGACCCATGTCGTCCGGCGCCACGAACCGCCCCTGCACCCGCTCCAGCAACGGCTGCAGCGCGCTCAGCAACGGATGGTCCGGGTCGACGGCCGCGGTCTCGTTCGGGCGGGCCTGCTGCTCAGCCATCGGCACGCTCGACCTGGAGGGTGATCCTGGTGGCGCCGTTGTCCATCGCGGCGCGGAACACCGACGCCAGCGCGCCGTACATCGTGTCCTCGTCGCCGGAGACCGCGGTCCCGAGCGGGCCGAACTCGACGTCCAGGCCGGCCGTGCGCACGGCGTCGAGGGCCGCGGTGACGTGCGCGGGCGGCTCGCCCTCGCCGTGGAACGGCTCGGTGGTGAACTCCGCTCTCAGGCGCATGGACGCAGGCTACTCGCGCGCGCACCCACCGTCAGGAGGGCCGGCGCCGGGCGAGCCCCGAGAGTCGGTGGAGATCCGCGTCGACGAGCCGCTCGACCTCGGACTCGTCGACCGCCCCGCACTCGACGCCGCGCAGCACGAAGCCGGCGAGGGCCGTCGCGGTTGCGGGCTCGTCGAGGAAGCCGGAGTCGCCGCCGCCGAGGTAGGCGCGCAGCCGGGCCGTGGCACCGGGAAGGCCCTCGCGGTAGAAGGCGTAGGTGGCGGCGAACCGGCTCGGCAGCTGGGCGGGGTGCAGGTCCCACCCCTGGTAGAAGCCACGCTCGAGCGACCGGCGGACCAGGCGGGCGTGCAGCCGCCAGCCCGCGTGGACGGCGTCGCGGTCGCCGACCGGGAGCACGTTGGTGGAGCCGTCGGAGACGAAGACCCCGGTGCCGGCCGCGGCGACCTGCATGACGGCCTTGGCGTGGTCCGCGGCCGGGTGCTCCATGCTCTGGTACTCGGCGGCGATGCCGCACACGGCGGAGTAGTCGTAGGTGCCGTAGTGCAGGCCCGTGCACCGCCCGTCGGCGGCCTGGATCATCCGCGCGACCAGCACGGTCCCGTCGGATCCCAGCACGGACTGCGGCGTCTCGACCTGGATCTCGAACCCGAGCGTGCCCGGCGCGAGCCCGTGCGCCTCCTCGACGCCGGTGCAGGCGTGGACCATCGCCAGCACCTGGGCGACCGACGTCACCTTGGGCAGCGTCAGCACGAAGCCCTCCCCCATGCCTCCGGCCGTGGTCAGCTCGCCGACGAACCGGTGCAGGGTGCGCACGCCGCGGGCGCGGGTAGGTGCCTCGAAGCTCTTGAACCGGATGCCGTGGAACGGCGCCGCGGTCCCGTCGGCCAGCGATCGCGCGAGCGCCGCCGCGGCGGTCGTCACCGTCGCGTCCTCGTCCGCGTCGGGCCGCGCTCCGTAGCCGTCCTCGAAGTCGATCCTCAGGTCCTCGATCGGCTCGGACCCGAGCTTGGCGTGCACGCGCGCGTAGACCCCCTCGGCCAGGTCCGCCGGGAGGCCGAGCACGTCGGCGAACCCGCCGGGCCCGCCGCCGTGCTCCTCGAGGACCGCCCGCGCGTCGCGGCCCCAGGTCGGCACCGTGTCGGCGTCGTACCGGTCGGCGGGGACGTAGACGGTGTGCACCGGCTGCCGCACGCCCCGGTCGCCGGGGTAGCGGGCGGCGAGCTCGGCGTCGGCGGCGGCGAGACGCGCGTCCAGGTCGCGGATCAGCTGGTCGAGCGACCTCACGAGGCCACCACCAGCTCGTAGGCGGGAAGGGTGAGGAAGTCCACGAAGTCGTCGGACAGCGCGACCTCGGCGAAGAGGTCGCGGGCCTGCTCGAGCTCGCGTCGGCCGGAACCATCGCCGCCACGGTCGCGGATCCTGCCCATCTCCTCGTCGAGCACCTGTCGGACCAGGTCGGCGGTGACGACGGTGCCGTCGTCGAGGGTGGAGCCGTTGTGCACCCACTGCCAGATCTGGGAGCGGGAGATCTCCGCGGTGGCGGCGTCCTCCATCAGGTTGTGGATGCCCACGGCGCCGTTGCCCCGCAGCCACGACTCCAGGTAGAGCAGCGCCACCTCGACGTTGTTGTGCAGGCCGTCCCGGGTGATCGCGCCGGGTGTCGCGGCCACGTCCAGCAGGTCGGAGGCGGTCACGTGGACGTCGTCGCGCAGCCTGGCCACCTGGTGGGGCCGGTCGCCGAGCACCCCGTCGAAGACGTCACGACAGATCGACACCAGGTCCGGATGTGCGACCCAGGAGCCGTCGAACCCCTGCCCGGCCTCGCGCTGCTTGTCCTCACGCACCTTGGCGAACGCCCGGGCGTTGACCTCCTCGTCCGCGCGGGACGGGATGAACGCCGACATGCCCCCGATGGCGTGCGCGCCTCGCCGGTGGCAGGTCCGCACGAGCAGCTCGGCGTACGCCTTCATGAACGGCGCGGTCATCGCGACCGCGCTGCGGTCCGGGAGCACGAACTGCGGACCTGCGTCGCGGAAGTACTTGATCATGCTGAACAGGTAGTCCCAACGCCCCGCGTTGAGCCCGGAGGCGTGGTCCCGGAGCTCGTAGAGGATCTCCTCCATCTCGAACGCCGCAGGAATCGTCTCGATGAGGACGGTGGCCCGGACGCTCCCGTGCGGGACGCCGAGCCGCTCCTGCGCGAACGTGAAGACGTCGTTCCACAGCCGCGCCTCGAGGTGGCTCTCGAGCTTGGGCAGGTAGAAGTAGGGCCCGCTGTCGCGGGTCAGCAGCTCCTGGGCGTTGTGGAAGAAGTACAGCCCGAAGTCGACCAGGGCTCCCACGGTCGGGAGCCCGTCCACCAGGAGGTGCTTCTCGTCGAGGTGCCAGCCCCGGGGCCGCATCACGATGGTGGCGAGCCGCTGGTCCTTGAGGTCGTACTGCTTGCCCTCCGGCGAGGTGTGGGCGATGTCGCGGCGGATCGCGTCGTACAGGTTGACCTGGCCGCCGACCACGTTGCTCCAGTGCGGCGTGCTGGCGTCCTCCATGTCCGCGAGCCAGACGCGGGCACCCGAGTTCAGCGCGTTGATCGTCATCTTCCGGTCGGTGGGTCCGGTCATCTCGACCCGCCGGTCCTCCAGGTCGGGCGGGGCGGGCGCGACCCGCCACTCGGCCTCCCGGATGCCGGCGGTGTCGGCGAGGAAGTCGAGGCGTCCGGTGCGGGCCACCTCCTCGCGGCGGGTACGGCGCGCCGCGAGCAGCTCGTCGCGACGGGCGCCGAACGTCCGCTGCAGCGCGGTCACGAAGTCGAGTGCGTCCGGGGTGAGGATCCTGTCGTCCCCGTCCCTACGGGGACCTGCCACACGAACGTCCACTCGACACCCAACTCCTGACTCTCCGACTTTCCGTATCGCGGAGGCTACTATCTGCTCTACGGAAGTCGCAACGGGCGGGGTGTCCGTCGGCGACCACACGACCCGAAGGAGTGGCCACGTGAGCGACGAGACGGTGGACACGGTGGATGCCGCGCCCGAGCGCCCGGCCAGGACCGGAGGGGTGCAGTCCATCGAGCGGGCGTTCGCCCTGCTCGAGGTGATCGCCGACCTGGGCGGCGTGGCCGGGCTGTCGCGCCTCTCGGAGGCCTCGGGGCTGCCGCTGCCGACGATCCACCGCCTGGTTCGCACCCTGGTCGACACCGGATACCTCCGCCAGGAGCCGTCCCGGCAGTACGCCCTGGGCCCCCGGCTGATCCGGCTCGGCGAGAGCTCCGCACGGATGCTGAACATCTGGGCCCGACCCCATCTCGTCCGGCTGGTCGACGAGCTGGGCGAGTCGGCCAACCTGGCCATGCTCGACGGCGACCACATGGTCTACGTCGCACAGGCACCCTCACGGCACTCGATGCGGATGTTCACCGAGGTCGGCCGCCGGGTGCTCCCCCACTGCACCGCCGTCGGCAAGGCGATCCTCGCGGAGATGCCTGCCGACCAGGTCGGCGAGCTGCTGGAACGCACGGGCATGCCGCGGTTCACCCCGCAGACGATCACCGATCGGGACGCCTTCTTCACCGCCCTCGAGAAGATCGCCGAGCAGGGCTACGCCATCGACGAGAGCGAGCAGGAGATGGGCGTGCGGTGCGTCGCCCTGACCGTCCCGGGCGGGCCCGGCCGGCTCGCCCTCTCCCTGTCGGGACCGGCGGTGCGGATGACCGAGGAGCTCGTCGAGCGCGCCGTACCCCTCATGCGCGAGGCGGGTACGTCGCTGGCGCGCGACCTGTCCTAGCCGCCGGACGCGCGCCGGACGATGTCGTCGAACCGGGCGCCCATCGCAGCGGAGAGAGCCTGCGCCGCGCTGAGCGGGCGGACCATGACCATCAGGTCGTCGATGAGGCCGTCGGCGTTGGTCCGGACGAAGTCGCAGCCGGTGATGGCCTTGCCGTCGACCTTCGCCTCGAACATCAGGGCGTGGCCGGACGCGCCGTCCTCGTCGTACTCCCGGACGTAGCGGAAGTCCTCGAAGACCTCGACCACGTTGGCGAGGATGGCGGCGGTGATCGGCTTGCCCTCGTAGGGCTTGAACGCGACCGGGCTGGTGAAGACGACGTCGTCGGCGAGCAGAGCGCTCATCGCGTCGACGTCGGCGGCCTCCACGGCCTTGCGGAACGGGTGCATGACCGAACCCTAGGGGCTAACGACGGTCGCGCCGTTCGGCGAGCCTCTGCGCCTGACCTTCGTGGATGTCGCTGACCCACTCCCAGCCAGGCTTGGCCGATGGGCCGATCCGCGGGTCGTCGGGAGCACGGCCATCGCGCAGGGCATGGACGTAGGCCCGGTCGAGCTCGATCCGCGCGCGTACCTGATCGGCTCCGCCCACGGACCCGTGACCGGGGACGACGACTCCGACGTCGTCCGCCACGCCCTCCAGCAGCCCCAGCCCGGTGAGGTAGTCCTCGATCGGGTCGTTGGCGCCGTTGAAGTCGTCGAGCATCGGGATGAAGACGTCGGACAGCATGTCGCCGGCCACGAGAACCCCGCGTTCCTCGATCAGCAGTGCTGCATGCCCCGGGGCGTGCGCCGGATGCTCGACGATCCGGACCCGAGGTCCATCCCAAGGGACCTCCGCGGTTCCGGCAGGCAGACCGGTGATGAGTCCGAACAGGTCCAGCGGCGTCTCCTCGGCGATCTCTGGCGGCAACCCCTCGGCGACGCGGGACCTCCAGTCCGGGCTCGACAGCAGGTCGCGCATGAAGGCTGCACAGCGGGCGGTGCCGTACCGGGGAGCTTCGCCGAGCTCCGCGTGCCAGAGCACGTGATCCCAGTCCGGATGCGTCGCGAAGCCTGCTACCACGGGCTGGTCCCGCTCACGAAGGTCGTTCGCGAGGCAGGTCATCTCGGCGTCAGTGAGTCCGGGGTCGACGACCAGCACGCCGGCCCGGCCCTGCACGACGACGGCGTTGTTCTGGAGGAGCTCGCTCTGGTGGACCTGCACACCTTCCGCGACCTGCGTTAGCATGGGGCACCTTCCGCTGGTGGGTTGCAACCGCTGGTCGAGACGGTAATACCTCATCGATCGCGCTAGGCTCGAACATCTGTTCTATTGTTGGTAGATGGCGAGGACGCGGTTCGTGTGGGTGCGTCCGGCGTTCGCGCCCGCCGAGATGCCGGGCCTGGTCCTCGAGTGGCGCCGGGACCCCGAGGGCGGCTGGCGCGCGCTGGTCACCTGGGTCGAGGCGCGGGGACGGGTCGTCACCGCCTGGGTCCCGGCAGACGAGCTCCGACCTGTGGAGGCGCCGCCGCGGACCGGGTCGGCGTACGGCTGACGCCGCAGCGTCGCGTCAAGGACGGGGTACGACGACCACCGTGCAGGTCGCGTGCTCGACGAGCGTCCCGGCGACCGATCCCAGGATCAGGTCGCCCAGCGTGGAGCGCTCGTGGGACCCCACGACGGCGACGTCGAGGCCGCTCGACAGGTGGAGGAGTGCGTCGTCCGCGAGCCCCTCGACGAGCTCGATCCGCACCGGGACCTCGGGATAGCGCTCGCGGAAGCCGGCGAGCGTCTCGCCGACGACGAGCCTGAGCTCGTCGTACCTCTCGTCGTCGTCGGTGACCAGCCTCGCGCCGCGACTCGCGGTCTCGGCGTCCAGGAAGCAATGGACGACCGTGAGCGGCGCGTCGCGGGAGGCAGCGATCCGGAAGGCCTGGTCGAGCGTGAGCAGGGACTGCGGCGTGCCGTCGATCCCGACCAGCACGCCGCTCCGGCGCGGCACGCCGTTGTCGGGACGCACGACCGCGACCGGGCAGTGGGCATGGCGGGTGAGCCCGACCGACACCGAGCCCAGCAGCAGCCGCTTGACCGGGCCGCGACCGTGGGAGCCGACCACCACCATCCCGGCGCGCTCGGAGGCCTCGATCAGGAGGTGCCGGGCATCCTCGGACTTCCAGCCGACGGAGACGTCGAGGGCAGGGTGCTCCGCGGCGACCGCGTCACGCGCCGCGGCCAGCAGGTGCTCCGCGCCGTCGACCATCGAGTCCTTGAGCGCTTGCACGTCGACGACCGGTTGCACCATCCAGTACGGGTCGACCCCGCCGAGGGCGTGCATGATCACCAGCGGCCGGCGGTCACGACGGGCCTGGTCCGCCGCCCAGGTCAGCGCGCGGCTCGAGTGCTCCGAACCGTCGATCCCGACGACGATCGCGCCGTCGGGGATCCGCACCGGGTCCATGCCTCGATGCAACCACGTGGGATCGGCGAAACCCAGCGGTTCGACCGGGGTCAGGCTGCGTGCCGCTCCGACCGCTCCAGGCGCAGGGTGGCGCGCATCCGGCGCAGCCGCCGGACCAGGACCGGGTCGTGGGCCAGCGCCTCGGGTCGCTCGACGAGGGAGTTGATGACGGCGCCGTACTCCCCCGGCCCGAGGGCGAACCGCTGGCGCGCGGCGGACGCCCGGGTGGCTCCGTAGCGCCACCAGCGTCGCTCGAAGGCGAGCATCGCTTGCTCGTGCTCGGTCAGGTCCATGGCTCCACGGTGCCGGGGCGGTCCGACGGAAATGCCCCGTTCTCACGTCACGGACGTGAATTCTCACGTGAGTCCCGTCACCCCGCTCAGCCGCCGAGCGCGGTGAGGAACTGCTCGACCTCCAGGACTCACCGGCTCACCCACTCCTTGTCGGACATCCGGAGCATGGTCACGGACACGGCCGCGAAGCCGACCGCGTTCAGGCCCCACGCGAACAGGTCGAGCTCGTGGCTGGACACGATCACCGCCGCGACGAAGTGGAGCGGCTGCGACACGAGGACGGCGATCGCTGCCCACGCCGGGACCGACGTACCGCGGAGCAGGGCGCAGCCGAGCAGGACCGACCCGACGACGTGGCCGATCACGAAGATCCCGCCGGCGACGGCCACTCCCGGGTGCAGCTCGGCGTAGGCCTCAGCGGCGACGTCCGTCGGCAGCCCCTGGCGTACGGCGAACAGCACCGCCGCATCGGTGACGATCAGCCACCCGAGCGCCAGGTAGCCGGGCACGAGGAGCGCGGCTCCGACGGCAGCGAGCCGGGGCGACTCCCGGCGTGCGACCTTCGCGACGACCAGCACCGCAGGCACCAGGGTCAGCATCGCGACGAAACCCAGCCAAACCACGGCGTTCTGTGCCGTCTGGTGTGCAGCGACCTGACGGGCGACCTCGCTGCTCGAGTCGGTCGTGTCGTAGGGCAGCACGAAGCGCAGCACGGCGATGGCCACCGGGCCGACCGGCAGCAGCAGCGCCAGCGGGATCCGCCCCCGCCAGGCCAGGTCGGACCGGGTCTCGACCCGTTCGGTCGTGGCGGTCATCGCACTGCCACCTCACGCGCGGCGACCGGCCGGACGAGCAGGGCGACGCCCACGAAGCTCAGCGCGATGAATGCGCCGGCGAACACCGTGACACCGGCGGGCACGTCGTCGACGAAGAAGGCAGGCACGGCGGCCACTGCCGACAGGATGCGCAGCACGACGAGCGGTGCCAGCGCCCGGGCCGCCCCGCGGGCGACGTACCCGATGAGCACGAGGCTCGCCAGGCCGAGAGCGGCGCCGACGACAGCGACCTCCATCGGCGGGTGCTCCCCGTCGGTGACCAGCGGTCCGGAGAGGTCGATCAGGGAGAGCAGCCCCAGAATCACGAGGGCAGTGCGGGAGCGGGTCATGGAATCCTCCTGGCATTCGGCGACGGGATGTCCGCCGCTCCTCCACGGTCGCCACATCGGGCGCGGTTGGTGAGGGCGGGCAGTACCGACGGCCCGGGAGGCTGCCCGGCGACCCGGGATCCCGATCCCGTGTGCCCGGGAGCCTCGGACCGCCACAATGAGGCTGTGTCCGGCCGCCGCGTCTCCCTGATGCTGACGTGCCTCGCCGTCGCCGAGGTCGTGGCGGGGGCGGTGCTCGCTGCGGTCGCGGGGATGTCCTTCGCCGACGCGTTCAACACCTTCGTCGTGACCAACGGCCTGATGGGCGTCTCGTTCGCCGTCTGCGGCGGCATCATCGCCCGGTACCACCCGCGCAACACCGTCGGCTGGCTGTTCATCGCTGACGGCCTCGGCCATGCGACCGGGGCGCTGATGGCCGCGCTCGCCGTGCTCGTCAACGAGCAGGGCGGCCCGGTCGCGGTCGAGCGTCTCGCCTCCACGCTGCTCATGTACTCGTGGCCGTGGTCGATCGGGCTGTTCCTGCCGCTCGCGCTCCTCCTCTTCCCCGACGGGCGCGCCGGGTCCGCCGGCTGGCGCGGCGTCGCGTGGGCGATCGCTGTCACCAGCCCGCTGTTCGTGCTCGAGATCGGGACGAGCCCCGAGCCGTTGACCGACGAGCTCGCGCCGGGCTACCTCACCCTGCGGCAGTACGACGACCTCAGCGCCCTCTGGACCGTGGCGGAGCTGCGCACCAGCCTGGCGATCCTGCTCGCCGTGGTGAGCCTCGTCGTCGGCTACCGCCGGGGCGACGAGCTCCGTCGGCGCCAGCTCCTCTGGCTGGTCCTGGCCGCGATCCTCGTCATCGCCGTCGTCATCCCGTGGTCGTTCGTGTCGGGCACGCCGATCGTCGTACTGCTGGCCGTGCCGCTCATCCCCGTGGCGGTCACGGTCGGCATCGTGCGCGCCCGGCTGTTCGACATCCGGCTGGTCGTCTCGCGCGCCCTCGCCTGGCTGCTCCTGTCCATCGGGGCGCTCGCCGGCTACGTGGTCCTGGTCGCAGCCCTCGACACGTTCGTCAGCGCCCGGCTCGGCAAGTCGGCCCTGGTGACGGTGCTCGTGGCGCTCGCCCTCGCTCCCCTGCTGCCCCGGGTCCAACGGCTCGTCGATCGCTGGATGTACGGCGACCGCGACAACCCGGCGCGGGTCGCGTCGCGGGTCGGCGAGCAGCTCGTCGCGGGCGAGCAGGTCGACCTGGTCGGCGTCGCGGCTGCGGTGCGGACGGCGCTCCGGCTGCCGTACGTCGCGGTGCGCACGCCGTCCGGGATGCTGGCCGAGTCGGGCCAGCCGGACGGCGCGACCGACCTGGTGCCGCTGTCCTATGCCGGCCACGACGTCGGGGAGCTCGTCGTCGGGCTCCGGTCGGGCGAGCGGAGGCTGTCGTCCGCCGACCGGTCCACGCTCGGAGTCGTCGCCGCGTCGCTGGCGCTCGCGGTCCGCGCCCTCGAGCTGTCCGCCGATCTCCGGCACTCCCGGGAGCGACTGGTGATGGCGCGGGAGGAGGAGCGTCGCCGGATCCGCCAGGACCTCCACGACGGACTCGGCCCCACCCTGACCGGCGTCGCGCTGTCCGCCGACGCCGCGGCCAACCTCGTCGACTCCGACCCGAGCACCGTCCGGGACCTGCTCGCCAACCTGCGCCGCGACGCCCGCGTGGCGATCGCCGACGTCCGCCGGCTGGTCGACGACCTGCGGCCGCCCGCCCTCGACGAGCTCGGCCTGATCCAGGCACTCCGGCAGCGTGCCGACCAGCTGGCCTGGCGCTCCGACGGCTCGTCCATCGGTGTCGACCTGCGGGTACCCGACGTCCTGCCGGAGCTCCCCGCCGCCGTCGAGGTCGCGGCCTACCGCATCGCCACCGAGGCCCTCACCAACATCGCGCGCCACGCCGGCGCGCGAGGTGCGACCCTGCAGCTCCGCTGCCACGACCGGCTGGACCTGGAGGTGCTCGACGACGGCGTCGCCACCGAGCCGTGGGCGCCCGGCGTGGGACTGTCCGGCATGCGCGAGCGCGCCGTCGAGCTGGGTGGCACGTTCGAGGCCGGGCCGTGCCCCTCCGGCGGCCGGGTCTACGTCTCGATCCCCCTGGACGCAGCATGACGTCGATCCGCGTCGTTGTCGCCGATGACCACCCGATCGTCCGGGCGGGCCTCGTCGCCCTGCTCTCGTCGCTGCCCGACATGGAGATCGTCGGCACGGCGACGACCGGTCGCGAGGCCGTCCGCGAGGTCGTGATGACCCATCCCGACGTCGCTCTCCTCGACCTCAAGATGCCCGAGCTCGACGGGATCGCGGCCACCCGCGAGATCGCGAAGGCCGCGCCGGAGGTCGGCATCCTCGTGCTCACGATGTACGACGACGACGACTCGGTGTTCGCCGCGATGCGGGCCGGGGCGCGTGGCTACCTGGTGAAGGGCGTCGAGCAGGACGACATCGCCCGGGCTATCCGGTCCGTGGCCGCCGGCGAGGCGATCTTCGGACCGGGGGTCGCGCAGCGCGTGCTCGGCTTCCTCACCACCCCGCACCGCGCCGTCGAGGCGGCGTTCCCGGAGCTGACCCCGCGGGAGCACGACGTCCTCGACCTGCTCGCCGCCGGCCTCAACAACGCCCGGATCGCCGACCGGATGGGCATCGCGTCGAAGACGGTCGCCAACAACGTGTCGTCGATCTTCAGCAAGCTCCAGGTCGCCGACCGCGCCCAGGCCATCGTCCGGGCGCGCGACGCAGGGCTGGGCCGGGACGACCCGACGCGGTCCTGACGAGCTACCTCTCGACAGCTCCGATGTCGCAGGCAGTCCCCCGCGGTCGTCGTACGCCGCGCTGGTCGGCCCCGGGGCAGCCCCCGGTCGCGCCGGCATCGATCGCCGGGCTCCCGGCGAGCGGCATCCTGGTCCGGGTCGGCCCACCGTTGTCGGCGAGCGCGCCGAGCCGGGCGGCGCGGCCCGGGCGGTCGCCCGGTCCGGTCAGGAAGCAGGACCCGTCGTCGGCCAGGTTGTGTCCTCGCGACTCGATCACCATCGACGAGACGTGGCAGTTGTCCAGCCGTCCACCGACGGTGTTGCCGGCGACGATCGTGTTGAGGAGCGTCGTCCGGTACGGCCAGACGTTGGTCAACGGAGCGATCGGTGCGTACCCCTGACCGGAGGTGTAGCCGCCCCCCGCTTTCAGCGCGGTGTTGCCGGTGATCGTCGAGCTCACGATGGTGACGTTGCCGCTGCCGCGGTGATCGATGCCGCCGCCGTAGCCGGTGATCTCGTCCGGGATGAGCTGCGAGAACGGCCGCTCGAACAGGCGGTTCCCCGCGATCGTCGAGTTCACGATCGTCGCGCCGCCGTCGATCCGCAGCCCGCCGCCCTCGGCAGCGGTGTTGAAGGCGATCAGGCTGTCGCGGACCGTGAACGTGGTGAACGGCGTGCTGAAGATGCCACCACCGCCGTCGGCCTTGTTGCGGACGAGCGCGACGCGCTCGACAGTGAGCCGGCCCAGGTTGAGGATGGCGCCGCCGATCGCGATGTCGGCGGGCGTCCTGTCCGCGACGGTCGCATCCCCGCCCGTGATCTTGACGTCGCTCAACGTCAGGTTGCTGCGCGGACCGACACTGAACACCCGGTCGATCGCGTTGCCGTCGATGGTGGTCGCGTCGGCAGCCGCACCGCGCACGGTGACCGGGCCGACGAGGTCGAGGTCACCGCGCGAGGGGTCGCGCTCGAGGTCGGCGACCAGCGACGGGAGCGGCCAGGCGAGCGGTCGGCTCAGCTCGATCCGCCCCCGCGGGAGCACGATCACGTCCGGCCCTCGCGACGCGCGCGTCTCCTGGACGGCCGCGCGGAGGGTGCAGGTGCCGCTCGCGGTCCGGCAGACGCCGTCGCGCGGATCGGCGTCGACCGCGTCACCGAGAGCGTCGACCTCGTGCGTCACCGTTTCCGCGGCGGCCGCGCCTGCCGCATCGGCCGTGATCGCGAGGCCCGGGAGCAGGGCTACGGTCGCTACGCCGACGCTCAGGCGCCGTACGGCTTCTCTCACCTCGGCGACGCTAGCGGACCCCGGCGCTCCTCGGAATGAAGACCGGCACCCCGCGCTCACCGACGAAGACGTCGAGGATCGCGTGATGGGCGGGGTTCCCGAAGAACCCCTGGTTGGCGACGAGCACGCTGCGGCCCGCGAACGTCATGTTGGAGGGCGTGTCGAACGGCACGGGCGAGCCGTTGTCGCCGGTCAGCGGCAGCGACGGCACCCGCTCGACCTCCCGGAACGCCTCGTCGAGCACGACCAGCTGGTTGCTGCCGGCGTTGGCGACGTAGACCCGCCCGGAGCGGGCGAAGCTGAAGCCGTCGGGCAGGTCCATCGGTCGTGACTGCCATAGCTTCGTGAACGTGCGGTCGCCGTGGAGCGGGATCCGGTAGAGCTTGCCCTGGGCGATCGCGAGGTCGCCGAGCCCGAGCGAGGTCTGCTGCATCAGGTACAGCGCACGACGGTTCGGCCCGAGCACCAGGCCGGCGGTGCCGAACTCGACCCCGTCGAGCCGCTTGTCCACGAGCCAGGCACGAGCCCGGCCCCCGCCCGGTGGGACCCGCCAGACGACCGCCTGCCCGTAGTCGCTGACGTAGAGCGCGCCGTCCGGGCCCCAGGTCGCGTAGTTGGGGACGGGACCGGCGTCGCTGAGGTTCGGCGTGCAGCCCTTCCCCGGCAGTCCGAGCGTGCACGCCGGGAGGTCGCGGAGCCGGGAGTACGTCGACCAGCGGCCGTTGTGCAGGTTCAGCCGCAACACCTTGCCGGTGCTCTTCTCCAGTACGACGAGCCGCCCGCGGGCGTCGACGTTGGCGACCTGCACACCGTGGCTGACCGTGAGGTCCTGCCCCTGCACCTCCCACGACCGCAGCAGGTCGCCACCGCGCGACCACTCGCGCACCACCGAGGGCACGCCGTCGGTCTGCGGACTCGCGAAGGTCCCCGCGTAGACCCGGCCGTTCGGGTGCAGGACCACGTTCGCGGGGCGACCCGGTGCCTCGACCATCGCGAGCACCTGGGTGTCCCACTTCTCCCGCTCGGCGACCGCGCCGGACCCGCCGGCCGGCGTGAGGAGCGGCACCAGGCCCACGAGCAGCGCGGCGAGCGCGAGGGGCGTTCGTCGTACGGAGGTCACAGCCGCTCCAGCACCTCTCGCGCGGCCCTCTCCCCCGCGCGAACCGCGCCGTCCATGAAGCCGGACCAGTACGTCGACGTCTCGGTGCCCGCCCAGTGCACGCGACCGAACGGGCGCCGGATCTCCGAGCCGTGGGTCGAGATCAGTCCGGGACGCGGCAGCGCGATCGGGCCGCCGGTCGTCCACGGCTCGAGCGTCCAGTCGTGCTCGGTGTACTCGATCGGGCGGAGCGCCTGCTCGCCGAACATCTCCGCGAACCCCTCGAGCACCGCGCGCTTGCGCTCGGCCCGCGGCAGCCGGCCGTACTGCCTCCAGGTCGAACCTCCGACGAAGGCCAGCAGCACTCCCGGAGCACCTCCGGCCGGGGTGTTGTCGAAGACCACCCGGGTCGCGCCCGAGTGCGACAGCCCGGAGCCGGAGAGACCGTCCGCGCGCCAGAACGGCGTCTCGTAGACGGCGTCGCACTTCATCAGCTTGCCCATCGGCATGTTCGCCAGCAGGTGGCGGCGGCGCTGCGGGAGCTGCGGGTGCCAGTCGATGTCGAGCACCAGCGGCGGCGGGCACGCCACGATCACGCGCTTGGCCCTGACGGTGCCGCGGTCGGTGTGGACGTGCGCCCAGCCGTCGCGCTGGACGATCCGTCGCACCGGCGCGCGCAGCGCGACCCGGTCGCCCAGCTCGCGGGCCATCCGGATCGGGACCATCTGCGATCCGAGCTTGAAGCGGGAGTCCTGGGCGCCGCCCGCCGTACTGGACGAGCGCTCGAACGTGCCGACATTGCTCTCGTTGCCCGCGGTCGCGATGAACCACGCGAGGAACAGCACCGAGACGTTGCCCGCGTCGGAGCCCCAGCTCGGCTGGAAGTAGCACTTGAGGAGCGAGTCGGTGTCGGTGGACAGCGTCTGCCGCGCCACCCAGTCCTTGACCGTGATCGCGTCCCACTCAGCGGCCCTCGGATGGTTCCACGGCGCGTCGACGTCGATCGCCGCCGCCATGTTGTCGATCCGCACCTGCAGCAGGGCAGCGTCGACGAGGATGCTCGGATCCGGCGGGACGGTCCCGGTGTACGTCGAGCGGTGGCCGTTCTTGATGTAGACGTTGTCGCCCTCGACGTACTCCTTGAAGGTCTTGACGCCGAGCTGGTCGGCCAGCCGGAGGATCCGGTCCTGGGTCGGGCCGACGAACGCGCCACCGGCCTCGATCACGCCGCCGGCGCGGAGGTGGTGGTTGAGCACGCGCCCTCCGACCCGGTCGCGGGCCTCGACGACGAGCACCCGCGCGCCGCGCGCCCGCAGCTTCCGCGCGGCCGACAGTCCGGAGATGCCGGCGCCGACCACGACCGCGTCGACGCGGTCGGGAAGTGCGCCTTGCGAGGTGGCGCCGTGCGCGGGTGCCGGCGTCCACAACCCGCCTGCCGCGCCTGCCGCTCCTGCCGCACCGGCGGCGACCCCGCCGAGCAGCTGCCGACGACCGAGTCCTGCACCCATGTCCACCTCGCGCTATCAGGTCAGTTGTCCTACTAGGTCAACGATAGGGCAGCCGAGCGGTTACGTCCGGTCCGCGGACAGCTGCTGCCCGGACGGCGTGATGACGCCGGGGATCGTCGTCGCACCCGTAGGGTGGTCCTGAGAGAGAAGGAGGGCCCGCCCATGGCGCGGATGCCGCTGGCACAGCGACGGCAACAGCTCGTCGACGCCGCGATCGCCGTCCTCACCCGCGAGGGGGTCCCCGGGGCCACCACGCGAGCGATCGTGGCCGAGGCCGGCACCTCGTTGAGCGTTTTCCACTACTGCTTCGACTCCAAGCAGGAGCTGCTCGACGCGGTCATCAAGACCCTCGTCGGCACGACCGTCGACCTCGCCGAGGCATCCTTCGAGGAAGCAACGACGCGGCAGGAGATGATCCGCGCCGGGCTCGGTGCCTACTGGTCACACGTCGTCGCCAACCCCGACCACCACCTCCTCACCTACGAGCTGACGCAGTACTGCCTCCGCACGCCCGGATACGCCGCCGTCGCCCGCCAGCAGTACGACCACTACGCCCACGCGTTCATCGCGATCCTCGACGCCCTCGGCGCCGAGCCGGCCGCTCCCATCGAGGCGATCGGTCGCTACTGCGCGGCGATGATCGACGGCCTGACCCTCGACTGGCTGGTCCGGCGCGACGACCACAGCGCTCGCCAGGTCCTCGACCTGGTGGCGCGCCACATCGACGAGGTCCTGCTGGTGCCGGAGCCCGCCCGCGCCGATCGGTAGCGATCAGCCTTCGTCCGCGTCGGCGGCGAAGTCCTCGTTGTGCGTCCCGGGGCGCGGCGCCCACGGCAGCTCCTTGGCCGGCCGTACGACGACCAGCCGGTCGCCGCGCGCCAGCAGGGTCACGACCGGGTCGAAGTAGCGATAGACCTTCTCGTCGCGGACGACCGCGATCACCTGGTCCGGCAGTGACTGCGGCGGCACGCCGACCTCGTTGACGAGGAGCTCCCGCTCGGCGACCTCGAGGCCGTCGCCGTAGGTCAGCAGGTCCTCCATCACCGTGCCGAGCGTCGGCGACAGCGTCGACAGGCCGAGCAGACGACCGACGGCGTCGGCCGAGATGATGACCGAGTCGGCGCCGGACTGCCGGATCAGCGGGGCGTTCTCCTGCTCGCGCACCGCGGCGACGATGAAGGCGTCGGGGTTGAGCTGACGGACGGTCAGCGTGGCCAGCACGTTGGTGTCGTCCCGGTCGGTGGTGACGATGACCTGGTCGGCCGTGGCGATGCCGGCCCTCCGCAGCACCTCGCGACGCGTCGCGTCCCCGGTGACCACGGCGAGGTTGTCGGCGTGCGCCTCGGCCAGCGCTTCGGGGCTCGGATCGACGATGATCACGTGGTCGCGATCGAGCCCGTTGTTGACGAGGGTGTCGACGGCGCTACGGCCCTTGGTGCCATAGCCGATGACGACCACGTGGTGTCCCATGTGCTTCCTCCAACGGGCGATCCTGAACATCTCGCGCCCGCGCTGCGCGAGCACTTCGAGCGTGGTGCCGATCAACAGCACCAGGAACGCGATGCGGGCGGGGGTGATGACGAAGGCGTTGACCAGGCGCGCCTGGTCGGACACGGGCGCGATGTCGCCGTACCCGGTCGTGCTGAGCGTGACGGTCGTGTAGTAGATCGCGTCGACCAGCGAGACCGTGCCGTACGGGTCGGCCGCCGTCGCGTCGCCGGCGTCGCGGTAGCCACCGCGGTCGATCATCACCAGCAGCACGGTTCCCGCGAGGATGCCGAACGCGGCGAGCAGGCGCCGGCCCAGCTCCCACCACGGTGACCGGGTGCGTTCCGGGAGCGCGACCAGGCTCGCGCCCTTGCCGGCATCCGGCGACGAAAGGTCGTGCACAGCCGCGAGGCTAGTCCACGGTCGGTTCGCCGCCGCGCTCCCTCGCCTGCTGCACGCGGTTGCGCAGCCGCGCGACCAGCTCGCGCCTCGCCCGGGTGGTGGTGTCCTGGGGGAAGACGGTGTCGAACGCGGCGTTGACCGCGGCACCGATGAGTACGGCGAGCGCGACGATGTAGAGCCACAGCAGGATCGCGATCGGGGCGGCGAGCGGGCCGTAGATGGACCGGGAGTCCGTGGCGGTCACCGTGATCACCCAGCGCAGCAGGTAGGAGCCGAGGATCCAGGCGACCAGCGCGAACGTCGCTCCGGGCAGGTTGAAGCTCCAGTTCGTCCGGACCGGCACGGACACGTGGTAGAGCGTCGCCAGGAAGCAGATGCAGATGACGACGACCGTGGGCCAGTAGAACTCCATCAGGAAGTCGGCCCGGTTCGGCAGCCAGTCTCGGACCAGGGTCGGCCCGGCCACGACGAGCGGGATCGAGATCGCCCCGGTGATCAGCGCGAGGATGTAGAGCACGAAGGACAGTGCCCGGGTCTTGACGATGCCGCGGTGCCCGCCGAGCCCGTGCATGATCGTGATGGTGTCGACGAAGACGTTGAGCGCCCGCGAGCCCGACCACAGGGCGAGCACGAAGCCGACCGAGATGACGTCGAACCGGCCGCCCTTGAGCACCTGGTTCAGCGTCGGCTCGATGACCTGGTTGACGGCCCGGTCGGTGAGGAACGTCGAGAACAGGTCGATGACCGCCTCGCGGATGTCCTGGATCTGCGCGGCGCTGAAGTTGTCCGAGACGTAGCCGACCCCTCCGATGAGGGCGAAGATCAGCGGCGGCACGGAGAGTACGGCGAAGAACGCCCCCTCGGCCGCCAGCCCGGTGACGCGGTGCTTGAGGCAGGCCCCGACGGTGGTGACGATCAGCCGCCAGAGGAGGTGGAGGACCCGCTGGAGCAGCGTGCGGTCGGCTGGGGTCCCGTCCGTCGCGGCAGCCGCGGACTTCCCCGCATCCTCAGCCTCCACGGCGCCAACCGTAGACCCACGCGACGCCGGGAGCCGTCACCACTCGCGTGGTGGGGCTCCCGGCGTCCTACGGGTCACACGGTCACACCAGGGCTGGCTCCTTCTCCGACGGAGCGCTCGCGGTCTCCTCGGGCGCGGGACCGTGGTCGTCGACCATCGTCGTCTCGTCGAACGGGTCGTCGCCGGCGAGCACCCGGTCGAACTGGGTGCGGTCCAGACCGCCGGTCCAGGAGCCGATCAGGACCGTGGCCACGGCGTTGCCGGCGAAGTTGGTCAGCGCGCGGCACTCCGACATGAACCGGTCGATCCCGACGATCAGGCCGACGCCGTCGACGAGCTCGGGGCGGTGCGAGCTCAGGCCACCGGCCAGGGTCGCCATGCCGGCACCGGTGACGCCCGCGGCGCCCTTCGACGCGATCATCATGAAGAGCAGCAGCGAGAGCTGCTCGCCGATCGACAGCGGGGCGCCCATGGCCGAGGCGATGAACAGCGAGGCCATCGTCAGGTAGATCGCGGTGCCGTCCAGGTTGAACGAGTAGCCGGTCGGGACTACGACGCCCACGGTCGGCTTGTCGACGCCGGCGTGCTCCATCTTGGCGATCAGGCGCGGCAGTGCCGACTCCGAGGAGGACGTCGAGAGGATCAGCAGGAACTCGCGGCCGAGGTAGCGCAGCAGCGAGAAGAGGTTGATGCCGGTGGCCAGCTTGAGGAGCGCGCCGAGGATGACGAACACGAACAGCGCGCAGGTCACGTAGAAGCCGATCATCAGCACAGCCAGGCTCTTCAGGGCGTCCACGCCGGTCTCGCCGACGACGCCGGCGATCGCGCCGAACGCGCCGACCGGCGCCAGCCACATGATCATCGCGAGGACGCGGAACACCAGCCGCTGGATGTGCCCGACGCCCCGGAGGACCGGCTCACCCGCGGAGCCCATCGCCTGCACGGCGAAGCCGACCAGCAGCGCGATGAGGAGCGTCTGCAGCACCTCACCGGACGTGAGGGCCGACAGCATCGAGTCCGGCACGATGCCGAGCAGGAAGTCCGTCGTGCTCGCGTGGCCGGTCTCCGCGGCCTGCTCCGCGCCGGCGGACGCGGTCTCCTCGGTGATGTTGAGGCCCGCTCCCGGGTTCAGCACGTTGCCGACGAGGAGGCCGATGCCGAGCGCCGCCGTCGACATCACGACGAAGTACAGCATCGCGAGCCCGCCGACCTTGCCGACCCGGGCCGCACTGCGGACCGATCCGACGCCGAGCACGATCGTGCAGAAGATGACCGGCTGGATCATCATCTTGATCAGTGCCACGAACGCCTGCCCGAGCGGCTTGAGCTCGACCGCGAAGGCCGGCGCGACCATCCCGACCGCGATGCCGGCGGCGACGGCGCCGATGACGGCGAGGTAGAGGTAGTGGGTTCGGTCCCGGCGGGCCCGCTTGCCCGCTGGCGGGGTGGTGACCCCGTTGGTAGTGGCGCTGCTCATCGTTGACCTCCTGGGGGATGCCGGCGGACCCGGCTTGCCCCCCGACCATCCCGGCCCGGGTGACCTGCGTCACCGTTGCGTTCGTTGTGTTCGTGACGCACGCCACAACGAACGGCCGCGGCTGCGCGAGAATGCCGGTGTGCGTCGCCCTCGCCCCCTCGCCGGTCTCTCGGTCGCCCGGCAGATCCTGCTGCTGCAGGTCGGCGTGGTCGTCGTCCTCGTCGCGACGGCGATCGGCCTGACGGCGTACGACGCGCGCCGCGACGCCCGCGACCACGCGACGGACCGGGCCGTCGCTGTCGCCCAGGCGGTTGCCGACGCCCCCACCGTGCGGGAAGCCGTCGCATCACCCGATCCCACGGCAGTCCTCCAGCCGTACGCCGAGCAGGTGCGCGCCGACACCGACACCGACTTCGTCGTCGTGATGAACCTCGACCGGATCCGCTACACGCACCCGGACCCCGAGAACATCGGCAAGCCGTTCATCGGCGATCTCGGCGGCGCGCCCGAGGGCAGGGTCTTCACCCAGGAGGCAACCGGCACCCTCGGGCCGTCGGTGCGTGCCGTCGTCCCGGTCCGTGACGGCGACGAGGTGGTGGCGCTGGTGTCGGTCGGCATCACGATCAGCGACATCGACCGCGCGCTCCGTCGCGACGTGCTGGTGATCCTGCTGTGCGCCGGCGCGGTCCTCGCCCTGGGCCTGGCCGCGGCGGGCCTGGTCAGCCGACGTCTCCGGCGGATGACCCACGGGATGGGCGAGCGCGAGATCGCGCGGATGTACGAGTACTTCTCCGCCGTGCTCCACGCCGTCCGGGAGGGCCTGCTGCTCCTCGACCTGGACGGCCGGGTGGAGCTGGTGAACGACGAGGCGCGGCGCCTGCTCGACCTGCCCGACGACGTCATCGGCCGGCCGGTCGCCGACCTCGGCCTGGCCCCCGGACTGGTCGCCGCTGCGCTGGGCCGGACCGCGGAGTCCGACGACCTCTACCTCGCCGGCGACCGGATGCTGGTCGTCTCGACCGCCCCCGCGCTCTGGGAGGGCCGCGAGGTCGGCTCGGTGGTGAGCCTGCGCGACCACACCGAGCTGCGCTCGGTCACCGGCGAGCTCGACCTGGTCCGACGGCTCACCGAGTCGCTCCGCTCCCAGAACCACGAGGCCGCGAACCGGCTGCACACCGTGGTGTCCCTCATCGAGATGGGGCGGCCCGAGGAGGCGGTCGACTTCGCCACCGAGGAGCTCCAGGTCGCCCAGCTGCTGGCCGACCGCGTGGTGGGTGCCGTCGACGACCCGGTCGTGGCCGCGCTCCTGCTCGGGAAGTCCGCGGAGGCGGCCGAGCGCGGCATCGACCTCGCCGTGACCGGGAGCGTCTCCGACACCGGCACGCTCCCCCGCCGCGACCTGGTCACCGTGCTCGGCAACCTGGTCGACAACGCCTTCGAGGCCGTGGCGGACTCCTCCGGTGACGAGCGGCGGGTCACCGTCCACCTGGAGCGCCACGACGGGGTGCTGACGATCGAGGTCGAGGACAGCGGTGCCGGGCTCGACGAGGAGGACGCAGCGCGGGTCCTCGACCGCGGTTGGACGACCAAGGCCGCGCCCGGATCAGGTCGCGGCCTCGGGCTCGCGCTCGTCGTACAGGTCGCGCGACGGCACGACGGCGACGTGACGATCGGCCGGTCGTCCCTCGGCGGCGCACGGTTCACCGTCGTGCTGCGTGACCAGGAGTCCGGATGACCGTGCGGGTGCTGGTCGTCGAGGACGAGGTGCGCGTCGCCGAGGCGCATGCGTCGTACGTCGGCCGCGTGCCCGGGTTCGAGGTCGCCGGTGTCGCGCACTCGGTTGCGGACACGATGCGGATCCTCGACGCGGAGCGCGGCCGCGGCCGGCCGGTCGACCTGCTGCTGCTCGACATGAACCTCCCCGACGGCCACGGCCTCGGGCTGCTGACGGGCGTCCGCGGTGCCGGCCACCTCTGCGACGTGATCGCCGTGACCGCAGCCCGCGACACCGACGTCGTGCGGCACGCCGTCGCCCAGGGCGTCGTGCTCTACCTGCTGAAGCCGTTCACGTTCGCGACGTTCCGGTCGAAGCTGGAGCAGTACGCCGCCTACCGCGACCACCTCGCCTCGTCCCCCCGCGAGGTCGTCCAGGACGAGGTCGACCGCCTGCTCGGCTCGCTCCGCCCGACGGGCACCACGCCGCTGCCGAAGGGGATGAGCGCGGAGACCCTCCAGGACGTGACGTCGGCAGTCCGCTCCGCCGCTGCCGGCCTGTCCGCGAGCGAGGCCGCGGCGATCGTCGGGATCTCCCGGGTCACCGCCCGGCGCTACCTCGAGCACCTCGCCGGGACCGGGCTGGCCGACCGGCAGCCGCGGTACAGCGGTGGCGGCGGCCGCCCCGAGGTCGCCTACCTCTGGCGCTGACCTGCGGGCGGGCAGGTTTATCCACAGGTCGGCGGCAGGGGTCTCCCGCGCCCGGGTCGAAACGAACACGATGGCGCCATGAACAGCTCATCTCGGGAGCCCTTCTCCCCCGTCCTCGCGACCGACGCCGACGTCACCACCATGTGGCGGACCATCATCAACCCGCTCGGCTGGCACACCTGGCGGGTGTACTTCATGCTCGTCGATCCGGACGGTCACCCGCATCCGCAGCTGGTCGAGGTCGACGAGATGCCCGAGACGTTCGACAGCGAGGACGCCGTCCGCTTCGTGGAGTTCCTGTCGATGCTCGCCGACGACCTCGGCGGCGACTCCTGCAGCGTCGCACTGATGTTCGCGCGCCCGGGCGACGGCGGCCTTTCCGACGGCGACCGCGCCCTGTGCTGCGAGCTCTACGCCGCCGCGAAGGACGCAGGCCTCCGGCTCGAGCTGCTCCACGTCGCCACCGACACGGCGATCACCCCTGCGCCGATGGACGAGGTGCTCCCCCGGACGGCATAGTCCTGGGGTGCCGAAGATCCCCGTTCCCGACGTCCTCCTCCGCACGCTCGGCCGTCAGCTCGGCGGGCCTTCAGGTCCGCTGGGCACTGTGGTCGCCCGGATGCTCAACAAGGGGAACGCTGCGACGATCCGCGCGGCGGTCGAGGCACTCGAGCTGACCGGCGGTGAGACCGCGGCCGACATCGGGTTCGGTGGCGGGCTCGGTCTCGACCTTCTGCTGGCGGGGACCGGGGAGAGCGGGCGGGTCCACGGAGTCGAGCCGTCGGGCGACATGGTGACCCGCGCCCGCCGTACGCATGCCGCAGCGCTCGCCGACGGTCGACTCGAGCTCCACGAGGCGCCGATGGAGGCGCTGCCGTTCCCCGACGGGACGCTGGACGGGTGGATCAGTCTCAACACGATCTACTTCGTGGCGGACCTGGCGCCCGCCGCGCGAGAGCTCGCGCGCGTCCTCGCTCCGTCGGGCCGGGGCGTCCTCGGCGTCGCCGACCCGGACTGGATGGCGAGCCAGGCGTTCACCAAGCACAACTTCACGCTGCGCCCCGTGGCCGAGGTCGTCGCAACCCTGGAAGCCAGTGACCTGACCGTCGAGGACCGGACCCTCACCGGACGGATGCCCTACCACCTGCTCGTCTGCCGCCCGACCCGCTGAGGGCCGGCCACCGGGAATTCGATCGACACGACGGGCCCCAGCGACGACGATCGACGATCGTGACCAGCAGCGAGGTGTGGAGCGCCGAGACGGCCGAGCGGTACGACGCCGAGGACAGCGGCATGTTCGCGCCGGAGGTGCTCGGGCCGACCGTCGACTTCCTCGCCGGGCTCGCGGGCGACGGCGCGGCGCTGGAGCTCGCGATCGGGACCGGCCGGGTCGGCGTACCTCTGCGGCGGCGCGGGGTGCCCGTCGTCGGCATCGAGCTGTCGGCGCCGATGGCGGAGCAGCTGCGGGCGAAGGTCGACGAGGCGACCCTGCCGGTGACGATCGGCGACATGGCCACGACCGTGGTCGAGGGCGGCGCGGGGACGTTCGCACTGGTCTACCTCGTCTACAACACCATCTCGAACCTGCAGACGCAGGACGAGCAGGTCGAGTGCTTTGTCAACGCCGCGCGCCACCTCGCGCCTGGCGGGCGGTTCGTGATCGAGGTGGGCGTGCCGCCGCTGCGCCGCCTCCCTCCCAGCCAGACGGCCGTGCCGTTCGACGTCACTGACGAGCACGTCGGGTTCGACACGTTCGACCTCGCCACCCAGCAGTCGACGTCGCACCACTTCACCCGCGAGGCGGATGGGACCTGGCGGCGCGACGCCGGCCGGTTCCGGTTCACCTGGCCGGCCGAGCTCGACCTGATGGCACGGATCGCCGGCCTCCGGCTCGAGGCGCGCTACGCCGACTGGGACCGGAGCACCTTCACCGGCGAGAGCACGAAGCACGTGTCGGTCTGGCGGAAGCCCGCCTGACACCTCGGTTTTTCGAGGCTCGCACCTCGACCAGCGGCGCTACTTCAGCTCGAGGCCGGGGTACAGCGGGTGCTTGTCGAGCATCTCGGCGGAGGCGTCCTTGACCTTGTCGGCGACGCCCTCGGCGAGGGAGTACGACGCCTGCGACGGCGTGCCGGCCTTGGTCGTGCCGGGCTGGGTGTTCTGCAGGACGTGCACGATCAGCTCGGCGACGCGGTCGAACTCGTCCTTGCCGAAGCCGCGCGTCGTCAGCGCGGGGGTGCCGAGCCGGATGCCCGAGGTGTACCAGGCGCCGTTCGGGTCCGCCGGGACCGAGTTGCGGTTGGTGACGACGCCGGCGTCGAGCAGGGCGGACTCGGCCTGGCGGCCGGTGAGGCCGAAGGACGTGACGTCGAGCAGGACGATGTGGTTGTCGGTGCCGCCGGTGACCAGCTTGGCGCCGCGGGACAGGAAGCCCTCGGCCAGGTGCTGGGCGTTGTCGGCCACGTCCTGCGCGTAGGTCTGGAACTCCGGCCGGCGCGCCTCGGCCAGGGCGACCGCCTTCGCGGCCATCACGTGCGAGAGCGGGCCACCGAGCACCATCGGGCAGCCACGGTCGACCGACGGGGCGTACTCCTCCTGGGCCAGCAGCAGACCGCCGCGCGGACCGCGCAGCGACTTGTGGGTCGTCGTCGCGGTGATGTGGGCGAAGGGCACCGGGTTCTCGTCACCCGTGAAGACCTTGCCCGCGACCAGGCCCGCGAAGTGGGCCATGTCGACGAACAGGGTGGCGCCGACCTCGTCGGCGATCTCGCGCATCTTGGCGAAGTTGATGCGGCGGGGGTACGCCGAGTAGCCGGCCACGAGCACCAGCGGCTTGAACTCCTTGGCCTTCGCCCGGACGACGTCGTAGTCGAGGAGCCCGGTCTCCGGGTCGGTGCCGTACTGCTGCTGGTGGAACATCTTCCCGGAGATGTTCGGGCGGAAGCCGTGGGTCAGGTGACCGCCGGAGTCGAGCGACATGCCGAGCAGCCGCTGGCTGCCGAACTCGTGGCGCAGCTTCTCCCAGTCCTCGTCGCTGAGCTCGTTGACGTTCTTGGCGCCGACCTTCTCCAGCCACGGGCCCTCGACCCGGTGGGCGAGGATCGACCAGTAGGCGACCAGGTTGGCGTCGATGCCCGAGTGCGGCTGCACATAGGCGTACGGCGCACCGAACAGCTCGCGCGCGTGCTCGGCTGCCAGGGCCTCGACCGTGTCGACGTTCTGGCAGCCGGCATAGAACCGGTGCCCGATGGTGCCCTCGGCGTACTTGTCCGACAGCCAGGTGCCCATGGTCAGGAGCACGGCCGGCGACGCGTAGTTCTCGCTCGCGATGAGCTTCAGGGACGCCCGCTGGTCGGCGAGCTCCTGACGGGTCGCGTCGGCGATCCGCGGCTCGACCGACGCGATCACCTCCAGGGCCTGGTTGTACGCACTGCTGACGAGGCTGCCGGAGTTTGCGTCGCTCATGCGGAAGATCGTAGGGGTGGAGGGCGTTCCGATCACTGTGCCCCCTCTCGTGAAGCCCCGCGCTGTGTGTGACGTGCGTCGCACGCACCGGCTTCACGCGGGAGAGCGAGCCAGCGCCCGTCCAAATCGCGAGACTCAGGTCCACATCATGAGATCCCGATTTGTGAAAGCGCCGTCCGCAGACTGAGACTGGTTGACATGGTCTCTGCTGCAACCCATGCGTTCCTCGTGGTACGTCGCCACGTGGACTTCGGGCGCACGCGCAGCATGATGTGTCGGCCTCGCTGATCCGCCTCGCTCCCAGACCTCAGCCGCGCGTCGTTACGCGCCACCAGCGAAGGACCACCATCAGTCATGTCTGACCTGCGCTTCGATTCCCAGCCGCCACGCCACACCGACGTGCCGCGCCCCCGCCGCGCCGAGGGCCAGTGGTCGTTCGGCTACCGCGAGCCGCTCAACAAGAACGAGGAGTCGAAGAAGAACGACGACGCCCTCAACGTGCGCGACCGGATCCTCTACATCTACTCCAAGCGCGGCTTCGACTCGATCGACCCCGCCGACCTCCGCGGCCGGATGCGCTGGATGGGCCTCTACACCCAGCGCAAGCCCGGCATCGACGGCGGCAAGACCGGCTCACTCGAAGAGGAGGAGCTGGACGACCGCTACTTCATGCTGCGGGTCCGCTCCGACGGCAAGCTGCTCTCCCCCGCCGCCGTCCGCGCGCTCGGCGAGATCGGCGTCGACTTCGCCCGCGACACCGCCGACGTCACCGACCGCGAGAACATCCAGTACCACTGGATCGACATCAAGGACGTCCCCACGATCTGGGAGCGGCTCGACGCCGTCGGCATCCACTCGATCGAGGCGTGCGGCGACTCGCCGCGGCCGTTCCTCGGCTCGCCGGTCGCCGGTGTCGCCGCCGACGAGATCATCGACGGCACCTCGGCCCTCGAGGAGATCGAGCGCCGCTACGTCGGCAACAAGGACTTCTCGAACCTGCCCCGCAAGTTCAAGACCGCGCTGACCGGCCACCCCAGCCACGACGTGTCGCCGGAGACCAACGACGTCTCCTTCGTCGGCACCGTCCACCCCGAGCACGGCCCGGGCTTCGACGTGTGGGTCGGCGGCGGTCTCTCGACCAACCCGATGCTCGCCCAGAAGCTCGGCGTCTGGATCCCGCTCGACGAGGTGCCCGACGTCTGGGAGGGCGTGGCGTCGATCTTCCGTGACTACGGCTACCGCCGGCTGCGCTCGCGCGCCCGGCTGAAGTTCCTCGTCGCCGACTGGGGCGTCGAGAAGTTCCGCGAGGTGCTCGAGAACGAGTACCTCGGCAAGAAGCTCGTCACGAACCCGTCCCCGGAGTCGCCCCTCGGTCACCGCGACCACATCGGCGTCCACCCGCAGAAGGACGGCAAGTTCTACGTCGGCATCGCCCCGACCGTCGGCCGCGTCTCCGGCACCCTGCTGGTGCAGCTGGCCGACCTGCTCGAGGAGTACGGCGTCGCCGGCGCCCGGCTCACGCCGTACCAGAAGATCGTGCTCATCGGCGTCGACGGCGACCAGGTCGACGGTCTCGTCGCCCGGCTCGAGGAGATCGGCCTGTCGGCCAAGCCGTCGAACTGGCGCCGCAACACGATGGCCTGCACCGGCATCGAGTTCTGCAAGCTCGCGATCGTCGACACCAAGGACCGGGCCCGCGACCTGATCGCCGAGCTCGAGCGTCGGTTCCCCGACCTCGACAAGCAGGTGCCGTCAGGGATCACCGTCAACGTCAACGGCTGCCCCAACGCCTGCGCCCGGACCCAGGTCGCCGACTTCGGCCTCAAGGGCCAGCTGGTGATGCACGAAGGCCAGCAGGTCGAGGGCTTCCAGGTGCACCTCGGCGGGGCCACCGGCCTCGGCGCCAACTTCGGCCGCAAGCTGCGGGCGCACAAGGTGACCAGCGCCGGGCTCGACGACTACATCAGCAACGTGGTGAGCAACTACCTCGCCGACCGCAAGGACCACGAGCGCTTCGCGGACTGGGTCGCCCGGGCCGACGAGGCGCTCCTCCGCGGTGACAAGGTCCTGGAGTCACTTTCATGAGCGAGCGCGCGGTGCCGTTCCACTGCCCGTTCTGCGGCGAGGGCGACCTCTACCCGCACGCGGAGTCTCACGGCTCGTGGGAGTGCCGGTCGTGCCTGCGCGCGTTCTCGCTCAAGCTGCTCGGCATGGTGCGTCCGGGAGGTGAGCGGGCATGAGCGTATCCACTGCCAAGGCCCGGCTCGCCCGCGGCGCCGAGACCGCCGGTCGCTCCCCTGAGGAGCTCCGCGAGATCGTCTCCCACTGGGGAGCCGAGCTCGAGCTCGCGCCGGCCGAGGTCATCATCGAGTGGGCCGCCGCGACGTTCGGCGAACGCTTCTGCGTGACGTCCTCGATGGGCGACGCCGTGCTCTCCCACATCGCCTCGAAGGTCGTGCCCGGCGTCGACGTCGTGTTCCTCGACACCGGCTACCACTTCGCCGAGACCGTCGGCACCGCGGACGCGGTCAAGCACACGCTGCCGGTCAACCTGATCACGATCACGCCAGTGCAGAGCGTGGCCGAGCAGGACGCCGAGTACGGCAAAGACCTCTACAAGCGTGACCCCGACCTCTGCTGCCAGTTGCGCAAGGTGAAGCCCCTTCAGGAGTCGCTGTCGGGGTACGACGCCTGGGCAACGGGACTGCGCCGCGCGGAGACCCACAACCGGGTGATCGCGCCTGTCATCGGCTGGGACGCCAAGAAGCGCAAGGTCAAGGTGTCCCCTCTGGCTCGCTGGACCGATGAGCAGGTCGAGCGTTACATCGCGGACAACGGAGTCCTCGTGAACCCCCTCGTGTACGACGGCTATCCCTCGATCGGGTGCTGGCCGTGCACACGCCGAGTAGCCCCGGGCGAGGACCCTCGCAGCGGGCGCTGGGCCGGCACCAACAAGACCGAGTGCGGGATCCACTCGTGATCGTCCTCCCCCCTGGCTCACTGACCGTTCCCCCGCACCACATGAGAGGAGACAGCTCCTGATGGCCGCTCCTGCACTGGTGGCCCTGGCTCATGGCAGCCGGGACTCCCGATCCGCCGCGACCGTGACCGCTCTCGTCGACGAGGTCAAGGCGCTCCGCCCTGACCTCCGGATCGAGCGCGCGTTCCTCGAGCTCGCCAAGCCCAACTTCCAGACCGTCGTCGACAAGCTGGTGCGGGCGGGCTACGACGAGATCGTCGTCGTACCCCTCCTGCTGAACGAGGCGTTCCACGCGAAGGTCGACGTACCCGAGGTGATCGCCGAGGCGACCGCCCGGCACCCCGGCCTGCAGATCCGCGCGACCGACGTCCTCGGTCTCGAGGCGCGCTTCCTCGAGGTGCTCGACGAGCGGATGCGGGAGGCCCTCAAGGAGGCCCGGGTCCGTGAGCTCGACGCGCTCGTGCTCGCCGCGGCCGGTTCGTCCGACCCGCTCGCCAACCAGGCGGTCGCCCGGCTGGCACGCGTGTGGGGCACCCACCACAAGCTGCCCGTGACCGCTGCCTACGCCGCCGCCGCTCCGCCGGCGACCGGTGAGGCGGTGCGCGCGTTCCGCGCGGAGGGGCGCCGGCACATCGCTGTCGCGTCGCTCTTCCTCGCCCCCGGCAGCTTGCTCGACCGGGCCACCGAGCTCGCGTTCGAGGCCGGTGCCGTCGCGGTGTCCGAGCCGCTCGGCGCCCACCCGGAGATCGCCCGCACGGTGCTCGCGCGCTACGCGGTCGGCGCGGTGGAGCTCGTCCCCGTCTGATCCAAGGTCAGCCGACCAGGCGACCGAACAGGTGCTCCAGCTCCCGGGCCGGATCCATGGTGAGACCGCCATGGACCGGGCCGGGCTGGAGCACCGTCGATTTCGGCGCCTTCAGGAAGCCGAAGCGCTGGGTCAGCGGCTGGCCCGACACCGCTCCCCCGCGGTCGTCGCCCGCACACACGCCGTCGACGAACGCCAACGCGTCGCAGACCCGCTCCACGTCGAGCGAGGGGTCGACCGCGCGCAGCCGCTCGGCATCGCAGTGCCAGGTGACGTCGAGGAAGTCCGCGGCCTGGCAGTAGACCACCACCCCCACGTTGACGAACTCCTCGCGGTCAACGCGCGGCACGCAGCGCAGGACGACGTACTGGTACGGCATCGGGTCGGTCACGCCGCACCTGCCATGGGGAGCCACTGACGGGTCGCGAGCCGCGCCGAGAGGAGGGCGACGTACGCCGCCCGCAGGTCCGCCGGCGTCTCCGCACCCGGCACCGGCTCGAGCCACGCATCGGGCACCCGCGCGACCACGTCGGCCAGATCGGCCTCGGTCAGGCTCGCGGTGATCTCGGCGTCGGCCGCGGGCAGGCCGCCGCGACAGCTCCCGAGCACGTGGTCCGACGCGTCCCAGGACTGCCGCGCGAACCGGTCGGGATCGGTGACGCCGCCGCTCCAGGCGTGGTGGAAGTACAGCGCGGCGCCATGGTCGATCACCCAGAGGTCGTCGTGCCAGAGAAGCAGGTTGGGGTTGCGCCAGGAGCGGTCGACGTTCGCGCAGAACGCGTCGAGCCACAGCACCCGGGCGGCGACGTCCGCGTGCGGCGCCAGGTCGCCGTCGTACCCGAAGGCTCCGGGGAGGAAGTCGATGCCGAGGTTCAGCCCGATGCTCGCGCGCAGCAGGTCCTGCACCTCCTCGTCGGCCTCGTACCGGGCGATGTCGGCGCCGAGGTCGAGCACCACCTGGCGGGGTGTCTGGAGCCCGATCCGCTCGGCCAGGGCGCCGACGATCACCTCGGCGACCAGCACCCGGAGGCCCTGACCGGCGCCACGGAACTTGCACACGTAGGTGCCGAGGTCGTCGGCCTCGACGATCCCCGGGAGACTGCCGCCCTCCCGGAGCGGCGTGACGTAGCGAGTGACCGTCACCGTCGACAGGCTCACGAGAGGGGCCGTTTCGTGGTCGATCGCTCTCGGCGCACTGACTCAAATGCGTGGTCGGTAGCCAACCGGCGCCTCTCCTCGGCGACGTCGAAGTCGGCCTTCGGCCACTGCGGGTCCATCGCCTCCAGCGCCTCGAGGAGCAGGTGCCCGATCGCCAGGTTGCGGTACCACTTCTTGTCGGCCGGGATCACGTGCCAGGGCGCCGCGTCGGTGTTGGTGCGCTCGATCGCGATCTCGTAGGCCTCCTGATAGGCGGGCCACCGGGCCCGCTCCGCGAGGTCGCCCGGGTTGTACTTCCAGTGCTTCGATGGATCGTCGAGCCGGGCGAGCAGCCGGGCCTTCTGCTCCTCGGCGGAGATGTGGAGCATGCACTTCACGATGGTCGTGCCGTTGTCGACGAGGTCGGCCTCCCACGCGTTGATCGCGTCGTACCGCCGCTCGATCTCCGCCGGCGGCGCCAGCTCGCGGACCCGGCCGATGAGGACGTCCTCGTACTGCGACCGGTCGAACACCCCGACGTAGCCGGGCGTCGGCAGCGCCTTCTCGATCCGCCACAGGAAGTCGTGCTCGCGCTCCTCCGGGGTCGGCGCCTTGAACGAGGTGATCCGCACCCCTTGGGGGTCCATCAGGCCGACCGTCGAGCGCAGCGTGCCGCCCTTCCCGGAGGTGTCCATCCCCTGCAGGATCAGCAACAGGCTGCGGCCGCCACCGGCTTTGCCCTCGGCGAAGAGCCGCTCCTGCAGGTCCGAAAGGGAGTCCCCGAGTGCCAGCAGGGCCGCCTTGCCGGTCGCCTTGTCGCCGCCGAAGCCAGGCGCTGCGTCGGTTTCGATCGCGGACAGGTCCACCGGGCCGACCGGTGGCCGGAGGCTCGCGGCGAAGGAGGCTGCGGTCATGGGCGCTATCCAAGCACCGAGGCCACCGCGATGCTGTGACCGACCATGGTCGCCACGCCGCCGTCCGGCTGCGGTTCGTCGAACCAGATGCCCTCGGTGAAGCCCACCCGCAGCAACAGCCGCCGCGAGACGACGTTGCGGTGGTCCGGGGCAGCGAAGTACGTCGTCGCGTCGGGATAGCCCGCGTGCGCCACGTCGAACCACCGGCGGAGCATCCGGGTGCCGACACCACGGTGCAGCCAAGCGACCTCGCCGACCAGGTAGTCGACGCCGATCGCGTCCGGCTCCGGCGTGAGTACGGCGAACTCCGGGTGATCGCTGATCCGGTAGTCCTGGAGGAGGCCGACCGAGCGACCGTTCGCCTCGACCACGAACATCCGCGTGGGCACCTCGCCGTCGATTCGCGGGCCGTACCGCGCCTCGATCGTCTCCAGGGTGGCCGCCTCGGCGTTCGGGAACCAGCGCGCGACATGGGGTTCGTGCCGCCACCGCAGCATGTCGCGGAGGTCGGCCCGCGTCATCGCGCGCAGTCCCACGACGAGGTCGGCCGACTCGGCGTCCATCCGTCAGTGGGCCAGTCCGCCACGCCGGTCGACCAGCGGCGGCGTCGACGACCACGGGAAGTCGATCCACCGCTCGGTGCGGCGCCAGACGTACTCGGCGTGGATGACCGTCCACGGCTTCTCGTAGATCACCGCGGTCCGCGCCTCCGCGACGTGGTCGGCGACGAAGTCGCGCACCACCTCGAGGGTCTTGCCGGTGTCGGCGACGTCGTCGGCGATGAGCACCTTCATGCCGGTCAGGTCGATCGCGGCCGGGGTCGGCGGCAACATCATCGGTACGTCGAGGCGCTGGTCGACGCCGGTGTAGAACTCGACGTTGACCGCGCTGAGGTTCTTCACGTCGAGCGCGTAGCCGATGCCCATCGCGAGCCCGAGCCCGCCGCGGGCGACGGCGAGGACGATGTCCGGCTCGTAGCCGTCGTCGACGACCTGCTGGGCGAGCTCGCGCACCGCGGTGCCGAACAGTTCGTAGGTGAGGATCTCGCGGGCGGGGGCCTCGTCGCTCGTCACGTCGGCCATTGTGCCCCGCGGCCGAGGCCGGGGGCAGGTGCTACTCGGCGGGAGCCTCGCGCCCGGCGGCGGCCAGCTCGTCCTTGACGACCGCGTAGGCGAGACCGGCCGAGTAGCCCTTGCGGGCGAGCAGCCCCGCCAGCCGCCGCGCAGCGGCGGTGTCGTCGACGCCGCGGAGACTGCGCAGCTTCTTGCGCACCAGCGCCCGCGCCGCCTGCTCCTCGTCGGCCGGGTCGACCTCGGCCAGCACGTCGCGGGCGGTCTCGTCGTCGACACCCTTGCGGCGCAGTTCCTGGGCCAGCGCGCTCCGGGCCAGGCCACGGGTGCGCTGCCGGCTGTCGACCCAGGAGCGGGCGAAGGCCTCGTCGTCGATCAGGCCGACCTCCTCGAACCGGTCGAGCAGCCGGCCCGCCACGTCGTCGGGGACGTTGCGGCGGGCCAGCCGCGCGGCCAGCTCGTGGCGGCTCCGGGCCTGACCGGTCAGCTGGTCGAGCAGGATCTTCCTGGCGACCGCCTCGTGGTCAGGCTCGGGCCCCAGGTCACGCTCGTCGTCAGGTTCACGCATCGTGCCTCCGTTTGCCGCCCTTCCACCGTGCGCACAGCGAACGCCGACCGCGCGCGCGGCAGCGTGGCGCACCGCGGGCGAAGCCCGCATCGTGCGGCGTCCCTGGACCGAGCGAAGCGATGGTCCGGGCGGCGCCGCACGATGGTGCGACACGCTCGCGCCATTAAAAGCTGTCGACGCCGATGGGCTCGTCGGAGAGGTCGCTGACGTCCTTGTCGACCTGCGGGCCGACACCGAGCTTCTCGAGGATCTTCTTCTCCAGCTCGTTGGCGAGGTCGGGGTTGTCGACCAGGAACGTCCGGGCGTTCTCCTTGCCCTGGCCGAGCTGGTCGCCCTCGTAGGTGTACCAAGCTCCGGCCTTGCGGATCAGGCCCGCCTCGACACCCACGTCGATCAGACCGCCCTCGCGACTGATGCCCTTGCCGTACATGATGTCGAAGTCGACCTGCTTGAACGGCGGGGCCACCTTGTTCTTCACTACCTTGATCCGGGTGCGGTTGCCGACCATGTCGGTGCCGTCCTTGAGCGTCTCGATCCGGCGCACGTCGAGCCGCACCGAGGAGTAGAACTTCAGCGCCCGGCCACCGGTGGTGGTCTCGGGCGAGCCGAACATGACGCCGATCTTCTCCCGGAGCTGGTTGATGAAGATCATCGTGGTATTGGAGTTGTTGAGCGCACCGGTCATCTTGCGCAGCGCCTGGCTCATCAGCCGGGCCTGGAGGCCGACGTGGCTGTCGCCCATCTCGCCCTCGATCTCGGCACGGGGCACCAGCGCGGCGACGGAGTCGATGACGATCAGGGAGAGCGCGCCGGACCGGACCAGCATGTCGGCGATCTCGAGCGCCTGCTCACCGGAGTCGGGCTGGGAGACGAGCAGGGCGTCGGTGTCGACCCCGAGGGCCTTGGCGTAGTCGGGGTCGAGAGCGTGCTCGGCGTCGATGAACGCCACGATGCCGCCGGCCGCCTGGGCGCTGGCCACCGCGTGCAGGGCGACGGTCGTCTTGCCGCTGCTCTCCGGACCGAAGATCTCGACAACCCGGCCCCGAGGGAGACCGCCGACCCCGAGCGCCACGTCGAGGGCGATCGAGCCGGTCGGGATCACTTCGAGCGGGGCCCGCGTGTCGTCGCCGAGGCGCATGACCGAGCCCTTGCCGTACTGCTTCTCGATGTTCAGCAGCGCCGTGTCGAGCGCCTTGAGGCGGTCATCCGCCATGTCCTCACGTCCTTCGTCTGGTGATCGGGCCAGGTACATCGGCGACGCTAGGGCGAGGGTCCGACACAGCCTGATCAGCCGCGTCGGAGCTGTGGAGAACCCCGCCGGTACGTCGTACCTGTGGACGCCAGGTGGCTCGCACCACCCGGTCGTCGTACGAGAAAACCTAGCCGAACACCTGTTCGAAGAGGTTCAGGTGGTGCGGCGTGTCGCGTTCGCCACCTGCGCGCGGGCGGCGCAGCCGGCCACGCCGAACGCCAGGGCCAGCGTGACCAGCGCCAGCACCGGGTAGCCGGCGATGTCGACGACCAGCCCGGCCAGCGCACCCGCCGACGCCGCGGTGAGGCCCATGACCAGGTCGGAGGAGCCCTGCACGTCGGTGCGGGCCTCCAGCGGGGCGTGCTCGGCGACCATCGTCGACGCCGACACCATCGCCAGCGACCAGCCGACGCCCAGCAGGAACAGGCCGGCGGTGACCTGCCAGGACATGCCCTCCGGGGACGAGGCGCACAGAAGCAGGGCGAGCACCAGCACGAAGCCGCCCACGCCGAGCACCAGCGGCCGGCCCAGCCGGTCGGCGAGCATCCCGACGAGCGGTGAGAACGCGAACATCCCGAGGACGTGGACGCTGATCACGATGCCGATGACATCGAGCTCGGCGCCGCCGTGCTGCATGTGGAGCGGCGTCATCACCATCACGCTGATCATGGTGGCGTGGGCGAGCGCCAGGCCCGCGATCGCGAAGCCGATCACCGGCCGCTCACGCACGGCCTGCCACGCCCGGGACGCCGACGAGCCCGCCGCGACGTGACCGACGTTGACCTCGCCCGCGCGCTCGCGCGCGACGAGGAGCGGGTCGGGACGCAGCATCAGGAACGCGATCAGCGCGGCCGCGAGCATGCCGAAGGCGCCGATGGCGAACGGCCCGGTGAGCTCCGGGATGTTCACCGCGTCGGCGAACGCGCCTGACGGGCCGGTGAGGTTCGGCCCGAGGACGGCGCCGATCGTCGTCGCCCACACCACCACCGACAGGGAACGGCCCCGATTGCTGTCGTCGGCGAGGTCGGTCGCGGCGAACCGGGCGGCGCTGTTGGCCGATGTCCCGGCGCCGAGCAGGACGGCGCCGACGAGCAGGAGCAGCATCGAGCCGACCACGCCGGCGAGTACGGCGAGGCCACCGCCGGCCGCGCCGAGCAGGTAGCCCGTCGTCAGCCCGATCCGGCGCCCGCGCCGCGCCATCACCGCCGCGAGCAGGAACGAGATGACGGCGGCGCCAGCACCTGCGCGGTCTGCGCGAGGCCGGACAGCGCCTCGGAGCCGGAGAGGTCCTTGGCCAGCAGGGAGGCAGTGGCGATGCCGATGGTGATGCCGAGGGCGCCGACCGCCTGGGTCAGCACGAGCACCCGCACCGTCCGGCGCTGGATCAGGTCGAGGTCACCGGCCCGCTCCACCGGGGTGGGCGTGGGCGCTGTCATCGCTCGCTCGCCGGCAGCTCGATGGTCTGCCAGACGGCCGCCCAGACCTCCTTCGGCGACACCCCTGCTTCCAGCGCCTCGACCGGCGTGCGGTGGCCGAGGTCGCCGATCACCTGCTGCTGTGCCCAGGTGCGGGAGTAGGCGGACCCGAGGTGGTGGTCGAGCCGCGCCCAGAGCTCGGTGTGTCTCATGGAGCGTCGACCCAGCGCACGTCCCACAGGTGGTGCACCACGTCGTGGAGGTGGTAGCGGCCGAGGGACTCGACCGTGAAGACGGCGCCGTTGCTCCGGCGCCCGGGACGCTGCCACTCCTCCCCCGCCACACCGTCGTACGCCGAGGCGACCTCGTCGGCCGCCGCCAGCACCTCGGGCGCCACCTGGGCGGGGTCCTGCAGGTCGTAGCGCTCGGCGAGCGCGGTCTCGTCCTGGTCCCAGTTGGCGAAGGTCGGGTCGTCCTCGCTGAGCATCAGCCCCACGCGCCCGAAGAACATCCGGTGCACGTCGCGCACGTGCGCGGCGTACTCCGTCGGCGACCACACCGTCGGCTCGGGTCGCTGGGTCGCCTCCGGCGCGGCGAGCACCCGCTGCCACGCGGCCGCGTTGTCGCGGATCATCGCGCCGAGGTCGACGCGCTCGATCGCACCCGCGTCGAACCCGCACTCAGCGCACGGGCGGTCGAGGACCCAGGTCCAGTCCTTGGTGTCAGGGGCAATCTCAGCGGGGGAGCTCACCGCGCCATCCTGCCAAGCCGCGCCGACACTCGCAGCCGAAATCCCCGCCACCGAGCCACGATCCCCTGCCAACCTGCTGATGCGACCCGTGGACGATCGCTCCCGCGGCTGCGAGCCTGGGCAGGTGAGCGACTGGTTCCTTCCCACCGCCGAGCGTGCCTGGACCTCGGGCAACGTCGTGGTGCCGCACGTGCACGGAGCCAACTACTTCGCCCGGCTGCTGGAGGTCGTCGGCGCGACCGAGCCCGGGGACCGGATCTTCCTGACCGACTGGCGCGGCGACTCCGACGAGCGGATGACGGAGGACGGTCCGACCGTCGGGGAGCTCCTGGCGTCGGCTTCGCGGCGCGGCGTCGAGGTCCGGGCGCTCCTGTGGCGCTCGCACCCGGGAATGCTCAACACCGAGGAGAACGACCACCTCGGCGCGATCATCAACGAGAGCGGCGGCGAGGCGCTCCTCGACGAGAGAGTGCGGCGCGGCGGGTCGCACCACCAGAAGCTGTTCGTCGTACGACGGAAGGGGCGGCCGGAGGAGGACGTCGCGTTCGTCGGTGGCATCGACCTCTGTCACGGTCGCCGGGACGACGCCGAGCACGCCGGTGATCCCCAGGCTCCACCGCTGGACAAGCGGTACGGTCCGACCCCGCCCTGGCACGACGCCATGGCGGAGATCCGCGGACCCGCAGTCGCCCACGTCCTCGACACGTTCGCGGAGCGCTGGGACGACCCCACGCCGCTCGACCACCGCAACCCCTACCGCGCGATCCAGCACCGGCTGGTCAAGATGCCGCGGCACCCCGAGCAGCTGCCGGAGCGATGGGACCCGCCACCCGAGGTCGGCTCGCACCTGGTGCAGATCCTGCGCACCTATCCGGCCAAGCGGCCGGCGTACCCCTTCGCGCCCGAGGGCGAGCGCACGATCGCAGCGGGCTACTCGCGGGCCTTCACGCGGGCCAAGCGGCTGATCTACGTCGAGGACCAGTACTTCTGGTCCGGCCTCGTGGCCGCCGCCCTGGCCGATGCGCTGCGACGCGAGCCGGAGCTGCAGGTGATCGCCGTCGTGCCCCGCTACCCGGAGGAGGACAACAGGCTCAGCGGACCACCGATGATCTACGGGCAGCGACGGGCGTGGGAGGCGCTCCACGAGGCGGGCGGCGACCGGTTCGCGATGTTCGACCTCGAGAACGCCGCTGGGACGCCGATCTACGTGCACGCGAAGGTGTGCGTGGTCGACGACCGCTGGATGACCATCGGCTCAGACAACCTCAACCTGCGCTCCTGGACCCACGACTCCGAGCTCACGTGCGCGGTGGTCGACCCCGACGGCGACCTCCCGCGCACTGTCCGGGCGTCGCTGTGGGCCGAGCACCTCGGCCTCCCGGAGGACGACGCGCGACTGTCGGACGTAGGCGGCGCGGTGGACCTGTGGACCGATCGCGTCGGCGCCCCGGGCAGCCGCATCCGGCAGCACGTGCCCGCTCTCCTGCCGCGTCGCACCCGGCTGTGGGCACGTGCGGCGTACCGAACGCTCTACGACCCGGACGGCAGGCCACGGAGCCTTCGCGGCACGACACGCTTCTGAGCCGGGCAGGGCCCTCCCCTACTGCTCGGGCAGTTCCTCCGGATCCTCTTTCCGCTCCGCCCGACGAGCCTGCTCTCGAATCCGGTTGCTGGCCACGCCGGTGAAGATCACGCTGACCACCACGCCCGCCACCACCACGCCCACCGCGATCGGCGCCATCAACGCCAGCTCCTCGGGGCTCTTCAGAACCACGCCGCACAGGTAGACGCTCAACCCGACGGTCAGGAGCAGGAAGCCGATCCGCTTCTCCGCCAACAGCTGCGCGTGCGTGGACTGAGCGTCCGGCTCGCCGAGGGCCGCGCCCTCCTCCCCGGCGTCCTCACGCAGCTCGACGATCGACTCGGCGTTGTGGGCATGGGCGAGGACGCCCGCGCCCACGAGGTCCAACGCCACCCCGCTGGCAAGGAGCACTTCGGTCATCAGACTCACGGCGCATCGATACCCCCGCCCGCGCGTAGTACCCGCCCCATCGCCCAGGTCCGCTGATCTGCGCCGCGCACCTTGCATCCGCCACCCGATGTCGAGAAGTGTCGACCCGCTCCGTCTTGGTTGCGAGAGCGGCGCATCGGGCGTCGCCGACGAAAGGAGTGGTCATGAACGTCGCCGAGGTCTTCGCCAAGCCGATCTCCCAGGAGCTGCTCGACGGGCCCGCGCCCGCGCGGTTCGCCTACACCGGCCGGGACGGCGGGCCCCGCGTGGTGCCGGTGGCGTTCTGGTGGGACGGGACCCACGTGCAGGCCTTCACCGTGCCCAGGTCCGCCAAGGTGGCCGCTCTCCGGGAGGACCCGCGGGTCGCCATCACGATCGACACCCAGGGCCAGTGGCCGCCGCGCGCCCTCCTCATCCGTGGGGAAGCGACGGTCGACATCGTCGACGGCGTGCCGACCGAGTACGTCGAAGGGTCCCGCAAGGTCACGCCTGACGACCAGATGGAGGCGTGGGAGGCCGGCGTGCGTGGGCTCTACCAGCAGATGGCCCGGATCACGATCACCCCGAAGTGGGCCAAGCTCCTCGACTTCGAGACCACGATCCCCCAGGCGGTGGAGGACCTGATCACCGAGGCGTCGGGACCGCGCGCCTAGTCGCGACCGGCAGCGCTCACGACGGCACGTAGCGGTCGCTGCCGGCGATGATCCGCTCGATCTCCGCCTTCAGGTGGACGGCGAGATCGCGGCACGGGTTCGCGGCGACGTCGATCCCCTCGACCTCGGCGTGCACCGAGCCGAGGACGAAGATGTTCTCGTCGTTGTACTCGTTCGCCGGTGCGGTGTAGTTGAAGCTGCCCGCCACGACGATCTGCTCGTCGATCACCATGAGCTTGTGGTGCAGCTTGCGCAGGTTGGCGAAGGCGCCGGCCTTGCGGGGGACGTAGAGCTCGATGTTCGGGTGCACCAGCCAGGACGGCGCGGCCCAGTCCTGCTTCGCCTGCGCCGGGTCCAGTGCCCCCTTGATCTTCATCCCGCCGCGCGCGAGGGCGAGCATCGCGTCGTCGATGCCGGAGGATCCGGCGAAGGTGAAGATCGCGAAGTAGATCTCCTTGGTGCCCTTGAGCATCTGCTTGACGATCTCGAGCTCGGGGGTGTGGTCGGGCGCGAAGAGGATCTTGACCGGCACTCCGGCGAGGTCGTAGACGCTCGGGACGTCGCCGTGCAGCCCGCGACCGAAGGATCCCCGGCGCAGCTGCTCGACCTCGAACTCGTACTGGCGGCAGACGTACGCGTTGCGGAACACGAACACGTGGTTGAGGTTCTTGTGCGTGTCGGTGTCGGTGAAGTTCGCCGACCCGGTCAGCAGGGCCGAGGTCGCGGTGGACTTCCCGTCGTAGTCACGCAGGATGAACTTCTGGTGGAAGATCTTGGGGTTGTAGTCACCCCGGACCTGGACGTCCGAGCGCAGCAGCGCGGACAGGATCCGCCGGTTGGGCGCGAGCTCGGTGTCGTCCTCCGCCCACTGCACCCGGCGAAGCGCCTGCTCGGACGTCTCACCGGGCTTCGGCGTCGGTTGCTTCGGCGGGTTGCCCACCAGCGGGGTGCGGAGGTAGTCCTGCTCGAGGAACAGCTCGACGCGGACCCCTCGCCAGCTGGCGTCGAGGAGCGCCTGGGCGATCGTCTCGTTGTCGAGCTCCTGGACAGCCACGCTCAGCGTCGACCGCGCCGCCGCGATGAAGTCGACGATCACCCGCTCCAGGTCGTCCGCCGCACCCAGCTCCTGCGGGCCGACGTACGCCTCGATCTTGCCGTCCGCGAACTGAGCCATCGGTGTCCCCTGGATCGCTTGTGCCGTCCATCCCAGTGAGTCCCGAGTGCTTCCACGATCCTCTCGGGGAACGGTCGCGACAACGGGGCTAACCCTGGAAATGCGTCCGCACAAGGGAGACGCCAGGATGGGGCCGTGCAAGGGCTGACGATCCGGGACGCGACCACCGACGACGCGGCGGCGTGCGCCGCGATCTACGGGACGTACGTCGCCGAGACGCCCGCGACGTTCGAGCTCGAGCCGCCCTCGACCGAGGAGGTGGCAAAGCGGATCGCCGGCTGCGTGGCCACCCACGGCTGGCTGGTCGCGGAGCGGGACGGGGTGGTGACCGGGTTCGCCTACGGCACCCGGTTCGCCGAGCGTCCGGCGTACCGCTGGTCCTGCGAGGTCAGCGTCTATCTCGACCGCGGCACGATCGGGGCGGGCACCGGCTCCGCCTTGTACGGCGCACTGCTCGACCACCTGGTGTCGCGCGGCTTCCAAGTGGCCTACGCGAAGATCAGCCAGCCCAACGACGCGAGCAACGCGCTGCACGCGAAGTTCGAGTTCGAGCGGGTCGGGCTGCTGCGCCGGGTCGGCTTCAAGCTGGGGGCGTGGCACGACGTGGCGATCTTTCAGCGGGACCTCGCACCGCCCACGCCCGAGCCCGAGGAACCACGGTAGCCGCGGAGCGCACCCGCGCTTACAGTCGGGCCATGCGCAAGTTTGGCCACCGCTGATGTCGCACCTCCACATCAACCGCGTGGAGATCGCCGGGTTCTTCGTCCTCTACGGACAGCGAGTCGACTGCATCAACAACGTCTGGGTCGTCGGCACCGAGGACGAGGTCGTCGTCATCGACGCATCGCACGACGCCGCCCCGATCATCGAGGCGATCGCCGGCCGCACGGTCTCGGCCATCGCCATCACCCACGGGCATCCCGACCACCTCAACGTCGCCGATGCGCTCGGCGACGCCACAGGCGCGCCGGTGCTGATCCACCCCGACGACCGGTTCTTCTGGGACGAGTTCCAGCCGGACCGGGTGCCGGACGGCGCCCTGCGCGACGGCGGGACCCTCAGCGCGGGAACGCACAGGCTGACGGTCATCCACACGCCGGGCCACTCCCCCGGGAGCGTGTGCTTCCGGGTCGACGACATCGTGTTCACGGGCGACACCATCTTCCAGGGAGGTCCCGGCGCCACCGACCGGCCGCGCGGGGACTTCCCGACGATCATCTCCTCGATCCGTGACCGGCTCCTGGTGCTCCCGTCACAGACGGTCGTGCACCCCGGCCACGGTCCCAGCACGCAGATCGGCGTGGAGGAACCGCTCTACCGCCAGTTCGCGGATCTCCTGCCCGGCAGCGCCTGACCCGCCCTCGGCTGCCGCACCGCCCCGGATCGTTGTCCTCGGTGGGATTCCGTGCGAATCTGGGGCCCATTGCTCCAGCGGCGACAGTCCTGGGGGCGCGGATCTCGGCGAGAAGGGGTCTTCATGGCGTCTGACGAGGACATGTCGCACACGTCATCCGCGCTGCGCGTGCGCGACGTCATGAACACCAAGACGGCCAGGATCCACCTGGGCAGGCCGATGGCGCTCGCCGCTGAGATCCTCGTCCTCACCCAGGCGAGCGACCTGATCGTGATCGACGACGACGACCGTTTCGTCGGGGTCCTGCCTGAGGGCGACCTCCTCCACGCGATCATGCCGGACTTCGACGGCCTGATGGAGTCCGGTGCGTCACTGACGCGCGGGTTCGAGGTCTTCCTCTCGTCCGGGTCCAGCTACGCGGACCAGCCGATCGACAGCCTGGTCATCCGCGGCTCGATCATGCTGCGGCCCGACGACGAGCTGCTGAAGGCAGCGACCGTGATGATCACCAAGGGGATCCGCAGGCTGGCCGTCGTCGACGGCGAGCGGTTCGTCGGCAGCGTGTCGCGCGCCGACATCTGCTGGGGAATCCTCGTCGAGCAGCCGAGCCGCCAGCACGCGGCCAACCGGACCGAATAGCCGATCGCCAGGCCAGCGGGAACCCGGGACGAGGTGCGAGAAGGTGACCGAAAGCGCGCACTCGGGCGCAGGCTCCCGGCTCGTCGACCGGATCAAGGCCCTGAAGGTCGCGGGGGCGATCCTGCACCTCGGGTCCCATCCGGACGACGAGGACGGCGGCATGATCGCCTTCGCCTCCCGCCACCTCGGCGCCCGCACCGTCTACTGGTCGGCGACCCGTGGCGAGGGCGGCCAGAACCGGCGCGGACCGGAGCGCGGCGAGGGGCTGGGCATCATCCGGACCTGGGAGAGCCTCGACGCGCGCTCGGTCGATGGAGGCGAGGTCCGCTACGGCCCCTTCTACGACTTCGGTTTCTCCAAGAGCGGGGACGACACGCTGGCGCGGTGGGGCCGCGAGCTCGTGGTCGCCGAGATCGTCCGGGTGATCCGCATGGTTCAGCCACAGGTGATCATCTCCCGGTGGTCCGGCGGACCGACGGACGGCCACGGCCATCACCAGGCGATCGGTCTCGTCGCCCGCGAGGCCTTCGACGCCGCCGGTGACCCCGATCAGTTCCCCGGGCTCGGGCTGCCGCCCTGGCGGCCGGCGAAGCTCTACCGGTCGGTGGCCGGGGACTGGCAGCCCGGGGAGGACGGGGCCTTCGGGGTGATCGTCGACGAGTACGAACGGGCCGGCCACCTGCGCGTCGACACCGGGATGATCGACCCGGTGAGCGGCCTGACGTACCAGGAGCAAGCTCACCTGGCGGTCAACCGGCACCGGTCGCAGGGCATCGGGTTCGTGCCCGAGCCGGGTCCCTACTACTTCTACTACCGCCTCGAGCACAGCGCCGTCGAGCCCTCGGCCGGCCCCGAGAGCTCGTTCTTCGACGGCTGCGACCCGCTGCTGACGGGCCTCGCCACGGGTCCCGGACCGGGCGACGACGACCTGCGCGAGCGCCTCGGCCGGGTGGTCGACCTCGTGGACGAAGCGAGCGAGTCCTTCCGCCCGGATCGGCCCTCCGAAGCAGTCCCGGCTCTCCTCGCCGCCCTCGCCGTCCTCAGGTCGGCCCGCCGCGACGTCGCGTCCCTGCCCGACGACAGGGTGGCCGCGGTCGACGCAGCCCTCGCGCGCAAGGAGCAGGACTTCGAGGACCTGATCGCCTCCTGCTCCCGCCTGCGTGCGGAGTGCCTCGTCGACCGGCCGCGGATCACGCCCGGGCGGGACATCGCGGTCACGGTGCGCGTCTGGAACGGCGATGGGAAGCCCGTCACCGTCGAGGAGGCTTCGCTGGACGTTCCCCCGGGCTGGACGGTCCGACCCGTCGACGCCTCACCAGCCGGTACGACGCCGACAGCCGCCGTGCCCTACGAAGCCAGGTACGTCGTGAGCATCCCGGCTCAAGAGGCGCCGTACCCGCCGTACTGGCTGCAGGAGGCGCGCGAGCCGTACCGGTACCGCTGGCCCGCGGCGTCGCCGGCCCTCACGCACCCGCACAACCTGCCACTGGTGACGGCCGCGATCGGCGTCCGCTGCGGCGACCAGCTGCTGACCCTGAGGCCCGCCGCGATCAACCGCAGTGCGTTCCCGGGGGGCTCCCGCGAGCTCCCGCTGACCGTCCTCCCGCCGCTCGCGCTCGCCCCGCGGAGCCGGAGGGAGATCCTGCCGGTGTCCGACCAGGACACAGCGCTCGAGCTGGACGTGACCGTCCGCTGCGTGGAGGACGGCGGAGCGGCCGCGACGCTGTCCATCGATGCGCCGGCAGGCTGGGACGTGCAGCCACCCGTCGTGGACCTGTCGTTCGCCGCGGGCGGCGAGACGCGCGGTGTCCGGTTCCGCGTCGCCGTACCGGCCAACACCGACCCCGGCGGCTACCGCCTCGGCTACGACCTCACCAGCGACGGGCGGCCCTGCGGCTTCGAGCTCAACCCCATCCGCCTCGGGGAGGCCGGCTCGGCGGGTGTCGTCGACGAGAACACCTGCCTGGCGGAGGCGCACCTCGTGAGTCCCGCCGTCGTCGATGTCGACCTGATCGACGCGACCTTCGTTCGCACGCTGAGGTATGGGTACCTGCGGGGGGTGGACGAGCAGATCCTCCCGGCGCTGGCGCGCTTCGACCTGGACATCACCGAGCTGGAGGACGACCAGCTCGAGTACGGCGACCTCTCACGGTTCGACGCGATCGTCGTCGGGCCGAACGCCTACCACAGCCGGCCCGCCCTCCGGCAGCACGCCGCTCGGGTGCTCGAGTACGTCTCCCAAGGCGGCACGCTGGTCGTGCAGTACCAGGCCTACGGGTACGACGCACCCGGCCTCGCGCCGTGGCCGTTCACCTACCACCAGCCCCACGACCGGGTCACCGACCCCCGCGCACCGGTCACGCTCGTCGACCCCGACCACCCCGTGCTGCACTTCCCGAACAGGATCGGACCCGACGACTTCGACGGCTGGGTCCACGACCGCGGCCTGTACTTCTTCGGGGAGTGGGACCGTCGTTACGTCCCCGTCCTCGCATCGCACGACGCGGGCGAGGACCCGCGTGCCGGCGGGCTGCTCACCACCGTCTACGGGCGTGGGACCTACGTCTACGCCGGCCTGTCGTTCTTCCGCCAGATCCCGGCGGGCGTCCCGGGAGCGGTCCGGCTGTTCGCGAACGTGCTCGGTCTCGCCGAGGTCCGGGTCCGGGAGCGCATGAGCAGGTTGCAGGGCGTCGACCTGTTCGGCTTCATGACCGAGCCGGAGCTCTACCAGGCCGCGCGCATCGTCTCCGAACGTTGGGTGGACGCGGGCACCTTCCTCGCCCGGCAGGGCGAGCGGGGCCGCCACCTCTTCGTCCTCGTCGACGGCTCGGTCGAGGTGCTCAAGCAGGTCGACGGCAAGGACGACCGCCTGCTGCACGTCGCCGGGCCCGGCGAGGCACTGGGCGAGCTCACCCTGCTCGCCGACGTGCCACGGTCGGCGAGTCTCCGGGCCGCGACCGACGCGGTCGTCCTCGTGCTCCGCGACGACGCCTTCCACGAGTGGCTGCGACTCCATCCCGACCTGTCGCGCAGGGTCATGCAGCGGCTCGCCGAGAAGATCATCGCCAAGGACCAGGACGGATGACGATGCGCATCGGGACCGTGTGCCACTACGGCTGTGGCGGCAGTGTGCAGGTCGCGTTGAACGTGGCAGCGGGGATTGCCGAGCGCGGACACTCCGCGCACGTCTTCGCTCGCTCCACTCCGTTCGGCATGCCGGCCATCCAGTCGTCGGTGACGTCACACGTGATGGCCAATGCCGACGAGCCCGCCACGCCGCTGCTCGACGCCCAGTGGTCGAAGACCGAGATCAGGGCTTTCGTCGACCGGATCTGCGAGGTCGTGGTCCGCGAGCGGCTGGAGGTCCTGCACTTCCACTACGCCATCCCGTTCGCCTCGGTCGTCCACGCCGTCCGGGAGGCTCTCGGTGACCAGAGCCCGGCCACAGTCGGCACCCTGCACGGCACTGACGTGAGCGTGTTCTCCAGGCAGGCCCGCGTACGGCGCGCCCTGGTTCCCGCGCTCGAGGGCCTCGACGCACTCACCACCGTCTCGAACAGTCATGCGGACCTCGCCGTCTCGACGCTCGGGCTGTCCGATCGCCCGCGGGTGATCCCGAACTTCGCGGACCTCGACCGCTTCCGGCCGCGGCGTGGGCCGCGCCGGCGGACCCGCGCGCGGATCGTGCAGGTGTCGAACTTCAGACCCGTGAAGCAGCCCGAGAGCATGGCGCGGATCGTCGACAACGTCCTGCGCCAGGTCGACGCGGAGCTGTGGCTGGTGGGCGACGGCGAGCAGATGCCGGCCGTCGAGGCCATCCTGCAGGACCGGATCGCCCGCGGGGAGGTGCGACGGCTGGGCCTGCGGGACGACGTCGAGAACATCCTGCCGGACACCGATCTCCTGCTCGTGACCAGCAAGACCGAGAGCTTCTGCCTGGTCGCCCTCGAAGCACTCGCCTGCGGGGTCCCGGTGCTGGCCCCCCGCGTCGGCGGCCTGCCGGAGGTGGTGGAGCACGGCCGCACCGGCCTCCTCTACGACCCCGGGGACGAGGAGCAGGCGGCCCGGCTCGCCGTACGTTTCCTGACCGACGCCCGGCTGCAGGCGCGGATGCGCCACGCCGCGCTCGAACGTGCCTCCGAGCTGTCCGCGGCCGTCGTGATTCCTCGTTACGAGGCGCTCTACCGCGAGGTCATCCGCCATCACCGAGCGGCCAGGTTCGCGTCGGCCGCGGTCGGAGGCTGAGCCGATGCGTTCGCTCACCGATCTGCTGGAGACCGACGCGGGCAGGGACTTCCTCGCCGAGCGCGGCATGTACGTCGACGCAGGCGAGTTCCGCAACGAGCTGCGGGCGCCCGAGAGAGAGGACCTGAACAGGCTGGTGGGCCTGCCGGACACCGCTCGCCTGGTCCACATCGGCCAGCAGGTGTGCGCCGACTACCACCCGGCCACGGCGACGAAGTTCGCCGCCGCCCAGGACCTCGCGGCGCAGGGCCAGGCCTCCCCCGTCGTCCTCTGGCACGACGCCTACGCGGCCGAGTCCGAGCGCTACGGGATGCGGATGGTGCTGCCGTCCGGCAGCAAGCTCGTCGGCGTCTGGCTCGCGCCCAAGCGACTGGGTTCCGGCGAGCCCCGCTTCATCCCGGTCGGTGCTGAAGCCGTCGAGCAGTCGCTGGACGCGCTGCGCAAGTGGGTGACCCACCGGATGCAGGAGCAGCCCAAGGACCGGCGGCAGGACGCCCAGGCCCGCCTGGACCGGCTGGCCGAGGCGGTGCGCGCGGCCGACATCGCAACCCTCGGGCAGGCGAACGCCGCGATCGCGAACTTCCTGCTGCGGGAGCACCTCGGGGTCGACGTCCCTTCCACGTCGCTCTCCACGATGCTCGCCACGGGCCTCCTGACCCCGTCGCTCAACTCCTACCTCGGGTGCCTCGACGAGGTGGTCGCCGTGTTCAACGAGGCGGTTGCCGAGCTCGTCGCCAACGACATCGACCCCCAGGTCGCTCCGCTGGGAGATGACTATCTGCCGCTCCGGTACTGCTGTCCGCGTGACGGAGCACGTCTGGTGCTGCGGCACGAGCGCGAGCGCGACGACCACTTCGCGGCAGGCACCTGCCGCTGCGGAGCGACGTACCGGTTCCACCTCGGCACCGGCACGATGAGCCTCGGAGAGCTGGACACCACCGATCGATGGAGCCCCGACGTCTCCCTGCCCATCCACCACAGGGACGTCGCCAGCGGCTGGATCGTCGGCCGGAGCACGGCTCTCTACGGGCTGGTGATGAACGCCGTCATCGATCGCGTCCTGGCTGCCCGCCCGATCCCCGGGTTCATCCCGCCGGACCTGCTGGAGGACAGCTCGCCGGAGACGCCGAGCCTGCTCGTCGAGTACCTCACGTCATGAGCTCCGTCGACGTGCTCGCCGTGGCCGCACATCCTGACGACGCCGAGGTCGGCTGCGGCGGGGTTCTCGCGCTGTGTGCCCGAAGTGGCGCACGCACCGCGATCGCCGATCTCACGTGCGGGGAGCTGTCGACCCAGGGCACTCCGGAGCTGCGGGAGCGCGAGGCCCGAGAGGCCGGGGAGATCCTCGGCGTGGGGACCCGGGTCTCGGTCGGCCTGCCGGACGGGAGCGTCGGGGTCGGCGCCGACCACCGCGACGCCGTCGTCGAGCTGATCAGGCGGTTCCGTCCGAGGATCGTGCTCTCGCCGTACCCGGAGGACGACCGGCACCCGGACCATGCCGCGGCGGGCCGGCTGGTCCGCGACGCCTGCTTCTTCGCCGGCGTGGCGAAGCGGGCGTCCGGCGAGCCGTACCGTCCCGACCGGCTCTACCACTACATGCTCCACCATCTCTTCGAGCCGACGTTCGTCGTCGACGTCACGCCCGTGTGGGAGCAACGGCTCGCGGCGATCGAGGCCTACCGCAGCCAGTTCGGCCGCGCCGCGACTGAGCAGCGGACGGCCATCGGCGGCTCGTCGTTCCGCGAGTTCCTCGCGGCCCGGGCGACCGTCCACGGTGCCATGATCGGTGTGCCGCGGGGCGAGGCCTACTACTGCGTCGGCCCGGTCGGGCTCGACGGGCTTCCCGGCGCGGTGAGCCCGCCACCCGGCGACGGACCGCCTGTCTATCGAGCGAACCTGTAGCGACTCACGGAGGTTGAAGGACCATGCCCGACGAAGCGACCACCCGAGACGTGGCGAAGAAGCTGGAGCGGTGGGCCGTGAGCCTGCCCGAGGAGGATCGCCTGACCGTGCAGGGCTGGATGCTGCTGGGCACCGGCAGGGACGAGCTGCGTCCGGGCCAGCGATGGTGGTTCGAGGCGAGCGCGGGCGCGGAGCAGCCCGCCGCACCCGGGGGGCACTGACATGGCGCTGACACTGGTCCCCCTCTGCGAGGCGGAGATCACCCTCAAGCTCCCGCCGATCGAGCTCGAAGGGACCCCCCTCGGCACCCGAGCGGTGATCGAGATGACCGACGTCGTCTACCGGGGCGAGCGACTGTCCGGGAGGCTGGCGGTCTCCACCTCGTTCGACTGGCTCCTCCTCTCGGACGACGGCGTCGGCGCGATCGACGTACGTTTCCTGCTCAAGACGGACGACGGCGCGCTGATCCACGTGTCCTACCGCGGCCGGAGCGACCACTCCCAGGGCCACGGGGTGTTGCCGTTGTACAGCGCTCCGCTGTTCGAGACCGGCGATCCCCGGTACGCCTGGCTCAACACCGTGCAGGCGGTGGGCAAGGGCGTCGTGCGGGACGACGTCATCTACTACGAGATCTACGAGGTGCGCTGACCGGCCGGGCCGGCTCGCGGTCGGTCAGATCTTCCGACCGGTCGCCGCCCAGTAGCGCTCCCGGAGGCTCGCCTTGGCGAGCTTGCCCGCGTCGGTCCGCGGGAGCTCGTCGAGGAAGTCCACGGAACGCGGCACCTTGTAGTCCGGCAGCCGGTCCGCGACGTAGGAGATGAGCTCGTCCGCGAGCTCGGCCGACTTCTCGTGGCCCGATCCGAGCTTGACGGCCGCCTTGATCTCCTCGCCCAGCTCCTCGTTGGGGACACCGATCACCGCGACGTCGTCCACGGCTGGGTGGGCGGCGAGGACGCCTTCGATCTCGGCGGGGTAGATCTTCACGCTCCCCGAGTTGATCACCTCGCTCTTGCGGTCCGAGAGGTAGAGATACCCCTCCTCGTCCAGGTAGCCGACGTCACCGAGCGTGAACTGACCGGGCTCCCGGTGGGCATCAGCGGTCTTCTCGGGCTGCTTGTGGTAGGTGAAGTCGGCTCCACTGCGATGCCGCACGTAGATCAGGCCCTCCTCACGCGGACCGGCGACCTGGTTGTCCTCGGTGATGATCTGGAGCTCGATGAAGGGAAGCACCCGCCCCACCGAGCCGGGCTTGCGCACGAACTCGTCGGACGTGGAGAGGGCGAACAGGCCCCCCTCGGAGGCGCCGTAGTACTCGGTGACGACCGGACCCCACCACTCGATCATCCGCCGCTTGACGTCCGGCGCGCACGGCGCGCCGCCGTGGACCGCCTGGACCAGGCTGCTGCCGTCGAACCGGGCCCGGCGTTCCTCGGGCAGCTTGAGCAGCCGCACGAAGTCCACGGGGTTGAGGACCAGGTTCGTGATGGCCTCCCGGTCGATGACGTCGAGGATCTGCTCGGCGTCGGGTTGCCGGATCATGCACACGGTGACGCCGCACAGCAGCGGATAGACCGTCATCGACCATTGGCCCGAGTGGTAGACGGGACCGACCAGCATGACCCGCCCGTCCTCCGGGATGCTCAGTCCCTGACGCACCCCCTGGGCCGTCTCGATGAGCTCATGGACCGGGCTGCCGGGGGTGAACGTCGCCGACAGCACGCCCTTCGGCTTACCGGTGGTGCCGGAGGTGTAGAACATCGCCGCGCCACAGACCTGGCCGCCGGGCTCGGTTGCGGTCGCCTCCGCAAGCGCGTCCTCGTACGAGCTCGGACCTCCGTCGTCCGTCCCGGTGCCGAGGACGAGGAACAGCCCGATGTCGTCGCAACGCTCGCGCGCGGCGGTGGCGATGTCGACGTACCGGTCATCGGCGATCAGGACCTTGGCGTCGGAGTCGTCGAGGACGAAGGCGAGCTCGTCGGTGGTGTAGTTCCAGTTCGTCTGCAGCACGTAGTACCCCGCGTGCAGGCACGCCATGGCGATCTCGTAGACCTCGCGCCGGTTGCCTGAGTGCACGGCGACCCGATCACCCTGCTCGAGCCCGGCCCGACGCAGCACGTCGATGACGCGGTTGGTCCGGTCCTGGAGCTGGGCCCAGGTCGTCTCACCCGCCTCGTCGGCGAGCGCCCGTCCGTCCGGGTCACGCTCAACGTAGGGCAGCAGTATCTCGGCCATGTTCAAGCCCTTCTCGGTCCGTTGGCGGCAGGTAGCCGTCGATCGCGTCGGCAACCTGTTCGTAGAAGGCGGCCACGACGTCCGGGACTGCGCGGAGGCAGGCGAGGACGGGCTCGGCTCCGTGCTCGATGGTCTGCGACTCGTGCTTCTCGAACACCATCAGGCCGTCGCGCAGCAGGAGCTTGATCCCGTTGTGGAGCGCGTCGTTGGCGGCGTGCAGGTCGCGGAGCACGGCTCCGGCTGCGGCGGCGTCGATCGAGCGCGTCCGTACGGCGTCGCACAGCCGCTGTGTCGCGGCCTCCGCCCGGGTGCCCGGCTCGCCCCGGGCGAGGTCGGCGAGCCGGCGCGGCAGCTCCGTGGCGTCGGCGTCGGGGTCGAAGAGCCCGCAGGCCAGCGCCCACAGCTCGCGCAGGCCGTCGCCCACCAACCCGGGCAGGTAGCGCGACAGCATCCGACCCTGCAGATCGGCGGCCAGCATGAGCTTGAGCGGCGTCAGCTCCTCGGGACGCTCCACACTGGTCAGGGCGTAGTCGAGGACACCGGCGTCGTTGCGGATCCCGTTCTGCTGCTCGACGACCAGGTAGAGGTGACGGATCCAGGCCTTGTAGGCATCCACCAGCGGGATGTAGCGGATCTTGCCGGCGACCAGCGCGATGCCCCACGCGCGTCGGAAGTCGAGGCGGCGCAGGAAGCCGGCCTTGTACATCGCGAGCGTGGCCTCGATCTCGGGATCCTCGTGGTGCAGGACGGCTTCGTACTCGGAGGTCGCATCGAGGCCTGCGTTGTCGTCGATGATCCGGAAGCCGCCCGGGTGCAGCTGCCGGAACTCGGTCATGTCGTAGATCGCGCCGTTGATCGCCATCCACCAGCCGTGCTCGGCGTCGTTGTGGAGCACCAGGTCCGATGCCTCGTAGACACCGCTCCCGGCCACGCCCGGCGCGGAACGGGGCGTGAAGGTCGTGAACAGGTCGGTCATCAGGCGACCCTCGCCGACCAGCCGCCGTACGGCCGGGCGGCCGTCACCCCCGTCCTCGGCCGCCACCTCGCGCAGGGCGTCCAGGACGGTCGCGGCGAAGGCTGCCTGTCCGCACACGTAGAACAGCGCCGCGCCGGCGGATCCAGGATCGCCGTTCAGGAAGCCTCGCAGTGCTGCGGCGGTCTCCGGCTCGCGCAGGGCCGCGTCGACCCGGCGAGGCGGCGTGCCGTCGACCTCCTCGCGCGAGAAGGCGGTCCGGAGCTCGAGGGCACCGTCCTTCGCGAACGCGTCCAGCTCCGCGAAGTAGGGCAGCTCCGCCCGCGTCCGCGCGGCGCAGAACAACCACGTCGGGCCCGAACGCGGATCGGCCGCGCGCGCCTTGACGAAGCCCCAGAACGGGGCGATGCCGGTGCCGCCCGCGAACATCACAATCGGCCGGGCGGGATCGTCCGGCAGGGCGAACCGCAGCGGCCGCACCACCTGGATCGTCACCAGCGCTCCCGGCGCGGCTGACCGCACCAGGAAGGTGGACCCCGCGCCACGGCGGGGCTGGTCATGGCCGTCGGGGCCGGGCGACGCGAACTCCAGGCTGCCGACCGTGAGCCGCAGCTCGCTCGCGAACGGCTCGCGGTCCGGCGGCGTCGACACGCTGTACATGCGGGCGGCGGCCGGCGGGACGAACCTGGCGATCGCCTCGTCCTGCCAGAGCTCGGCCCGCCACAGCCGGGTGACGTCGTACCCGCTGGCTGCCGCCAGCTCGACGGCGTCGCGGAACTCGAACTGGTCCTCCTCCCGCGCCTCGAGCATCTCGGCCAGCGCGCTCGATCCGGACAGGCGCTGCAGGTGCTTGGCCACGTGGCGGCCGAGGGGCCGCAGCTGCGCGTACCTGAGGACGTCGACCAGCGGCAGGGTGGCCGGCGTCTCCGACCCGAACCGTCGATGCAGCGCGGCCCGCCACCTGCTGGTGAGCGGCACCTGCCGGTCCGCCGTCGCCCGGAGCGAGGCGAGGGTGCTCTGCACCAGCTCGTCGGTCTGCTCGGGAAGGACCGCGCACCGGTCGCCGGGCCGGAACACCACACCGGTGCCGGTGACGTCGAGCTCGATGGTCTGGATCCGCTCGCCCGCGGCGGGTGTGCGACCGGCCAGGCGGGCGACCTGCGCATGGCTGAAGAACTCCAGGTAGCGCTCGGCGCGCGCCTCTCCGAGGTGGCTGTCGGTCTCGTGCCAGGTGCGGTCGACGAAGGTGCCGGTGATCCCGCTCGCGGTCGACGGCCGGCCCACCTTGAACGCGACCTCGATGAATCCGTAGACCTTCCGTCGATGCACGCCGAGGTAGCCACGGTCCCCCGCATACGCCTCGAGGACCGACTGGAACAGGCCCGCCAGCTCGTGGTCACCGGACTCGTCGACGAACCGGCGGACCGAGGTCTCCTCGATCGCGTCGAGGAAGCGACGGCAGTTCGGGGCGAACCACGATCGCGCCTTGCGGGCCTCGGCTCCCAGCGGCGAGTCGAACCGGGTCCGGCCGAGGAAGGTGTCGACCAGCTGGAAGCCCGTCGACCCGGCTCCGCTGACGCCCGGGACGCCGTCGACGATCGGGATCCCGGTGGGGGCGGTCAGCTTCGCCCAGATCGCCGGGTCCGCGTAGATGCCGGCGTGGGGGTTCGGGTCGATCTTCGGGAACGCGACGTCCGTGGCTCGCCGTACGGAGTCGAGGATCGTGATCAGGTGCTCCACCAGCGCGTCCGGGTCGCGCTCGGCGACGGCCTCCTGCGCCCGGACCGTGGCCTCCACCACCGGAGCGAGCTTCGCCTGGATCTCGATGTTGACACCGAGGAAGGCGCGCTCGGTGTCGTTGCCGAGCAGCGGCACGAGGAGGCGCAGGTTCTCGAGCCGGACGGGGTCCTCGGCGTCAGGGTCGATCAGCCGGTAGTTGTGGGTGATGAGGTCGTCGTAGGCGACGTGCGGAGCCGATCTGCCCATGCGCTCGGACACGCGCCGCCACGGTGCGGCGATGCATTCCGGGACCTGGAGAGGAGCGTGCGCGTGCAGGTCGTCGAGATCGCACCGGACGTAGGAGTAGGCGAGCGAGGCGAGCACGACCGATGCCCGCCAGAGGTCGGCGTCGGGCAGGTCCTCCGGCTCGGCGGACAGCAGCGGGAGGTCCGCCAGCACCGGGCGTGCGGTCAGGTCCCGCCACATCTCTGGAAGCTGGTCCGCTGCCTCGTCCCAGGCTCGGTGGCTGGGGGGCAGCTGCGAGCGCGGCGCCCGGACCGACAGGAAGCCGGACGCGGAGGAGACGGCGCCGAGGTGCTCCTTCGCCTCGCCCTCGATCTCCCGCAGCACCTGTCGGCTCGGGACGAGGCTCACCCGGCACCGTCCACGGCGTACACGGCGCAGTCGGACACGGCCATGGCAGGTTCTCCTCGCCAGACATACCGCCGAGCCGGCTGGTCTGACCTGATCTAAGGGAGTAGCGGCAGCAGGCCGAGACTACAACGCAACAGCCGGGTGCGGCAGAGGTTCAGCTCTCGCCGCGCAGCCAGATCTGGCGCACCAACGGCACGCCCGGGCGGTAGGCCAGGTGGACGTGGCTCGGCGCGTCGAGGAGTACGACGTCCGCCCGCCTCCCGGGCACCAGCGCGCCCACGTCCGCGCGCCCGAGCGCGGCCGCGCCGCCGGCCGTTGCCGCGTGCACGGCCTCGGCCGGCGTCAGGCCCATCTCCCGCACCGCCAGCGCGATGCAGAGCGGGATCGAGCTGGTGTAGGACGAGCCGGGGTTGCAGTCGCTGGCGAGCGCGACCCGGACCCCCGCGTCGACCAGCCGGCGCGCATCGGGATAGGGCTGCCGGGTCGAGAACTCCACGCCGGGCAGCAGCGTCGCCACGGTGCCGCTGTCGCGGAGGGCGGCAACGTCCGCATCGGTCAGGTAGGTGCAGTGGTCGACCGCGGTCAGCCCGAGCTCGGCGGCGAGTGCGACGCCCGGCCCCGGGCCGAGCTGGTTGGCGTGCAGCCGGCCGCGAAGACCGACGGCTGCGCCGGCGGCCAGCACCGCCCGTGCCTGGTCGGCGTCGAACGCGCCGGTCTCGCAGAACGCGTCGATCCACCGCGCGTGGGGCGCGGAAGCGGCGAGCATCGGACCGGTGACCAGGTCGACGTAGCCGGCGGGGTCGCCGTCGTGCTCCGGCGGCACGACGTGCGCCCCGAGGAACGTCGTCTCGTCGGTGAACCGGCCGGCCACTGCCAGCGACCGCGCCTCGTCGGCGACCGTGAGGCCGTAGCCGGACTTGATCTCCACCGTGGTCGTGCCCTGGCTCCGCATCTCCGCCACGAGCCGCTCGACGTTGGCGGCGAGGGCGTCGTCGGAGGCGGCGCGGGTGGCGGCGACAGTGGTGCGGATGCCGCCGGCGGCGTACCGCTCCCCCGCCATCCGGGCGCGGAACTCCTGCGCCCGGTCCCCCGCGAACACCAGGTGGCTGTGGCTGTCGACGAAGCCGGGCAGCACGGCGCCGCCGCCCGCGTCGACCATCTCGTCGGCGGCCGGCACGCCGGTAGCGGGCCCGACCCAGGCCACCACGCCGTCGTCGAGGACGAGCGCGGCATCGGCGCGAAGGCCGAGCAGGTCGTCCGCGTCGGGGTCGTTGGTGACCAGCTCGCCGATGTTGGTGATGAGGACGCTCATTGCCACACCTTCTCGATCGCGGCCTCGAGGTCGCGGCCCACGCGCGCGTGGTCACCGTCGAACACCACCCGGCCGTCGATGACGACCTCGGTGACGTCGGCGGTGGTGGCGGCGAAGACCGCCGACTCGACGCCGCCGCCGGTGCCGGCGGTCCGCGGGCTGGCCGGGTCGAGGGTGACCGTCCCGGCCGGGTCGAGCCCGAGGGACGCGTGGCCGTGCCCGGTGGCGCAGTCGAGCAGCGCCCGCGCGGACCAGTGGCCGCGGACGCCGCTCCGCAGGCGGTCGTGCATCTCGACCCCGCGCATCTCCTCGAACAGGTCGACCACCGCGTGGCTGTCGGACCCCAGCGCGACTCGGGCGCCGGCGGCCCGCAGGTCTCCGCCCCGGCCGAGTCCGTCAGCCAGGTCGCGCTCGGTCGTCGGGCAGAGGCAGACGAAGCAGCCGGCGTCGCCGATGGTGCGGACGTCGGCGTCGGTCAGGTGGGTCGCGTGGACCAGTGTCGTGCGGGGGCCGAGCACCCCCGCTTCCGCGAGCAGGGTGGTCGGGGTGACGCCGTACGCCGCGACGCAGGCGTCGTTCTCGGCGGGCTGCTCGGAGAGATGGACGTGCAACGGCCGGTCCGTCGCCCATGCCGCGACCGTGCTCATCTGATCGGCAGGGACCGCCCGCACGCTGTGGATCGCCGCGCCGACGCGGTCGTCGTCGAACGCCGCGACCCGCTCGGCCCACGCCTCGGCGGTGCCGTCGCTGAACCGGCGCTGCACGCCCTCGGCCGGATGCCCGATCCCCGCCGTCAGGTAGCAGGTGTCGAGGAGCCGGATCCGGATCCCCACGTCGTCCGCCGCGGCCAGCAGGGCGCGCCCCATCTCGTTGGGATCGTCGTACGGCGTGCCGTCGGGCTGGTGGTGCAGGTAGTGGAACTCCCCCACGGCGCCGATCCCGCCGGCCAGCATCTCGGCGTACGCGGCGCGCGCGAGGTCGAAGTAGAGGTCGGGGGTGAGTCGTGCGGCGAGGTCGTACATCTGCTCGCGCCAGGTCCAGAAGCTGCCGGTGCCCTGCTGGGTACGGCCGCGCAGCGCCCGGTGGAACGCGTGGGAGTGCGCGTTCGCCATGGCCGGGACGGTCAGGGAGGTCACCGGAGCAGGCCCTCCAGCGCGCCCGCGAGCGCTTCGACGCCGGCCAGGCAGTCGGCGGTCTCCGCGAGCTCTTCCGGCGAGTGCGAGACACCGGTCGGGTTGCGGACGAAGAGCATCGCGGACGGGATCCCAGCAGCCTGCAGGATGCCGGCGTCGTGGCCGGCCTGGGTCGGCAGCACGGGCAGTCCCTCGCCGATCGCAGCGGCCAGGCCGGCGTCGAACCCGACCGCGCCGGTGACCGACTCTGCGGTGACCTCGAGCCGGGTGCCGTCGCTGGCGGCCTGCTCGGCGGCCTGCTTCTCGACGGCCGCCACCAGCTCGCCGAGCGCGGCGTCGGACTCGGCGCGCGCGTCGAGCCAGGCGGTGACCCGGGACGGCACCGCGTTGGTGCCGTTGGGGGCCACCTCGATCCGGCCGAACGTCGCCCGCTGTCCCGACATCCGCGCCTCCTTGTTGGCGGCCAGCGCGGTCATCGCATAGGTCAGCATCGGGTCGGCCCGGTCCTCCATCCGGGTGGTCCCGGCGTGGTCGGCGCGCCCGGTCACGTCGTACCGCCAACGGCCGTGCGGCCAGATCCCGCTGGCCACGCCGACGGGCACCTCCAGGTCGACGAGGGCCCGGCCCTGCTCGACGTGCAGCTCCACGAACAGGCCCACCTGGTCCAGCCACGGCGTGGGTGCGCCGCCGGTGACGACGTCGCCGAGCCGAACGCCGTCGCGGTCGGCCAGGCCGCGCACGTCGTCCCAGCGCGTGCCTCCGGTGGCCAGCCGCGAGCCCAGGCATGCCAACCCGAACCGCGAGCCCTCCTCCTCGACGAACACACCGACGCCGAGCGGGCGCTGCGGCTGTACGCCGCGCTCACGCATCAGGTCGACCGCGGCCAGCGCGGAGACGACACCGAGCGGCCCGTCGTACGCACCGCCGTCGAGGACGCTGTCGAGGTGGGAGCCGGTCAGCACGGCGTCGCCGGCCGAGGGGTCGCCCCACCACGCGACCAGGTTGCCGAACGGGTCTTCCTCCACGGCGAGGTCACGCGCAGCAGCCTCTTCCCGGAACCACGCCCGCAGCTCGAGCTCCGCACTCGCCCATGGCTGGCGGAAGTAGCCGCCCGATGTCGCCGAGCGGCCGATCGGCGCGAGGTCGTGCCACAGGGACTCGAAGGTCATCGACCGTCCTTCATCGGGACGGTGACTCCGCGCTGGGCCGCGACCTCGTCCGCGCGGTCGTAGCCGGCGTCGACGTGCCGGATCACGCCCATGCCCGGGTCGTTGGTGAGCACCCGCTCGATCTTCTGCGCCGCGAGGTCGGTGCCGTCGGCGACGCACACCTGCCCGGCATGGATCGAGCGTCCCATGCCGACCCCACCGCCGTGGTGGATCGACACCCAGGTGGCGCCGGACGCGGTGTTGACCAGCGCGTTGAGCAGCGGCCAGTCGGCGATGGCGTCGGAGCCGTCGAGCATCGACTCGGTCTCGCGGTACGGCGAGGCGACCGAGCCGCAGTCGAGGTGGTCGCGGCCGATCACGACCGGCGCCTTGAGCTCGCCGGAGGCGACCATCTCGTTGAACTTGAGTCCGGCGAGGTGGCGCTCGCCGTAGCCCAGCCAGCAGATCCGCGCGGGCAGGCCCTGGTAGTGCACCCGCTCCTGGGCCATGATGATCCACTTCCGGAGCCGCTCGTTCTCGGGAAACAGCTCGAGGATCGCGCGGTCGGTGGCCGCGATGTCGGCCGGGTCACCGGACAGCGCAGCCCACCGGAACGGGCCCTTGCCCTCGCAGAACAGCGGCCGGATGTACGCCGGAACGAAGCCGGGGAACTCGAACGCCCGGTCGTAGCCGCCCTTGCGCGCCTCGTCGCGGATCGAGTTGCCGTAGTCGAAGACCTCGGCGCCCCGGTCCTGGAACTCGACCATCGCTCGCACGTGGGCGGCCATCGACGACTGCGCGGCCTTGGTGAACCCCGCCGGGTCGGTCTCACGCTGCGCCTGCCACTCCTCGAACGGCACGCCCACCGGGAGGTAGAACAGCGGGTCGTGCGCCGAGGTCTGGTCGGTGACGATGTCGATCGGGGCACCCTGCTCGAGCAGCGCGGGCACCATCTCGGCAGCGTTGCCGAGCACGCCGATCGACAGCGGCCGGCGGGCGTCCCGCGCCGCGACCGCCAGCTCGAGGGCGCGGTCGAGGGAGTCGGCCTGGACGTCGAGGTAGCGGTGCTCGATCCGGCGGGTGATCCGCGACTGGTCGCACTCGATGCAGATCACGACGCCGTCGTTCATGGTGACGGCGAGCGGCTGGGCGCCCCCCATGCCGCCGAGCCCGGCGGTCAGCGTGATCGTGCCGGCCAGCGTCCCCTCGAACGACTGGTCCGCGACTGCGGCGAACGTCTCGAAGGTGCCCTGCAGGATCCCCTGGGTGCCGATGTAGATCCAGGAGCCGGCGGTCATCTGGCCGTACATCGTGAGGCCGAGGTCCTCGAGCCGGCGGAACTCCTCCCAGTTGGCCCAGTCCCCCACCAGGTTGGAGTTCGCGATCAGCACGCGCGGTGCCCACTCGTGGGTGCGCATCACGCCGACCGGCTTGCCGCTCTGCACGAGGAGGGTCTCGTCGGACTCGAGGTCGCGCAGGGTGCGGAGGATCGCGTCGTACGCCTCCCAGCTGCGCGCCGCCTTGCCCGTGCCCCCGTAGACGACGAGGTCGTCGGGGCGCTCCGCGACCTCGGGGTCGAGGTTGTTCATCAGCATCCGCAGCGGAGCCTCGGTCTGCCAGGACTTCGCGGTCAGCTCGGTGCCGGTCGGGGCGTGGATCGGCAGCCTCTCGTTCGTCGAGCTTGTCGAAATGGTCATCGAAGGTCTCCGATCACGGACTGGGCGGCGTCGAGGACGGCGCCGGAGTGGACGAGCTGGAACGCCTGCTCGATCTCGGGTGAGAGGTGGCGGTCGGGGCCAGGTCCGGCGATCCCGGCGTCCCGCAGGAGTCGTACGACGGCGCTCGTGGCCGGCGCGGGCTCCAACGGCGCACGCAGGTCGAGTGCCCGGGCAGCGGTGAGGACCTCGATCGCGACCACCCGGGTCAGGCCGTCGACCGAGCGGCGGAGCTTGCGGGCGGCGGACCAGCCCATGGAGACGTGGTCCTCCTGCATCGCGCTCGAGGGGATCGAGTCGACGCTCGCCGGGTTGGCGAGGCGCTTCATCTCCGAGACGATCGCGGCCTGGGTGTACTGGGCGATCATGTGCCCGCTGTCGACGCCGGGGTCGTCGGCCAGGAACGGCGGCAGCCCGTGGTTGCGGGCCTTGTCGAGGAACCGGTCGGTGCGCCGCTCGCTGATCGATGCGACGTCGGCCGCCGCGATGGCGAGGAAGTCGAGCACGTAGGCGACGGGCGCCCCGTGGAAGTTGCCGTTGCTCTCGAGCCGGCCGTCCACCACGACCGGGTTGTCGATCGCGCTGGCGAGCTCGCGGCCGGCGACGGTGGCGGCGTACTCGACGGTGTCGCGCGCCGCGCCGTGGACCTGCGGTGAGCAGCGCAGCGAGTAGGCGTCCTGCACCCGGTTGCAGTCGGGCCCGCGGTGCGAGGCGACCACGCCGGAGTCGGCGAGGAGGGCGACCAGGTTGGCGGCGGCGTCGGCCTGGCCGGGGTGGGGGCGCAGCGCCTGGAGCTCGGGCGCGAAGACCCTGTCCGTGCCGAGCTGGGCCTCGACCGACATGGCCGCGGCGATGTCGACGGTGCGGAGCAGCCGGCGCAGGTCGGTGATCGCCAGCACCAGCATGCCGAGCATCCCGTCGGTGCCGTTGATGAGGGCGAGACCCTCCTTCTCGGCGAGCTCGACGGGCTTCAGCCCGGCTGCTGCGAGGGCATCGGCGACGGGGACCAGGTTGCCGTCGGCGTCGCGGACCTGGCCCTCGCCCATCAGGGCGAGCGCGCAGTGCGCCAGCGGAGCCAGGTCGCCGGAGCAGCCCAGCGAGCCGTACTCGTGGACGACCGGAGTGATCCCGTGCGTCAGCAGACCGGCGAGCAGCTCGGCGGTCTCGCGGCGGACGCCGGTGTGGCCGGTCGCGAGCGTCGACAGCCGGAGCAGCATCAGCCCCCGCACCACCTCGCGCTCGACCTCGGGGCCCGAGCCGGCCGCGTGGGACCGGACGAGCGAGCGCTGCAGCTGGGTCCGCAGCTCGGGTGCGATGTGCCGCGTCGCGAGCGCGCCGAAGCCGGTCGAGACGCCGTACGTCGGTGTCGGCGACGCCGCCAGCTCCTCCACGATCCCGCGCGCCCGGTCGATCGCCGTCAGCGCGTCGGGGGCGAGCCGCACTCCCGCGCCGCCCCGTACGACCGCGACCACCTCGTCGAACGAGACCGGGCCGACACCGACCTCGACATGCTCCTGCTCCATGCGTCCCATCCAACTCCTGCCGGGCGCCCGTCACCAGCGTCTCCGGCGTGCCGACGTCTCGTATCCGAGACGTCACAACCTGCAGGGCTTGCCCAATGCGTTAGTGATGACTAACGTATTCGCATGGACGCGTTCAGTGCAGCCGCGGAGCCGAACCGGCGCCGAATCCTGCAGCTGCTCGCGTCGCAGCCGAAGACCGTCACCGAGATCGCCTCCGCGTTCCCGGTGACGCGGTCGGCGATCAGCCAGCACCTTCTCCTGCTGGCCGAGGCCGGCCTCGTGGCGGCCGAGAAGGTCGGCCGCCAACGGATCTACCGCGTCGTCCCCGAAGGCCTGCGCGCGCTACAGGCCGAGATCGACCGGTTCTGGACCGACGAGCTGGACCGGCTCGTCGTCGACGCCGACACGCTGAGGAGCAACCGATGACCTACACGAAGACCGTCACCCTCCCGGTGACTCCGGACGAGGCGTTCGCTCTCGTGACCGAGCCCGAGCGGCTGCGCCGGTGGATGACCGTCGCCGCCACCGTCGACCTCCGCGCCGGCGGCGAGTACCGCTGGACCGTCAGCCCCGGTCACCACGCCGGCGGCACCATCCGAGAGATCGAGCCCGGCCGCCGGGTCGTCCTCGGCTGGGGCTGGGAGGGCGCGGCGACACCGGCGGTCGACGGCTCGACCGTGATCGTCACTGTCGAGCCGGACGGCGACGGGTCCCGCGTCACCCTGGCTCACGAAGGCCTCACCGCCGAGGAGGAGGCCAGCCACGCCGAGGGCTGGGCGCACTTCCTCGAGCGGCTCGAGCAGGCCGCCGCGACCGGCGACGCCGGCCAGGACCCGTGGGCGTGGGCTCCGGAGAACCTGTCCCCCACGGTCGCTGCCGAGGCGGCGCTGGCCGCGATCCAGCCAGCCCTGCGCGCCATCACCGATGCCGACGCCGACCGCGCGACTCCCTGCCCGGAGCTGCCCGTCGGCGCGCTGGTCGACCACCTGGTTCGTTCACTCGTGGGTCTCGGCGGGATGGCCGGAGGGAGCGTCGAGGAGGTCGCCGGTACGGCGGAGCACCGCGTCTCCACCGCCGCGGCGCAGGCGATCGCCGCGTGGCGCGTAGCCGACCTGGACGCCCCCGTGCAGGGTCCTGTCGGCGAGATGCCCGGCGCTGTGGCCGCCACCCTGCTCCCGACGGAGATCCTGCTGCACGGCTGGGACCTCGCCGAGGGTCTCGGCCTCACTGCGGCGATCTCGGACGAGGTCGTGGCCTACGTCCGCGGCCTGGCCGAGCCGATCCTGCCAATGGCGCGCGGGCGCTCGTTCGCCGAGGAGGTGCCGGCGCCCGCCGACGCGACTCCCCTCGACTCCTTCGCCGCGTTCGCCGGCCGGACCCGGCTGATGGCGGCGGAGGCCGGGCGATGAAGATGCCCAAGGCCACACCGCCAGGTCGTTCGCACTGTCGGCGGCAAGGGGCAGGATGACCGCCACCCGGATCCCGACGTACAAAAGGAGAGCAACGATGCCCACCCGTGACGAAGCCTGGCCCACCGGCACCCCCAACTGGGTCGACATGTCGGCCGACGACACCGCCGCCGCCGCGGCCTTCTACTCCGAGCTGTTCGGCTGGAAGGTGGACGCGCCGACCGACGACGCCCAGGGCTACGCGATCGCGACCCTGAACGACCGGCCGGTCGCCGGCATCGGCCCCAAGCCGGCACCGGAGATGCCGGCCAACTGGTCGACCTACATCGCGACCGACGATGCAGACGCCACCGCCGAGGCGATCAAGGCCGCCGGCGGGTCGCTGCACATGGACCCGTTCGACGTCGAGACGGAGCAGGGGAAGCACGGCCGGATGTTCTTCGGCACCGCCCCTGACGGCTCCACCTTCGGAGTCTGGCAGGCGTTCGACCACATCGGCGCCGGCGTCTACAACGAGCCCGGCTCCCTGTCGTGGAACGAGCTGCACTCCCACGACCTCGAGAAGGCCAAGGCGTTCTACGCCGACGTCTTCGGCTACACCTTCGACGACATGTCGAGTCCCGAGCTCACCTACTTCATCTTCAAGCGGTCCTCCGACGACTTCGGCGTCGGCGGCATGGGCCCGGCGGCGATGCTGCCCGAAGGCGTGCCCTCGGTCTGGCTGACCTGGTTCGCCGTCGACTCATGCGACGGGGCGGTGGCGAAGGTCCAGGAGCTCGGAGGATCGGTCGTGATGGAGCTGGGCGATTCTCCCTTCGGCCGCATGGCCGTGGTGGCCGGCGCCCAGGGCGAGACCTTCGGCGTCATCAGCCCCTCCGAGGCACAGGGAGAGATGCCCACGCCAAACTGACCCCATGGGTCAAGTCCCCTCCGCCACTCGCGCCCTGAGGGTGCTGCGGTTCCTGGCCGCGCAGCCGGAGCCCGTTCCCCTGGAGCGGGTGACGGCCGCGCTCGGGATCCCGCGCTCGTCGGCCTACCACCTCCTCACCGCCATGGTCGAGGAGGGCTTCGTCGTGCACCTCCCCGAGGAACGGCGGTACGGCGTGGGCGTGGCCGCGTTCGAGGTCGGCTCCGGCTACGCCCGTCAGGAGCCGCTGCAGCGGATCGCCCGGCGGCCGCTCGCGACGCTGGTGGACCAGGTCGGCCAGTCCGCGCACCTCGCGGTGCTGCACGGGCGCGACGTGCTCTACGTGCTCGAGGAGCGGGCGCCCGGCCGGCCGTCCCTGGTCACCGACGTCGGCGTACGACTGCCGGCGCACCTGACCGCGAGCGGCCGCGCGATCCTCGCGCAGCTGCCGGCCGCCCAGGTCCGCGCGCTCTACCCCGACCGCTCGGCTTTCGTCGATCGCACGGGGGTCGGCCCGCAGTCCCTCACCGCGCTCCGCTCGGTCCTCACCGACACCCGGCGCCGCGGCCACGCCCGCGAGGACGGCGAAGTCACGCCAGGGCTGGCCAGCGTCGCGGCGCCGGTGCTCGACCACAACGGCCACCCGGTCGCGGGCGTGGCGACCACCTTCCCGGCCGACGGGGCCGACGTCGCCGTACTCGCCGCGGCGGTCGTGCGCACTGCCGAGCAGCTGGGCCGTCGGCTCGGCGGGCACCGGACCTAGGACGAGGAGCCGGCACCGGGTTGCGGTCGGCTCGAAGGGGCACTGTGCGGACATGGGCGACCTCGCGACGTACCGCCGCAAGCGGAACTTCGGTCGTACGCCGGAGCCGGCCGGCGCGGACTCGGGCGGCGGGAACGGCGACCGACGGTTCGTCGTCCAGCGCCATCGGGCAAGCCGGCTGCACTACGACCTGCGCTTCGAGATCGACGGGGTGCTGGTGAGCTGGGCGGTGCCCAAGGGGCCGACCCTCGACCCAGCCGTCAAGCGGATGGCGGTGCACGTCGAGGACCACCCGATCGAGTACCTCCACTTCGAGGGCGTCATCCCCGGCGGACAGTACGGCGGCGGCGACGTCATCGTGTGGGACACCGGGACCTGGGAGCCTGCGAAGACCGACGACCCGGCGGCCGCGCTGGAGCAGGGCGAGCTGCACGCCGAGGTGCACGGCGAGAAGCTGCGCGGTCGACTCGTGCTGGTGCGCCGCGACCACAGGGACAGCGACGAGTCCGGCGACAAGGAGCAGTGGCTGCTGCTGCACAAGAAGGACCGGTACGCCGTGGCGGGCTGGGATCCGGAGCAGCACCCGCGCTCGGTGCTGACCGGGCGCACCAACGCCGAGGTCAAGGAGGACCCGGACCGGATGTGGCGCTCGGACGCCCCCGCCGACGAGGCCGAGGTGTCGATGCTCCCCGACCAGGTCTCCGACGACGCGGTCGCGGCCCTCGAGGAGCTCGGCAAGGAGGGCACCTGGGAGGTGTTCGACCGCCGCCTCAAGGTGACGAACCTGGACAAGGTGCTCTTCCCCGGCGATCCACCCGTGACGAAGCGCGAGCTGCTCGCGTACGTCGCCCGGATCGCGCCGCTCTCGATGCCCTACCTGGAGGGCCGGGCGATCAACCTGCACCGCTACCCGGACGGCGCGGACACCAAGGGGTTCTGGCACAAGGAGCTGCCGAAGCACGCGCCCGACTGGCTGCCGCGGTGGGAGAACCCGGAGGCGGACCCCGGCGAGACGACCACCTATCTCGTGGTCGACGAGCCCGCTGCGCTCCTCTGGGCCGCGAACTTCGGCGCACTGGAGTGGCACCCGTGGACGTCACGGACCGAGGCGATGCACGAGCCGACGTACGCAATGGTCGATCTCGACCCCGGCGAGCGGACCACGTGGGAGGAGCTGCTCGAGCTGGCCCGCTTGCACCGGACCGCGCTCGACCACCTCGGCGTGGCCGCACGGGCCAAGGTGACCGGCAAGCGGGGCATCCAGATCTGGGTCCCCGTCCGGCCCGGCTACACCTTCGACGAGAGCCGGGCCTGGACCGAGAAGCTGTCGAAGACCGTCGGCAAGGTGCTGCCCGACCTCGTCTCCTGGAAGTGGGAGAAGAAGGACCGCGGCGGGCTGGCCCGCCTGGACTACACCCAGAACGCGATCAACAAGACGCTGGTGGCGCCGTACTCCACGCGGCCCGCCGCCGGGGCTCCCGTCTCCGTGCCGATCGGCTGGGCCGAGCTCGACGACCCGGACCTGCGGCCCGACCGCTGGAACGTCCGCACGGTCCTCGACCGGATCGAGGAGCGCGGCGACCCGTTCCGTGCCCTGCTCGGCGTCGAGCAGGACCTGCCCGAGATCAGATGAGGAGCCTGCCTACGATCGAGCCGGTCGATCGCGACCGACCTCGACCGCACGCTCAACCTCACCCCTGGTGAACTGTCTCGCAGTCGCTTTCGACGACGTCACCGGCGTCGATGTGGACCACGTCATCCCCATCGCCGCACCTCACCGAATCGTTGGCCTCAACGCCGTCGGAGACGAAGATGACGTCGGCACCAGGGCCACCGTCGACGATGTCGTCGCCGGCACCGCCGTGGATCGTGTCGTCGCCGGGCCCGCCGTAGGATCTGTCGTCCCCGTCCCCGCCGTTGACGACGTCCCGTCCGGCGTTCCCGTTCGCCCGGTCGTCCCCAGCACCGCTGCGGAGCGTGTCAGCACCCGGGCGGCCAAGAAGGCGGTCGGACGTGGCGTTCCCCGTGATGAGGTCGTTTCCTGCTCCCCCGTCGATGTAGTCGGTGCCGGATCCGCCCTCGAGACGGTCGGCCCCACCCGCACCGGACAGGAAGTCGTCACCGAGCCCGCCGATGGCGTGGTCGGCACTGCCCGTGTCGGCGCCGTCGTCACCGTAGATCCGGTCCCCGCCGTCCCCGCCGTCGAGGTAGTCGTAGCCGAAGCCGCCGACGAGCTGGTCACTGCCACGGCCGCCGCGGAGGACGTCGTCGCCCTGGCTGCCGAACAGCTCATCATCCCCGCGCAGCCCGCAGATGATGTTGTCGCGACGGTCGCCGAAGATCTGGTCGTCGCCCGGGCCACCGAGGAACTGACGCTGACACGTCCCTGCTGGCCCGGCTGGCTCCCCGGCCAGGGCAGGCGCGGCACTCGACGGGGACAGATACGCGAGCGCCACGCACGTGGACGCGGCGAGGAGGAGTGAGACGTGGTCACGCATGGTCCATTAACTCGCTGATCCTTCGTCGGCGCAGGAGGTTCGGCAAGAAGAGGGGGCCCTGGCGGACCGTCAAGCGATCGCGGCGGTGCCGAACGCGACGTTGAACCGATCGCACCAGATGACGACGGACTTCATGTCCGCGAGGTTGGCATCAGCGGGGATCTCGTAGTTCTGGTCGCCGATGTTGCCCTTGAGGGAGCCGAGCTTGACGTAGTCGCCGTCGTCGTAGATGCCCCACGAGTCGCTGCAGCCCTCGCAGTCACCGCCGCTCTTCTGGTCGGTGATCCACACGTGGACGTCGGGGCCGTTGGAGGTCTCGAAGCCCTCGAGGCGCAGATAGCGGCTGCCGTCGTCGCGCAGGTAGATCACCGCCCGGCCGGAGGTGCCGTGCTCGGCGTCGATGAAGTCCGCCGCGGCCAGCTCGACCCGGCGCGGCCCGTCGGCCGTCTCGTCATCGGTCGGCTGTCCCTCCGGGAACGAGGTCTGGGACAGGCCGTCGGACGCCGTGCCGACCACCTCGCCGGCCTCGTCCGCCTCGTCGACCTTGTCGTCGACGAAGAGCAACCAGGGCTGGAACAGCAGGAGTCCGACCACCACCGCCACGAGGACCACGCCACCGACAGCAAGCCAGATCGTCTTCTTGCGGCTCATCAGCCATCTCTCCTCAGGTCAGCAGCAGCCTGTCGAGCCTCCGGCGTACGACCAGGAGACCCACCACCCCCATGACCAGAAGGTAGACGACTGAAACCAGCGAGGCGACGGAAACCGCGCCGGTGGTGAGCTCGCGGCACAGCACCACGCCGCGGTAGAGCGGTGTGCACTCGACGACCCACCGCACCGGCCCGGAGTAGGTGTCGACCGGGAAGAACGTCGCGGAGAACAAGAACAGGGGCAGCTGGACCAGCGTGATCTTGTCGAAGTCCTGGAAGTTGCGCATCCAGGTCGTCGCCGCCATGCAGACCGCGCTGAACGCGAAGCCGATGAGCAGCACCGCGGGCAGCGCCAGCACCGCCCACCACGACTCGATCAGCCCCATGGCCAGCATGACGAGCAGGAACATCACGGCGTACGACGACCCGCGGAGCTGCCCCCACGCGATCTCGCCGCGGGCGATGTCGCCCGTCGTCAGCGGCGTAGCGAGCATCTGGTCGTAGAGCTTGACGTACTTCAGCTTGAAGAAGACGTTGAACGTCGAGTCGAGCAGCGCGCCGTTGAACGCGGACGCGGCGAGCATCCCGGGGGCGACGAAGGTCGCGTAGGAGACCTCGTTGCCACCGACCTCGAAGCCCTCGACCAGCGCACCGACGCCGATGCCGATCGAGAGCAGGTAGAAGACCGGCTCGAGGAAGCCGGTGATGAAGAGCTTCCACGCGTCGCGGTAGACGACGTAGTTGCGCAGCACCAGAATCCTGGTCGCAGCTCCCGGGCCGAGCGGTTGGACCTGGGTCGTGTCGGAGGCGAGCAGCGGTGTGGTCGGCGGCGCGGTCATGTGATCATCCGCTTCGTCAGGCCGGACACCGACCATCGCCACCCGAGCAGCATCAGCACCACGAGGACCGCGACGTTGACGCCGGCGACCCACCAGGTGACGTGGTCGAGGGCGAACATCCGGGACAGGTTGACGCCCTGCCACAACGGCGTCAGCCGCGCCAGCCACGAGCCGACGTCGCCGAGGTTGCTGACGGGGAAGAACGCGCCCGAGAACAAGAACAGCGGGAAGACACCGAGCCGGAACAGGACGCCGAAGCTCTCCTCCGACCTGCTGCGGGTGGCGAAGGCGTAGACCAGCGTCGCGAAGGTCATGCCGCAGAGCACCTGCGACGCGAAGGCCAGGAACGGCCCCCACCACGACTCGTAGACGCCGAACGGCGCCATCACCGCCGTGAACAGCGCGCACGTCGCCGTCAGGTGCAGCGCGACCGAGGCCAGGTGCGCGCCCACGACGTGGCGCGGCTGCAGCGGCGTGGCGAGCATCGACTCGTAGATCCGCTGCCACTTGATCATGCCCATGACCGGCCAGGTGGTCTCGGACACCGCGGTCTGCATCGCGTGCGACGCGATCAGGCCGGGCACGACGAAGGCGAGGTACGACGGCGCCCCCTCCAGCTGGTCGGGGTCGGCCGCGACGAAGCCGCCGAGCAGGACGCCCATCGCCAGCACGTAGAGGAACGGGGAGAGGAACGAGGAGACCACGACCCCGCGCCAGGTGCGGGCCCACAGCGTCGCCCAGTAGTCGACCTGCCGCAGCACGCCCTCCTTGAACGGGAGGTCGCGCGGCGCCACCGCCTCGCTGATCGGGCCTGTCGAGATCGCCCCCATCAGTCGACCAGCGTTCGACCGGTGAGGCGGAGGAAGACGTCCTCCAGCGTGGAGCGTCGTACGAGCGTGGCCAGCGGCTGCAGGCCGCGCTCGTGCGTCTTGGCCAACACCTCTTCGCCGTCGTGGGTGTAGACGAGCAGCCGGTCGGGCAGCACCTCGACCCGCTCGCCGAGGTCGCCGATCACCTCGGCGTGGTCGGCGTGCTCGCCGGCGCCGAACCGGAGCTCGGCCACCTCGCGGGTCGAGTGGGTCCGGATCAGGTCGAGCGGCGCGCCCTCGGCGACGATCACGCCCTTGTCCATGACGACCAGCCGGTCGCACAGCTGCTCGGCCTCGTCCATGTAGTGCGTGCTCAGCACCAGGGTGACCCCGGCGTGCTTGAGCCGGAACAGCTGGTCCCACAGGACGTGGCGGGCCTGCGGGTCGAGGCCGGTCGTCGGCTCGTCGAGGAGCAGCAGGTCGGGGCGGTTGATCAACGAGCGGGCGATCGTGAGCCGCCGCTTCATGCCGCCGGAGAGCTCCTCGACCTTCGACTTCGCCTTCTCGGTGAGCTTCGCGAACTCCAACAGCTCGACGACCCGCTCGCGGACGACCTGCTTCGGCAGCCCGAAGTAGCGGCCGTAGATGTAGAGGTTGTCGAAGACGTTCAGCTCCTGGTCGAGGTTGTCCTCCTGCGGGCACACCCCGAGCCGGCCGCGGATCGCCGGGCCGTCCACGGCCGGGTCCATGCCGAGGATCCGCAGCTCGCCGCCGCTGATCGGGGACACCGACGCGACCATCCGCATCGTCGACGACTTGCCGGCGCCGTTGGGTCCGAGGAGGCCGAACGCCTCCCCCTTGCGCACGTCGAGATCGATGCCCTTGACCGCCTCGAAGCTCTCACCCGAATTCTGGCGAAACTTCTTCCGCAGCCCGCGGGCGGTGATCATCGAGTCGGTCACCCGGCTGATCCTAGGTACGGACGGCGACTGCGGCCCTCGAATATCGTCGGACAAATGCCCGGACCTCTCGTTCTCGTCGAGGGCGCCAGCGACCGCACCGCACTGGTGACGCTCGCCGGCGGGCTGGGCCATGACCTGACCGGCGTCGAGGTGGTCAGCATGGGCGGCATCACCAACCTGCGGCGGCACCTCGCCGACCTCGCCGACGGCCGCTCGGTCGTCGTGCTCCACGACGCCGGGGCGTCGTCGTACGTCGACCGCACGCTGGCCCGGTACGACGGCGAGGTCGCGCGGTTCGTCTGTGACGCCGACCTCGAGGACGAGCTGGTCCGCGCGCTCGGCATCCCGCGGGTGCTCGAGGTCGTCGCGACTGCGGGTGACCTCGACGCCTGGCACATCCTGCTGAACCAGCCCTACCACCGCGGACGGCCGGAGGCCGCGGTGCTACGGCGCTTCTGGGGGACGACCAGCGGTCGGAAGGAGAAGTACGCCGCGCTCCTGGCGGCCGCGCTCGATCCCGGTCAGGTGCCGGCCCCGCTGGCAGGAGTTCTTGCGGAGGTCGGCTGACGACGGCAACCGCGGGCGCTGCGCGACTACACCGGGTTCCCCCCGAACCCGACCTCGTTCCCATCGGGATCGCGATAGATCACCTTCCGCACGCCGTTGTCGTACGTCTCCCGCACCGCGGGCTCGATCCCGCGGCCGTTGATCGCGGCGACCCGCTCGTCGAGGTCGTCGACGAAGACCGTGACGGACCCGTGACCGGCGCGGTCGGGCCGTTCCTCCACGACCAGCCACCGGGCCGGCGCGACCTCCCAGACCGCTTCGGTCTCGTGCGCCTTGAACGTCGGCGGACAACCCATGAACCGCTCCCACCACGGATAGGCGACCGCGTAGTCGCGCACACAGCTGGTTGCGAACAGCTCGACACCGTCCTCGAGGAAGTCGCTCATGGTGAGGTCGACCCGCTACGGCGCGGAGACTCATCGGCGCGGCGTCCGATCCGCGCGCGCCACCAGTCGAGCGAGGCCGGACCGGCGCCGTACGCCGCCGTCATCGCCTCGCCGACTGCGGACAGCAGGGCCGGGCGGTCGGCGTCGCTCGCGTGCTGGGCCCGCCGGGCGAGCTCCGCGCCTGCCGCCCAGGCCTCCTGGTCCGCCGGCAGCGGCAGCCCGGCCAGCTGCCGGGCGCTCACCTTGACCGAGCCCGGCGTGAGCCCGGTGCCGAGGTAGCGTGCGGCGGCGTCCGCCACTACCGGTGGCGCGAGCAGTACGGCGAGGACCCGCCACAGGTCGGCGGGATCGTGCGGGACCACGGTGACGACCGGTACCGACGGCAACCACTCACCGCGCTCGTCGACGACCGCCTCGATCACCCGCCCCTGGCCGGCGACGAGCACCTTCGGGACCAGCCGGGACTCCGCCCACGCACCGAGCCGCGCGTCGGCCGCCGCCAGCCCGTCGACATCCACCACAGGTGCGTCGTACTGCTGCTTCGCGAAGCGGGTCGGCCGCCGTCCCCACTCGCTGCGGCCGGGCTCGATCAGGCCGCTGGTGATCAGCGGCGAGCCGGCGCCGCCGTCGCGGACGTGCGGGACCAGGCCGTAGTACTGGTCGCGGAAGTCGGCCGTGCAGGACGCGAGGTCGCCGAGCACGCCGGTGCCGGCGGGGAGGGCGAAGGCCGGGATCCCGAAGTACGGCGCAGCCAGCCTCCCCCAGTCGTCCGGGCCGGGGCCGCCGTCCGACCCGATCCGCACCACGGGCACGCACGCCAGCACCGAGGTCCCGCGGAAGACCGGCCGGGCGGACACCCAGAGGTCCGTCACCGCCCCCGCCGCGGCCGCCGCTGCCCGCACCGGCCCGGCGTCGCGGGCGCCGAGGACCGAGAGCGGCTGGACCAGGGCGACCGTGCCTCCGGGCGCGGCCAGGCCGAGCGACCGATGGAGGAACGCGGCGCTGGTGTCGGTGTAGGCGCCGAGCCCGCCACGCTGGCCGGCGGTCCGGCGCTTGAGCTGGCCGAGGAACGGCGGGTTGCCGACGACCGCGTCGAAGCCCACGCCATCCCAGGCGGTCAGTCCGTCGGCCACCCGCACCCGGGCCTGGATCTCCTCGGCGGGCACGCTCGGGTCCTCGGCCTGCAGCCGCAGCCGGGCGATCCGGACCGCTTCGGGATCGAGGTCCGAGCCGTGCACCGCACGGACGCCGACCCGTCGTGCCGCCGCGACGAGGAAGTGCCCGGTGCCGCACGCCGGGTCGAGCACCGTCGACGTACCCGGCACGAGCGCACGGTCGAGGATCCAGTCGACGAGCTCGGGCGGGGTGTAGAACGCTCCGCGGCTCCGGCGCTCGTCGGACAGCTCCCCGACCAGCCGGTCCTCGTAGGCGGTCGCGAGCGCCTCGACCCGCTCCCGCTCCTCCATCCGCGCAGGCTATCCCCGGTATGTTATAGTCAGTTTGACTACAACGAGGAGCGTCACCGTGACCGACCGCACCGGCCTGCTGACCGACCGCTACGAGCTCACCATGCTCGACTCCTGGGTGCGCGACGGCTCGGCCGGTCACAGTGCGGTCTTCGAGGTGTTCGCGCGGCGGCTCCCCGAAGGTCGGAGGTACGGCGTGCTCGCCGGGCTCGGCCGCCTGCTCCCCCTGATCGAGTCGTTCGCGTTCGACGCCGACGAGGTCGCGTGGTTGCAGGAGCAGGGCGTGATCGGTGACCGGACGGCCGGCTACCTCCGCGACTTCCGCTTCCGCGGCGACGTCGACGCCTACCAGGAGGGCGACCTCTACTTCCCCGGCAGCCCGGTCCTTACGGTCCGCGGCACGCTCGGCGAGTGCGTGGCGCTCGAGACGCTGGTGCTGAGCGTGCTCAACCACGACACCGCCATCGCGTCGGCAGCGGCTCGCATGGTCACCGCCGCCCAGGGCCGGCCCATCATCGAGATGGGCGGTCGCCGTACCCACGAGCAGGCCGCGGTCGCGACCGCCCGCGCGGCGTACCTCGCCGGGTTCGCCTCGACCAGCAACCTCGCCGCCGGGCGGCGCTACGGCATCCCCACCGTCGGCACCGCGGCGCACGCGTTCACCCTGGCCCACGAGAGCGAGGAGGCGGCGTTCCGCAGTCAGGTCGAGGCCCAGGGCACCGGGACGACCCTGCTGGTCGACACCTACGACATCGCCGAGGGCATCCGCACCGCCGTTCGCGTTGCCGGGCCCGCGCTCGGCGCGGTCCGGATCGACTCGGGCGACCTCGCCGACGAGGCGGCGAAGGCCCGCGCCCTGCTCGACGAGCTCGGCGCGCGGTCGACGAAGGTGGTCGCGACCAGCGACCTCGACGAGTTCGTCATCACCGCGCTCGCCGACGCGCCCATCGACGGCTACGGCGTCGGCACCCGCGTCGCCACCGGCTCGGGCCACCCCACCGCGAGCATGGTCTACAAGCTGGTCGCGGTCAGCGACTCGATCGGGGGCCCGCTCCGGCCGGTCTCGAAGAAGTCGAAGGACAAGGTGTCGCTCGGCGGCCACAAGACCGCCTGGCGGGAGTACGACGACGCCGGCCGGCTGGTCCGCGAGACCTTCACCGTTCCGGGCGACCCGGAGCCCGCGCAAGCCCGCCGGGCACAGATCCCGGTGATGCGGGACGGCACCACCGTCCACGCGCCCACCACCGACGAGATCCGGGCGTTCACCGCCGCGGCCCTGCAGAGCCTCCCGGCCGAGGCACTCGCGGTCGCGGCCGGAGCGCCTTACCTCACTGTCGTCCCCCACCCCATCGAGGAGGAGAACATGACCGCACCTACCAAGGCCCTGATCGTGGTCGACGTGCAGAACGACTTCATCGAGGGCGGGTCGCTCGGCGTGGCCGGCGGCCGCGACGTCGCCACCCGGATCAGCGAGCACCTCGCCGCCCACGCGGGCGACTACGCGGTGATCGCCGCGTCGCGCGACTGGCATCACGCGCCCGTGGACGGAGACACCAACGGCGGCCACTTCGCGGCGCCGGGCGAGGAGCCGGACTTCGACACGACCTGGCCCGTCCACTGCGTCTCGGACGGTCCCGGCTCGGACTACGCGCCGGAGCTGGCGACCGACGCGGTGACCCACCACGTGCGCAAGGGACAGGGCGTGCCGGCCTACTCGGCCTTCGAGGGCGTCACCGACGACGGCGCCGCGCTCGCCGACGTGTTACGGACCGCCGGCGTCACCGACGTCGACATCACCGGCATCGCGACCGACTACTGCGTCCGGGCCACGGCGCTCGACGCGCGGCGGGAGGGCTTCGCCGTACGACTGCTCGACGGCCTGCACGCCGGCGTCGCACCCGAGAGCAGCGAGGCCGCCCTCGCGGAGATGGCCGAAGCGGGCGTCGCTTTATGAGCGACCACCCGCCGTTCGCGGTCGCGGTCGACCTCGCGATCTTCACCATCCGCGACGGAGCGCTGTCCGTCCTCCTGGTCGAGCGCGGCGAGGAGCCGTTCCGGGGCCAGTGGGCGCTGCCCGGCGGCTTCGTCGAGCCCGACGAGGACGCCGAGCAGGCGGCCTGGCGCGAGCTGCACGAGGAGACCGGCCTGGAGTCGTCGGCGCGGTTCGCAGGTCACCTGGAGCAGCTGCGCACCTACTCTGCCCCGGACCGCGACCCCCGGATGCGGGTGGTCTCGGTCGCGCACGTCGCGCTTGCGCCCGACCTCCCGGAGCCCACCGCCGGGACCGACGCCGCGGACGCACGCTGGTGGGTCGTCGACGACCTGCTCTCGCCGGCCGAGGCAACCGCGGAGGAGGCGCCGGAGCTCGCCTTCGACCACCGGCAGATCCTGCTCGACGCCCGCGAGCGGGTGCGCGCCAAGCTGGAGTACACGACGCTCGCCACCGAGTTCGTGGCCGAGCCGTTCACGCTCCCGGAGCTGCGCCGCGTCTACACCGCCGTCTGGGGCAGCCCGCCGGACCTCGGGAACTTCCGCCGCAAGGTCCTCGGCACCGAGGGGTTCGTGATCCCCACCGACGCCCACGGCTCCCCCACCGGGGCCGGCGGGCGGCGGGCGCTGCTCTACCGCCGCGGCCCGGCGAAGGTGGTCTCGCCGCCGATGGCGCGGGGCTGACGCCGCCCCCGCCGCAGCGTCCAGCACAGCCCGGCCAGCCCGGTCGCGAGCGGGATCAGCACCGGCAGCCCGGTGAGCACGACCAGCCCCACCGACGCGACGAACGACACGACCGCCGCGACGCGGGGCCAGCCGCCGGGCAGCAGCCGTACGGCGGCCGCGGTGCCCACGACGTAGACCAGCGCGAACGTCCCCGTCGTCATCAGCAGGGTGGCGTCGGTGGGTAGTCCGAGCAGGGCTTCGCCGATCGTCACCACCAGGCCGAGGCCGGCGACCACGCACAGCGCCCGACGGGGCGTACGGCGTCCGTCCCCGATGTCAGCGCCCAGCCAGCGCGGCATCGCGCCGGTGATCGAGAGCGCGGCGCCCAGCCGCGAGGCGCCCGCGAAGTAGGAGTTGATCGCGCCGATCGTCAGCAGCACCGCGATGACCGTCGTCAGCGGGCGCGCCCAGTCGCCGAAGGCGCCAGCGAGCAGGTCGGCGAGGGGCGCCCGGCCGGCGCCGCTGCCCAGCACGGCGACGGTCACGAACGCGATCCCGAGGTAGAGCACGGTGACCACGACGAGGGTCGTCGCGGTGGCACGGGCGATGTCGCGGGCCGGGTGCCGGTACTCCGCGGACAGCGAGCTGACGATCTCCCAGCCGGCGAACGCCCATACCAGCAGGGCGGCAGCCGACCCGACGCCCGACCAGCCGTGGGTCATGAACGGGGTCAGGTGGTCGGTGTCGACCCGCGGCAGCGACACCACGATGGCCACGAGCAGCAGGGTCGCGATCAACGCTGCGATCGCGAGCTGCACTCCCGCCGAGACCTGGATGCCCATCCAGTTCATGACGGCGACGACCACGATCATCACGACCGTCACCACGACCTCGGTCGTGCGTCCGCCACCGGACGCGTCGGCGACGTACGACGCGGCGAACCCGGCCGCGACCGGTGCGCCGATCGGGATGGCGAGGAAGAAGCTCCAGCCGACCATGGTCGAGGCGCGCTCGCCGAACGCGAGCCGGGCGTACGTCGCGACCCCGCCACCGTCGGGGTGGCGCGCACCGAGCGCGGCGAACGTCGCCGCCAGCGGCACCGAGATCACGAGCAGCGCAGCCCACGCCAGCAGGGAGGCAGGTCCGGCGGCGTCGAGCGCGAGCGTCGGCAGCAGGATCACGCCGGGGCCCAGTACTGCGGCCAGGGTGAGTGCGGTCCCCTGGCGGACGGAGAGCGTCCCGCCCTCCGTGGCGAGGGCGGTCATGCCAGCGCTTCCACGCGGCGCCGTACGTCGGCGGGGGCCTCCCCCTGGGCGTCGGGCGCCGTCACCGGCGGCAGCGCGACGCGGCGCAACGGGATGTGCCCCGCCCACGCCGTACCGCCGACGTCCTCCGGATCGTCGACCGGGCCACCGGCGCGCTCCTTCATCGAGGCCTCGCGCAGCGGCACCGCGAGTACGGCGGTCGCGGCGAGCTCCTTGCGCGTCGACGCCCGCAACGTGGTGGCCCGCCCCGGGATCATGTGGTCGATGATCAGGTCGAGGGCCCGCGCCCGCTCGTCCGGATCGTCGACGAGGCGCGGCCGACCGATGATGACCGCGGACCGGTAGTTCATCGAGTGGTGGAAGGCGGACCGTGCCGCGACCAGCCCGTCCAGCTCGGTGACCGTGACGCACACGTCGGAGGCGAGCGCGGAACGGAGCCAGCCGGCGCCGCTCGAGCCGTGGAGGTAGAGCGTCCCGTCGGCGTCGGGCCCGTCGGGGTCGACGGCGAACGCGGTCGGCAGCACCACCGGGTGCGACGTACCGTCGCGGCTCACCACCACCCCGAGGTGGGCGACGAGCGCGTCGCCGAGCAGCGCGAGCATCCGGTCGCGCTCCCGGATCGCGCGGTCGGCGCCGCGGGTGACGGTGGTCCGGCGGGTAGGCGAGAGGGTCGGCATAGGACTAGCCTGGCGAACTATTGGCCCGTGGTCACGGGCCACTTTTCGACCATTTTGACAGGACACTTCACGATGGGGACGCTGCCCGTCCGGCTCGATCGCGACCGGCCCGAACCGCTCGGGGTCCAGCTCTCGACCCAGGTCCGGGACCTGATCGTGGCCGGGACCCTCGCTTCTGGCGACCGGCTGCCGAGCACCCGGGCGCTGGCGACCGACCTCGGCGTGGCCCGGTCGGTGACCGAGCAGGCCTACGACCAGCTGCTCGCCGAGGGCTGGCTGACCGCCCAGCAGGGCGCCGGCACCTTCGTCGCCTCCGGTGGCGCACCCCGGACCGCCGCGCGGCCCCGGCCGCACCGGTCCCCCGCCCCGGGCCTGATCACGCTCGACCTCGGCTCGCCCTGGATCGACCCGCGACACCGCGCCGGCTGGCGCCGTGCCTGGCGCGAGGTGTCGTCGCTGACGCCGCCGGCCGGCTACCCGGACCCGCGCGGGGTCGTCGAGCTCCGGATCGCGATCGCCGACCGGCTGGCCCGTACCCGTGGGCTCGCTGTGGACCCCGACGAGGTGCTGCTCACGGCCGGGACGACCGACGGGCTGCGCCAGCTCCTCCCGCACCTGCCGCCGGGTCCGGTCGGCGTCGACGACCCCGGCTACCGGGCCGCGGTCGAGTGCATCCGGATCGCCGGCCGGGGTGTGGTCGACCTGCCGCCGACCGGGCCGATCGACGTGGCCGGCCTGGCCGCTGCCTACGTCACCCCGGCGCACCAGCACCCGCTGGGCCACGTGATGCCGGCCGCCGAACGGCTCGCGCTCCTCGCCGCTGCCCGCGAGCACGGCACCGTGGTGGTCGAGGACGACTACGACTCCGAGTTCCGGTACGACGTCGCGCCGATCCCCGCGCTCGCCTCCCTCGACCGCACCCACGTCGCCTACCTCGGCACCGCGTCCAAGTCCGTCGGACCCGGACTCCGACTCGGCTGGATGGTGCCGCCGCCCGCCCTCCTCCGTGGCCTGGTCGAGCTCCGCGAGCAGACTTACGACATGCCGTCGTGGCCGGCCCAGCGCGCGCTGCTGGCCCTGCTCCGCGAGGGGTGGGTCGACAAGGTGGTCCGGTCCGCGCGCCGGGCGTACGCCGACCGCGCGCCCCGCGTCGCGGAGGCCCTCGCGCCGTACGGCACTCCTGCCGGTCCCGCGGCCGGCATGTACTCCACCTGGTTCATGCCCGCGGCCGCCGTACGCCGAGCACGGGCGGCCGCCCGCGACGCCGGCTTCGACGTCGCCCCCATCTCGAACTACTGCCGCAGCGCCCGGCTGAGCGGGCTCGTCGTCGGGTTCGGCGGTATCACCGATGCCGAGCTCGACCGGGCGCTGGCCGCGATGGTGCGCGGGCTGGAGGACTGAGTGTCCCAGCGGGTCAGCGGCCTTATTCAACTTAGCGGTTGACAACGATCTGGAGCAGTGCTTTACTCAACCGCATGGTTGAACACGAGGACCGGCTGTCACGGGTCTTCTCCGCGCTCGCCGACCCGACCCGGCGCGACATGGTCGCCCGGCTGGCGGCCGGGGACGCGACGGTGAGCGAGCTGGCGGCGCCGTACGACGTCTCGCTGCAGGCGGTCTCCAAGCACCTCAAGGTGCTCGAGGAGGCCGGTCTGGTCAGCCGGAGCCGGGACGCCCAGCGGCGTCCGGTGCACCTGGATGCGGAGGTCTTCGACCTGATGACGAAGTGGATCGAGCGGTACCGCCAGCAGGCGGAGGAGCGCTACCAACGCCTGGACGCGCTCCTCGACCGGCTCCAGGGCCGGGCCGGCACCGACAGCAACGACAACACCGACGAACAGAGCAAGGGAGCAGCAGGATGACCACCCCCACGACCAGCACACCCGGGACCCTGATCGAGGCCGACCCGAACATCCCGACGGTCCGGATCGTGCGCGAGTTCGACGCCCCGGTGGAGCTCGTCTACCGCGCGCACGTCGAGCCCGACCTCGTCAAGCAGTGGATGGGCCCGCGGTCCATCGACATGGACATCGAGAAGTGGGACATGCGCACCGGCGGCGAGTACCGCTACACCGCGCTCCGCGACGGCGAGGAGGTCGCCCACTTCTACGGCTCGATCCACCGGGTCTGGGAGAACCAGAAGATCGTGCAGACCTTCGGGTTCGAGGAGATGCCGGAGGCCGTCGCCCTCGAGACCCTCGAGCTCCACGACCTCGGCAACGGCCGCACCCGGCTGGAGATCCTCTCCGTCGTCGAGTCGATGGAGGCCCAGGCGGGGATGATGGCCAGCGGCATGGAGGTCGGCATCAACGAGGGCTACGCCGCGCTCGACACCCTGCTCGCCGGGATGGTGGACGGATGATTCCCGCCGACCCCGCCGAGGAGCACCGCAGCATCGCGGGCACCTTCACCGAGCGGGTCCGCGGCGTCGCTGCCGACGGGTGGGACGCGCAGAGTCCGGTCGCGGACTGGCAGGCGCGCGACGTCGTACGTCACCTCGTGGAGTGGTTCCCCGGCTTCCTCGCCGGCGGCTCGGGCATCGAGCTGGCAGCGGGGCCCTCGGTGGACGACGACCCGGTGAAGGCGTGGGAGCACCACGCCGCCGCCGTCCAGGACGTCCTCGACGACCCCCGGACCGGTACGGCGACCTTCGCCCACCCGCGCCTCCCCGAGATGCCGCTCCCCCAGGCGGTCTCGAAGTTCTACACGAACGACGTCTTCATGCACACCTGGGACCTCGCCCGCGCGACCGGCCAGGACGACCGTCTCGACGAGGCGCGCTGCCAGGAGCTCTACGAGGGGATGCTGCCGATGGACGACGTGCTCCGCCAGAGCGGCCAGTACGGCGCCAAGGTCCCCGTCCCCGACGACGCGGACTGGCAGACCAAGATGCTCGGCTTCATCGGCCGCGACCCGGAGTGGCGGCCGGCTACGGCTCGGTGATCCCCGGCACCGGCTGGTTGAGGAACCACCGGTGCCCGAACGGATCGCGGAACACCGCGACTCGCCCTGCGGGCGGACTGTCCTCAGGCCCACGGTCGAGTGCGGTGCCGGCTGCAGTCACGGCCGCACACAGCCGGTCGACGTCCGGCACGGTGAGGTGCAGCGTCACGCCAGCACCGCGGTCGGCCGGCGGCGGCTCGAAGTCGATCTCGGGGTGCGCGTCCGCCATCATCCAGCGCGCCCCGTCGACGGCGAGCTCGACGTGACCGACCTTGCCGTCGGGCATGACGATCGGCTCGTAGACGACGTCGGCGCCGAGGACCTCGACGTACCAGTCGATGGCGGCTCGGGCGTCCGCCACACAGAGATAGGGGACGAGCTCGCTGGTCATGGCCCCATCGTGCCTCACCTCAGGCGACGGGCCGCGCGAACCAGATCGTGCGGTGGCTCCACTCCCCCGCACCGCTGCGGGTGCCCGAGCACACGATGATCGCGACCCGGTGCGGCCCCTCGGCGTCGTAGTACCGCGGGAAGCCGTCGGCGGCGGGCACCTCGATCCGCTCGGTCACCCGGTAGCAGAGGCGGACGCCCTCGCTGCCGAGGAGCACGAGCCGGTCACCCTTCCGGAGGCGGTCGAGCATCAGGTTGCCGACGGCGCTCCCGTCCGGCCAGGTGTGGGTGTTGAGCAGCACGTTGCCCCGGCGGTTGCCCGGACGGATGCCACCCAGGTCCCAGGCGAAGTCGACCGTGTTGTCGACCGGCAGCACGCCGGTGACGCCGCGGCTGTCCCGGGCAACGCCGACGACCTCGGCGCGCTCGACGACGCCGTCGATCGTGATCCGGTGCGGGGTGAACGGTCGGGTCGCTCCACGGTCGCACGGGTCCGGGACCGGTACCACGGTGGGCGCCGGCGTCACGTCGGTCGCGGCGGGCGGATCGGCAGCCGAGGCCGGCGCCGGGTCAGGGTCGGCGCGCACCAGCCACCAGACGACCAGGCAGGCCACCAGCACGACCGCGGCTGCCGCGGCCGCGATCCAACGGGAGCGACGACCCATGGAGTCATTGTGGGCCACTGTCGGCGGGGCGTCCTACGCTGCGGCCATGGCGTACGACGAAGCACTCGCCGACCGGATCCGTGGCCTCCTCGAGGGCGAGCCCCTGCTCACCGAGAGGAAGATGTTCGGCGGACTCGGCTTCATGGTCGGCGGCAACATGGCAGTGGCTGCGAGTGGCCAGGGCGGCATCCTGGTCCGGGTCGATCCCGACGAGGGCGAGCGGTTGATGGCGACCACCTCGGCCCACCCGATGGAGATGCGGGGGCGCGAGATGTCGGGCTGGCTCCGGGTCGACGCCGCCGACGTCACGACCGACGAGGCACTCGACGAGTGGGTGCGGCGCGGGGCGTCGTACGCCGGGTCCCTGCCGGCGAAGTAGCCGCTCCCTGGCCTCAGCCGACGAAGATGCAGAACGGGTGGCCGGACGGGTCGGCCAGCACGTAGAGCGGCTCGCCCTCGTCCGCCGTGCGGTCGAGCAGGAGGGTGGCGCCGAGCCCCTCGGCGCGGCCGCGGTGCCGCTCCAGCTCGGCCCGGTCGGGCACCGTGAGGTCGAGGTGCATCTGCATCGGTACGTCGTGCTCGGGCCAGGTCGTGCGCTCGAGGCGCTCGACCTGCTGGAAGGCGAGCAGCCGGGTGCCGTCGTCGTCGACGAGCACCAGCCAGTCGGCGTCGTCCGCGGATCCGTCGGCCGGTGGCTCGTCGCCGGGCCGGTAGCGGGCCCCGAGCAGCTCGCGGTAGAACTCGGCGAGCCCCCGGCAGTCGGTGGTGTCGATGGCGGTCTGGAGGAGGTGCGGGTACTCCATGTCGTCACGGTGCCAGACCGCTGGTCGGGGATGCACGCAGACGGGTCTCGGGGCGAGCGGTCGCGCGTCCCCCACGCACCGCTCGCCCCGAGGCCAATAGGGGTGGTCAACCCGCGAGCGCCCCCCACACCGCGACGATGGTGACCAGGGCCGCAAGGACGAGAGCGACCCGGGAGCCGAGGGCGCGAGGGTTCACCAGAGCGGTACACACGGCGCCGCCGGCCAGGACCATCGGGAGACCGCTCCAGAAGACCGCGAGACTGAGCACGGCCAGCACCGCCAGCACGGGGGTGCGGACGCGGCCGCCGTCGGACGGGGTGGTCCTGACCACCAGACCGAAGACGATGGCAGCGCCGACGATCGTGATCGCGACGACGACGAGCCAGCTGATGAACTCGTCCATGGTGAGGGTCGACTCGTAGTCGGCCAGCGGCGACCAGAACGTGCCGACAGCGGTCAGCACTGCAGCCGCCCCCGTCGAGAGTGCGGCGAAGAGCGGCCAGTTGGCGATCGCCTGTCGGCCGGTTGCGGGAGTGGTGGTGAGGTGGCTGGTCATGATGTTGCTCCTTCGGGTGGGATCGTTCGGGAGCCACCAGCACACCGTCGCGGTCGGCTCCGTCCCAGGTGCAGGTGTCCCGGCAGGTCCGGGAGATCGTCCGGAGCCGAACAGGACGCAAAGTCCCTGCGCGCCGCCTCGTCAGGCATCACACTCGGACCATGGAGCGGCTGTCTGAGTCCTCGTTGAGGTTCCTCGGCCTGGGCCTGTTCGTCCTGGTCGTGCTGGCCGACGTCGCTTACCTGCTCCTCGCCAGCGGGGTCGGCGAGCGGCCGGAGCTCACCTACCCGATCTCGCCGGACATCGACGAGGTGCTCGGCACCATGTTGACGGCGACGGTCGGTACGGCGCTCGCCTGGTTGCGGCCCCGCAACCCGATCGGCTGGCTGGTGACCTCGACGAGCCTCGTCCTCGTCCTCTGCATGGTCGGCGAGGCATACGGAGCCCGCGCCCTCGTGCTGGACGACCGGCTGCCTGCCGGAGACCTGGTGCTCTCGCTGACAGCCGGTCTGTGGGTCCCTGCCGTCTTCGTTCCTGTCTCGCTCCTGCTGGTCCGCTATCCCACCGGTTCGTTGACAGGGACCTCGCCGCGTCGCTTCGAGCGGGCGGCGGTGGCCGCCTTGGTCCTCATCTACATCGCCTATGCGATGTCCCGCGAGGCAGTGACCGACGTGGTGCGGGACGAGACCTCGCCGATCACCCTGCCCGACCTCTCCACGCCGCTCCTCCTCGCCGGGGTCTTGATCCTGGCGGCGTCCACCCTCCTGATCATCGGTGACGCGGTGCGGAGGATCCGTCGGCGTCCGGGGCGGGAGCGGTCCGCCCTGCTCCTGCTGCTGGGCACGACCGTCGCCGCTGCCGTGGTGATCTTCTTCGGGCCGGACGAGCGGCTCGCCAGCGTGGCGTTCGTCGGGATCCTGGTCGCTGTCGCCGTCGGCGTTCTTCGCTATGGGGCGCTGGGCATCGAGGTCACCCTGCTCACCGGCGACCGCAACGACCCGTTCGCGGTCCTGAACCGGCTCGGCGTACCAATGGGCGAGGAGATCGACGAACGGACCCTCCCCGGTGTCCTCGCCAGGCTGCAGGAGGCACTCGGCGTGGAGGGCATCGCGATCGAGGGGGCCACCGGGGCCACGGTGGGCGTCCTCCCCGCGGAGCCTGTCCGCGTCCCGTTGGCCTTCGGCGGTCGTGAGCTCGGCGCGATGCTGGTCGGGCCACGGGTCGGCCGGGCCGGTTGGACCGCGACCGACCGGCGGATCGCCGAAGCAGTCGCCCCTCTCCTCGCGGCCGTCCTCCACGCTGTGCGCCTCGCAGAGGAGCTGCGGGAGGAGAAGGAGCGGGTCGTGACGGCGACCCAGGCCGAGCGGGTCCGCCTTCGCCAGGAGCTCCACGACGGGCTCGGACCGGCGTTGACCGGGATCGGGCTCGGCCTGGACGCACTGGCGCCGGGCCTCCCTGACGACGGCGCTGACATGGTCGCCCGGCTCCGCGCGGAGGTCACCTCCTCCCTCGACGAGACCAGGCGGATCATCGACGACCTGCGTCCAGCGGCGCTGGACGGCACGGACCTGGTCACGGCGCTGCGGCGCCGTACCGACCAGGTGCGGGAAGCCGGCGTCGTCGAGGTCACGCTGGACGCTCCGCACGTGCTTCCCCACCTGCCGCCTCCGGTCGCGACGGCAGCATTCCGGATCGCCGAGGAGGCGATCACCAACGTCGTCCGGCACGCGAAGGCCAACACTGCGAGGTCCGGATCGCCCTCGACGACACTCTGGTCGTCGAGGTGCAGGACGACGGCATCGGGACGTCCGGACCGCGACCGGGCGGCGTGGGCACCGCGTCCATGCGCGACCGAGCCGAGCGCCTGGGCGGCAGCCTGGTCGTCGAGAGCACCGATCCCGGCACGTTGGTGCGCGCCGAGCTGCCGGTCGGTGCGTCGTGATCCGCCTGGTGGTGGCCGACGACCACCCGATGGTCCGCTACGGGATCGCGGCCGTGGTGGAGCGATCGACTGCGATCGAGCTCGTGGGCGAGGCGGGTGACGGATCCGAGCTGCTGGCGGTGGTGGCCCGGACCCGTCCGGACGTGGTCCTCACCGACCTCTCCATGCCGGGCATGGACGGCGGCGCCCTGATCCGTCGCCTGCGGAAGGAGCACCCCGACGTACCGATCCTGGTCCTCACCATGCACGAGGACGACGAGCAGGTGTTCGGCGCCCTGCGAGCCGGCGCCCGCGGCTACCTGATCAAGGGGGTGGAGGGTGCCGAGCTGGAGCGGGCGATCGAGTCCGTCGCGGCTGGCAACGCCGTCTACGGCCAGGCGGTCGCGAACCGGATCATCGACTTCTTCACCGGCACCTCCGAGGAGTACGCCGCCAAGGCGTTCCCCGAGCTCACCGATCGGGAGCGGGAGGTTCTCGACCTGATGGCGCTGGGGCTGCGCAACCGCGCGATCGGCGAGCGACTGGGCATGGCCGAGAAGACCGTGCGCAACCACGTCTCGGTCGTGCTGCAGAAGCTGCAGGTCTCGGACCGGACGTCGGCGGCGATCAAGGCACGGGACGCAGGTCTCGGCCAGGCCTGACCCTCGTCTGCCTGTCGGTGCCGTGCGCAAGGATGGTCAGGTGCCTGAAACGCCCGATCCGCTGAGCAGGTTCAGCGAGCCGACCCGGACCTGGTTCCGGGCCGCGTTCGCGGAGCCGACGCCGGCGCAGGCGGGTGCCTGGGAGTCGATCGCGAGCGGTCGCCACACCCTGGTCGTCGCGCCGACGGGATCGGGCAAGACGCTCAGCGCCTTCCTCGCCTCGATCGACAGCCTGCTGACCACGCCGACGCCGGACGACAAGACCAAGCGCACCCGGGTGCTCTACGTCTCGCCCCTCAAGGCACTCGCCGTCGACGTCGAGCGCAACCTGCGGGCGCCGCTGGCGGGCATCCGGCAGACAGCGGACCGCCTCGCAGTCCGCAGTGATGCGCTCCCCGACGTCCGGGTCGGCATCCGCTCGGGTGACACACCGGCCAACGAGCGCCGTACTCTCACGACCCGGCCGCCGGACATCCTGATCACCACGCCGGAGTCGCTCTTCCTGATGCTGACCAGCCGTGCCCGCGAGTCGCTGCAGGGCATCGAGACGGTGATCATCGACGAGGTGCACGCGGTCGCCGGCACGAAGCGCGGCGCCCACCTGGCGGTCACCCTCGAACGGCTCGACGCGCTGCTGGCGCGCCCCGCCCAGCGGATCGGCCTCTCCGCGACCGTCCGCCCGACCGAGGAGGTCGCCCGCTTCCTCGGGGGCCACGCCCCCGTCGCGATCGTCGCCCCGCCCGCCCACAAGGCGTGGGACCTGCAGGTGGTGGTCCCGGTCGAGGACATGACCGAACCCGAGGCCGGGCGCCCCGAGGTCGAGGAGTACGACGACCTAGGCGACTCGGTCGCGCGGCGCCGGGCCAGCATCTGGCCCCATGTCGAGGAGCGGGTCGCCGAGCTGATCGGCCAGCACCGCTCGACGATCGTCTTCGCCAACTCCCGCCGCACCGCCGAACGACTGACCGCGCGCCTCAACGAGATCGCGACCGGCGAGAGCGCCGACGGCGCGGTCCCGCCGGCGCAGGTGATGGCGCAGTCCGGCGCCTCGGCCGGCTCCGTGCCACTGATGGCCAAGGCCCACCACGGCTCGGTCTCGAAGGAGCAGCGCGCGCAGATCGAGGACGATCTCAAGGCCGGCCGGCTGCCGGCGGTGGTCGCCACCAGCAGCCTCGAGCTCGGCATCGACATGGGCGCGGTCGACCAGGTCCTGCAGATCTCCTCGCCGCCCAGCGTGGCCAGCGCCCTGCAGCGTGTCGGACGGGCCGGCCACCAGGTCGGCGAGACGTCGAAGGGCGTGTTCTTCCCGCAGCACCGCGGTGATCTCGCTCCCGCTGCGGTGTCGGTGGCCCGGATGCGCACCGGCCGCATCGAGGCGCTGCGGATCCCCGCCAACCCGCTCGACGTCCTCGCCCAGCAGGTCATCGCCGCGACCGCCCTCGACGAGTGGGACGTCGAGGAGCTCTTCGACACGTTCCGCCGCGCCGCGCCGTACTCCTCGCTCCCGCGCAGCGCCTATGACGCCGTCCTGGACCTGCTGGCCGGCCGCTACCCCAGCGACGAGTTCGCCGAGCTGCGCCCGCGGATCACCTGGGACCGGGTGACCGGCCGGATCGCGGGGCGTCCCGGTGCGCAGCGGCTGGCCGTGACGAGTGGCGGCACGATCCCCGATCGCGGGCTCTACGGCGTGTTCCTGGTGGGCGGCGAGGGACCGGGACGCAGGGTCGGTGAGCTCGACGAGGAGATGGTCTACGAGAGCCGGGTCGGCGACGTGTTCGCACTGGGCGCCACGAGCTGGCGGATCGAGGACATCACCCACGACCAGGTGCTGGTCTCGCCGGCGCCCGGCGTGCCCGGCCGGCTCCCGTTCTGGAAGGGCGACACGCTCGGCCGGCCGGCCGAGCTCGGCGCGGCGGTCGGCGCGTTCACCCGCGAGCTCGCCGCACTGCCCGACGACCAGGCGCGGGCCCGGGCGCGGGCCGACGGCCTCGACGACAACGCAGCGACCAACCTCGTGGGCTACGTCCGCGAGCAGGTCGACGCCACCCGCCTGGTCCCGAGCGACACGACGCTGCTCGTCGAGCGGTTCCGCGACGAGCTCGGCGACTGGCGGCTGGTCCTCCACTCCCCCTACGGCACCGCCGTGCATGCCCCGTGGGCGCTGGCGATCAATGCCCGGTTGCGCGAGCGCTACGGCCTCGCCGGCCAGGGCAGCCAGGCGATCGCGTCCGACGACGGCATCGTGATCCGGATCCCCGACACGGATGCCGAGCCGCCGAGCGCCGACCTGGTGGTCTTCGAGCCCGACGAGATCGAGGAGATCGTCACCCGTGAGGTCGGCGGGTCCGCCCTGTTCGCGAGCCGCTTCCGTGAGTGCGCCGGCCGCGCCCTCCTGCTGCCGCGCCGCGACCCGGGCCGCCGCAGCCCGTTGTGGCAGCAGCGCCAGCGGGCCGCCGCGTTGCTCGAGGTCGCGGCGCGCTACCCGTCGTTCCCGATCGTGCTCGAGACGGTCCGCGAGGTGCTCAACGACGTCTACGACCTGCCGAACCTGACCGCGCTGCTCACGCGGGTGCAGCGGCGCGAGGTCACGGTCACCGACATCGAGACCAGCGCGCCGTCGCCGTACGCCCGGACGCTGCTGTTCGGCTACGTCGCCCAGTTCGTCTACGAGGGCGACTCCCCCATCGCCGAGCGCCGGGCCGCCGCGCTCACCCTCGACCAGGGCCTCCTCGCCGAGCTGCTCGGCCGGGCCGAGCTGCGCGAGCTGCTCGACCCCGACGTCCTTGCCGAGGTGGAGGCCGAGCTCCAGCGGGTCGCCTCCGATCGCCGGGTGCGCGACGCCGAGGGCATGACCGACCTGCTGCGCCTGCTCGGTCCGCTGACCACCGACGAGGCCGTCGCCCGAGCGGTCCCCGACTCGCCGGTCGCCGACTGGCTCGCCGACCTCGCCGCCGCGCGCCGGGTGGTCCGGGTCCGGATGCCGTACGGCGACGCCTGGGCCGTCGTCGAGGACGTCGCGCGACTGCGTGACGGGCTGGGTGTGCCGGTCCCACCGGGCACGCCGGCCACCTTCACCGAGCCGGTCGAGGACCCGCTGGCGGACCTGGTGGGTCGGTACTCCCGCACCCACGGACCGTTCACCGACCGGCAGGTCGCCGAGCGCCTCGGCCTGGGGGCGGCCGTGGTCCGCCACACGCTTCAGCGCCTCGAGGCCCAGGGGCGGGTGCTGACCGGCGAGTTCCGCCCCACCGGCGTCGGCGACGAGTGGTGCGACGCCGAGGTGCTGCGCCGGCTCCGGCGCCGGTCGCTGGCGAAGCTTCGCCACGAGATCGAGCCGGTCGAGCCGATGGCGCTCGCCCGGTTCTCCGCGGCGTGGCAGCAGGTGTCGGGCGGGCGCGGTCTCCGCGGCATCGACGGCGCGCTGCGCGCTGTCGAGCAGCTGGCCGGAGCACCGGTGCCGGCGTCGGCGCTCGAGCCGTTGGTCCTGGCGTCCCGGGTGCGCGACTACGAGCCGGCGTACCTCGACGAGCTCACCGCGACCGGCGAGGTCGTCTGGGCCGGCCACGGCGCGCTGCCCGGCAGTGACGGCTGGGTGTCGCTCCACCTGGCCGACCAGGCGCCGCTGACCCTGCCGGACCCACAGACCGAGATCGACGACGAGCTGCAGCGCCAGGTGCTGACCGCGCTGGCGCCCGGGGGCGCGTGGTTCTTCCGCCAGCTGAGCGACTCGATCGGCAGCATGGACGATGCCGCGCTGAGCACCGCGCTCTGGGAGCTCGTGTGGTCCGGCCGGGTCAGCAACGACACCCTCGCGCCGCTCCGCTCGCTCACCCGGGCCGGCCGTCCTGCCCACCGGACCCGCCAGGTCGCCCCGCGCCCCGGTCGGGTGGCCCGCTCCGGTCCGCCGGAGACCGCGGGCCGGTGGGCGCTGCTGCCCGCGATCGACACCGACCCGACCCGCCGCGCGCACGCGACGGCGGAGCGGCTGCTCGACCGGCACGGCGTGGTCACCCGCGGCGCCGTCGTCAGTGAGCGGGTCCCGGGCGGCTTCGCCGCCGTCTACCGGGTCCTGTCGGCGTTCGAGGACTCCGGCCGCTGCCGTCGTGGCTACTTCGTCGAGGGGCTCGGCGCCGCCCAGTTCGGCACCGCCGGCGCCGTCGACCGTCTGCGCACGTTCTCGGCCGTGCCCGAGCACGACAAGCCGGTCGCGATCGCGCTCGCTGCCACCGACCCGGCCAACCCCTACGGTGCCGCGCTCCCTTGGCCGCCCGGTGAGTCCGACGGCGGGCACCGCCCCGGTCGCAAGGCGGGTGCGATCGTCGTACTCGTCGACGGCTCCTTGGTCCTCTACGTCGAGCGTGGCGGACGCACGCTGCTCACCTGGAGCGACGAGCCCGAGCTGCTCGGACCGGCGGCGGAGGCGCTCTCGACCGCGGTCCGGCGCGGGACCCTCGGCAGGCTCACGGTCGAGAAGGCCGACGGCGCCCCGCTGCTCGGCTCCGGTCCGAGCGCGCTGCGCGCCGCGCTCGATGCCGCCGGCTTCGTGGCCACACCCCGCGGTCTCCGGATCCGGGGCTAGGCGGAGGTACGCCCGGATGCCCGAGGGTGACGCCGTCTTCCTCACCGCCCGTCGCCTCGACCGCGGCGTCGCCGGCCAACGGCTGAAGGCCTCCGACTTCCGCTGGCCGTCCCTGGCGACCGTCGATCTTGCCGGCGCCGTCGTGCTCGGGACCGGCACCCACGGCAAGCACCTGCTCACCCGGCTCGACCACGACGGTCGGCAGCTCACGCTGCACACCCACCTCAAGATGGAGGGTGTCTGGAGGGTCCTGGACGCCGGGCAGCGTTGGCCGCGGCCGTCGCACGAGGCGCGGGTGGTGCTGCGGACCGAGTCCCGGGAGGCTGTCGGCTTCGCGCTCGGCCTGGTCGAGCTGCTCCCCACCGCGGACGAAGCCAGCGTCGTCGGCCACCTCGGTCCCGACCTCCTGAGTCCCGAGTGGGACGAGGGCGAGGCGCTTCGCCGCCTGATCGCAGACCCGGCCCGGGTCCTCGGGGAGGCGCTGCTCGACCAGACCGTGGTCGCCGGGATCGGGACGATCTACCTCGCCGAGGTCTGCTTCCTCCAGGGCGTGCACCCGCTCGGCCCGGTGAGCGCCGTAGCCGACCCCGGTCGGTTGCTGCGGCGGGCCCGGCAGCTCCTCCAGGCCGGCGTCCGCCACGGCCGCCCGACGACCGCCGGCGACCGCCGGGGATCAGTGTGGGTTTACCGCCGCCAGCGCCAGCCGTGCTTGCGGTGCCGCACCACGATCGTCGCCGGCGAGGTCGGCGGCGAGGGACGGGAACGGACGACGTACTGGTGTCCGTCCTGCCAGCCGTTGACCTGACCCGTGAGCACGCTCCCACGTCCCTGAGACGACCCTGAGGTTCGACCACTCCGGGAACGAGGGCCTGACCATCAGCGTTGAATTGGACATGCACCACCACTACAACGGACTGAAGACCGCCGTACTGTTCGCGGCCATCATCGGCCTGCTCCTGGCCGTAGGTGGCACGATCGCGGCTGCCACCGGCAACGCGATCTTCATCTGGGTCTTCGCGCTGATCGGCGTCGGCACCACGGCCTACGGCTACTGGAACTCCGACAAGCTCGCCATCCGTGCGATGCACGCCTCCCCGGTGACCGAGGCGCAGCAGCCCGCGATGCACCGGATCGTGCGCGAGCTCTCGACTGCGGCCGGCAAGCCGATGCCGCGGCTCTACGTGTCCCCCACCGACGCACCCAACGCGTTCGCCACCGGCCGCAACCCCGAGCACGCCGCGGTGTGCTGCACCGAGGGGATACTGCGCCTGCTCGACGAGCGCGAGCTGCGCGGCGTGCTCGGCCACGAGCTGATGCACGTCTACAACCGCGACATCCTCACCTCGTCGGTCGCTGCAGCCGTCGCCGGCGTGATCAGCGCGGTCGGCCAGTTCCTCGCCTTCACGTCGATCTTCGGCGGCGGCAGCGACGAGGAGCGGCCCAACCCGTTGGCCATGATCGCGATGGCGCTGCTCGCGCCGTTCGCCGCGATGGTGATCCAGCTCGCGATCAGCCGCACGCGGGAGTACGACGCCGACGAGGACGGCGCCCGACTCACCGGGGACCCGCTGGCGCTCGCCTCGGCGCTCCGCAAGCTGGAGCTCGGCACCCAGCGGGCGCCGCTACCGCCGACTCCCCAGCTGCAGAACGCCAGCCACCTGATGATCGCGAACCCGTTCCGCGCCCAGGACCTGTCGCGGCTGTTCGCGACCCACCCGCCGATGGCGGACCGGATCGCCCGGCTCGAGGCCGCGGCACACCAGCAGTCCCGCTAGCCGTCACACCGGTCCCACCACTCACATCACCCAGGGAGAACTGGCACTTGTCGGCCGTTGCAACGCCCGACAAGTGCAGGGATCCCCGGTCGACCGGGGATTCCTGCGCCCGCCGTCAGGCGGCGGAGGCGACGACCTGGTCGGACCGCAGCGGCGCGATCGGCGTCGGCACCAGCGCACCCTCTTCGACGGCCACCGCGTCGGCGACGTCGCGCAGCACCTGGGAGAGCGGCACCTCGAGTGCGTCACACAGCGACGCGAGGAGCTCGGAGGACGCTTCCTTCTGGCCGCGCTCGATCTCGGAGATGTAGCCGAGGCTGACGCGGGCGACCCCGGAGACCTCGCGCAGGGTCAGACCGAGCTCAGAGCGGCGCTCGCGCAGCACATCACCGAGCATCCGACGAAACAGCGCCATGCCGATCTCCTCTCGTCTTCCCGACCCTCTCCGCACCGTGGAGCGTGCGGTCTTCGCCCAACGCTACCCGAGGCCCGAATGTTCCGCTGCGCGACCGGCCGACGACCGCCCGACAGCGTCCATCATGTCCCCCAGCGCCGACAGTGCCCGAGCGACGGTCGCCGCCTGGATCTCGCTGCGATCGCCGTCCAACGCGAGCTCGAGGACCTGGGTGTCGTCCGGCGCCGCCACCGCGATGAAGACGGTGCCGACCGGTTGCCCCTCCTGGGTGTCCGGCCCTGCGACGCCGGTGGTGCTGACGCCGTACGTCGCGCCCAGCAGGCTCCGGGCGTTCTCGGCCATCGACCGGGCGCACTCCGCGGAGATGACGCCGTGGTCGTCGACGAGCGCCTCGGGTACGCCGAGCAGGGAGATCTTGACCTCGGTGGCATAGGTAACCACGCCGCCCAGGAAGGCGGACGACGCTCCCGCTCCGTCGGTCAGGCGAGCGGCGAGCCGGCCGCCGGTGATCGACTCGGCAGTCGCGACCGTGGCTCCCTCATCGGTGAGCCGGTCCACGATGGGGTCGGGGTCGGTCATGCGCCGATGGTAGATGCTGGCACCACAGGAGAAGGGGGCCGGCCCGCAACGCGAGCGGCCACCTCCGCACGGGGGTCAGTTCCGCGGTCCGTTCCGGACCGTCACCGTGGCCGTTCCCGTCCCGGGTGCGACCGAGGCGTCACCGTCGTACGAGATCGTGACCTCGTGGACGCCGCGTGGCAGCGAGCGCGCGGGAATCCTGACCGTCGCCCTGCCGTTCACGAGCGTCGCCGACCCGAGCACCACGTCGCCGGCGGACAAGGAGACCTGCCCGGTCGGCACCACACCGTCGGCGGTCACGGTGACCGCCATGGTCGCGGCGGAGCCGTAACGGACCGTCACGTCGGCGCCGGACGCCGTCGCCGTGGCACGTCCGACGACGATCGGGACTCTCACCTCGGTGCCGGTGGCAGCGCCGACCAGGGTGAGCGTCTGCGGGCCGGTCGGCGTGCCGGCCGGGATCGGCACGTCGACGTGCGCCCTGCCGTAGGTGTCGTAGACGGCGGTCCCGATGGTGTTGTCGAGCGTGGCGGTGCCGAGCTCGGTGTCACCCAGCAAGACCTGGATCTCCGCGTCCTTGACGTCGTCGGCCGTGGACATGGTCCAGGACGCCACGTCGAAGGTGACGTCGCCACCGATCGAGTAGCTGTCGGCGACGTTGTGCACCTCGACCGCGCGCTGGCTGTAGTCCACCGCCAACGGCGTGTCACCGGTGTTCTCGTCCATGTAGGTCACCATCGCCTGCAGGTCGGTGACACCCCACTGCGCCTTGTCCGTCCCGCCGGCGAAGGCTCGGAAGTTGTCACCACCCGCAGCCAGGAACGAGTTCACCGTCACCGAGTACGACGTCGCGGGGTCGATCGCGACCCCGTTCAGCCACATCCCGGTGATCTCACCTTCGAACGTCGGAGTCCCGTTGACCGTGACCGGAGTCTCCACATAGGTGTAGGTGAAGCCCTCCGAGACACCCAGCCGCAGGAACGGCCGCGAGGGGACCGTGCCCGAAGGCCCGTCCGCCGTGCGCTGCCACTGCTGCTCCAACGCCGTCTCGATCTGGGCACCGGTCATGTCCATGTTGGTCAACCCGTTGGCGAACGGCTGCACGTTGGCGGCCTGCCGGTAGGTCAGCTCACGAACATCACCGTTCAAGGTCCCGACCATGTCGGCCCGCAGGCCGCCGGGGTTCATGAACGCGATCTGCGCACCACCCTGATCGGCCGGCGTCTGCTCGCGCTGCACCTCGGCCACCAGGTTGCCCAAGGTCGACTCGCCACCACGGTTCTCCGTGGTGCCGTTGGCCAGCTTGGCCCGGTTGAACGGGGCCTCGATCTCACCCAGCACCTGCGCCCCGATCGGGAACGCGTAGTCGATCGCGTCCTCCACGATCTGAACCACAGCCGGGTCCTCGGGGTAGTTCGCCTCGGTCAGCGCCAGGATCGACTGCGTCTTCGCCGCAACCTCACCCGTCGCCGCGTCCACGGTGAACACCAGCCTGTTCAGGTTCTGGCCGTACTGACCGGCCGACACCACCGGACGCTCGGTCACCGCACGGTCACCGTCGACCCACTCCTGCACCGGGAAGGAGCAGTTGTAGGCCAGGTGGGTGTGACCCGAGATGATCGCGTCCACGTCCGCCGAGGTCTCCTGGGTGATGCGGCCCCACACCGTGGACGGGTCGGTGAAGTTCGCGTCCGCACAGCTCGTGCTCGGCGAACCCTCGTGCACCAACAGCACCACGACGTCCGCACCGCCGGCCCTCAGGTCAGCTGCCGCCGCGTTCGTCGCGTCCACGATGTCCGTGACCGTGACACCCTCGATGCCGTCCGGCGACACCAGCGCAGGCAGATCCTCGGTCACCGCACCCACGAACCCGACGGTGATCCCGCCGACGTCCTTGGCCCAGGTCTCCGCCAGGTCGTCACGACCCGCCGGCTCCTCGACGTTGGCAGCGATGTACTCCCAGTCAGCCAGGTCATCAACCCGACCCACCAGGTCCTCGTAGCCCTGGTCGAACTCGTGGTTGCCGGCTGCCGAGACCTCGAGGCCCGCCTCGTTGAGTGCGTCGATCGTCGGCTCGTCGTTCTGGACGAACGACTCGAACGTCGTCCCACCGACCAGGTCACCCGCCGCAGCGAACACCGTGTTCAGGTTCGAGGCCCGCAGCGACTTCACCGCACTCGACAAGACAGCCGCCGGACAAAGCACCGGACCGACCGGGTTGGTCGCCTGGGAGTCGTCGCAATGCAGACCCGCAACCGTCTCATCCCTGACCAACCGACCGTGGAAGTCGTTCGTACCCAGGATCTGCACCTCGGTCGTCTCCCGCTCCACTGCGATCGACACCGGGATCTCGGTGCCGGTCTGGGCACCCACCTGGGTCAGCTCGTGGTCGCCGGTGGAGATGTCCGCTGGCAGGGTGACGCTCACGGACGCCTTGCCGTAGCTGTCGTACGGGCGGATGCCGATGGCGTTGTCGAGCGTCGCCGTGCCGAGCTCGGCTTCGCCGAGCATCACCTGGATCTGGTTGTCCTTGGTGTCCCCGGCGTTGGACATGGTCCACGAGGCCACGTCGAACGCGACCGTGTCGCCCGGTGCGTAGACCTCGGGGGCCGTCTCCGGGAACTCGACCTCGACGGCGCGCTGGCTGTAGTCCACCTCGAGCGGTGCCTCGGGCGTGAACTGGTCCATGTACTCGACCATCGCTGCGAGGTCGATCTTGCCCGTGTCGACCTTGTTGGCCCCGTTGGCGAGCTCGTGGAAGTTGTCCCCGCCGGTGCCGAGGAACGAGTTCACCGTCACCGAGTACGTCGCTGCGGGGTCGATCGCGACACCGTCGAGCCACATGCCCGTGACCTCACCCTGGAAGGTGCTGACCGGCGCCGAGTTCGGCGCGCTCACCGTCGTCGGGGTCTCGACATAGGTGTACGTGAAGCCCTCGGAGGCACCGAGCCGCAGGAACGGTCGCGACGGGACCGAACCGGTGGCCGTCCGCTGCCACTGCTGCTCGAGCACGGTCTCGATCTGGGCACCCGTCAGGTCCATGTTGACCAAGGTGTTGGCGAACGGCTGGACGTTGGCGGCCTGACGGTAGGTCAGGTCACGCACGTCACCGTTGGCCACGCCGGCCATGTCGGCGCGCAGGCCGCCCGGGTTCATGAACGCGATGTCCGCCTGCACACCCTGGTCCGGCAGCTGGGTCGCCCAGCGCTGCACCTCGGCGACCAGGTTGCCGAGGGTCGACTCGCCACCCCGGTTCTCGGTCGTGCCGGAGGCCGGCTCGTAGACAGCTCGCTTGAACTGCCCGTCCATCTGGCCCAGCACGTCATCGCCGATGTCCTCGGCGTAGAGCACTGCCGCGTCGACGATGGCCTGCACCTCGGGGTCGGGCTGGTAGCCGACGCCGGCGGTGCCGACCACCTCCTGCTCGATCTCGAGGAGCTCGCCCGACGTGGTGTCGAAGTTGAACACCAGCTGATTGAGGTTGGTGCCGTACTGACCGGCGGAGACGACCGGGCGACGCTTGACGATCCGATCGGCGTCGGCCTGCCAGTCCGCCACCGGGTAGCGGCAGTTGTAGGCCAGGTGGGTGTGGCCGGAGACGATCGCATCCACGTCGGCCGAGGTGCTTTGGACGATGTGGCCGAACACGGTGGCGTCGTCGGTGAAGTTCGCCGATGAGCAGTCCGTCGACGGCGAGCCCTCGTGGACCAGCAGGACGACGATGTCCATGCCGGCAGTCTTCAGCTCGGCTGCCTCTTCGTTGACGGCCTCGACGATGTCGAGCACGCCGACGTCGGTCAGGCCTGCGGGGTTGACCAGGGCGGGGAGGTCCTCGGTGACCGCGCCGACGAATCCGATGTCGACGCCGTCGACGGTCTTGGTCCAGCTCTCGGCCAGGTCGTCGCGCCCCTCGGGCTCGTCGATGTTCGTGGCGATGTACTCCCACGTTGCCCGGTCCTGGACCCGGCCGACGAAGTCCTCGTAGCCCTGGTCGAACTCGTGGTTGCCGGCGGCCGAGACCTCGAGGCCCATCTCGTTGAGGGCGTCGATGGTGGGCTCGTCGTCCTGGACGAACGATTCGAACGTCGAGGCACCGATCAGGTCGCCGGCCGCCGCGAAGATCGTGTTGCCGGGAGGCGCCTCCGCACGCAGCTCGTCGACCGCGGTTGCGAACGGTGCCGCGCCGGCGGCGTTGCCGGCATCCGGCAGCAGTCGGCCGTGGAAGTCGTTGGTCGCGAGGATCTGGATCTTCTTCGGCGTGACCGGCGTGAAGTCCGGCAGGTCGAGCCCGACGATCTCGGGGTTGTGGTCCGAGGTGGCGAACGGGTCGTTCGCGTTGTAGAAGATCGTCGCGTTGTAGTTGTAGCGGCTGTACTGGTAGGCGATCGACTCGTTGGCGTTGATCTGCCAGATGTCGGCGCCGGTCTTCAGGTCGATGGCGGCCGCGTTGCCGAGCACGTGGTCGAGGGATCCGGAGAGGCCACTGAAGGAGTAGCTCTCCTCGGCCGGGTCGTCGGTCGACTCGATGAGCTCGAAGCCGCCCGCCTCGAGGACGTGGATCGGCTCCTCCTCGCTGTAGGAGTTGAAGTCACCGGCCAGGAAGACGGCCTCGATGTCGCGTGCTGCAGCGAACTCGTCGGCGAACTGCACCAGACGGGTCGCCTGGCGCACCCGGTCGCCGTTGAAGGCGCCCACGAGCGGGCTGTTGGCGTTGTCGCCGGACGCCGGCGGCGCCGGCGAGGTGTTGTCGCCCTTCGACTTGAAGTGGTTGACGATGACGGCGAACGCGTCGCTGTTGGGCGCGCCTGCGGCCTTGAACGCCTGAGCCAGCGGCTCGCGGGCGTTGGCGAACTGGGTGGTGCCGAAGAGGATGTCCGACTGGCCGACCGGGACTACCGCGGCCGGCTGGTAGATGAACGCGTTGCGGATGACGTCCTGCTCGGCGACGGCGCCGGCGTTGGTCGCCTCACTGGGGCTCTTGACGTACTTCCACTTCGTGGTGCCGGCGGCGTCGTTGAGGAGCTCGACCAGGTGTGCGAGGGCGTCGTCGCGGTTGGTCTCGCCCGGGAGCTTGATGGAGTTCTCCATCTCCTCGAGCGCGATGACCTCCGCGTCGAGGGCCTCGATCGTGTTGACGAGCTTGTCCTCCTGGCGCTCCAGGCTGACCTGGGTGGCGGCACCACGCGGGCCGCTGCCGTTGTTGGTGTTGGCCTCGTTGGCCGGCGTGTCCGGGTTGTCGAGGTTCTGGACGCCGCAGGAGTCGTTGCCGATCCGGTTGCCCTGCCGGTCGTTGAAATAGGTGCACCGGGTGTCGAGCGGCGGGTCCTGGATCGGGCCGGAGGCGGCGTACGCCTCGCCCGTGGTGTTGAAGTAGTTGAGGACGTTGAACGTCGCGATCGAGATGTCGCCGCCCACGTCGGCCGGAGTCAGGTTCTCCGCGCGGGTGTCCTCGAAGGTCACCACGTTCGAACCGGGGTAGGTGGCGTCGCCGGTCACCTGCCGGCGGGGCTGGAACTTCCAGATGCTGTTGCGCCAGTCGAGGATGACCGGCGACTGGAGGGTCGCCCGTGCGCCGACCCGCGGCGGCGAGGCAACCGGGTTGCCGTTGCCGGCGGTGAGCCAGGGCAGCGGCACCGCCTTGTTCGTGTTGTTGGAGAGATAGTTGAAGCTCGCGCCGTCGTCGAGCGTCACGGCGCGAGCCGCGTTGTCGTCGATGATCGCCTGGATGCCTGCGGTGTCGCCGGGCGACGCGAACTCGGTCGGCTGCCGCAGCGGGGTGTTACCGGTGGCGAGGCCGATCTCGGCGAAGCCGTTGGTCTGGAAGGTGTTGGTGATGGTGAAGGTGTCGGTGGGCGCGAGCAGCATGCCCTCCTGCGCCTCGCGGCCCGCGGTGGACGTCGGATAGGCGATCTCGAGACCTGTGACCGCGGCGAGCGGGCTGCCAAGCTCGACGACGTCGGCCGCGCTGGCGGGCGTGATCTGGGTGCTGTCGAAGAACTCGCTGACCGGGCCGGTGACCTGGACGGAGTCGCCGAGGGCGATGCCGACCGGGATGTTGACGGCGTTGCTGCCGCCGAAGATGAAGAGCGCGTCGGAGGCGCCCGGGGTGGCGTCGGTCGCGCCGCCGGTGCCCGCGGTCTGCACGAACATGCCGTTGAAGCCGCCCGTGCGGTAGAGCGCGGTGACGACACCCTGGACCGTCTTGACGTCGCCGGGCGTGTTGCCGGTCGCGGGCGCGAACGGCGAGCGCGAACCGGTGCCCTGGACCTCGTGGATCGGCGTGACCTCGGCCGGCTGGTTGACGGTGAGCGTGAACGTGACATCGTCGGTCGCGGCCGCGTCGTCGGTGACGGTCGCGGTGATCGGGAAGGCACCGGTCTCGGTCGGCGTACCGCTGAGCTCGCCCGCGGTGGACAGCGTCACGCCGGCAGGGAGGGTGCTCGCGGTCGCCCAGGAGTACGGCGGCGTGCCGCCCGTGGCGTCGAGGACGACCGGGGTCATGGGCTCGTCGACGACCGCCTCCGCGTCCGGCTCTGCCGTCGCGGCGAGCGCCACGGGCTCGTCGGTGTCATAGCCGTTGGGCGTGCCCTTGCCGTTCGCGGCCGGACCGGTCCAGGTGTTGTTCTCCAGTCGCTGGAGTGAAAGTCCGGCGAGCTCGGTGCCAGCCTCGGACACACCGATGTCGGTAGACGTCTGACCGTTCGCCGGCCCGTTCGTCGCCGCGAACGAGCCCTCGTACGACAGGAACTCGACAACCGTGCCGCTGTTCACCAGCGCCAATCCGTCCGGCGCACCGTTCTGGAGCCCGGCGATGTCGAACGCGAGTGCTCCCCAGCCGTCTGCCTGGTCGGTCGTCGTGCCCGAGAGGTTGGTCGTGGGTGTGTAGGTGACACCCCCGGTGCCGTTGTAGAGCACGATCGAATAGCCCGTCAGGTTCATGCCCGCGGGCGCGGTGACCTCGACGAACTCACCGACGTCGGCGCCGGTGTTGTCGTAGTGGAACTCGGAGATGAAGACCCCACCGACCGCCTGGGCGGATGGGACAGGGAAGGCAAGGGTGAGACCGGTGACGGTCAGTCCGAGTCCGAGGACTCCGGTCAAGACCTGACGAGCTGAAGGCATGAGGCACTTTCCGCGAAGACGAGCACGACGAGGAGACCTGCCTCGCGGGCGGATTGCTTGGCGTCGCGAGCAGACGTGGGGGAAGTCGCACTGACCCTAAGTCCGATCACCGACAATCGCGCAAGGAATTTGCGAAACCTGGCGCAACGATTTCGGTACGAAACGAGAATTTCAGCGCGAAAGGACTAGACCGGGCCCCGAAAGTTTTACCGACGGGCTGGTCAGGAAGCCGCGGCGGCCTTCTTGCGGATGGCGTGGCGCTGCTTCCAGACGTCCCGGAAGAACTCGTAGCCCGACCAGATCGTCAGGCCGAACGCGATCGCGAGGAACCCGAGGGCGACGACGTAGGTGACCTCACCGGGGACCTCGAGCCAGTCGGCGAGGTTGTCGTCGAGGAGCGGCAGCGTGAGGAAGCCGAGGGCGAGCGCCTGGGCCATGGTCTTCCACTTGCCGCTCTGGGCGGCAGCGATGACGACCGCCTTGAGGACGGACAGGCGGAGCAGGGTCACCGCCCACTCCCGGACCAGGACGACGATGGTGATCGTCCACATCCACCAGGTGTTCATGATGATCGCCAGGCCGACGAACGCCATCCCGGTGATCGCCTTGTCCGCGATCGGGTCAGCGATCTTGCCGAAGTTCGTGACCAGGTTCCGCTTGCGCGCGATGTCGCCGTCGACCTTGTCGGTGATCATCGCCGCGACGAAGATCGCCCAGGCCACCGTGCGCCAGGTGGCCGAGTCGCCGCCGTCGACGAGCAGCGCCCAGCCGTAGAACGGGACCGAGGCGATCCGGAGCGTGGTGAGCGCGTTGGGGAGGTTCCAGTTGCTCGGCTTCTCCGTCGCAGGGGCCGGCGTCGTCGTACCTTCGTTGATGCTGTTCATCGCTTGTCTCCTGTCGCCTCGGCGACCGCACCGATCGTCGCTGTCGCGACCAGGTCCACCCCGTCGCTCTCGACCACCACGGCCCGCACCAGGTCGCCGACCTGGGCGTCGGGGCACCCGCGCACCAGGGTGCTGCCGTCGACCTCGGGGCCCTGGTGGGCCGCCCGGCCCTCGACGTGGCCAGGGCGGTCGGTGGCCAGGTCCTCGACCAGCACCTCGACGGTGCTGCCGATCCGCTCCTCGGCCCGATCCCCATTGAGCGCGGTGACCAGGTCGGTCACGTGCGCGAGCCGGGCGCGGATCTCGTCCTCGTCGTGCTTGCCGTCGTACGTCTCGGCCTCGGTGCCGTCCTCGTCGGAGTAGCCGAACACCCCGGTCACGTCGAGCCGGGCCGCGACCAGGAAGTCGCAGAGGATCTCGAGGTCGCGCTCGGTCTCACCGGGGAAGCCGACGATCACGTTGGAGCGGACGCCTGCCTCCGGGCTCAGGGCGCGGACCTGGTCGAGCAGGGCGAGGAAGCTCTCCGGGTCGCCGAAGCGGCGCATCCGCCGCAGCACGGCGTTGCTCGCGTGCTGGAACGACAGGTCGAAGTACGGCGCGACGCCGGGCGTCGTCGCGATCGCCTCGATCAGTCCCGGGCGGGTCTCGGCGGGTTGCAGGTAGGACACCCGCACCCGGTCGATCCCGTCGATCGCGGCCAGCTCCGGAAGGAGGGTCTCGAGCAGCCGGAGGTCGCCGAGGTCCTTGCCGTACGACGTGGAGTTCTCCGAGACCAGGAACAGCTCGCGCGCGCCCTGGCCGGCCAGCCAGGCGCCTTCAGCCAGTACGTCGGAGGGCCGGCGGCTGACGAACGACCCCCGGAACATGGGGATCGCGCAGAACGTGCAGCGTCGGTCGCAGCCGCTGGCCAGCTTGAGCGCTGCCATGGGCCCCGAGTCGAGCCGGGTCCGGGCCTCGAGGGTCGCGGGGCCTGCCGACGGCCGCTCGGCGGGGCTGATCGGCAGCAGCTTGCGCCGGTCCTGCGGGGTGTGCGCGTGCGGACGCTCCCCCGCCACGATCGCGCGCAGCCGCGAGGCGATGTCGGTGTAGTCGTCGAAGCCGAGGACCGCGTCCGCCTCGGGGAGCGAGTCGGCGAGCTCGGCGCCGTACCTCTCGGCGAGGCAGCCGACCGCGACGACGGCCTTGACGTTGGCACCGGCCCCGTCCTTGAGGTCAGCCGCCGCGAGCAGGGTGTCGATCGAGTCCTTCTTGGCCGCGTCGACGAACCCGCAGGTGTTGACGACGACCGTGTCCGCGTCCTCGGGGTCCTCGACCAGGGCGAAGCCGTCGGCAGCGAGCCGGCCGGCGAGCTCCTCGGAGTCCACGTCGTTGCGGGCGCAGCCGAGGGTCAGCAGGGCGACCGACAGTGTCGATCGGGGCTCGGAACCGGCGGGTGCGTGCGTCTCAGGACTGGTCATGGCTACCGGTCAGTATGGCGGCTGGCCCCGTGAGGCACGAAACGCCGAATCCGCCCCAGCCCCGGTTCGGGGGTCAGCAGGCAGCGAGGGTCTTGGTGGCTTCCGCGCCGGTCTCACCCAGCGGCAGCGGGTCCTTGCAGTCGACGCCCGCGGTCACCGAGCCGTCCGAGGTCCAGATCCGGACCGGTGGTTCGACCTTGAGGTCGGCAGTCTGCCCGAACGCGAGCTTGCCCTCGAAGACGATGTCCCCGCCGCTGTCGCGGACCAGGACCCTCGCCCCGCCACCCGTCGCCGTCAGCGTGACCGGCACGGGGTCCGCCTTGGCACCGCTGCCGATGCCGCCACTGCCGCCGGCCTGCTTCAGCGTCGAGGGCTCGCCGAGCGCGACCGGGCCGTCCATCACCAGCCTGGCGATCGACCAGATCAGGACCGCGGCCATCACCGCGGCGACCAGCACCGACCAGTTCCGGCCCCCGCGGGTGCCGCGGATCGAGCCGCCGACCCCCGTAGCGAGCTCGGACTCGAAGACCCGGCGGGGGTCGATGGGTGCGTCGGCGTACTTCTCGTCGTACGACGCGACGAGCGGGCCGGCGTCGACGCCCAGCACCCGCGCGAGCGTGCGGAGGTGGCCGCGGGCGTAGAAGTCGCCGCCGCACGGGCCGAAGTCGTCGACCTCGATCGCCTCGATCACGTGCGGACGGATCCGGGTGCGCTCCGAGAGCTGGTCGACGGTCAGCCGCAACCGGTCGCGGGCGGACTCGAGCTGCGGGCCGATGACCGGGTTCGACGCCTGGTGCACGACCAGGTCGTCGAGGACGACGGTCAGCGTGTGCTCGACCGCGTCGGGCTCGTCCGCCGGCTCGGAGCGCAGCGCGTTGGCGCCGATCGTCGGGTGCGACCCCGTGGTGGAGTCGAGCGAGCCGCGCGCGAATCCCGCGTGCTGCACCTCGACCCGCGCCGCGCCGACCACCGGGCGACCCGGACCCGGCGACGGCGACGGCGACGGCGGGACAGCGTCGTCGGTGACGGCGTCGTCGGTGACGGCATCGATCTCGTCGGTGGACGCGTTCGCGATGACCGGGTCGATGTTGTCGACGGTGTCGTCGTCGGCCGCGGCGGGCCGAATGCTGGGGAACCGGAACCGCTTCTCGACCTCGGCCGCGATCCCCCGCCGCTCGAGCTTGACCGTGTCCTCCGACAGCGGCCCGATCTCCGCGGGCGCAGCGGCGGGCGTCGGACTCGTGACCTCCTCGGCCTCGGGGACCTCCTCGTCCAGGTCCGGCACCACCTCGACGACGTCGGCACGGCCGTCGGCGAGGCCGGCGAGCTCGTCGCTGATCGTCCGGGAGTCGGCGCCGACCACCCGGGTCGCGAGGGTGAGCGGCACGATCAGCTGCTGCCCGGAGTCCCCCACCACCAGCAGGTGGCCGTCGTGGAACGGCAGCCGCCGCGGCAGGTGCTCGAGGCACTCGATCTGCTCCCACGCGATGCCCTGCCAGTCGGCACCCTCGCGGAGCCGGACACCCAGCTGGTCCGCGACCAGCAGCGGCGCCCGGGCGTCGGCCACGGCCGCGACGTGCAGGATCGTGATCACGCCGAGCACGGCGAACAGGGCCCAGTCGAGCGGGCTGCCGTCGCCGAAGCCGCGCAGTGCGAACGCCACCGTCAGCGCGGCAGCCGTCGCGCCGACGACAGCGGAGAGGACGACGTTGCGTCGTACCTCCACCTGGTCGGTCTCCGCCTCGGCAAGCTCGGCGGGCGTGGTGTCGGCGGGCGTGGTGTCGGCGGTCGGAAGGTCGGGTTCAAGGATCTGGTCGTCGTTCATGTCCGTCACTCCCCCTGGATGGTCGCGATCACGGAGTCGAGCTCGTCGGGTTTCACCAGCACGTCGCGCGCCTTGGATCCCTCGCTGGGACCGACCACGCCGCGACTCTCGAGGATGTCCATCAGCCGGCCGGCCTTCGCGAAGCCGACGCGGAGCTTGCGCTGCAGCATCGACGTCGACCCGAACTGGGTCGACACCACCAGCTCGATCGCCTGGACGACCAGGTCCATGTCGTCGCCGATGTCGTCGTCGAGCACCTTGTTGCTGCTCTGCGGGACCGTGACGTCCTCACGGTAGGTCGGCTCGAGCTGGCTCTTGCACTGCTTGACGACCTCCTTGATCTCCGCCTCGGTCACCCAGCTGCCCTGGACTCTTATCGGCTTCGAGGCGCCCATCGGGAGGAACAGTCCGTCACCCTGGCCGACCAGCTTCTCCGCACCGGGCTGGTCCAGGATGACCCGGCTGTCGGTCACGGACGAGGTCGCGAACGCGAGCCGCGAGGGCACGTTGGCCTTGATCAGCCCGGTGACGACGTCGACGGAGGGTCGCTGCGTCGCCAGCACCAGGTGGATGCCGGCAGCGCGGGCGAGCTGCGTGATCCGTACGACGGAGTCCTCGACGTCGCGCGGCGAGACCATCATCAGGTCCGCCAGCTCGTCGACGATCACCAGCAGGTAGGGGTACGGCGTGAGCACCCGCTCGCTCCCCGCCGGCACCTCGACCTTGCCCGCCCTGACGGCCTTGTTGAAGTCGTCGATGTGGCGGAACCCGAAGTTCGCGAGGTCGTCGTACCGCATGTCCATCTCGCGGCACACCCACGCCAGCGCCTCGGCGGCCTTCTTGGGGTTGGTGATGATCGGCGTGATCAGGTGCGGGACGCCCTCGTAGTTGTTGAGCTCCACCCGCTTGGGGTCGACCATGATCATCCGGACCTCGTCCGGCGTCGCCCGCATCAGCACCGACGTGATCATCGAGTTGATGAAGCTCGACTTTCCGGAGCCGGTGGCGCCGGCGACCAGCAGGTGCGGCATCTTCGCGAGGTTGGCGACCACGAAGCCGCCTTCGACGTCCTTGCCGAGGCCCGACACCATCGGGTGGTGGTCGTTGCGGGCCGCGTTGGACCGCAGCACGTCACCGAGGGAGACGATCTCCTTGTCGACGTTGGGGATCTCGACGCCGACCGCTGACTTGCCGGGGATCGGGCTCAGGATCCGTACGTCCTCGGAACCGACGGCGTAGGAGATGTTGCGCGCAACGCCGAGGATCTTCTCGACCTTGACGCCGGTGCCGAGCTCGATCTCGTAGCGCGTGACGGTGGGGCCCCGCGTGTAGCCGACCACCTGGGCGTCGATGGCGAACTCGTCGAGCACCTGGGTGAGCTTGTCGACGACCGCGTCGCTCGCCTTCGAGCGCGCGCGGTGGGGCGACCCGGGCTTGAGGACGTCGTTGGCCGGCAGGGTGTAGGCGATGTCGCCGGACAGCGCCAGCTGCTCGACCCGCTGCGGCATCGGGCTGTGCGGCGGCGGCTCGAGATCGCCGGTCTCGTCCTGCGCGAGCGCGGCCGGGACGGCGGCGTCGGTGAGCGGGATGTCGATCGGCTCGCGGAGCTCCATCGACTCCTCGACAGCGGCGGCGGCCTTGCGTCCCCGGCGTTTCTTCGTGGGCTCCTCGAGGAGAGGCGTGTCGTACGCCGGGTCGCCCATCAGCGGGTCGATGGTGTCGCCCATGTCACCAGCGCCTCGCTTGACCCGGATCGGCTGGGTCGGCTCGCCTCCGTCGGCGGCGGCCGGGTGCCGGCCGAGCAGCACATCGCTCAGGTCGCGGAGCCGGTCCGGGAGCCGGTAGAGCGGGGTCCCCGTGATCACCAGGATTCCGAAGAACGCCAGCAGCAGGAGCAGGGGTACGACGACCGCCGGTGACCGGAGCAGGTCGAGGAGCAGTGCCGATACGACGTACCCGACGGCGCCACCGCCCTCGCGCAGCGGCGTGGTGTCGCCGCTGACCGGCTGCGGGCTCCCGTTGGCGATGTGCACGATGCCGAGCAGGCCGAACGCGAACGTGGTCCAGCCGATGACCTGGCGGCCGACCGGGCCGTTGGCAACGGGGTCGCGCATCACCCGCCACGCGGCGAGGAGCACGAGGAACGGCACGAACCAGCCGACCTTGCCGACCGTGCCGGCGACGACCGTGCGGACGAAGTCCATGACCCCGCCCGGCATCTCGAACCAGACGCCGGCGGCGACGACGAGCGCGAGACCGACGAGCAGCAGCCCGACGCCGTCACGGCGCTGCTCGGGCTGGATCTCCTTGGCGCCGCCGACGATCCCGCGCACCAACGCTCCGACGCCGTGCGCGATGCCGAGCCAGATCGCGACGATGGCGCGTGCGAGCGCGCCGAAGGCCTGCGACACCGGGCCGGGTCCGTTGCGGACGGCGCGAGGTGCCGGTCGGCGCGATGCCGAGGCCTTCTTCGCGGGTCGCTTCTTACTCGTGCTGCGTTGGGGTGTACTCCGCGATCGCGAGCTGGTGCTGGCCCTCTTGGTGCTGCCGCTGTTGCGGCTCGTGGACGTGCTCCGGCTGCGCGACCGCGTCGGGGAAGACGTACGGGTCGCCATGCTGATGACCCTACTCATTCGTCACATCTGCCCCATGGATCACGGAAGCGTGTCGGCGCCCCAAACGCCCCTTCCTCCACAGCGGCCGGTAATCGTTATGACACGGTGACCAGGCAGCGGAAATCGGGCGAAGCTGGGTATGGACCGGAGCCGAACGCCCTCTTAAGGTGCCGGATGGTGCGGGTCTGTCGACCGCGCTTCCCGGAAATACATCTTTCGAAGGGACCCCTCGGTGAAGAATCTCAACCGGGGCCGCAGTTTTGCGCTCGGCCTCGCCCTCGTTGCCACCGCTCTGGCGGCACCACCAGCGCTCAACGCGTCCGCCGCTCCGGCGGCACGGCCCGACCCCTCCATCGTCGACGAGATGCGCTCGACCGCGTCCGGCAACCTCGCCCTGCGCACGAACCCGGCGACGGGGAAGGTCGGCTTCGCGCGCGTCAAGGGCGCGGACCCCGACCTGCTTCCCGGCGTGGCAGCCGAGGGCCGCCAAGGCGCGATCGACAAGTCCACCCGCTACCTCTCCCGGTTCGCCGGCGCCTTCGGCGCCCGTCCGAGCGAGCTGACCCAGAGCGCGGTCTACCAGGACAAGGCCGGCTGGTCGGTCACCTTCACCCAGGCCCACAAGGGCGTGCCGGTCTTCGGCGCCGAGCTCAAGGCCGAGGTCAACCGCGAGGGTGCCCTGACGTCCGTCAACGGCTTCGCGGCTCCGGGCCTGTCGCTGTCGACGTCCCCCCGGTTCTCCGAGAGCCAGGCGTCGGCGCGAGCCCTCTCGCTCGTGAAGACCAACCCCGACGGCTACGACGACGGCGGTGTCCCGAAGGGCCTCACGAAGGGCCTCAAGGTCCGCTCGATCGACCTGATGGTCTACCGCACCGGCTCCACCCGCGGCATCGACGGCGCCAACAAGCTCGCCTGGGTCGCCGAGGTCTGGAACAAGGCGACCGTCCGCGAGACCGTGATCCTCGACGCAGCGACCAACAAGCCGCTCAACCGCTGGTCGATGATGGCGCACGCGCTCGACCGCGAGCTCTTCGAGGGCAACCCCGACGGCACCTACACCCACGTCTACAGCGAGGGCGACCCGTTCCCCGACGACCTGACCGAGGACCAGCAGAACGAGATCCTGGGTGCCGGCGAGAGCTACTGGATGTTCCGCAACACGTTCGGCTACAACTCGTGGGACGGCGCCGGCGGGACGATGTACACGACGAACAACGACCCGCGGATCAGCTGCCCGAACGCCAACTGGAACGGCTTCTCGACCAACTACTGCACCGGCGTCACCGGTGACGACACGGTCGCCCACGAGTGGGCCCACGCCTACACCGAGTCGACCTCCGGCCTGATCTACCAGTGGCAGGCAGGCGCGCTGAACGAGGCCTACTCGGACATCTGGGGCGAGACCGTCGACATGCTCAACACCCGCCAGAACTTCAAGGGTGAGACTCAGGCCGACAAGATCGAGCGCACCCCGGGCCTGTGCTCGGAGTACACGCGCGCCGCGGTCACCATGGAGATCACCGCGCCCGCCAGCGTGGACGGACCGTGCAACGCCGCTCCGGCCTCGTTCGGCCCGGTCATCACCCAGGCCGGCGTCAACGGCACGGCGATCGTCGGCGTCGACGGCACCGGCGAGCTGCCGGACGGCACACCCGACGACTCGACCGGCAACGGTTGCCTTCCGTTCGAGAACGCTGCGGACATCGCGGGCCAGTGGGTGTACGTCGACCGTGGCACCTGCACGTTCCAGGCCAAGGCCACCAACGCTGAGGACGCCGGTGCCCTCGGTATCGTCGTCGGCGACCACACCGCAGGGCGTGACCCGATCTCGATGTCGGCGAATGCCGAGATCTACGGCGTGATGGTCACCCTCGAGGACGGCCAGAGGTTCAAGTCCGCGGGCGAGCCGGTGGACTTCCACATCGCAGCGGTCCCGGCTGCGACCGACGACACCTACCGGTGGCTGTCGGGCGAGTCCGACCCCGCTTTCGGTGGTGCGATCCGCGACATGTGGAACCCGAACTGCTACGGCCACCCGGGCGCGGTCTCGGACGCCGAGTACCACTGCGACGAGAGCGACTCCGGGGGCGTCCACTCGAACTCGGGCGTGGTCAACCGGACGTTCGCCATCCTGGTGGACGGCCTCCCGGGCACGGTCGACGAGATCGGCCTCGACAAGGCAGCGTGGCTGTTCTGGTACGCGCAGACGCACTACCTGACGCCGACGTCGTACTTCCCCGACCTGGCCGACGGTCTCGAGGCGGCCTGCGCGTCGCTGCAGGGCGTCAGCTTCGAGAAGGTCACGCTCGGCAGCCCGTCGGACCCTGACGGCTCTGACGGCGGCGTGGTCGAGCCCGAGAAGGTGGAGGGTGGCACCACCGCCGCCGACTGCGAGGCCGTGACTGCGGCGATCGCAGAGACCGAGCTGCGGCTCGACCCGACCGAGCAGTGCGACTGGCAGCCGCTGCTGCAGCCGGGCGCTCCGGCGATCGAGTGCGCTGAGGGCACCCACAAGGAGGTGTCCTTCAGGGAGCACTTCGAGGACGGCCTCGCCGGCTGGACGCAGGACGAGGAGCTCGGCTTCGAGTTCAGCGAGGGCATCCCGTGGGAGGAGTCGACGGACGCACCTGGTGGCCACCCCGGCACCGTCGCGTTCGCTCCCGACCCGGTCGCGGGCGTCTGTGGTGACGTGGGTGACCTGACCAGCCGCAACGGCCTGATCAGCCCCGACATCACCGTTCCTGACGGTGCGTCGCCGCGGATGTCGTTCGACCACTACGTCGCCACCGAGGCGACGTGGGACGGCGCCAACGTCAAGGTCAGCGTCAACGGCGGTGTCTTCGAGCTGGTCCCGCAGGAGGCCTACCTCTGGAACGCGCCGGGCGGCGAGCTCGACCCGTCCGCGGGTCCGATGGGCGGCGAGCCCGCCTGGACCGGCACCGACGGGGGCCAGCTGCACGGCTCGTGGGGCAAGTCCGTGATCGACCTGGGCGCCCTCGCGGACGCAGGCGACACGGTGGCCTTCCGGTTCGACATGGGTCGCGACGGTTGCAACGGCGTCGACGGTTGGTACGTCGACAACGTGATCGTCGCGAGCTGCGTCGACGACCCGCTGGCAACCAGGATCCGGGTGGACGCGCCGGCCCGCGTGGAGCGCGGTCGTCCGTTCGACGTCCGGGTCAAGGTGATCGCCGACGGCGCCATTCCGGAGGGTCGGGTCGTGATCATGAAGGGCAAGCTCCGACTCGGTCGGGACGACCTCAACGCCCGAGGCGTCGGCATCGTCACGATCTATCGGGTGTTCGCCATCGGCCGCCATACGCTGACCGCGAAGTACCGACCGGACGAGGGCTTCAGGAGGAGCTCTCGGGACTTCACGATCCGGGTGGTCCGCCGCTGATCAGCTAGCGACGACCAGCAACACCAGACAGCGGTCCCCGCTCTCCTCCGGGAGGGCGGGGACCGTTGCGTCGCTTACGCCTCGACCACGACGGGGATGATCATCGGGCGGCGCTTGTGGGTGCCGCTCACCCAGCGGCCGATCGTGCGGCGCACCGTCTGCTGCAGCTGGTAGGTGTCGTCGGTGCCCTCGGACAGGAGCGCGTTGACGGCATCGATGATCGGCTGCTTGATCGCCTCGAAGTCCGAGTCGGCCCAGACATGCCCGCGGGAGTGGATCTCGGGGCCGGCAGACACCTTCCCGGCGACCGAGTCGACGACCACGATCACCGAGATGAAGCCCTCCTCGCCGAGGATCCGGCGGTCCTTGAGCTCGGACTCGGTGATGTCGCCGATCGAGGTGCCGTCGACGAAGACGTATCCGACGGCGACCTTGCCGGTCACCGAGGCGACGCCGTCGACGAGGTCGACGACCACGCCGTCCTCGGCGTAGACGACGTTCTCGACGCCGGTCTCCTTCGCGAGCGCGCCGTTGGCGAGCATGTGCCGGATCTCGCCGTGCACCGGCAGCACGTTGCGCGGGCGGACGATGTTGTAGCAGTAGAGCAGCTCGCCGGCGCTGGCGTGGCCGCTGACGTGGACGAGCGCGTTGCCCTTGTGGACCACCCGAGCACCCCAGCGGGACAGCCCGTTGATGACGCGGTAGACGGCGTTCTCGTTGCCGGGGATCAGGCTGGACGCGAGCACGACCGTGTCGCCGGCCTCGAGGTGGACGAAGTTGTGGCTGCGGTTGGCGATCCGGGCGAGCGCGCTCATCGGCTCACCCTGGGAGCCGGTCGAGATCAGCACCTGGCGCTCGACCGGCAGGTTCGCGAGCTCCTTCGCCTCGACCATGACCCCGGGAGGCACGGTAAGGTAGCCGAGGTCGCGGGCGACGCCCATGTTGCGCACCATCGAGCGGCCGACGAAGGCGACCCGGCGGTCGTGCTTCACGGCGGTGTCGAGGATCTGCTGCACCCGGTGCACGTGCGAGGCGAAGCAGGCGACGATGATCCGCTGGTCGGCCTCGCGGAAGACCTGGTCGAGGACCGGCGTGATGTTCTTCTCCGAGGTCGTGAAGCCGGGGACCTCGGCGTTGGTCGAGTCGGTGAGGAAGAGGTCGACCCCCTCCTCACCGAGGCGGGCGAACGCACGGAGGTCGGTGATCCGGCCGTCGAGCGGCAGCTGGTCCATCTTGAAGTCGCCGGTGTGCAGCACCAGCCCGGCGCCGGTGCGGATCGCGACCGCGAGGGCGTCGGGGATGGAGTGGTTGACCGCGACGAATTCGAGGTCGAACGGCCCGAAGCTGACCCGGTCGCCGGCCTTGACCGTGTGGAACGCGGTCTGCTTGAGCCGGTGCTCGCGGATCTTGCCGTTGAGCAGCGCGAGGGTGAGCTCGGATCCGACGAGCGGGATGTCGGCGCGCTCACGCAGGAGGTACGGCGTCGCGCCGATGTGGTCCTCGTGCCCGTGCGTCAGCACGAGCGCCTCGACGTCGTCGAGCCGGCCGCGGATCGGGGCGAAGTCGGGCAGGATCAGGTCGACGCCCGGGTGGTGCTCGTCGGGGAAGAGCACGCCGCAGTCGACGATGAGCAGGCGGCCGTCGTACTCGAAGACGGTCATGTTGCGGCCGACCTCGCCGAGACCACCGAGCGGGATCACCCGCAGCCCTCCCTGCGGCAGCTCGGGCGGTGGGCCGAGCTCCGGGTGCGGGTGACTCAAGCGAGGACTCCTGCCGCGTCGAGACCGGCACGCAGGTCGGCGAGCTCTGCGTCGTCGAGCTCGATCAGTGGCGGACGGACCCGCCGGTTCTCCAGGACGCCGATCATCTCGAGCGAGGCCTTGGCCGTGGTGGCGCCGTAGTTGGGCGCGCCCATGATCGCGTCGATCGCGGGGAGCATGCCGGTGTAGATGTCGAGCGCCGCCATCGGGTCGCCGTGGTGGAACGCGTCGTACATCGAGCGCAGCCGGTCGCCGACCACGTGACCCGCCACCGAGACGAAGCCGGTCGCCCCGTGCGCCAGCCAGGCCAGGTTGGCGACGTCGTCCCCGGAGTAGACGGCGTAGCCCATCTCCCTGATGCGCACGCCGCGTGCGAGGTCGCCGACGGCGTCCTTGACGGCGACGACCGGCTCCCAGCCCGCCATCTCCTGGTAGGACTCGAGGGCGATCGTGCTGGCGGTGCGGCCCGGCACGTCGTAGAGCATGACCGGGAGCTCGGCCGCGTCGACGACGAGGCGGAAGTGGTTGAGGATCCCGCGCTGGCCGGGCTTGTTGTAGTACGGCGTCACGAGCAGGACACCGTCCGCGCCGACCTTCGCCGCCTGCTGGGCCAGCCAGATCGACGTGTGGGTGTCGTTGGTGCCGACGCCGGCGACGAGCTTGGCCCGATCACCGACGGCGTCCTTGACGGCGGCGAGGATCTCGCCGTCCTCCTCCTTGGTGGTCGTGGCGGACTCTCCGGTGGTGCCGGACACCACCAGTCCGTCGTGGCCGTGGTCGACGAGGTGGCGGGCGACGCGCTGCGTCGCATCCAGGTCCACCGAGCCGTCCTCACGGAAGGGCGTGACCATTGCGGTCAGCACGGTGCCGAAGGGCGCGGAGCTCATGGTGCAAGGCTATCGCTTCACCCGGGGACGGCCGACTCGCGATGCCGGTCACAGCGTGTGCGGGCCGTCTGTGATGTGATGCCGCTTCCCTTCGTCCCTGGCCGAAAGGTTGCCTCTGTCGTGCGAGTGCGCTCCCTCTTCGCACCTCTGATCGTCCTTCTGACCGTCGTCGGCACCGTGCTGGCGCCGGGTCCACCGCGGACCCCGCAGGAGGCGAGCGAGGACCACGTGGCGCACGTCGCCGCCAACCACATCCGTCCCAACATCGTGCTGATCCTCACCGACGACATGCGCGCCGACGAGCTCCGGCTGATGCCGCGCGTGCGTCGGCTCCTCGTCCGGAAGGGCACGAGCTACAGCAACGCGCTGTCTCCGCACCCGGTCTGCTGCCCGGCCCGCGCCGAGCTCCTCACCGGCCAGTTCGGCCAGAACAACGGGGTGCGGAACAACAAGGGCCCTTGGGGCGGCTACCAGGCCCTGATCCAGCCCGGCAACACGGTCCCGGCCTGGCTGCAGGACGTCGGCTACCTGACCTCGCACCACGGCAAGTACCTCAACGGCTACGAGCGGGTGGCGTCGACGGACGAGCCTGGCTGGTCCCAGTGGGACACGCAGGTCGGCGGCACCTACAGCTACGACCGGACGGCTCTCTTCGCCAACGGCGACCGGGTCGACGACGAGTACGTCACCCGGGTCATCGGGCGCCGTACGAACCGTGCTTTGACAAGGTTCTCCCGGAGTGGTGCTCCGTTCTTCACGGTCGTCAACCACGTGGCGCCGCACGGGGCGCGCCGCGACGGCCGCTGGCGGGTCCCGGTCGCCGAGCGGAGGTTCGGCGACGCGTACGCCCGCCTGATGCCGCCGTCGTACGGCGAGCCGTCCTTCCAGGAGCAGGACGTCAAGGACCTCCCGGCGGACCTCCAGCGCTCCCGGATCCCGACCCGCGACCTGGTCCGGCTGGTGCGCCAGCGCGCCCGTGCCCTGCTCTCGGTCGACGCGGCGGTCGCCCGGACCGTCGCCAAGCTGCGGGACCTCGGCGAGCTCGCCAACACCTATGTCGTGTTCGCCTCCGACAACGGGTTCCAGATCGGTGAGCACCGCCTGCGCGGCAAGAACCTGCCGTTCGACGAGACGTTCAACATCCCGCTGGTGGTCCGCGGTCCGGGGATCACGCAAGGAGCCAGGGTCGACGAGCCGGTCACCCTGGTCGACCTCGCCGCGACCTTCCTCGACTGGGCCGGGCAGGTGGCCCCGGGCCGGACGCCCGACGGGGTGAGCCTCGACCGGCTCGGGGCGCATCCCCGCGACACCCTGCTGGTGCAGATCGGGGACTCCACCGACGACGACACCGACGGCTGGAGGTACCGCGGCGTGACCACCGATCGCTACCTGTTCCTCACGCCTGCCGGCAGCCCCACCGACGGCATCCTCTTCGACCGTGCGCTCGACCCGCACGCAATCGTGAACCGGTTCGACGACCCTGGGTACGCCGAGATCAAGCGCGAGCTGCTGGCCCGCAGCCGGGAGCTGGAGCGGTGCTCGGGTGTGGACGCGTGCAACCAGGTGTTCGGCGTGCTGCCGGAGCCCGGCTGACCCGCTACACGTGTGGCATGACCTCCGCGGCCACCAGGTGGAGATGCTCGAGGTCGGCGAGGTCGAGGGTCTGGAGGTAGATCCGCTGTGATCCGAGGTCGGCGAAGCGGCCGATCTTGTCGACCACCTCCTGGGGTGTTCCGGCGAGCCCGTTGACCCGCAGCTCGTCGACCTCGCGTCCGATCGCCGCAGCCCGGCGAGCGATCTCGTCCTCGTCCCGACCGACGCACAGGACGAGCGCGTTGGACCAGGTCAGGTCGTCGGGGTCGCGACCGATCTCCTCGCAGGCGGCGCGCACCCGCCCGAACTGCAGGCCGGTGAACTCCTCGTCGACGAACGGCAGGTTGAACTCGTCGGCGTACCGCGCCGCGAGCGTGGGGGTCTGCCGCTTCCCCTTGCCGCCGATCAGCACCGGCGGGCCGCCACGGTGGCCGCCGGTCTGCGCGGGCTTCGGCAGCGCCGGCGAGTCGGCCAGCTGGTAGTGGGTGCCGGAGAACTCGTAGGTCTCCCCCACCGGTGTGCCCCACAGGCCGGTCACGACCTCGAGCTGCTCCGCGAACCGCTCGAACCGCTCCTTGGTGTCGGGGAACGGGATGCCGTAGGCCGTGTGCTCCTGCGCGAACCAGCCGGCACCGATGCCCAGCTCGACCCGGCCACCGCTCATCGCGTCGACGCCCGCCACCTGGATCGCGAGCACCCCGGGGTGCCGGAACGTCGCGCTCGTCATCATCGTGCCGAGCCGGATCGTCGAGGTGTCCCGTGCGAGCCCGGCCAGCGTGGTCCAGGCGTCCGACGGGCCGGGCAGTCCGTCGCCGCCCATCGTCAGGTAGTGGTCGGAGCGGAAGAAGGCGCCGAAGCCGAGCTCCTCCGCGGTGCGGGCGACCGCGAGGAGGTCGTCGTACGACGCGCCCTGCTGGGGCTCGGTGAACACCCGGAGCTCGACTGTCATGACGTCAGCCTCTCAGCCGGCTCCAACGGCGGCCCACCGCCGACCCAGAGGTGGTACGACTGGCGCATGGATGCTCTCCGCGACGCTGCCGCAGCGGCCCTCGACTACGCCGCGTCGGTCGACGGCCGGCCCGCCTTCCCGACGCCCGAGGCGGTCGCCGGGCTCGCGGCGTTCGACGAACCGCTGCCGGAGACCGGCGCCGACATCGCCGAGACGCTGCGGCTGCTCGACACCGCGGGGTCGCCCGCGACCGTCGCCAGCACCGGGAGCGAGTACTTCGGCTTCGTGATCGGCGGGGTCCATCCGGCCGCGCTCGGCGCCGCCTGGCTGGCTGACGCCTGGGACCAGAACGCGGCGCTGCCGGTGATGTCGCCGGTGGCGGCCCGCCTGCACGACGTCGTACGACGATGGCTCGTCGACCTCCTCCGCCTGCCGGACCCCACCGGGGTCGTGTTCACCACCGGCGCGACGGTCGCCAACGCCACCTGCCTGGCCGCCGCGCGGGACTCGCTGCTGGAGCGGGCCGGGTGGGATGTCCAGGCAGACGGCTTGTTCGGTGCCCCGCCGGTGACGGTCGTGGTCGGCGCCCACCGGCACTCGACCCTGTCGAAGTCACTCGGCCTGGTCGGCCTCGGCCGGCGCCGCGTGCTCGTCGTCCCGGCCGACGACCAGGGGCGGACGCGGGCCAAGGACCTCCCGGACGTGTCCGGACCGGTGCTGGTGTGCGCGCAGGCCGGCGAGGTCAACAGCGGGGCCTTCGACCCGTTCGACGCGATCGCCGACTGGGCGGCCGAGCGGGATGCCTGGCTGCACGTCGATGGCGCGTTCGGGCTCTGGGCCCTGGCCGACCCGTCGCGCAGTGACCTGGTGGCCGGCCTCGACCGCGCCGACTCGTGGGCGACCGACGGGCACAAGTGGCTCAACGTCACCTACGACTGCGGCATCGCGTTCGTGCGGGACGCGGCCGCGCTGCGCCGTACCTTCACGGCGGTGGCCGGCTACCTGCCCGCGGACGCCGCGTTCGAGGCGATGCACCACACGCCGCAGTCGTCCCAGCGGGCGCGTCAGGTCGAGGTGTGGGCGGTGCTGCGGGCGCTCGGCCGGGCGGGAATCGCGGACCTGGTCCGGCGCACCAGTGACACCGCCGTCGCGATCGCCGACCGGCTGCGCGAGGCCGGCCTGGACGTGCTCAACGACGTCGTCCTCAACCAGGTCCTCGTGCGCCTGGTCGACGACGCGACCACGACGGCCCTGGTCGCGGAGATCCAGGCCGACGGGCGGGTCTGGTGCGGCGCCACCCAGTGGCACGACGCGGCCGCCATGCGGATCAGCGTGTCGTCCTGGAAGTCGGCGCCGGCGGACGCCGACCGCGTCGCGGGGATCATCCTGGAGTGCGCCGCCCGCGCCCGTGGGTGATCCTCAGGCGCTGCCGCCGCAGGCGAAGACCCGCTCCCAGGTGACGATGTCGAAGCCGTCCCGCGGCTCGCGGGAGACCTCGCGCCAGCGGCTGCGGCTGAACTCCGGGTAGTGGGTGTCGCCCTCGGGCGCGGCATGGACCTCGCTGATGACCTGCGCGTCCGCATAGGGAAGCGCGGCCTCGTAGACCACGGCTCCCCCGCCGATCATCACATCGCCGGGCATGGTGTCAGCGAGGGTGAGGGCGTCGGGCAGCGTGGGCGCGACGTACACGCCTTCGCCCCGCCAGTCCGGGTCCCGGGTGAGGACGATCGTGGTCCGGTCCGGGAGCGGCTTGCCGATGCCCTCGTGGGTCGTGCGGCCGAGGATCAGGATGTGGCCGGACGTGGTCTGCTTGAAGTGGGCGAAGTCCTCGGGCAGGTGCCACGGGATCTTGCCGCCCAGCCCGATCACGCCGTTCTCCGCCACCGCGGCGACCATGGTCACCCGCTTGCCGCCCGGCGTCATACCGCGATCGGAGCCTTGATGCCCGGGTGCGGGTCGTAGCCCTCGACGCTGATGTGCTCGAGGTCGAACCCGTCGATCTCGGTGATCGAGGTGTCCAGCACCAGCCGCGGCAGCGGCCGTGGCTCACGAGTGAGCTGCAGCCGGGCCTGTTCGAGGTGGTTGGTGTAGAGGTGCGCGTCGCCGAGCGTGTGCACGAAGTCGCCGACCTGCAGACCGGTCACCTGGGCGACCATGTGGGTCAGCAGGGCGTACGACGCGATGTTGAACGGGACGCCGAGGAAGACATCGGCCGAGCGCTGGTAGAGCTGGCAGCTCAGCCGCCCGTCGGCGACGTAGAACTGGAACAGGCTGTGGCACGGCGCGAGCGCCATCTCGGGGATGTCGGCCGGGTTCCACGCCGAGACGATGTGGCGCCGGCTGTCGGGATTGCCGCGGATCTCGTGGATCACCTGGGCGAGCTGGTCGATGTGCCGGCCGTCGGGGGTCGGCCACGACCGCCACTGGGCGCCGTAGACCGGCCCGAGGTCGCCGTTCTCGTCGGCCCACTCGTCCCAGATCGTGATGCCGCGGTCCTGCAGCCACTTGACGTTGGTGTCGCCGCGGAGGAACCACAGCAGCTCGCCGAAGACGGACCGGGTATGGACCTTCTTGGTCGTCACCAACGGGAAGCCCTGGGTCAGGTCGAACCGCATCTGGTGGCCGAACACGCTGAGCGTGCCGGTGCCGGTACGGTCGCCCTTCTCGACGCCCTCGTCGAGGATCCGCTGGACAAGGTCGAGGTAGGCCTGCACGACGTCAGGTTAGTCCGCCTAGGGTCATCCGCGATGGACATCCCAGCGCAGGTCGCCGACGTCTGCGACCACTTCCTCCGGATCGCGCCGGCCGGGCTCGTCGAGGGGCTGCACCTCCACGGCGGTCTCGCGTTCGGCGAGTGGGTGCCGGGCCAGTCCGACATCGACTTCGTGGCGGTGCTGAGCCACCGGCCGACGGACGCCGAGGTGGAGCTGCTGCGCGAGACGCACGAGGCGATGGCGTCGTACTCCCCCATCCACTTCGACGGGATGCACGTCCTGGCCGGGGACCTGGCCGGCGACCCGCGGGCGTGCCCCGACGTGCCCACCATCCTCGGCGGGTACTTCAGCGAGGGCGTGCTCGACCCGGTCATCGCCTGGCACGAGCTGGCGCGGAGCGGCATCACCGTGCACGGACCGCCGCTCGCGGACCTCGCGGTGTGGACGTCTCCGGACGTGCTGCGGGACCACACCCTGGACAACCTGGACACGTACTGGCGGGCGAACGCCGAGGCCCTCGCGAAGATGCCGTCCGAGGGCGCCGCCGAGGACGCCTGCTGCTGGTGCGTCCTCGGGGTTGCCCGGCTGCACCACCTGCTCGTCACCGGCGAGATGACGTCGAAGTCGGCAGCCGGCCGTTGGGGCCTCGAGCACTACCCCGAGCGCTGGCACCGGGTGCTGCGCGACGCGGTACGGGTCCGCGAGGGCGGTGCCGATGAGTACGGCGACGACCGGGCCGCGCGCGGGCTCGACACGGCCGCGTTCACGGCGTCGGTCGTCACCGAGGCGACCGGCCGGCCGATCTCGAGGCGCTGAGCGCGGCAGCGACGCGCTCGCGCAGTCAAGCGCTGAGCGACATCGGGCCGTAGACGACCCGGTCCAGGTCGAACAGGGTCACCTGCTCGACGCCCGCATCCTTGAGGCCGGACCAGATCTCGCCGATCCACGACTCGGCATCCGCCTGGCTCGGGAACCGGCGCTCGCCGTACTCCTCGGCGGCCTCGCCGGACAGGGTGACCTCGGCGCCGTCGGCGTCCTCGAGGCGCCACCACCACGGTCGCTCGGACGGAGTCGGCTGGCGGAAGGCGGAAGGGGGCTCGGGAAGGTTCATCAGGATTCCCTGACCGAGGTGTCGACGAACGGCGGCTTGACGATCTTGAACACCTCACGGCGACCACGGACGTCGACAGCGACCTCGGCGTCGTCGGCGACGACGCTGGCGACCAGCGCCAGGCCGATGCCCTGCTTGAGGCTCGGGGAGAACGTGCCGGAGGTGACCTCGCCGAGAAGGACGTCCGGAACCAGCGAGACCGACATGTGCGGCCGCGGAATCGCGCGGCCGGTGGAGACCAGGCCGACCAGCTTGCGGCGGGCGCCCTTCTCCTTCTCGGCCAGCACCGCGTCGCGGCCCCAGAACTCGGGCTTCTTCCAGCCGACGGCCCAGCCGAGGCGGGCCTCGTTGGGCGTGACGGTCGGGCCGATGTCCTGGCCGTGCAGCGGGTAGCCCATCTCGGTGCGGAGCGTGTCGCGCGCGCCGAGCCCGCACGGGACGATGCCGTGGTCGGCACCGGCCGCCAGCACCGCGTCCCAGAGCCGGGTCGCGACGCCGCTCGGGGCGATCAGCTCGTAGCCGCGCTCGCCGGTGTAGCCGGTGCGGCAGACGATCACCGGCTCGCCCTCGTAGTCGGCCTCGACGAAGGTCAGGTAGTCGTGCCCCACCGGGAGCCCGACCGCGGCCAGGACGTCGTCGGACTTCGTGCCCTGCACGGCGAGCACCGCGAAGTCGGCGTGGTGGTTGGTCACCTCGACGCCGGCCGGCGCAGCCGCCGCGAGCCGCTCGAAGACCTCGGCGTTGTTGGCCGCGTTGGGGACGAGCAGCACGTGGTCGTCGTCGCGGTAGTAGCTGAAGATGTCGTCGACGATGCCGCCGGTCTCGGCGTCGAGGCACAGCGTGTACTGCGCCCGGCCCGGTCCGATCCGACCGAGGTCGTTGCTGAGGGTGGCGTTGACGAAGTCGGCGGCGCCGTCGCCGCGCACCACGATCTTGCCGAGGTGGCTCACGTCGAAGATGCCGACCGAGGAACGCACCGCGTTGTGCTCCTCGACGATCCCGGAGTACTGCAGCGGCATCTCCCAGCCACCGAACTCCGCGAACTTCGCGCCGAGCGCCTCGTGCCGGTCGTGCAGCGGCGAGCGGGACAGTGTGGCGTGCATGCCCCGGACTCTACTCAGTGGTTCCGCCGTCTACCCTCCGGCGTATGACGACCTTCGCGCTGCGCACCGCCAGCCCTGCCAAGACCCGGGCCGACGTGGTGGTGGTCGGCGTCGTGCCCGGCGGACGCGGTCGTACGGCGACGGCCCGGCTCGCGGCGGGCGGCGACGATGTCGCGCAGGCCTACGGCCGCAAGCTCGCACCGCTGCTGGCGACGCTCGGCCTCACCGGCAAGCCGGGCGAGGTCGCGAAGATCCCGACGAACGGCACCATCGGGTCTCCCCTCCTCGTCGTGGTCGGCCTCGGCGCCCAACCGGGTGACCAGCCCGACCCGCTCGCGATCAGGCGGGCGGCCGGTGCCGCTGCACGCGCGGTGACCAACGCGGCGTCCGTCGCCCTGGCGCTGCCGGCCGACACCCCGGAGCTGGTGCGCTCGGTGATCGAGGGCTACCGCCTGGGCGGCTACACGTTCACCCGCTACAAGAGCGGCAGCACGGCCTCGGCGCCGGCCGAGATCGTCGTACTCTCGCCCGCCGCGCGGCGCAAGGAGGCGATCGCCGCGTTCGACGAGGCGCAGCTGGTGGTCGACGCCGTCGTCGCGGCGCGCGACTGGGTCAACACGCCCCCGGGCGACCTCACCCCCGGCCTCTTCGCCGACGAGATCGTCGCGGCCGCGAAGCCGGTCGCCGGCGTCAAGGTCAAGGTGTACGACGAGGTCCGGCTCGCCGAGCTCGGCTGCGGCGGCATCCTCGGCGTCGGTGCCGGATCCGCCGCACCCCCGCGGCTGGTCGAGCTCGACTACCGCCCCACCGGCGCCACGACCCACCTCGCCCTCGTCGGCAAGGGCATCACGTTCGACTCCGGCGGCCTCACCATCAAGCCGGCGACGAGCATGCCGACGATGAAGGAGGACATGGCCGGCGCGGCGGCGGTCGTGCAGGCAGTGCTCACCATCGCCCGGCTCGGGCTGCCGGTCCGGGTGACCGGCATCGCCGCGCTGGCGGAGAACATGGTCGGCGGCGCGTCGTTCCGGCCCGGCGACGTCCTGACGACGTACGGCGGCACGACCGTCGAGATCACCAACACCGATGCCGAGGGCCGGCTCGTGCTCGCCGACGCGCTCGGCCGGGCGGTCGAGCGCAAGCCCGACCTGGTCGTCGACGTCGCCACCCTGACCGCGCACATGTCGCTCGCGCTCGGAGACCGGATGTGCGGCGTGATGGGCGACGACGCCACCGTCGAGCGGGTCCTCGCCGCGGCGGTCGCCGCCGGCGAGGAGGCGTGGCCGATGCCGATCCCCGAGCACATGGAGGAGCGGATCCGCACGACCAAGGTCGCCGACCTCTCCCAGCACGACTGGATCCGCTGGGGCGGCGGCCTGTTCGCGGCGGCCTTCCTCCGGGAGTTCACCGGCGGGCTGCCCTGGGCGCACCTCGACATCGCCGGGCCGGCGTTCAACAAGGGTGGCCCGTCCGGGCACTGGACGTCCGGCGCGACGGGCTACGGCGTGGCAACGCTGGTCGAGCTCGCCCGCTCCCTCTGAGGCCCTACGTCTCGCGCGGCTTGTACTGCGGGTAGTCCTCGGCCTTCTGCGCCTTGCGCGCCCGCGAGTTGAAGTCCCGCATCCGCTGCGGGATGCCGACCACGGCGGCGTCGTACGACGGCACCTGGTGCTTGTTGCAGAAGTCGTGCGCCCACTTCACGCCGGGCACCCGGCGGCGGGTCCACTCGCCGTCGTGAGCGACGAGCAGCAGGGTCACCTCACTGACCGCGGTGCGGGGCTCGACGAAGCCTTCGACACCGCGGCGGTTGGTGACCCACTCGTGCAGGTGCGCCTCGTCGACCTTGTCGGACGCGCGCACCCGGGTGGAACCCGTGCGCGCTGCATCGTGCGCCGGCCCACTCATCTTCGGTCCCTTCCGGAACCGGCTGAACAACCCCATGCGACAAAGTCTGCCGTACGACGCCAGCGCCGGGGTCCTTACGGGCATCAGGTGCCTACCGACGAGTACGCGACCCGTTGCGCTGGGCCTCGGGGGTGGTGCAAGGATGGGCGCCGCACTTGAAGCGCAGGCCGACAGGAATGTGGGAGGACAGCGGTGGCCGACGGCGACAACGAAGTCGACGTTCTCATCCTGGGCGCGGGGTCAGGCGGCTACGCCTGTGCCCTTCGCGCCGCTCAGCTCGGACTCAGCGTCGCGCTGGTCGAGCAGTCCAAGCTCGGCGGCACCTGCCTCCATGTCGGGTGCATCCCGACGAAGGCGCTGCTGCACGCGGCCGAGATCGCCGACGCCACCCGCGAGGCCGAGAGCTTCGGCGTGCTGGCGAAGTACGACGGCGTCGACGCCGCCGGTGTCCTGGCCTATGCCGACGGCGTGGTCTCCCGGCTCTTCAAGGGGCTCACCGGCCTCGTGAAGAGCCGCGGCATCCGAGTCGTCGAGGGCCGGGGCACGCTGACCGGTTCGCACGAGGTCACGGTCGAGGGAGCCGACGGCACGGTGACGCTCACCGGTCGCAACGTCGTGCTCGCGACCGGGTCCACCCCGCGGCTGATCCCCGGCATCGAGATCGACGGCACCCGGGTCCTCACGTCCGACGACGCGCTCCGGCTCGACCGGGTGCCACGATCGGCGATCGTGCTCGGCGGCGGTGTCATCGGCTGCGAGTTCGCGAGCGTCTGGCGCAGCTTCGGCACCGAGGTGACGATCGTGGAGGCACTCCCCCGGTTGCTCCCGCCCGAGGACGCCGCGTCCTCCGCCGCGCTCGAGCGCGCGTTCCGCAAGCGCGGCATCACCTCCCGCACCGGCACGTCGGTGACCGGCGTGACGACCAGCGACGAGGATGGTGGCGGCGTCGTGGTGACGCTGTCCGACGACACCGAGCTGCGCGCCGACGTACTCCTCGTTGCCGTCGGCCGGGGACCCCGCACCGAAGGCCTCGGCTACGAGGAGCAAGGCGTCACCCTCGACCGCGGGTTCGTGACCGTCGACGACCACTGCCGCACCGGCGTCGACGGCGTCTGGGCCGTCGGCGACATCGTGCCCGGCCTCCAGCTCGCGCACCGCGGCTTCCAGCAGGGCATCTACGTGGCCGAGCAGATCGGCGGGCTCGACCCGCGTCCGATCGACGAGCGCGGGATCCCGCGGGTCACCTACTCCCGGCCGGAGGTCGCATCGGTCGGCCTCACCGAGGAGCAGGCCAAGGAGCAGTACGGCGACGACGGCGTCGCCACGCTCACCTACGACCTCGCCGGCAACGGGCGGTCCCAGATCCTGCGTACCCAGGGGTTCGTCAAGCTGGTCCGTGAGGTCGACGGACCGGTCGTGGGGGTGCACCTCGTCGGCGAGCGGGTGGGCGAGCTCATCGGCGAGGCCCAGCTGGTCTACGGCTGGGAGGCGCACCCGGACGACGTCGCCCCCCTGGTCCACGCCCACCCCACGCAGCACGAGGCGCTCGGCGAGGCGTTCCTCGCCCTGGCCGGCAAGCCCCTGCACACCCACAGCTGACAGCAGTCACCGAACACCAAGCGAAGTCGAGGATTCCATGGCCACCGAAGTCAACCTCCCGGCACTCGGCGAGTCCGTCACCGAAGGCACCGTCACCCGCTGGCTCAAGCAGGTCGGCGACAGCGTGGCCGTCGACGAGGCGTTGCTCGAGGTCTCCACCGACAAGGTCGACACCGAGATCCCCTCACCCGTCGCCGGCACCCTGCTGGAGATCAAGGCCTCCGAGGACGAGACCGTCGAGGTCGGCGCCGTGCTCGCGGTGATCGGTGACGAGGGCGAAGGCTCCGGCGGTGGCGGCGAATCGTCCGACGAGGCCCCGGCCGAGGAGCCTGCGCAGGCGGAGGCGCCCGCGCAGGCCGAGGAGCCCGCCCCCGCCGAGGAGTCAGCGCCCGAGCCCGAACCGGCCAAGGAGCCGGAGCAGCCGGCAGCCGAGTCGTCCGGTGGTTCGGGCGGCGACGGCACGCCGGTCACGCTCCCGGCGCTCGGCGAGTCGGTCACCGAAGGCACCGTCACCCGCTGGCTCAAGAAGGTCGGCGACGAGGTCGCGGTCGACGAGCCGCTGCTCGAGGTCTCCACCGACAAGGTCGACACCGAGATCCCCTCGCCCGTCGCCGGCACCCTGATCGAGATCAAGGCCGAGGAGGACGAGACCGTCGAGGTCGGCGCCGAGCTGGCCATCATCGGGTCCGGCTCGCCCGCCCCCGCCAAGGAGTCCGAGCCGGAGCCGGCCAAGGAGCCCGAAGCCAAGCCCGAGCCCGCCAAGGAGCCGGAGCCCGAGCCGGTCAAGGAGCAGGAGCCGGCCAAGGAGCCCGAGCCCGCGAAGGTGCCCGAGGCCAAGCCCGAGCCCGCACCGGCCCCGTCGGCTCCGGCCGCGCACGCTGCCCAGTCGGCGGGAGCGGACGGTCCCGGTTACGTCACCCCGCTGGTCCGCAAGCTCGCGGCCCAGCACAACGTCGACCTCGGATCGGTCAACGGCTCGGGTGTCGGCGGCCGGATCCGCAAGCAGGACGTCCTCGACGCCGCTGCCGCCCAGAAGTCCGCGGCCCCGGCTCCGGCAGCCTCGTCCGCCCCGGCGGCGTCCGCTCCCGCCGCTCCCGCGACGAGCCCGTCGCCGCTGCGGGGCCAGACGGTGCCCGTCAGCCGGCTGCGCAAGATCATCGCCCAGCGCATGGTCGAGTCGGTGCAGATCTCGGCCCAGCTCACCCAGGTGGTCGAGGTCGACGTCACCAACGTCGCCCGCCTGCGCGAGGCGACGAAGGCGGACTTCCTCGCTCGCGAGGGGGTGAAGCTCTCCTACCTGCCGTTCTTCGCGAAGGCCGCGATCGACTCGCTCAAGCAGCACCCGTCGCTCAACGCCACCCTCGACCTCGAGGCCGGCCAGGTCACCTACCACGACCGCGAGAACATCGCGTTCGCCGTGGACACCGAGAAGGGGCTGCTCACCCCGGTCGTCAAGGATGCCGGCGATCTCTCCATCTCCGGCCTGGCCAAGAAGATCGCCGATGTCGCCGGTCGCACCCGCTCCAACAAGATCGGCCCCGACGAGCTCTCCGGCGGCACGTTCACGATCACGAACCTCGGCAGCGTCGGTGCCCTCTGGGACACCCCGATCATCAACCAGCCGCAGGTCGCGATCCTCGGTCCGGGCAGCGTCGTCAAGCGCGCGGTCGTCATGGACGACCCGGACCTGGGCGAGACCATCGCGATCCGCCACATGGTCTACCTCGCGCTGACCTACGACCACCGCCTGGTCGACGGCGCCGACGCCGGCCGGTTCCTCCAGGAGGTCAAGAAGCGCCTCGAGGCGGGCCAGTTCGAGGTCTGACGACTCAGACGTCCTACGGCGCGGGCCCCCGGCGGCCCGCACCGTAGGACGTTGTGCCGGTCGTCGCTGACCCGCATGGCAGGGTGAACGGCATGGCACCGTTGTCGATCGTCATGGCCGGCAGCTCCGGCTTCCTCGGGACCCACCTCCGCAGGGAGCTGGAGCGTCGTGGGCACCGCGTCACCGCGCTCGTCCGACGCCCGACGAAGCTGCCGGACGAGTCCTCCTGGGATCCCGACGCCGGTCGCGTCGACAGCGACGTGGTGGCCGCTGCAGATGTGGTCATCAACCTCGCCGGCTCGCCGACGCTCGGCAATCCCCACTCGCGGAAGTGGTCGCAGGCGCTGCACGACTCGCGGGTGCGCACGACGGCGGTGCTCGCCGAGGCGATCGCCGGCGCGCAGGAGCCGCCGTACTTCCTGGCCGGCAACGCCGTCGCTTGGTACGGCGACCACGGCAGCGCCGAGCTGCCCGAGACCGCTGACACCCGGGGTCACTCCCTGATGACCACGGTGTGCCGCGACTGGCAGGCTGCCGCGCGACCTGCTGAGGACGCCGGCGCGCGCGTCGTCTACCTGCGGACCGCCCCGATCATGGAACGGTCGAGCGCGCCGCTGCAGCAGCTGCGGCTGCTGTTCAAGACCGGGCTCGGCGGACGGATCGGCAGCGGCCGGCAGTACATGCCGATGATCTCGCTGCGGGACTGGGTCGGCGCCGCGTCGTACCTCTGCGAAGACCCGACGGCCGAAGGACCGGCCAACCTGTGCTGCGTGGAGACGCCGACCAATGCCGAGTTCACCCGGGCGCTGGCCGACGCCCTGCACCGGCCGGCCTTCGCGGCGGTCCCGGCGCCCGTCATCAAGCTGGCGGCCGGCCGGGTGGCGCCCGAGCTGCTGGGCTCGATGAACACCCGGCCGCAGAAGCTGCTGGACCTCGGCTACGAGTTCGCCGACCCCGACGTGACGGCGGTGCTGGCCAGCGGCCTCTCGTAGGCCGCGGCGAGCACCCACCGGCCCCCGGTCCTCCGGAACGAGAGGCGCCGGGTGGTCAGCCCGTCACGCGGTAGCGCCTGCGGTCCCCCACCGCCGATCGTCACGGCGGCCGCGTCGGCGAGCCGGTCGGTGACGTCGAGGACGATCCGGCGACCGGTGCGCACGCGGAGCTCGACGGTCAGCACCTGCATCACCATCCGGCGCACCCGGAGGCCACGGTCGACCCAGCGACGCAGCATCGCGACGTCGCGGACGCCCACCGACGAGCCCGGGGCGTAGATCCGCCGCAGCGCCGCGACGTCTCCACGCGCCCAGGCCGTCGACCGGGCTCGGTCCCAGTCGCGCAGCACCGCCAGCGACGCCACGGCCTCGGTGACGGTGACCGAGGGCGCCAGTCGTGGCCCCGGCGCTGTCACCGGTGCCGGGCTGCTGCGGTCCTCCCCCGGCGTCGACCGCAGCAGCCCGGTGGTGACCAGCCCGACCACGGCCACCACGATCACGGCCGCGACGGCGAGCGTCACGCGGATCGGCGGAGGTGAGACGAGGTCGGCGGTCATGGCGTCAGTCCTACCCCTGGGACGGGCCGGGCGCATCCGGCTATCCACAGGGTCTCGAGACAGTCGATGCGCGACTTCCTCGACCACCGACGGCGAGTACGCTCGACGCGTGACAGATCTGGAGTTCCAGGAGATCGGCCTCGGCGCCGACGCCCTCGACTACCTCGCGGCCTGGGAGCTCCAGCGGCAGGTGCAAGAGCAGGTCACGGCGGGCGACCGTCCCGGCACCGTGCTGCTCCTCGAGCACCCACCGGTCTTCACCGCCGGCAAGCGCACCGACCCGCACGAGCGGCCGGCCGACCCCGGCGGCGCCGCTGTCATCGACGTCGACCGCGGCGGCAAGATCACCTTCCACGGTCCCGGGCAACTGGTCGGCTACCCGATCGTCCGGCTCCCCGACCACGTCAAGGTCGTCGACTACGTACGCCGGGTCGAGGAGGCGCTGATCGCCGTGTGCGCCGACTTCGGGGTCACCACCGCCCGCATCCCCGGGCGCACCGGCGTCTGGCTCCGTGCCGACGCCCGCGGGCCCGAGCGCAAGATCGCCGCGATCGGGATCCGGGTCCGCCGCGGTGTGACCATGCACGGCTTCTCGCTCAACTGCGACGTCGACCTCGGCTGGTACGACCGGTTCGTCCCCTGCGGCATCGCCGACGCCGGCGTCACCTCGCTCACCAACGAGCTCAGCCGGGACGTCACCGTCACCGACGTGCTGCCGTCCGTCCGCCAGCACCTGGGCGAGCTGTTCGCCTGGCGGCCGTACGACGCCACCCCCGACTACGAGGCCCGGCCCGAACCGGGCCGCATCCCGCGCATCCCGCTCCTGACGCCGAGCAGCTGACCGACACCTGAACGGCCGCTGAAGTCCGGCGTGTCCGACACTTCGGGCAACCTTTTGCGTGGTCCCATCGTCTGATCCCCCGAGGGGACGGACTTCAAGAGGGGACATTCGGGTGAGCGACCTGGTCATCGAGACGACCGGCCTGCGGAAGGAGTTCCGCAGCCTGCGCGGCGAACTGCGGGTCGCCGTACAGGGCCTGGACCTGGCGGTGCCGTCCGGCGGCGGCGTGCACGGCTTCCTCGGACCCAACGGGTCCGGCAAGACCACGACGATTCGGATGCTGCTCGGGCTGGCCCGCCCGACCCGCGGCACGATGCGGCTGTTCGGTCAGCCGGTCCCCGCGCAGCTGCCGCAGGTGATCGGCCGGGTGGGCGCGGTCGTCGAGTCACCGAAGTTCTCGCCGAACTTCAGCGGCCGCCGCAACCTCCAGCTGCTCGCGGGCGCGATCGGTGCCCCCACAGCGAGCGTCGATGCGGCGCTGGAGACCGTGAAGCTCACCGGCCGCGAGAAGGACCGCTACAAGTCCTACTCGCTCGGCATGAAGCAGCGGCTCGCCATCGCCGCGACGCTGCTCAAGACCCCGGACCTGCTGATCCTCGACGAGCCGACCAACGGCCTCGACCCGGCCGGTATCCGCGAGATCCGGGAGACCATCCGCGACCTCGGCGCCTCGGGCGTCACGGTGCTGCTGAGCTCGCACATCCTGGCCGAGGTCCAGCAGGTCTGCACCTCCGCCACCATCATCGGCAACGGCAAGCTGCTGGCTTCCGGCACGGTCGACGAGCTGCTCGGCAGCGGTACGGCGTACCGGGTCGTGGTCCCGGAGCCGACCGCAGCAGCCGACGTGCTCACGCGCGCGGGGCTGGCGCCGTCCCACGTCGACGGGGTGCTGCATGTCGAGGCCCAGCGGCCGGCCGAGATCACCCAGATCCTCGGCGAGTCCGGCATCTGGCTCACCGAGCTGACACCGTTGCGGGCGGACCTCGAGGCCTACTTCCTCCAGCTCACGGAGGCCGAGGAGCTCGGCCATGACACTCACGACACCACCGGGGCGATCGCGTGAGCCGGCTGCTCCGCGTCGAGCTGACGCGGCTCCTGTGCCGGCGGGCCGTGCTCGTCATCCTCGCCGTGGCCGTCGCGATCCCGACCGTGATCGGCGTGGCGACCGTCCTCAACACCCGGCCGCCGTCCGACGCCGACCTCGCCTACGCCGAGGAGCAGGTCGCTGCCGAGAGCGCCCTTCCCGGCGTCCAGCGCCAATTGGAGAAGTGCCTCGACAATCCCGAGCGGTTCCTCGGTCGGCCCGTCCCGGACGACGTCCGGGCAGCCTGCGAGGAGAACTACCTGCCGCAGCCGGAGTGGTTCGTCTACTGGGAGCAGCTGAGCCTCGCCGAGGAGCGGGACAACGGCTCCGGGCTCGCGGTCGTGATCGTGCTGGCGATCCTGACGATGCTCGCCGGCACCACCTTCGCCGGCCACGACTGGGCCAGCGGCTCGGTCAGCAACCAGCTCCTCTTCGAGCCCCGCCGCCCGCTCGTGTGGGCCGCCAAGGGGGCGATCGTCACGGGGGTGGCCGGGCTTTTCTCCGGCTTCGTGGTGACGGCGTACTGGCTGCTCCTGGGCCTGGTCGCCGGCTCGCGCGACATCCCGACCGGCGACGGACTCCTGCTCGACTGCCTGCAGAGCGGGTGGCGCGGCGCGGGAGTCGCCGCGGGAGCGGCCTTGGCGGGCTTCGCGCTCACGATGCTGTTCCGCAGCACCGTTGCAGCGCTCGGCGTGCTGCTCGCGGCCAGCGTGGCCGGCGGCATCGTGCTCGCGGTCATCGGCGTCGACTCGGTCTGGAACCCCGGGCTCAACATCGGGGCGGTCATCCTGGACGGGGCGAAGTACTACGCCGACGCGCCGTGCCCGGGCAACGAGGAGGTTGGGTTCTGTTCGGTGGAGCGGACGTTGCCGATCGGGCGCGCCCTCTGGTTCCTGGGGTCGGGCCTGGTGCTGTTCACGGTCGCCTCCCTCGCGTCCTTCCAACGTCGCGACGTGCCCTGATCGCATCTGGAGACGGGCGTTCGAGAGACGACCTCGACCAACGGGTTTCACGGTCCCGGAGGTAGTCTTGCGGGCGTGTCAGCCCCTGTTCCCGAAGGCCGCAAGCTCCTCCGTCTCGAGGTCCGCAACGCGGAGACCCCGATCGAACGGAAGCCCTCCTGGATCAAGACCCGGGCGAAGATGGGACCGGAGTACACCGCGCTCCAGAGCCTGGTGAAGTCCGAGGGCCTGCACACGGTCTGCCAGGAGGCCGGCTGTCCCAACATCTTCGAGTGCTGGGAGGACCGCGAGGCGACGTTCCTCATCGGCGGCGACCAGTGCACCCGCCGCTGCGACTTCTGCCAGATCGACACCGGCAAGCCGCAGCCGCTGGACCGTGACGAGCCGCGTCGGGTCGCGGAGTCGGTCAAGAAGATGGAGCTGCGCTACGCGACGATCACGGGCGTCGCCCGTGACGACCTGGAGGACGGCGGCGCCTGGCTGTACGCCGAGACGGTGCGCGCCATCCACGAGCTCAACCCCGACACCGGGGTCGAGAACCTGATCCCCGACTTCAACGGCATCCCCGACCTCCTGCAGGAGGTGTTCGAGTCCCGTCCCGAGGTGCTGGCCCACAACGTCGAGACCGTGCCGCGGATCTTCAAGCGGATCCGGCCGGCCTTCCGCTACGACCGCTCGCTGGACGTGCTGACCCAGGCCCGCACGTTCGGCCTGGTCACCAAGTCGAACCTGATCCTCGGCATGGGCGAGACCCGCGAGGAGGTCAGCCAGGCGATGCGCGACCTGCACGACGCGGGCTGCGAGCTGCTGACGATCACGCAGTACCTCCGTCCGTCCGTGCGTCACCACCCCGTCGAGCGGTGGGTGAAGCCGGAGGAGTTCGTCGAGCTCCAGGCGGAGGCGACCGAGCTCGGGTTCGCCGGTGTGCTCTCAGGGCCGCTCGTGCGTTCGTCGTACCGTGCCGGTCGGTTGTACCGTCAGGCGATGGACGCCCGGGCACTCAACAGCACGGCCTCGGCCTGAGCGCTCTCACCACCCAGCAGACCCACGAAGTCAGGTAGGCAGCACCCCGCGATGTCGAACCAGCCTCTCGACCCCTCGACCATGAGCCGACGTCGGCAGATCCTCGAGACCTTCCGGATGACCAAGGAGGTCGACCGGGCCGTCGGCTGGTGGATGCTGCTCGCATTCCTGGTCTTCGGCGGGATCGGCTTCGGCATCTTCTGGCTACTGCCCGGCAGCGGCACCATCAGCCTCGTCATGGCGATCGTCGGCGGTGTGCTGCTCGGCTTCCTCGGGATCATGATCGTCTTCAGCCGGCGCGCCCAGAAGGCGGCGTACACCCGGCTCGAGGGCCAGGTCGGCGCCGCTGCCCGCGCGCTGAGCATGCTGCGCCGCGGGTGGAAGGTCGAGGAGGTCGTCGGCTTCACCAAGCAGCAGGACATGGTCCACCGCGTGGTCGGCCCTCCGGGCATCGTGCTCGTCGGCGAGGGCAACCCCCACCGCCTTCGCCAGCTGATGATCAGCGAGCGCAAGAAGCACGAGCGGGTGGCCGCGGACTTCCCGGTCCACGAGATCCTCGTCGGCACCGACGAGGGCCAGGTGCCGCTGCCCAAGCTGGTCCGCCACGTGCAGAAGCTCGGGCGCCAGGTGAAGCCGGCCGACCAGACCGACCTGCTCCTGCGGCTCCGGGCGCTCGACGCCCAGCGGCCGAAGGTGCCGCTCCCCCGCGGCCCCGTGCCGACCAGCATGAAGGGCATGCGCGGCAACCTCCGCGGCAAGTGATCGTCGCCGCTGGTTGAGGTGCGAGCGAAGCGAGCCTCGAAACCAAGGCTCAGCTCGCCGGGTCAGGGGTGCACGGCGTGAGGAACTCCGTGCCGTGGCTACACGCCGCGCGTCGTGAGGATCCGGTAGGTGTCCATGGTGACAGTGGCGGTGCCGGCGAGGATGTCGTGCAGGCCGCGCCCGTCCGACCGGAAGACCAGCGGCGGGATCACCAGCGCTATCGCGACCTGACGGCCCAGCAACGGGAGCGGGTTGGACAGGCGGCCGCGGCCGACAGCGGGTACGACGCGCAGGCCGGTCACGAGCTTCCCGAACGAGCCGCCGAGGAGCCACGTGAACAGGGCGGCCTCGAGCACGAAGACGCCCAGCGTGTAGAGCTGCGCCGGCGACCCCGGCTCGCCGTACTCGTCGAGGCCGACGAACGCGAGCACCACCAGGGTCGAGGCGGCCCAGTCGACGAAGAGCGCGAGGATCCGGCGCCCCCAGGACGCGGTCGGGAACGGGACGGTGGAGGCGGGCTGGCCAGGCTGGACGGACATCGGCGCCACCCTAGTGACCGGCAGCGGGAAGAGGCTCAACGCGGTCTCAGGAACCTGTTACATCCCTGAAACAATATGGTCATGGTCGAGAAACGGCCCCTCCGTAGGTTCCTGGACAGGCGGTCGTCGCGCAACGTTGCGTAGGTACGATGCCGCGGACCGACACCCCTCGATTCCGGAACTTGCCGGATCCAGACTGGTGGCTGACCTGGGGTCAGCCGAGGAGGAACGAATGTTCAGCAACAGCGAAGAACTGCTCAAGTTCATCGCGGACGAGGGCGTCGAGATGGTCGACGTCCGTTTCTGCGACCTGCCCGGAATCATGCAGCACTTCACGGTTCCGGTCTCGTCGTTCGACCAGTCGGTCTTCGACGACGGTCTCGGCTTCGACGGCTCGTCGATCCGTGGGTTCCAGGCCATCAACGAGTCGGACATGGCGCTCTTCCCGGACCCGACGACGGCGTACGTCGACCCGTTCCGGAAGTCGAAGACGCTGAACCTGAACTTCTTCATCCACGACCCGATCACCGGTGAGCCGTACTCCCGCGACCCGCGCAACATCGCGAAGAAGGCGCTCGCCTACCTGAACACCACGGGCGTCGCCGACACCGCGTACTTCGCGCCCGAGGCCGAGTTCTACATCTTCGACCAGGTCCGCTACTCGACCGGCCCGAACGAGGGCTTCTACCACATCGACTCCGTCGAGGGCTGGTGGAACTCGGGCGCCGAGGGCGACAACCTGGGCTACAAGACCCGCTTCAAGGGCGGCTACTTCCCCGTCGCGCCGTACGACCACTACGGCGACCTGCGCGACGACATGTGCAAGAACCTCGAGGCCGTCGGCCTGCAGGTCGAGCGCGGTCACCACGAGGTCGGGACCGCCGGCCAGGCGGAGATCAACTACAAGTTCGACACGCTGCTCAAGGCCGCGGACGACGTGATGAAGTTCAAGTACATCATCAAGAACACCGCGTGGGAGCAGAACAAGTCGGTCACCTTCATGCCGAAGCCGATCTTCGGTGACAACGGCTCGGGCATGCACGTGCACCAGTCGCTGTGGAAGGGCGGCGACCCGCTGTTCTACGACGAGACCGGCTACGGCGGCCTCTCCGACATGGCCCGCTGGTACGTCGGCGGCATCCTGAAGCACGCCCCGGCGCTGCTGGCGTTCACCAACCCGACGGTGAACTCCTACCACCGCCTGGTCCCCGGCTTCGAGGCGCCGATCTCGCTGGTCTACTCCTCGCGGAACCGCTCGGCCTCGGTCCGGATCCCGATCACGGGCACCAACCCGAAGGCCAAGCGCATCGAGACCCGGTTCCCCGACCCGTCGGCGAACCCGTACCTCGCGTTCTCCGCGTTGATGCTCGCGGGACTCGACGGCATCCAGAACAAGACCGAGCCGGCCGCCCCGATCGACAAGGACATCTACGAGCTCCCGCCGGACGAGATGGCCGAGATCGACCAGGTCCCGACCTCGCTCGGTGCCGTGCTCGACGCGCTCGAGGCTGACCACGAGTTCCTGACGGTGGGCAACGTCTTCACGCCCGACCTGATCGACACCTGGATCACCTACAAGCGTGAGCAGGAGATCGCCCCCGTGCAGCAGCGCCCGCACCCGCACGAGTTCGAGCTCTACTACGACATTTAGTCACTTGTGCACGTAGAGCTCGAACTCATTTGAGCACGAGGGCTCCGGCTTGCCCGGGGCCCTCGCTGCATTTCGCGTTTCGGCGTGGGCAGGCCCGAGCTGCAGACGCTGATGGGGATCTCGGTGAACTCTGAGTCAGGAGGCGCAAGCTGTATCAAGGCTCGACTCAGGACCCGATTGAACGAGGTTGATGACAGGCTTCCCACGAAGTAGCCGACCTTGTAGTTGCAAGTAGTCCTCTTCAGGTGAGCGTCCCGAGATTCATGGAGATGACTTGGGAGCGGCCCCCGGCGGGACGGGTGTCTCCAACGTAGTCCTGAGCCGGCGTAGCCCAGTCGTCGACCCGGGCTTTGGAGCGCTGCCACCTGAACTCGAGTCACGACCCGCCACTTGCACCCGGGCTTGCAGGCAGGCTGGCCTCGCCCGAACGTGCGTGAATCGATCGCCGGGATCAGGCGCGACTTTCCCCACGGCCGTGGAGACCGGACATGCGCCCCTCGGGGTCGAGCCTGGCCAGCAGCGCGTCAGCGATGCCTCGCAGTTGCTGCAGCTGCGGGGGCGTGAGTGCGTCGATGACATGATGGCGCACGTTCGCGACGTGACCGGGCGCGGCCGCCACGACCTCGGTCATCCCCGACTTCGTGATTTGGGCGTTCGTGGCCCGCCCGTCCTCGGGACAGGGTGAGCGCACCACCAGGTCGCGGTCCTCCAGGCGTCGTACGACGTGGGACAGCCGCGGCAAGCTGGCGTTCGTGCGCTGGGCGAGCGCGGTCATCCGCAGGGTGTGGTCGTCGGCCTCGGAGAGCATCGCCAGCACGAAGTACTCGAAGTGGGTCAACCCGGAGTCGCGACGCAGTTGCGAGTCGAGGACCCCGGGAAGTAGCTCGACCACGGCGATCAACTTGACCCACGTGTCGAGCTGCTCATCGTCCAGCCACTGAGTGTCCATGGCCGAAGCGTATCGCTGATTACTTGACGCAACAACTAAACCGCGTAGAGTGTTACTTGAATCAACAACCAAATACTAATACCTTCGGGAGCACCTCCATGGCACACCTCTCCATCATCGGCACCGGCAACATGGGCCAGGCCATCGCCTCGGTCGCGGGCAAGGGCGGCCACACCGTCCAGCTCCTCGGCGAGAACGACGCCGCCACCTCGGCGAGCGGCGACATCGTCGTCCTCGCGGTTCCCTACCCGGCCGTTTCTGCGGTCATCGCCGAGCGCAGCGCCTCGCCGGGAAGATCGTCGTGGACGTCACCAACCCGCTGAACTTCGAGACCTTCGACTCCCTGGTCGTCCCGGCCGACGGTTCCGCTGCCGCGGAGATCGCGGCTGCCCTTCCGCAGTCGCGTTTGCTGAAGGCGTTCAACACCACCTTCGCCGGAACCCTCGCTGCCGGCACCGTCGGCACTCTGACCACCACGGTGCTGATCGCCGGCGACGACGCCGACGCCAAGTCCACCCTGGCCGGCATCGTCACCTCCGGCGGCCTGAAGGCCATCGACGCGGGCTCCCTCAAGCGGGGCCGTGAGCTCGAAGCCCTGGGCTTCCTGCAGCTCACGCTGGCCGCGGCCGAGAAGATCTCCTGGACCGGCGGCTTCGGCGTCATCGCCTGACCCACCCCCGACACCACCACGCCTCAGGAAGGCAGCACCATGACCGTCAACGCCGTACGCCTCAACCACGCCGTGCTCTTCGTGGCAGACCTCGAGCGCAGCATCGCCTTCTACCAGCAGGCCTTCGACATGGGCGTCGCTGCTCGTGAACTCCGGGTCAACGCCGCGTTCCTGCGGCTGCCCAGGTCCGGCAACCACCACGACCTAGGGCTGTTCGGGGTCGGCGCGCAGTCGGCGCGGCCGCGGGGCAGCCTGGGGCTTTACCACCTGGCCTGGCAGGTCGACACCATCGAGGAGCTCGAGGAAGCCCGGTTCACCCTGGCCAACCTCGACGCCCTCACCGGGGAGTCCAGCCACGGCGCCACCAAGAGCGTCTACGCCCACGACCCGGACGGCAACGAGTTCGAGGTGATGTGGATGCTGCCTCGTGCCAGCTGGGGCGAGTTCGAGAACGCCGCACTGGTCGAGCGACTCGACCTACCCGGTGAGGTACGCCGCTGGGCCGGGGTCCGCACCGCTGCCGAGCTCGTCCCGCTGGATGCGTCATGACCGGGGAGGGATTCGCCGCTCCGGTGGTGGCCACCTACGGCGGAACCGACCCTGCAGCGCCACTCGTCGTGCTCCTCCACGGCCGCGGATCGAACGAGCAGGACATCCTCGGACTGGCCGCACATCTGCCGGTCGGACCGGCGTACGCCGCGGTGCGGGCACCGATCGCCTAGGGCGGCGGGTACGCCTGGTTCGCCAACCGGGGCATCGGGCGCCCCGTCGCCGAGTCCCTGCGCATCACCATGGACTGGTTCCGCCCCTGGCTCGACGACATCGCACCCGCGGGCCGACCCGTCCTGCTGGTCGGCTTCAGCGGCGGCGCCGCATTCGCCGGCGGACTGGTGCTCGACGACCCGGACCCGTACGCCGGGGCAGCGATCCTGTACGGAACCCTCCCCTTCAACGCAGGCGCGCCGGTCACCGCCTCGCCGGGACGGGTGAGCCGGTGCTCCTCATCCACGGCTCGGGACCGGGGTGACGGCGTGGGCCAACTGGCGGCTGACCATGCCTGATCTCAGCCAGCGCTTCCGCGTGATCGCGCCGGACGTTCCGGGGTTCGGGTACACCGAACGCAACGACTCGGTGAGCTACGACATGAACGGCTGGACCAGCCACCTGGTGGCCTTCCTCGAGGCGCTCGACCTGCAACGAGTCCACATCGTCGGCAACAGCCTCGGCGGTGCGCTCGCACTCAGCATCGCCACGCGCCATCCCGAACTGGTCGACCGTCTCGTCCTAATGGGCTGTGCCGGCGTCCCGTTCGAGCTCACTGCTGGCCTCGACGCCGTCTGGGGCTTCGAGCCCTCCCTCGAGAACATGAGGGAGCTGCTGAACGTGTTCGCCTACGACCACTCCCTCCTCAGCGAGGAGTTGGCCAAGTCGAGGCTCGAGGCCGCGACGAGGCCTGGGGTCCAGGAGGCGTTTGGTGCCATGTTCCCGGAGCCACGTCAGGACTGCGTCGATGCGTTGACGCTCAATGAGCAGGTCATCGCAGGGATCGACCGACCCGTGCTCGTCGTCCACGGACGGGACCACCAGGTGATCCCGCTCGGAAACGCACTACGGCTGCTCGAGCTGATCGAGCAGTCACAACTCCACGTCTTCGGGCGGTGCGGCCACTGGGTGCAGATCGAGCACGCAGCCGCCTTCAACCGCATCGTCGGGGACTTCCTGGCGGAGTAGACGCGACGGCCGAGCGGCCGGTCCCTAACGAGCAAGCGTCTCGGAGGGCGACCGGCCGTAGCGCAGTCGGTAGTCCGCTGCGAAGCGGCCGGTGTGGGTCAGACCCCACCGCATCGCGACCTCGGTGACCGTGGCGCCCCCGTCGATCAGGTCGAGGTGCGCCCGCTCGAGGCGGACGTCGCGGAGGTACTGGAACGGCGTCTTCCCGACATACTCCCGAAACCCCTGCTGGACCCGGCGCACGCTGACCCCGGCGAGCTCGGCCATCTCTGCCGGCGTCCAGGGTCGAGCCGGGTCGTCCTCGATCGCGTCGATGATGCGACGGACGATGCGGGGCCTGGTGCCGTTTCGGTCGTTGCTCTCCTCGGGCGTGGTGGCCAGCAGGAATCCAGTGATCAGGGTGCTACTCAGCTGCGCGAGCAGTCGGGGATCAGTGGTGACGCGCGAGCGGCTGTCTCGGACGTGGATCATGGTCGCCTGCAGCAGCGACAGCCACTCCCGGCCATCGTCGCACCGGAGGTCAATCTGCGGATGGAGGGGCTGGGGCCGCCGAGCGAGGACCCGCTCGTACTCACGGGCCAGGAGGTCTGCGTCGACCCGGAACCCGAGCAGCCGGCACGAGGGTTCCAACCCGGGCATCTTCGTCGGCGTGTCCGGCGGGCACACGGTCGCCTGTCCGACGGCGGACTCGACCGTGCCTGAGCCGATTTCGGTACTCAGGACTCCGGCGAGCGGGATGTTGATCGCGTAGGCGCCGGGGTGGTCGGTCCGCAACGACACCGTCGCTCCGAGCGCTATGTGTGCGACGCGGCAGGGCCCGAGGTCGACTCCGTCGAGGGCGGAGGCGGAGGCAGGGCCGGCCGTGATCGGGCGCATCAGGTTGGGGAAGTACGCGTTGGCGAGAGCGTCGCGGACCCCGTCCCAGTCATCGAAGGAGGGGGACGACGCACGCAACGGCGGTGCGGTGCTCGGGTCGTCTTGGTCCATCTCGTCCTTGGCCTCCCATCGCGGTCGGACCTTCAGTGTTCATCTGTGACGGCAATCACTCAAGTGTCGTCCACGAGTGGTTGCGCCCAGCGGACCGTCGTTTCGCTCGGCGGACAGGACCGATGGTGGTTGCGCTGCCCGGATCGTCCGTACGCCGGATGGATCGCGGCCGTGTGACCCCGGTCATACGTTTCGGTGACCCCACCAGCCCACCGAGAGGAAGTCATGGACTCCCGCCTGATGAGAGACGTCTTCGGGGCCTTCGCTACCGGGGTCACCGTCGTGACCTGCGCAAGTGGTGACGAGGCCGAGGCCGCGCCCCATGGAGCGACGGTCACGGCCTTCACCCCGATCTCGCTCGATCCGCCTCTGTGCCAGGTGGCGATGACTAGGACGTCGAAGGCTTGCCAGTTCTTGGACGGACGGTCCTTCGCCGTCAACATCCTGGCCCAGGACCAGGTCGACGAGGCTTGGCACTTCGCCGGCCGGCCGACGTACCCGGCCCCCGCGGTCGTCGACGGGCCGGCAGCGCCCGTGCTCGAACGTGCGGCCGCCACCATCTCGTGCCGCCCGTGGGCGACCTACGACGGCGGGGACCACCTGATCTTCATCGGCGAGGTCGTGGACGTGAACCTCGGGGACGAGGCCCCGTTGCTGTTCCACCGCAGCTCCTTCAAGTCCCTCGGCCCGCGGCTGCACGCCTCGGCCTGGCTGGGCTGCTCGGACGACCCGAGCACCGGCTGGTTCGACGCCGAGACCGTCTTCATGCCCTTGACCCGCCCTCTGTCCTCCACCCCGGCCTGAGGCCGTCCCACCCGAAAGGAACTGTCATGACCTCCACGATGGACCCGCCGCCCGAGACGATCATCGACACCAGCACGAACCCCGCTGCCGACTCCCCGGCGAACCAGCAGAAGAACTTCGCATCCGCACCGATGACCGGCGACGAGTACATCGCCTCGCTGCAGGACGGTCGCGAGGTCTACATCCACGGTGAGCGGGTCGAGGACGTCACCACCCACGCCGCCTTCCGCAACCCGATCCGGATGGTGGCCCGGCTCTACGACTCAATGCACGAGGGACCCCAGAAGGACATCGTCACGGTCCCGACCGACACGGGCAGCGGGGGCGTCACGATGCCCTTCTTCCGCACCGCGACCTCCAACGAGGACATGCTCAAGGATCGCGACGCGATCGCGGCCTGGGCGCGGATGACGTACGGCTGGATGGGGCGCAGCCCCGACTACAAGGCGGCCCTCTTCGGCACGCTCGACGCCAATAAGGAGCTGTACTCCCCGTTCGAGGCCAACGCCGAGCGGTGGTACCGCGAGTCGCAGGAGAAGGTCCTGTACTGGAACCACGCGATCATCAACCCCCCCGTGGACCGGCAGCTCCCGCCCGACGAGGTCGGTGATGTGTTCATGAAGGTCGAGAAGGAAACCGACGCCGGCCTGATCGTCTCCGGCGCGAAGGTGGTTGCCACCGGGTCGGCCATCACCAACTACAACTTCATCGCCCACTACGGTCTGCCGATCAAGAAGCGGGAGTTCGCGCTCGTCTGCACCGTCCCCATGAACCAGCCGGGAGTGAAGCTGATCTCCCGCGCGTCCTACGCCCAGAACGCCGCCATCGTCGGAACGCCTTTCGACTACCCGCTGTCGAGCCGGATGGACGAGAACGACGCGATCTTCATCTTCGACAAGGTTCTCGTCCCGTGGGAGAACGTCTTCATCTACGGCGAGGCCGACAGAGTGAACTCGTTCTTCCCGCAGTCCGGGTTCCTGCCCCGCGCGCTGCTCCAGGGATGCACCCGTCTCGCGGTGAAGCTCGACTTCATCGCCGGCCTGCTGATGAAGGCGCTGGACTGCACCGGCGCCGGCGACTTCCGTGGCGTCCAGACCCGGGTCGGCGAGGTCATCGGCTGGCGCAACCTGTTCTGGTCGCTCAGCGAGTCGATGGCACGCAACCCCGAGGAGTGGATCGGCGACGCGAAGCTGCCGAAGTTGGAGTACGGACTGACCTACCGGATGTTCATGATGCAGGGCTACCCCCGCATCAAGGAGATCATCGAGCAAGACGTCGCCTCCGGACTGATCTACCTCCCGTCCTCGGCCGCGGACTTCCACTCGGCCGAGGTTCGGCCCTACCTCGACAAGTACGTGCGAGGCTCTGACGGCATCACCGCCGTCGACCGGGTGAAGGTGATGAAGGCGTTGTGGGATGCGATCGGCTCCGAGTTCGGCGGCAGGCACGAGCTCTACGAGCGCAACTACTCCGGCAATCACGAGAACGTGAAGGCCGAGCTGCTCTTCGGGGCGAAGGCGACCGGTGCGTCCGACGGCATGCGCATGCTCGCCGACACCTTCCTGGGCGAGTACGACCTCGACGGCTGGACGGTGCCCGACCTCATCGGCAACGACGACGTCAGCTACTTTACCAAGCGCTGAGCACGGTCCGGGTCGAGTCGCGGCGTGCGTCGCGACTCGGACCGGGCCAGCCCGGAGTGCCGGAATCGTCAGCTCGGAGGAACGCCATGTCCAGCTCGATCGTCCTCGACGTCTGGCCACGTCCGAGCCTCTCCCGCCGCGAGGTCGGCCGGATCGCGCGGTGCCCGGGGGACCTCGGCCCCGACTGGGGTGGCTGCGTCGCGACCGTCGGAGTCTTCGACGGACTGCACCGGGGCCACCAAGCCGTGCTCCGTGCGGCGACCGAGCAGGCCTCGCGGCTCGGTCTGCCGTGCGTGCTGGTGACGTTCGACCCCCACCCGCTCTCCGTCGTCGATCCTGCCCGCGCACCGCAGCTGCTCACCGATGTCAGCCAGCGAGCGGCCCTGGCCTTGGAGGCCGGCGCGGACCGGGTCTACGTACATCCGTTCACCTCCGCGGTGGCCCGCACCCCCGCAACCCAGTTCGTCGCGGACTTCCTCATCGGCGTCCTCGGCGTTGCCGGCGTCGTCGTCGGCGATGACTTCCGCTTCGGGGCGGGCAACACCGGTGATGCCGCCCTGCTGCGCTCAATCGGACTTGACGCCGGGTTCGATGTGCAGGTAATCAGCGCCCAGCACGAGCACGGTCGTCGGTTCTCGTCCACCGCGCTGCGCTCCCACATCGCTGCCGGTGAACGCCACGAGGCCGAGCGAGTCCTGGGCCGCCGCCTGTGACCGCCGTCGTGAACGGGCCGCGGCTCCCAGGGTGTACTGATCGGGCACGTTGTTCGAGATCGTGAGACGACACGATCTGTGGGCTTGCCCAGGTTTGACGGACACCTGATGGCGGGACGTGTGGGTCTCGCGGGAAGGTGGCTGTTATGGCCGAACCGAGGAAGCGGCGTCGGCACTCCGCGGAGTATCGGCGTGATGCTGCCCGGCTGGTGATCAACTCGAATCGTTCGTTGCGGGATGTCGGCGACGAGCTCGGGCTCGATCACGAGACCTTGCGTAGGTGGGTGAACACCGAGCGAGCGCGCGAGGAGGCCGGGAAGGTGGAGTCGCAGGAGTCGTTGAGTGCGCGGGAGCGGCTGGAGCTTGAGGAGCTTCGGCGTCGCAACGCGCAGCTGGAGAAGGATGTTGAGTTCCTGAAAAAAGCGTCGGCCTTCTTCGCCAGGGAGTACGACCGGTAGATGTGGCTACCGGCTGATCGAGGCGGAGAAGGCGAACTTCGACATCGTCCGGATGGTCGAGTTGTTGGGGGTGTCGAGGTCGGCTACTACGACTGGCGCAACCGAGCAGCTGGGCCGCCCGGGCCGAGGGCGGCGCGGGCGCGAGGAGCTCAAGTCCGCGGTGCTTGCCGCGCACCAGGCCTCCGACGGCGTCAACGGGGCACCACGGATCACCGCAGACCTGCGGGCGGCCGGGCAGGCGGTGAACCGCAAGACGGTCGCCAATGTCATGGCCGAGCTGCAGATCCAAGGGGTCTCAGGTGGCATTCTCATCGAGCTCGTCGACGAGGGCCTTGCCAGGTTCCAGGCTTCGGCCCGCGATGGTGACGTGGGCGCCCATCCCGCCGAGAGTACGGGCGGTCTCGGCACCGAACCCTGAGGTCCCTCCGGCACGACGACGCCGATGCCCGTGACGTCGCTGCTCGTGGTTGTCTCCTGGATCTGCTGGTAGACCGCGTCCAGCTAGTAGGCCAGGCGATCGGCCTCGTAGGTCTTGCCTGTGCCGAAGCGCTCAGGCACCGCCTTACTCTTCACCGTCCGCACCTCATGTTGTAGGGCAATCAGGCCCAGGGGTACCGGTGTTCCGGTGTGCGGCACGTTTCTGCCCTGAGCGCTATGTCAGCGAAGAACGCAAGCCTTCAGAGTTGAACGTCTTCGTCTGGCAAACGGCCGCCTGCTCGACACCGCAGTTCCCAGTCGGGGAGCGTGCCTCAACCAGGAGTCGCATCCCGCGAGGTCGGCGCCAGCGTGTCCCGCAAGTGCAGTGCCAGTTCGAGGGCAAGGCGTCGCTCGCCGACAGGTCGACCCAGGGCACGTTCCGCTTGCTCCAAGCGGTAGCGCACAGTGTTGTGATGGATGCCCAGCTTCGTGGCTGTGGCACGGAAGTTGCTGTTCGCGGCGTAGAAGGCCGACAACGTTTCCCGGATGCGCCGAGTGCGTTCGTCGTCGGCGGACAGCGCAGCGAGCTCTGTTCGAACGAAGTCGCGGGCACGATCCACATCCGCTGTGCACATCGCCGCAACGTTGACGTCCTCGAAATGCGTGAGAGTAGCGGCCCGCCTGCCCGTGATCCCAGCGATACGCAACGCATCCAAGGCTTCAAGATGGCTTCGGCGGAATCCGGCGATTCCGTCCCATGGGCGTCCCGCGGCCATGAGTACAGGTGCGGCGGGGACCGGAAGCTCGCGCGACTGGTCGTGCGTCCATCGGAGCCAGCACCACACGGTCCGCCTGTCCGCGTAGACCGCAAGGCGGTTGGTCACATCCAAGGCACCGGTCAGATCTCGTAGCGCGGAGTCCAGGGCGGCGCCGCTGTTGCGGCCCTCCGTCACGTCCCGGAGCGCGATGGCAAGGTGGCAGTCCGCCAGGCGGTAGCCCAAGCGACGGCTGGCGGCTTCGATCTCGATGTCGAAGTTGTTCAGGATTTCGCGGATGTCTTCCAGCCTTGCCTGGGAGCGCTCTTTCGCGAGCCGGCTCACCTCGCCGCGATACTCGTCAGCCAGCTGGTTGCTCATCACCCCCAGCCACTCGAGCAGATATGCGGTCCCTCCTTTGATGACACCGATCGCCGCGGCCCCGGGGACCTGCTCGGCAGCTGCGTCAGTCCACCGCGTGATGAGGTAGGCGGTCCCCAGTCGGTAGGCCTGCATGATCGAGTCCAGCGGAAGTCCATCGCGGACGAACCCCCGGGTGTAGTCGATCAGCTCCGGAGAGGGGGCAATGGACTCCACTGGCACGGCGCGGGCAAGGTTGTCAAAGAGTGCCGTGATGTTCGCGCGACAGCTCTTGAGCACCAGGTCCTCGACGCCCACCTCACGTAGCTCGGGCATGTGCACGATGAGGTATTCCGCGAGGTCCGCCGCAAGCAGCGAGCGAGTGGACAACAACCGCGAAACCACATCCTGAACCCCCTGAGCAGCGGCCAGGTCGTTGTCCCGAGGGTTCGTCTTAACCACGGCACCACTCTTCCCCCGAATGCGCCATTTGGTCAAAAGCGGGTTCGAGAACTGACCAACAGAACGTGGCCATCGTCACGTCGACGTGGCTAACTAGATCCGTTCGTCAAGCGGCAAAGGAGTGGGACGATGTCACCTGATCACGCTCCGGGCCAGGAGACCGCGGACAGGACCGGCCACTTGACGGTCTTGCAGCGCACGCCCAACTTCGCCGCGCCTCTGGGCAACGAGGCGGTCGAGCCTGAACAGCGGCACCGGAACGCTGAGAACCACGCCTTGGTCCCGGCGGACTCGCGCGAGCAGCTGATCGGCGCGCCGTATGACGATGCCATTAAATCGGCGCCCGACGTGACCGCGGAGGAGCGCCGGGCCGATTCCGACAATGATTGGGAGCGCGAAAGCGTCTCTCTCGTCTCGACGTTCAACGGCCACCTGCCTCAGCGAGGAGGAACTCCGGTCGGTCCGTCGATGAACCGGCTGATCGCCAGGAGGCACGAGCTCGCCGAGGCGGTAGCGTCACTGGCCGGATCCCGGCTGCTCACCTTCACCGGACCCGGCGGCGTGGGTAAGACGAGGTTGGCGCTCGAGGTCGGCTACAGGGCACGAAGCGGCTATTGCGACGGCGTGTGGCTCGCCGAACTCTCAGACCTGCGCATTGACGCTGGGGTCGCTGAGGTCGAGGCGGCCTTGATTAGCGCGTTGGGAGTCGTCGAGCAGTCCGCACGCGAACCCCGAGACAAGTTGTTCTCCTTCCTCCGCAAGCGCCGGGTTCTGCTGATTCTGGACAACTGCGAGCATGTGCTGGCATCAGTCCGCGCGGTTCTGCCGCTGCTCCTGCGCGAGGTTCCGCAGCTTCGAGTTGTAGCGACCAGCCGAGAGCCCCTTGCCGTCGAAGGGGAGGTCTTGCGACCGGTTCGCCCCTTGACCGCTCCCGAGCCCGGCACTCCGGTGGCTCAGCTCGTCATCGACGGGTCGGTGAGCCTGCTGATAGATCGGGCAAGGGCGGTCGACCCGGCGTTCGACGTGACCGAGGAAAACGCCGAGGCTGTTATCGCGCTGTGCCGTCTGCTGGAGGGTGTTCCGCTCGCCATTGAGCTCGCTGCGGCGAAGTTCAGGGCGCTGACCGTCGAGCAGGTGGTGGATCGTTTTGCAAGTCGGCTGACCTCGCTCAGCGCGCCCGGCGCCCTGGCATCGTCGCGGCACCGGTCCCTCGGTGCGATGGTTGAATGGAGTTACGAGCTGTGCTCCGCGGAAGCTCAGGTGTTGTGGCGTCGCCTCTCGGTCTTTCCCGCAGGATTCGATCTCGATCTAGCGGAGGCTGTCTGCTGCTTCGGTGAGCTGGCCCCGGTGGATGTCGTCGACACCATCGAACGCCTCGTGGGTCAATCCATCCTTCTGGCCGACCGCAACGCCGGCGTGATGAGGTACCGACTACTCGTCCCGCTCCGCGAGGTCGCGGCTGAGCTCGCCGACAACGCTGGCGAGACCACGCAACTGGAGCGCCGTCATCGCGATGTCATGGTCCGGCGGTCCGAAGAGATGCTGGACCGATGGTCAGGACCGCGTCAGGACGCACTGATCAGCCGAATGCGGCAGGACCACGCCAGCTACGTTGCGGCCATCCAATGGAGTGAAGCGACCAGCGGCGAGCAGGAGACGGGGCTGCGGCTGTTGGGGCGGCTGCGGTACTACTGGCTGGGACGGGGCGCTCTGGCCGAGGGGCGCACGCGACTCGAATCCATGCTCGTCGCCGCACCGGAACCGTCACGGGCTCGAGCCGAATGTGTCTGGGTCGTCACCTGGATTGCCTTGCTCCAAGGCGATCACGACGCGGCAGCGGCGCGGCTCACCGACCTCCGCTCCCTAGCTGCCGAACTCAACGACCGGAGCCTCGACGTCCACGTACGACACTGGAGCGGGCTGTTGGCGATGTTCACCGGGGATCCCGCCAACGCGGTCAGCGGACTCCAGGCCGCCGTTGAAGGGCATCGGGCTTTCGCGGACTCGTTCCTGGAACTGACTGCTCGGTACATGCTGGCAACCGCCCTCGTCTGTGCGGACAGGCCGGGCGATGCCCTCGCCATGAGCAGGGAAACCATCGAACTGTGCGAGCAGTGCGGTGACCAGACCGCCCGGGCCTATGCCGTGTGGGCTGCAGCCGTCGCCGAGTGGCGGCTGGGACGCCTCGACGAGGCCGAGCAACGCGCGTGCGAAGCCCTACAGCTGCAACGCGCGTTGTCGGACGGGATCTGCGTCGCCCTTTCGACCAACCTGCTCGGCTGCATCGCGCATGACCGTCGCCAACGCCGGCGCGCGTTGTCACTTGCCCTGGCTGCTGGGCGCATCTGGCGCTCGCTCGGCACGTCTCTGGAGGCTTTCGGGCCACAACTGGCCGAACTCGGGCAACTCCACACGCCGTCGCTTCCCAGCACTGCGGAACTTGAGGGCTTGCCCGCCTTCGGGAAGCTCCCCGATCTCGAGGACGTCATCGACCTCGGTCTCGGCATTGCGCCGGGATCTACCAAGGGGCAGCGGGCATATGCCGAGGTGTTGACGAAGCGTGAGATCGAGGTTGCCGCAATGATCGAGAGGGGCCTTTCGAACCGTGAGATCGCTGAACGCCTGGTGATTGCCAAACGCACCGTCGACGGGCACGTCGAGCGGATCCTGGCAAAGCTCGGCTTCACCTCACGCGCGCAGGTCGCGGCATGGATGTCGCGGCGAGGACTAGGGACGCGCGACTCCGGCGCGTCGGATGGCGGCCTCAGACGTTGATGTCCGAGGGGTGCGTGGCCAGCGGGGTGACCTTGATGTCCATGAAGGAGAACAAGGGCAGCCCCGAGATCAGTGCGTGCAGCTCGTCGGTGGAGTCCACGTCGAAGATGGAGATGTTGGAGTACTCGCCAACGATTCGCCACAGGTGCGGCCACTTGCCGGCCCGTTGCAGGTCCGCGGCATAGACCTTCTCGCGGGCCACAATGTCGGCGCGCACCCCCGGGTCCATGTCGTGCGGGATCCGGACGTCCATCCGAACGTGAAACAGCATGGGTGCTTCTCCTTGGGTGGGTTCTTGTTAGGTGGTCAGTGATCGGTTCGGTATCGGGCCAGCTTCTCCGGGTCGAGCTCCACACCGAGACCAGCACCTGGGCGCACGTTGAGGTGGCCGTCGTGGATCTCCAGTGGCTCGGTCAAGAGGTCGTCGCTCATGTCGAGGAAGTTCGACAGCTCGCCCGCCCGCTGGGAGGTGAGCCGGTACGCCGAACCGAAGGCGACCGTGCACATCGAGCCCAACTGCCCGTCGATCTGGTTGCCCATCACCACCTCGATGCCGAGGCCCTCGGCAAGGTGGTGGACGCGCTGCGAGGAGGTGAAGCCGGTCCGGGCAACCTTGATGCTGACCGCGGTGGCGGAGCCACCGAGGATCTCGCGGGTCACGTCGGCCGGGGTAACGGCGGACTCATCGGCGATGAACGGCACGTCGCACTGCTGCACGAGCCAGCGGCGACCCAGGACGTCGTCCGCGGGGCACAACTCCTCGGCGAAGAGCAGCCCCAGATCGGCCATCTCGTGCATGGCGCGCGCGGACTCCGCGGGCGACCAGCCCCTGTTGCCGTCGACGTAGAGATCGACCTGCTCGCCGAGTCCTTCACGTAGGGCGCGGACAACTGCGGTGTCCAGCTGAAACGGCTTCCGGCCGACCTTCACCTTGAAGGTGGTGATGCCGTAGACATCGCGCATGCGTTCGGCCTCGGCCACCATCGCAGCGGGTTCGTCGAAGCCGAGCATATGAGAGACGCGCATGCGGTCGGTGTAGCCGCCCAGGAGGTCGGTGACCGGAAGGTCGAGGGTACGTCCGAGAGCGTCCCACACGGCCATGTCGACCGCCGACTTGGCAGTGGGGTTGGCGACGGTGCGCTGCAGCACGGCCTGCATCCGCTCCCGCTCCAGGAGCGACATGCCGGTAACGGCCGGTGCGAAGAACTTCTCGATCACGGCGACCACGCCGGCCTGGGTCTCGCCGTAGGTGAAGGGGCGCGGCACGGCGTCGGCGATGCCGACGACGCCTTCGTCGGTATGGACGCGCACAAGCACGTGCTCGGCGACGGTGACCTCGCCGCTGGCGAAGCGGAGTGGCTTGGCGTACGGGATCGCGTAGGGGATTGCCTCCACGCGCGTGATCTTCATCGGGCTCCCTCGGTGACGTTGTCGGGCAGGTCGGGATCAGACTGATCGGAGAAGAGGCCAGCTGCTTCGAGCACGGCCAGGATGGACCGGACCAGCGTGGAGGGCTCGTCGCGCCAGGCGAGGGCGAGCTCGACGGTTCCGGCGTCCGCGACGTCGCGGAACACGACGTCGGCCAGGGGTACCGCGCGGGCCGACGCTGGCACGAGCGCGACGCCGAGACCCGCAGCGATCAGGGCCAGAAGCACCGCTGTGCCCGGGGCCTCGTGCTCGCGGCGGGGCGTGAAGCCCGCGTCGCGGCACGTGCGCAGGACGGCGTCGTTCACCACGGAGGGCTTGTAGAGCACGAACCCCTCGGTGCGCAGGTCGGCCAGCGCGACCACCTGCTCGGCGACCAGGCGGTGACCAGCCGGCAGGGCGAGCACGAGCGGCTCAACCTCGATGACGCGGACGGTGACGCCCTCGCCGGCGGCTGGCGGACGGAGTACGGCCAGGTCGAGGGAGCCGTCCCGGAGCCCGTCGCTCTGTTCAGGTGTGAGCAGGTCTGCGTGGATCTCCAGCGCGACGTCGGGCAGCTCGCGCTGCAGGGTGCGGGCGATGAACGGCAGTTGGGTGAAAGAGGCGGTGCCGGTGAACCCCAAGCGGGCCAGGCCCTTGCGTCCCTCGGCCACCCGACGTACGCCGGCGACGCTGTCGTCGACCGCCCGCAGAACGCGCTGCGCCTCGTCGTACAGAAACTCGCCCGCGGCAGTCAGGCTGACTTGGCGGGTGGTCCGGAAGAAGAGAGACGCGCCGAGCTCCGACTCCAGCTGCCGAATCGCTTGGGAGAGAGCAGGCTGGGCCATGTGCAGCCGCTCGGCCGCACGGCCGAAGTGGCACGTCTCGGCGACAGCGACGAAGTAGCGCAAGTGACGCAGCTCCATGAAGCTCAGCTCCTCGAGGGGTGCCGATCCACCGGCGGGATTGATTCACGGTAGGTATTGATATTGAGTCAGCACAAGGTCGGAGTTCGAATGAAATGATCGGCTCAGCGAATCAATCTTGGCTCGCGTGGGTCAGGCTCCGGCAGGCACGGGCGCGACGACGGGCGCAGCCGTTGCGGCGATTACGTCGCCATACGTCACCCCGGGCGCGAGCTCGACCAGCTCGAACACCTCGCCGGTCACGTCGAGCACAGCGAGGTCGGTGATCACCCGGGAGACGACGCGTCGCCCGGTCAGCGGGAGCGAGCACTCTCGGACCAGCTTGGCGTCGCCGTTCCGAGTGACGTGGTCCATCAGCACGACCACGCGCCGGGCGCCACTGACCAGGTCCATCGCACCCCCCATGCCCTTGACCATCGCGCCTGGCACCATCCAGTTCGCCAAGTCGCCGGCGACCGAGACCTGCATCCCTCCGAGGACGGCGGCGTCGATGTGGCCACCGCGGATCATCGCGAAGCTGGTGGACGAGTCGAAGTACGTCGCGCCGGGGAGCACGGTGACGGTCTGCTTGCCCGCGTTGATCAGGTCGGGGTCGACCTCGTCCTCGTAGGGGAACGGGCCGACGCCGAGTATGCCGTTCTCGGCGTGCAGGGTGACCGTCGAGCCGGCCGGCAGGTGACCGGGGATCAGCGTGGGCAGGCCGATGCCGAGGTTGACGTACTCGCCGTCGTTCAGCTCTCGGGCGGCGCGGGCGGCCATCTCGTCTCGGGTCCAGCTCATGCCAGGGTCTCCTCGCGGGGGCGGGTGGTGCGCTTCTCGATGTCCTTGCGGGTGGCCTGCTGGGGGGTCAGCTCGACCACCCGCTGGACGAAGACGCCGGGGAGGTGGACCTCGTCGGGTCCGAGCTCACCGACCTCGACGACCTTCTCGGCCTCGACGATCGTGAGGCGCCCGGCCATGGCGGCGGGCACGTTGAAGTTGCGGGCCGAGGCGCGGAAGACGCAGTTGCCGGCCCGGTCCACCACAGCGGCGCGCACCAGGGCCACGTCGGCGACGATCGACTCCTCGAGGACCATCTCGGTCCCGTGGAAGGTGCGGACCTCCTTGGGCTCCGAGGCGAGGCCGACGGTGCCGTCGGGGTGGTAGCGCCACGGCAGGCCTCCCTCGGCGACCAGCGTGCCGACCCCGGTCGGGGTGAAGAACGCACCGATGCCGGCGCCGCCGGCGCGCATCCGCTCGGCCAGGGTGCCCTGCGGGGTGAGCTCGACCGTCAGCTCGCCGGCGAGGTACTGCCGGGCGAACTCCTTGTTCTCGCCGACGTACGACGCGATGACCCGGCTGATCCGGCGGCGCTCGAGGAGCAGGCCGAGACCGGCGCCGTCGACGCCGCAGTTGTTGGAGACGACCGTGAGGTCGTCGGCACCCTGGTCGAGCAGCGCCTCGATGAGGAACCACGGAATGCCGACCAGGCCGAAGCCGCCAACAGCGAGGCTGGAGCCGCTCGCGATGTCGGCGACCGCATGGGCAGCGCTGGGGACGACCTTGTCGAGATTCATGGGGACGCTCCGGTGAGATGGGCGATGATCGCGGGGGTGATGGTCTCCGGTTGTTCGGCGTTGGCCAGGTGGGCCGACTGCGGTACGACGAGTAGTCGCCCGTCCTGCACACCCTCGGCGATCGCCTGCAGGAATGGCGGCGGGGTGGCCCGGTCGTCGGCGCCCGCGACCGCGAGGGTGGGCGCGGAGATCGCCGGCAGGTCCGGGCGGAGGTCCATGGTGGCGATGACCTCGCAGGAGGACGCGTACCCCTCGGCAGGAGTGCCAGCAACGGTTGCCTCGCAGGCGGCCTTGGTGTCGGGGTTGGCGTCGAGGTACGGCGCGGTGAACCAGCGCTGCACGACGGCCTCGGCCACCGCGGCGGTGCCGTGCTTGCGCACCGTGGCAGCACGGTCGTGCCAGGCGCTGGAGGGCTCCAGTCGGGCGCCGGTGCACAGCACCACAAGGCGGTCGACCCGCTCGGGGTTGCGGGCGGCGAGGCGGACGCCGGTCATGCCGCCCAGGGACAGGCCCACGACGTGCGCCTGCTCCACACCCAGTGTGTCGAGCAGGGCAACCACGTCGTCGGCGAGGTCGTCGATGTCGTAGGGGCCGGCGGGGACGGGAGACTGGCCGTGCCCACGGGTGTCGTAGCGCACGACCCGGAAGTGCCTGGCGAGGGCCTCGGCCTGGTGATCCCACATGGTGTGGGTGGAGCCGAGGGAGTTGGAGAGGACGACGACGGGCGCGTCCTGTGGCCCGGTGACGAGGTGGTGGACGGCGACGGCAGTCATGAGGCGACCCTCTCGAAGATCGCGGCCAGGCCCTGGCCGCCGCCGATGCACATGGTCTCGAGGCCGTAGCGGGCCTCCCGGCGCTGCATCTCGTGGGCCAGGGTGGCGAGGATGCGGCCGCCGGTGGCGCCGACCGGGTGGCCGAGCGAGATGCCGGAGCCGTTGGGGTTCAGTCGGTCGTCGGTGGGGTCGACCTTCCACTCGCGCAGGCAGCCGAGCACCTGGGCGGCGAAGGCCTCGTTGAGTTCGATGACGTCGATGTCGTCCAGTGTCAGCCCCGCGCGCGAGAGGGCTGCTGCGGTGGCCGGCACCGGTCCGATCCCCATGACCTCGGGGCCGACGCCTGCGACGCCCCATGACTTGAGGGCGAGCATCGGGCGCAGGCCCCTCCGCTCGGCTTCCTTGCGGGTGGTGACCACGCACAGGGCGGCGCCGTCGTTCTGCCCACTCGCGTTGCCTGCGGTGACGGTGGCCTCGGGGTCGAGCTTCTCGCGGACGGGTCGGAGGGCGGCGAGTTGCTCCAGCGTGGTGTCGGGGCGCGGGTGCTCATCCCGCTCGACGACCACGTCAGGCTTGCCGTGACGGCCGGGGACGGTGACCGGCACGAGCTCGTCGGCGAAGTTGCTGGCGTCTTGGGCGGCGCCTGCGCGCTGCTGGGAGCGGACGGAGAACTCGTCCTGCTCCTCACGGGAGATGGAGTATTCGCGGCGCAGGTTCTCGGCGGTTTCGAGCATGCCACCGGGGACCGGGTGGTCCTTGCCGCCGGCGGTCTCCCGGGCGCGGACGAGGCGATCCATCAGCTCGACGCCGCCGCTGCGGATCCCGGTCCGCAGGCCCAGGGCGTAGTGCTCGACGTTCGACATCGACTCGACGCCGCCGGCGACGACAAGACTGGCGGCCCCCGTGGCGAGCTGACCGGCGGCGTACAGCACGGCCTGGAGGCCGGAGCCGCAGCGGCGGTCGAGCTGCAGCCCCGGGACTCCGGTGCCGAGGCCCGCGTCGAGAGCGGCGAGGCGCCCGATCGCCGGGTTCTCCCCGCTCGGGTAGCAGTTGCCCAGGATCACGTCGTCGACCTCGCCCTCCGCGAGCCCGGTACGTCGCACCAGCTCTGCGAGGGTGGTGGCGGCCAGGTCGACGGCGCTGAGCGAGGAGAACGCTCCGCCGAGCCGACCCACGGGGGTGCGGATGGGTTCGCAGATCACGATGTCGGGCACGACTCGACGGTAGGTGAGGGTGACCGATATTGAGAAGTATCCATTTGTCGACTATCAAGACGTTGTGAGACTTAATGAATATCACGGTTCGGGCAGGTCCGTGTCTGGCACGTGCGCCGGAGAGGGACTCCGTGCCGGACAACGCGCACTCGACGTGGACGGACCTGACGCACTCATTGATATCTGTGAGTAGCCGTCGACTGGTCAGCAAAACGCTGTGAGTATGACTGGGTGGAACTTCGTCACCTGCGTTACTTTCGCACCGTCGCTGAGGAGAGGCACTTCGGCCGGGCTGCCGCTCGCCTGCACATGGCGCAGCCGCCGCTGTCCCAGCAGATCAAGCAGCTCGAGTCCGAGCTGGGTGTCGCGTTGCTGCATCGCACCACCCGCCGCGTCGACCTGACCCCGGCGGGCGAGGCCTACCTCGTCCGGGTCCGGGCGATCCTCCAGGCCGTGGACGCGGCCGGGGAGGAGGCGAAGCGCATCGGCGGCGGCCTGGAAGGGCGGCTGGTCGTCGGGTGCGTCGGCTCCGCGACGTACTCGTTGCTCCCGGCACTCGCGCGGGCGCTGCGCGACCAGCTCCCTGGCGTGGACTTCGCCTTCCGGGGCGAGATGCTCACACCCGACCAGGTCGCAGCGCTCCGCGACGGCTCGATCGACCTGGCCCTGATGCGGCCGCCGGGTCACGCGACGGAGCACGGTGACCTCGCGGTGGCCACCCTCCGGGAGGAGAAGTACGTCGTCGCGCTGCCCGAGGACCACCGGCTCGCGGCCCGCAGTCGGGTGCGTGTGGCAGACCTGCGCAACGAGGGCCTGATCGTGCACTCCGGCCACGGCCGCTCGGCAATGCACGACGCGGTCGTGGGGCTCTGCCGCAAGGCGGGCTTCGAGCCGGTCATTCAGCACGAGGTGGCAGAGACCTCGACCCTGGTGACCTTCGTGGCGGCGGGTCTCGGGGTGGCGGTCGTCCCCGAGCCGGTGGCCGAGCTCGTCGTCCCAGGGGCCACTTACCGGCCGCTGGCAAGCCGGGCCCGGATGGACCTCGTGGTGGCGACCCGGGCCGGCGACGACTCGGCGGTGCTGGCCCGGACGTTACGGGTGCTTCGCGGGCAGGTCGGGGCCTGAGCGACTGGTCTCAGAAGAACCCGTCGCGGGCGTCGACCCGCAGTCGACGCGAGCGCTCGGGCAGCGCGGCCAGGTCGCGGCCGATGTCGGCGGCGACCTCCAGCAGCACCGGCACCACCGTCCTCTCGAGGTCCTCGATGCTGTGTCGGCCACGCGCGGTGGAGTAGGCCAGGGCCGCGACCACGTCACCGGTTGCGTCGCGCACCGGAACGGCCGCCGAGAGGAAGCCGTCCTCCAGCTCGCTGTCCACGATGGCGTAGCCGGCACGGCGTACGTCGTGGAGCCGGTCCCGGAACTCGATCGGGTCGGTGACCGTCCACTCGGTGAATCGTGGCAGGCCGGCGTCGAGAATGCGGTCCACGGTCGTCGCCTCGGCGTACGCCGCCAGCACCCGACCCATCGATGTGGCGTGCACCGGGAGCCTGGTTCCGACGTCGACGTTGAGGCTGAGCACTCGGCGGACGTGGACGCGGGCGACGTAGACGACGTCGGTGCCGTCCAGCTGTGCCAGGGACGACGACTCGCCGGTGCGCTCGGCCACCCGCATCAGGTGGGGCCGCGCGACCTCCACGATGCCGTGGGTGGCAGCGTAGTGCTGGCCGATCGTCAGCACTCGCGGGGTCAGTGACCAGCGCGGACCCCGCGAGGACACGTACCCGAGCTTCTGCAGGGTGAGCAGGATCCGGCGCACGGCCGGGCGGGACAGCCCCGTGCGCTTCGCCAGCTCGGCGAGGGTCGGCGTGGGGAGGTCGGCGTCGAAGGCCAGGAGCACCGCGAAGCCGCGCTCGATGCTCTGGATGAAGTCGCGACCGTTCCGCTGGTCAGGAATCGCATTCATAAGCAGTGCCTTCCGATCGTGTGGATCTGGGTATGGATGGGCGTGGTCTGGCCCGTTGACTTTGGCTTGTGACCGCAGCCACAGTCTTAGGTACGTAGAGCGTGCAAAGGGTACGCACAGCGTACACGGAGGTGACAGAGATGGATCCGCGAGATCTCCGCAACGCGTTCGGCCAGTTCGCCACGGGCGTCACCGTGGTCACCTGCACGAACGTAGATGGAGAACCCCACGGCGCGACGGTCAACGCGTTCACTGCCGTCTCCCTGGACCCTCCGCTGGCCCAGGTCACCCTGGCTCGCAACTCGAAGGCGTGCGAGTTCCTCAAGGACAAGCCGTTCGCCATCAACGTCCTGGCCGCTGACCAGGTGGACGTTGCCTGGCACTTCGCCGGCCGTTCCGCCGACGAGGCACCGTCCTGGCTGGAAGGGCCGACCGCGCCCGTGCTCGACGGGACGGCAACGACGATCTCGTGCCGTGCCTGGCGGACCTACGACGGCGGCGACCACCTGATCGTCATCGGCGAGGTGGAGCAGGTCGAGATCGCCGGTCGGGATCCGTTGCTGTTCCACGGTGGCGCGTTCCGTCACCTCAGTCCGCTCGAGACAGGTGTCCACTGGGATGGCTCGATCGACAACCCCGACCGGGGTTGGTTCGACGCGACCGCGGTCTTCACCCCGCTGGCCGAGTCGGCTGTCCTGCCGA
>NZ_QXGH01000020.1 GCF_003515065.1 Nocardioides immobilis
CGATCGGCTTGTTGGTCTCTTCGACGATCCGGACAGCTCCCTCACGGAACTCCCGGTCGTACTTCTTCCGCTTCTCTGGCATCTCGATCCTCATTGTCGATGCCTCTACGGTCCGGGGGGAACCTCACTTCGACCAGTCCAAGCTTTCTCTGCGCAGAGGGCACTTCGGTGTTTTCTTACGCGCCGTTCAACGGCGGCTAGAGAGTTTCGCGTGTGGCCTATCCCTTGCGCGCTGCGATGAGTGTGGCCCGGATCGGGACGCGCACGAGGCCAGACTCGTCGGCGTACTCACCGAGCAGCTCCTCGGTGTCGGCAGTGATCAGCGCATACGTCTCCGGCAGGATCCGCTCAGCCAACGGTGTGGCCTGGATCTCAGTGTGAGCGACGGCGGCCGCAGACGGGAAGACGGCCACTCCGAGGCTCGAACGCCACTCCAGTAGCGACAGACCGGAGGCCGAGGTGAGCGCGAGCAGGCCGTCGACGTCGCCTTGGGACCAATACGTGCCGAGCAGAATTCGGGCCTCGGGGCCGGCGTGCCCGGCGACCAGGTCGACGAAGGGACCATACGCCGGCTGCTCGGCCAGCGGTGCGTAGGTTTGCAGCGCGACTACGCCGCCGGGCACCACCACGCGTGCCATCTCGGTCACCGCCCGGCCCGGGTCGGCGAAGAAGAAGAGGGCGGACTGGCACAGCGCGACGTCGAACTCGGCGTCCGCGAAGGGGAGGTCCTCGGCGTCGCCCTGCACCCACTCGAGGTCGGGCCGCGCCTCTCGGGCGACCTCGAGCATCGAGGGGTTGAGGTCGACTCCGACGACACGGCCGCCTGGCCCGGCGACGTCCCGGGCCGTCCGGGCGACCACGCCCGTGCCGCAGGCCACGTCGAGCACGGACTGGCCAGGGCGCACCCGCGCGCAGTCCAGCAGCTTGGGTGCCCACTGCCCGAAAAGGGCAGGGACGAAGAGCTCGTCGTAGGCCCGCGCCTGCTCGCGGGTGAGCTGAAAGGTCTCGGTCATGGGGCCACCTCCTGGGTTCGGGGAGACCTGACCAGCCTGGACCGGGTGCGCGTTCGAGACATCGGGCAACTGACCTATCCGTGGGCGCGTTCCGATGGCGATCATGGACGAGTGGCAACCGTTGAGAGCCTCGAGTCCGCCCGCGCTGCGTTCAGCGCCGGGCGCTGGGAGGAGGCACGGGCAGCCTTCGCCGCGTCGGCTGCCGTGGATGAGTCTGCGGACGCGCTCGACGGCTTGGGCCGGGCGTGCTGGTGGCTGGGCGACGTACGCTCCGCGATCCGCCACCGGGAGCGTGCCTTCACACTGCTGCGCCAGACGGGCCGAGACGACGAGGCGGCCATCGTCGCCCTCGACCTGTGCGTGTGGTACCTCACGAACCTCGAGAACGGCGCGGCGGCGAGCGGCTGGCTGGCCCGTGCTGCTCGCGCGGCCGAGCGCACGACGGACCGTGCGGTCCGGGGCTGGCTGGTGCTGATCGGCGCGTACCTTTCGTCCGACCCCAGGGAGCGATATGACGGTCTCGAGGTGGCCCGAGCGCTGGCCGTTCAGGCCTCCGACGACGGGTTGCACGCAATGGCGCTCGCCGACCTGGGGCTGCTCCGGGTGGCCGGCGGCGAGGTGGAGGACGGGATGAGGCTCCTCGACGAGGCGATGGCGACCACCCTGGGTGGGTACGAGGGGCGGCTGGAGGTTGTGGTCTGGTCGAGCTGCAACATGCTCGCCGCGTGCAGCTTGGTCGACGACCTGCCTCGCGCGACGCAGTGGTGCCGGGCGGCAGAAGAGTTCACGCAGGCCTACGGCTGCCCTTTCCTGCACGCGCGATGTCGGGCCCACTACGGCTCGGTGCTGGTCGCCGCCGGGCGCTGGGGTCTCGCGGAGCCCGAGCTCCTGCGAGCACTGTCGATGTCGGAGGACGTCGGACGCCAACCCTTGGTCGAGGCGAGGGCCGCTCTGGCTGCTCTCCGGCTCCGGCAGGGCCGGCTGTCCGAGGCCACCGAGCTGGTGGAGGGGCTCGACACCAGCGGCCCCCGCGCCACCCTGGTTGTTGCCGAGGTGCGGCTTGCCGACGGCCGAGGCAAGGAGGCCGCGGCACTGCTGCGCGCCGGGCTCGGGCTGCTCGAGGCGGACGACCCGCAAGGTGATCTGCTCGCGGCAGCCCTGAGCGAGGCGTATCTGGCCCTCGGTGACGTGCCAGGCGCTGCCGCGACGCTGGACGCTCGCCGGGCCGACCCGGCCAGGTCCCTGCTCCCTCGTGGGAGGGCCCAGCTGGCCCGCTGCACGGGGCTGGTCGCGGCGGCATCGGGCGACGCGGCGACAGCGGCGCGACGGCTGGCCCACGCGCTCGACGCGTTCGAGCGGCACAACCTGCCATTCGAGGCCGCCCGGACCCGGTTGGATCTGGCGAGGACCGTCGCTGCCGAGGATCCCGCGGCCGCTGCCGGTCACGCGGCGGGGGCGCTGCGCGACCTGAGGCGGCTGGGGGCGGCTGGCGAGGCGGCCGCGGCGGCCGCACTTCTGCGCGAGCTGGGCGTGGTCCCCGGACCGGAGCCCCGTGACCCCGGGGTGCTCACCAGGCGTGAGCAGGACGTGCTCGCCCTCGTCGCCGACGGGCTGAGCAACCCGGAGATTGCCGCGCGGCTGTTCCTGAGTCGCAAGACAGTGGCTCACCACGTGAGCAGCATCCTGACCAAGCTGGCCCTCCGCTCCCGAGCTGAGGCCGCTGCCTACGCCGCGCGTAACCGGGGGACGTCGTCGTGAAGGATCGCTTGGGCCGTTGCACGCGCGCGGGCAAGGCGAGATTATCGGGTGATGGGTAGGGACCCGGTCCCGACGTTCTGCCCGTTGTGTGTCTCGCGTTGTGGGGCGCTGGCCACCGTCACGGACGGGGCGTTCGTCGCGCTGCATCCGGATCCGTCCCACCCGACGGGCAAGGCCATCTGCTTGAAGGGCAAGGCTGCACCGGAGATCGTCTACCACCAGTCCAGGCTTCTGCACCCGCTGAGGCGGACCAACTCCAAGGATTCCGCGGACCCGAGGTGGGAGCAGATCACTTGGGACGAAGCGCTCGACACGGTGGCTGAGCGGATGATGGCTCTTGCTGCCTCGGACGGGCCCGAGTCGGTGGGGTTCAGTTCGAGCTCGCCCTCCACGTCGGCGATCAGCGACGCGGTGGACTGGGTTCAGCGGCTGATCCGTGCGTTCGGCAGCCCGAACTACTGCAACTACATGGAGTTGTGCGGGTGGGGCCGGTACCTCGCCCCGCTCTACACGTTCGGCTGCTCGGTCCCCGGCGCCTATCTGCCGGATCTCGAGAACGCCGGCTGCATCTTGTTCTGGGGGTACAACCCGTCCGTGGCCCGCCTCGCGCACGCGACGAGCACCGTTGCTGCAGTCGCGCGAGGCGCGAAGCTGATCGTCGTCGACCCGCGCAAAGCGGGTCTGGCCGCCAAGGCCGACCACTGGCTGCGGGTACGGCCCGGCACCGACGCGGCGCTCGCCTTGTCTCTCACCCACGTGATGATCGAGAACGGCTGGTACGACGCCGACTTCGTCCACGACTGGACCAACGCGGCCGACGAAGTCGACGGCCGTACCGTCTGTGGATCTGCTCGCGTCCCGCTGTGCCGACTACGCGCCGGACCTGGCAGCGGAGTTAACGGGAGTACCGGCTGCAGACATCGTCGCCGCGGCGCGGACGATCTGGGAGGCCCGGCCGGTCGCGTTCTACACCTGGAGCGGCCTGGAGCAGCACAGCGGCACCACGCAGACCATGCGCGCAATCAACGTCCTCTATGCCCTGACCGGCAGCCTAGACGTCCGCGGTGGGAACGTGTTGTTCGAGGCGGTGCCATCGAACCCGATCGACGGGGCGGAGTTCCTGTCCGACGCGCGCCCGCCGGCGGTGGGTGTCGAGGAGCGGCCGCTCGGCCCGGCCCGGTTCGAGTTCGTCACCGGCGAGGACTTCTACACCGCCGCCCTCGACCGACGGATCAAAGCCCTGGTGAGCTTCGGTGGCAACATGGTGATGGCCCACGCAGACAGCGCCCGCGGCCGCGAGGCGATGCGCCAGCTGGACTTCTTCGTCCAGGCCGACCTGTTCATGACGCCGACGGCCGAACTCGCCGACATCGTGCTGCCCGTGACGACGCCGTTCGAATCCGAGGCACTGAAGATCGGCTTCGAGTACAGCCAAGAGGCGCAGTCGCTCGTGCAGCTGCGACCGCCGCTCGTCCCACCCCGCGGCGAGGCCCGCTCGGACCTGCAGATCGTGTTCGACCTCGCCACGCGGCTGGGTCTGGGCGCGCACTTCTGGAACGGCGACATCGAGGCAGCGTTCCGCCATCAGCTCGCGCCGGGCGGGATCACCCTGGAGGAGCTGCGGGCGAACCCGGCCGGCGTACGCGTGCCGCTGACAACGCGCTACCGCAAGTACACCGACACCGGGTTCGCGACCCCGTCACGCAAGGTCGAGCTGTACTCGGCCACCTTGGCCACCCATGGCTATTCACCGCTGCCGGACTTCGAGGAACCTCTCACCAGCCCCCGCTCCCGGCCGGACCTCGCGGACCGCTACCCGCTGGTGCTCAGCTGTGCGAAGTCGCTGTTCTTCTGCGAGACCCAGCACCGTCAGGTCGCCGCCCTGCGCAAGAGCGCGCCCGACCCGCAGGTCGAGATAAACCCGTCCACGGCCGCGGCCCGCGGCATCACCGCCGGGGACTGGGTCTCCCTGGCCACCCCGCACGGCAGCATCCGTGCCCGAGCCAAACTCAACGCCAGCCTCGACCCGCAGGTCGTCATCGGCCAACACGGCTGGTGGGAGGCTTGCGACGAACTGGGAGCGCCCGGCTACCCGCCGTACGGGCCGGACAGCGCGAACCTCAACCTCGTGCTGCGCCAGACGCCGAGCGACCCGATCAGCGGCAGCTCACCCCTCCGCGCCTCGGTATGCGACGTCGCCCCGCTCAGCAATGCTCTCCTGACCGGTCGAGCCGCTGGCGCACCCTCCCCATGAACCTTCATCCGCAGGCCTTTCCGGCGGAGGAGATGGCAGAGGTGTTCACTGGGGCAATGGCACCCCCCAACGGCTGGTCAAGCGGCGTGTTGGCGGCTGTCGGGGGGACTCCGATGGTGGAGCTCCGACGTCTCGTGCCGCGCTCGGGAGCCCGGATCTTCGTGAAGTGGGAGCCGGCGAATCCCACCGGCTCGATGAAGGACCGGATGGCCGTCGAAGTGGTCCGTTCGGCCGCGGCGGACGGGCGGTTGGCGCCCGGCGGCCCCGTCGTGGAGTACACCGCCGGGACGACCGGCATCTCGCTCGCCCTGGTGTGTGCCGCGCTCCGCTACCGACTGCATGTGGTCTTCTCCGACGCATTCAGCGTGGAGAAGCGCAAGACGATGCTCGCGCTCGGCGCTGAGATCACCGACGAGCCGAGCGACGGCGGTCAGATCACCGAGGAGCTCATCAAGCGGATGATCGCCACCTCCCAGGTCATCAGCGAACGTCGCGGGCACTGGTGGTCCGACCAGCTCAACAACCACGACGGGTTGCGGGGCTACCTGCCCATGCGGGAGGAGATCTGGAGGCAGGCAGGAGGGCGGGTGGACGCATTTGTCCATGCCGTCGGGACCGCCCACTCCATCCACGGCGTTCCGCTGGGGTTCGAGGACACCGCCGCGCCACCCATGGTGGTGGCCGTCGAGCCGGCCGAGTCCGCCGTACTGTCGGGCGCTCCTACCGGTGCGCATCGCATCGAGGGCATCGGCATCGGGTTCATCCCGCCGTTGTGGCGGCCTGAAGAGGTCGACTCCATCGAGCAGGTGCGCAGCGACGACGCACAGCTGATGGCCCGTCGGCTCGCCGCCGAGGAAGGGATCTTCGCCGGTACGTCGACCGGGGCCAACGTCATCGCGGCCCTGCGGGTCGCCGAGACCCTGCCTTCGGGCGCGCGGGTGGTCACGATCGCCGTCGACTCCGGCCTCCGTTACCTCAGCAAGGCGCCCTACGTGTGACCGCCCAACCGTCATCACAATGGGTCATGTGCCCGCCGGCGTTTGGTGCTTGAGTGGAGCTGGCTTTCTCTAGGAGGTGAGCAGCATGACCGAGATGGTGGGGAGGATCTCAGAGTTGTGGCGGTTCCCCGTCAAGTCCATGGCCGGTGAGCAGCTGTCCGAGGCAGCGTTCATCACCCGCGGGCTGGTCGGCGACCGGGCCTACGCTCTCGTCGACGTCCAGACCGGCAAGGTCGTCAGCGCCAAGAGCGTGAAGACCTTTCCGGGCATCCTGGAGTGTCGGGCTGCATTTCTCGAAGAGCCCGAGGTGGGTGCGGAGAAGCCACCAGTGCAGATCACTTTCCCTGATGCGCGCTCGGTGACCAGTGACGACGCGGATTGTGACAGTGTGCTGTCGCGGTTCTTTGACCGGAAGGTGACGCTCAGCTCGGTGGCGCCGGAGAACTTCACCATCGACCAGTACCATCCCGATGTTCCTGAGGCGGATCCCGCCGGCCACCGCGACACCGTCGTCGAGACGAAGCTCGGCTCGGCCCTGTTCGCCGAAATCGGCGCGCCGTCACCGGTGCCCGTGGGCGCGTTCTTCGATCTGTTCCCGGTGTCGGTGATGTCCACGTCCACTCTCGACAAGCTGCGCAGCCTCCAGCCCGAGAGCCGCTTCGAGGCTCGTCGGTTCCGGATGAACGTCATCGTCGACAGCGACGCAGATGGGTTCGTCGAGAACGACTGGATCGACCGAACCCTCGCCCTTGGCCGGGGGCCCCGCGTCCAGGTGACGATGCCGGACCCACGCTGCGTGATGCCGACGCTGGCACAGGACGATCTGCCCAGGGACAGCGACGTCCTCAGGACGCTGGTGCGACACAATCGGCTGGAGTTGGAGGGGGAAGGCCGCTATCCGTGTGCGGGTGTCTACGGTGTGGTCGCAGCCACGGGCACGGCCCGAACCGGTGAAAGTGTGGTGCTCGTCTGAGGACGGCGTGACACATTGGCGTTCGTCGAGGGCCGGCTGGCGCCGGACGAAGTCGCCGAACCCGGGAATCGTAAAGGCAACGCCGCCGCGCCCCCTTGGGCGCGATGAGGCCGCGTTCGATCAGCTCGTCGCGTGGACGGCTCAGGGCGTTGGGGCTCCTGCGGATGCGGTCCGCGATCTCCTCGCGGGTCGCGCCTCCGCCTCCGCCTCCGGCGACACCTTGAAGGAAGCGCCGGTGCTGCGGTGTGGCGCGTGCCCAGCGTGCCCGGTGCAGGTTCTCCATCCCGTCATCCACCGCGGCTCGTGCACCGCGCACGTCGCCAGCGGTAATGGTGCCGCCCTTCTCCGGGCTGCCGCGGCCACCGCGGCGTCATCCCTCCTGACGTCGAGCTCGGCTGCCGGTGCCCGCAGCGCTTCCGCGGCCGCCAAGTCGGAGCGGCTTGAGGCTCGCGCGACCGAGGACGAAGTGACGGTGATTGCGCGCGCCGCTGAGCTCTTGAACGCGACAGTCTCCTCGTTCGTGGTGGGCGCCGCGGTGGAGAAGGACGAGGCGATTGTCGCGCGCGCGGAACGGACGCTGATGCCGGCGGCGCAATTCGACGCGATGATCGATGCGCTCGACGACACCACCGTCGTGCCCGAGGTCGTCGAACTCGCCTCGCGGCCGCGCCGAGTCGCGAGGCGGCGACGGCAACAGAGCCCGAGTTCGTCACAGGGCTGCTGAGCCCGGACCACGACGTGTCCGGGTTCGACAAGCGGCGAGCCGGAGACGGACAACTGGCTGCGCGCCAACGGGCTGCGAACCCAGCGACAGGGAAGCGCCCGCCCCGCGTACTGACGCGTCCGGATGACTTGAGGGTGCTCGGCTTCTATGCCGTGGCTCCGCACGACACACATCGGGAGGACCTCCCCGGTTCGGCGGCAGGTGGCCCGACTGTCGTCCCGGGGTATCTGATCGCGCAACTCGCTGTCGACCGAAGCCTGCAAGGTCACGACCTCGGGGGCGAGCTGCTTCTCGATGCTCTGGAGACGGTTGTCGCCGCGGCGCGTGCCGCGGGCGGACGCCTCGTGGTCGTGGACGCGGTCCACGAGCGCGGCTTGCACGTACGTCTTTGCGCCGCGTATGACTGTCAAGCACGGGCAGGCCTTGCGCTTGACGCTGCGGTCCATCCGTCCCGCAAACGGATCCATAACCGGGGGAACGGGAGAGCGATTCATCGGCCTGGAGGGCGATGGAAGCTCTGCGGGGCTCATGCAGTCGTAGCCGCGAAGCGGCAATGTCCTACCGCGAAGCGGCGTCCGCACAAGTGCGCGCCAAACCCGATTGGCGAGCAGGACCCCGGCGTGAGAACGCTTTCCAAGCCAGGCTGGCTGTATGGCCTCCTGGAGTCCGGCCCTTGCAGCGCGGACGTGGCTCACGGATGTTCTGTGATGAGCCGAGACAGCTCCTCGACGTGGGCTGCTGCTCGGTCGGCGAGCTTCGCGGCGTCCTTACTCCACCGGGTAGACCGATCCTCGCTGAGGTGCTCGATGGCGCGCCTCAAACTGGTGATCTTTGCCTGGTCCTTGAGGCCCTTCGCCGGCGCGATCCACACATTCATGTCGAGATACACGACTGCCGGCCGGCCGTTCAGGGTCCAGTCTTCACCCGCATCGCTCTATCTGTCGCTGAGCATTGGAAGCCATGCCGACGAGGTCGCGACCGTGTCACCGATCCTCTCGGCGAGTTGGCGGTCGCGATCGACGGTGGCGTGCTGGTAGATCGCCATGGCGGCTTGGGACGCGTGGCCCGCGCGGGCCTGGAGCTCGGCCGCGGTGGCGCCGTGCTGGCCGGCAAGGGTGAGCGCGGAGTGGCGCAGGCCGTGGATCGTGAGGTCGGGGCGGCCGGCGGCTTCGCGGGCGACCTTGTAGCGGTCGAGCAGGTAACGAGCGCTCATATGGTCCTTGCGCTCGCCGGGGAAGAGCAGTCCGTTGGACCCGGGCGCGGTGTGGGCGAGCAGGTGCGCGCGGAGCAGCGGGAGGAATGTCGGCGGCAGGTGGACGACGCGGATGCCCTTCTCGGTCTTCGGCGGCCCGATCACCCGGCCGCACTCGGGGCAGGCGCCATCGGCCTTCGGGTCGGCGTCCTTCTCGATCTTGCGGGTCACCGAGATCGAGCCCGAGGTCGGCTCGATGTCGCTGCGGCGGAGCTCGAAGATCTCGCCTTCGCGCATGCCGGCGAAGGCGGCGAGCACGATGAAGAGGCGCAGCCGCTCGGGCATGTTGTCGACGATGGTTGCCATCTCGTCGACGGGGGAGGGCCGCTGTGGGTTCTGCACGCGAGCGGTCGAGGCCCTCTGGATGCGCACCGGGTTGCGGTCGATCAGCTCGTCGTCCTCGGCGGCAGCCATCAGTGAGCGGAGCAGGCGATAGGCCGCGGCGTTCGCGGCGGGCGTGTTCTTGGGCAGCGCTTCGTGCCAGCTGCGCACCGACTCGCGGGTGATCTGCTTCAGCGGCGTCGCCCCGAACGCGGGGAGGAGCGTCCGGTCGAGCAGCCCGCGATACTCCCGAAGCGTTTTCGGCCGGAGGTCGCGCGAGGCGAGATATCGCTCGGCGTGCACGGCGAAGGTGTTCGTCGCGTCGAGCCGGGCCTGCTCCTTCGCGGCCTGGAGACGGGCTTGGGCGGTGACGTACGCCGACGGGTCCTCCATCAGGGCGCGTTCCCTCTTGACCCACTCCTCGGCGTCGATCTGGGCCTTGAACGTCGAGGGTGCGGTGACCGTCGCGCCGTTGGGAGCGGTGACGCGGGCCTGCCAGCGGCCCTCGCACCGACACCGCTGAGCCTTCGGGCACGGCTTCATATGCGTGCCGCGGCCACCGCAGGTGCAGCGCTGCCGGTGGTGGCAGGAGCGCAGGTGGACCTTGCGGACGTTGCCCGCCGCTGCCCTTCTGGCCATTGCCACCGCCTCTCGGTGGTGCCAGATTACCTCAAGTGGTGCCAGAGTGGTGCCAGATGGACGGGTACCCGTGTCCACTTCTGACCGTAAATCCGCAGGTCAGCGGCTTGGGTCACGCGGGGGGACGCTTCTATCACCCCGCTTTGCAAGCAGGGGGTTAGGGGTTCGAGTCCCCTAGGCTCCACCACGAGAAACCGCAGGTCAGCCTGCGGTTTCTGTCGTTCTCGGTCGTCGCCGACGAGATCGATCGGCGGCAGGTATGCCAGATATATGCCAGATTGACCCAAGTTGTGGCGGCCCTGCGTCGATGTCAGCACCACGAGGAGGAACCGTGACCGACACGTCGGGGCGTCAGAGGTTCTTGGCGAAGAGCTCGCGCTCGGACCGGGACGTCTGGATGAATGGGCACGACCTCCCGCTCGCGATGGCGGTGTGGTTGGGTCGCGACACGGACAAGCGGATCTTGAAGCTACTGGCGACGGACAAGAAGATCCAGGCGAGCATCGTCGGTGGGTTGTGCGACCTCGTCACGCTCCTGGCCGAAGCCGTTGCTGACAGCCATCCCGAAGCGAGAGACCGACGTGACGCCGTTCGTGCGATTGTCGGTGGCCACTATCCCGAGCTCGCGGACTGAGGCTGCTGCCGGAGCCGTCACGGTCAGGGTGCGATCGCCCGGACGTAATGAGCCCCGCGACGTTCACCAACCAGGCGAAGTTCCCCGGCGTCGGTGAGGCGTTTGAGTGCAACCCGCGCCTGACCGGGCGCCAGATGACACAGCTCAGCGGCCTTACCGCGGGTGATGCTGCCGAACTGGTCGACGTACGCCAGGATCATGTGGTCCTGCTGGATTGGGTCGGTGTCCTGCAGGCGCACATATGCGCTCGCTTGAGCGAGCCGGAAGAACGAAGCCGTCAGGTGGTGGCGACGGTTGCGTCCGTTCCCCCGGGACTCGACTAGACCCATCTCAGCGAGCCTGGTGACGTTGGCGCGAACGACCGATTCGGACTCGTGAGTGGCTTGCACGAGTTCGCTGGTGGTTTCGGGTCCCATGGCCTTGATCTCGTGCAGGATCTGCAACTGGGTCAGCTGGAGCGTTCGTCCGTTCGACTCCTCGTACTCAACCACGAAGCGGACCATCTCGAGGTCCGCGTCGCTGGTCGGGATCTGAACGATCACGGCGCTGTTGTTCGACGCCGAGTAGTCGGGGACGCCGCGGCCCGCGCGCAGCAACTGGCCGTACATCTCGCGGATGCCACGCCCCGCTCGGTCGACGATGCCCGCGCGTTTGAATGCCTCGGCCAAGATCGCGCTGCGTGGCTTCGAGTCGTCGAGGAAGTTCTTCAGTGTGATACCAGCCGGAAAGCCACCGGGGCTCTTGACCCGGAACTGATCGTCCGCGAGTTGGACCGAGATAGGACCGATCTCGGAGTAGTCGCGGTGCACCAGTGCGTTGGCGATCGACTCGCGGACGGTTCCCTCCGGAACTCGCGGAATGCCGATTCGGTGGAGGCCCACCATCAACTCTTGTTCTGAGTTGCGGACCTCGATGAGCTCGAAGAGGCGCTCGGCGGCGCGGAAGAGGGACAGCCTCATCGTCTCGTTGGTGGTGACCGTCGTGCCGCCGAACTCCTGAAACACGGCTTCGGCCGTGGGGACGAAGCGCTCAAGGGAGGCGGATGTGCCGAAGAGCAGGATCGCTCCGAGAGTGAGTTCGTTGTCGTGCTCCGGGAGGACCAGACGAAGGCTGCGTAGGATCTCTTGGTCACTGAGTTCGGCGAGCGCGCGGTCGCCTTTCCCGGCCGCGCACATGCGTCGGAACCGGTCGAACTCCGCGGGGTCAAGGTGGTCGATCCGCGCTCCGCGCGCGGGTGTCGCTGCGTAGTCACGACCTTGTGCCGTCAGTCCCACCGACAACATCTCGTGCAAGGGGTATGCGACGCACTCCGGCTTCCCGTCCGCCCGCAGCGAGCGCCTCAGGTACTTGCCGGACTTGGAGCCCACAGGAACTGGTGCCTTAGGCACCTCGATCGCGGCCACCGGCAGGCCGGTCATGTCCACCATCTCGACGTCGGTCGCCAAGGGCGACTCGGTCTTGTTGAGGATCATCGCCTGCAGCAGGTGCGGGTGGGTGGTTGCGCCGTGCCGAGGCTCCAGGCCGGTGATCGTTCCGTCGTCCTCGACCCCGATCAGCAGGAGGCCGCCATCGCCATTTGCCATGCAGATGACTGCGTCCACGATGTCGGTGTCGCTCATCGCCGACCTCTGGCCGCGTTTGAACTCCACGGTAAAGGACTCGCCAGCGGCGATCACCTGTGCGAGCTCGTCCGGAGTCATGGACACCATAGTTATGCATAGTTATGGCTCTGGCAAGTAGGCACGCTGGCCGTGTCCATAACTATGCATTGTTCGCTCATTAACCGCGCTGGAGCACACCATGGACGATTGGAAGCGAACGACGGCGTGCCCGTGGGCGAAGACCCGCGGCGCGACACCGAGGAAGGCCTCGTGCAATGAGCTCGGCACCGACGCGCGCGCAGGCGAGCCCGCGGTTTGGCCATCCCCAGCCGTCCCGCATCCCCCACTCGATCTCCACTCGGCGCGAGAACTGCCGCTCCAGCTCGACGGCGGTCGCCGCGGCACGGGAAACCGCGGGTCAGACCGCGGCTACGAGAAGAAGCTGCCCGGTCAGGGCGAGGGCGAAGCCTACGATCAGGCTGGCCGCGGCGTCACCGCGAAACCGTCCGGCGCTACCGACGGCGACGATTATCGCGCCGCGAACGATGCCGACCGTTCCCAGAGCCAGACACGTGACGGCGATCCAGACCACGTGCGGGTTCCTAGTCCGCGTCGGTTTCGAGGACCTTGACCGCGATGCCGGCTGCGAGAAGCGGGAGCGACGCAAGGAGCACCATCGCCAGATCGAGGCTGCGGTGGAAGACGCGCTCGGACACCACGATCAATGGCGATCCTCCGAAGATGATGATGAGCATCACGGCTAGCGCGGCCTGAGCTCGCCTCTCTCCGCTCATGCGATCGATCATGCAGGATGTGCTCACGGTGGACGACGGTGTTGTCCGCGCGGCTGTGTTAGGGCTGTGTTAGGACCGCGCGTGCCGTCGACGAGAGGAAAGCGTTGGGAAAGACTCGGCGGAGCATGACCCATCCAGCACGGATCGTCCCCCTTGCGTTTCTGAGCGCGATCATCATCGGCACCGCCCTGCTTTCGCTGCCGATCTCGACCCCTGGGCCAACGCGACCGCCGATCCTGACCGCGGCGTTCACCAGCGTCTCTGCTGTGTGCGTGACCGGGCTGACGACGGTCGACACCGCGACGTACTGGTCGCCGTTCGGGCAGGTCGTGATCATGGCGCTCATCCAGGTCGGCGGGTTCGGGATCATGACACTGGCGACCCTGCTCGGGCTGCTGGTCGGTGGGAAGCTCCGGCTGAAGTCCTCGTTGATCGCGCAGACCGAGACCAAGACCCTCAACATCGGGGACGTGCGGCACGTGATCCGCCGGGTCGCTGTGACGATGCTGTTGTTCGAGGTGTTCTTCGCGTTCGTCCTGACCGTCAGGTTCCGGATCCGGTACGACGAGAGCCTCGGCGAGGCTGTCTGGCACGGAGTGTTCCACTCCGTCTCGGCGTTCAACAACGCCGGTTTCGCGCTCTACAGCGACAACCTGATCGGGTTCGTCGACGACGCCTGGATCGCCTCCCCGATCTGCGTTGCGATCATCGCCGGCGGCATCGGGTTCCCCGTCCTGTTCGAGCTGCGCCAGCGGTGGCGTCGGCCGTCGATGTGGTCGGTCCACACCAGGCTCACCGTGTACGGCTCCCTGCTGCTCCTGGTCCTCGGGACGGGCGCGTTCCTGGCGTTGGAGTGGACCAACGCGGGCACCCTCGGCCCGTTGTCTCCCTGGGGCAAGATCGTCGGCGGGGTGACCGGCGGCGTCGTACCGCGGACCGCGGGCTTCAACAGCGTCGACTACGGCCAGATCACACCGGAGACCCTCGCGGTCAACTACGTGCTGATGTTCATCGGCGGCGGTTCCGCCGGCACGGCCGGCGGGATCAAGGTCACCACCTTCTTCCTGCTCGCTTACGTCATCTGGTCCGAAGTCCAAGGCGAGCAAGACACGAACATCGCCCACCGGCGGATCAGCGGAGATACCCTGCGGCAAGCGCTCACCGTCGTACTCCTGGCCATCGGCGCGATCGCGATCGGGACCATGATCATCCTCCTTGCGACCGGCTACACCCTTGACGTCGTGCTGTTCGAAGCCATCTCCGCGTTCGCCACGGTCGGCCTGTCCACCGGCATCACCGCAGATCTACCGCCCACCGCCCAGCTCACCCTGATGGCCCTGATGTACATCGGTCGAGTCGGCACCATCACGGTGGCGTCCGCCCTGGCCCTGAAGTCACGCCACCGCCACTACCACCTTCCAGAGGAGCGACCCGTCGTTGGCTAAGTTCAGGAAGTCCGACTCCACCTCGGTCGTCGTCATCGGGCTCGGTCGCTTCGGCTCCGCCGTGGCGTCGTCGCTGGTCCAGATGGGTCAGGAGGTGCTCGCGGTCGACGAGGACCAGGCGCTGGTTGAGCGGTGGGCAGATGAGCTGACCCACGTGGTCCAGGCCGACAGCACCGATGACCAAGCCCTTCGGCAGCTCGGAATCGCCGACTTCGATCGGGCAGTCGTCGCCATCGGCGACGACATCGAGGCCAGCGTCCTCACCGTCCTCGCCTTGGCCGAGGCCGGGGTGAAGGACATCTGGGCCAAGGCCATCACCCGCAAGCACGGGCGGATCCTTCAACGCGTCGGGGCGTCCCACGTCGTCTACCCCGAGTTCTCCATGGGCGAGCGGGTGGCGCACATGCTCACCGGCCGGATGGAGGACTACATCGAGTTCGACGACGAGTTCTCCATCGCACGCACCCTCGCCCCGCCCTTCACCTGGGACAAGACGCTCGCGGAGTCGGCGCCCCGGACCACTCATGGAGTGACCGTCGTGGGGGTGAAGCGGGTGGGACAGGACTTCACCTACGCGCGCCCCGAGACCGAGGTGCGCGCGCACGACCACCTCATCGTCTCCGGCCCGACCCGACTGGTCGAGAAGTTCTGCCAGAGCCGCTGAACCGGGCTGGCTAGGGGTCGAAGCGGTACCCCATGCCTGGTTCGGTGCGGAAGTACGCCGGTCTTGCCGGATCCGGCTCCAGCTTGCTGCGGAGCTGCGCCATGTAGAGCCGCAGGTTGCCCTGGGCCGTCTCGTAGCCAGGGCCCCACACCTCGAGGAGCAGCTGCCGCTGGCTCATCAGCTTCCCCGGGTTGCGGACGAGCACGGCCAGCAGCTGCCACTCCGTGGGAGTCAGCCGCACCTCGTCCCCACCGACGGTCACCCGCGTCGCAGCCAGGTCGACGACCACCTCGCCGAAGGAGACCAGCGGCTCATCCTCCGTCCCACTGCCTCGGCGCAGCATCGCCCGCAGTCGCGCCAGCAGCTCGTCCATGCCGAACGGCTTGGTGACGTAGTCGTCGGCACCGGCGTCGAGAGCGTCGACCTTGTCGCCGCTGTCGGACCGACCCGAAAGGACCAGGATCGGCACACTCGTCCAGCCGCGAAGGCCAAGGATGACCTCGACGCCGTCGATGTCGGGCAGACCGAGATCCAGTACGACGAGGTCGGGCCGCTGCTCCGCCGCGACACGAAGCGCGCCGGCACCGTCCGCGGCGGTGACCACTTCGTATCCGCGTGCGGCGAGGTTGATCCGCAGTGCCCGGAGGATCTGTGGTTCGTCATCGACGACAAGGACCCGGGTCATGCGGGCCTCGCGATTGGCAGGGTGACGACCATCGTCAGGCCGCCACCGGGGGTCTCGGTCGGGGTGACCGAGCCACCCATCGCATCGACCAACCCGCGGGCGAGTGCCAGTCCGAGACCAAGCCCGGTCCCGGTGTCGCCCAGCCGCTGGAAGGGCTGGAACACCTCCTCCCGGGCCGCCTCGGGGATCCCGCGACCACGGTCGATGACCTGCAGCCGCACGTCCTCGCCCACGGCGTCGACCCGGACCACCGGCGGTTCTCCAACTGGGGCGAATCGCTGCGCGTTGGCCACGATGTTGGCGATCGCCCGCTCGAGCAGGCCGGCGTCGGCAACGACGTCGGGGAGCCCTTCCTCGACATCGAGCACGACGGCTCGTGGTTCGACGCCCAGGTAGTCGAGCGCCCGGGCGAGGACATCCTCAATGGCCGTCGGCCGGGAGTGGATCGGCAGTGCGCCGGCCTGGAGGCGACTCATGTCGAGCAGGTTGTCGACCAGACCGGTCAGGCGATCGAGGGCGCCATCAGCCGCCTCGAGCAACTCACGCCGGTCGGACTCGGTGAGGGTGACGTCCTCGGCGCGCAGGCCGGACACCACCGCCTTCGCGGCCGCGAGCGGCGAGCGCAGGTCGTGGCCCACCGCCGTCAGGATCGCCGCCCGCAGCCGGTCCGCGGCCTCGATCTCCGCAGCCGCCGCGGCAGCGGTGGCCCGACGCTCGGCGACGTCGACGAGCCAGCTCACCATCACCGCCACCAGCACGAACGCACAGAGCGCGACGACGTTGTCGGGGTCGCTGACGGTGAGCCGATGGTAGGGGCGGGTGAAGAAGAAGTTGAGCACTCCGGCAGAGACCACCGAAGCGACCAGGGCGGGGCCTAGGCCGCCGACCAACGAGGCCGCCACAACGAGCACCAAGTAGACCGCGACGTCACCGGCGAGATTGAGCGTGCCGCGCAGCGGGACGAGACCGGGCAGCAGCATGGCAGGACCGCCGACCGCGAGACCGTAGCCCCAGACCCGGCGGCGCGCGCTGAGGCTTCCTGACCGCATGTCGGTCATTGTGCCGGGCACCGGTCGCCGGCAAGGAGCAGGGCGCAGCCGAGGTACGCCGACAACCGGAGGAGGTCGGCCTGCGTGAATGTGAGCTCGCCGAGCTCGTTGACACCGAAGCCCGTGCAGAACGCCCAACCGGCGACACCCAGGAGTAGCCCACCGGGCCGATGCACGGCGGTCGCGCAAGCACCGGTGACCGCCACGAGCACCACGGTGAATCCGACGACCGGCAGTCCGACCACCACCCCTGCGGCGGTTGTCAGGAACAGGGCGGCACCGCCGGCGCCCACGCGGACCCCGTCGAGCTGCAGCAGGTCGGACTCAGGCACGCGCCCAGCAAAGCGCGAGAACAACACGACCTCGGGCGCGCTGACAGGATCCTGACGCCCGGACGCGGATCCCTGACGACCTCCTAACGAGGTGTGACACCGGTCGCGTTAGGGAGTCGTTAGGTGCATCGGAAGTACTGCCATCCGAGACTTTCATGGCCTCCGTGAGCCTCGAACTGCACATCGCGGAGGAAGCACCTGCCGCCGATCACCACGCCTCCGATCAGCCGCAACCGTGGTGGAGGGTCATGTGCCTGACCGGCGTCGACTACTTCTCGACCCTCGGCTACCAGCCCGGCATCGCCTTCCTCGCCGCGGGCCTGCTCAGCCCCCTCGCGACCCTGATCCTGGTCCTGCTCACCCTGTTCGGCGCGCTGCCGGTCTATCGCCGGGTCGCCGCCGAGAGCCCGCACGGACAGGGATCGATCGCGATGCTCGAGCGGCTGCTGCCGTTGTGGCGCGGCAAGATCTTCGTCCTCGGCCTGCTCGGCTTCGCCCTCACGGACTTCATCATCACCATCACGCTGTCCGCCGCCGACGCGAGCGTGCACATCGTGGAGAACCCCCACGTGCCCGAGGTTCTGCACGGCCAGGAGCTGTGGATCACGATCGGACTGATCGCACTGCTGGGCGCGGTGTTCCTCAAGGGCTTCCGCGAGGCGATCGGCGTCGCGGTGGTCCTGGTGATCCTCTACCTGACGCTCAACGCCGTCGTGATCATCGTGGCCGCAGCCCATGTCATCGAGGACGGTCACCTGGTCACGGACTGGAGCAGTGCCCTGACCGCCGAGCACGGCAACATCGCGCTGATGATCGCGGTCGCGCTCACCCTGTTCCCCAAGCTCGCCCTCGGCATGTCCGGGTTCGAGACCGGCGTCGCCGTGATGAGCCACGTGGAGGGCGACCCCGATGACGGCGCCGAGCGCCCTGCGGGACGGATCCGCAACACCAAGCGCCTGCTGACGGTCGCCGCATGCATCATGAGCTGCTACCTGATCGCATCCAGCCTGGTCACCACCCTGCTGATCCCCGCGCAGGAGTTCGAGGACGGTGGCAGCGCCAACGGACGCGCGCTCGCCTACCTGGCACACCTCTACCTCGGCGAGGGCTTCGGCACGCTGTACGACGTCTCGACGATCATGATCTTGTGGTTCGCGGGCGCCTCGGCGATGGCGGGCATGCTGAACCTGATCCCTCGTTACCTGCCGCGCTACGGCATGTCGCCGGAGTGGGCGGGCGCCGTACGGCCGTTGGTCGTCGTTCTCACCTTGACCGCGTTCCTCATCACCTGGATCTTCGACGCCGACGTGGACGCGCAGGGCGGCGCCTACGCCACCGGCGTCTTGGTCCTGATGACCTCCGCTGCCGTCGCGGTCACCCTCGCCGCCCGTCGTGCCGGGCAGCGCAAGCTGACGGTGGCCTTCGGGCTGATCTGCCTAGTCTTCGTCTACACCACTGCCGACAACGTCGTCGAGCGACCGGACGGCGTAAAGATCGGCGCCTGCTTCATCGCCGCGATCATCGCCGTCTCGCTGTTGTCCCGGATCTCACGCGCGCTCGAGCTGCGCACGATCGAGATCTCCTACGACGCGCGAGCCGAGTCCTTCTTGCGGGACTGTGCGCGACGGACGATCCGGCTAGTCGCCAACGAGCCTGGGGCCAGGGACGAGGCCGAGTACGACGAGAAGATCGCCCAGCTCGTCGACGACCACGATCTTCGGGATGCCGGGGACATCATCTTCGTCGAGGTCACCGTGCCCGACTACTCCGACTTCGAGAGCGACATCGAGGTGCGCGGCGTTGCCCTGCACGGGCGGTACCGGGTGCTCACCGTCGAGGCATCGTCGATCCCGAACGCGCTGGCGGCGCTCGTCCTCGACATCCGGGACCGGACCGGCGTCCGGCCCCACATCTACTTCGAGTGGACCGAGGGCAACCCGCTGATGCACGTCCTCCGGTTCCTCCTCTTCGGTGTCGGCGACGTCGCACCGGTCACCCGAGAAGTGATCCGTCGCGCCGAGGCGGACCGGGCCAGCCGGCCACACGTCCACGTCGGCTAGCCCAGCTATCCCCTGCTAGCTCCGCCAGTCGCTGCGCCTCCGGGTAGGCCCAGGGCTCGTCGGCGAACTCGGCGTACGCGTCACCGTGCCAGAGTGCGAGGGCAGTGTTCAGTCGCTCGACGGCGCCCGCTGGATCCTGCCGCTGGAGCGCCGCGCGGCCAGCCTGGACGCCTGCCTCGAAGTCCACGACGTCGATGGCGATCCCCGCCGTATCGAGCTGGTAGCCCGGTGACCGGGTGACGACGGCGTTTCCGAGCGTGCGGCGCAGCCGGGCCACGTAACTGCGGAGAGTGGTGGCCGCCGCGTCGGTCGGTTCGCCTTCAAAGACGACCTCCGCGACCCGGTCGACGGAGACGACCCTGTCGCGGTGGATGAGCAGGACGGAGAGCAGGCGCCGCTGGCGGGTGCCGCCGATCTTCTGCTCGACGCCGTCGCGGCTCACCTGCACCGCGCCCAGGGCTTGGATGCCCAGCGATGACGTGGTCTCCGTCGTCTGGCCAGGGAATCCGCCCATGCCTGCACCTCCTCGGTGTCCCCTCATTCCAGGGTGCAGCCCGAGTGCCCGGTTGCCACACTGCCCGGCCGGTGTGGCAGTTCCGTTGCACCCACCATCCCACCGAGCCGCGGCGCCTGCACCGGAAACGCGCGCGCATGCCACCGCATGACGTCAATGCCGGTGGCGGCGGGCGCGGCGTCGCTAACACGAGCAGGTCGGCTGAGCGGCAACGGTTCGATGCGGCGCAGCAGCGGCCGACAAGGTCCGGAGGATGAGAACTCCTTCATCGGGGGCTCACGCTGACCTCACTGCAGGGTCGCACCGTGTTCGTCACCACGCCCGAGACCGCCGGGCACCGATGATGAAGGAACACGTCATGCAGTCAGCACCTTTCTCTGCTCGGTCGGGGCTGACGCCGGACGGTCACCTCGCTTCGTCCCGTCGCCGGTAGCTCGCGGCTCGTCGAGGACGCACCCGGCATGTCGCTTCGAGAGTTCTTTACCCAGTTCTGGCCGGCGCTCTGTCCGCCGCGGCGGTGGACAGTGCTCGGACGCGCCCTGCTCGCTCCGGTGGTCGATGTGGATGAGGCAGCCCGGGGCACCGCCAGCAGGGGCGAGCCTCCTGTCACCCCACTGTGCACGTGCCACCCCGACTTCCACGAGCTGGGCGTCCACGCACCGCCGGCACCGGTGCCAGAATCCTGACGTGACGACAGCGACGGACACGACCGACAGCGGGCCGGTCCCGCCCCAGGTGCGGTCCGTCCGATCGCGACTGAACCTGCGCCGGGTGGCGTGGGTGCTCCTCGCGGGCTGGCTCGTGGTGGCCGTCGCGGCGGTCGCAACGGGGGAGCGCGAGTCCAGCATCGACAGCCTCCGGGACGCCATCGCCGAGGGCGACGTCGACGAGGTCCGGGTCGAGGGAGGGCTGGGACCCCGCTCGCGGCCGGGTCGCGGGTGACCTGGCTGATGGCCGGACTGTTCGTGATGACGATCGGCATGCTGGGCGCCGCGGGTGAACCGTGGCGGGCGACCCGGTGGGCCTGGTTCTGGCTGATCCTGATGCTCCCGCCGTTCGCCTGTCCGGCGTACCTCCTCTTCGGCGGGCCCGCAGGCCTTGCCCGTCCGAAGCGCCCCGAGGCCCGGTTGACCGGCGGGTGGGCGTTCCTTCTCGCGATCCTGCTGGGCGGCAACGGCATTGCCTGAACGGCGAAGCCCGGGCCGACGGACCGGGATCAGCTGACCCAGGGCGCGTCGCCGTCCAAGGTCACGTCGCTGTAGATCAACGGGTGGTCGGTGGTCCGGCTGATGAGGCCGCCGGAGAGTCGGGCGTAGTTGGAGAAGGTGACGCCTTCCCTGGTGCCGAAGATCCAGTCGATGCCGTGGTTGCCAGGAAGCCGGCAGGGCGTGCTCGAGCCTCCGTTGGCGGCCTGGGCGTTGGCGCCGGCAGTCACCCGGCAGAACGCCTCGGCCTTCTCGTTGAAGTCGCCCATCAGGAAGGTCGGGATGCCGAGCGGATAGCCCGCGCGCGGCTTCTGGAGGTCGCGCATCAAGGCGATCTCCCGGCTGGTGGCGAGGTCGCGCCAGTGCTGCGCGGGTCCGCGCACGCTCGCCGGGTTGTGGATGTTGATGAACCACGACAGGCGACCGGTCTCGCGGTGCTTCAGGAGCACGTACGGCATCGGGACCATGTGGCCGTGGAAGTACGGGATCGGGGTGGTGTGTGCTGAGACGAGCTCGAAGGTGGAGGTGTCCCAGGCGATCGAGTTCCGAACCGGATTGGTGCCCAGGCGCAGCCCGGGGTAGACCTGCCAACCGCCGCCGGTCATCGACAGGAATGCGCCGTACTGCTCCTTCTCGAACTCCTGGAAGCCCACCACGTGGAAGTTGTTGCCGCGGATGAGCTGGACGGCCGAGGCCATCCGGGCCACCCCGCCGGCCCAGCGACAGCACTTGTTGCCGCCCGGCTTGGTGTGGGAGTAGCCGAGCACGTTGAAGCTGGCGATCCGGAAGGTGGCCGGCGCGGCGCTCAAGCCGTCGACGGTCTGCTGGACGCGATCGCGGAGCTTGGCCGCGAGCTCCCGGTCGAGCATCCGGTTGCGCCTGCGGCTGTGGCGTTCGGTCTGACGCTGCTCCTCCTCGCTGATCCCGGCGTCGACGACGTCGCTCGGGATCGCGGGCGATGTGCCGGGTCCGGTGACGGGCCCGTCGCTCGGCTCGTCGGACATACCGAACCGCGCCACGGCCAGCAGCACCACGACCAGCGCCACGAGTCCGACCACGGGCAGGAGCCGCTCGCGGCGCGGGTGCTCGTTGGTGACCACGTCCCCACCCGGTTCTGCTCAGACCAACGCCGCGCGGACCGCCGGCTTTGAGAACGATACCTGGGGGACCGATGACCGACGGCGCTTCCAGAGACGCGGCATACTTGAGCGCTATACCCTAGGGGGGTACGCTCGGAGGAGGTCCAAGACACGCAACCAGAAGGACAGCCCGATGCCGGACACGCACGACGAGCACCAGCACAGCTACATCGCCAACAACACCAAGGGCGACTACCTCAAGCGGCTGCGGCGGATCGAGGGACAGGCCCGCGGCCTGCAGCGGATGGTCGAGGAGGAGAAGTACTGCATCGACATCCTCACCCAGATCTCCGCGATGACGAAGGCTCTCGAGGCCGTCGCGCTCGGGCTGCTGGACGAGCACCTGGCCCACTGCGTCGTCGACGCCGTCGCCGTCGGCGGCGAGGACGCCCAGAGCAAGCTCAAGGAAGCCTCCGACGCGATCGCTCGCCTCGTCCGCTCCTGACCCAACCCCTCGACAGCAACCCACCCGGAAGGAACCAGCCATGAGCCAGACCAGCACCTACACCGTCACCGGGATGACCTGCGGCCACTGCGTCGCGTCGGTCACCGAAGAGGTCCAGGAGATCCCGGGCGTCGAGGACGTCGCGGTCGACCTGCCCACCGGTGCCGTGACCATCACCAGCGCCGAGCCCCTCGATGACGCCGCCGTGAAGGCCGCCGTCGAGGAAGCCGGCTACCAGCTCGCATGAGCACCCCGGTCAGGCTCGCCGGATTCGTCGCCGCGATCGCCGCCGTCTTCGGCATCGCCTCGGTCATCGGCAAGGGCGTCGGGCCGTTCGACGACGAGGTCTCCAGCTCCCACGGCGACTCCCACGCGGACGACCCCGCCGCGGACGAGCGCGACGGCGGGCACGAGGACGGCCACGAGGACGACGACGAGTCGACCCCACCCACCGCACAAGAGGTCCCAGGAGGACTCATGATATCCCAGGACGGCTACACCCTCGCACTCACCGAGGCCCGCGCCCCGGCAGGCGAGGACCGGCCGCTGTCCTTCACCATCACCGGCCCGGACGGCGCCCCGGTGACGGAGTACGACGTCGAGCACGAGAAGGAGCTCCACCTGATCGCCGTACGCCGCGACTTCACGGGGTTCCAGCACGTGCACCCGACCCTTGCGGGCGACGGCACGTGGAGCACGGAGCTGGACCTGAAGCCCGGTGACTGGCGCGTGTTCGCGGACTTCAAGGCGACCGGTGCCGAGGCGCTCACGCTCGGCGCAGACCTCGCCGTGTCCGGTGCCTACGAGCCCGGACCGCCCGCGCAGGAGTCGCGGACGGCCGTGGTCGGCGACTACGAGGTCACCCTCGACGGCGACCTCACCGCGGGCGCCGACGCCGAGCTCACGCTGAGCGTGGCCAAGGACGGCGAGCCGGTCACCGACCTGCAGCCCTACCTCGGTGCCTACGGCCACCTGGTCGCGTTGCGCGGCGGGGACCTCGCCTACCTCCACGTCCACCCCGAGGGCACGCCCGGCGACGGCACGACCGAGCCCGGCCCCGACGTCACCTTCTACGCCGCCGTGCCCAGTGCCGGCACCTATCACCTCTACCTGGACTTCCAGCACGACGGCGTCGTCCGCACCGCGGCCTTCACCGTCACCGCCGGTGGCACCGGCGAGACCCCGAAGCCCGACGAGCACGGAGAGAGCAGTGGACACGCACACTGACCCGACGCGCCAGATCGAGCTCGCGCTCACCGGGATGACCTGCGCCTCCTGCGCCAACCGGATCGAGCGCAAGCTCAACAAGCTCGAGGGCGTGACCGCGACGGTCAACTACGCCACCGAGAAGGCCAAGGTCACGTACGCCGACGACCTCACCCCCGAGGACCTGGTCGCGGCCGTCGAGCAGGCCGGGTACGGCGCGACCGTGCCCCAGCCGGCGAAGGCCGACGCCGGGACCGGGGCGCCTGCCGAGCCCGACCCGGTCGCCCCGTTGCGGCAACGGCTGCTCGTCTCGGCGGCCCTCACCGTGCCGGTGATCGCGATGGCGATGGTCCCGGCGCTGCAGTTCACCAACTGGCAGTGGCTGTCCCTGACGCTGGCCGCACCGGTGGTGGTGTGGGGCGCCTGGCCGTTCCACAAGGCGGCGTGGACCAACCTGCGCCACGGCACGTCCACGATGGACACCCTGATCTCGCTGGGCACCCTGGCGGCACTGGGCTGGTCGGTCTACGCGCTCTTCTGGGGCACCGCGGGGATCGCGGGGATGACCCACCCCTTCGAGCTCACCATCGAGCGTTCCGACGGCAGCGGCAACATCTACTTCGAGGCCGCCGCCGGCGTCACCACGTTCATCCTCGCCGGCCGCTACTTCGAGCAGCGGTCCAAGCGCCGCGCCGGCGCGGCACTGCGCGCCCTGATGGAGCTCGGTGCGAAGGACGTCGCCGTGCTCGGGCCGGACGGCGTCACCGCGACCCGGATCCCGGTCGAGGACCTCACGGTCGGCGACAGCTTCGTCGTACGGCCGGGAGAGAAGATCGCCACCGACGGCGTCATCGAACGGGGTACGTCGGCCGTGGACGCCTCGATGCTCACCGGTGAGTCGGTGCCGGTGGAGGTCGGGCCCGGCGACACCGTCGTCGGCGCCACGGTCAATGCCGGCGGCCGGTTGGTGGTCCGGGCCACCCGGGTCGGCGGCGACACCCAGCTCGCCCAGATGGCCCGGCTGGTCGAGGACGCGCAGAACGGGAAGGCCGAGGTCCAGCGGCTGGCCGACCAGATCTCCGGCTTCTTCGTGCCGATCGTCATCCTGCTCGCCGTCGGCACACTCGGGTTCTGGCTCGGCACCGACAGCGGCCTGGGGGCAGCATTCACCGCTGCGGTCGCGGTCCTGATCATCGCCTGCCCCTGCGCGCTGGGCCTCGCCACGCCGACCGCCCTCATGGTCGGCACGGGCCGCGGCGCCCAGCTCGGCATCCTGATCAAGGGCCCCGAGGTGCTGGAGTCCACCCGCCGGGTCGACACCGTCGTCCTCGACAAGACCGGCACCGTCACCACGGGTCAGATGACCCTGCGCGACGTCATCGCCGCCGACGGCGAGGACCCCGACGAGGTCCTGCGGTACGCCGGCGCCCTCGAGGACGCGTCCGAGCACCCCATCGCCCAGGCGATCGCCACCGGCGCGCGCGAGCGGCTGGGCGACCTGCCGACGGTCGAGGACTTCACCAACGTCGAGGGCCTCGGCGTCCAGGGCGTCGTTCTTGACGGGGTCGACGGCGATACCAGCCGTGCGGTCCTCGTCGGCCGCCCCCGGCTGCTGGCCGAGTGGTCCCAGCACCTCACGTCCGAGCTCGAGGAAGCGATGGCCCGGGCGCAGGAGACCGGCGGGACAGCCGTCGCGGTCGGCTGGGACGGCAAGGCCCGCGGGATCGTCGTGGTCGCCGACGCGATCAAGTCCACGTCAGCCACTGCGATCACCCAGCTGCGTGAGCTCGGCCTGCGTCCGATGCTGCTCACCGGCGACAACGCGGTCGTCGCGCGCAGTGTCGCGGCCGAGGTGGGGATCGACGAGGCCGACGTGTTCGCCGACGTGCTCCCGGCCGACAAGGTCGACGTCGTGAAGCGACTCCAGGCCGAGGGCAGGGTCGTCGCGATGGTCGGCGACGGCGTCAACGACGCCGCGGCTCTGGCCCAGGCTGACCTCGGCCTCGCGATGGGCACGGGCACGGACGTGGCGATCGAGGCCAGCGACCTCACCCTGGTCCGCGGCGACCTGCGGGTCGCGGTGGACGCCATCCGGCTCTCGCGGCGGACGCTCACGACGATCAAGGGCAACCTGTTCTGGGCGTTCGCCTACAACGTCGCGGCCCTGCCGCTCGCGGCCGCCGGGCTGCTCAACCCGATGCTCGCCGGCGCCGCGATGGCCTTCTCCTCGGTCTTCGTGGTCTCCAACAGCCTCCGCCTGCGCAGCTTCCGCAGCGCTCCGACGAGTCACGGTCTCTCCGCCATTGACCGGGGGAGGCAACAGACCTAGCGTGCCGGTTAGCGGCAGCTCCAGCTCCCCCCGCGGAAACCAGGCATCGTCATGCGCCGAATCGCAGTCCTCGCGTTCACCATCAGTCTCACCCTGGTCGTGCCGGCCGGTCCGGCCGGATCCACCGGATCCGCTCCGCCAGCCGCCGTCGACGGACGAGCGTCCGTCGGCGCGCAACCGTCCACCGGGTTCACCGAAGGTGACTACATCGTCACCTTCGCCGACGAACCGGTAGCCAGCTACACCGGCTACCGGCGCGGCTACCCGCGGACGATGCCGGCGCGTGGACGGAAGATCGATCGTGACTCCGCGGCGGTTCGCCGCTGGCGGGGGTTCCTGCGCGAGCGGCACGACCGCGCTCTCGAGCGGGTTGGCGCCGCGAAGTACTACGACTTCACGGTCACCAACAACGGCGTCGCCGCCCACCTCACCGGTCGCCAAGCGGCGCGGCTCGACAAGATGCGGGGCGTCATCGCGGTCACGCCCGACCGGAAGCAGCAGGTCGACACCACCGACTCCCCGTCCTTCCTGGGGCTCGACGCTGCTGGTGGCCTCTGGCAGCAGCTCGGCGGTCCCGACGACGCCGGCGCCGGTGTGGTGGTCGGCATCATCGACACCGGCATCTGGCCGGAGAGTGACGCGTTCGCAGGTGGAACCGACATCCCGGTGCCCGCGACGTGGAGCGGTCAGTGCGAGCCCGGCGAGCGGTTCACGCCGCGCACCTGCAACGACAAGCTGGTCGGTGCGCGCTACTACCTGCGCGGGTTCGGCCGCCAGTTCGTCGCAACCACCGACTTCCTCTCCCCGCGCGACTGGTCCGGTCACGGGTCGCACACCGCGTCGACGGCCGCAGGAAACCACGGCACGGACGTCGCCATCGACGGCCACGCGATCGGTTCGGGCTCGGGCATGGCTCCCGGTGCCAAGGTCGCGGCCTACAAGGTCTGCTGGGAGGGCCGCCCCGGTGTCGACCCCGGTTGCTTCGACTCCGACAGCGTGGCCGCCATCAACCAAGCGGTCCTGGACGGCGTCGACGTCCTCAACTACTCGATCGGCGGCGGGTCCGAGTCGACCGTTCTCGCCCCTGTCGAGCAGGCCTTCCGGGGCGCCTCGAACGCCGGTGTGTACGTCGCCAACTCGGCGGGCAACAGCGGCCCGGGAGCGAGCACCTTCGACCACCCGTCACCATGGCTGACCACCGTGGCGGCGGCCACGTTCCGGCGCGCCTTCCTGGCGGTGGAGCTCGGCAACGGCGAACGGTACGTCGGCGTCTCGACCACCGCGGGCCTCCCGACCCAGACCGCGCTGGTGACCTCGGTGAGCGTCAAGAACACGTCCGCGAGCGACAGCGCTGCGGCCCTCTGCGTGGACGGCTCCCTCGATCCCGCGAAGGCGGCGGGCAAGGTCGTGCAGTGCGACCGCGGCGTCACGTCGCGGATCTCGAAGAGCGCCGAGGTGAAGCGGGCCGGCGGCGTCGCGATGGTCCTGACCAACACGTCGGCCAACTCGCTCAACGGTGACTTCCACTTCGTGCCCTCCGTGCACGTCGACCACACCGCCCGTACCGCCATCCTCGACTACATCGCGGATGCCGGGGCGGGCGCGACGGCGGCGATCCTGCCGCTCACTCCAGCCGAGCTGGCGGAGGCGCCGCAGGTGCCGGAGATCGCCGCGTTCTCCTCGCGCGGACCGTCGGTCACCACCGATGGCGACATCCTCAAGCCCGACCTTGCGGCGCCGGGCGTCGATGTGGTCGCGGCGGTGGCTCCGCCCGGAAACTTCGGACGCAACTGGGACTTCTACTCCGGGACGTCGATGTCCAGTCCCCACACGGCGGGCCTCGGCGCCCTGCTGAAGGACCAGCACCCGAACTGGCTGCCCTCCGAGATCAAGTCGGCCCTGATGACCACGACGATGGACACGGTCTCCAGCGCCGAGGACCCGTTCGCCCAGGGCGCCGGCTTCGTCCAGCCCAATCCAGCCGCCGACCCAGGCCTGGTCTACCCGACGACGCCCAACGAGTACCGCGGGTTCATGATCGGCCTCGGCGTGCAGTTCGCGCCGCCGTTCGACACGCTGCCGGCGATCCAGGCGTCCGACCTCAACCAGGCGTCGATCGCGATCGGCGACCTGGCGGGCACCGAGACCGTCACGCGGCGGGTGAGGAACGTGGACGACGCTGCGGCGACGTACACCGCCACCGCGAACGTCCCTGGGTTCGAGGCTGTCGTCACACCGGCCGAGCTCACCCTCGACCCGGGTGAGGCAGCCTCGTTCGAGGTGACGTTCACGCGCTCCGACGCGCCCATGGGCGAGTGGGCGATCGGCTCGCTGACCTGGACCGGCGCCGGGCACGTCGTACGCAGCCCCGTGGCCCTGCAGCCGGTCACGGTCTCCGCGCCGTCCGAGGTGCACGCCGACGCGAGCGCCAGCGGTTCCGAGGACTTCGAGGTCATCCCGGGCTTCACCGGCGAGCTCGAGAGCTCGGTGCACGGCCTCGTCGGGGTCACCCCGATCGCCGACAGCGTGACGACGGGACCGTTCGACATCGACAACCCCACCCCGGACGCCGACACCAAGCTGTACGAGGTGACGGTGCCGGCCGGAGCCAAGGCGGCTCGGTTCAGCCTGGACGCCGACGACGACACGTCGGACCTCGACCTGTTCGTCTACCTCGACGGCACCTTCGTCGATCTCTCCGCGTCCGGCGCGGCCGACGAGCAGGTCACTCTGCTGGCGCCGGAGGCGGGCACCTACGACGTCTACGTCAACGGGTTCGCGACACCTGGCGGCTCGACGTCCTACGGCCTCGCCAACTTCGTGGTCGAGGAGGGATCGGCAGGCAACGCGACGGTCACCCCCTCGCCCGCACCGGCGACCCTGGGCGAGCCGTTGACACTCACCGCGTCCTGGAGCGGCCTCGATCCGGCAAAGCGGTGGCTCGGGGTCATCTCGTACGCCGGTTCGGACGAGGTCACGCTGCTCTCGGTCGGCTGACCGCTGAGTTCACGGCGTGCGATCGGCGCACGCCCTGGACCGACCCGAAATGAGCGAAGCCCCGGACCTCACGGTCCGGGGCTTCGTGCGTTCAGCTGGTGGTCAGCCGTGGCTGACGCGGTCGCTGCCGCTGCCGCCGACGATCCGGTCGGCACCGGGGCCGCCGCGGAGCCAGTCACGGCCGGGGCCGCCGTAGATGCGGTCGTTGCCCTTGGCGCCGTTGACGAAGTCGCGGCCATCGCCGCCGTAGACGATGTCGTTGCCCGCGTCGGTCAGGACCCAGAGCCGGAACCGGCTCGGCAGGGTGCGGCCGTCGGTGTAGTCGTGACCGAGGCGCGGCCAGACCTGGATGAACATCCGCTGGGTGTTGAAGCGCGGCGGGACCTTGCAGACCGCCGAGACGCCGACCTTCACCCGCTCCTTCTGGCAACGGTCGGGCAGGCTCTTCCACCGGTTGGTGCGAGTGTCACGGAACCGGATGCTGTGGCGCTCCGAGACCCAGGTGACCCGCAGGTGCTGGTTGTGCTTGCCCGAGATGTAGACCGGGCCGTACTTCGAGTAGCGGACGATCGCGCTGCCACCCATGTCGCTGACGCCGGCGTCGCCGGGGCCCAGCATCAGCGGGGGAAGGTTGTCCGCGGTCGCGGGGCTGATGCCCACCGAGAGGCCGGCGACGGCGGCTACGAGGAATGTGACGATAGTGCGAAGCAAGGAGACTCCTCCTGTTTTAGGCTCCAAGGACCATAAGGGGAATTCCCCCGAGCGCGAATTCCCCGGGCGAGACCTGCACCACTGCCGACCCCCCGAACTGCCGACCGCGCCGCCGTCCGGACGAGAGAATCTGCTAGGTCGTGGCAGACTCAGCGCCGTGAGTTCTGGGGTTCGCTGGCTGGTGCCGGTCGTGGTGCTGCTGGCCGCCGGTTGTAGCGACCCCGCCGACCCGGTCTATCCGGAGGATCCCGACACGTCGGCGATCTCGACGGAGTACGACCCGTCGTTGGAGCCGTCGGCCGCCGTCCTCGCACTGGTGCCTTCGGACGCGACGACTCTCGAGGTCACCGACCTCGACCAGCTCCGGCTGACCCTGGGCTTCGGCTTCCTCAACCGCGAAGCGTCGGCCGCCGAGCGCGCCCGGTTCTGGCGGGCGTTGCCGAAGGCGGCGACGTTGTCGACGGGAATGCTGCGGCCCGCGGCCGAGGAGCTCCGGGCCTACGGCTTCGGTGCGGACGACGTCGCCTGGGAGGCGACGTACGCCGGCGGGGCCGACGGCTGGGTGATGGCCTTCCACGACGACGTGTCCATGACCCAGGTCGAGGAGGCGATCCGGGACCGGGTCGGCCCGCTCGCCGGGGCCGTGCTCGACGCAGAGCGGAGGGTGGTGACCTCGGCGGAGCCGCCCGAGGGTGACGACAGCTGGGCAGCGCTCGAGGAGGTCGTCGACCTGGTCGGACAGGAGGCGAACGCGACGTACGTCGAGCGGTCCTGCCTGCCGTTCGACACGGTGTTCGGCGAGGGCATGGAGGCGCAGCTCGCGGAAGCGCCGCGCGCGGCGCTCGCCGCGCTCGACCCGCTCGAGGGGTTCTCGGTCGCCCTCGGCGGCAGCCTGGCGACGGTGAAGCTGGGAGAAAACCGCCCCGACGCGTTCGACCGGCTGCGGCTGGACGAGGTGATGCCGGCGATCCGCCCCGAGTTCGGCGCCGCCTTCTCCCGCGGGGTGGCGGACCCGTCCACCGGTCGCCTCGGCTACGACCTGCAGCGGCCGTCGGCAGCGACGGCGCTGATCACCGACCAGCACCTGCCGTTCGCAGTCTGCGGCGACTGACCCGCTTCACTCAGCGGGTGGCGAGTGCGCCGTACTGCGCCTTGTCGTGCGCGCAGAACACGGTGACCTCGTCGGAGTGGGTCGCCACCAGCTCGCGCAGCCGCTCGGTGTTCTCGCGACGCAGCTTGTTGGAGACCGCCATCAATGTCTGCATGACCGTCAGTGAGCGGGCGCACGACGGCGGCGTCGCCAGCTGGTCGCCGTCGAACACGGCGTCGCCTGCGTGCAGCAGCCAGTGGTCGGCGGCGTCGCGGACGGCGATGCCGGCGTGACCGCGCGTGTGGCCCAGCAGCGGGATCATGACGACGTCGTCGCCGATCGCTGTCACCGACGGGAAGCCGAACCAGTCGTCGCCCGGCTCGGAGTGCTGGACCCACTGCGGGCCGTGCGCCCACTGCGCGGGGAGGTAACGCTGCTTCTCCATGAACCTCGGGTGCCGGGCGGCGTCGAGCTCGGGCTGGTGGATGTGGACGCGGGCGTGGGGGAAGTCGACCAGCCCGCCGGCGTGGTCGGAGTCGAGGTGGGTCACCGCGATGTCGGTGACGTCCTCGGGCGCGAAGCCGAGGGCCTTCACCTGGGCGAGCGCGGTCTCGCCGGGGTCGAGGGCGGGCCGGACCGCGAGCAGGTAGGGCTTGCCGAGCCGCCCGGGGTCGGCCAGCTCGCCGGAGCCGTAGCCGGTGTCGACGAGGAGCAGACCGCCGTCCCGCTCGACGAGGAGGACGTGGGCGACCATCGGGGGAGCGATGGCAGGCCGGAAGCTGGCGCAGTTGAGGTGGTGGACCCGCACGGAGCCCATCGTGGCAGGTCAGCCTTCCAAACCGTGGAGGTTGCGCGCCGTCGGCGAGGTCGGGACGGTGGCCGGGTCCGGGTAGGTGCCGAACAGCCGGTCGGCGGTCGCGGCCGAGGTGACCGTGAACCAGTAGTGCTCGCTCTTGTAGTGATGCAGCCGGTGGTTGCGCCAGACCGACCGGAACCAGCGGGACTTGGGCCGGTAGTCGCTGTGCAGGACGTAGTGGGTCCACTCGTACGCCGTCAGCAGGACGACCACCGTCACGATGACGGTGAACGTCGACGACCAGGTCGGTGTGGCCGCCCAGGCGACGAGGACCAGGAACGGCGCCGTCGTCAGCTCGACCTGCCACGGCACGAACACCAGCGGGATCGAACGGGGGTCGGCGTGGTGGGCGCGGTGCTTGCGGGACAGCAGCGGGTCGATCGTGAGGCCGGCGACGCGGCGCGGCCGCCAGTGCAGGATGCAGACGTGGATCACCCACTCCACGACCGGCATGATCGCGACCAGGCCGGCCGGGATGAGGAGCTCCCACCAGGCACCCGGACCGGCGAGGACGCGGCCGGTGATCGCGCCGGTCAGGGCGGTGCCCAGGATGTACGGCGACGGGTGCCGCCAGAACTCGGTGAAGACCTGGCCGAGCGACTGGCTGGTACGACGGCCGCCCGTGATCCTCGCTTCGTCGCGCTCGACCTGGCGGCGGGCCTGTGCTTCGACGTCGTTGCTCGTCATGACTCGGCTCCCTCGGTGGTCGTGGAGGTCGCCGCGAGCGCCGCGAAGGCGTCCATCAGGGCGGCGTTGGTGGGGGCCAGCACCCGCTCGGCGGCGGCGCGGGCGGTGGCGGGGTCGCCGGCCGCGATCGCCGTCGCGAGCAGGCGGTAGGGGTCGACCTGGCCGACCTCGGCGGCGAGGGCCGGCGCGAGGGCCGGCAGGGCAGGTTCGTAGGCCGCCCGCAGGCCGTTGAACATCAGCCGGAACACGATCGAGTCCGCACCGTCGACGACGACGTCCCAGAACTCGAGCGCGAGCTCCTGCCAGGTCACCGGGTCGGTCGTGGCAACGAGCCGGTCGACCACCGTGCCGAGCGCGGCCGTGAGCGCGGGCCCGCCGCGCTCCGCGGCCAGCGCCGCGATGCCGGGCGCCACCGAGGTCCGCGCCTCGACCACGCTGCGCGCGACCGACGGATCGATCCCGCCGTCCCTGACCAGGAGGTGCGGGAGCAGGTCGAGCCCGCCGTACCTCCGGAAGTCGCGGACGGTCGCGCCGCCCCCGTGCCGGACTTCGACCAGCCGGGTCTGCGTCATCCGCTGGAGCGCCTCGCGGACCGCCGGACGGGAGACGCCGAGCACCTCGGCCAGCCGGCGCTCGCTCGGGAGCTGCTCGCCGACCTCGAGGCCGCCGTCCATCACCTCGCCCAGCACCTGGTCGAACACCTGGTCCGACACGGACTTCCGGGTCACGGGTTTCAACGCCATGCGGCCGACCGTACGTCGGTGATGGCACATTGGTCAAGTGGTAATACCAATCTTGCCGAGTCGGCTCAACTCAGAACGCGCCGACTCGGCGTTGCTGAGGCGCAGAGATGCGCCGGGTCGGCGGTCCGTAGGCTGACCGGGTGCAGGCCGTCGCGTGGTGGAGCCCCCGGTTGTGGGCGGCGCACCTGATCGCGCTCGGGTGCGTGGGTGCGGCGATCGCGCTCGGCCTGTGGCAGTACGACGCCTGGGAGGCCCATCGCGCGGCCGAGCGGGTCGACCTCACCAACGCCGAGCCGGAGCCGCTGACCGACGTACTCGGACCCGACGAGCCGTTCCCGACCAAGCACGTCGGCCGCCCGGTCACCGTCGAGGGCACCTGGCTCCCCGAGGGCACCGTGCTCGTGTCCGGTCGCGAGACGGACGGCGAGGACGGCAGCTGGGTCGTCACGCCGCTCGCTGTCGACGGGCCCGACGAGGCGGCGATCCCGGTCGTGCGCGGTTGGCTGCCCGGTGTGGACCCCGAGTCGGCGCCACCGCCCCCGACCGGAACGGCGACCCTGGTCGGCTGGCTGCAGCCCGGCGAGGGCACGGGCGCGGCCGACGAGGACCCGACCGACGACGTCTTCCCGCAGGTCCGGATCGCCGACCTGGTGCAGCGCGTCGACGTCGACCTCTACGGCGGCTACGTGGTCGTCGACCCGGCAGCGACCGAGGAGGCCGGCGGTCGCAACGCGGGTACGGCGGACCTCGGCCCCGCCACGCTCGACCAGCTCCCGCCCGCCGGCACGTTCACCGCGTGGCGCAACATCGCCTACGCGATCGAGTGGTGGCTCTTCGCGGCCTTCGCGCTCTTCCTGTGGTGGCGGTTCGTGCGCGACGCCACCGCCGTACGGCGCGAGCCCACCGCCCCGGACGACGAGGCCCGCGCGGTAGGTTCGTCGCCGTGAACGGCCTCTTCAAGACCTACCGCGTGCTGGCCTTCATCGTCGGCGGGCTGCTGCTCGTCGGGACCGTCGGCTTCGTGCTGAAGTACGGCTTCCCCGACGGTGGCTCGCTCCAGGAGCTCGGCGATCAGCTGACGCCGGTGTGGGTCGTCCACGGCTGGGTCTACATGGTCTACGTGGTGATCGCGTTCGTGCTCACCCAGCGCGCGGGTTGGCCGCTGCCGCGCTTCCTGCTGATGATGGTGGCCGGCCTGGTCCCGGCGCTCATCTTCTGGGTCGAGCGCCGGGTGGCCGAGCAGCTCCGGGCCGAGCACCCGGAGCTCGTCGGGTCTCGAGACAGTCGCTAGCGCTCGGACTCCGGGTCTGCCTCGGTGGGGAGCGGGTCGGACAGCGGGTCCGGTGACGGGGCGTCGGCCGCGTCCACCGCGTCGAGGGGCTCCTCGGCCGGGGTGTCGGCGGGGGTGTCGACCGGGGTCGGCACGGCTGCGGCGGGGCTCGGCGGCGGCGCCGGGTCGTACGACGTCTGCCAGCCACCGCCGTCGTTGCCGCCCTGGAGCTTCTTGGCGATCACGGCCACGGCGCCACCCACGGCTCCGAGCATCAGGAGCGTCTTGATCTTGGACCGCTTCTTGGGGTTCGACCCGTTGAGCTCAGCGGCCTTGGTCTCTGCGTAGTCCTTGGCCTCGGAGGCCTTCTCGGCGAGCGTGGCGGCGCCCGCCGCGATCACGGGGGCGGCCTTCTGCCTCGCCTCAGCAGCCTTCTCGGCAGCAGTCGCGGCACCCGCGGCGACCACGGGAGCTGCCTTCTCCTTGGCGTCGTGGAGCGCGGGTCGGGCCGTGTCGTGCACGAAGTCCCTTGCCTGGTCGATCGCTGCCTCGACGTACCCCTCCGCCTGCTCGAGAAGCGTCTTCTTCCTGCGAAGTCCCATGGCCGAACCTTTCCGAATCCGAGATCTGTGCGCCGGACCTTCCGTCCTAGTCACTACCCCATCCCACCACGCGCATCCCACACCGCGCAGCCCGTGCGGACGATGAATCTCACGGCCCCCGTAGGATCGGCGCGAGGGTGCGGGCACCGACGTCCGCACCGACGTTGCAGCGCGAAAGGCAGCTCATGGCGGACCTCCAGGCCATCCTGAAGACGAACAAGGGCGACATCACGATCAACCTGTTCCCCAACCACGCACCGCGCACGGTGCAGAGCTTCGTTGGTCTGGCGACCGGCAACCCGGTCGAGGTGTCCGCGGACGGCCCCTACCGCCCGTCCCCGCGGGAGGGCTCGGCCGGATCCACGCCGTTCTACGACGGCCTCGCCTTCCACCGGATCATCCCCGGCTTCATGATCCAGGGCGGCTGCCCGCAGGGCACCGGCACCGGCGGTCCCGGCTACAACTTCGACGACGAGCCGCACCCCGAGCTGACCTTCGACAAGCCCTACCTGCTGGCGATGGCGAACGCCGGCGTCCAGGGCGGCAAGGGCACCAACGGCTCGCAGTTCTTCATCACGGTCGGCGCGACGACGTGGCTGAACTTCAAGCACACCATCTTCGGCGAGGTCGCCGACCAGGCCGGACGCGACGTCGTCGACGCGATCGCCGCCGTCCCGACCGGCCCGGGTGACCGCCCCAAGGAGCCGGTCGTCATCGAGTCGGTTGAGATCACCGGGGCCTGAGTGACCGGTCCGTCGGGGCCGTCGGGGCCGCCGGCCGGGGTGCCGACCTGCTATCGGCACCCCGACCGCGAGACCTACGTCCGGTGCCAGCGCTGCGAGAAGGCGATCTGCCCGGACTGCATGCGTGACGCAGCCGTCGGCTTCCACTGCCCGGACTGCGTCAAGGAGGGCGCGAAGACCACGCGCCAGGCGCAGGCGGCGTACGGCGGCCGCCGCTCCGCCGATCCACGGGTGACCACGTTCGTCCTGATCGGGCTCAACGGCCTGGTGTGGGCGGCGATCCTCGCGACCGGCTGGACGAAGAGCCTGCTCGTCGACCGGCTCGCCCTGCTCCCGACCGGGCGGTGCTACGAGGAGGGCAACGCGGAGGTCTACTACCCCAGCCTCGACTCCGACCGCCTCTGCGAGGGGGTGCCGGACGGCTCCTGGTTCCCCGGGGTGTCCGACGGTGCCTACTGGCAGCTGGTCACCAGCATGTTCTCGCACGTGCAGATCTGGCACATCGGCTTCAACATGCTGGTGCTCTTCCTGCTCGGACCCCAGCTCGAGGCGGTGCTCGGCCGCGCTCGCTACCTCGCGCTCTACCTCGTGTCCGGGCTGGCGGGCTCGGTCTGCGTCTACTGGTTCTCCGGCGAGGGCTCGGCGACGCTCGGCGCCTCCGGCGCGATCTTCGGCCTGATGGGCGCGCTGCTGATCGTGGTCCACAAGGTCGGCGGCAACGTGCAGAGCATCGTGATGTGGCTCGGCATCAACGCCGTGCTGACGTTCACGTTCCCCAACGTGTCCTGGCAGGGCCACCTCGGCGGCTTCCTCGGCGGCGCTCTCGTGACCGCGATCGTGGTCTACGCGCCCAAGGACCGGCGCCGGCAGCTCCAGGTCGCGGGCATCACCCTGGTGGTCGTGGCGCTGTCCGCTGCCACGCTCGCCCGCACCGCCGTACTCGCGTAGGAACTCTGCTGCGGAGTTCCCACAGGTTTCCCCACAGCTGTGGGTAACTACAACGTTGTAGTTATCCCCCGCTGTGGAGAACCCTGTGGAGGAGCGCTACTCCCACTTGGTGGCGAACGTGAACCCCACGGCCATGAAGGCGATGCCGACGAAGAGGTTCTTCTGCTCGAGGTCGTTGAAGACCGCGAGGTCCTGCGCGTGGTCGCCGGTGCCGACGACGTAGTAGGTGCAGATCCACAGCAGGCCGAGGACGAAGCAGCCGAGCATGCCGACCACGACACCGCGGCCGCGGCCGAGCGGGGTCGACGGGTGGGCGGCGATCATCAGGCCGAGCATGATCGCGCCGAAGCCGATCAGGTAGTTCCACTCCTGCAGGTCGCCCATGAGCTGCCAACCGGTGACGACGCCCTCCTTGCCGGCGTCGAGGTCGAACAGGGGCTTGTCGTCGTCGCCGAAGCCGGCGACCGGACGAACGCCGATGTAGTAGTACGCCATCCAGGCGATGCCGCCCAGCATGAGCACCAGCGAGACCAGGAAGCGGATGCTGAACATCGGACCGCTCGACGGGTCCTTGAACGCCGCGTTGTCCGAGCGCTTCAGGCTCGGCCGGGAGAACTTCACTTCGCTGGCTCCTCAACTCTGCACCGGCGGCATCAGGGCTCGACACCTCGGTACGACGTACGTGGTCGCCGCCTACCCTAGACACCATGACGGGTGCGCACACGGCTGGGCCGACCGAGGCCGCGCCCCAGCCCGAGCCCGAGGACGCGCCCCAGCCCCCGCCACAGCGCCGGCGCCGGTCGCTCGCCTGGCGGATCGGCACGCCGGGCGTCGCGATTCTCAGTGGTGCCCTGTTCGTGATCTCGGCGGCCGACAGCCGCGGCACCGACCTGCGACCCGGCCGCTACACGGACCTCGCCGGGCTGGTCGAGGCGGAGGCAGCCGAGTACGAGGAGATCCGGCAGGACCTCGAGGACCTCGAGGACGAGGTCGATGCGCTGACGGAGGACGTCCAGACGCTGGGGGTCACCCGCACCCGGGGCCGGATCGAGGTGCTGCGGGACCCCGCGGGCCTCGAGCCGCGCACCGGTGCGGGCGTGTCGGTCACGCTGAGCGACGCTCCGGAGGAGAACCTCGACGAGGCCGTCGCCCACGACTACAAGGCCGACCGGCTGGTCGTGCACCAGCAGGACATCCAGGCGGTCGTCAACGCGCTCTGGGCGGGAGGCGCGACCGCGGTCACCATCGCCGGGCAGCGGGTCATCACCACCACCGGCATCAAGTGCGAGGGCAACGCCGTCCAGCTGCAGGGCGTCCCCTACCCGCAGCCCTACGTGATCCAGGCCGTGGGCGACCCGGACGACCTGATGGCCGCCCTCGACGCCGATCCGCTCGTCAGCGGCTACCGCTCGGACGCCGTGAACCCCTACCTCGAGATCGGGTGGGACGCGGAGACCGAGGACGAGGTCGTCGCGCCGGCGTACGACGGACTCCTCGACCTGCGCTACGCCCGGCCGGTCGTCACGAACCCCTAGTCGTTGTCGTTCCCGTTGGGCGGCGGGACGCTGAGCACGTTGAGCGGGTCGCTCCCCGCCGCGACCTCGTCGCCGTCGCTGTACGTGTCGCCGTCGGAGTCAGGGTTGTTGGGATCGGTGCCCAGCGTCGCCTCGTCCTCGTCGGACAGGCCGTCGCCGTCGGTGTCGGTCGGCGGCGGCGGAGCCGAGGTGGTGGGCTCCTCGAAGGTGGAGACGAAGATGGTGACCGTCTCGCCCTGGTCGAGCTCCTCGCCCTCGCCGGGGATCACGTCGGTGACCTCGCCCTTCGGGGCCTCGGACGTGGTGTCCTCGCGGACGTCGACCTCGAACCCTGCCTGGATGATCAGTCGCTCGGCCTCACCCTGCCGCTTCCCGATGACCTGAGGCACGACCTCGGGACCGTCGGAGACGCAGAGCGTGACCATGTCGTCGCGGCCGACCGAGGCCTCCGGCTGCGGGGTCTGCTCGACCACCGTGCCGGCGGCGTCGTCGGTGTCGCACCGCTCGGACGCGACCGTGATGTTGGCGCGCTTGATGCCGGCGTCGACCAGGTCGGCGATCGCGATCCGCTCCAGGCTGCCGATCACCCGCGGCATCGCGAAGTCGCAGGGTCCGCTGCTGAGCACCAGTGAGACCGGGGTGCCGGGGTCGACGTAGACCTCCGCCTCGGGGTCCTGCTCGATCACCCGGCGGGCGTCGTACTGGTCGCTGCACTGGCGCTGCTTGTCGTCGATGTCCGTGAGCCCCTCGTCGGAGAGGAGCCCGCGGGCCTCGTCGACCTCGTAGCCCACGACCGACGGCACCTGGACGTCGGTCGGCTCGTCGGGGAAGAGCTTCGGCCACACGACGTAGGCGGCGGCCAGCACCGCCAGGACCAGCAGTCCCAGCACCAGCCAGAGCCAGATCTTGCGGCTGCGGTCGCGGTCGTCGGCGGGCGGCGCGGGCCGCTGCCGGACCTGGGTCTCGGCCGTGCCGTTGACGGCCGGGACCACAGCGGTCGCCGTGGTCGACGGCTCGTCGGGGAGGGGCGGCGGTGCGACCGCCGACACCGGCCGCCCGGCCAGGTAGCGCTCGATGTCGGCGCGCATCTGGGCCGCCGACTGGTAGCGGTCCTCGACCCGCTTCGCGAGCGCCTTCATGACGATCGCGTCGATGTCGGGAGTCAGGTCGGCGTCGTGGTGGGACGGGGGTACGGCGGGCTCGCGCACGTGTTGGTACGCGACGGCGACCGGGCTGTCGCCCACGAACGGCGGCCGGCCGGTGAGGAGCTCGTAGAGGAGGCAGCCCGCCGAGTAGACGTCGGAACGGGAGTCGACCGACTCGCCGCGGGCCTGCTCGGGCGAGAGGTACTGGGCGGTGCCGACGACCGCCGCGGTCTGGGTCATCGACGACGCGGCGTCGCTGATCGCGCGGGCGATGCCGAAGTCCATCACCTTCACGTCGCCCGACGGCGTGAGCATCACGTTGCCGGGCTTGATGTCGCGGTGGATGATCCCGGCGCGGTGGCTGTAGTCGAGGGCGGAGAGCACGCCGCTGGTGATCTCGAGAGCCCGCTCGGGCAGGATCTTGCGACCCTCGCGGAGGATGTCGCGCAGGGTGCGCCCGGCGACGTACTCCATGACGATGTAGGGCTGCTGGACGATGTCGCCGCCGTCGTCCTTGGCCTCCTCGCCGGTGTCGTAGACCGCGACGATCGCCGGGTGGTTGAGCGAGGCCGAGGACTGCGCCTCGCGCCGGAAACGCGCCTGGAAGGTGGCATCGCTGGCCAGGTCGGTGCGCAGCCGCTTGACCGCGACCACGCGACCGAGGCGGGCGTCGATGCCCTTGCGGACCTCGGCCATGCCGCCGCGACCGAGCAGCTCACCGAGCTGGTAGCGGCCGCCGACCGTCGATCCCGACCCGGTCGAACCGGTCGGGCCCGGGGGCCCGGCGTTGCTCATCCGTTGTCACCTTCCGTCAGATCAGTGCCGCCAGTGTCCGTGCCGGCCGTGTCCGACGGCGGCGTCGTCTCGGTGGTCGGCGTCTCGGTGGTCGGCGTCTCGGTGGGCGCGGGCGCCCCCCAGTAGTGCACGTCGATCGAGTCGCCCACCTCGTACTCGCCGCCCTGGAGGGAGCTCACGGTGTCCTGCTCCTCACCGCCGGGGTTCTGGTCCTCGATGAGCACCGGGTCCAGCCCCAGGCGCTGGAGCTCGGCCTCGACCTCGAACCGATCCCGGCCGATGTAGTCGGCGGCGTTGATGGTCACGGTCTCATCCACCGTGGTCGTCGGTGTGGTCGGCTCGCTGGACGTCGTCTCGCTCGTGGCGGAGGTCACTTCGGAGGTCCTGCGGGTGGGGGCCTCGTCGCTGGTGGGCTCCTCGTCGTCCTGTCCCAGCAGGAAGACGACGAGCGCGATCGCCGCGGCGACGAGGAGCAGCACGATCAGGACGACGGCGAGGACGGGCTTCTTCCGCTTCTCCGGCGGCGCGGTGCCCTCGTAGGCCGACGGCCGGTCCAGCCGCGGCGTGGGACCCGCCACCGCGGCAGGGGCGACCTGCTCCGAGGTGGTGGGGAGCACGGCGGTCGCGTCGGTCAGCGGCATCGGCGGTACGGCGGCGGGCGGCGCGACCTCGGCACCCCGGAGCGCGGCCGCGAGCTCCCCGCCGTCGGCGTACCGCTGGGTGGGGTCCTTGTCCAGCGCCCGCCGGACGATGCTCCGCAGGTCCTCCGGCAGTTCGGCGGGCAGCTCGGGGACGGGCTGCTGCAGGTGCGCGAGCGCCGTGGCGATCGGGCTGTCGGCCTCGAACGGCCGCCGTCCGGTCAGGCACTCGAAGGCGACCACGCCGAGCGAGTAGACGTCGGACGCCGGCACCGACGGGTTGCCGCGCGCCTGCTCGGGCGAGAGGTACTGCGGGGTGCCCATCACCGCGCCGGTGCGGGTGATCTGGGCGTCATCTGCGGCGCGGGCGATGCCGAAGTCGGTGACCTTCACCCGACGGTCCGGGGTGACGATCAGGTTGGCGGGCTTCACGTCGCGGTGGACGATGCCGGCACGGTGGGCGACCGCGAGCGCATCCGCGGTCTGCAGGACCAGGTCGCGCACGACCGCCGGGTCGAGGGCCCGACCGCTGCCCTTCGCCTGGGCCAGCAGAGTCGACAGCGGCTGGCCCTCGACCAGCTCCATCACGAGGTACGGCGACCCGGCGTGGTCCGGGCCCGGGTCGGAGTTGTAGTCGAAGACCCCCGCGATGCCGGGGTGCTGGAGCGCGGCCGCGTTGCGGGCCTCGGTCTCGAACCGGGTGCGGAACTGCGGGTCGTCGGCGTACTCGTGCTTGAGCACCTTCACGGCGACCGGGCGGTTGAGGCGGGTGTCGGTGGCGCGCCAGACGACGCCCATCCCGCCGGTGGCGATCCGCTCGTCGAGCCGGTAGCGGTGGGCCCCGTCGGCGTACTGATCAGTCATTCAGGACCGCCTCCATCACTGCCTTCGCTATCGGTCCGCCCAGGGCGCCGCCGGCGATCTCCTTGCCGGGCGCCTCCTGGATCATGACCGCCACGGCGACCTCCGCGTCCTCGGCGGGCCCGAATGAGACGAACCAGCCGTACGGCGGCAGTCCCTCCACGCCGCGCTGCGCCGTGCCGGTCTTGCCGGCGATGCTCACGCCGGGGATCGCGGCGGGGGAGGCGGTGCCGTTGGCAACGGTCTCGACCATCAGGTCGGTGACCTGGTCGGCGGTGGTCGGGGAGACGGCGTCGCGCAGCTCCTCGGGCTCGGTGGTCTCGAGCGTCTCGTACTCCGCGGACTGCACCTCCTCGACCAGGTAGGGCCGCATCAGGGTGCCGCGGTTGGCCAGCGCCGACACGACCATCGCCATCTGCAGCGGCGTCGACTGCACCTCGAACTGGCCGAAGCCGGTCTGGGCGGTCTGGGCGTCGTTGAGCTCGACCTGCGAGCCGTCGGCACCCTCGACGCTCTCCGGGTAGACCGACTGCGCCTGCGGTGACAGGTCATTGAGGTAGTCGCTGTTGAAGCCGAACGCCTCGGCCTGCTCCCGCATCTTCTCCGGCCCGAGCTCGACCGCCATCTTCGCGAACGCGGTGTTGCACGAGTAGGCCATCGCGGTCAGGAACGAGACCTCCTCGGGGCTGCACTGGAAGCGGCCCTCGTTGTCGATCACGTTGCTCTCGCCGGTGGTGCCGGGCGTCTGCCAGGTGGCGCCGGACGGGACGTTGTCGTCGGAGGAGTAGAGGCCGTTCTCGATCGCGGCCGCGGCCGTGACCACCTTGAACGTGGACCCCGGGAAGAGCCGGGTCTGGATCGCGCGGTTGACCAGCGGCTCGCGGTCGTCCTCGTCGAGCCGCTCGTAGGCCTGCTCGGAAGCGTCGAAGTCGTGGGTCGCGAGGTCGTTGGGGTCGTACGTCGGCAGCGACACCATCGCCAGGATCCGGCCGGTCTTCGGCTCGATCGCCACGACCGAGCCCTCGCCCTCGGGTCCGACGGTCGACAGGAGGGCGTCGTACGCCGCCTGCTGGGCCGCGGGGTCGAGCGTGGTGAGGACGTTGCCGCCCTTGTTGCTCTGGTTCTGCGCGAGGTCGATGAGCCGGGTCACGAACAGCCGCGGGTCCTCGCCGGAGAGGACGGTGTTCTGGGAGCGCTCGATGCCGGTCTGGGTGCCGAGCGTGAGGAAGCCGGTGATGTTCGCGTAGAGCCGGGGCTTGGGGTAGACGCGGAGGTACTTGTACCGGTCGTCGAACTCCTCGCTGCGCGCCAGCGTGACCTGGTCGCGGCCCTCGCCGGCGAGGATCTCGCCCCGCTCGCGACTGAACGCGGCCTCGGCGACCCGGGCGTTGAGCGGGTCGGTGTTGAGCTCCTCGGCGTGCCAGAACTGCAGGTAGGTGATGTTCACCATCAGCGCCAGGAAGAGGAACATGCAGAAGATGGAGACCGTGCGGATCGGCCGGTTCACTTGGGCACCGCCTTCACGATCTGGGTCTGCAACAGGTCAGGATCCTCGGACTCCTCGGTGATCTCGGGCACGGGCCGCCGTGCCTGGTCGGAGATGCGCAGCAGCAGCGCGATGATCGCCCAGTTCGCGACCAGGGACGAGCCGCCGTACGACAGGAACGGGGTGGTGAGGCCCGTCAGCGGGATCAGCCGGGTCACACCGCCGATGACGACGAACACCTGGAGCGCCAGGACGCCGGCGAGACCGGTCGCGACCAGCTTGCCGAAGCCGTCGCGGGAGATGAGGGCGGCGCGGAGAGCGCGCTCCACGATCAGGCCGTAGAGCAGCAGCACCGCGATCACCGCGGTCAGCCCGAGCTCCTCGCCGATCGCGGCCATGATGAAGTCGGACTCCGACTCGGGGACGCGGGACGGCATGCCCTGGCCGAGGCCGCGGCCGGTGAGGCCGCCCCAGGCGAAGCCGTAGACGGCTTGCACGAGCTGGTACCCGTCGCCGTCGCGGTCGGCGAACGGGTCGAGCCAGATCTCGACCCGCTGCTGGACGTGGCCGAAGATCCGGAACGCCACCGCGGCGCCGCCGAAGAACAGCAGCCCGCCGACGACCAGCCAGCCGGGTCGCTCGGTCGCGACGTAGAGCATGATCAGGAACAGGCCGAAGAACAGCAGGCTCGAGCCGAGGTCCTTCTGCAGGATCAGGATGCTGAGGCTGATGCCCCACATCACGAGGATCGGCCCGAGGTCGCGGCCGCGCGGGAAGTCGACGAAGAGCACCCGACGGCCGGCGAGCGCGAGCGCGTCGCGGTGGACGACCAGGTAGCCGGCGAAGGTGATGACGAGCAGCACCTTGGCGACCTCGCCGGGCTGGAAGTTGAACGGGCCCAGGGCGATCCAGATCCGGGCGCCGTTCACCTCGTTGCCGATCACCGGCAGCATCGGGAGGATCAGCAGCACCAGGGCCGCGAGGCCCGACGTGTAGGTGAACCGCGCGAGCAGCCGGTGGTCGGGCAGCAGCACCAGGGTCGCGACGAAGAGCACGACGCCGACCGTCATCCAGATCAGCTGCTGGTCGGCGCGGCCGGTGTCCTCGGCGAGGTCGAGCCGGTGGATCACGGCGAGCCCGAGCCCGTTGAGCGCGGCGACGATCGGCAGCAGCACCGGATCGGCGTACGGCGCCACCAGCCGCACCACGACGTGGGCGGCGATCACGAGCGCGACCAGCCAGCCGCCGTACCCGACGATGTTGGTCGGGACCTCGCCGTTGACACCCAGGCCGACGGAGGCGTAGGCGCCGATCCCCACCACCAGGGCGAGGATCAGCAGGAACAGCTCGGCACCGCGGCGGCGGCGGTGCACGAACTGCAGGAGGCTGGCGTTGGCGGCCACGAGTCTGGGCTACTCCTCGTCGTCCGCGGGCATCATTTTCTCGGCCAGGTTGCGCACGATCGACGTCGCGTCCTCGTAGTCGTCGGCGGCGATGCCCTCCTCGACATCCGCCTGGGCGGCCTCCGGGAGCTCGTCGACGGCGAGGTCGCTGGTGCGGTACACGCTGGAGAGGCCGGGGATGCCGTCGATGCCACGGTAGACGGCGACCTGGCCGTCGTGCTCGGCGACGTAGTACTGCTGCTGGGTCCACCAGTACGCCGACGCCAGCCCGACCCACACGAGCCCGAGCACCAGCGCCAGCGCCATGATCCGGCGCAGCCAGGTGTAGCGGGGCGGCGGGAGCGGCGCGTAGCGGTACTCCTCCTGGTCGACCGGCGGGTCGGCCTGGATCGCGTAGCCGACGCCCTCGGGGATCTCGGCGTCGACCGGCTCGAGCTCGCCGGTGTCGCCGGAGCGGTGCCCGCGGAACAGGCTGCGGGGCATGCGCCGCTTCAGGTCGGCCGCGGCGCCGACGATCATCGGCTCGGTGTCGTCGTGCAGCGGGCTGGCCGCGAACTGCTCCTCGGTGAGCACGTCGGCGACGACGCAGGTGACGTTGTCCGAGCTGCCGGCGTCGAGGCTGGCCCGGACCAGCTCGATCGCGGCGAACTCCGGCGACCCGCTGGAGAGGATGTCGGCCATCCGCGCGTCCTCGAGCACGCCGCAGGCGCCGTCACTGCAGAGGAACACCCGGTCGCCGGGCGCCAGCGCGATCGTGAACAGGTCGGGCTCGACCTCGTGGAGACCGTCGAGCGCCTTGAGGATGAGGTTGCGGTGCGGGTGGATCCGCGCCTCCTCGGGGCTGATCCGGCCCTCGTCGATGAGGCTCTGCACGAACGTGTGGTCGCTGGTGATCTGGGAGAGCTCGCCGCCGCGCAGGAGGTAGCCGCGGGAGTCGCCGATGTGGCCGACGGCGATCCGGTGGCCGTCGAAGAGGGCGACCGTCGCCGTCGTACTCGTGCCGCTGAGGGCGGGGTCGTTGTCGACCTGGCCGGCGATCGACTCGTGTGCCTCGTGGAGCCCGTCGGTGACCCGGACCAGCAGGTCGACGGATCCGGGTGCCTCGTCGAGCTGGCGGAGCTCGTTGACCGCGACACCGGACGCGATGTCGCCGCGGGCGGCGCCGCCGACGCCGTCGCAGACGGCGAGCAGCCACGGGCCGGCGTAGCCGGAGTCCTGGTTGTCCTTGCGGACCCGGCCGACGTCGGAGATCGCGTAGTAGCCGAGCCGGAGCGGCTCGGTCGAGGCCTCGACGGTGTCGGGGACGGGCGGCGGCTCCTCCTCGGGGGCGTCGACCGTCGGGCCGTCGGGAGGCAGCGGCTGCTCGGACGGCAGCGGCCGCATCATCGTCAGGTCGGCCGGGGCGCCGGCGGGCGGCACCGGGAGGTCGGTCGTCGGCCGCTCCGGCTCGGTCTCGGTCTCGACCGTGTCGGGCGGCGGCGGCTGCTCGGCCGGCGGCGGCTCCGTGGGCGGGGGTGGCTCCGGCTGCTCGGGCTGCTCGGGCTGCTCGGGCTGCTCGGGCTGCTCGGGCGGCACCGTGCGCTCGTCCGGGAGCTGGTTGTCGTCAGACGTCAAAGGACTACTTCCTCAGCTCCAGGATGGTCTTGCCGATGCGGACCTGTGCACCGAGGCCGATGGTCGTCGGCTGCGTGATGCGCTGGGTCCCGAGGTAGGTGCCGTTCGTGGAGCCGAGGTCTTCGACGTACCACTGGTCGCCGGAGGCGGCGATCCGAGCATGACGGGTCGAGACATAGTCGTCGTCGAGGCGGATCGCGGCGTCGTTGCCACGTCCGATGAGGATCGGCGCGTCGGCGAGGTTCGCGGTCACGCCGGAGTTCTGGCCCTGGATCACCGCGACGTGCGTCGGCGATCCGCGTCGCTTCGGCGGTGCCTTCTGCTTCGGGGGCTTGGGGGCGGGTGGAGCGGCGCCACCGCCGGCCGACGGCAGCCGGGCGCCGAACATGTCGGAACGGATCACCGAGATCGCCGAGAGCACGAAGATCCACAGGATCGCCAGGTAGGCGACCCGGACCAGGAACAACGTGAGCTCAGACATCGGTGATCTCTTCCTCCAGGAGACGGACGACCAGTGACGTGTGACCGACCTGCACGCGCGATCCGTCGCGCAGGGCTGCCCTGCTCACCTTGCGCCCATCCACGGTGATCCCGTTGGTGGAGCCCATGTCGTGGACCTCGATCTGCAGCGGACCGTCGCCGGGTGCGGTGGCCGCGGCCGACTGTGTCGTGACCAGGAACTCGGCGTGTCGCCGGCTCACACCGGGGTCGTTGATCTGGAGGTCGGCCTCGCTGCCGCGCCCGACGACGAGGCCCGGCGGCTGCAGCGGATGACGGGTGCCGTTGACCTCGAGCACGGCCCGGGTGCGCTGGCGGGCGCTGTAGCGGGCGTGCCCGCTCACCGACGCTTCCGCCTTACTCAGCACCCGGAACCGGCCGGTGCCGAGGTCCTCCGCGGCCTCGAACACGATCCGGATCGGACCCGGGAAGACGTAGGACTGGAGGTCGGCGTGCTCCTGCAGCTGCTCGACCAGCTCGGCGGCCAGGGCCGAGTCGTACGGCGCGAGCCGGTCCAGGTCGGACTGGGCGAGCTCGACCGAGAACGCGTTCGGCACCAGCCGTCGCTCCCGCGACAGGATCTGTGCCTGGTTGTCGAGCTCCCGCTGGAGCGCGGCAGCGATCTCGACCGGTTGCACCGCACTGCGGAACGTGCGAGCGAAAACCCCCGAGATGGCCTGCTCCAGCTTGTGCTCGAAGCGTTGCAGTCCGCCCACTGCGGGAGCCTCCTTTCCCGTCCGCTCGTCGTCACGCACCCGCCGGTGCGGGATTCGCTCGATCGTATCGGTGTGCGCATCGTCGCTGGTTGAGGTGCGAGCGCTAGCGAGCCTCGAGACCAAGACCCCCTCACCGGTTTGGGACGCGTGGCGGCCCTGGGATAGCCTTGCCCGGCTGATCATTCAGCAGCGCGCGAGTGGCGGAATAGGCAGACGCGCACGGTTCAGGTCCGTGTGTCCGAAAGGACGTGGGGGTTCAACTCCCCCCTCGCGCACGTGTGACAGGCCCCGGGTCCTCGGATCCGGGGCTTTGTCCATTTCGGAGTAGGCCCGTCGTGCGGGGCTGAGACGCACCGGGATGTGCTGTTGTCGCCGTCGCTGCGGCGTCGACCTCCTGGCGTACGAAGGCGAGCTGGTCTCAGTCGCCTATGTCGGCTCACGCGCGCCTTCAGCGATCACTTAGCGGAGGGTCATTTCTTGGGCCGAACGCCAGATGTTTGCGGGCCGTAGATGCATCCCGGGGAGCACTCCCGCTGTACGACCTCGGGCTGGGGCATCTACTTCCGTCCCAGGGCCACGCGAGTCCACCGGTTACTGCAGCGCTCCCATGATGCTCGTGGCGGTACGACCGACTTCGCGCGCTACGTCGGAGGCCGGGTCGAGGTGCTGTTCTAGACGGAGCCCAGAGATATTGACTGCGCCGACCACCGTCCCAGAGCGGTCCGACACTGCGGCAGCTATCGCACTCACCCCGGGGCCCAGGCTGTCGCGGACGAGCGCCACGGACCCAGACTTGCGCACGCACTCCAACCGGGCCTCGACCGCGGCGTAGCGCTCTTCGCCGATCCGTGCACACCCTTCGTCGGCGCTCATGCGTGCGAGCATGGCAAGTCCGGTGGCGCTGGTCTCGAAGGGGATGCGCGTACCGATCGCTGGGCCCCAGGTATGACCTGGGGCTTTACTGATTTCCGGAGTTTGCCTGAACGCAGAAGGCCGCAACGACGGGTGCACCAGCCTCTACTCGGAGAGGTTTGGACATGTCATGGATGGAGAAGCGGCGGCGCACCGGAACGGTGTTTCCAACCGGGGGCTCGCAGCGCCCGCGGTTTCGGCAAGGGCAACGCTCGGCGGATCAAGGAACCTCAAGACCGCGGGCTGGCGCTGGGGCGGGGAGTGTTCCCTAGTTCCGCACGTCCTGGGGTCGGACTCGGAGTCGTGCCGCGATGCGTGCCAGGGCGCGTTGGTCAGCGGGCGAGAGCAGGTCGATGGCGTGGAGGCGCACGGCTTCGACATGGAGTGGCGCTGCCTCCGCCACCTTGTCGTACCCGGACGCGGTGAGCTCGGCGATCGTGTATCGACCGTCGCTCGGATCGGGGTACTTGATGACCCATCCCCTCTGCTCGAACCGCTTGACCACGTTCGAGAGCCGGGTCAACGATCCGCTGGTGAGGAAGGCCAGCTCACTCATGCGAAGCCGACGGTCAGGTGCCTCTGACATCTGACTGAGCGTCATGTAGTCGAACAGCGTGAGGCCGGCCTCGCGCTGCAGGGGCCCTTCCAGTCGTCCAGGAAGGAGAAGGATCAGGGAGATCAACCCGGTCCATGCTTCCTTCTCTGCATCCGTCAGCCACTTGGTCGGCACGTTGTCCCCTCGAGTCGTGTGTGGTGTGCATGGACGAGACAGCGTACCCGTTTGACTTCATGCTTGAACTCATGAACACTTGAGTTCAAGCATGAAGTCAAATGAAGGAGTCGCTGTGTCCATCGAGTTCACCAACCCGGACGGTCTGCCCGAGATCGACCTGTACCGCCAAGTCTCCATCGCCACTGGAAGCCGCATCGTGCACATAGCGGGCCAGGTCTCGTGGGGCGCAGGTGAGGTCGGTGAGTCCGATCTTGCTTCGCAGATCGAAGACAGTTATGCCCACGTCGCGACTGCGCTCGCTGGGGCGGGGGGCTCTGTGGACGACATCGTCGACCTGACCATGTTCGTCGTCGACTGGGCGCCAGCACGGATGAGTGAGGTCGTCGACGGTCTGGACCGTGCCGCCGGGCGACTCGGCAGGAGGCCAGTCCCGCCGGCGACCCTGATCGGGGTTGCCGCTCTGGCCGCTCCGGAGTACCTCGTCGAGCTGAAGGCAGTCGCCGTCCTGCCCTGATGCCGCGACCGAGTCAGCTGCGCACACCCCCGCGAGCGTCGCGGGAACTCATCGTCGGAATCGAGTTCACACCGCGCAGCGGATTGCCCCGCGTGGCGAGGCGGACTACTTCTTCGTGCGACGCAGGGTCTCGATGCGTAAGGGCGCGAGATCCCCATCTCCGCTGCAACAGGCGCAATTGGTCGGTGCGGCATCGGGTGAGACAGAGCCCAGCGAGGATCAGCAACTCATGATCCCCCCGCGGGGTCCTTTCTGACGCTCGCCCATGGCCCAGAAATGTCTCATCAACTACGGCGGCCGCTGCAGTCATCGAAGCTGGACAACTCGACACTTGCTGGTGCACCCCCGGGGTGCACACCCCCGACGTAACGGGAGCGAACCGGATGCAACTGAACGCCGGTTTCACGCTCAGGACGACGGTTTGCGACTGGCCGAGCGTGGGGATTCTCCGGTTCAACTCCCCCTCGCGCACGGGTGACGAAGCCCGGGTCCTCGGATCCGGGCTTCGTCCATTTCCACGCGAGCTCCCTGGCGCGGGTCCGGCACCTCAGACGCCCGCTCGGACTCGCTGCTTCGGGTGCTGACTGTCGGCGCCGTCTCCTCCGCCCGGGCCGTCCGCGCCGGCTGAGCGCTCTTCGCCGTCCGTGTGGTGGTGACCGCCGCGCAGGTTCCGGGGGAGGATGAGGGCAACCGCGATCGCGCCGACCACCAGCATCAGCCCCGCCACCCAACTGGTGGTGGCCACCGCTTCAGCGTAGGAGCTGGTTACCGAGTGCATGAGCGCGTCGGCAAGAGTGGCGGTGCTCGGATCGCTCGCGAGGTGTTCCGCGACGCCGGCGCCCGCGCCGACGGGGTCCGCGGCACGATCCAACGCGCCGTCTACCTGGCCGCGCAGCGCCTCGGGGACGGCTGCTGTCTGGCCGGCGGTCTTGTCGGCCAGGCGCTCGTCGTAGGTGGTGGCGAGGATCGAGCCGAGGAACGCGATGCCGAGCGAGCCGCCGAGCTCGATCGCGGTGTCGTTGAGTCCGCCAGCGGCGCCGAGCTCGCTCTCGCTGAACCCGCCCATGATGGTGTCGGTTGCCGGTGGCTCGCTCAGGCCCATGCCGAGGCCGAGCAGGGAGAGCGCGACCAGGTAGGAGACGTAGGTCGACGATGCATCTGCCTGGGTCAGGATCAGCACGCCGCCTGCACCCAACAGCATCCCTGTGACAATCAGCCATCTGCCGCTGACCCACCGCATCAAGATGCCGCTCAGCAGTGAGCCGATGGTGACGGCGACCGCCAAGGGCAGCAGACGGATCCCCGTCTCGAGTGGCCCGTAGCCGAAGATCGCCTGGAGGTACTGCGCGACGTAATAGATGACCGCGAACGCTGAGAGGAACAGCAGCATCACGGCGAGCGAGGAGCCTCCGACGGCGCGGTCGGCGAGCTTGCGGACATCCAGCAGCGGCGCAGGATGGCGCAGCTGTCGTCGTACGAAGAGCAGGCTGGTCAGCGCTGCCAGCGCGAGTAGCGAGAGCTGGAGCGCTCCCCACCCGGCGTGGAAGCCGTCGATAACGGCGTAGACCATTGTCCCGATCGCGACGATCGAGTAGATGCCGCCCAGGTAGTCGAGGGGCTGCCGGCTCTCCACGCGGCTAGGCGGGATCAGCGCCAGCGCGGCCACGATCGCGACGGCCACGAACGGCACGTTGACCAGGAAGGTGGAGGACCACCCTGCGTTCGCGAGCAGGGCGCCCGACACGAGGGGCCCCAGCGCGATCGCCAGCCCGGAGGTCGCTGCCCAGATGGAGATGGCCTTTCCCCGTTCGGCGCGCGGGAAGATCGCCACCAGCAACGACAGGGTCGCCGGCATGATCACCGCCGCGCTGACGCCCATCGCGAACCGGGCAGCAATGACCGCCTCGGTGCTGTCTGCCAACGATCCGAGCAGCGACCCAGCGCCGTAGACCACCAGGCCGGCGATCAGCGCACGACGTCGCCCGACCCGATCGCCCAACACGCCGAAGAGCAGCATCAGGGCGGCGTACGGAACGGTGTAGCCGTCGACCAACCACTGCATCTCGTGGCTGCGCAGCTCGAGGTCGGCCGTCATGTCGGGCAGCGCCACGATCAGCGAGGTGTTGGCCATGACGACCAGCAGCAGACTCAGGCAGAGCACGCCGAGAGCCGGCCAGCGCCGCGGATAGGGCCGCGCATCTGCCTCTACAGGGTTCTTCACGATGAACGCCACAACAACTCCGATCTACTTGCACATTGGTGTGCAAGAAGATTGCAACACTTGCACACTTGTGTGCAAGTCGGGATAGTGTGTTGCGCACACCGCGGTGGAATCGACCCGCGGAGCTGGCGGCGCGAGCCGCGGAGAACGAGCGGCCCGCGGCGGAGCTGTGCAGGCACAGAAGTGAACGAGAGAGGAGCGGGGCAAGCGTGCGCTCTAAGCGAGACATGATCATCGAGGCGGCCATCGACACCCTGGGGGCCCACCCCGACGCAACCCTGTCGGACGTTGCGGCCGCGGCCGCCGTCGCCCGGCGCACCATCTACGGCCACTTCGCCTCGCGCGCGGAGCTCGTTGGCGCCATCGCCGACCAGGCCGCCGAGGACCTCGAGACGTTGATGGAGCGGCTGGGATCACTCACCGGCAAGCCGCCGACCGATCTGGCAGTACTCACCTTCTGGACCTGGCCTGTTGCGAACAGGTACCGCTTGCTGCTGAGCCTGGGCCGCCACGAGCTGGGCGACCAAACGATCGTGCGGCTGATGCGACCTGCACGCCAGCGCACCGTCGAGATCGTGGCCGCCGGCCAGGCCGACGGTTCCTTCTCCGACTACCTCCCCGCCGAAACCATCGTCGCGCTGGCCGACAACGCGACCATCGTCATCCTCGAGGAACACAACCGCGGCGTCGTGGGCGATCCGGCGGCCGCGGTCAGCACGGCGAGCCTGATGCTTGCCGGCGCCGACGCCGCCACTGCCACGAAGGCCGTCGACGAGGCGCGTCGGTTTCTGGACATCCGGTAAGCCCCTCCCCTGCGAGGGCCTTGGGAAAGGAGGTCGGTGACATGCCAGATGATCCGCGCCCTTCAGGTGCGGGCACCAGTCGGAGCACCTCGGCGACCATCCAGCCGAACATCCTGCGGTACCTCGCTCTCGTCGCCGAGGAGCGTGGAGTCGACCTCAAACCTGCCCTGGAGCAGGTGGGTCTGGACGAGGTGGCGATGCGCTCCGTCGACCTCCGCGTGTCCTACCGGCAGGGCAGCTCGGTGATCCGTCGCGCATTGGACTTGACGGGGGACGAGCACCTCGGGATGTCGGTGGGGGCTGCTCAGCACTTGACCGCGTGGGGGCTCCTCGGCCTGGCGCTGATGGCCAGTGACACCCTCGCCGACGCCATCGAGACCGGGGTCAGGTACCAGAACCTCTCCGGTGCCATGGTCGTCTGGTCGTGTGGTTCCGAGAAGGGTGGGTTCGGGTTACGGGCTGAACTGCCGGATCCGGCGCTGGACCCGGCGGTCGGCATGTTCCTGCTCGAGGAGGCGCTGACGTCGGTGATCACGGTCGCCCGGCTTGCCGTCGGGCCCTCGCTCGCACCCCGTGCGGTGGAGCTCGCACTGCCGCCGCCGGTCGGCGCCGACCCGTATCCAGGGTTCTTCGGCTGTCCGGTCCGGTTCGGTGCCCCCGTCAGTCGGTTGGTGCTCGACGCCCGCTGGGCATGGGCCAGGATGCCGGGCCGGGACCCGGTCACTCTCGCGTCGTGCCTGGAGCTGCTCGAGGCGCTGATCGCGTCACGACGCGACCAGCAGGAGCTGCTGGAGGTGCTCGAGGTCTCGGTGGCGCAGCGGCTTCCCGACGTCCCGTCCTTCGCCGAACAGGCGCGCCGCCTGGCGCTCAGCGAGCGGACGCTGCGCCGGCGGCTGACCGAGTGCGGCACGACGTACCAGGAGCTCGTCGAGGGCGTCCGTCGCGAACGGGTGGAAGGGCTGCTGCGCCGCCCCGAGCTGACCGCGCGCGAGATCGCGCGGAGCGCCGGGTTCTCCGACGAGCGAGCGCTCCGTCGAGCGGTGCGACGTTGGCATGGCAGCTCACCCCAGGAGCTGCGCAAGACGATGCTTGACGGGCGGGCGCTTCCGACCCTGCCTCCTGGCCGCTGAGGTCCTCCTCCTGGCCGGAGAGGTCAGTGCCCACCGGTGCCGCGGCCCCGACCATGAAGGGGCCAGCATTCCCCTGACGGAGGAGCCGTCGTGAGCACCCACACCGAACCACCGACGCCGAGCGCCGTGCCGGACACCTGCATCATCGGGGCCGGCCCGGCCGGACTGGCCGTCGCCCGCGCCCTGGCCGAGAGGGGTCTTCCCTACACCCACCTGGAGCGGCACTCGGCCGTCGGCGGAATCTGGGACATCGACAACCCCGGTACGCCGATGTACGAATCGGCGCACTTCATCTCCAGCCGGACGCTGTCGGGATTCGGTGGCTTCCCGATGCCGGAGTGGTACGCCGACTACCCACCGCGCGAGGACATCCTGTCCTACCTGCGCAGCTTCGCCGACGCCTACGGCCTCACGGCGCGGATCGAGTTCGAACAGGAGGTCGTCGCCGTGGAAAGGGGCGCGGACGGCACCTGGTCCGTGACGCGCGCGTCCGGCGTACGCACCGAGCACCGCGACGTCGTGGTCTGTTCCGGCGCGCAATGGAACCCCAACCAACCGACGCTGCCCGGCACGTTCACCGGCGAGGTTCGCCACTCCATCAGCTACCGCTCGGCTGCGGAGCTCAGCGGCAAGCGGGTCCTGATCGTCGGCGCGGGCAACTCGGGCGTGGACATCGCCTGCGACGCCGCCGCGAACGCGCACTCGGCCGCGATCAGCATGCGTCGCGGCTACTGGATCATCCCCAAGCACCTGTTCGGGAAGCCGGTCGACGTGATCGGCGAGAGCGGACCGCACCTCCCGGCTCGGCTGGAGTCGAAGCTCTTCGGCGGGCTCCTGCGCCTGTTCGAGGGCGACCTGCGGGCGGCAGGTCTGCAGAAGCCTGACCACCGGCTGCTCGAATCACACCCGATCGTGAACTCACAGCTGCTCCACCACCTCCGCCACGGTGACCTGATCGCAAAGCCGGACATCGTCGACAGCGAGGGCTCGACAGTCCGGTTCGCCGACGGCAGCCAGGCGGACTACGACCTGGTCATCCTGGCCACCGGCTACGAGCAGCGAGTCCCGTTCGCACAGGACTTCTTCGGCGACAGCCACCACCCGGACCTGTACCTGTCGGCGTTCTCGCGACGGCACCCGGGGCTCTACGCGGTGGGCTTCATCGAGACCAACTCCGGCGCCTACCAGATGTTCGACCTGCAGGCGCAGCTGATCGCCAGCTACATCGACGAGCGTGATCAGGACACCGCGAGCGCACGCAGGTTCTCGCTGCGGATCGCGCACGACCGGCCGGATCTCACCGGAGGCCTGCGGTTCGTCGCCTCACCGCGGCACCAGGGGTACGTCCACGCACCGGACTTCAAGCGCTACCTCCGCAAGATCGCCAAGCAGCTCGGCTGGCGCAGCGAGGGCCGCCCACCCCGGGCTGTCGAGCAGCGCGGCGATCGGCCGACGCCAGCGCACCTGGAGATGGTGTCGTGAAGTTCGACTTCCACGACAAGCTGATCGTGGCCACCGGCGGCGCGGGCGACATCGGCACTGCGTTCGCGACGCTCGCCGCCGCGCGCGGAGCCGACGTCGTCGTGGTGGACATCGATGCTCGCAGGGCGGCGCGGGTCGCTGAGGGACTGCCGCGAGAGGGGACGCCGATCGCCGGCGACCTGACCGACCGGGGTTTCGTAGAGGACCTGGTCGACACCCTGGGCAGTCGGTTCGGGCGCGTCGACGTGCTGGTGCACAACGTCGGCATGACCAGCTCGGAACGGTTCGACGAGCGATCGGTAGAGAGCATCGAGCGGGAGCTCGCTGTGAACCTGCTCTCGCCGCTGGTCCTGACCCGCCTGGCGATCCCACTGCTCCGGCGGTCGTCGGACCCACGGGTCGTCACCACCGTCTCGCTCGGAGGCATCTTCCCGCTCGGGGAGACTCCGATCTACACCGCTTCCAAGTTCGGGCTGCGCGGCGCGATGCTGGCGATCGGCCTGGACCTGGAGGCCAAGGGGATCAAGGCAGGATCCGTCCTGCCGTCGGCCGTCGACACCCGGATGCTGCAGGAGGAGGCGGTCGACGGCGGCAACAGCCTGCAGTTCCAGAACCCACCGCAGCAACCTGCCGACGTGATTCGGGCGATGGTCTCGCTGCTCGATCGGCCGCGGCTAGAGGCGTATCCCCGGCCGGGGGAGTCCGTCCTGACGCGCGTGGCGATGCTGGCCCCCAACCTGCTTCCGAGGCTGCTCCCCTTGTTCCGCGGCCAGGGCGAGCGCGGCATGGAGCGCTACCTGCGCACACTGGAGCGACGAGGCATTGTTCGGCGAGAGGGCTCCCGCTGGGAGTGGGTGGAGGCGGAGCGTGTCTGAGTCCCGGCTCGGGCTCTCCGAGCTCATCACGGTACGGCGCCCTGCGGACGGCGCCGCCGTGGCGACGTACCGTCCGGTTGACGAGCGGGGTGTCCGGGAGGCAGTCGCGGTGGCGGCCGAGGCAGCTCCCGCCTGGGCCGCGCTGCATCCGCGGGCGCGAGGCGAGCTGATGACCGAGCTGGCCAGGTTGATGGAGCGCGACGCACCAGTGCTGGCGAGGCTGGACTCCGAGGACGGCGGCAAGCCGATCACCGACTGCATCACCGGCGACGTCCCCGGCGCGATCGAGTCGATCCGCTGGTTCGCCGAGGCCGCCGACAAGGTGTCCGGGTCGGTCGCACCCACCGACGACAGTGCCCTGGGCATCACCACCCGGCACCCGATGGGCGCGGTCGCGGCCCTCGTCCCCTGGAACTACCCGCTGGCGATGGCGGCCTGGAAGATCGGGCCTGCTCTGGCGTCGGGCAACTGCCTGCTGCTGAAACCGGCCGAGGCCACACCTCGCTCGGTCCAGCACTTGGCCGCTCTCGCGGCCGAGGCAGGCCTGCCGACCGGGGTGCTCACCGTGCTACCCGGTCACGGAGCGGTGACCGGCCGGGCGTTGGCCGAGGACCCCCTGGTCCGCGCGATCTCGTTCACCGGCGCGCAAGCCACGGGAAGGCAGATCCTCGCCGGCGCCGGCGCCTCGAACTTCAAACGGGTCTCGCTGGAGATGGGCGGCAAGAGTCCCCAGATCCTCATGCGCGATGCACTCTCGTTCGGCGAGGAGCTGTTCGAGGAGATGGCGGTCGCCGCGTTCCTCAACAGCGGCCAGAACTGCACCGCAGGATCGCGCATCTACGTCGACGCGTCGATCTTCGACGAGGTGGTCGGACGGCTTGTCGCAGTCGCCGAGAAGCTGGTGCTCGGTGACCCGGCCGAGGCCCGCACCCAGATGGGGCCGCTGATCAACCACGCCGCACTCGAGCGCGCCGAGTCCGCAGTGAGCGACGCCGTCACGCAAGGGGCCGAGCTGCTCACCGGCGGGTCTGCGGTCCAGGTCCTGCCGGGAGGCCACTACCTGCCCGCCACTGTCGTCTCGAACGTGCCGCGTGACTGTGCGCTGTCCCGGGAGGAGACCTTCGCACCCGTCGTCACGGTGTCACCCTTCCGGGACGAGGATGAGGCCATTGCCCTCGCCAACGACACCGAGTACGGGCTGGCGGCATCCGTGTGGTCGCGCGACATCGACAGCGCGCTCCGGGTCGCCCGGCGGGTGGAGGCGGGCGTGGTCTCGATCAACTGCTACGGCGAGGGCGACATCACCACCCCGTTCGGCGGCTGGAAGCAGTCCGGTTTCGGCGGCGCGGAGAAATCACTGGCTGGTTTCGACCAGTGGACCCTGCCCAAGGTGACCTGGCTGCGCACCCGGAGCGGGGGGGTCTGAGGCGTGCCACGCCGCAGCCGTTGGTTGGTGCTCGCCGCCTTCGCCCTGTTGGTCAGCGCCACCCAGATCCTCTGGCTGACCTTCGCACCGATAGCCCGGCAGTCCCGCGACGCGCTCGGCGTCTCCGAGGGAGCGATCGGCGACCTCGCGGTCATCAACCCGCTGATGTTCGTCCTGCTCGCGATACCGGCCGGCCGCTGGCTGGACCGGCGGTTCGGCACCGCATTGGCCGCCGGTGCGCTGCTCACCGCCATCGGCGCCGTGATCCGGACCGTCGACACCTCGTCGTACCAGACGGTCTTCGTCGGTCAGGTGGTGATGTCCGTCGGACAGCCGTTCGTGCTGAACGCCAGCACGAAGGTGGCCGCTCGCTACTTCCCGCCGCTCGAGCGGACCGCGGCGATCTCGGTAGCCAGCGCCGCCCAGTTCGGCGGCATCCTGGTCGCCGCGTTGACCGGAGGGGCGCTGATGGGCGCTGGTGGCCTCGGCTTGGTGCTCGGTCTTCAGGCCGGCTTCGCGGTGGCGGCTGCCGCGGCGGTACTGGTAGCGGTCCGTGTGCCCGCGTCGTACGCGCTCGGCGCGACCGGCGAGACGTCGCTGAGGTGGCTGCGCCGCGATCCGCTGATGTGGCGACTGGCCGGCCTGCTCTTCATCGGGGTCGGCGTGTTCAACGCCGTGGCCACCTGGCTGGACACGATCCTCGTCGACCTGGGTCATCCCGGTGTCGCCGGGACCCTCATTGCGGTGATGACGGTCTTCGGGGTCGGCGGCGCGGCCGTGCTGCCCGGACTCGCCGCGCGCCATGACCGGCGCCGCGCGTTGCTGGTCGCGACCACACTGATCAGCGTGGTCGCGTTCCTGGCCATCGCCGTTGCTCTCGCCTTGCTGTCCGGCGTGCTGTTCGTCGGCGTCCTGCTGGCGCTCGTGGGGTTCGTCCTCCTCGCAGGCCTTCCGATGGCGCTGGACTGGTCGGAGTTGGAGTCGGGTCCCGATCGGGCCGGCACGGCCACGGGGTTCCTGCTGCTCGCCGGCAACCTGGGCGGTGTGGTGGTGGTGCTGATCGTGCAGGCCGCCCTCGGCAATCCCTACCTGGCGATGTCGGCGATGTCGGCGGTCGTGGTACCGGGCCTGCTGCTCGCCGCCCGGCTGCCCAGGCATGCTCGCTCCCACATCGACGACGATCGCCGCTGGCCGGACGAGCGCGTCAAGCCAGCATCCGTGCCATGGTGACCGGTGGCAGCGGCCGGCGCGATGCTCTTCGAATACGGTTGCCGCATCGGCGCGAGCCGGATCAACTACATGAGGAGCACGAAGTGCGCTCACTTGCTGAGCGGGGCGGGGCCACCGCGTGAGGGTCGCGCAACAACCCGTCGTTGCTCGTTGTCGCGCACCCTTGGGTCGTAGTGGTCGACGAACACGGTGCAAACCAGATCGCGGCGACTGTGGACGCCGGTCTTCGCGAAGATGCTCTTGAGGTGCTGCTGCACGGTGACCGGGGCGATCACCAGATCGTCGGCGATCTGCGCGGTGGACTGACCCATCAGCACCAGCCTCGTGATCTCGCGTTCTCGAGGTGTGAGCCCGTAGGCCGCCATCAGCACGCTCGCGATCCGAGCCCTGGCAACTGGTTCGATGATGACTGCCGCGCGGGGGCCTACCGGCGTCGTGATCGACGTTCCATGGAGGAGGAGCCACCTTCCAGTGGTGGTACGGACCCGGGCCTGTGCGGGTCCGTCCCAGCCAGTGGCTCGAGCTGCGACCGACAAGAGCGCGGCCGGTGAGCGCTCATGCCCTTCGGTCAACTCCTTCAGCCAGTGTTCTGCCTCCGGGGAGACGGATTCGACCGAGAGACCCTCGCCCATGACCACCAGGCCCGGCGCATCGGGCCAGTCGGGCTCAAGGGCTTCGCCCAGCATCAGACCGCGGCGCACCCCCTCCGCCAGGTGGAGGCCCACCGAGCACAGGAAGTCGAGCTCAACGGCGCTGAACATGGCCTGGCCGGCACACCTGTTGAGGCGCAGGGATCCCCAGGCCTCGCCGGTCCTTGCCCGCAACGCCACGGCGACCTCTTGCTCGATGCCGTGCGGTCGCAGGTACTCACGGAAGACCGGGCTGCGTTCAGGGACCCCGCCGGTCACTTGGTGAAGCGTCTGGACACCCAGATCGCACGCGAGGACGTCGGCGGTCTTGTTCACGTCATCCGCGAGGTATTCCCACTCAAGTTGACCAGCAAGGTCGAAAAAGCACTCACCGTCGAAGTGGACGCTGGTGATCAGCTGGGACGAGGGGTCGATGGTGTTCCAGAACGGTGGCGCACCGCCGACCGGGACAGCGCGACACACCGTTTCGCCCGCCGCCTCGAAGAACGCGCGGGTATGGAGTCCCGCGCGGGCGAGCTGACGGATCCGGGCGCTCGCGTCATCCATCGATAGCCGTGCCATCTGGCCTCCAGACCCCAAGACAGATCAACGATATCGAGCCGCGGCCGCTGAGTTGCCAGGTTTCTGGAATGGACGAACGCCCAACTGACGGAACAGATTTGCAGATATCGGTTCGGTTCGACTGCGGGGAGATGACGCATGACTGACGCAGAGCTGGTTCGGAGGTACGTCGACATCTACAACTCAGGCGACGCCGCCGCCCTCGGGGTCTTCTACGCCGCCGACGTGGTCCTCGTGGATCCCATGTCCCCCGAGCCGATGAAGGGCCGGGAGGCCGTGCTCGCGACCGCCTCGGCGTTCCGGAGGGCGTTCCCCGACATGCTCTGGACCCTGACCGGTGATCCGGTCGTGGGAAGCGGAGCCATCGCCTGGGAGCTGCACGCCACCGGCACCATGACAGGTCCTATGCCCGGGCCCGACGGTGAGATCCTCGCCACCGGCAAGCCCTTCGCCGTGGACATGGCAATCTTCTGGACTCTCGGCACAGGCGACCTGATCGTGGAGGAATGTGCGTACTTTGACTCGACAGGGATGTTGGCGCAGCTCGGCCTCATGGGCTGACGGCACCGACGACGAAGCCACTTCGGCTGTCCCAGCGGCGGAGGTGGAAGAGCCCCTGCGCGATGAGCGGGTTCGGAGGCTGCCAGGTGAGTGACGTCTCGGTGATCGGGACCGGGGCGATGGGCACCGCGCTGGTGGAGGCTCTGAAAGCCTCTGGTGCCGACGTGACTGTCTGGAACCGGACCAAGGCGAAGGCCGAGGTGCTTTCCGGCCTGAGGGTGCATCTGGCGGAGTCGGTGAACGTGGCGCTGATGTCGAGCCCGCTGACGATCATGTCGGTCTCGGATCACGACGTGGCGCGCATCCTCGTAGAAGGCGCAGGACAAGTCCTCAGAGGAAGCGTCGTTGCCTCCACCTCGTTCGTCACCGCCGACCAAGCGCAAGAGTTCGAAGCCGTGGTGAGCGCAGCTGGAGGGGCGTACCTTGACTTGGAGATCGCTGCCGGACCCCGCCAGGTCCGAGCCAGGGCCGGCGTCTTCCTCGTCTCGGGGCATCGAACGGCCTTCGAGGCGCACCGCGAGCGGCTCGAGCGGATTGGGCGCGTCACCTATGTGAACGCAGCTCCCGCCTCGGCGTACTTGAGCGGCATGGCAGTTCAGCTCGGGTTCCTTCCCATGGCTGTCGGCCTCCTCCAAGGGGCGCGCATCGCCGAGTCCCAGGACATCCCCCGCGAGGTATTCAGAAAGGGCGTCCTGGACTTCTACCAATTCCACATCGAGCAGCTGCTCGACCAGATCGTCGCACCGCCGGACCGGTCAGAACCCGTGGTGGAAGTCCCCGTGGACGTGATGGCCGCGTGGGCAGCGGAGTACGGCGCAGCCCTGCGGGAGATGGGCATCGACCCAGGAATGTACGACGCGCTCCACCGCTTGTTCACTGCCGCTTCCGAATCGGGCCACGGGGAGACCGACTGGACTTGCATCGCGGAGCACGTGGCGACGCGCTGAGGAACTCTGGCTGCGACGGATGCGCCGGGCAGGCTCGGATGACGGACGGCCATCGACGATGGTGCAGCTGAACACTGCCTGGTGCACCCCGGGGGTGCACGCCCCAGACGAAACGGGAGCCAACCGGAGGTATCAGGACGCCGGTTTCACGCTCAGGACGGTGTTCGGCGCGTGAGGGAGCGTCGTGCTCCTACGGTTCAACTCCTCCCTCGCGCACGTAGTGACAGGCCCCGGGTCCTCGGATCCGGGGCTTCGTCCTTTCAGGAGCGGGCCGTCCGGCGACGCAGCGCCCCTATCGCGTGGTCTCACCGCTGACTCAGGCATAGGTCGACGCGGTCTCGACCAGCACCTCGTGGAGGGCGAGCTCAGCGGCGCTCCGGACGCGGCCGGGCCGGTGCGCGACCAGGACCCGCCGAGAGGGCGCGGTGTCACCCAAGGAGACGACCCGCACGTCGGGGTGCTGGTTGACGGTGGCCGTCCTGGGCGCCAGGGCGATGCCGAGGCCGACGCTGACCATGGCCTGGGCCTCCTGGTAGTCGTTGGCCTGGAAGGCGATGGTCGGGGTGAAGCCGGCGGCCACGGCGCTGCGCTGCAGCACCTCGACGACCGGGTGTCCTCCGGCGCGGATGATCCAGGGCTCGTCGGCGAGGTCGGCCATGCGGACGGTACGGCGCCGGGCCAGGCGGTGGGTGGAGCCGACGAGCAGCACGGTGGGGTCGTTGAAGAGCTCGGTCAGCACCAGCTCGTCGTTGTTGATCCGCTGCCACTCGTAGTCCCACAGGAAAGACATCGCGACTGTGCCCTCCTCGAGCATGCGCACGAGGTGGTCTTCCCGGCCGCTGCTGATCGTCAGCGTGATGTTGGGGTAGAGCTCGCGGTAGCGGCGGACCGCCAGCGGCAGGAACGAGCTGCCGACCGTGGGAAAGGTTCCCAGGGTGACACTGCCGCGCCGGACGCCGGCGATCTCCGCGAGATCGGACTCCGCGGCCGCCAGTTGGCGGAGGACTTTGCGGGCGTGCGTGGCCAGCACCAAGCCTGCGTCTGTCGCCGTCATGCCGCGCGCGTGACGGTCGAGGAGCGGTTGTCCAGCCTCGCGCTCGAGCCTCAGGAGCTGTTGGGAGATCGCGGAAGGCGTGTATCCCAAGGCGGCAGCGGCGCTGGTGACCGACCCCTCCTCACCGATCGCATTCATGGTCATGGCCGCCCGAACAGCCGACACGGTCCGAAAATCCTTACACGCCCTTAGTCTCGATCCACCGATGAGGTTGGTCGGGTGAGCGCCTGGTGAGTGAGAGTGCCCTTACGTGCTCGACCGACCCTGCCCTTTCCGGGTCTCTTGAGCGATCCGGGCGGAGTCTGTTCGTAGTTCAACTCGTTGCGTTGAAAGCAGACCACGTTCGAGTGCCCCAAGAGGGTGAGGTTCTCCTCTCGGATGAACAGGTCTGCGTCGATGATCGACTCCCGCATCTCGGGCGCCGTGTTGTGCGCGAACCCTCGGTTCTTGGCGGCACGCCGTTTGCGCTTCTCGCCGTACTGGATGACAGCCACCCCGGTGGGGGATAAGACCCGTCGGATCTCCCGGAGATACGCATCACGGATAGGTCGCTCGAGGTGCACGAAGACACCGAAACTGAAAACGTACTCGATCGACTGGTCAGGAATCCCCGGCAGCGTGGTCCCGTCGTTCAGCACCGGAGTGACCCGAGGAGACCTGATTCCACGGGCCAACTCGTCGAGCAGCTCCTGGTGGTAGTCGACGGCGTACAGCCGTCGGAAGCCCATGAGCATCTGGGTCCACCGGCCGCCGCCGGGTCCGATCTCGACCGCGTCCACAGTCGGGTCGAGGTAAGGAGCGATGTATTTCTTCGCGAAGAATTGAAGGTGGGGGGCGGTAGCCGGGTCGCCCCAATGCAGGCCGTACAGCTCCTGGCTCGGGTGCTCATCGCGGCCAGCCCTCAGCATGTCCAGGTGGATCGTGTCATCGAGATCCGGCATGCGTTGGGACTCCAGGTGAAAGTCGGCGTGTCCGCGAACTCTAACCGCTCGTGAGCCGAAGCCAGAGCGGGAGGAGCACCGCACGTCAACCTTTATGCAAAGTTGTTGAGATCGGGACCCTTCTTCTCCCAATCTCGTCGCAGTGGCCGGGGAGCCGCTCTATCATGATGACGCGCCCTGGGGAGGGGTCGCCGACCTCGGTCGCTCTGACACTGGAATGGGAACCCCATGTCACCCGCAAAATCTGTTGTCGCCGCGCTCGCCGCGGCCATGTTGACGACCACCGGACTCGCAGGGACCGCCGTCCCGGCCTCCAGCACTGAGGTTCGCGCATTTACCGCGACGACTGCGGACGAGACCCAGGCAGCCCGCGCAGTCCGCCAGCGCGGCAAACTGCTGATGTACCCCCAGCTGGCGCACCCCGGAGCCAAGCCGATGAGCCCGAGCCGGGCGAAGAGCTCGATGGCGGCGAAGTTCAAGCCTGCAAAGCGTGGCCGAACCGTGGTTCTCCAGCGACAGCGGGGGAAGAGTTGGGTCAACGTCGCCAAGGCTCGGCAGGACGGTCGCGGGATCGCCGAATTCAACGCCCCCTACGCACGCCGGGGCAAGGTCCAGACCTATCGCGCCTACACGGTGAGATACAAGGGGCTGCCGAAGACGACCACCCGCGCCGTCTCGGCAGCCAAGTGGGGCAACGCAGACCTCAGTGATACTTTCGACGGCTCGGCGCTGCCGGCCAATTGGGCGCACCGTCCGACGAATCCGCCCTATCAGGGGAAGCGGAAGTGCGCGGTCGCGCGCGACCACCCCGACAACATCCTTGTCTCCGGAGGAGCCCTGCGCCTGAGCGTGACGAGGAACCCGCGGGGTCGACTGATCGGGAAAGACCCCCTCACCGGAAACCCGATCTACCAGAAGAGGTGTCGGACCGACTACGGCAACTACGACTACCGGTACACCGGTCACGTCTCGACTCAACACAGCAAGGCGTTCAAGTACGGCTTCGCCGCCGCGCGGCTGAAGTTCCACCGAGAGGCCGGCCAGCACGGTGGGTTGTGGCTGATGCCCGCCACCAGCACCGTCGACAACCCCGGCACCGAGATCGACGTGATCGAGTTCTTCGGCGACCGTGCCAACAACAACACCGAGATGAGCAGCTTCGTGCAGCGGGTTTGGACCGGAGACAAGGACAACACCTGCGGCCTGGTCAGCAACACTCGCCGTTACGGCAGCGACTGGTGGACGAAGTACCACGTCTTCTCGGTCGAGTGGACCAGGAAGGGTTACACCTTCCGGATCGACGGCAAGAAGACCTGCCGCACCAGCAGGCTCGTCTCGCACACCGCGGAGTACCTCATCCTCAGCATCCAGGCCAACGACTACGAGCTGAAGTACAGCAAGAACCTGCCACAGCACATGTACGTCGACTGGGTGCGCTTCTGGCAGCTGTGACCGGCCTCTGATCGAGCCTCAGGCGACGTACGGCGACGCGTCCGACTCGCTCACGAGCGCGCGGCCCGCAGCCTCCCAGTCGTAGAGGCCGCCGGCCAGGTTGACGACGTCGTAGCCCTGGCGGGCGAGGTAGCCGACCACCTGCGCCGAGCGACTGCCGACCTTGCACACCGCGAGCGTGTGCGCGTCGGGCAGGTCGCCCAGCCGGTCGGGCAGCTCCATCATCGGGATGTGCAGGGCGCCGTCGATGTGGCCGGCCTCCCACTCGAAGTGCTCTCGGGCGGTCCGCGAGCGGCTTGCCGCCGGTCTGGCAGGTCGGACAGTACTGCAGGCTCGAGTCGGCGAACGAGACCTCGCGCACGGTGTCGCCACAGTCCGGACAGGCTTGTCCGGTGCGGCCGTGCACCGCGAGGTTCGACCTCTTCTCGGCCTGGAGCTCGCTGGCGGCCAGTCCGCGGGACCGGTCGACCGCGTCGCCCAGGGTCTCCTTGACCGCAGCGAAGAGCGTGGCGAGCTCGTCGTGGGTGAGGCTGTCGGCCGGCTTGAACGGGCTCATCCGCGCGGCGTGCAGGATCTCGTCGGAGTAGGCGTTGCCGATGCCGGCGATGGTGCCCTGATGTCGCAGCACGCCCTTTGATCTGCTTGCGTCCCTCGGACTCCAGGATCGCGGCGAGCGCATCGCGGGTGAAGCCGTCGTCGAGCGGGTCGGGGCCGAGCCGCGCGATGCCTGCGACGTCGGCCGGCGAGCGGACCAGGTAGAGCGCGAGCGACTTCCTGGTGCCGGCCTCGGTCACGTCGAGACCCGACGTCAGCCCGTCCACCTCGTGCAGGCCGCTGGCCTCGATGTCGAGGAACTTGCCGTGCCGCCGTACGTCGTCTACCAGGGTGCCCTCGATCGCCGACAACGGCGGGTCGTAGGTCTTCAGCGCACTGAACGCCGCGATGTGGACCTTGGTGATCGCACGACCGGCCAGCCGGCCACGGAGATCCAGGGCCAGCGCCTCGACCTCGGGCGGCTCGGGCACGTTGCCGAGGTTAGGGCGTGTAAGGAACTTTCGGACCGTGTCGGCTGTTCGGGCGGCCATGACCATGAGTGCGAGTTGGACCGATCGGCAGCTTCGAGCGAGGTATGAGGTCTTGTTGCCACATCTGGACGAGCGGGCTCGGCGGCTGGTGCTGGGGGCTGACGCACAGGCGATTGGCCATGGCGGGATCGCGGCGGTGGCTCGTGCTGCCGCGGGTCGACCCGAAGACCGTGACCGCCGGCCTCGACGAGCTCGACTCCGGAACCGAGCCGTTGTCGCCGGGGCGGGTGCGTCGACCGGGTGCGGGCCGACCGCGCGTCGAGGAGATCGATCCGGGTCTGGTGCCGGCGCTGCTGGAATGGTCGAGCCCGCTCGCCGCGGGGATCCGATGACCGGGTTGTGCTGGACCAGCCTGTCCACCCGTCGGCTGGCCGCCAAGCTCACCGCTGCGGGTCACTGGGTCTCGCATACGACGGTGGCCCGGCTGCTGAAAGCCAACGGGTTCAGCCTGCAGGCATGTGCCAAGACCATCGAGGGTGCTGCGCATCCTGACCGTGATGCCCAGTTCGACTATCTGGCCGCCCAGGTCGCCGACCACCACGCCGCCGGGGACCCGGTGATCAGCGTGGACACCAAGAAGAAGGAGTTGGTCGGGGGTACAAGAACCCAGGCCGGGAGTGGGCCCCGGCCGGGTCGCCGCCGAAGGTGAACGTGCACGACTTCATCGGCGAGCAGGGCAGGGCCAACCCCTACGGGGTCTACGACATCGGCGCCAACACCGGCTGGGTGAGCGTGGGCACCAGCCACGACACCCCCGCCTTCGCCGTGAACACCATCCGCACCTGGTGGCAGCAGGTCGGCCGCGATCTCTATCCCGCCGCGACCAGGTTGATGATCACCGCCGACGGCGGCGGCTCCAACGGCTACCGGGTCCGGGCATGGAAGACCGAGCTCGCCAGACTCGCCGCCGAGATCGGGCTGGGGATCACCGTCGCTCACCTGCCGCCGGGCACCAGCAAGTGGAACAAGATCGAGCACCGGCTCTTCTCCCACATCTCGATGAACTGGCGTGGCCGACCTCTGGCCAGCCACGACGTCATCGTCAACACCATCGCCGCAACCACCACCGCCACCGGGCTGAAAGTGCGTGCCGTCCTCGACACCCGCGACTACCCCGCCGGGGTCAAGATCCCCCGCCGGTGGCGATCAGGCCCCACGAGCAGACGTCACGGCGGGGCGGGCCGCATGATGGGGTTCATGCGCAACCCGTTCGAGGACCCCGAGACCAGCTTCCGCGAGCGGTACCAGACGCTCCTGCCCCTCCTCGGTCAGTCCCAGACCCGGCTCGTGCTCGCCGCCGACGCCAACGACCTGATCGCACACGGATTCCCCAACGGGATCGACATCGTCGCGCGCGCCGCCGACGTCGGCCCCGACACCGTCCGCCACGGCATAGCCGAACTCGCCGCCCTCAACACGCCAACTAGTAGCTGACGAGCCCTTACGTGCGGAGGCTTGCCCTCGCGGTGTTCGGCTGTCGCTCCTGCCTCGGCGTCGGTCTCCTTCCTGGCCGCGCGTTCGTGTGCCTCAGTCACCTAAGTCCCGCGGTGTGCCGCGAGCGATCACCAGGCGCGTACTGATTTCTGGCGCGTGCTCCCGCGCGGCAGGGTCAGGACCACAGCGCGGAGCAAGGAAGGGCCCAGAGGCGGTCGCCGAAGGGCAGCGGTTGTTTGCCGGTGTACAGCACCACTCCCATCGCAAAGCGGTCCTTCGACTTGTCGCGCAGGTACGTGAGCCCCTTGAAGTTGTGCTGGGGCAGGTGCTCGATAGAGTGCGGGGCAGCAGGGTCCCCGTCGAGCAGCGGGATCTCGTAGGAGTTCGACTGCAGGCTGAGGATCAGGAACTGGTGCCGACCGGAGACGCCCTTCTTCGAGCGGCACGACTCCTTGCCGTCGATCCGGAAGACGTACTGCCTGGGCGTCCCCTCGAGCGAGAACACGACCCGCAGGTCCGCGTCGACTGCCGAGATCGGCGCCGCATAGCGGCGACCAGACGCGGTCAAAAGCGCTTGTGCGAGGGGTGGGGACCCGACTTTCGGGAGACTGACAGGTTCCGGTCCGGCCGCGATGCCCCATACTGGGCAAGGACCACGGGAGCGCCGGCCATGGGGCAGCGGCACGAATCTGCGACGGAGAACGATGAAGGCGGAGGCCTCGACCTATTTCCGTCACGGTGAGTACCGGATCGATCATCTGACGCACATCTCGCGGCGGCACCGCGTCGTCTACCTCGAAGTGCCCAAGACCGGCTGCACTGTCATCAAGCGGGTCCTGCAACACAGCGAGTCGGGCGGGACCCAGCCGAGCCCCGGTGTGTCGGTGCACCAGCGCGACGCGTCGCCTCTAGGGGCGCCGCTCCGGGACGGCTTCGACCTCGACGAGCTGTTCGGGGAGCACAGCCCATGGCTGACCTTCGCGTTCGTCCGGAACCCCTACTCTCGGCTCTTGTCCTGCTACCTGGACAAGATCGGGCCTCCGCACCGCCGCAGCTATCGAGACGTGAAGGTGCACAACCTCGGGTTGGCCCCCGACGACAAGGTCTCTTTCCGAGAGTTCCTGGAGAGAGTCTCGGAGCAGCCAAAGAGGAAGATGGACATCCACTGGAGCCCGCAGACCCGCCTGACCGGCTGGGGGAAGATCAGTCTCGACTTCATCGGCCGCTTCGAGAGCTTCGAAGCGGACCTACGCCGCCTCATGACGGTCTCCGGAGTGACAGCACCCGATGAGCTCCTCACCCGCCGCGCCGGGCACGCCACCGACGCACATCGACGGCTCGACGAGTACTACTCCGACGACCGCTGCGCGACCCTGGTCCGCGAGATCTACGCACGAGACTTCGATGCGTTCGGCTACGGCCGCGACGTCAGATTCGCCTGAGTACCGGACACGCGGCTGAGCGACCGGCGTCAACGGCGCAGGGACCGGCCGAGGGGGGTGAGCTCGCACTCCACCGCCGCCGCAGTCCCCGCATGAAAGAAGTTGCTCCCGGCCAGACGAATCTGGCCGGGAGCTTCGTGGGTTGCGGCAGGGGAGCCCTACTTCGAGGTCGCGCTGTCGAGGTCGACGGCGACGATGCTCGGGTCGACGACCTGACCGGAGTACGGCGACTGCTGGCCCTCGCAGGTCATGGTGATCTCGCCGCCGCCCTCGGAGTCGATGGCGAGACCGGTGAGGCTGATCGTGCCGAGGTCGCCACCGGGGGCGACCCGGACCTCGGAGGTGGCGATGGTGCTGCTGTACTCACCGACCGGCTGCGTGAGCTCGCAGCTGAAGTCGTTGACGTCGCCGCCGTTGGTGATGTTGGCCGACGCCGTCACCAGGTAGTTCTTGCCCTCCGGCACCTCGAACTTGAAGATCGTCTTGTCCGCGTTGCCCGAGCTGATGTTGTGGAACTGCAGCGAGTCGTAGTACGCGTCCGAGCCGTCGGTGAACGCGGTCCGCGTCGACGAGTTGAGGTCGCTCTTGTTGAGGGATCCGGCCAGGACCTCCGGGCCCTGGACCGAGTCGTTGCCGAGGTCGACGGCGCGGACCGAGCCGTTGATGATCTGCGGGGAGCCGACGGAGTTGTTGGCAACCCCGGCGGCGTAGGCGACGCCGCCCACGCCGCTGACGGCGATGGCGAGCGCCACGGTGGAGGCGACGTTGGAGTAGTTGAGCTTGTTCATGATGTTCATGGCTGCGGGCCTTTCGGTGGGAGAGGATCGGGTGGGTCTGTCGTTGACCACAACTCTCTCCGCGCAGCTCCCTACGTACATCCGCGATCGCTACGCACCCAAGGCCGTCGAACACGTACGTTGGGTCCCGTCGGCCGGAGCGACCGGCCCCTCGACCTCGGAGGACCACGGATGGGACTGCTGCTCAACCCCTACATCAGCTTCAAGGACAACGCGCGCGACGCGATGGAGTTCTACCGGTCGGTCTTCGGCGGCGAGCTCACCATCAACACCTTCGGCGAGTACGGCGAGAAGTACGCCGAGGGCGCCGACCTGGTCATGCACAGCCAGCTCACCACACCCGGCGGCCTGACGCTGATGGCGTCCGACACCCCCGAGGGCATGGAGTTCACCCCGGGGTCGCAGATCACGATCAGCCTCGCCGGAGACGGCGACGACGCCGACACGGTGCGCAAGTACTGGGAGGCGCTCTCCGAAGGAGCGACCGTGAACGTGCCCCTCGAGAAGCAGGTGTGGGGCGACGAGTTCGGTCAGGTCACCGACCGCTTCGGCATCAGCTGGATGGTCAACATCGGCGGCGGCGCCGCCTAGGGGACAACAGGAGCGAGGTCGCTCACGGAGGACGCCGCCACTCGCCGCTGCCGCTCCACGGTGAAGAGGTAGAACGCCCACCCGAACGAGAAGCTGGTGAAGAGCGTGGCGACGAAGAACAGCCACGGCCGCGCGATCCCGCGGCGCAGGCCGTCGACGATGGTGAGGAGCGGCAGCACCACGACGTTCGCGACCGTGAAGTCCGCGCCGGCCGAGCCGGCCGCTGGGTTGTCGAACATGAGCTCCAGGTACTGCGCCCAGCTACCGTCACCCCAGAGCGGGTTGAAGAACGCGCGGTCCGGCCCGTAGTCGAGGACGAACGTGACGTTGAACCACCACCCCAGCGCGATCGAGACGACACCGACCACGAGATAGGCGATCTCGAGGGTGGAGAATGAAGGGCCGGCTGCGGGACGCCGGAAGATCGCAGGGTTGGACCGCACGATCCACAGCACGACCGCGATGCCGAGCACCGCGTGCACGATGAGGGAGACCATCGCCCGAGGGTCACGCCGTCGTACCAGTTTTGTCAATAGTGACAGAACGCGCGATGCGTGGTCGCCTACGATGCCGCGCATGGCCAGCCCTCCGCAGACCGCGCGCAGCGAGCGCACCCGCGAGGCGCTGCGCCGCGCGGCGATGGTGCGGTTCCTCGCCCAAGGGGTCGAGGAGACCTCGGCCGAGCAGATCGCGCGTGACGCCGGCGTCTCGCTCCGCACGTTCTACCGCCACTTCGGCTCCAAGCACGACCTGCTCTTCGCTGACTACGACGCCGGCTTGCACTGGTTCCGTCGCGCGCTCGCGGACCGGCCGGACGGCGAACCGGTCATCGAGTCCGTCCAGGCCGCGATCTTCGCTTTCCCCTACGACGTCGACGCCGTCACCCAGATCGCCAGCCTGCGCGCCGACGAGCTCGACCCGAGCCGGATCGTGCGCCACATGCGCGAGGTGCAGTCTGACTTCGCGCACGCCGTGCGCGACCACCTGGAGCATCGTTCCGACGACCCCGGGAACGAGGCCTTGGCGATCACGGTGACCGCGCGATGCGTCGCCGCCGCGGTCTTCGCGGGCATGGAGGTCTGGATGCAGCGTGAGGAGCGATCGCTCGCCGACCTGGCCGAGCTGTGCCGCACGGCTCTCACCTCCATCGCGGACGGCCTCCCCGTGCGCTGATGATGTTTTGTCACTATTGACGAAACCTGCCGGGGGATGCCAACCTCGCCGGATGGTGTACGACGCGATCGTGGTGGGTGCCGGCCACAACGGACTCACGGCTGCCGTCCTCCTCCAGCAGGCCGGCCTCCGCACGCTGGTGCTGGAGGCGAAGCGGTACGCCGGGGGAATGGCGTCGACGGTCGAGCTCTTCGAGGGCTTCCGGTTCGAGATCGCCGGGTCCCTGCAGTTCCCGACCTCGGCGGTGGTCAGTGCCGCGCTCGGACTCGATGCGTTGCCGACCGTTCCCCTCGAGGTGATGTCGGTGTCGATGCGGGGGATCGGGGACCCGCCGCTCGTCTACTACACCGACGTGATGGAGCTGATGACCCACCTCGACGAGGTGCACGGCTCCGAGGTCGTCGTCGGCATGGCCGAGCTGGCGGCCTGGAGCCAGGCGCCCACCCGGGCGCTCGGCCGGTTCGACGCGGACCGAGCACCGCGCAGCCTCGAGGAGATGTACGCCGTCGCCACCACCGACGCCGAACGGCAGGCGATCACCGACCTGCTCTTCGGCTCCGCGAGCGAGGTCATCGACCGGTTCGTCCCGGACCGGGAGAAGCACGGTGCGCTGCGCGGGATGCTCGCCTTCCTGGCCTGCAACTCCCAGTACCGCGGGCCCGAGACCCCGGGCAGTGCCGCCGGGCTCGCCTACGGGTTCGCGGTCCCGGACGAGAGCGCATCCTTGATGACCAAGCTCGAGGGCGGCATCGGCGCCCTCACCCGGCACCTCGAGGGGCTGTACTCCGACGCCGGCGGAGAGCTGCTGCTCGCCACCTCGGTGGCGGAGATCGTCACGGTCGACGGCGCCGTCGCGGGTGTCCGCACCGCCGACGGCGTCCGGTACGACGCCCCGATCGTCGTGTCGGCGATCGACCCCGGGCTGACCCTCAACGGGTTGGTCGGCGATGCGGTGCCGACGGCCGTGCGGGAGCGGCTCGAGCGGGTCGACCACCGCGGCTCCTACGTGCAGATGCATTTCGCGCTCGACGGTGCGCCGGAGTTCGCGGCGCCGTACGAGCTGCTCAACGACCCCAGGATGCAGGGCGCGATCGGGCTGTTCTCGACGCCGGAGGAGCTGCAGCAGCAGTGGGAGGACTGCCGGCGCGGGATCGTGCCGGCTGATCCCGCCGTCGCGTTCCAGATCCCGTCCGCCCAGGACCCGGGCCTCGCGCCGCCCGGAAAGCACGCAGCGTCGGCGTACTCCCTCTGGTTCCCGGTCGAGGGTGATGACGCGGGCGACTTCGGCGCCCGGAAGGCCGAGATGGGGCAGCGGGTCATCGACAAGATCTCCCGCATCGCACCGGGCTTCGAGAGCCTCATCCTCAAGCACACGACGTTCACGCCGAAGCACATGGGGACCATGTTCGGAGCGCCGTCCGGTGACTGGTGCCACGGCCTGATCCATCCCGACCAGATGGGCCCCTACCGCCCCGGCCCGGCGGGCTGGAACGACCTGCCGCACGGGATCGATGGCCTGTTCCTCGGCTCGGCCGGCTGCCACGGAGGCCCCGGCATCACCTTCATCCCCGGCTACAACGCCGCCCAGGCCGTCCTGGCCCGCCGCTGACCCGCGGCCGACGGGCCGTCACCCTGCATGACGTCAAGCAGGGCAACCGCCGCGTCGCCCTGCGGGACGTCAAGCAGGGCAACTGCCGCGTCACCCTGCATGACGTCACGCAGGAGGGTCCCCCGGGGGTTACGCCGCGCCGCGGAGGACCAGCTCGACGTCGCCGAGGTCGATGTCGCCGTCGACGGTGAGCTGCTGCTGCTCGGCCTCGAGCCAGCCCGCTGTGCCCGGCTGGGTGGGGAAGTAGACCCACAGGCTGCGGGCCCACACCTCGTCGCGCGGCGTCACCGCCAGGCCGCCGGTGGCCTCCCCGCTCGGGAGCCGCTGGATCGTGAACTCGCCGGAGGCGCCACGGGTGCGGGCCCGGGTGGGGTGCTCGGTGGTCGGGTTGGTGACCAGGCCGGCCGGGTAGTTGACCTCGTAGCCGATGTTGGTGATCACCGGCAGGTCGGTGCCCTCGTAGACGAGGCGGCCGGTGAGGGTGTGACCGGTGGCGAGGGGCACGTCGTACCGCCGCGAGGCCCAGATCTTCACGTCCTCGTGGCAGACGGCGGTGTAGTTGTGCGGGAACCCGTCCGCCGCGACCATCCACTCACCGGGCACCAGGCCGCGGATCACGTAGCGGCCCGCGGCGTCGGCCTGCTCGATCTCGTGGAAGCCGCCGTTGATGAACGGCGTGTCGACGGGGCAGAGGTCGCTCGTGGTCGCCTCGACCACCGCGTGCGGCGCCGTCCGGCCGCGCAGGGTGAGCAGCGGCTTGTCGAGCCGCAGCCTGCCGAGGTCGTAGGCGGCGCGCAGGCTGCGGACCCGGAAGGTGCGGAGGCCGTAGCCGTCGCCGTCCTTGGCGGCGAGCGTGTAGGTGCCGCGGCGCAGGCCGGGGTACGTCGCGGTGCCGTCCTCGCGGATCAGGTTCGGGTACAGCACGTTGCCGCGGCTGTCCCGCAGCTCGCTGTCGACCCGGCCCTCGGTGCCGCGCAGGTGCACGGTGGCGCTGGCGCCGCGCGTCAGCGGCACGGTTGCCCTGACCCGGTCGTCGCCGTCCGCGACGGTCACCGGCGTCGAGCCGAGGATGAAGGCTCCGCCCTGACGCAGCACGCCGACCTGGTACTCACCCGGGGTGAGGCCGGTGAACCGGAAGGTCCCGCGCTGCGTGGTGAACAGGCTGGCGATCAGGTCGCCGTTGCTGTGCGCGAGGAAGATCTCGGTACGACGAGCCGGGTCGCCCGTCCGCCGGTCGACCGCCGTGCCGGCGAGCGTGGTGCCGTGGTCGAGCGTGCCGGCCACGTGGCCGGGGTTCTCGGCGTCGATGGTGACCGCGTCCGACTCCCACGGGACGGTGCCGAAGCCGCCGGCCCGCAGGTAGTAGGTGCCGGGTGCGAGGCCGTCGATCGAGAACCGGCCCTCGCCGTCGGTCTGCCCGTCGAGGCTCTTGGTGTCGTTGAGCCGCATCACCTGGATGCTCTCGAAGCGGGCGCCGGTGAGGGTGCCCTCGATCTTCGCGGTGGGCTGGACCTCGATCGTGCCGACCTCGAGGTCGGTGCCGCTGGCGTCGTACAGGTCGGTGTGCTGGAGCCAGCTGTCGTACTGGCCGTCGGGGCCGACGTACCGGATCAGGTGGTCGGCCTCGGTCAGCTGGGTGCAGGTCGCCCGTCGCTCCTCGTCGTGGTCGCAGACCTGGACGAGGAAGCCGTGCCGGTCCTGGCGCACCCGGAACTTGCCGTCGGCGTCGGTGACCGCCCACCGGTCGGTGGTGTCGTCGAGCATCCCGAACTCGGGGATCTCGCGCGGCGGCAGCACGTTGACGAGCGCGCCTTCGACGGGATCGCCGGAGCGGTCGACGACGACGCCGGTCACCCAGCCGAGCCCGCTCGGGTCGGCAGCGGCTGCGGGGGAGGTCAGGACGGGGAGGGTGGTCGCCAGGCCGGCGGTGAGGACCGCGGCTGCGGCGAGGGTGAAGCGCGGGGTGGTCACGGTGGTTCCTTCTTCCAGTGGGGTTGCGGGTGAAGGACGCGACCGGTCCGCGGATGGTTGCAACGGACTCATCCCTGAGGATGATCGGGATACTGGGCGGCATGCCTGACGAGCCGGACGCTGAGTCGCACGCGCCGATGCCCGGCGCCGAGGCGCTCACCGAGCCGCTGCGCTCCCGCTGGAGCCCGAGCATCTTCGACGCCGGGCACCGGCTGTCGGCGTCCGAGATCGTCAGCCTCCTGCACGCGGCGCAGTGGGCGCCGAGCAGCGGCAACCTCCAGCCGTGGCGGTTCGTGGTGGCGGAGCGCGGCGACGTCGCCCACCAGGCGCTGGTGCCGCACCTGAGCCGCGGCAACTCCGGGTGGGTGCCCCGGGCCTCGGTGGTGTTCCTCGCTGCGACCCAGGTCGCGGACGCTCCCGACCGTGCCGAGACCGAGAAGCCGGTCGATGTGCCGATCAACATCTACTGCCTCGGGCAGGCCGCCGCGCACCTCACCCTCCAGGCACAGGCGATGGGGCTGTGGGCGCACCAGTTCGGCGGGCTCGACAAGGAGGCGGTCTCCGACCGGCTCGGCTTCCCGCCGTACTGGCGGATCGTCGCCGGCATCGCGGTCGGCGTCCGTGGCAACCCCGCCGAGGTCTCCGAGCGCGACCAGCAGCGCGAGCACCGGGTGCGGGTCCGCAAGGAGCTCGCGGAGATCGCGTACGGCGACGCGTGGGGCGTGCCGTGGGCACCTGCAACAATGGCGTGATGCCAACCCTCCACGACTTCAAAGCGGCGGACATCAACGGCGCGGCGATCGATCTCGGGTCGTACGACGGATCGGTCGTCCTCCTCGTCAACACCGCGTCGAAGTGCGGCTTCACGCCGCAGTACGCGGGTCTGCAGCGGCTCCACGACGACTACGCCGACCAGGGCTTCGCCGTACTCGGCTTCCCGTGCGACCAGTTCGGTCACCAGGAGCCCGGTGACGAGTCCGAGATCGCGGCGTTCTGCGACAAGGAGTACGGCGTCACGTTCCCCATGTTCGCCAAGGTCGAGGTCAACGGCGACGACGCCCACCCGCTCTTCCAGTGGCTCAAGAGCGAGCAGGGCGGCCTGCTCGGCGGCGCGATCAAGTGGAACTTCACCAAGTTCCTCGTCGGTCGCGACGGCCTGGTGATCGACCGCTTCGGGTCGACGACCAAGCCCGGGAAGATCCGCCCCGACATCGAGGCCGCGCTCGCCCGCTGATCGGCCCGCGCTCCCGACAGCCATTCTCGTCGCGGGCGTCACCTTTCCGCGCGGATGGGTACCTCCCCGCCGAGGGCATGGGGGGAGGGAGCGTAGATCGTGGGAGCACGAGGGAGGACGGGCGAAGCCTGCCCGGAGACGGTCGACGTCGGCGCACTCGTGCCGGTCGTCCAGCGGGTCCTTGCGGGGCGGGTGCCGCAGGCCGACGCCGAGGACCTGGTCCAGGAGACGCTCGCCCGCGTGATCGAGGCGGGCGAGCGGATCGACGCCAGGACCGCCGAGGCGTACGCCATCACGACCGCGCGACACCTGGTGGCCCGCCTGATGCGTGATCGGGAGCGGCTGCACCGCTGCCTGCCCCGGTTGCACGACCCGGGCCAGGTCGCAGGCCCGGACGAGCAGGTGGTGGTGACCGAGAACCGGGTCGCGATGTCCCGGGTCCTCGACCAGCTGAGCCCGGACGACCGGGACCTGCTGGTGGCCCACGAGGCGGAGCGCGCGAGCCTCGGTGTCCTCGCCGAGCGGCGGGGGGCCACCGCTGCCGCGGTGGGGGCGCGCCTGCACCGGCTGCGGTCGAGGCTCCGCGTCGAGTACCTGTTGGCCGACGAGCCCGAGCCGCCGACCGAGCGCTGCCGCACGGTCCTGCTCGCCTTCTCCGCGCGCGACCGGCGCCGCCAGCGGGCCGCCGACGCGGAAGGACACCGCCTGGAGTGCGACTTCTGCGCCCGGGTCGCCGTCCCGCTCCTCGACCTGGACGAGGAGCGCGCGGCCGACGTACGGGTGCCGGTCCGTCAGGACGCCGACATCGTCGCCGCGCGCCGCGCCGTACGACGGGTCGCGCGAGAGGCGGGCCTCGCTGGGTCCGACCTGACGGTCCTGGCCGCCGGCGTCTCCGAGATGGCCCGCAACGTGGTGACCTTCGCCGACCGTGGCGAGCTCCTCGTGGAGCGGGTCACGGCCGACGGGCGCAGTGGCGTGCGCGTGACCATCCGCGACGCGGGGCCCGGCATCCTCGACCCTGAGCGGGCGATGGCCGTCCGGTACAGCACCGGCGACGGCCTCGGCCTCGGCCTGCCGGGAACCCAGCGCCTCATGGATGACTTCGACCTCACGACCCGTCCCGGCCGGGGCACGACGGTGACGATGACGAAGTGGCGCCGGTCGCCCGCCGCCGGCCTTGCTCCCTCGGCTTGAGATGGCCGGCCATCGCGTAGCGGACCTCCGGCGCGACTACCGGACGGCCTTCCTGTGCTACCTGACCAGGCGGGCGGAGGATCCGCTCGTGCGTGCGTACGACCTCGGCCGCGTCGCGGTGACCGAGCGGACCGGCGTGCTCGTGCTGGCCCAGATCCACCACGAGATCCTCGGTGAGGTCCTCAGCGACGCGGCGCCCGACGAGGTCGCGGAGATCGTCGACCGGGCTGGGGAGTTCCTCGGTGAGGTGCTCGCTGCGGTCGAGATGCTCCAGCCGCCGCAGGGCGCGGACTGATCGCGCACCGGGCGAGATTTCCCTCTGGAGGTGCGTCATGCGGGCGGTGCCGCGGGCTCTTCATCCGTGGAGGCCCGGAGATCCCGGGCACCGATCGATCACCAGCCCCAGGAGGAATCCATGATCTGGATGAAGCTCATGGCGGCGTTCACCGCCGTCGCACTCGGCAGCGCCGTCGCCACCCTGCCCGCCCCACCAGCAACCGCCGCTCCGGAGACCGCCGTGACGGCGTAGGCGCCGCGACCCACGGGCGCGACGTTGCCGGTCACCGGGACCCTCGCGGACGGGACCGCGTTCACCGGCGCGCTCGGCAACCTCACGACCGCCGTCGTCGGCGACGTCCTGCAGCTCAGTGGCACCGTCACCGGTACCGGCATCCCGGAGGGCGGGGCGCCGTTCACCGCGTCGATCCAGGAGCTCACGACCTCCGGCGCGGACGGGCCGGGCAGCCGTGCCGGGTGCAGCATCCTCAACCTCGACCTCGGCCCGCTGCACCTCGACCTGCTGGGCCTGGTGATCGATCTGTCGCCGATCAGCCTCGACATCACCGCGGTGCCGGGTGCCGGCAACCTGCTCGGCAACCTCCTCTGCGCGATCGCCGGGCTGCTCGACAACCCGGGCGGGGGTCCGCTCGCCGGCATCTCCAACCTGCTCAACCGGTTGCTCGCCGGACTCGGCCTCGCGGCCTGACCCCACCCGCGTCGGACCGGGCCGGCCAACAGGCCGGGTCCGACGTGGGGGTCAGCGACCAGCGGGCGCCAGCTCCTTCTCGACCTGGGTCTCCTGCGCGACCGGGACCGAGTCCCGCTCGAGCGAGGTGCCCTCGACGTCGACGTTCGGCAGGATCCGGTCCAGCCACTTCGGCAGCCACCAGGCCCTCTCGCCGAGCAGGTAGAGCACGGCCGGGATCAGCGCCATCCGGACGATGAACGCGTCGAACAGGATCGACGCGGCCAGGGCGAAGCCCATCGACTTCACCACGGCGTCGTCCTCGAGCATGAAGCCGGCGAAGACCGCGATCATGATCGTGGCCGCCGCGACGACGACCCTCGCACTGTTGCGGAAGCCGTCGACGACCGCCTCGCGGGTCGACAGGCCGTGCACGTGCGCCTCACGCATCCGGGTCACCAGGAACACCTGGTAGTCCATGGCCAGGCCGAACACCATGCCGATCAGGAAGATCGGCATGAAGCTGACGATCGGCTGGCCCTCGAAGATGCCGAGCGCGCCTTCCTGGAAGACCGCCACGGTCGCGCCGAGGGTGGCCAGCACGGACAGCAGGAAGCCCAGGGTCGCCGTGAGGGGCACCAGGATCGAGCGGAACACCAGCATCAGCAGGATGAACGCCAGCCCGACGACCACGGTCAGGTACAGCGGCAGCGCGCCGGTCAGCCGGTCGGACACGTCGGTCGTGATCGCGGTCAGGCCGGTGACGCCGGTCGTCGTACCGGTCTCCTCCTCGATGTCGCCCTGGCCGTCGCGCAGCGCCTGCAGCAGGTCGAGGGTGGCCTCGTCGTCGGGGCCGGACTCGGGCGTCACCTGGATCATCGCGCCGGTGCCGACGCCCTGCGGGGTGCCGTCCTGGCCGACCGGTGCGTTGGTCGCGACCAGCTGGGCGTTGGCGACGTCGTCCTGGCCGCCGGCCCAGGCGGCGACGTCGTCGAACGCGGCCTGGCGCTGCTCGTCGTCGGCGATGTCGCGGCCGTCGACGACCACCAGCAGCGGGCCCTCACGACCGGGGCCGAACGCCTCGGTCATCAGGTCCGACGCCTGGCGGCGGGTCGTGTCGCTGGGCGCGGTGCTGTCGGTCGGGAACGCGAGGTACATCTGGCCGATCGGGATCGCCAGCGCGCCCAGGCCGATCACGATCACGGCGACGAAGGCGATCGGCGCGCGGCCGACGAGCCAGCCCCAGCGCACGCCGTTGTTGAGGACCAGGCCCTGCTCGTCGCGCTTGACGCGCTCCTTGCGGACCCGGCCGCGGAACGTCCACGACTTCAGCATGCCGAGGATCGCGGGCAGCAGGGTGAGCGCGACCAGCACCGCGATCAGCACGGTGGCGGCGGCAGCGAGGCCCATCGCGGTCAGGAACGGGATCCGCACGATCGCCAGCGCCGACAGGGCGATGAGCACCGTGAGGCCGGCGAAGACGACCGCCGAGCCCGCCGTACCGACGGCGAGGCCGACGGCGTGCCGGCGGTCGTCGGTGTGGTGCAGTTCGTTGCGGTAGCGGGCGAGGATGAAGAGCGTGTAGTCGATGCCGACCGCGAGGCCGATCATCGTGGCCAGCATCGGGGTGCTGGATCCGACGTCGGTGATGGCGGTCATCGCGGTGATGCCGGTCATGCCGAGAGCGACGCCGAAGATGGCCGTGATGATCGGCATGCCCGCGGCGATCGCGGAGCCGAACGTCAGCAGGAGCACGACGAGCGCGATGCCGATGCCGATCAGCTCCGCCGCGCCGCCCGGCGGCGACATCGCCTGCATGCCGGCGCCGTTGGCCTCGACGACGAACCCGTCGCCCGAGTGCTCGTCGAACAGCTCCTCGGCGGCCTCGATCGTCGTCGGCTTGATGTCGGCCGGGGAGTCGACGTCCCACGAGAAGCTGAGGATGCCGATCCGGCCGTCCTCGGAGAGCGGGCTGAACGCGGGCGGCGCGTTGGCGGCGGCCACGTTCGGGTCGACCAGGCCGGGGTTGGCCTCCGGGTCGTCGCTCATCTGCGGCAGCGACGGGATCGCGGCGATCAGGTGGGCGATCGCGGCGGCGTACGGCTGCTCGGCGAGGGTGTGGCTCTCCGGCGCGGCGACGACCACGTTGACGGTCGCGTCGTCGAAGGCGTCCTCGGCCTCGGGGAAGAGCTCCTGCTGGAGGTCGGCCGCCTGCTCCGACGGGATGCCGGGGATGGTGAACTCGTCCGACATCGGCTTGGAGAACGCCGCGGCGACGCTGCCGAGCAGGATGGCGAACAGCAGCCAGCCGGCGATGAAGAACGGCCACCGCCGGAAGGCGGTCGAGCCGAGGCGGTAGAGCATGCGGGCCATGGGGATCTCCTGGTCCTGGTGGGCGTGCGCGGATAGAACGGGCGCCGGGTTGCGGCGGGCCGTCGTGACTAGGCGTTGAGTACGGCGCGGGCGTCCCCGACCGCGTCGTTGATCAGGTCGGGCAGCGGGCGGGTGAGGTCGGGCTCGGAGCGCTCGAGCACGGAGTCGACGATCGTGATCAGCAGCTGGACGAGCAGCCGGGCGCGCTGGGCGCCGTACTCCTGGCCCTCGCGCTGCAGGATCATCTCGATCGCGTCGTCGGTGATCACCTCGAACCGCTCGTGGGCGATCGCGATCACCCGCGGGTCCTTGCACATCACGCTGCGGCGCAGATGGACGAGCTCGAGGTCGGCGCTCTTCTCCTGCAGCGCCTGGCTCGCGATGTGCACGAGGTCGTCGAAGAGGTGGCCGGTCGGGCCGCCCGCGACGAACGCGGAGACGGTCTCGTCGGGCAGCTCGTGGTCGGGACCGAGCACGACGGCGGCCTTGCTGTCGAAGTAGTTGAAGACCGTGCGGCGCGACACGTCGGCCGCCGCTGCCAGGTCGTCCATTGTCCAGCCGTCGAAGCCGCGGTCGCGGGTGAGCTCGAGCGCGCACCACTCGAGGCGCCGGGTGGTCTCCACCCGACGTGCCTCCCACTTGGTGCCCGCCGCGGTCATGGCAGCAATCTTTGCACTCATCGGGCGTAGAGTGCAAAACTGTGACGGTCGTCACTCTCGGTAGGCAGCGCGAGTCGGCTCATCTCGGACCCGAACTCACGTCGAGCCGGCGCAAATCTGACTGCCAGCCCCGCCGAGTCGGCTCATCTCAGAACGCGCCGACTCGGCGTCCTCCACTGTCCGAGACGCGCCGACTCGGCGTCCTGCACCGTCCGAGACGCGCCGACTCACGGGATAGCGTCAGCGGCTGTGAACCCGACCCACACCCTCCCGGTCGGGATCGTCCAGGTCTCGCTGGCCGGGGTGCTCTGGGGGACGGGCGGCATCACCCTGCAGGTGATCCGCGACCACGCGTCGATGTCGTTCGTGACGATCAGCGGCTACCGGATGCTGATCGCGGCGGTGGCCCTGGCCGCGGCGGTCGTACTGCTGCGCCGCGGCGCCGAGCTCGTGGCGCTGCTGCGCTCCTCACCCGGCACCGCGTGCCTGGTCGGCGTCGGCACCGGCGCCTACCAGGCGCTGTACTTCGGCGCCGTCGTCGAGGTCGGGGTCACGGTCGCGACCGTCGTCAGCCTCGGCCTGGCACCGGTGCTGCTGACCGCGGCGGAGGCGGCCCACCACCGCCGGCATCCCGGCGTACGGCGGCTCCTCGTCCTCGCCGCCGCGCTCGCCGGCCTGGTGCTGGTCAGCGGTGCCGCCGGTCAGGAGTCCACCGGGCCGAACCCGTGGCTGGGAGTGGCCCTCGCGGTCGCATCCGGTACGACGTACGCCGCCACCACCGCGCTCGGGCGCCCCCTCTCGCAACGCACCGATCCGCTCGCGCTGACGACCGTGGCGACCACCGCCGGCGCGGTGGCGCTCGTGCCTGTCGCCCTGCTCCTCGGCGGGCCGCTCACCACCGGCGACCCGGTGGCGCTCGGCGCGCTGGCCTACCTCGGCGTGATGACGATGGCGCTCGCCTACGGCCTGCTCTACGCGGGCCTGCGCACGACGTCGAGCACGGCGGCGGTCATCGCCAGCCTGCTCGAGCCGGTGACCGCCGCGATCGTCGCCGCCCTGTTCCTCGACGAGCGGGTGGGCGTGCTCGGCGCGCTCGGCATCCTGCTCGTGCTGGCGGCCGTCGCCGGAGCCGGTCGCGAGCCGGTGGCCGAGGCCGGGCCGACGGGGGCGGTCAGGACGTCGCCGGACTGACGAGGCCGTGGTCGTAGGCGTAGACGATCGCCGCCGGCCGGTCCCGCAGGTGCAGCTTGGTGAAGATCCGGCCGATGTGGCTCTTCACCGTGAGCTCGGAGATCACCAGGTCGGCCGCGATCTCGCCGTTGCTCCGGCCGATCGCCATCGCCCGCAGCACCTCGACCTCGCGCGGCGTCAGCGCGTCGACCACGCCGCGGTCGACAGGGGTGTTGGGAGCGCTGCTGCGGTAGCTGCGCAGCACCCGGCCGGTCACGGCCGGGTCGAGCCAGGAGTCGCCGGCGGCGACAGCGCGCACCCCGCGGATCAGGTCGTCGGCGGAGGAGTCCTTGAGCAGGAAGCCGGCGGCGCCGGCGCGCAGGGCGCCCGACAGCATCTCGTCGTCGTCGAACGTCGTCAGCACCAGGACCGGCGGCGCGTCCGGGTCGGCCCCGAGCCGGCGGGTGGCGGTGATGCCGTCGACCCCCCGCATCCGCAGGTCCATCAGCACGACGTCGACCCCGGGGTCGCCGTCGCCCGACTGTGCAGAGAGCCCGGCAAGCGTGCGCGGGACCTCGGCGCCGTCGGCGCACTCGGCCACGATCTCGAACCCGTCGCGGCGCCGCAGGATCCGCCGCAGCCCCGACCTGACCAGCTCCTGGTCGTCGACCAGCACCACCCGCACGGGCAGCGTGGTCGGCTCGCTCACGAGACCGCCCCGCTCGGCGTGACGCCGGGCGCCCGGCCCAGCCCGGGGATCGTGTGGCCGCACGGCAGCTCGACGCCGCCGCTGCGCTGCCCGAGTCGTACGTCGACCAGCCACTCGTCGCCGTCCTGACCGGCCGTGAGGGACGCACCGAGCTGCGCGGCCCGGGCGTGCATGCCGGCCAGCCCCGACCCCTGCCCGTCGGCACGGCGCGTCCGGGGCGTCCCGTTCAGCTCGTTGCGTACGACGAGCCGGGCGCTCCCGCGGGAGACGGACAGCGCCACCCGGGCGGTGCTGCCGGGCGCGTGCTTGGCGACGTTGGCGAGCGACTCCTGCGCGATCCGGTAGAGGCCGAGCCCGGTGGCGTCGGCGAGCTGGGCGAGGTCGCCGCGTTCGTCGTACTCCACGTGCAGGCCGGCCTGGTCGACCTCCCGCACCAGCGCGGCGATGTCGGCGGCGCCGGGCAGTGCCTGCCGGCTGCCGGCACCCTCGGCCATGGTGCTGATGGTGCGCCGGATGTCCGTCATCGCGCGCCGGCCGACCTGCTCGGCGTCGGCGAGTGCGGAGTCGGCCTCCTCGACGGCATCGTCGGCCGGCACTGCCCCGGTCACGACGTCGCGCAGGGCGTGGCGGGCGCCGGTGATGTGCAGCAGCGTGACGCTCAGGGAGTGCGCGACCAGGTCGTGGATCTCGCGGGCGATCCGCTCACGCTCGGCGGTGGTCGCCTGCTGCCAGGTCGCCTCCCGCCGCTGGCGCTCAGCCAGCAGTGCCCGCATCTGCCAGAGCAGCATCGCGCCGACCACGAACCCCACCTCCAGCAGGATGGCGTGGACCGAGAAGCCGACGATGCCGGGCCCGAGGACGGCGCCCACGCCGAGGATGCCGTACGAGATGCCGCCGACGGCGATGCCCGGTCGCACCCCGTCACGAGCGGTGACGTCGGCGACGACGAACGCGAGCAGACCCGGAGCCGCGTCGATCGGCGCGCGGTCGAGATCGGGCGCCACCGAGAGCAGCCAGCCCGCCACCGCGAGCGCAGGAAGCGAGTCGAGCCACCACGGCAGCCACTTGCCGAACCCGAGCTGGACGACCGGTGCCAGGAGGACCAGGGGGAGCGCGAGCAGCAGCGGGTCGGGCGTCCACAGCGCGTCCCGCAGGTAGAGCGCCATCCCCACGCAGGTCAGCTGGCCGCCGAAGCCGATCATCGGAACCCACCAGGGGTAGAGGATCCCGCGGGCAGCGCACTGCTCCTCGATGCGCGCATGGAACCTGCGCAGGATCGTCCAACTCACACCACTCAGCGTAGGCACCTCAGGGGGTGGCGTCATCCGACCCCAGAGGGTGAGTCCGCCTCCTACCAGGGTCGCAGTGAAGTGCCTGCCCTCGGGCGATGTCCGGAGGGGGCGTTACCGAATAGCGTCTTGGTCACCGGAGAACCACACCCATCACCGAGGACGGTGAGCACCATGACCTGGAGCGAGACCAAGCGCCGCTGGCACATCATGCGCGAGATCGAGGACCTGTTCGTCGCGGACCCGACGGCCACCCTTCCGTGGAACGACGAGCTCGCCGAGCTGTTCGGCGACCGCGACCACCTGGTGACTGCCCTGCGCTATCGCTGGCAGCTGACCCGCCAGGCCCAGCTGGACACCGACTCGCCCGAGCCGGCGTGGGACGAGCAGCGCGTCCGGGTCGAGAAGCGGACGCAGACCATGCTGCGGATCCTGGACCGCGCGGCCACGGAGGAGCAGGGTGGGCACCGTGCCGTTGCTTGACCGTGCGCTCGACCGGGTCACCAGCACGCCGCGTTCGTACGCCGCCTGGACGCTCGCCCACGGGATCCAGCGCCGCTTCCTGCACCGCGCCGCCCAGCGCGGCGACCTGATGGCGCGGCTCGCGACCGACCGGGCGTTCTACGACGACCCGTACCCGTCGTACGAGCAGATCCGCAGCGACGGCCGGGTCGTGCGCAACGGCTTCGTCGCCGGCACCGTCGACCACGCGGTCGCCAACGCGATCCTGCGCAGCGACGACTTCGGCACCGGCGCCGGACAGGGCGAGCTGCCGCCGGCGTTGCGGCGGCTGCACCAGCTGGTCCGCGATCCCGACACGCTCAGCCCGGTCGACCCGCCGTCGATGCTCGTCGTCGACCCGCCGGACCACACCCGTTACCGGCGCCTGGTGGCACGGGCGTTCACGGCGCGCAAGGTCGGCCGGATGGCCGACCGCGTCGAGTCGGTCGCGACCCGACTGCTCGACGACCTCGAGCACGAGCCGACGTTCGACCTGGTCGGGCGGTACGCCGCGCTGCTGCCGGTCGCGGTGATCGCCGACATCCTCGGCGTGCCCGACGACGAGCGCGAGCAGGTGCTCGGCTGGGGCAACCACGCCGCGACCACCCTCGACCCGGGGCTGAGCTGGCCCCAGTACCGCGAGGCCGCCGCCGCGCTGCGCGAGATGAACGCGTGGTTCGAGCAGCACCTCGACCGGCTCCGGGGGGCACCGGGTGACGACCTGCTCAGCCAGGTGCTCCAGGATCCCGACGCCGCAGACCTGACCCGGGCGGAGCTGCACGGCATCGGGCTGCTGGTCCTCGGCGCGGGCTTCGAGACGACCGTCAACCTGATCGGCAACGCCGTCGCTCTGCTCGACCAGCACCCCGACCAGCGGCGGCTGCTCCAGTCCGATCCCGACGGCTGGCCGAACGCGGTCGAGGAGGTGCTGCGCTACGACGCCCCCGTCCAGCTGACGATGCGGGCGGCGACGCGGGACACCGAGGTCGCCGGCGAGCGGGTCGCCGAGGGCGAGGCGGTGCTCGTCTACCTCGGCGGGGCGAACCGGGACCCCGAGGTCTTCGAGGACCCGGCACGCTTCGACGTACGACGCCCCAACGCGGCCGAGCACCTCGGCTTCTCCGCCGGGATCCACTTCTGCCTCGGCGCCAGCCTGGCCCGGCTCGAGGCCGCCGTCGCCCTCCGCACCCTCTACGACCGGTATCCCGACCTGCGGGTGGTCGGCCGGCCCGAGCGGCGGACGACCCGGGTGCTCCGCGGCTACGAGTACCTGCCTGTCTCGACCCTCGCGCGAGTGCCTGCGACGTGATGTTCTGCTCTAACCTCCCCGTGTGACGAGCGACGTCCCGAGTCCGCGCCAGGACTCGCCACCGGAAGCGACGCTGGTGACCGCGTTCGTCCTGCTGGGGTTCGGTCTGCCTGCCACCGCAGCGGCTGCCGCGTTCGCGTTCGGCGGCCTCGAGCACATCGGGAAGGGATTCCTGGTGGCCCTGGGGGTCTGGGTCCTCGGGGTGTTCCTCGCGTTCCTCCTGCCGCTGCAGACCGGTCCGTCGGACGGGTCCGCGATGTCGCCGGCCGTGACCTGGGGCCTGGTCGCGCTGGGGGTCGCCGCGCTCGCCGGCGTCATGGCGTCCAGCGCCCCGCTCCTGCCCTGGACACTGGTCCTCCTCGTCGGCCCGTGCGTCGCGTGGATCACCGGTTCGCTGTGGATCATCGGCCGGCGGCAGCGCAACGGGTAGGAACCACGCGCGTGCGCCAGCCGTCGGAGGCCTATGAACCCTCGGATCTCCGCAGCGGCGATCGCCGCCCTCCTCTCCACCGCCGTCCTGGCCGCGTGCACCGGCACTGATCCGGAGCCCGGCCCCGACTCCCCACGGGACATCGACGCGCGGTCCTACTACGACGACTACGACTCGGACACCGACACCGACTACGGCTCCGCGCCGACGTACTCGACGCAGGCCGAGAGCGAGGCCGGCGACGTCGCCGAGCCCACCATCCCGCCCGGGCCGAACGAGGACAACGTCTTCCGCGACCACGGATCCAGCGGCTTCGTCGACGCGACCGCCGACCCGAGGTCGACGTTCGCGCTCGACGTCGACACCGGGTCGTACGGCGTCGCCCGCACCTTCCTGCGTGACGGCCTGCGGGTGCCACGGGCGGCGATCCGGGTCGAGGAGTGGGTGAACGCCTACGAGTACGACGACCCCGCCCCCACCGACAGCGACCTCGGCCTGTCGGCCGAGACCGGCCTCGCTCCGAGCCTCACCGACGGCACCCAGCTGGTGCGGGTCGGGGTCTCCGCCCGTGAGGTGTCCGCCGCCGACCGGCCGCGGGTCAACATCACCCTCGTCGTCGACCGGTCCGGCAGCATGGACATCCGCGAGCGGCTCGGCCTCGTGCAGTCGTCGCTCGCCCTCCTGGCCGCCCGGCTGAACCCGGACGACACGGTCTCGGTCGTCTCCTTCGAGGACCAGGCCCGACCGATCCTCGAGCCGACGCCGGTGGCGAACACGGCCGCGATCGTCGAGGCGATCGAGGGCCTGAAGCCCGGCGGCAGCACCAACCTCGAAGCCGGCCTCCGCCTCGGCTACGAGCAGGCGAGGGACGCCTTCGACCCCCACGCCGTGAACATGGTCGTGCTCGCCTCCGACGGTGTCGCCAACGTCGGCAGCACCGGGCCGGGCTCGATCATCGACACCATCCAGGAGGAGGGCCGCTCTGGTGATGGCGCCATCCACCTGGTCACCGTCGGCTACGGGCTCGGCAACTACAACGACCACCTGATGGAGCAGCTGGCCGACCTCGGCGACGGCTTCTACGCGTACGTCGACGACTACGCCGAGGCCGAGCAGCTCTTCGGCGAGGACCTGGTCACGACGCTGACCCCGGTCGCCTCCGAGGCCCGGACCCAGGTCACCTTCGACCCGGAGCTGGTCACCTCCTACCGGCTGATCGGCTACGACAACCGGGAGATCGCGGACGAGGACTTCACCGATCCCGGGACCGACGCGGGCGAGCTCGGCGCCGGCCACCACGCGACCGCGCTCTACGAGGTGCGGCTGGCGCCCGGCGTCGAGCCCGGTGCGGTGATCGGCAACGCGGCGGTCCGCTGGAACCCAATTGGCACAGGCAGCACCGGCGACACGCCGCAGGAGGAGGTGGCGATCGACCTGGTCGCCGCGGACCCTGACAACCCGGAGGCCGCGCCGTCGTACCGGCTGGAGCTGGCGGCGACCGTCGCCGACCTCGCGCAGGTGCTCAAGCAGAGGGCGCCGTACGCCGACCGGGCCGTCACGCTCGACGGCCTCCTGGTCCGGGCCGAGGAGCTGGTCGACGCCGACGTCCCTGGTGCCGGCGACCTGCTCACGCTCGTCGAGCAGGCGATCGACGTCGACTGAGAGGTTTACATTCGCGGGAGACTTGTCAAACGTCGTTGACAAATACTACCGTCTTGTCAACAAAGACGTTTGGAGAGATCAATGGAGACCTCTGGGATGAGCCCCGAGCAGATCGGCAAGACCGTTCCCGACGGCACCACCGAGGTGTGGAAGGACAAGAAGCGGTACCTCTGGCTGCTCGGCCTGATGGTTCCCGGCTTCGGCGTGATGGCGGTCGTCGCCTACGCCTACACCGACTGGTGGTGGCTGCTGCTCGCCGGCCCGATCCTCGTCAACCTGATCATCCCGGTCCTCGACCTGGCCCTCGGCCTCGACCCGTCGAACCCGCCGGACGACGTGATCGAGGAGCTCGAGAACGACCGGTACTACCGGTGGATCGTCTTCATGTACCTCCCGCTGCAGTTCTTCATCCTGTGGGCGGTCATGTACCTCATCGCCTACGGCAACCCGATCGCCTACGTCACCGACCTGTTCGGCATCAAGGACTGGGCCGCCGACACCCTCGGCGCCGACCTGGTGCGCTCGATGCAGAACGCGGACGGCCACTCCGACCTGGCCTGGTGGGAGAAGCTGGCGATCGCGTTCTCCGCGGCCGGCGTGATGGGCATCGGCATCAACACCGCCCACGAGCTCGGGCACAAGAAGGAGTCGGTCGAGCGGTGGCTGTCCAAGATCGCGCTCGCGCCGACCTTCTACGGCCACTTCTACATCGAGCACAACCGCGGCCACCACGTCCGCGTCGCGACCTTCGAGGACCCCGCGTCCAGCCGTCTCGGTGAGAGCTTCTACGCCTTCTGGCCGCGCACCGTGTCCGGCTCGCTGAAGAGCGCCTGGGAGCTGGAGGCCAAGCGCTACAAGCGCAAGGGCACCCACCCGTTCCACGTGGGCAACGACGTGCTCAACGCGTGGCTGATGTCGGCCGTCCTCTACGGCGCGATCATCGCGGTCTTCGGGTGGCAGGTCATCCCCTACTGCCTCGTGATCATCGTCGCGGGCTTCTCGCTGCTGGAGATCATCAACTACCTCGAGCACTACGGGATGCTGCGCCAGAAGGTCGGCGAGAAGCAGCGGTACGAGCGGGTGCTGCCCATGCACAGCTGGAACAGCAACAACATCGTCACCAACATCTTCCTCTACCACCTCCAGCGCCACAGCGACCACCACGCGAACCCGACCCGGCGGTACCAGACGCTGCGCGACTTCAAGGAGTCGCCGGCCCTGCCGACCGGGTACGCCGGCATGCTCACCCTGGCGCTGTTCCCGCCGCTCTGGCGCAAGGTCATGGACAAGCGCGTCGTCGACCACCTCGACGGCGACATCACCCTCTCGAACATCCACCCGCGCAAGGTCGACAAGTACCTCAAGAAATTCCCGGCGCCGGTCGAGCACGACGTGCACAAGGACGACTACTTCGCCCAGAAGTTCGAGGGCGAGGTGCTGGCCGCGAGGTGCCCGGGTTGCAGCTATGTCTACGAGGTCGCCGCGGGCGACGAGCACGAGGGCTTCCTGGCCGGCACGGCATGGGCCGAGATTCCCGAAGAGTGGTGCTGTCCTGACTGCGGCGTCCGCGAGAAGATCGACTTCGTGCCGTTCGACCCGGAGAAGGTGGATGCCCCATGAAGATCGTCGCGGATCTCGAGAAGTGCGAAGGCCTCGGCATGTGCGAGGCGATGGCCAACGACTACTTCGAGGTCGATGAGGACGAGGACCAGGTCAACGTCCTCGACGACTCGCCGCCGGAGGAGGACCGGGCCCACGTGTACGCCGCGGTCCAGGCCTGCCCGGTGCTGGCGCTGTCGCTGACCGACTGATCGATGTCTATCCTCGCGCGTGTGAGCGCCCAGCCCGCGGCAGTGCCGCCCCCGGTCCCGGTCGGTGCGCTGCGCGACCGGCTCTGTGACGCGGCCGCGGCCGTGATCACCAGCGAGGGCTGGGCGCGGGTGACGATGGCGCGGCTCGCCGACGAGGTCGGCGTGAGCCGGCAGACGGTCTACAACGAGATCGGCACCAAGAACGATCTCGCCGAGGCCGTCGTGCTCAGGGAGCTCGACCGGTTCCTCGCCGGCGTCATCCGCTCGTTCGACGAGAACCCCACCGACCTGGTCCAGGCGATCCGCGACTCGGCCCGGCGGGTGCTCAAGTACGCCCAGAAGAACCCGCTCCTGCACGCCGTCGTCTCGGCCACGCACGGCGCCGACACCGAGCTCCTCCCGCTGCTGACCACGCACGCCGAGTCGCTGCTCGTCGCGGCCAAGATGGTCGTCGGCGAGCGGCTCGCCGGCTACCAGATCGACCTCCCGGCCGACCGGCTCGACGCCAGCATCGACATGGTGGTCCGGCTGGTGCTGAGCCACGTGATGCAGCCGTCGGCCGATCCCGCGACCACGGCCGACGACATTGCCTGGGTCGCGGAGCGGGTCCTCGGCTGATCAGCTCGGTCTGCCCCGCACCCGCCGCCTGATGCGCGAGACTGGTTCGCAGCACTTCAGGTTCCGAATTACCCTCGGAGGGGGAGGGAAGCTCTATGGGGGTTGCGCCGCGCCGCGCGCGACTTGCGCTGGTCAGCGCCGTCGCGCTGCTCGGTGCTGCCTGCGCGGCACCCGCCGACGACCCTGATCCGGACGCCAGCAACGCCGCATCGTCGACGAGCACGCCGCCCGGCGAAGGTGGTGAGCCCTCGGCGACGTACGCCCGCTACGAGGTCGACCCGCCGGGGGAGTACGACGGGCGCCTCAACGGCGACGACATGCTCCTCGTCAGCACCGAGACGATTCCCGACGACGTCGTCGAGCAGATCCTCGCCATCAGGATCGCGGGCCAGAAGGCGGTCACGGCGGCGGAGCCGCTCTCGATCGGTGAGTTCTCCCTCGAGAACAAGGGTTACCGGGTCGCCGCCGTCGACGCGGCTGACTACCGCCGGTTCACGCCCCAGACGTCGGCGGTCCTGCAGGACGCCTGGGACCGGGTCGCTGCCGGCGAGATCGCCGTTGACCAGGCGCTCGAGCCGCGGTTGCCGGTCGACAAGGACGGCTACCTCGCGGTCGGCTCCGGTGAGCGGACGTTCCCGATCCACGTCGGCGCTTTCGTCGACCAGGTCGGCACCATCGACGCGGTCGTCAACACCGAGTGGGGCGAGCAGCTCGGCCTGGTCGAGAACAACGCCCTGGTCCTCTACACCGGTGTCATCTCCCCGCAGGCGCTCCGCAAGAAGCTGAAGCCGATCGTCGGCGACATCTCGATGACCGACCTCGACATCGTCGCGGAGGAGGGGATCGACCCCAACACCTTCCAGACCGCCGTGCTGGTCGGCACCTTCTCCGAAGCAGTCGGCGTCTTCAACTACACGCCCATCGGCGGCGGCCGGATCCAGCCCGACCCGGCCTGGGTGCGCGAGCACATCGTCACCGAGACGGTGCCGATCCTCGGCGAGCTCACCTGCAACAAGTACATGATGCCGCAGCTGAAGGCGGCCCTCGCCGAGGTCCAGCGGCGCGGTCTCGCCAACGAGATCAAGTACCACGTCGGCTGCTACTACCCGCGCTTCATCCACGGCAGCACGACCCTGTCCAACCACTCCTTCGGCCTGGCGATCGACATCAACTCGCTGGAGAACCAGCGCGGCACCGTCGGTCAGATGCATCCCGATGTGGTGTCGATCTTCAAGTACTGGGGCTTCGCCTGGGGCGGCGACTGGGCCTACACCGACCCGATGCACTTCGAGCTGGAGCAGATCAAGAACCCCGGGTGATCCCTACGCCTCGACGAGCTCGGCGGACGAGAACGTGAACCGTGACAGCGATACTGTCAGCGTTGTGCAATGATCGGCCGCATGACGCTCGAGAAGATCGAACTGGGTCAGGGCACCGGTCCGCTGCGCGGGATCAAGGTCGTCGAGATCGCCGGCATCGGCCCCGGCCCGCACGCCTGCACGATCCTGGCCGACCTCGGCGCGGACGTGATCCGGGTGGAGCGGCCGGGTGGCCAGCTGCTGAGCGGCGGCCCGACCGACCTGCTCACCCGCGGCCGGCCGAGCGTCGCCCTCAACCTCAAGGACCCGGCCGCCGCGCAGGTCATCCTCGACCTGGTGGCCGACGCCGACGTACTGATCGAGGGGATGCGACCCGGCGTCGCCGAGCGGCTCGGCGTCGGACCCGACGCGTGCCTCGCCCGCAACCCGCGGCTGGTCTACGGCCGGATGACCGGCTGGGGCCAGGACGGCCCGTGGAGCCAGGCCGCCGGCCACGACATGAACTACATCGCGATCACCGGGACCCTGCACGGCCTCGGCCAGGTCAACGAGAAGCCGCAGTTCCCGGCCAACCTGGTGGGCGACTTCGGCGGGGGGTCGACGTACCTCGTCATCGGCATCCTGGCCGCGCTGCTGGAGGCCAAGGTCTCGGGCGAGGGCCAAGTGGTCGACGCCGCGATCGTCGACGGCACCGCGCACCTCAACACCATGCTCGCCGCGTTCCTCGCCGGCGGGACCTTCAAGGAGGAGCGGGTCAGCAACCTGCTCGACGGCGGCACGCCGTTCTACAGCATCTACGAGACCGCCGATGGCGAGCACATGTCGGTCGGCGCGCTCGAGCCGCAGTTCTTCGCTGCCTTCGTCGACCTGCTGGGGATCAGGGAGCAGGTCCCCGGGCAGCTCGAGTTCGACCGGTTCGACGAGATGCGCGACCTCATCGCCGCCCGCTTCAAGGAGAAGACCCGCGACGAGTGGTGCGCCGTCTTCGACGGCACCGACGCCTGCGTCGCGCCGATCCTCAAGCTCAGCGAGGCCGTCGACCACCCGCACATGAAGGCGCGCGAGATCCTCGTCGAGAAGGACGGGATCGTGCAGCCGGCGCCGGCACCGCGGTTCTCCCGCACCGAGGCAACCCTCGGGATGGCGCCCGCTCCGAAGGCCGGCGCCCACACGCGTGCGGCACTCACCGCATGGGGCATCGCGAACGTCGACGATCTCCTACTGCAGGGGGTCGCGGTGCAGGTCGCCGAGGAGTAGGAAGCTCCCATGGAGCACGTCGACGTCCTCATCATCGGAGCCGGTCTCTCGGGCGTCGGCGCTGCCGCGCAGGTCCGCGAGCGACTGCCGAAGAAGACGGTCGCCGTGTTCGAGTCCCGCGACTCCAAGGGCGGCACCTGGGACCTGTTCCGCTATCCCGGCATCCGCTCGGACAGCGACATGTTCACGTTCGGCTACACCTGGCGGCCGTGGCAGAGCGACATCGCGCTCGCGGACGGGCCGCTGATCCGGGAGTACATCGACACCGTTGCCGACGAGTACGACGTCAACCGGCTGATCCGCTACCGGCACCGGATCACCCGCGCCGACTGGGACTCCGAGCAGGCGCGCTGGACGGTGACCGCGAGCGTCGGCGACCCTGCCGCCGGTGAGACGGTCACGCTCACGGCGAGCTTCCTGTGGTCGTGCGCCGGCTACTACCAGTACGAGCAGGGATTCCAGCCGACCTGGCCCGGGATGGCCGACTTCGCGGGCGAGATCGTGCACCCGCAGCACTGGCCCGAGGATCTCGACTACGCCGGCAAGCGGGTGGTCGTGGTCGGCAGCGGTGCCACCGCGGTGACGCTGGTGCCGGCGATGCTGACTGGTGAGGGCGCCGCGGAGCACGTGACGATGCTGCAGCGGACGCCGACGTACGTCATCAACCGCGGCCGCCACGACCCGGTGGCCCGGCTGCTCACGAAGCTGCGGCTGCCCGACCGGGTGGTCTACCGGGCGGCGCGGTGGGCCAACATCCTGCAGGCGGTCGGCTTCTACAAGTTCAGCATGCGCTGGCCGGCGCGGGCGAAGGCCCTGATCCGGAAGGGGGCCGTGAGCCAGCTGCCGCCCGGCTTCGCGGTCGACGAGCACTTCGCGCCGCCGTACAACCCGTGGGAGCAGCGGCTCTGCTTCGTCCCCAACAACGACCTCTTCAAGTCGTTGAGCAGCGGCGACGCGTCCGTCGTCACCGACACCATCGAGTCGTTCACGCCGGACGGGCTCCGGCTGGCCTCCGGCCGGGAGCTGCCGGCGGACCTCGTCATCACCGCGACCGGCTTCCAGATGCAGCTGCCGTTCGGCGGCATCGAGTTCCACATCGACGGGGAGCCGTTGGACCTCCCGTCGCGGCTGGCCTACAAGGCGCTGATGCTGAGCGACGTGCCGAACTTCTTCTTCACCCTCGGCTATACGAACGCCTCCTGGACCCTCAAGGCCGACCTGGTCATCGACTACGTGTGCCGACTGCTCGCGCACCTCGACCAGCACGGCTACCGGACCGCTGTGCCCGTGCCGGACGCGGCGGTGCAGCGGCGGCCGCTGATGCTGCTGTCCTCGGGCTACATCCAGCGCTCCGCGCACCTGCTGCCGAGCGAGGGCGACCGGGCGCCGTGGCGGCTGGACCAGAACTACCTCGTCGACCGGCGGGTGATCCAGCGCGCCAAGATCGACGACGGGGTGCTGCGCTTCACATAGCGGGGATTCACGTCGGCAGGTCGCCAACCCCTAGGCTGATGACACTGGTCCGGCCGGTCTTGCCCCGGGCCCTGCGCACCGCAGACTTTCTGAGCTTCTGGATCGTCCGCCGCGCTCCTCGAAACCGAGGCCCGCTTCCCTTCCCGCCGCCGGCGGGACAGCACGGCGAGACGCCCGACAGGGAGCCCGCCGACTTGATGGCGCGCGCTCCAGAGAGACCTCTCGTGACCACGAACTTCGCCGAGCTCGGCGTGCCCACCAACCTCGACCAGGTGCTGGCCGCCCACGGCATCACCGTCCCCACCCCGATCCAGGCCGCGACCCTGCCCGACTCGCTCGCCGGCAAGGACCTGCTCGGCCGCGGCCGCACCGGCTCCGGCAAGACCTACGCGTTCGCGCTGCCGGTCGCCGCTCGCCTCGCCGCCAAGGGCGGCCGCGCGGCCCCCCGCAAGCCGCGCGCACTCATCCTCGCGCCGACCCGCGAGCTCGTCAGCCAGATCGACGCCGCCCTCCGCCCGCTCGCCGACGCGACCGGCCTGCGCACGCACACCGTCTTCGGTGGCGTCGGCCAGGGCCCGCAGGTCGCGGCGCTCAAGCGCGGCGTCGACGTCCTCATCGCCTGCCCCGGCCGGCTGGAGGACCTGATCAACCAGGGCCACTGCGACCTCGGCGCCATCGAGATCACCGTGCTCGACGAGGCCGACCACATGGCCGACCTCGGCTTCCTCCCCGCCGTCCGGCGCCTGCTCGGTCAGACCCCGCGCGGCGGTCAGCGGATGCTCTTCTCCGCCACCCTCGACAACGCGATCGACGTGCTGGTGAAGCGCTTCCTCGAGCACCCGGTCGTGCACGAGGCCGACTCGGCGCAGTCGCCGGTGTCCCAGATGGACCACCACGTCCTGCACGTCTCCCGCGAGCTGCGGATGGCGGTCCTCGTCGACCTCGCCAGCGCGCCCGGTCGCACCGTGATCTTCACCCGCACCAAGCACGGTGCCAAGGCGCTGGCCCGCCAGCTCAACAAGACCGGCGTTCCGGCGGTCGACCTGCACGGCAACCTGAGCCAGGGTGCGCGGACGCGGAACCTCGACGCCTTCCACAGCGGCGCCGCGACCACGCTGGTCGCGACCGACATCGCGGCCCGTGGCATCCACGTCGACGACGTCGCAGTCGTCGTCCACGCCGACCCGCCGGCCGAGCACAAGGCCTACCTGCACCGCTCCGGCCGCACCGCGCGCGCCGGCGCCGCGGGCACCGTCGTCACCCTGATGACCGACGACCAGGTCCGCGACGTCCGCGCGCTCACCCGCGCGGCCGGCGTGAAGCCCACAACGACCAAGCTGGCCGACGTCAAGCACCCCGTGCTCAAGGAGCTCGCCCCCGGCGAGCGCACCCTCCCGGGCGGCCTGATGACGGCATCGTCGACCCAGCCGGCCGGCCGCTCCCAGGGCAACCGGGGTGGCGGCGGTGGCGGTGGCAACCGGTCGCGGAAGCCCTCGGGCCAGCGCGGCGGTTCCGGCGCCGGCGCCGGCGCCGGCGCGAAGCGCAGTGGTGCTCCGAAGTCCGGCGGCAACGGCAGTGGTCGTTCGGGCGGCAGCGGCGGTGGCAACGGCGGCGGCTCGCGTCGTCGTACCGGCTCCGGCGGCGGGCACAGCGCCTCGTCGTTCAGCTCCGGGCGCCGCTGACGCGTCCTCGCGTCACGCCCGCGGGTTGCGGGCGGTGCGCGCGACGGCGGCCTCGTACGCCGTCACCAGGCCGCCGACCGAGAGCGGCTTGAGCCGCTCCATCACCTCACGGAAGTGCTCGGACTGGTGGTCGTCGTAGAGCGGCGCCAGCTTGTCGCGGATGACCTCGAAGAGCTCCTTCGCCATCTGCTCGCCGTGCTCCTGGTAGACGGCGGCGGCAGCGACCGCCACCTCGCGGGGGAAGCCGAGCTCGAGCAGCCGCAGGCCGATGGCCAGCTGGTTGCCGGCGACGAGGTACGACGCGTCGCGGCGCCGCAGCACTCCGAGCGCCTGGAGGGTGGCGACGTCCTCGTCGGACAGGGGCCGCCCGGCCTTGGTCTCGAGCTGTCGGCGGTCCATCTCGACCGGTAGGTCCGACTGCCAGGGCGCGAGCATCGTCCGGGCGAGCGCGATGTCCTCGGGGGTGGCGTCGGCGGGGATGCCGGCGACGTACCGCTCGATGGCCGCCAGCGTGAACCCGTGGCTCTGCAGCTCCTGGACGAGCTCGAGCCGGGCGACGTGCTCGGGCGTGTAGTAGCCGGAACGGCCGCGTCGGAGCGGCGGCGGCACCAGGCCCTTGGTCGTGTAGAACCGCACCGTCCGCACGCTCATCCCGACCCGTCTCGTGAGGTCGTCGAGCGTCAGCAGCGCCTCCGCGGAGCCGCCGTTCCGACCCGGTGTGACCTGCGTCGCAGTGCCCTCGCCCTTGACCATGACAGTAATAGTGTCACAATCATGAGCAGCCACTCTTGATCGCGCTGTCTGCGCGTTTCCTCAAATTCCAAGGACGGTCATGGCAGAAGCATTCGTGTACGACCACCTCCGCACCCCGCGCGGCAGGGGCAAGGCGACCGGCACCCTCCACGAGGTGAAGCCCGTCGACCTCGCCGTGGGTCTCCTCGACGAGCTCCAGGTGCGGAACCCGACGCTCGACACCAACCGGATCGACGACGTCGTCCTGGGCGTCGTGTCGCCGATCGGCGAGCAGGGTGGCGACATCGCCAAGACCGCTGCACTCGCGGCCGGCCTGCCCGACACCGTCGCCGGTGTCCAGCTCAACCGCTTCTGCGCGTCCGGCCTCGAGGCCGTCAACCAGGCCGCTTCGCGGGTCCGCGGTGGCTTCGAGGACCTGATCGTCGCCGGCGGCGTCGAGGCCATGAGCCGGGTGCCGATGGGCTCCGACGGTGGCGCCTGGGCGATGGACCCCGCGACCGCGTTCAAGGCGAGCTTCGTGCCCCAGGGCATCGGCGCCGACCTGATCGCCACGATCGAGGGCTGGAGCCGCGACGACGTCGACGCCTACGCCGCCGAGTCGCACCACCGCGCCGCCAAGGCGTGGGCCAACGGCTACTTCGCCGGCGCCGTGGTGCCGGTCAAGGACCTCAACGGCGTCACGATCCTCGACCACGACGAGACGGTCCGCCCCGACACCAGCCCCGAGGGCCTGGCCGGCCTCAAGCCGAGCTTCGCCCAGATGGGTGCCGACGCGGGCTTCGACAACGTCGCGCTCGAGAAGTACCACTGGCTCGAGAAGATCAACCACGTCCACCACGCCGGCAACAGCTCCGGCATCGTCGACGGGGCCGCGCTGACCCTGATCGGCACCGAGGAGGCCGGCACCGACCTGGGTCTGACCCCGCGGGCCCGGATCCTCGCGACCGCCGTGTCCGGCGCCGACCCGGTGATCATGCTGACCGGTCCCGCGCCCGCCGCCCGCAAGGCGCTGGCCAAGGCCGGCCTGGAGGTCGGCGACATCGACCTGTTCGAGATCAACGAGGCGTTCGCCGCCGTCGCGATGCGGTTCATGCGCGACATGGACATCAGCCACGAGATCACCAACGTCAACGGCGGCGCGATCGCGATGGGCCACCCGCTCGGCGCGACCGGCGCGATGATCCTCGGCACGCTGATCGACGAGCTCGAGCGTCGCGACCTGCGCCGCGGCCTGGCCACGCTCTGCGTGGGCGGCGGCATGGGCATCGCGACCATCGTCGAGCGCGTCTGACTCGTCGTACTCCTCGAACCTTTCACGAACAGGAACACACCAGGACTCATGAGCACTGACACCCAGACCGCTGTGCGCTACGAGCGCGACAGCGACGGCATCGTCACGCTGACGCTGGACGACCCGAACCAGAGCGCCAACACCATGAACGAGCTCTACCGCACCTCGATGGAGGCCGCGGTCGAGCGTCTGTACGCCGAGCAGGACGACGTGACCGGCGTCGTCATCGCCAGTGCGAAGAAGACCTTCTTCGCCGGCGGCGACCTCAAGCTGATGACCCAGACCACCAAGGACGACGCCGCAGCGGTGTTCGCCCAGTGCGAGAGCATCAAGTCGTCCCTGCGCCGCCTCGAGCTCTTCCCCAAGCCGGTCGTGGCTGCCATCAACGGGGCAGCGCTCGGCGGTGGCCTCGAGATCTGCCTGGCCGCCAACCACCGCATCGCGGTCGACGACCGCAGCGTCAAGGTCGGCCTCCCCGAGGCGAGCCTCGGCCTGCTCCCGGGCGGCGGCGGTGTCACCCGCACCGTGCGGATGTTCGGCATCCAGACGGCCCTGATGGACCTGCTGCTCCAGGGCCCGCAGTTCGACCCGCAGAAGGCCAAGGACAAGGGCCTCGTCGACGAGCTGGTCGCGACCCGCGACGAGCTCGTCCCGGCCGCGAAGGCGTGGATCAAGGCCAACCCCGAGGCATCCGCGCAGCCGTGGGACGCCCCCGGCTACAAGATGCCTGGTGGGACGCCGAAGTCGCCGGCCCTGGCCGCGTTCCTGCCGGCGTTCCCCGCGCTGCTGCGCTCGCAGGTCAAGGGTGCCGACTACCCGGCGCAGAAGGCGATCCTGTCGGCCGCGATCGAGGGCGCCAACACCGACTTCGACACCGCCTCGCGGATCGAGTCGCGCTACCTCGCCAACCTGGTCGTCAACCAGAACTCGAAGAACATGATCCAGGCGTTCTTCTTCGACCTGCAGGCGATCAACTCCGGTTCGCTCCGCCCGCAGGGCATCGAGCCGTGGAAGGCCACCAAGGTCGGCGTCCTCGGCGCGGGCATGATGGGCGCCGGTATCGCCTACGTGTGCGCCAAGGCCGGCATGGAGGTCGTCCTCAAGGACGTCGCCGTCGAGAACGCCGAGAAGGGCAAGGCGTACTCCGAGGGCATCCTCGACAAGGCGATCTCGCGCGGCAAGTCGACCGAGGAGAAGAAGGCCGACCTGCTCGGCCGGATCACCGCGACGGCCAACCCCGAGGACCTCACCGGGTGCGACCTGGTCATCGAGGCCGTGTTCGAGGACCCGGCTCTCAAGGCCAAGGTGTTCGCCGAGATCGCGCCGTTCATCAACAAGGACGCGCTGCTCTGCTCCAACACCTCGACGCTGCCGATCACGCAGCTCGCCGAGGGTGTCGACCGGCCGGCCGACTTCATCGGACTGCACTTCTTCTCCCCCGTGGACAAGATGCCGCTGGTCGAGATCATCACCGGCAAGGAGACCAACGAGGTCGCGCTGGCGAAGGCGTACGACGTCGTCCAGCAGATCCGGAAGACCCCGATCGTCGTCAACGACAGCCGCGGCTTCTACACCTCGCGGGTCATCGGCTACATGGTCAACGAGGGCATGGCGATGCTCGCGGAGGGCGTGGCGCCGTACTCCATCGAGCGCGGCACCCTGATGGCCGGCTACCCGGCCGCCGTGCTCCAGCTGTCGGACGAGCTCAACCTCGAGCTGATGGCGAAGATCGCCAAGGCGACCAAGGAAGGCGAGGAGGCCGCGGGCAACGACTACGTCGAGCACCCCGGCATCGCCGTCGTCCACAAGATGCTCGAGGCCGGTCGTCCCGGTCGCCTCCGCGGCGCGGGCTTCTACGACTACGAGGACGGCAAGCGCGGTTCCATCTGGGCCGGTCTCGCCGAGCTGTTCCCCGTCGCCGAGGAGCAGCCGTCGATCGAGGACATCAAGGACCGGATGCTCTTCGCCGAGGCGCTCGAGACCGCGAAGTGCTTCGAGGAGGGCGTCATCACCTCGGCAGCCGCCGCGAACATCGGCTCGATCATGGGCATCGGCTTCCCGCCGATGACCGGTGGCGCCGCCCAGTTCATGACCGGCTACGAGCGCAAGGACAGGACCGGCGAGACCGTGGAAACTGGTCTCAACGCCTTCCTCAAGCGGGCCGACGAGCTGGCCGCCAAGTACGGCGACCGGTTCCAGGCCACCCCGTGGCTGCGGGACCTCGCCGCCTCCGGTGGGTCCTTCCCCGCCTGATCCCGCACCACCTGCTCAGCCCTCCGGAGGGCCCGTCGCGATTCGCGGCGGGCCCTCTGGCGTTGGCGGTCTGAGGGGTTGCAGGAATCCCCGGTCCACCGGTGATCCCTGCACTTATCGGCCAATGCAACCCCCGATAAGCGCCAGTTTTGCCTGGGCGATGTGACCTCTGGGGCGTGAGTGGCTCCGCCGCATCCCGCCCGCTCGCCAGACGTCGACGGGGTCCGAGTGCGCGCCGCCCAGTCAGTCAGGCGCGCTGACGGTGCCGACGGCGGTGACGGTTCCGCCGTCGATGTACTCGCTGTGCAGGGTGGCGTCCATCCGCACCTCGAGGTGCGGAGCCGGGTCACAACCCGCGCTGACGAGCTCGATCTCTCCGGCCGTCTCCTCCACGGCCGACGACAGCTCGGTCGCCGGACCAGCATGGGTGATGAAGACGCTGACGAAGGTGTGCTTCTGACCCCCCTTGTTGTGGTGAGGGAGCGCCACCGTGCTCCCGTCAGCCACCGCGGCGTCGGCCTCGATGATCATCGCCGGCACGTCGCGGTCCGTCATCGGATCGCCGTCGCCGGCGCCCGCGATCGCGCGGACGGCGGTGTCCCACCGGACCCCGTCGTCCTCGTGGGTCGGTTCGCACGACACGACGAAGTCGGTGAACTCGAGCGTCTGGTCGTCGCTGGTCGTCACCAGGATGCCGTTCCCGTCGGGCGCGTCGTCGGATGCGCCGGGGTTGCCGGCGTCCTCGCCCGGATCGCTGCCGCACGCCGCGAGCACCGCCGACGCAACCCCGAGTACGGCGACCGTCCGACTGCGTCTCATGGGCTGACGATAGGGGCGGACCGTCCGACGCACCGGCGAATCAGGCGTCGGCCGGCGCAGCGGGGGCGGGCGCGTCGTCATCCCCGCGTCGGAGGCGGCGCAGGACCAGGAAGAGCGGGGCGCCGATGACCAGCAGCACGCCGGCGAACGGGAGCGCCTTGCCGGTGATGGTCGCGGTGTCGGTGCCGAAGGACTTCAGCGCCTTCCAGCCGTCCTCGAGGCCCGCGAGGAATCCGGCCTCCTCGGGCTCTTCCTTCTTCTCCCTCTCCTTCGCCGGGGGCGGGAGGGAGATGTTGACGGAGATCGTGGACATCGACGTCTGGTTGCTGAGGTAGGACAACCGCCGCTCGAGTGACTCGAGGTCGGCCTGCCGACGGGTGAGCTGGCCCTCGATCCGGACGATGTCGCTGATCGACTGCGCGCGGTCCAGCAGCGCCTCGACCCGGGCCAGGCTGCGGCGCTGGGCGCGGATCCGGACCTGGGTGTCGATCACCTGGGTGGTGACGTCCTCCTTGCCGGTGTTGGCGGTCTCCAGGTCCGCCACCTCCTGGAGCGCGAGGAACGCCTTGTCGAAGTCGGCGACCGGGATCCGCAGCAGCAGCCGCGCCGTCTTCACGTCGCCGTCGTCGTTGGTGGTCGTCTCGCGCTCGGTGATCTCGCCGAAGTACCGGTCGCTGATCTTCTGGACGTCGACGACCGCGGCCTCGACGTCGTCGCTCTCGAGCGAGACGTTGCCCTTCGCGATGATCTTGCGGTCCGTGGCCCCGTCGTCCGGGCGGCCCGCGGCGTCGAGCGCGACCGACAGCTGGTCGGCGCTGTCGAGGGGGGCGTTGTCGCCGATGGATCGCTCCGCGACGCCGTCCCGACCCTCCGTCATGGCCGGAGCGTCCGCCGGCACCTCCCGCTCCGCTGCGTCGGAGGCGGGATTCACCCCGCCGTCGTCGTCACTGCCGGCCGACGAGCACGCGGCGGCGGCGAGCAGGACCGCGAGGAGCACAGCGACGAACGAGAGCAGGACCGGAGTACGACGGCGCGCGGCAGGCCTCATGACCGTACGACGGCGCGCGGCAACGATCGGTTCCTTGTCGATCCGCCGACCCCATTCCCTTTCGGCGAATCATCGCAACGTTGGCAACCCTCGGCATGGCCCTGGTGGTCTTGGTCGCAACACCCACATCGGTGGAGGCCGATGAACGCTGGTGCGGTCGGACCAACGACTCGGTGCGCAAGCTGCTCGAGTGCGTCACGGTCGAGGGCGTCCTCGAGCACCAGCAGGCCTTCGCTGAGATCGCGGACGCCAACGGCGGCACCCGCTCGGCCGGGACGCCCGGCTACGACGCGTCGGTCGACTATGTCGAGGACCGGCTCACCCGGGCCGGTTACGTGGTCACCCGCCAGACGTTCAACGTGTTCAGCTGGGAGGAGGTCGGCGACTCCGCCCTGGAGCAGACCAGCCCGACCCCGGAGACCTATGTCGAAGGCACGGACTTCGCGGCGACACCGCACTCCGAGCCGGGCGACGTCACGGCCAGCGTGACCCCGGTCGACATCCAGCTCGGTCTCGGCAACACCTCGACCAGCGGCTGTGAGGCCGCCGACTTCGCCGGGTTCCCCGCGGGCGACATCGCCCTGATCCAGCGCGGCACCTGCACGTTCGAGCTGAAGGCTGAGAACGCGGCTGCTGCCGGTGCCTCCGGCGTGCTGTTGTTCAACCAGGGCAACACGACCGACGCCGGCCGGCAGGGCATCCCCGCGGTCACCCTGGGCAACGACTACACCGCCGAGATCCCGGCGCTGAGCGCGACGTACGCGCTGGGTGCCGAGCTGGCAGGCATCCCGGACCTGGAGATCCGGCTCTTCGCCAACGTCAGCCGGACCCCCCACCACGCAGAACGTCATCGCCGAGTGGCGCGGCGGCGACGCGAGCAACGTGATCATGGCAGGCGCCCACCTCGACTCGGTGCCCGAGGGTCCCGGTATCAACGACAACGGGTCCGGGTCCAGCGGTCTGATCGAGGTCGCCGAGCAGATCGCCAAGCTGAAGCTGCCCAACAAGGTGCGCTTCGCCTGGTGGGGCGCCGAGGAAGCCGGCCTGATCGGCTCGCCCAACTACGGCCTCTTCATCTACGACGGCGACGGCTCGGGCTTCGGGCTCGTCGGCCCCGACGGCTCTGACGAGATCGAGGCGCTCTTCGAGCGGTACTACGCAGAGCTCGGCATCCCGTCCGAGCCGACCGCGTTCAGCGGCCGGTCCGACTACCAGGCGTTCATCAACAACGGCATCCCGTCGGGCGGCCTGTTCACCGGAGCCGAGGGGGTCAAGACACCCGCACAGGCGGCCAAGTGGGGCGGCACGGCCGGCCTCGCCTACGACCCGTGCTACCACTCCGCCTGCGACACGATCGACAACCTCGACCACGACGCGCTGGGCATCAACGCCGACGCCGTCGCGTACGTCGTGCTCCTCTACGCCTCGCGGCGGGAGGCCATCAACGCCGGGTGAGGCTGATCCTGCTCAGCCCGCGACGCTGGCGGCCGCGAGTGCGGCCGCCACGTCGTCGGCGTCGTCCGGGGACACCAGCCCGGAGGTGACGCGGACGAAGGCCGCGCCGTCCGTCGCCAGGAAGGGCGACCCGCCGGCGACCCGGATCCCCGACGCCGACAGGTGCACCATCGCCGCCCGCTCGTCGCGGACGGACAGCCACAGGTTGATCCCGTCCGGCACCGCGGTGTCGATGCCCAGGGCGCCGAGGGCGCCGACGAGCGTGCGCTGGCGCGCCATGTACTGACGGCGCGCCTCGCCCACCTGGTCCAGCGACTGCGACGAGGTGAGCAGGTCGAGCAGGATCGTCTGCAGCATCCGCGACGTCCAGGCCGGCCCGAGCATCCGGCGGGCGACGATCCGGTCGATGATCTCCGACGGCCCGCCCAGCGCGGCGATCCGCAGGTCGGGCCCGTGCGACTTCGAGTAGGACCGGACGTGCACGACCCGCTCCGGCAGCCAGGCGCCGAGGCTCACGTCGGGCGCGACCGAGATACCGGAGGAGTGGTCGTCCTCGACGATCCACGGCAGGTCTGCCCGGCGCCGCCTGAGCACCCGCACCAGCTGCTCCGCGCGCGCGATCGTGGTCGAGACACCGGTCGGGTTGTGGGCTCGCGGCTGCAGGACGACGGCGACCGGCCGTGCGTCGAGCGCGCGGCGCAACGAGTCGGGCGTGATGCCGGAGGCGTCGAGGTCGACCGGCACCACCTCGGCGCCGAGCGCCTCGACGAGGTCGAAGAACGGCGGGAAGCCGGGCGACTCGAGCACCACGCGGTCGCCGTACGAGACGACCTGCTCGAGCATCCGGGTGACGCCGTCGGTCGCGCCGTCGACCACGGTGATGGCCTCGGTCGGGTAGGGCCAGGACGCCTCGAGAACCTCGCGGAGGTCCGGCAGCACCGGCTCCTCCTGGTACGCGAGGGTGCCCGCGCGCTGCGACACCCGGTGCAGCGCCGGCCCGAGGTCGGGGAGCAGCGTCGGGTCCGGGGTGCCGCGCGAGAGGTCGAGCCGCAGGCCGTCGGGGCCGGCGCCGACGAGGCCGCGCTGCCGCGGCGACAGCCACGGCGTGGGGGTGTCGCGGACGTAGGTGCCGGCGCGACCGCGCGAGACCACGAGGCCGGTACGACGGAGCGCCTGCCACGCCGCCGACACCGTCGCCGGTGACACGCCCAGCTCCGCGGCGACGCCGCGCACGGTCGGCAGCCGGTCGCCGGGAGCCAGCTCGCCCGCCCTGATGGCGCGGCTGAACGCACCCGCGATCCCCTGCGGCGTGGTGTCGTTCAGAGCCGCCAGATCCATGCCCAACCCTTGACAAGAGGGAAATCGAAGCGAAATGTTCAACCAGGAAGATAACAGAACTTCCCGACCCCAGCGGAGGTGGATCTTGACCATCGTGCGTGCTGCCATCAGCCAGACGACGTGGACCGGCGACAAGGAGTCGATGCTCGACAAGCACGAGCAGTTCGCGCGCGACGCGGCCGCTCAGGACGCGCAGGTGATGTGCTTCCAGGAGCTGTTCTACGGCCCCTACTTCGGCATCACCCAGGACCAGAAGTACTACCGCTACGCCGAGCCTGCCGACGGCCCGATCGTCCAGCGCTTCGCCTCCCTGGCGAAGGAGCTCGGCATGGTGATGGTGCTCCCGATCTACGAGGAGGAGCAGACCGGCGTCTACTACAACACCGCGGTGGTGGTCGACGCCGACGGCACCATCCTCGGCAAGTACCGCAAGCACCACATCCCGCACCTGGACAAGTTCTGGGAGAAGTTCTACTTCCGCCCCGGCAACCTGGGCTACCCGGTCTTCGACACCGCGGTCGGCAAGGTCGGCACCTACATCTGCTACGACCGGCACTTTCCGGAGGGGTGGCGCGAGCTGGGCCTCAACGGCGCCCACATCGTCTTCAACCCCAACGCCACCAAGCCCGGCCTGAGCAACCGGCTGTGGGAAGTGGAGGGACCGTGCGCGGCGGTCGCGAACGGCTACTTCGTCCTGCAGCCCAACCGGGTCGGCCGTGAGGACAACGAGTACGGCGACGAGGCGGTCGACTTCTACGGCACCAGCCAGGTGATCGACCCCCGCGGAAACTTCGTCGGCGAGCGCGGCTCCAGCGAGAAGGAGGAGGTGCTGGTGCGCGAGCTCGACCTCGACATGGTCCAGCAGATGCGCGACGACTGGCAGTTCTATCGCGACCGCCGGCCCGACTCCTACACCGCGACGGCCCGGCCCTGAGGAGACGTGATGGCCACTATTCTCATCAAGGGCGGCACGGTCGTGAACGCGACCGGGGCGGTGGCCGCCGACGTGCTGGTCGACGGCGAGCGGATCGTCGCGGTGCTCGCGCCTGGTTCTCAGGCACTCGGCAGCATCAACGCCGACCGGGTGATCGACGCGACCGGGAAGTACGTCGTCCCGGGCGGCATCGACGCCCACACCCACATGGAGCTGCCGTTCGGCGGCACCGCTGCGATCGACACCTTCGAGACCGGTACGACGGCGGCCGCGTGGGGCGGCACGACGTCGATCATCGACTTCGCCGTGCAGAGGTACGGCGAGCGCGTCGAGGACGGCCTGGCGGCGTGGCACGAGAAGGCGTCCGGCAACTGTGCGATCGACTACGGCTTCCACCAGATCATCGGCGGCGTCGACGACGAGTCGCTGAAGGCGATGGAGGGACTGATCGACGAGGGCGTCTCGTCGTACAAGCTGTTCATGGCCTATCCGGGGGTCTTCTACAGCGACGACGCCCAGGTCTTGCGGGCGATGCAGAAGGCCCGTGAGACCGGGCTGCTGACGATGATGCACGCCGAGAACGGTCCCGCGATCGACGTGCTCGCGGCGCAGCTGGCCGAGTCCGGCAAGACCGCGCCCTACTACCACGGCATCGCGCGCGCCTGGCAGATGGAGGAGGAGGCCACCCACCGCGCGATCATGCTCGCCGACGTCACCGACGCGCCGCTCTACATCGTGCACATGAGCGCGAAGCAGGCCGTCGCCCAGGTCGCCTGGGCCCGTGACAACGGCAAGAACGTCTTCGGCGAGACCTGTCCGCAGTACCTCTACCTGTCGCTGGAGAAGAACCTCGGCGCCAAGAGCGACGAGTGGGGCGACTTCGAGGGCGCCAAGTGGGTCTGCTCGACGCCGCTGCGGTCGGAGGAGGAGGGCCACCTCGAGGCGATGTGGCAGGGCCTGCGGACCAACGACCTGCAGATGGTGTCGACCGACCACTGCCCCTTCTGCATGAAGGACCAGAAGGAGCTGGGCAAGGACGACTTCCGCGCGATCCCCAACGGCATCGGCTCCATCGAGCACCGCGTCGACCTGCTCTACCAAGGCGTCGTCGACGGCCGGATCTCGCTTCCGCGCTGGGTCGAGCTGATCTCGACGACGCCGGCTCGGATGTTCGGCCTCTACGGCAAGAAGGGCGTGATCCAGCCCGGTGCCGACGCCGACATCGTCGTCTACGACCCGAACGGCCACACGTCCATCGGGGTCGGCAAGACCCACCACATGGCGATGGACCACTCCGCCTGGGAGGGCTTCGAGATCGACGGCCACGTCGACGTCACGATCTCCCGCGGCACCGTGCTCGTCGAGAACGGCGAGTTCAGGGGGACCAAGGGCCACGGCCGGTTCCTGAAGCGCGACCTGACCCAGTACCTGGTCTAGGAGAGACAGATGGATTTCGGCGTCGTACTGCAGACCAACCCGCCCGCTTGGCGCACGGTCGGGCTCGCGAAGGAGGCGGAGGAGCACGGGTTCGACTACGTGTGGACCTTCGACTCCCACCTCCTGTGGCAGGAGCCCTACGTCATCTACAGCCAGATCCTCGCCGAGACCCGGCGGATCATCGTCGGCCCGATGGTGACCAACCCGGCGACCCGGGACTGGACGGTCACGGCGTCGGTGTTCGCGACCCTCAACGAGATGTACGGCAACCGCACCGTGGTCGGCATCGGACGCGGGGACTCCGCCGTACGCGTCCTCAACGGAAAGCCGACCACGCTCAAGGAGGTGCGTGAGGCCGCACACGTGATCCGTGAGCTGGGCAACTGCCGGCCGGTCGAGCACAACGGGTCGACGCTGCAGTTCCCGTGGGCGCGCACGTCCGCGCTCGAGGTGTGGATCGCGGCCTACGGGCCGCTCGCGCTCAAGACGGCAGGCGAGGCCGGAGACGGGTTCATCCTGCAGCTCGCCGACGTCGACGTCGCGAAGTGGATGATCGCCCGGGTGCGCGATGCCGCTGAGCAGGCCGGGCGGGACCCCGATGCGCTGACGTTCTGCGTGGCCGCGCCGGCGTACGTCGGGAGCGCCGACGAGATGGCGCACATGCGGGAGCAGTGCCGCTGGTTCGGCGGCATGGTCGGCAACCACATCGCCGACATCGTGGGGAAGTACGGCGAGGACGGGGACTTCCCCAAGGTCCTCACCGACTACATCAAGGGTCGGCAGGACTACGACTACAACGAGCACGGCAAGGCGGGGAACACCCACACCACGTTCGTGCCGGACGAGATCGTCGACCGGTTCTGCCTGCTCGGCACCCCGGAGCAGCACATTGCGAAGCTCAAGGCTCTGCAAGAGATTGGCGTCGACCAGTTCGCGATCTACCTCCAGCACGACAACAAGGAGGAGACGATGCGGGTCTACGGCGAGACGGTCATGCCGCCGCTGCGCGAGCACGTCACGGCGAAGGCATGAGCTGAGTTGGCCCAGCTCTGGAACCGCTTCCGTGCGGTGGTCTTCGGCGTCCTCGGCGTCGCCGCCGTCGTCGCGACCTGGGACGTCTACAAGGCGTTCGGGCCCGAGCAGGGCGTATTGGTCGGCGACACCCGGGTCCTGCCGCGCACGACCGACCTGGCGATGCCGCACTCCTGGGAGATGCTGCAGCGCTTCGGGGAGCCGGTCACCGGGCTGCCGGACGCCCCGGACGCGATCCGGGCGGTCTTCGACGCCAGCATGTTCTCCCTCGGCCTGGCGGCGCGCGGCTGGCTGATCGGCGTCGTGGTCGGGATGCTCCTCGCGCTGCTGATGAGCCGGCTCCGGATCGTCGAGTCGGCACTGCTGCCGTGGGTGATCCTCAGCCAGACCGTCCCCCTGATCGCGATCGCGCCACTGGTCCGCCGGTGGGGCTCGGAGATCCAGATCGGCAGCTACGTCTGGAGCAGCGAGGACTCGGTCGCCGTCATCGCGGCGTACCTCGCCTTCTTCCCCGTCGCCGTCGGTGCCTTGCGCGGCCTCAAGTCGCCCGACAAGACGCACCTCGACCTGATGCGGGCGTACGGCGTCGGCTGGTGGCGGTCGCTGATCACGCTGCGGCTGCCGTCCTCGGTGCCCTACCTGCTGCCCGCACTCCGCCTCGCCGCCGCGAGCGCGGTCATCGGCGCGGTCGTCGCCGAGGTGTCGATCGGGCTCAAGGGCGGGCTCGGCCGGATGGTGATCGACTACGCCGTCGCCGCCTCCGGTGACCCGGCCAAGCCGTGGGCGCCCATCTTCGGGGCGGTCGCTGTCGGCCTCGCCGCCGCCGGCGCGATCGGCCTGCTCGGCCTCGCCCTCCGCCCCTTCCGCCTGACAGGAGTCAGCACGCAATGACAGAACCCGCGATCTCGGTGACCGGCGTCGACCGGGTGTTCGGCAAGGGCCGCAAGCAGGTCGTCGCCCTCACCGACGTCGACCTGACGGTGGCCGACGGCGAGTTCGTGGCGCTGATCGGCCCGAGCGGGTGCGGCAAGAGCACCCTGCTCCGGCTGGTCGCCGACCTCGACACGGCGACGTCCGGGGAGATCAAGGTCTTCGGCAAGGGCGCCCGCCAGGCCCGCCTCGACCAGGACTACGGGATCGCCTTCCAGCAGGCCGGCCTGCTGCCGTGGCGCACCGTCGCGGGCAACATCGAGCTGCCGCTCAAGATCCACGGCGCCGCCCCTGCTCTGCGCAAGGCCCGCGTGGCCGAGCTGCTCGAGCTGGTCGGACTCACCGACTTCGCCAAGAACCACCCCGACCAGCTCTCCGGCGGCATGCAGCAGCGGGTGGCGATCGCGCGCGCGCTGGCCGAGAGCCCGCGGCTGCTGCTCATGGACGAGCCGTTCGGGGCCCTCGACGAGATCACCCGCGAGCGGATGCAGAACGAGCTGGTGCGGATCTGCGCCGAGACCGGCGCCGCGGTGCTGTTCGTGACGCACTCGATCCCCGAGGCCGTCTTCCTCTCCGACCGGGTGGTCGTGATGTCGCCGCGGCCGGGCCGGATCACCGGCATCGTCGACGTGCGGGCCGACGGCCTCGCCGACCACCACGACCGGACCGAGCGGGCCCGCGACCAGGAGGGCTTCTTCCGCGCCGTCGCCGAGGTGCGGGCGCTGTTGCACGGGGGCGCCTCGACAAGCTCGGCGGGGGTCGAGCCGGCGGGCGTGGGCGTGGAGGAGCGCTGATGGCCGCCGTCGACACCACCGTCACCCGCGACACCCGCGCCCGGTTCCCGATCACCGAGGTCCGGTGGAGCACGGTCGTCGCGCCGCTGGTGCTGGGTGCGCTGTTCCTGCTCTCCTGGGAGCTGGTGGTCGACCGGGCGGAGATCGAGCCGTTCATCCTGCCCGCGCCGAGCGCGATCTGGGAGCAGGTCACCGCCAACACCGGCAACATCGTCGACGGCGCCACCGTCACCGGCCGCAACGCGTTGATCGGGATGCTCGCCGGCGCGGTCCTCGGCGTCGTCGGCGCGGCGGTCGCCGGGTCGTTCCGGTTCGTCGACCAGATGGCGGCGCCGGTCGTCGCGGCGCTCGCCGTGATCCCGATCGTCGCGCTGGCGCCGGTGCTCTACTCGATGTTCGGCGCCGCGGTGAACACCGGCCGGATCATCGTGGCCGGCGTCTCCGTCGCGGTCCCGGTCTACCTCAACACCCTGCGCGGGATCCGGCAGGTCAAGGCCGTGCACCGCGAGCTGATGACGGCGTACGCCGCCGGCCCGCTGCAGCGGATCCGCTCGGTGACGCTGCCCACGGCGACGCCGTACGTCTTCACCGGTCTCCGGGTCGCGTCGTCGCTGGCGGTGATCGCCGCCCTGATCGCGGAGTACTTCGGCGGCCCCATCGGCGGGCTCGGCAAGTCGATCACCTCGTCCGCGGCGAGCAGCAACTACCCGCTCGCGTGGGCCTACGTGTTCGGGTCGATCGTCCTCGGCCTGCTGTTCTACGTCGTCACCCTGCTCGTCGAGCTGTGGTTCTCGCGGCACCACCAACCCGCATGACACCCGAAAGAAACTGGAGAAGCACATGAGGAGAACCCTGAAGCTGGGCGCCGCCGCCGTCGCGCTCGCCGTCTTCGTGACCGGATGCGGCAGCGAGGACGACGGCAAGTCGTCCTCCGAGGTCGACGTCAAGCAGAGCGAGGACTGCCAGACGCGCACCAAGGAGGCGCGGGACGCCGGTGAGCTCACCGAGGTGTCGCTCCAGCTCCAGTGGGTGTCGCAGGCCCAGTTCGCCGGCTACTACGCCGCCGTCGCGGAGTGCTACTTCGTCGACGAGGGCCTCGACGTCAACATCATCGAGGGCGGCGTCGACATCGTCCCGCAGGACGTGCTCGCCTCCGGCGACGTCGACTACGCCATCTCGTGGGTGCCGAAGGTGCTCGGCTCGATCGAGCAGGGCGCCGGCATCACCAACGTCGCGCAGATCTTCGAGCGCAGCGCCACCACCCAGATCTCGTTCAAGGACAAGGACATCACGACGCCCGCCGACCTGAAGAACAAGAACGTCGGCAGCTGGGGCTTCGGCAACGAGTGGGAGCTGTTCGCCGGCATGCAGGACGCCGGCGTGGGCGTGGACGACATCAACCTGGTCCAGCAGGCGTTCGACATGAACGCGTTCCTGGCCGGCGACATCGACGCCGCGCAGGCGATGACCTACAACGAGTACGCGCAGGTCCTCGAGACCAAGAACCCCGACACCGGCGAGCTCTACCAGCCGGAGGACCTCAACGTCATCAACTGGAACGACGTCGGCACGGCGATGCTCCAGGACGCGATCTGGGCGACGACCGAGAAGCTCTCCGACCCGGCGTACGAGGAGCAGACGGTGTCCTTCATCAAGGCGTCGATCAAGGGCTGGGCGTTCGTCCGGGACAACCCGGAGGAGGCGGCCACGATCGTCGCCGAGTCCGGATCCGAGCTCGGCCAGAGCCACCAGCTGTGGATGGCCAACGAGGTCAACAAGCTGATCTGGCCGTCGACCAACGGCGTCGGGACCATCGACGAGGAAGCGTGGGCGCAGACCGTCGACATCGCGCTCAACACCAAGAACGAGACCGGCGCGACCATCATCACCGAGGCCCCGCCGGAGTCGGCCTACACCAACGAGTACGTCGAGCAGGCACTCGCCGAGCTCGAGGACGAGGGTGTCGACACCATCGGCGCGGACTACGCGCCGATCGACGTCACCCTCAAGGAGGGCGGGAAGTAGCCATGACCCAACCGACAGCGTTGTCGGGGTCGAACGCCGTTGCGGACCTCGACGCCCGCACCACCGAGCTTGACCGGGGACACGTGTTCCACTCGTGGTCGGCACAGGGCGGTCTCGCCCTGCTGCCGATCGCGGGTGGGCACGGCACCCGGGTCTGGGACCACGCCGGACGTACCTATCTGGACTTCTCCAGCCAGCTGGTCAACGTCAACATCGGCCACCAGCACCCAGCGGTGGTGGCGGCGATCCAGGAGCAGGCGTCGACCCTCGCCACGATCGGCCCGGCCACCGGCAACCTCACCCGCGGGGTCGCCGCACAGCGGATCGCGGCGCGCGCACCCGAAGGCTTCAACAAGGTGTTCTTCACCAACGGCGGCGCCGACGCCGTCGAGAACGCCATCCGGATGGCCCGGCTGCACACCGGGCGCGACAAGGTCGTGTCGACGTACCGCTCGTACCACGGCAACACCGGCGCCGCCGTTGTCGCGACCGGCGACTGGCGGCGGATCCCCAACGAGTACGCGCGCGCCCACGTGCACGTGTTCGGGCCCTACCTCTACCGCTCGGAGTTCTGGGCGACCACACCCGAGGAGGAGTGCGAGCGCTCGCTGCGGCACCTGCGCCGGGTGATCGATTGCGAGGGCCCGGCCAGCGTCGCGGCGATCCTGCTCGAGACCATCCCCGGCACCGCCGGGGTCCTGCTGCCGCCGCCGGGCTACCTGCCGGGCGTGCGGGCGCTGGCCGACGAGTTCGGGATCATGCTGATCCTCGACGAGGTGATGGCGGGCTTCGGGCGCACCGGCGAGTGGTTCGCACTCGACGCGTACGACGTCGTACCCGACCTGATCACGTTCGCCAAGGGGGTCAACTCCGGCTACGTCCCGGTAGGGGGCGTGGTCATCAGCGACCCGATCGCGCGGACCTTCGACGACCGGGTCTTCCCCGGCGGCCTGACCTACAGCGGTCACCCGCTGGCGGCGGCGTCGATCGTGGCGGCGCTCGACGCGATGGAGAGCGAGGGCATCGTCACCCACGCGAAGCAGATCGGTGCCGACGCGATCGGCCCCGGTCTCGCCGTGCTGGCCGAGAAGCACCCGGTGGTCGGCGAGGTCCGCGGCACCGGCGTGTTCTGGGCGATGGAGCTGGTGGCCGACCGGTCCACCCGCGAGCCGCTGTCGGCGGCGCTGATGGGCCGCGCGAAGGGCGAGCTCGTCGGTCGCGGCCTGCTGCCGTTCATCGCCGACAACCGCATCCATGTCGTGCCCCCGTGCGTGGTCACCGCCGACGAGGTGGCCGAGGCGCTGGCGACGTACGACGAAGTCCTGTCCCTGCTCGACGAGGAGCTGTAATACCCATGACTCGCCAAGAAACCAACATGCTGGACCACTGGATCTCCGGCGCGACCGACCCCGGCGAGGGCACCCGCACCGGACCGGTCTACGACCCCGCCCTCGGCGTCGTCAGCAAGGAGGTGCGCTTCGGCACCGCCGCCGACGTCGACCGCGCGGTCGGCGTGGCCAAGGCCGCGTTCGCAGACTGGGGCAACGCCTCGATCACCAAGCGGCAGAACGTGATGTTCGGCTTCCGCGAGATCCTCAACGAGCGCAAGGACGAGCTCGCCGCGATCCTGACGTCCGAGCACGGCAAGGTGCTGTCGGACGCCGCCGGCGAGGTGGCCCGGGGCCTCGAGGTCGTCGAGTTCGCCTGCTCCATGCCGCACCTCACCAAGGGCGCGTTCTCGCAGAACGTCTCGACCGAGGTCGACGTCTACTCGGTGAAGGAGCCGCTCGGCGTCGTCGGCATCATCAGCCCGTTCAACTTCCCGGCAATGGTGCCGATGTGGTTCTTCCCGATCGCGATCGCGACCGGCAACACCGTCGTGCTGAAGCCGAGCGAGAAGGACCCGAGCGTCGCCAACTGGATCGGCGCGGCGCTCAAGGAGGCGGGCCTGCCCGATGGTGTGTTCAACGTCGTCCACGGTGACAAGGAGGCGGTCGACGCGCTGCTGACCCACCCCGACGTCGCCTCGATCTCGTTCGTCGGCTCGACCCCGATCGCGAAGTACGTCTACGAGACCGCCACCTCCCACGGCAAGCGGGTGCAGGCGCTCGGGGGCGCCAAGAACCACATGCTGGTCCTTCCCGACGCCGACCTCGACCTGGTCGCGGACTCGGCGGTCAACGCCGGCTTCGGCTCGGCCGGCGAGCGGTGCATGGCGATCTCGGTCGTGCTCGCCGTCGAGCCGGTCGCCGACGAGCTGATCGAGAAGATCCGCGACCGGATGGGCAAGCTGGTCACCGGCGACGGGCGCAAGGGCTGCGACATGGGCCCTCTCATCACCCGCGAGCACCGCGACAAGGTCGCCGGCTACCTCGACGTCGCCGCGACCGACGGAGCGAGCGTGGTCGTCGACGGCCGCGAGGCGGAGTACGACGGCGCCGCCGACGGGTTCTGGCTCGGCCCGACCCTGATCGACCAGGTGCCGACGACGTCGAAGGTCTACCAGGACGAGATCTTCGGTCCCGTCCTCTCGGTGGTCCGGGTGTCGTCGTACGCCGAGGGCGTCGACCTCATCAACTCCGGCCCCTACGGCAACGGCACCGCGATCTTCACCAACGACGGCGGCGCCGCCCGCCGCTTCCAGCGCGAGGTCGAGGTCGGGATGGTCGGCATCAACGTGCCGATCCCGGTGCCGGTCGCCTACCACTCCTTCGGCGGCTACAAGGCGTCGATCTTCGGCGACGCGAAGGCCTACGGCCCGCAGGGCGTCGAGTTCTTCACCCGCGAGAAGGCGATCACCAGCCGCTGGCTCGACCCGTCCCACGGAGGGATCAACCTGGGCTTCCCCCAGCACGATTGACGGAGCGACGGCCGCCGGTCACAGGAAGACCTTGCCCTCGCCGCGGTACGTCGGAGCCGTGCCGACCACGCGGCCGCCCTCCACCAGGTGCAGCTCGTCGACGTGCTCGCAGAGCTCGCCGGCCTTCGTGTGCCGGAACCAGACCCGGTCGCCGATCCGCAGGCCGGCCGCTCCCTTGCCGGTCAGAGGCGTCTGCACCTCGCCGGCGCCCTCGGCGGGCAGCAGCTCCAGACCCGTCGGCCACACCGGAGCGGGCAGCCGGTCCTGGCCGACCGCACCGGACGCGATCCACCCGCCCCCCAGGACGGTGGCGTGGCGCGGCGAGGGCCGGCGGACGACGGAGAGGACGAAGTGGGCGGCCGGCCGGGGGCGGAAGCGGGTGTAGTGGTCGAACAGGTGCGGTCCGAACAGTCCTGACCCCGCCGCGATCTCGGTGACGGCGGCCTCGGCGCTGGTGGTCTCGATGCTGCCCGTGCCGCCGCCGTTGACGAACTCGAGCGGGGCGATCTCCTCGACCGCGGCGACCGCGGCGGCCCGGCGCTCGGCGAGCTCGTGGGCGGAGACCCGCTGCATCGCGCGGACGGCGTACTTGCGCAGCCCTGGCTGGTTGTTGCCGACGCCGGCGATCTGCCCCTCGTAGCCCATCAGCCCGACCAGCGTGAACCGCGGGTGCGAGGCGACGGCCCGCGCGAGGGCGGCCGCCTGCTCGGGCGTGTGCGTCGGCGAGCGCCGCGCGCCCAGGTGGACCAGGCTGCCCGCGAGTCGCAACGAGGCGTCGAGCTCGATGCAGACCCGGACCTTCGGGCCGCCCCGGCTGCCTGGTCCGATCGCCGCGGCGGTGAGCTCGAGCTGCTCGACGCTGTCGATCATGATCGTGACCCGGTCGGCGAGCCTGTCGTCACCCGCGAGCACGGCCAGCGCGCGCCGGTCGACGGTCGGGTAGCCGACCACCACGTCGTCGTGCTCGCCGGCCAGCCACAGCGCCTCGGGCAGCGTGAAGGCCAGCACCCCGGCGTAGCCCGGCCGCCGCAGGGTGCGGCGGATGACCTCCCGGCAGCGCACCGACTTGCTCGCGACCCGGATCGGCGACCCGCCTGCCCGCCGGGTGAGGTCGGCGGCGTTGGCGTCGAGCGCGGCGAGGTCGAGCACGGCGTACGGCGGCTCGAGGTCGGCGGTGGCGCGGGCGAGGTCGTCGTACGACGAGGGCCCGCTCGCGGTGCTCATCAGGGTCACTTCCCGAGCACCCTCTCCAGGTAGGGGTTGGCGAAGGCGCGGTGCGGGTCGACCTCGTCGCGGAGCGCGGCGAAGTCGTCGAACCGCGGGTACCGCTCGCGCATCTCCGCGGCGTCGAGCCGGTGCATCTTGCCCCAGTGCGGCCGACCGCCGGCGTCGCCGAGCACGTCCTCGCAGACGCCGAACCACCGCTCGTGCGGCATCCGGTGGTACTGGTGGAACGCGACGACGGCGGAGTCCCGCTCGAAGGCCGGCGACAGCCAGATGTCGTCGCTGCGCGCGAACCGCACCTCGAACGGGAACGACACCGCCTCGTCGTGGGTGTCGACCCACGTCTTCAGCTCGCGCAGCGCCGGCACCAGAGCGGCGCGCGGGATGAAGTACTCGCCCTCGCGGAAGCGGACACTGCGCTGCGAGGCGAACACGTTCGGCGCCAGGTCGGTGAAGTCGCGAGCGGAGACCGCCTTCGTCACGAACCGGGTGATGCCCGGGACCAGCCGGGGGACCCGGCTGCCGACCCGCAGCATGGCCTCGAACCCGATGTTGGTGACGATCCGGTCGTCCACCGTGCGGGTGAACGCGCTCATCGGGTGGAGGTCGGTGTCGCCGGGCAGCCGCGAGAAGCGCCGGGTCAGCGCGGTCGTGGTGTGCGGGAACCAGAAGAACTCGAAGTGGTCGTTGGTCGCGACGAGGTCGTCGACCTGGTCGAGCACGTCGTCGAGCGGCATCGGCGCGTCCACGGCGCGGAGGGCGTAGAGCGGGACGCACTGCAGGGTCACCTTGGTGATCACGCCGAGCGCGCCGAGCGCCACCCGCGCCGCGGCGAACAGGTCCGGCCGCTCGTCGGCCGAGCAGGTGACCACCGTGCCGTCGGCCAGCACGAGCTCCAGCGCGCGGACCTGCGTCGAGATGCTGCCGAACCGCTCACCACTGCCGTGGGTGCCCGTCGAGACCGCGCCCGCGATGGTCTGCCGGTCGATGTCGCCAAGGATCTCCATCGCGAGGCCGTGGCGGGCCAGCAGCGGGTTCAGCTGGTGCAGCGGGAGGCCGGCATCGACGGTGACCAGCCCGGACGTGCGGTCGATCGCGTGCGCGCTGGTGAGCCGGTCGGGCAGCAGCTGGACGCCCGGTGCCACGGCGACGCCGGAGAACGAGTGCCCCGAGCCGATCGCCTTGACGGGCAGGCCGTCCTGCGCGGCCTGCTTCACCTCGGCCGCGACCTCGTCGGTCGAGGCGGGGGTCGCGGTGCGCGCAGGCGTGGCCTGCTCGGTGCGTGCCCAGTTCTGCCAGGTCATCCCGGAAGGTCCCCTCGTCCCGTAGGTCTCCAGCATGACGGGGGACCCCTTCCAGGTCAACTGACCTACTTCGCCGTGACGGCCCTGGCGGCGCTACAAGGACGACCCGCCGTCGAATCCCCAGCGCAGGCCGAAGGTTCCGGGTCCGAACTGGGTGCGGACGGCGTGCACCGTGGAGCCGGAGGCGACATCGAGCGCGCGGGTGCCCTCCTCGTCGTCGACCGTGAACTCCTCGCACCACGACGGCAGCCGGTCAGGGTCGAACCTGACCCAGATCACGCTCTCCCTCGTGCGGCGGGCGACCGCGTGGGTGCACTCGGAGGTCGATGGGTAGTCCTCGGGGTACTCGACGCAGAACTCGAGCATCGCCGTGCTTCCTCCCGGCAGGGGTCGCTCCATCTCGACCAGGTAGCCGACGACCGTCCCGCTGGAGTGGCGGAGGCTGCGGACGAAGCGACCACCGATCGCCGCGGTGAGGACGGGTACCACGTCGGTGCGGCTCGGGGCCACCTCGATCCAGATCAGCTCGGAGACGACCCCCGACGTCGCCTGGAGCACCGAGCGGGTGCGGCGCTGCCGGATGCGCCCTCGATCGTCCACCTCGACGACGACGTGGGTGCTGATCTCGCGCAGGTCGTCCGTCGGTCTCGTCCGGAGCGCCGCGCAGGTCTCGGCCGCCGCGGTGCTGACCAGGTCGTCGTCGAACGGGAACTCTGCCTCCGGGACGGGGATCGTGCGGGACGGCGGTCCGAGGCTGTCCTCCAGCGAGCCCGGCGCCAACCGGAGCAGGTCCTCGATCTCGGCGAGCGCGGCGAGGGACGCGGCCCCGTCCGGCTTGCGACGCCCGGACCGCCAGTAGCTCAGCGTCGAGAGTGACACCGGGTTGCCGCGGTCGAGGAGCCGGTCGCGCAGCCACACCAGGCTCACGTCGCGAACGGCGATGGCATCGGCCAGGCGCTGGGAGAAGGTGGCCTCCGTGGTGTCCGGTGATTTCACAGGCGGTCCCGAGAGTGTGTGGAGGGCTGGCTACTAGCGTGATGCTACGGCCGCGCGACGGACGGGTCCGACCACTGGACCCGGACTCCTGGGGGAGTAGCGCGGTCCGTTCGGGTGTCTCGTCCCTGGCTCCGAGTCGGGCGAGTACTCAGCGCGGCGCCCGCGGGCAGGGGAAGACGCCGATCCCCCGCTCGCGGGAGCCGACGCGTCCTCAGCTCCCATCGAAGCCCCACCGCAGGCCGAAGACACCGGGACCGAAGCTGCGGCGGAAGACGTGCGCCGTCGTACCGGTGTCGAGGCTCCTGGTGGCGGTCGGAGCGGCGCCGTCGTCGGTGAACTCCGCCCACCACGCCGGGAGTCGGGACGGGTGGAACCGGACCCACAGCAGGAGCTCGCCGCCCGACCGGGAGCGGCCGTGCATGCACTCGAGGGTCGGCGCCTCGTCGTAGGGGAAGTCGGTGACCCACTCCAGGGCGGCGGTGTCGGGGGCACTCACGCGTCGCTCGAGCTCGAGCACCACGCCGTACGCCGTACCGCTCGGGTGGTCGTACGTGCGGGTCAGCCGCGCGCCATACGCGCTCGTGAACGCCGGTGGGCCGTCCTCTCCCTCGACGACCTCGATCCAGGGGTACTCGGACACTGTTCCGGACGTGACCTGGACGACCATCCGGATCCACCGGTGCCGCAGCACGCCGGTCTCGTCGACATCGGCGACGATGTGGGTCGTGATCTCGCGGAACACCCCGAACGGCGCGCCCAGTGCTTCGGTGGTCTCCTCCGCGGCGCCGCTGACCGGCCTCGCCTCGAACGGGGGCACCGGCGCGGCCAGCGGACCGACCCGGCGGTGGGGGCCGAGCCGGTTCGTGAGGTAGCTCTCCGGCAGGCCGAGGAGCTGCTCGATCTCGGCGATCGCCGCGAACGAGCTGGCACCCTCCGGGTGGCGGCGGCCGGACCGCCAGTAGCTCAGGGTCGTCAACGACACCGGGCTGCCGCGAGCGGCGAGTCGGTCGCGCAGCCACACCAGGGTGACGTCGCGCGCGCCGATGGCCGCGCGCAGACTCGCGGCGAAGCCGTCGTCCGGATCGGCAGGGCTCGATTTCACACTCGACCCCCTGTGTGTGAAGGGCCGGCTCTTACCGTGATCGTAGCGGCCATCTGTCGCGAGATCCGTGAGTGATCTCGGGCCATCGGGGACCAGGCAGGGCGGCCGGGGGCGGGTTCCATGCGCTCCACATGGGATCCACACGCGATGCTCGCGAGTGCAAGGGGTCAGGCCGCCCCTCGCGCTCGCGGGCCTCGCCATCCTGCGCCAGGCAGGGGATCGGCGGAGGAGCTGTCTACGACGCCCTCGTCGCGGCGACTGCTGCCGAGCACGGCATGGTGCTGTTGTCCCGTGACCGGCGCGCGCGGTCGACGTACGACGCGATCGGCGTCCGCTACCAGATCGTCTGACTGGCCCAAATACAAACAGTCAGGCTTGACTGTTTGTTTGTGGCGAGCCATCCTGAACGGGTGACCTCGTCGACGACCTCCCGCGTGCCGCAGGAGGAGCGCACCCGCGCGATGCGGGCGCGGCTGCTGGAGGCGACCGTCGAGCTGCTGGTCGAGAACGGCTTCAGCGGTACGACGACCACGCTCGTCTCGGAGCGTGCCGGCGTCAGCCGCGGCGCCCAGCTGCACCACTTCCCGACGAAGAACGACCTCGTCGTCGCGGCGGTGACCCATCTGACGGAGCGCCGGGGTGAGGAGCTCGAGGCCGCAGCCGCGCAGCTGCCGGCCGGCAAGCACCGCACCCGTGCGGTGATCCAGATGCTCGGCGACCACTTCGCGGGGCCGGTGTTCACCGCCGCGCTCGAGCTCTGGGTGGCCGCGCGCACCGACAAGGCGCTGCTGGAGGCGGTGGCCCCGCTCGAGCAGGTCGTCGGTCGCGAGACGCACAAGATGACGGTCCAGCTGCTGGGTGCCGACGAGTCCCAGCCCGGCGTACGCGAGCTGATCCAGGCCACCCTCGACCTGGTGCGCGGCCTCGGCCTGGCCAGCACCCTCGGCGACGACACCCGACGGCGTCGCCGGATCCTCGACCAGTGGGCGCGCACCCTCGATGGCGCCCTAGTCCCGACCAGCACGACCGACGAAACGGATGGAGACCACCAGTGAGCGTGTTCGACGACGTCCTCGCCGACCTCACCGCGGAGGGCGACCAGCTCCGTGCTGCTGTCGCCGGCCTCGATGACAGCGACAAGGGCGGCTGGGCCACACCGGTCCCCGCCGAGGGCTGGACCATCGCCACGACGGTGGCCCACCTGCTCTGGACCGACGAGGTCGCCGTCCTCGCGACCAATGCCCACACCCCCGAGGGCAAGGAGTCGTGGGACGCGGTCGTGCTGCAGGCGATCGAAGATCCCACCGGGTTCGTCGACGCGGCCGCCCACGCCCTCGCCCGGCTCGAGCCAGCCGACCTGCTGGCCCGCTGGGACGCCGGCCGGACGGCACTCGCCGAGGCGCTCCGCGCCCTGCCCGACGGCCAGAAGATGCCGTGGTTCGGCCCGCCGATGTCGCCGACCTCGATGGCGACGGCGCGGTTCATGGAGACCTGGGCGCACGCGCTCGACGTCTACGACGCGCTGGTCTCCACCGGCTCGATGAGCGGGAGGCCTGCCGTCACCGACCGGATCAGGCAGGTCGCCCACCTCGGCGTCCGCACCCGCAACTACTCCTTCGCGCAGCACCAGCTGGAACCACCGGCCGAGGAGTTCCGGATCGCGCTGAAGGCGCCGAGTGGCGAGCTCTGGGTCTGGGGGCCTGAGGACGCCGCTCAGAGCGTGGCGGGGTCGGCGTACGACTTCTGCCAGCTGGTCACCCAGCGGATCCACCGCGACGACACGGACCTGGTCGCGGTCGGCGCAGACGCGGAGAAGTGGCTGACCATCGCGCAGGCGTTCGCCGGTCCTGCGGGTGGCGGCCGGGAGGTGAAGGCATGAGCGCGATCCGGATCGGCAACTGCTCCGGCTTCTACGGCGACCGCCTCTCGGCGTTCCGCGAGATGCTCGAGGGCGGGCCGCTCGACTACCTGACCGGTGACTACCTCGCCGAGCTGACCATGCTCATCCTCGGCAAGGACACCTTCAAGGACCCGAGCCTCGGCTACGCCCGCACCTTCGTGAAGCAGGCCGAGGACGCCCTCGGCCTCGCGCTCGAGCAGGGCGTCAAGGTCGTCGTCAACGCCGGTGGCGTCAACCCGCGCGGCCTCGCGGACAAGCTGCGCGAGGTGGCGACCGGCCTCGGCCTCGACCCGAGGATCGCGCACGTCGAGGGCGACGACATCCGCGACCAGGTGGCCGACCTCGGCCTCCTGCACGACACCTACGGAAACCCGCTGACGGCCAACGCCTACCTCGGCGCCTTCGGCATTGCCTCGGCGCTCACCCACGGCGCCGACGTCGTCGTCACTGGGCGGGTCACCGACGCCTCCGTCGTCGTCGGGCCGGCGATCGCCCACTTCGGCTGGACGCCCGATTCGTACGACGCGCTCGCGGGTGCTGTCGTCGCCGGGCACATCATCGAGTGCGGCACCCAGGCGACCGGCGGCAACTTCAGCGGCTTCCTCGACCTGGTCTCGACAAGCTCGACCGGCGAGAAGCGGCCGATCACGGAGGCGGGACCGCTCGGCTTCCCGATCGCGGAGCTGGCCGAGGACGGCTCGATGATGATCACCAAGCACGACGGCACCGGCGGGGCGGTCACGGTCGACACCGTCACCGCGCAGCTCGTCTACGAGATCCAGACGACCAAGTACCTCAATCCCGACGTCACCGTCGACCTCACCTCGCTGCGGCTGGAGCAGGTCGGCGACGACCGGGTCGCGGTCACCGGCATCTCCGGCTCGGCGCCGCCGGAGCAGCTCAAGGCGTGCCTCAACTACTTCGCCGGGTTCCGGAACTCCGCCGAGTTCGTGGTCACCGGCCTCGACTGCGAGCCCAAGGTCGAGTGGGTCAAGGCCCAGGTCGAGGCCGCGCTCGGCGACGACCGACCCGCCAAGGTGGTGTGGTCCGGCATCGGACCGGTGCAGAAGGACGCCGAGACCGAGGAGGGCGCCTCGCTGCTGCTCCGGGTCACCGCGTTCGACCCGAGCGCCGACAAGGTCGGCAAGGCGCTCACCGCCCCGATCATCGAGCTCGCGCTGGGCTCCTACCCGGGCTTCAGCGTCACCCGGATGCCCGGCCCGGGCACGGCGTACGGCGTCTACCGGCCGGCGTACATCTCCCGCAGCGTCGTCCAGCACACCGTCGTCCACCACGACGGCAGCACCGAGGTGATCGACGACCCGGAGACCGCCGACGTCCCGGTCGACCCGCAGGAGGGCCAGCGCCCGTCGCCGTACCCCGCGCCGATGGACACGCTCACCCGTCGGATCCCGCTGGGCACCTTCGTGCACGGCCGCTCCGGCGACAAGGGCGGAGACGCCAACATCGGGCTCTGGGTCAAGAACGACGGCCACCCCAAGTACGCCGAGCGGGTGACCTGGCTGACCAAGTTCATGTCGCGCCGGCGGGTGCGCGAGCTGATCCCCGAGGCCGCCGACCTCGACATCGAGGTCTACGTGCTGCCCAACCTCGGCGGCGTCAACGTCCTGATCCACGGCCTGCTCGACGAGGGCGTGGCCGCCACCGCCCGCTTCGACCCCCAGGCCAAGGGCCTCGCGGAGTGGATCCGCTCTCGTCTCGTCAACATCGAAGGGAACGTTCTTTAGATGACCACGTTCAACTACGGCTTCACCGACGAGCAGGTCGCCCTCAAGGAGTCGGCGCTCGAGTTCACCCGGCGCGAGGTGACGCCCTACCTCGACCAGTGGGAGAAGGACGGCGAGATCCCGCGCGAGTTCCAGAAGAAGCTCGCCCACGCCGGCTTCCTCGGCGTCGGCGTCCCCGAGGAGGTCGGCGGCGACGGCGGGACCCTCATCGACGCCTGCGCCATGCAGGAGGGCTTCATGGAGGGCGGCTGGTCCGGGGGCCTGATGGCGTCGGCGTTCACCCACGGCATCGGCATCCCGCACATCATCCAGAACGGCTCGCAGGAGCTGATCGACACCTACGTGCGGCCGGTGCTGAGCGGCGACATGATCGGGTCGCTGGCCGTCACCGAGCCGGGCGCCGGTTCCGACGTCGCCAACATCGCGACCAAGGCGGTGCGCGACGGCGACCACTACGTGATCAACGGCGCCAAGACGTTCATCACGTCGAGCGTGCGCGGCGACTTCGTCACCACGGCGGTCCGCACCGGAGAGGCCGGCGCGCACGGCATCTCGCTGATCGTCGTACCGAAGGGGACGCCCGGGTTCACCGTCTCCCGCAAGCTCGACAAGATGGGGTGGCTGGCGTCCGACACCGGCGAGCTGTCCTACGAGGACGTGCGGGTCCCGGTCGGCAACCTGGTCGGCCAGGAGAACCACGGCTTCTACTACATCGCCCAGAACTTCGTCTCCGAGCGGATCTGGCTGGCGCTGATGGGCTACGGCCACGCGCTGCGCTGCCTCAACCTGGCCGCGGACTACTGCCGCACCCGCGACACCTTCGGCAAGCCGTTGGTCGCCAACCAGGTGGTGCGCGCCAAGCTCACCGAGATGCACCGCCAGGTGGCGGTCGCCCGCAGCTACACGCTCGAGGTCGCGAACCGGTACGACGCCGGCGAGGACTGCATCGCCGAGGCCTGCCTGGCCAAGCAGACCGCCGTCGACACGGCGGTCTGGGTCGCCGACCAGGCCGTGCAGCTGCACGGCGGCATGGGCTACATGCGCGAGTCCGAGGTCGAGCGCCACTACCGCGACGTCCGCCTGCTGCCGATCGGCGGTGGCGCCACCGAGGTGCTCACCGACCTGGCCGCCCGACTGCTGGGGTACTCGAAATGAGGGCGCGCTGATGAGCGGGCTCAGCCGTGAGGTGACGCTGACGATCGCGGCGTCGCCCGAGAAGGTCTGGGACCTGGTCAGCGACGTCACCCGGATCGGTGAGTTCTCGCCCGAGACCTTCGAGGCGCGGTGGACGCACGGCGCCACTGGGCCGGCGGTAGGCGCCCGCTTCAAGGGTCACGTCAAGCGCAACGGCGTCGGCCCGACGTACTGGTCGCCCTGCACGGTGACGAAGTGCGTCGAGTACGAGGTGTTCGAGTTCGCGGTCGGTCTCGACGGCAGCGCGTGGACCAACTGGGGCTACCTGCTCGAGCCCGACGGTGATGGCACGCGCGTGACGGAGTACTTCCGGCTCGAGCCGAAGTGGTTCCTGCGCGGCTACTGGATGGCCATGGGGCGGCTCCGCGGCCGCACCAACGAGCGCGGCATGCGGACGACGTTGGAGAGGATGAAGAGGGTGCTGGAGTCATGACCGCGGAGACAATCGAGGAGACCCGACGCGAGGCGATGCTCGAGAAGATCGAGTCACTGCACGCCGAGCAGACCAAGGCCGTCGAGGCCGGCGGGAAGTACATCGCCCGCCACAAGGAGCGGGGGAAGCTGCTGGCTCGCGAGCGGATCGAGCTGCTCATCGACGAGGGCTCGGCGTTCCTGGAGCTGATGCCGCTGGCCGGCTGGGGCAGTGACTTCGCGGTCGGCGCCAGCATGGTCACCGGCATCGGCGTCGTCGAGGGCGTCGAGTGCATGATCGTCGCCAGCGACCCCACGGTGAAGGGCGGCGCCCTCAACCCGTGGTCGCTGCGGAAGTCGTTCCGGGCCGCCGAGATCGCCGAGAAGAACTTCCTCCCGTCGATCAACCTCACCGAGTCCGGCGGTGCGGACCTGCCGACGCAGAAGGACATCTTCATCCCGGGCGGCCGCGGCTTCCGGGACCTCACCCGGGCCTCGGCCCGCAAGCAGCCGACCATCTCGGTCGTGTTCGGCAACTCGACCGCCGGTGGCGCCTACGTCCCCGGCATGAGCGATTACGTGATCATGGTCAAGGAGCGGGCGAAGGTGTTCCTCGCCGGCCCGCCGCTGGTCAAGATGGCGACCGGTGAGGAGACCGACGACGAGTCGCTCGGCGGCGCCGAGATGCACTCGCGGATCTCCGGCTCGTCGGACTTCCTGGCGCTCGACGAGCACGACGCCATCCTGCAGGCCCGTCGGGTCGTAGCCCGCCTCAACTGGCGCAAGCAGGGCACCAGCCCCGACCCGACGTCGTACGAAGAGCCGGACCTCGACCCCGAGGAGCTGCTCGACCTCATCCCGACCGACCTGAAGGAGCCGTTCGACCCGCGCGAGGCGATCCTGCGGATCGTCGACGGCACCGGCCCGAACAACGCGGTCGCGTTCGACGAGTTCAAGCCGCTCTACGGCTCCTCGTTGTGCGTCGGCTGGGCGACCCTGCACGGCCGCGAGATCGGCATCCTCGCCAACGCGCGCGGCGTGCTGATGTCGGAGGAGGCGCAGAAGGCGGCGCAGTTCATCCAGCTGGCCAACCAGAAGGACACACCGCTGCTGTTCCTGCACAACACCACCGGCTACATGGTCGGCACGGAGTACGAGCAGGGCGGCATCATCAAGCACGGCGCACTGATGATCAACGCGGTCTCCAACTCCAAGGTGCCGCACCTGACTGTGATCATGGGGGCGTCGTACGGCGCCGGCAACTACGGCATGAACGGCCGCGCCTACGACCCGCGGTTCCTCTTCACCTGGCCGTCGGCGAAGTCCGCGGTCATGGGGCCGCAGCAGCTCGCCGGCGTCCTCGAGATCGTCGCGCGCGAGTCCGCGGAGAAGAAGGGCGAGGTCTTCGACGCCGAGGGCTTCAAGGGCATCAAGGACATGGTCGAGGGGATGATCGAGGAGCAGTCCCTGCCCTACTTCCTCTCCGGCATGGTCTACGACGACGGCGTCATCGACCCGCGGGACACCCGCACCGTCCTGGGCATCTGCCTGTCCGTCATCGACAACCAGCCGATCGAAGGCGCCATGAACTTCGGCGTCTTCCGGATGTGAGGGCCACCGTGATCACAAGACTTCTGGTCGCCAACCGTGGCGAGATCGCCCGGCGGGTCTTCCGCACCTGCCGCGAGCTCGGCATCGAGACCGTCGCCGTCCACTCCGACGCGGACGCCGGCATGCGGTTCGTGGCCGACGCCGACGTCGCCGTACGGCTGCCGGGCAACACCCCCGCCGAGACGTACCTCCGTGGCGACCTGGTCATCGAGGCCGCCAAGAGGAGCGGCGCGGACGCGATCCACCCCGGCTACGGCTTCCTGTCCGAGAACGCGGCGTTCGCGCAGCAGGTCATCGACGCCGGCCTGACCTGGGTCGGACCGGCGCCCGACTCCATCGAGCGGATGGGCTCGAAGATCGAGTCCAAGAAGCTGATGGAGGCCGCGGGCGTGCCGGTCCTCGGCGAGTTCACTCCCGAGACGGCGACGGCCGACGACCTGCCCCTGCTGGTGAAGGCGTCCGCCGGTGGCGGTGGCCGCGGGATGCGGATCGTCCGCGAGCTCGACGAGCTCGCCCGCGAGATCGCGAAGGCGCAGTCCGAGGCGGCGTCGGCGTTCGGCGACGGCACGGTCTTCGTCGAGCCCTACATCCAGTCCGGCCGCCACATCGAGGTCCAGGTGCTCGGCACCCCCGCCGAGTCGGGCGGCGCGATCGTCCTCGGCGAGCGCGACTGCTCGGTGCAGCGGCGGCACCAGAAGGTGATCGAGGAGGCGCCCGCCCCGGCGCTCCCCGACGCGACCCGCAAGGCGCTGCACGAGGCGGCCAAGGCGGCGGCCGACGCGATCGACTACCGGGGTGCCGGCACCGTCGAGTTCCTGTACGACGTCGCCAAGGACCGCTTCTACTTCCTGGAGATGAACACCCGCCTCCAGGTGGAGCACCCGGTCACCGAGGCGGTCTACGGCGTCGACCTGGTCGCGCTCCAGATCGCCGTCGCCGAGGGGCGCTCGCTGACGGACCTCGAGGTCGCGTCGCCGAGGGGGCACGCCATCGAGGTCCGGCTCTACGCCGAGGACCCCACCGCCGGCTACCAGCCGCAGTCGGGCACGCTCACCCGCTTCGAGGTGCCGGGAGTCATCGGAGAATTCGAGGCTCCCTTCCCCGGCCGATCCGGCATCCGGCTCGACTCGGGCGTCGGCTCCGGCGACGCGATCGGCACGTTCTACGACGCGATGATCGCCAAGGTCATCGTCTGGGCACCGTCGCGCGACCAGGCGCTCCGGCAGCTCGCGGGCGCCCTGGCCCGGGCCGAGATCCACGGCCTGCGCACCAACCGCGACCTGCTGGTCAACCTGCTCCGCGATCCCGTCGTGGTCGACGCGCAGATGGACACTACCTGGCTCGACGGTGCCGATCTCTCGGTGCTGGGCGCGGCTCCCGGTGGCGAGCTGACGGTGCCGCTGTCGGGCTTCGCGGCGGCGATCGCGCTGGCCGAGCGGGCGCGGGTCTCCGCCAAGGTGCAGAGCCGGATCCCGGCGGGCTTCCGCAACGTCGTCGCCCACCCGCAGGAGACCGTGTTCCTGGTCGGCGGCGCTGAGGGGGAGGAGCTGCCGGTCCGCTGGTACGGCGGCCGCTCGTTCTCGTCCGCTGACCTCGAGGACGTGGTCGTCGTCTCGGCGGGCCAGGACCAGGTCGTGCTCGAGACCGGTGGCGTCCGCCGTACGTTCGTCGTGCGGGTCACCGGCGACGCCGGCCAGGAGGCGGTCGACGTCGAGTCGCCGCTCGGCCACGTGGCGCTGCGGCGCAAGCCTCGCTTCGTCGACCCGGCCAGCCAGGTCGCAGCAGGTTCGCTGCTCGCACCGATGCCCGGTGCCGTGGTGGCGATCCACGCCCGCGTCGGCGACGAGGTCGCCGAGGGCCAGCCCATCCTCGTGATGGAGGCCATGAAGATGCAGCACACCATCGCCGCGCCGTACGCCGGCACAGTCACCGAGCTCGCCGCCACCGTCGGCCAGCAGGTCGAGGCGGGCACCGTGCTCGCCGTCGTGACGCCCGACTCCGAAGAAGAAGGAACCGACTGATGACCATCAACTTCACCGAGCCCGAGGAGCGGGTGGCCCTGCGCGAGGCGGTCAAGAAGCTCGCCGGCAAGTACGGCCGTGAGTACGTCGAGAAGCAGGCGCGCGAGGGTGGCAAGACCACCGAGCTGTGGATGGAGATGGGCAAGAACGGCTTCCTCGGCGTCAACCTCCCCGAGGAGTACGGCGGCGGGGGTGGCGGCATGGCCGACCTGGCCGCGGTCCTCGAGGAGGCCGCCGCCGCGGGTGCGCCGCTGCTGATGATGGTCGTCTCGCCGGCGATCTGCGGCTCGATCATCGCCCGCTGCGGCACCGAGGAGCAGAAGCAGAAGTGGCTACCCGGCATCGCGGACGGCAGCCTGTTGATGGCGTTCGGAATCACCGAGGCAGACGCCGGCTCCAACGCCCACCAGATCACAACGACCGCCACCCGTGACGGAGACCAGTGGGTGCTCAGCGGCAACAAGACCTTCATCTCCGGTGTCGACGAAGCGCAGTCGGTGCTGATCGTGGCGCGCACCGAGGACGCCAGGACCGGCAAGCTCAAGCCGGCGCTGTTCGTCGTACCGACCGACGCCGAGGGCTTCACCAAGCAGCCGATCGAGATGGCGTGGTCGGCGCCGGAGAAGCAGTTCACGCTCTTCCTCGACGAGGTCCGGCTGCCGGCCGACGCGCTGGTCGGCGACGAGGACGGCGGCCTCTGGCAGCTGTTCGCCGGCCTCAACCCGGAGCGGATCATGGGCGGCGCCCTGTCGTGCGGGATGGCGCGCTACGTGCTCGACGTCGCGGTCGACTACGCGAAGACCCGCACTGTCTGGAAGGACACCCCGATCGGAGCCCACCAGGGCATCCAGCACCCGCTGGCCAAGGTCAAGATCGAGCTCGAGCAGGCCCGGATGCTGTGGCAGAAGGCCGCGGCGCTCTACGACGCCGGCGACGACTTCACCGCGGGCGAGTACGCCAACATGGCCAAGTACGCCGGCGGCGAGGTCTCCTGCAACGCGGCCGACGTCGCCGTCCACACCCACGGCGGCAACGGCCTCACCGTCGAGTACGGGCTCGCGAACATGCTGGTCGCGTCGCGGCTGGGCCGGATCGCACCGGTCAGCCGGGAGATGATCCTCAACTTCGTCGCGATGCACACGCTGGGGCTGCCGAAGAGCTACTAGGCCGCGCAGTTGGACTGTGCCCCTTTGACGGCCGCGTCAGCATGGTCGTCATGGATCACTCGCGTCGTCTCGAAGTGGAGCGCGAACGGACGCTCGGCCGCCTGGCGAGCCTGACCGAGGACTTCGCCGCGATGGTCGCGTCCTCGCGCGACACCAACGCCGACGACGAGCACGATCCCGAAGGGGCGACGATCGCCTTCGAGCGGTCGCAGGTCGGATCCCTCGTCCGACAGGCGCAGCTCCACCTGGCGGAGGTCGACGCGGCCGTGGCGGGACTGGACGCCGGCGCCTACGGGACCTGCGAAGGCTGCGGCGGGCCGATCGGGGATGACCGGCTCGAGGTCCGGCCCCTGGCACGGGCCTGCATCAGCTGCGCGACGTCCAGCCCGCGATGACCGGGTGCCGCCGTCCCGTGATGGGATCAGGGCGTGGGAGGTGTGCTCGGCGGGTTCGCGACGATCGCGGCCGTGGTCGGGCTCGGCGTCCTGGTCGGCCACATCAAGCTGGTCGACGCCGCGGGTCAGCGCACGCTGTCGCTGCTGGCGTTCTACGTCGCGAGCCCGGCGCTGCTGGTGACGGTGCTCGCGGAGTCCGATCCTGCTGAGGTGTTCTCGGGCCACCTGGTGGCCACGGTCGCCGGCGTCGCCGCAGCGGTGCTCGCGATCGCGGTGCTGGCGGTCCGGCGCGGGTGGGACCTCGGTACGACGGTCGTGGCCAGCCTGTGCTCGGGCTACGTCAACGCCGGCAACCTCGGCATCCCGGTGGCGGCGTACGCCCTCGGCGACGCGGCCCTGGTGGCTCCCGTCCTCCTGCTCCAGCTGCTCGTCCTCCAGCCGCTCGCGCTGACCCTGCTCGACGTCGACCGCAGCCCCGGCCGGATGTCCGTCGGCAAGGTCCTGCTGCGGCCGGTGACGAACCCGCTGACCATCGGCACCGGGCTGGGCGTCCTGCTCGCCGTCACCGACACCCGGCTCCCCCAGCCGGTCCAGGACCCGCTCGCGCTGGTCGGCGGGATGGCGGTGCCCGCCATGCTGATCGCGTACGGCGTCGCGCTGCGGCTCGGTCCGCTGCCGGGACGCGGCGTCCGGCCGCGGGCGCTGGTCGCGGTCGTCGGACTGAAGATGGTCGCGCAGCCGCTGGCGGCGTACGCCGCCGGCCGGTTCCTGCTCGGCATGGACGACCTCGACCTGTTCGCGGTCACCCTGCTGGCTGCCCTGCCGACGGCGCAGAACGTGTTCGTCGTCGCGACCCGCTACGAGCGCGGTGTGCTGCTGGCGCGGGACGCCATCTTCGTCTCCACCGTGTGCGCCGCCCCGGCCGCGGTCGTGATCGCCGCCCTGCTGGCGTAATCCGGGCTCAGCTCTGCGGGGTGTGGGTGACCTTCAGGGTCGTGTGCCCGGTGTACATCCCGATGATCGTGCTGTCCGAGCCGAAGGTGTGGTCCCAGGTCTCGTCGAGGAGGATCTCGGACCCCGCGGTCTGCTTCAGGTCGGCCTCGATCCGCACCGGGTAGAACTCGTCGAAGAAGGCGATCAGGTTGGAGTGCCAGAACGTCGTGTCGTACTCCTCCGGCTCGTAGCCGGGCAGGTTCGTGGTCCTCCGCAGGCGCTCCTGTGGCGGGTCCTCCACGCCGTCGGCGCCGACGCCGGGATCAACGCGGACGTACGGCACCGGCGGTGCCGGCGGCGGACCGCCCGGTCCCTCGTCGATCGGGTTCGCGCGCTCCAGCACGTCGACCCGGATCGAGCCCGGCTTGGTCCCGACCAGGTTGTCCTCGACCCAGCTGTCCTCGCCCTCGACCCGCTGCCAGAGCGCGGCCTGCGTGTAGGCGAGCTCGCTGACACCGGCACCGAGTGCGGGCACGGTCGTGGTCGACTCCAGCTGGAGCTGGGCGGTGCTCCGGACCGAGCTTCCGTTGCCTGGGAAGTGGTTGCGCGAGTGACCCATGAGCGACGTGAACTCCACCTGGTAGTGCGAGCACCGCTGCGCGTAGTCCCACGCCTTCTCGGAGAGGTCCAGCCAGCCGATCAGGGCGGCCTGGCGCGCGATGCCGACCAGGGTGCCGACCGCGCGCAGGTCGTGCTGCTGGGTGCAGCGCTGCCAATAGTGCTCGATCGCGTTCGCCCAGATCGTCCGCAGTCGGGCCTTCACCTTGGTGTGGATGGGGCTGTCGATGCTCCCGAGGCGCTCCAGCTGCGCCAGCAACGCAACGGCCTCCGCCGTCGCGCCGGCCGCGAGGCTCGCGTCGGTCTCGGCGGCCGCCAGGTTTCCGTCGACGACGTCCCAGTAGTAGGCCTCGAGCACCCCGCGGGCCTGGTCCAGCGCGGGGCCGGAGTCGCCACCGGACTCCCGCGCCTGGCGGAGGATCTCGGCCACGGTGGCCGCGGCCTGCGCCACGTCCCGGAAAGGCGGGTGGGCGGCGAGCGCCGCCCGGTCGGCGTCCGTGCCCCCGCCGACACCGGCGACCGAGAAGTGGGTCAGCTCCAGCCGCACCGTGTTGGCGCCGTCGCCGGCCGCCGGGACCGCCGGCGGGTAGTGGTGGAAGTCCTCGCCCTCCTCGTGGAAGACGTAGGCGGTCTGCTGGGCCAGCGGTCCGGCGTCCGGGCTCTTGATGGTGAGCCTGGCGGGCGCCTGGAGCAGCAGCCCCTCCGGCTCCAGCCGGACACCCGCGATGAACCCGTTCGACAGCAGGGGCAGGTCGGCGTCCGCGATCGGAGTCAGCGTGATCTGCTCGGCGCTGAGGAGCGCCTTGGCGGGGACCACGAGGGAGTACGTCGTACCGTCGCTCGCCGTCACCGTGATCGGCCCGAGGGTCGCCGGGACCTGGGGGTCGAGGAGGCGGGTCACCGCGCGGCCGGGCTCCTCCTCGATCGAGGTGGCGGAGACGGGGTCCGGGTCGAGCGGGAAGTCGGGGACGTCGGGGTCCGGCGCGGTCACGCGGACCGAACGCGTCGCCAGCCGGCAGTTGTTGCCCTCCCTGACCTCGCGCACCCGCCGCAGGGCGTCCGCGCACGCGAGCAGCCGGTAGCTCCGCACGGCAGCCGTCGCCGGGATCGACAGCCGCACGATCGTGGAGCTCCGGCGACCCGCGGGGAGCCGCGGCACCCGGACCGCGGCCACGGCGACGTCACGCCCCACCCGGGTGTCCCGGGACAGGTAGACCCTGGTCGTGGTGGCCGCTGCCGGGCCGCGGCCGCGGTTCACCGTGGTGACGGAGACGCGCAGCGTCGTCCCGGCCTGCGCCTGGGCCGCACCGGTCAGCGCACCGACCACGAGGTCGGGACGGCGTACGGCGGCCTCCGCGGCGGGCGCCGACTGGACGCTGGCGAGCAGGGTGGCGGCGAGACCGGCCACCAGGGCCGCAGTGGCGGGACGTCGGACCATGGGACCGCTCCAGTCCCTCAGGCGACCGGTCGGGCCGAGGCCTGCTGGAGGCGGCCCGGCACCACGAAGCCGGACTCGTAGGCGACGACGACCAGCTGCACCCGGTCGCGGGCCCCGAGCTTGGCGAGCAGCCGGGCGACGTGCGACTTGACCGTCGGCAGCGAGATGAAGAGCTCGGACCCGATCTCGGCGTTGGAGAGTCCGCGGGCCACCAGGCGCAGCACCTCCGCCTCGCGCTGCGAGATCCGGTTCGACCGCGCCGGCTGGGACGGCTGGGGTGCGGGGACGGACCGCAGGGGACGGGCGGGAACGGGCGGCTCGAGCCGGGTCCTGCGGGGCTGGGCCATGACGGTCATCGGTGGTGTTCCTCTCGGGTGGGCAGCCACGGGGGTGGGCTGTCCGGACGAGAGTCCCCGGCAGTGCTCAAATTCCGCTCAATTCTCTTCTTTACTGATGCAGACTCCGGGGGTGACGAGCGGAAGCGACCGGGTCGGGGTGGGTGGCAGGGGCCTCCGCATCGCCGTACTCGGGCCGCTCGAGGTCACCGCCGACGCCACCCCGGTCGACCTGGGCCCGCGCAAGCAGCGCGCCGTGCTCGGCGTGCTGACCGCGCTCGCGCCCGCCGTCGTCTCCGTCGAGCGCCTGGTCGACGAGGTGTGGGGCGAGGCCGGCCCGGCCAACCCCCTCCGCAGCCTCCAGGTCTACGTCTCGGCGCTGCGCTCCGCGCTCGGGGAGTACGGCGACCGGCTCGTCACCGAGGGTCGGGCCTACCGCCTGCTCACCGACGGCGTCGACATCGACGCGCACCGGTTCAGCGCGCTGGTCGAGCAGGCGACCGCGGAGTCGGACCCCGCGCTGGCGGCCCAGCAGGTCGAGGAGGCGCTCGGGCTCTGGCGGGGCGAGGCCTGGCAGGACCTGCGCGACCTCCCCGTCGTCGGGCCGGTGGTCGTCGCTCTCGAGGCGGAGCGGATGACCGCTGCCGCGGTCCGGGCCCGGGCGCTGCTGTCCCTCGGGCGCCACCGCGAGCTGGTGCCCTGGCTGGAGCCGCTGGTCGAGCAGCACCCGCTCAACGAGGAGCTGCGGGGCCACCTGATGCTCGCCCTGCACCGGAGCGACCGGCAGGCCGACGCGCTCGCAGTCTTCGCCGAGGGTCGCGAGGTCAAGGCCGACGAGACCGGCCTCGATCCCGGCGAGGACCTGCAGCGGTTGCAGGCTGCGATCCTCGCCGACGACCCGGCGCTGCGGGTCGAGGACGTCGAGCTGCGGGGCCGGCGCCACCTGCCCGCGCCCGTCACCTCGCTGGTCGGCCGCGAGCCGGAGATCGCCGAGGTCGTCGCGCTGCTGCGGGAGCCCGACAACCGGCTGGTCACGGTCACCGGCCCCGGTGGCATCGGCAAGACCCGGCTCGGGATCGCGGTCGCCCACGGTCTGGCAGCAGACCACCCGGACGGCGTCTGGTTCGTCGCGCTCGACGCGCTGCACGACCACCGGCTGGTCGCGGGCGGGATCGCCGACGTGCTCGGGGTCGAGGCCGCCGGCACCGACCAGGTCGCGGCGCTGGTGGCGCACCTGCGGGCCCGGCGGCTGCTGCTGGTCCTCGACAACTTCGAGCAGGTGGAGGACGCCGCGCCGCTCGTCTCCGAGCTGCTGGCCGGCGCGGCCGGGCTGCGGGTGCTGGTGACCAGCCGGGTCCGGCTGCGCCTGTACGGCGAACGCGTGGTGCCGCTCGCACCGCTCGCCCCTGCCGACGCGGTGCCCCTCTTCGTCGCTCGCGCGCGGGCCGTCGACCGCCGCTTCGACGCCCCGGTGGACGTCGTAGCGCAGGTCTGCGAGCAGCTCGACCGGATCCCGCTGGCGATCGAGCTGGTCGCCGCCCGCGCGGACGAGGTGCCGCTCGACCTGCTCCGGAAGCAGCTGGCCAACCGGCAGACGCTGGACCTCGCGACCGACGGCCCGCGGGACCGCACCTCACGGCAGCGGACCCTGCGGGACGCGATCGCGTGGAGCGTCGAGCTGCTGCCGGAGGAGCTGACCCGGCGGTTCGCGCGGCTCGGGATCTTCGACGGCGGGTTCACCGCTGAGGCAGCGGAGGCGGTGGCTGGTGTGACCGCGTCCGACCTGGTGACCCTGGTGCGCGCGAGCCTGGTCGTCGACGAGCGGAACGGCCGCTACCGGCTGCTCGAGACCCTGCGGGAGTACGCCGAGGAGCTGCTGGGCTCCGAGCGCGACGCGGTCGCCGACCGGCACGCCGCGTGGTTCCGCGACTTCGTCATCGACTCCGAGGGCAAGCGGGCCAGTGTCCACGCGTGGGTGGCGATGCTGGATCCCGAGCACGCCAACCTGCGCGCCGCGATCGCCCGGCTCGCGGAGTCCGCGCTGGAGGACACGCCTCCGGGTGCGCAGCTGCTCGCCCTGGCCGGCGCGCTGGGCAGGTACTGGTACCACGTCGCTCCCGGGGGGGAGGACGTCGAGTGGCTGCCGCGGGCCCTGGCGCTCGCCCCGGACGCCGATCCGGGGCTGCGCGGGCGGACGACGTACGCCCTCGCGATCTGCCGGGGAGAGCAGGGACTCACCGAGGAGGCGATCGAGCACAGCCGTACGGCGTACGACCTCCTGATGGAGGCCGGCGACCGGGGATGGGCGGCACGGGCGCTCAACTCGCTCGCCGGCATCGTCCACGACGACGGGCGCCTGGAGGAGGCGGCGCCGCTGATGGACGAGAGCATCGCGCTGCGGCGTCAGCTCGCCGGTGAGCTGTCGCTGGCGATCCCGCTGTCGAACCGCGCGCGCAACGCCATCCAGCTCGGCGACACGGCCACCGCGCGGACCTGCCTGGCCGAGGTGCTCGAGATCGCCGCGGACGATCCGCTCGAGGTCGCCGTCTCCCATGCCCTGCTCGCCGACACCGCGCTGGTCGACGGTGACGTCGACTCGGCGGAGCGCTGGCTCGCGTCGGCCACGGACGTGCTGCTGGGGCTCGACCACCACGAGTTCCGGCTGATGGAGACCCTCGAGACCTTCGCCGCGATCGCCGTACGCCGCGACCGGCCGGCACTCGCCGCGACCCTGCTCGCCGCCGCCGACCGGGCCTACGCCGACGAGGGGTCGGTGATGGTGCCCGCCGACCTCATGCTCCGCGAGGCCCGGACAAGCGCCGCGGTCGCCGCCCTCGCTCCCGAGGTCCGTCGTACGGCGGAGGAACGCGGCGCCGCCCTCGAGCTCGAGGCCGCGGTCAGGCTGGCGCGGGAAGCGACCGGGCGATGATCTCCTTCATGATCTCCGAGGTTCCGGCGTAGATCTGGGAGACCCGGAGGTCTGCCCAGGCGCGGGCGATCGGGTACTCGTTCATGTAGCCGTAGCCGCCGTGCAGCTGGAGGCACATGTCGGCGACCTTCTGGGCGCGCTCGGAGCACCAGAGCTTGGCCATCGCCACGGTCGGGATGTCGAGCTGGCCCTCGACGTGCAGCTGGATGCACTCGTCGACGAACGACCGGGCGACCCGGGCCTCGGTGGCGATCTCGGCCATCTTGAACTTGGTGTTCTGGAAGCCCCAGATCGGCCGGCCGAACGCGTGCCGGTCGTGCACGTAGCGCATCGTCTCGTCCATGCAGATCTCCATCGCGGCGACGTTGGAGACCGCGACGATGAGGCGCTCCTGCGGGAGCTGCTGCATCAGCTGGATGAAGCCCTGGCCCTCCTCGGAGCCGAGCAGGTTGGTCACCGGGACGCGGACGTCCTCGTAGACCAGCTCGGCCGTGTCCTGGCCCTTCATGCCGATCTTGTCGAGCACCCGGCCGCGCGAGAAGCCGGGGGCGTCGGTCGGCACGATGATCAGCGAGATGCCGGCGGCGGCCTCCTCGGGGTTCGTCTTCACGACCGTGATCACCACGTCGGCCTGCGCGCCGTTGGTGATGAACGTCTTCGAGCCGTTGATGAGATAAAACTGGTCGCCCTGGCCATCCTGGATCTTGGTGGCCTTGGTCTTGACGCTCTGCAGGTCCGACCCGGTGCCGGGCTCGGTCATCGCGATGGCGCCGACGGCCTCACCGCTGGCGAGCTTCGGGAGCCACTCGTGCTTCTGCTCCTCGGTGCCGTAGGCGAGGATGTAGTGCGCCACGATGCCGCTGTGGAGCGACGCGCCCCACGAGCTGTCGCCGACGTACGCCTGCTCCTCGATCACGATCGCCTCGTGGGCGAACGTGCCACCGCCACCGCCGTACTCCTCGGGGATGGAGAGGCACAGCAGGCCGAGCTCGCCGGCCTTGGTCCACAGCTCGCGGTCGACCTGCTTGTTCGCGATGAAGTCCTCGATGTTCGGCTTGATCTCCTTCTCGCAGAACGTGCGGGCGAGGTCGCGGAGGTCGTCGAGCTCCCCGTCGGCTGAGTTCATCCAGGGCGAACGGCGTGCGGGCATCGGTGGAGCTCCTTCGAGCAGGTAATGGGTACAGGGTGTACTGGGAATCAGGGTACAAGGTGTACCCGTTATCGTGAACCCCATGGTGGATGTCGCGAAGTGGGTCGACTCGACCGTCGCGCGCCGGATCCGCAAGGTCGGCGACGATCCGAGCCGGCGCGCCCTGCTGGTCGCGGCCGCCGCCGCGGCGATCGACGAGGAGGGCCCCGCTGTCGGGATGGCCCAGATCGCCGAACGGGCGGGCATCCCCAGGCCGCACGTCTACCGGTACGTCGCCAGCAAGCAGCAGCTCGACCTCGACGTCGCGCGGCGGGCCTCGGCCGACCTGCTGGACGAGATCCGTCCGCACCTGAGGCGCCGCGGTACGCCGTACGAGGTCATCCACGGCATCATCGGCGTGACCGTGGCGTGGGCCACCGAGCACCCCAACCTCTACCGCTTCGTCGCCGCCCAGGGGCAGACGAAGACGTTGCACCAGGCCCGGACCGGGCGCAGCCGGTTCCTCGACGAGCTGGTGACAGCGATGGCCGCCTACCTCCGTCCGACCGAGGTGGCGCCGACCGCCCCTGACGGTGTCCTCGCCGGGCTGATGGGCATGGTGGACGCCGGCGTCATCTGGTGGCTCGACAACAAGGACGAGACGCAGGACCAGGTGGTCGACCGGCTGAGCCGTCAGGTCAACCTGGTGCTGGAGGACATGCTGGCCCAGCTCGGCTACGACGTCCCCGATGACCTGGTGGTCGACCCCGTAGATTGACCATGTGGGGGTTGCGTCCGGCATAGACCGCACCCAGCGCAGGGTCCCGCTGATCGGGGTCCCGCTGGCGGTCGTCTACAAGTACTTCGACGACCAGGGAAACTACCTGGCCGCGGTGCTGACCTTCTACGCCTTCATCGCGATCTTCCCGCTGATGCTGCTGGCGTCCTCGATCCTCGGCTTCGTGCTCCAGGGCTATCCCGAGCTCGAGAAGCAGGCGCTGGACTCGGCGCTCGCGCAGTTCCCCATCATCGGCAGCCAGCTCGGCCGGCCGGAGGGGCTGCAGGGGTCGGTCGGCGCCATCGTCGTCGGTAGTCTCGGCGCGCTCTACGGCGCCGTCGGCCTCGGACTTGCCCTCCAGAACGTCCAGGCCACCGCGTGGGCGGTCCCGCGCAACATCCGCACGCATCCGGTGCTGACGCGGGTCTACAGCGTGTTCCTGCTGGCCACGGCGGGCACGATGATCCTCGGGATCTCGGTGCTGTCGGCGGTCGTCACCGAGACCGAGCTGCTGGGCGCCGTGTCGTCCGCCGGGTGGTTCCACTGGCTGGTGCGACTGATCACCGTCCTCATCCTCGGCACCGTGATGACGATCCTGCTCCGGATGGCGGCGGCCAAGGCGATCAAGCACGACATCGCGCGTGCTGCGCCGGGTGGATTCACGATCGCGTTCCTCTGGCAGATGCTCCAGTGGCTGGGCACGATCTACGTCGCCCGGGTGGTCGACGCGACGAGCGAGATGGAGAAGACCTTCGGCGTCGTCCTCGGTCTGATGGTGCTGCTCTACGTCGGCGCGATCATGGGCGTGCTCGGCATCGAGGTCAACGTCGTCCTGGCGGAGAAGCTGTGGCCGCGGGCGCTGCTGACGCCCTTCACCGACCAGGTCGATCTCACCGAGGCCGACCGCAAGGCCTACGCGATGTACGCCCAGAGCATGCGGCACAAGGGCTTCCAGACCGTGGCGGTGCGGTTCGACGGCCGCGACGGCGACAGCCACGAGATCGTCCTCGACCCGCGCACGGAGGAGATCATCCGCCAGCGGATCCCCGCCGCCCCGCCGCTCCCCTCGGAGGAGGAGGCGCGGCAGCTCGATCGGGACAACCGTCCCGGGAACCAGTGACACGCGCCGAGTCGGCAATGTATAACGTGTTCTAGTTTCTGAGGAGGGACCCCCATGATCCCCACTGTCGTCTGGGGTACCGGCAACGTCGGCCGGGCCGCCATCCGCGCGGTCCACGCGCACCCGGAGCTCGAAGTCGCCGCGGTCGTCGTACGCGATCCGGACAAGGTGGGCCGCGACGCCGGCGAGCTCGCCGACCTCGGCCCGACCGGCGTGCTCGCCACCGACGACCTCGACGCCGTCCTGGCCGCCCGCCCGCGGGCCCTCGTGTACGCCGTCACCGGTGACGGCCGCGACCAGGAGGCGTTCGCCGACGTGCTGCGTGCGGTGTCCGCCGGCTGCGTCGTCGTGACGCCGTCGCTCTATCCGCTCTACGACCCGCGCAACGCGCCGGCGGAGATGATCGAGCCGCTGGAGGCCGCCGTGGCCGAGGGTGGCGGGTCGTTCTTCGGCAGCGGGGTCGACCCGGGCTGGGGCAACGACATCCTCCCGGCGCTCCTCACCGGCGTCGGTACGACGATCGACGAGGTGCGCTGCCAGGAGATCTTCGACTACTCGACGTACGACGCGGAGGACTCGGTCCGCTACCTCGTCGGCATGGGGCAGCCGATGGACTACGAGCCGCTGATGACCGCGCCCAGCGTCCCCACCATGGTGTGGGGCGGTCAGGTCCGGATGATCGCCCGGGCGCTGGGGGTCGAGGTCGCCGACATCAAGGAGACCGTCGACCGGGAGCCGCTCGAGGCGGCGGTCGAGACCGCGACGATGGGCACGTTCGACGTCGGGACCCAGGGCGCGGTCCGGTTCGAGGTCCAGGGCATCGTCGAGGGGGAGGCGCGGATCGTGATCGAGCACGTGACCCGGATCCACCCGTCCGCCGCGCCGGACTGGCCGCAGGCTCCGAACGGCGTCGGTGCGCACCGGGTGGTGATCGAGGGACGGCCGCGGATCGAGGTGACCCTCGAGGCGACCGACGAGGGCGGCAACCCCGCTGCCGGCGGCAACGCCACTGCGGTCGGCCGGTTGGTCAACGCCATCGACTGGCTGGTCGAGGCAGGGCCCGGGATCTACGACGCGTTCGACGTGCCACTGCGGCCGGCGACAGGAAGGTTGGGGAGCTGAGCATGCTGGTCATCGACATCCCGGAGGACAAGGACCCCATCGGCCACGTGTGGGGCGACCTGGTGCCGGGCATCGGCCCGGCGGCCTCGCAGTTCTCGCTGGCCGTCTACGAGCACACGACCCTCGGGCTGCGCGAGTTCGAGGCGGCGCGACTGCGGGTCGCCCAGATCAACGGCTGCGTCTTCTGCCTCGACTGGCGGACCGACCGCGACGGGGAGAAGGTCGAGGACGACTTCCCCGCCGCGGTGGAGGAGTGGCGCACGACCCGGGCGTTCGACGAGCGCACCCGGCTCGCCGCCGAGTACGCCGAGCGCTACGCCCTCGACCACCACGGGCTCGACGAGAGCTTCTGGACGCGGATGAAGGCGGCCTACTCCGACCGCGAGATCGTCGAGCTGAGCATGTGTCTCGGGTCGTGGCTCGCCTTCGGCCGGCTCAACCACGTGCTCGGGATCGACAGCGTCTGCGTGCTGCCGAGTCACTGATCGCGGAGCAGGTCCCGCAGCGTCTCCAGCGTCGCGTCGTCGAGTCCGAGGCCGTCGTGCAGGTAGCCCGTGCGGTCGCCGTACTCCTGCTCGACGGCGTCGTAGCCGGACCGCAGGTACTCGAGGTCGGCCACCAGCGTCGGCTCGTAGGACGCGACGTGCTCGGCGCCGAGGAGGCTGACGATCTCGGCCTCGACCCGGGCGCGGCTGCTGCTGGTGAGCTCGTTGGTCAGCAGGTAGTCGCTCTCGATGGTCGGATCGTCGACCCCGGCGATGTGCAGCAGCAGCGCCGCCACCCAGCCCGTGCGGTCCTTGCCGGCGGTGCAGTGGAAGAGCTGCGGGCCGCCGGTCGCGAGCTGGTGGAACAGCCCGCCGAACTCCTCCCGCGCGTCCTCGCTCTCGACGAAGCTGCGGTAGACGCGGTCCATCAGCTCGACCGCGCTGCGCCGGTCCCGGAGCTCGGCGACCAGGTCCATGGGGATCCCGGACACGTCGAAGTTGTGCCAGTCGGCGCCGGGGACCTCCACGTCGGGGTGCCGTTCGATCTCGAGCGCGGAGCGCAGGTCGAGCACCGCGCGCAGCCCGAGACCCGCCAGGGTGCCGTGGTCGGCGTCGGTCAGCCGGAGCTCGTTGGACCGGTAGAACACGCCCTGCCGGACCCGCGCCCCGTCGAGCGTCGCGTAGCCCGGGCCGGCGACATCGCGGAAGTTGTCGGCCGACGCCAGCCGGAGGATCTCGTTGCTCGAGGAGGTCACCCGCCGAGCGTAGGCGGGGCCGCGGAACGCCGCGGCGGCAAGGGGACGAACATCGAGGTGCGCCGCGCATAGTCCCGGTACGCCGGCCGCTGCATCATGTTCTCCTCGAGCGGCCGGGCGCCGGTGGCGAAGACCAGGTAGTACGTCATCGTCGCCGGGGCGACCACGGTCGCGAGCCCGGCCACCCAGCCGCTGGCCAGGCCGCCGGCGAGCCAGGTCCCCCACCAGACGCAGGCATCGCCGAAGTAGTTGGGGTGGCGGGTGAAGCGCCACAGGCCGGTGTCGAGCACGGGCGGCCTGGTCGCGCGCGGCTGCGCGCGATAGGCGGCGAGCTGGGCATCGCCGACTGCTTCGAAGAGGACGCCGACCAGCCAGACGACCGCTCCGACCGCGACCAGGGGATGCCACTCCACGTCCACGACGGCGCCGATCGTGACCGGCAGGGCGACCAGGCAGACCGCGGCACCCTGGAGCAGGAAGACCTTGCGGACCGCGACGCCCATGCCGACGTCGTCGAGCGGTCCCCCGAGCAGCCGCTTGTAGCGCGGGTCCTCGCCGCCGCCACTGCGGCGATGGATGTGCCACGACAGCCGGAGCCCCCAGACCCCCACTGCCGCGACCAGCGCCCACGCCCGCCACGCGGCCCCCTCGGCCAGTGCCGCCCCCACGAGGGCAGCGGCGACCGCGGCGAGGGCGAGGGCAACACCCCAGGTCACGTCGACCACGACGACCCGTCCCTGTCGACGCGCGATGAGGGCGGTCGTGGTCATGGCGGCGACGGCGACCACGGCCACGGAGGCGAGGGAGGCGAGGACGGCGGTCACCACGGTCGCACCAGGACCGTCAGGTGGGGAGGTCGAAGGCGGCGATCGGATCGGTCGTCGGCTGGGCGGAGCCGCCGTCCGGCTCGACGGTGATCCCGACCCAGGTCGCCCGGCTCGCGTCGCCCTCGAGGAGGACGGTGGCGTCGGCCTGGTCCGGCATCAGCCCGGCCGACACGGGGCTCCCCTGGGGCGCCTGCAGCCAGAGCTGGTAGTCGCTGCCGTCGGGCGCGAGCGCCATGTCCTCGGTCAGGAGCACGGCGCGCCCCTCCGATCGCGAGAACACGACCGTCGCACGAGACCCGTCGGGGAACCTCTGGACGATCCGGTCGGCGTCGTCGGCGGCCAGGACCCGCTCGGTGGCGGTCATCTCGCCCGGCTCGTCGTCGCCGGCCCACGGTCGCAGCCATGCGGTGGACACGAGCGCGACCAGCACCAGGGCGGCGGCGACCAGCATCGGGCCGGTGCCGAGCAGCCAGGGCCGGCGCGGGCGCTCGACGGGGGCGGGCTGGTTCCGGCCGTGCTCGGTGAGCGGTGGCAGCGGCCGGATCGCCTCGATGCCCGCCAGCACGTCGGCGCGCAGCCCGGCCGGCGGCTCGACGGCGTCGGTCGACAGCGCCGCGGCCGTCTCCCGCAGGGAGTCCACCTCGGCCCGGCAGTCGGGGCACTGACGCAGGTGCTCCTCGAACCGGGCGCGCTCGAGGTCGTCGAGGGCGTCGACGGCGTAGGCGCCCGAGAGCGCGTGCGCGTCGTACTCCCGCTGGGCGTCCCGGGTGTCCCGGGTGTCCCGGGTGTCGTCGTGATCGGTCATCGTCCAACTCCGATCGTGTCGCGGAGGCGGATCAAGCCGTCGCGGATCCTGGTTTTCGCGGTCCCGACCGGGAGGTCGAGGAGGGCGGCCACCTCGGTGTGGGTGTAGCCGCCGAAGTACGCCAGCTCGATCGCCTCGCGCTGGACCTCGGTGAGCTGGGTGAGCGCGGTGCGGACGCGCCGGGCCTCCAGCGACGCCTGCGCGGCGTCGGCGGTGGTGTCGTGGGCGACGGTCTGGTTGCGGTGGTGGTACGTCGACTCGCGCCGGCTCGCCGCCTCGGCGCTGCGCACCCGGTCCACCGCCTTGCGGTGGCCGATCGTGAGCAGCCAGGAGACCGCGCTGCCGCGCTCGGGGTCGAAGCGGCTGGCGGTCCGCCAGATCTCGAGGAACACCTCCTGGGTGACCTCCTCGGCCTGCGTGGGGTCGCGGACGACCCGGAGGACGAGCCCGTGCACGCGCGCCGCGGTGGCGTCGTACAACGCTGCGAACGCGGCGCGGTCGCCGCGGGCCGAGCGCTGGAGGAGCGCGGCCAGGTCCGGGCCGGCCCCAGCCGGCGCCCCCACGTGGGGGGCGCCGGCTGAGGCGTGCACGCCGGGATCCATGAGCTGATCCTTCCGCGTCCGTCGTGATCCGGCGAGCGTCACTTGACGCCGGTCAGGACCTTGTCGATCACGTACACGGTCGCGTTCGCCGTCGGGATGTTGCCGCAGAGCACGTTGGCGGTCACGGTGCCGTCCGTGACGGTCATCCCGTCCTCGTCGCCCTCGATGGTCAGCGAGTCGCCGGCGAGGGTCTCGTGGTCGCCGACGACCGCGTCGGTGTCCGCGTTCATCCCGACCACGTGGTGCGCCAGGATCTTGTAGAGGGTGCTGTCCTGGCCGTCGGCCATGCCGCCCTCGACCAGCCCGTTGAGGTCCTTCGGCGGGATCTCCTCGAAGGCGCCGTTGTACGGCGCGAACACGGTCAGTGCCTCGGCGCCGTTGAGGGTGTCGCCGAGCCCGTCGATCGCGCCGACCGCGGTGACCAGCGTCGTCAGCAGCGGGTTGTTGCTCGCGGCGGTCGCGACGGGGTCGTTGACCATGCCGTCGAACGAGCCGGCGCCGTCGGTCGGGACCTGGGCGCAGCCCTCCCCGAACGTCTGGGCGGCGGCGCCGTCGGCTGCAGCGGGGGCGTCGTCGTTCGCGTCGCTCGACTTGTCGTCCTCGCCGCACGCGGTGAGGGTCACGGAGAGTGCGAGGGCGGCGACGGCGATGCCGGTGCCGCGGCGGAGGTGGTTGAGCTTCATGGCTTCATGCCTTCCGGTTTCGGGGTGGTGATGTGAGTGGTTCGGAGCGGTGCGGGGAACGGATGGGTCGGGTCTCAGGCGACTTCGACCAGCAGCTCGTGGAGGCCGCTGGCGCCGTCGGGGAACGGCTCGGCGCGCGCGGCCGTCTGGGGCTCGCCGTCGCCGGACACCGCCCGGGCGGAGATCCGGTGGGAGCCGCTCGTCGCCGTCCAGCGGTAGAACCACTGCCGCCAGTAGTCGTCGCCGCCGTCGGGGCCGAGGGTCGCGTCGGTCCAGGCGCCGCCGTCCACCCGGACCTGGACCTTCGCGATCCCGCCGCGCTCCTGGGCCCAGGCGATGCCGCCGATCACGACGTCGCCCGGCTCGAGCTCGGCCAGCGCCCGAGGAGTGTCGATCCTGGCCGAGATCTTGATCGGGGCGTCGGTCGCCCAGCCGCGCTCGGTCCAGTAGGCGTCCTGCGCCTGGTACGTCGTCAGCGTCAGCCGGGTGAGCCACTTGGTCGCGCTGATGAAGCCGTAGAGGCCCGGCACCACCATCCGCACGGGGAAGCCGTGCTCCCGTGGCAGCGGCTCGCCGTTCATGCCGACGCAGATCATCGCGTCCCGGCCGTCCGTGGCGAGCGCGAGCGGCGTGCTGATCGTCATCCCGTCGAAGTCCGTCGAGAGGATCTGGTCGGCCCGGTCGCCGACGCCGGCGCGCTCGAGCACGTCGGTCAGCCGGACGCCCAGCCAGCGGGCGCCGCCGACGTACGGGCCGCCGACGCTGTTGGAGACGCAGGTGAGGGTGATGTCGCGCTCGATCATCGGCATCGCGAGCAGGTCGTCGAAGCTCAGGGTGACCGTGCGCTGGACGTCGCCGTCGATCGTCAGCGTCCAGTCGTCGGTGCCGACGACCGGGGTGTCGAGGCGGGTGTCCACCCGGTAGAAGTCGTCGTTGTCGGTGCGGAACGGCGTGATCCCGGGGACCTGCTGGTCGAGGCCGCGGGGCAGCGGGGTCGCCGGGTCGGCCGGGTCGGGAAGGGTGACGTCCTCGGGTCGGAGCCGCAGCTTGCTGATCAGCTGGCCACCCACGCCGCCGACGAGGGCGACGGCGCCGATGACGCCGGCGGCAATCAGGACGCCGCGACGGCTGCCGTCCTTGGGAGCGCCATTCCTCGGAGCGCCGGCCTGCTCGCGTGCCAGCCACACCAGGGCAAGCACCGCACCGACCGCCGCGACCGCGCTCGGCACCAGGTTGGCTACCGATGCCTCCGGGCGGGTCACGACGGCGGTCGCGGCGATCGCGACCAGCACGAGGAGCAGGCCGGCGCCGTACTGGAGGCGGCGCCGGGCCAGCAGGCCGGCGACGCCGGCCAGGACGAGGACGCCGGCGAGCACCGAGCCGACCAGGACCAGCTTGTCGGCGGAGCCGAAGGTCCGGATCGCCCACTCCTTCATCGGGGTGGGCGTCAGGTCGATGACCGCCGAGCCGACGGCGAGCACCGGGGAGGTGTCGGCATCGGTGAGTGCGGCGACCGCGTGGGCGAGACCGAGTCCGGCCAGGGTGGCGAGCACGCCGTACGCGGCCCAGATCAGTCGGGTCCTCATGGTGAGTGGTTCGGTACGGCGGGGCCCGCGGATGGGTGCACAAAGAAACAGTCAGGCTTGATTGTTTCTTGGTGGTCCACCAAGATGGAGCCCATGGCCGACAGCACCCCCGAAGAGCTCGTCCACTACGACGTCGCCGACCAGGTCGCGACCATCACCCTGGACTCGCCGCACAACCGCAACGCCCTGTCGCGCCAGCTCGTCACCGAGCTGTTCGAGCGGCTCGAGCGCGCGGACCAGGACGACGACGCGCTCGTCGTGGTGCTGAAGTCGTCCGGGCGGGTGTTCTGCTCCGGTGCCGACCTCTCGGAGGCCGCCACCACGCCGATGGAGGAGGGCGCACGCGCGATCGTCTCGCTCCAGCGCGCCATCGTCGCCCACAGCAAGCCGGTCGTCACCGTCGTGGCCGGCGCCGCCCGGGCCGGAGGCATCGGGATCGTGGCCGCGTCCGACATCGTGGTCACCGCCGACGACGCGACGTTCGCGCTGACCGAGGTGAAGCTCGGCCTCGCTCCCGCCGTCATCTCGCTCACCGTGCTGCCCCGGCTCACCCAGCGCGCGGCCGCACTCACCGCGCTCGGCGGCGAGGTCTTCACCGGCTCCGAGGCGGTGACGATGGGCCTGGCGACCAAGGCCGTCCGGGCCGACCAGCTCGACGCCGCGGTCGCCGAGCTGTGCGGTCAGCTCGTCACCGGCGCTGCGCAGGGGCTCCGGGAGACGAAGAAGCTGCTCGCCGCCGACCTGCTCGAGCGGATCGACACCAAGGGTGAGGAGCTGGTCGCGCTCAGCGCCAGCCTCTTCGGCTCCGACGAGGCCCGCGAGGCGATGACGGCGTTCCTGAACCGCAAGGCTGCCGCTAAGGGCTGACCGTGCTGACCGTGCTGACCCGGCGGGCCGGCAGCTTCGTCGTACCTGAAGTTTCGGCCCCAAATCGGCCCCACGCAGGGCCGAAAGTTCAGGTACGACGAGCGTCAGGCGACTGCCGGCTCGAGATCCTCGACCAGCTCGGCGTCGGCAGCCTTCGCCGCGTGGAACCGGCGCCCGGGCAGGGCCCAGGCCCCGATCAGCGCGGCAGCGAAGCAGAGTCCGGCCACGACCGTGCAGCCGGTGGCAAGCCCGGCGAGGAACGAGTCCTGGACCGCGGCCAGCAGGCCCGGGTCGGCACCGGCCATCCCGAACGCGACCGGCACGGAGTCGGCGGCCTCCTCGGCCCGACCGGTCGCCTCGAACGCGCTGTCGACGAGCCGGGCACCGAACACCGACGAGAAGACCGAGCCGATCACCGCGACCCCGAGGGTCGCGCCGAGCTCGCGGGTCGCGTCGTTGACGGCTGACCCGACGCCCGCCCGGGCCGGTGGGAGGACCAGCATGATCGACTCGGTGGCAGGGGTGGAGATCAGGCCCATGCCCAGTCCCATGACCACCATCTGGGGCACGATCGTCGCCCAGTACGACGTGTCGACGTCCACGGTGAGCGCGATCCAGGCCATCGCCGTACCGAAGAACGTCAGGCCGGTCACGACGACGGCGCGCGTCCCGACCCGCGGAGCCAGGATGCCGCCCGCCACCGATGCGATGGCGATCGAGATCGCGACGGGGAGGATCCGGGCGCCCGTGGACAGCGGTCCGAAGTCCCGGACCACCTGGAAGTACTGGGTGATCAGGAAGATGAAGCCGGAGAGCGCGAAGAACGTCACCGTGACCGCACCGCTGGCGGCGCTGAAGCGGCGGTCGGCGAAGAGCCGTACGTCGAGCATCGGGTGCTCGGCAGCGCGCTCGACCATCACGAACACCAGCACCAGGGCCGCGGACGCCGTGAAGCCGAGCAGCGTGAACGCGCTGTCCCAGCCGTGCTCCGGGGCCTCGATCACCGTGTAGGTGAGGGTGCCGAGCATCGCCATCGAGACCACCAGCCCGCGCCGGTCAAGGGCCGGCACCGCCGGGTCCCGCGACTCCGGGACGAGTGCGAACGCGAGCCCCGCGGCCACGAGGGCGAGGGGGACAAGTGCGAGGAAGATGCTGCCCCAGTAGAAGTGCTCGAGGAGCAGGCCGCCGGTGACCGGGCCGGAGGCCACGCCGACGCCGACGACCGCACCCCAGCCGCCGAGCGCGGCGGCGCGCTGGCGCCGGTCGGTGAACGTGTTGGAGATGATCGACAGCGTCGTCGGGAAGATCAGCGCGGCGAACGTCCCCATCGCGAACCGTGCGGCGATCAGGCCGCCGGTGGTGTCGACCAGGGCGCCGGCGACGCTGGCTGCGGCGAAGCCCAGCAGCCCGATGATCAGCGCGGGACGTCGGCCGTAGCGGTCCGACAGGCTGCCGGCAGCGAGCACCAGTGCGGCGAAGGCGAGGTTGTAGCCGTCGACGACCCACTGCAGGCCGCGGGTGCCGGCGTCGAGCTCGGTCGCGATGCTCGGCAGGGCGACGTTGACGATCGTGATGTCGAGGTTGATCGCGAGGGCCGCGACGTACACGGCGATCAGGATCCCTGCCTTGCGAGAAGTGGACGCTGTCAACATAGGTCCATCGTGCGCCTCTATGTGGACGTTGTCAACATAGAATCCGGATCGCGTTACGATGCGGCACGTGAGCTATCACCACGGCAACCTGCGCGAGGCGCTGGTCGAGGCAGCGGTGGAGCTCGGGCGCGAGCGGGGCCCGGACGGGATCGTCATCCGCGAGGTGGCCCGCCGTACCGGCGTCTCCCACAACGCCGCCTACCGCCACTTCGCCGACCGCGACGAGCTGCTGCACGAGGTGACCCAGGTCGGCCTCGACGGGCTGTCGGCCGCGATGCTGGCGCGGGTCAAGCGGGTGCGGGTCAAGGACCCGGTGGAGCGGGCGCGACGACGACTGCGCGAGGTCGGCAAGGCGTACGTCGACTACGCGCTCGCCGAGCCCGGACTCTTCGCCGTCGCGTTCAGCGGTCCGTCGTTCGGTGATCTCACCGGTCCCTACCAGCACCTGACCGACGCGCTCGACGAGTGCCTGGCGGTCGGGTACCTGCCGCCGGCGAAGCGGGAGGGCGCGGAGCTGACCTGCTGGGCCGGTGTCCACGGCTTCTCGATGCTCCACAGCACCGGACCGTTGCGGGACGTGCCGCGACGCCAGCGCGACGCCGACCTCGGTCGGCTGCTCGACCGGCTCGACGAGGCCCTGAGGGCGTGAGCCGCGCCGTCAGTTGTGCCGGACCCGCGGACCGAGCCGGGGCTGGTTGGCGTTGAAGCCGGCGTCGATGCGAGCGTCGTCGATCACGTTGACGGTCGGGGTCTCGTGGCGCATCCAGGCCCCGAACCGGATCCATGCGGGGCGGCCGATGCACGCTCGTGGCACCGTCACCACCACGCGTTCCTTCCGGGGCACCGCCCGGCCAAGCAGGCCGTCGCAGTCGAGCACCTCGGCGGATCCGTGGAAGAGCGACGTGATCGCCGGGCCCTCCTCGCGGTCGTAGTGCACCGACCACGTCTCGCCAGGCGTACGGACGTGCCAGCTCGCGATGTAGTCGGTGCGCGCGAGGCGCCGTACCTGCAGCCAGAGCGTCACTCTCGGACCGCGGTGGACGGTGCCCGCCCGCACGATGTCGTGGGTGCGGTTGTCGGGCGCCAGCGTGGGCACGCCGCCGCCCGCCGGGGCACGGTAGACGTCGCGTGCGGCGTCGGTCGTGGTCTGGCGCCCGGCCGACGCCGGCGTCGCAACGGCGACCACGGCGACCACCGCGACGAGGAGGACTGAGAGGTGTCGGAGTCGGGACATGGCGGATCCTTGTGCGGCGGGCCATCAGTGTAAAGTTGGGAACTTGCTGCCAACAGAGCAGCGCGGCAGGACTCGGTTCAGGAAACACAGCGGGGGCAGCATCGGTGGCAGATCAGCTGGTCGATCGCGAGGTTGCGTCGGAGCAGGCGTTCGTGGACCGGGTGTACCAGCAGCTGGAGCGGGCCGGAGTGGCCGCGCAGCAGCTCGCCAAGGAGGGTCATTCCCGGGGACGCCTCGGCCACGAGGGCGGTCTGGTCGAGCGCGACGCGATGGTCTTCCAGGCCGCGAAGCGGATCGCCCAGCTCGATGCGGCTCATGAGGGCCTGGTCTTCGGCCGGCTGGACATGACCGCTGCTGTGGACCCGTTGCCGCGGTACGTCGGGCGGATCGGCCTGCGTGACGACAACCACGACTCGCTCATCATCGACTGGCGTGCCCCGGCCGCCGCGGTCTTCTACCAGGCGACCGCCGCCGAGCCGCACGAGGTGATCCGGCGCCGGGTGCTGCGCTGCACCGGCCCGCGGGTGGTCGGCGTCGAGGACGAGCTGCTCGACGCCGAAGCGCTCACGGATGCCGAGGCCGCGGGTCGCGAGCTGCCCATCGTCGGCGAGGGCGCGCTGATGGCGCAGCTCTCGCGGGCCCGCGACCGGTCGATGCACTCGATCGTCGCCACCATCCAGGCCGAGCAGGACAAGGCGATCCGCGCGCCCAGCAAGGGCGTCGTGTCGATCTCCGGAGGACCGGGCACCGGCAAGACGGTCGTGGCGCTGCACCGCGCGGCGTACCTCCTCTACAACGAGCGACGTCGCTACGAGTCCGGTGGCGTCCTCATCGTCGGCCCCTCGGGCGTCTTCATGCGCTACATCGAGCGGGTGCTGCCGTCCCTCGGCGAGACCGCGGTGGCGCTGCGTTCGCTCGGTGAGGTCGTCGACGGCTTCCGGGCGACCCGCCACGACGAGCCCGCCGTGGCCGACGTCAAGGGCTCCGAGCGGATGGCCGAGGTCATGCGTCGCGCCGCGCGCCAGCAGGCGCCGGGCAGCCCGACCGAGTACCGCGTGTTCTTCCGGGACGACCGGATCCACCTCGACCGCGGCGCGCTCGGCCGGGTCCGTCGCCACCTGATGTCCCAGGGCCGCCGCAACAAGCAGCTGCCGCGCGTCTCCGCCGCGCTGCTCGACGCGATGTGGCGCCAGGTGCGGGGCGAGCGGGGTCGCGAGCACGGCCGGGAGAAGTTCGACGACGAGATGCTCTCGCGCAACGACTTCCTCGACTTCGCGCTCGGCTGGTGGCCGCCGCTCGATGCCCCGACCGTGCTGTCGTGGCTGCGCGACCCGGAGTTCCTGGCCCGGGTGGCGGAGGGCGTGCTGTCGACCGAGGAGCAGCGGCTGCTGCTGAAGTCCTGGAGCGGTACGACGGCGACCGTCAACCTGTCGATCGAGGACATGCCGCTGCTCGACGAGCTGCGCTACGCGCTGGGCGACGTGCCGCATAAGGCCGACGACGAGCGCGACGACCCCGTGTCGCTGATCGAGGGCGCCGTGGATATCCAGGAGCTGATGACCGCGTCCGACCGGGAGTACGCGCCGTCGGGGCGGGCCTGGTCCGCGCCGACCCACAGCATCGAGGACGACCCCTTCGCCCACGTGCTCATCGACGAGGCGCAGGACCTCACGCCCATGCAGTGGCGGATGGTCGGCCGGCGTGGCCGGACCGCGTCGTGGACGATCGTCGGCGACCCGGCGCAGTCGTCCTGGCCGGCGCCGGAGGAGGCGGCCGCGGTGCGCGCGGCCGTGCTCGAGGGCAAGCAGATCCACGAGTTCCACCTGTCGACGAACTACCGCAACTCAGCGGAGATCTACGACTTCGCCGCCGCGTACGCCGGACGGGTGGGACTGAACGCGGACCTGCCCGAGGCGGTACGCCGTACCGGTGCCGAGCCGACGGTCATCACCGGGTCGGCCGATCTCGAGGCCGCGACCCGCGAGGCGGTGGTCGGCACGGCCGGCCGGGTCAACGGCACCGTCGGCGTCGTCGTACCTGCCGCGCGCCGGTCGGAGGTCAACGCCTGGCTGGCTTCCTGGCCGGAGCTCGCTGACGACGCCCGCGGCGCCCGCGCGGCGATCGACTCGTCGGTGCCGCCGTCGGGTGACGACCGCGTGGTGGTGCTGACCGGCCTCGACACGAAGGGCCTCGAGTTCGACGGCATCGTCGTGGTCTCCCCGGATGAGATCGAGGCCGAGTCGGCGACCGGTCGCGCCACCTTGTACGTCGTGCTCACGCGTGCGACGCAGCTGCTGACCACCGTCAGCTGACCGTGAGCTGACCGTCAGCTCGCGGTCTCGCGCAGCAGTACCAGGACCGCGAGCACCCGGCGGTTCACGTGGTCGGACGGGTGCAGCTCGAGCTTGCGGAAGATGTTCGAGCACACCGTCTCGACCGTCTTCCCGGCGACGTAGAGCTCGGCCGCGATGGCCGCGTTGGAGAAGCCTTCGGCAATCAGCTCCAGCACCTCCAGCTCGCGCCGGGAGAGACGGTCGAGCCGCCGTACGGGCAGGTGCGCCCGGGGTTCCGAGATGGCGAGAGTCACGGCAGGACCGGTCCGCCCCGGAAGCGACGGCCCTTGCGGGGGCTCGGGACGAGCGACGCGCCGGTGAGCGCGAGCACCTTGGCGCCGTTGACTCCCGTCTCGCTCGCCTCGCTGGCCTTCCTGAGGATGGCGAGGACGCCGGCCTGGGTACGCCGGAGCTGGTTGAGGGTGTCTGCGAAGACGTCCTCACCGTTGCGGACGTCCAGCTGGGCCTCGCACATGCGGATCCAGCGGGCGCGGAGCGCCTTGAGCAGGCCCTCGGGGCTGCCGAAGTACGGCGCCCACTCCTCGCGCCAGGGCAGCGCCCCGGTCATGTCCTTCTCGGCGGCTGCTTCGACCTCGCGGAAGATGCGGGTCCGGGCGTGGGTCTCGTTCCAGGTCATTGCTGTGGTCCTTCCGGGGAGTGCGGTGGGGAGTCACCGCTGTGGTTCACGGAAGGAGGAGCGGCAGGCGGACTGGCCTGATACAGGGAAAATCCCGTGTATCAACAAGGCTGCGCCGATGCTCCTCTTTGCGGGACGATGCATCTGATGGAAACGACAGATCCGCTCGCGACTCTCGTCCCCGCGGCGCGGGAGGGGGACCAGAGTGCTTGGAATGCGATCGTCGACCGATTCCTACCGCTGGTGGGCGCGATCATCCGCCGCCACCGGCTGTCCGAGGCCGACGGCGACGACGTCAGCCAGACGGTGTGGCTGCGCCTGGTCGAGCACCTCGGCGCGCTGCGCGAGCCGGACGCTCTCCCGGGCTGGATCCGTACGACGACCCGCAACGAGTGCCTCCGCGTCCTCGCCGCCCGCAGCCGGACCCGCCCCGTCGACCCGCAGGACAGCGGCGGCCTCGACGCCGTCGCCGGGGATGTCGCGGACACGGAGCTGCTCGCGGCCGAACGCCGCCAGGCCCTCCGCGAGGCGCTCGCCGAGCTGCCCGCCGGCCGCCGCGAGCTGCTCCTCCTGCTGCTCACCGACCCCCCGTTGGCTTATGACGAGATCAGTGCCCGGCTCGACATCCCGATCGGTTCGATCGGGCCGACGCGCGCCCGCGCCCTCGAACAGCTACGACGGACCCGCGCCCTGCGCGGTCTCGGACCCGACCCGGTGGGGGGTGTCGTGTGATGACTGACCCGAACGAGCTCAACGACGACGAGCTGATGGCCGAGCTCGCGGCCGCGGTTGAGGAAGAGGCGGCCGTCTCCGACCGCCGCCGGAACGCCGCGCGGATGGCCTTCACCTGGCGCACCGTCGACGCCGAGCTCGCCGAGCTGCTCCACGACTCCGCGCTCGACGCCGGCGCCGCGGTCCGTTCCAGCGGCAGCCCCTCCGGAGCCCCGCGCACCCTGACCTTCGTCCGCGGCGCGATCACCCTCGAGATCGAGGTCGACGGCGACGCCCTGCTGGGCGAGGTCGTCGACGACGCTGGGGCTGGCCCCGCCACGGTCACCCTGCAACGTCCGGACGCCGACGACCGCTCTGTTGAGGCCGACGCTTCCGGGTTCTTCCGGTTCGACGGTGTCGAGCCCGGGCCGGCGCGGTTCGTGGTCACCCGTGAGGGCTGGTCGCTCACCACGCCCTGGGCGACGATCTAGGGCTACCTTGCGCCTGTGCTGAACATCCGGGGGTCCGTCGCCGCGAGCCTGGCCGCGTTGGTGCTGCTCAGCGGGTGCGAGTCAGGGACAGAGCCGGATGCCGATGAACCCACGACGTCCGCAGACTCCCCAGGCCGCGAGGACGCGACCGCGCGCGGGCTCGCGGCCGCGATGATGGCGCACGTCGAACAGTCGGACATCACGTCGGTCTCCGGGTCCGGTCAGGGCGGAAGGCTCCTCGTCAGCATCGGCCTGCATGGACCCGACGCCTCCAGCGTCTTCGTGCTGGTGTCCGAGGAATCGCCCGGAAGGAGCACGTGCGGTGGCGACGACGGCTTTGTCCAGGTCGACTGCACGGTCGGACCACGTTTCAGCGAAGTGGTGGAGAAGAAGCGCGTCGGCCCACGTACGCCGGTCTACCTCGGCCGGGCCGAGAGCGCCGCGCGCGGGGACGTCCTGGTGGAGATCTTTGGCCGTCCGTCGAGAGCCGCCCTCGCGCTGGTTCGGGCTCTGGTGGCCGACCCGCTGGTCGGTCTGGAGACATCGGCAACGTTCAACGACCGGGGCGAGGAGATCGAGGACTTCGCCGACCTCGAGATCACGTCGGACCACAACGTCATCGACTAACTCGCGCTCCGTCGGCGAATACTGCCGACGCAGCGCGAGCCAACGAGCCTTTAAAGGGGGCCGATGATCGGCTTCCCGTCGGGGCCGGGTCCAGCGGCCGCGGCGGCGGTGGTGAGCTCGTTGTAGGCCCTCCACGGATGGGTGGTGTTACCGGTCGCGCTCATGTGCGCCGCGATGGCGCCGGTCACCATGGGTGCGGCGAACGACGTACCGCTCCACCGCGCCAAGCCGTCGAACTGGCGAACCTCCGGAGTCCCGCTCTGGGTCTGGGGGTTCTTGTTCTCCGGGTAGTGACAGGTGTAGGTGCCGACCGGGAACGCGTTGACGAGGTCGCGACCCCGGGCGTAGACCTTCACCCACTTGCCGAAGTTGGAGAACTTGGACCGCTTCCTGTCCGGGTCGACCGAGCCGACGCCGACCACCCAGGGGTACGCCGCGGGGTAGAACTTCTCGTCATCACCATCGTTGCCCGCCGCGGCGACCACGAGCGTGTTGACGTTTTTGATGACGCCCTTCGTGGCCAACAGGATCTCGAGCCCGAGCAGGCCGTTGTTGTTGAGGGTGCGCGAGCCGGCCGAGATGCTGATCAGCTGGGGGAGGTCGTTCTCGTTGATCGCCTCGTTGAGCTGCTCGCAGATCTCCGACTCGGAGACCGCACCGCCGTGGGTCAACACGCCCTCGACCTCGACGCGGGCTGCCGGCGCCAGGCACTTGATCACCCCAGCGACGAAGGTGCCGTGACCGGCGTACTCGTGGATCTCTGTCCCGTTGAGGTGCTCCTCGTCCTCCTTGTCGGCGTACACGTCGGAGACCCACTGCTTCGTGGTCGGGTGTGAAGCGGCAGCAGTCCACCAGCCGGTGTCGACGACGGACACGCGCACGCCGTCGCCGACTTGCCCGTCCGGATTGACCGGGGGCCACGGCCCGGTCTCGCGTGGCCGCTCGGGCTCGATTGCCGGGCACAGGTTGCCGACAGGGCCGGTCACGTACAGGACGTGGTCGGGCTGTGCCAGCACCGGTGGCTCCTTGTCCTCCTCCTCGTCGTCCTCGTTCGACCTCTCCCTGTCGCCGAACTGTGCGCGGCGCTCCTTGTCGATCTCGTCGAGGGTGACGAGCACGGAATCGGCCTCGTCAGAACGAGAGGGCATATCGACCATCACAAGGCCATCGGGCAACCGGACGTCCTCCCTGCGCACGGGCGCCCGGCCGCCGAAGAGATCGTCCCTACGTGTGAAGAAGTCAACGAACTCGTCGAAGTAGCGCTGGTCGTCGGTGTTGTCACGAACGAGGGCAATCCCCGGTCGGAACAGGAAGTTTGCGTCTGCGTCGTCCTTGGCGAGGTACGGGCCATCGGGCGCGGCCACGCCGACGTCGCCGTTTTCACGGAACGCCCGCCGGACGACCGCGACCTGACTTCGAAGCCGCTCGGCGTCAACGCGAGGGGGGTCCGGCTTGGCGATCGGCGGCTTGATCGGAGACCACGGAAGGCGGAATCGAATCCTTTCGAATAGGTCGCGGAGGGAGAAGGTCGGTCGGGGGGACTCGGTCATGATGCTCCTCGCGGGGGCAGGTAGGGGGCGGGCTCCGGGCCGAGTCCCGCGCGCGGCGCTAACGTAGTCCCGCTCCGTCAGACCCGTAAACAGGGGAAACCCCGACTACTCGAGGCGCAGATGCTGGAGGAACTGCTCGAACTGGCGTTCGCGGATCCGGATGAGGCCCTTCGTCAAGCGGCTCAGTTGACCGCTAAGGGGACAGACGCAGCCGCACGCTCCTACGCGCACCAAAGTCGGGGAATCGTGCTTCGGCACATGGGACGGTCAGAGGAGGCTCTTGGGGAGTTGAGGGAGGGTCTCCGTGCTGCGCGACGTACTGGCGACGATGCACGGGTCCGAGATGTCCAGGCGACCTACGGCGCCACCCTGGTGTTCGCGGGTCGCACCCGGGCCGGCCTGGAGCAGATCGATGAGGCGCTGACAGGAGCGACTGGACCTAGCGGGGCGCGAATCCGGATGCGAAAAGCGGGGGCCTTGGTCCTGCTCGGCCGCCACGATGAGGCTCTGCCTGTGATGCGAACCGCGCTCAAGGAGATCATCCGCAGTCGCGATCTCGTTTGGGAGGGGCGAACGAGGATCTGGCTCAGCTTCATCGAGCTCTGCCAGGGCCGGATTGATGTCGCCGAAAGCGAATCGCTACTCGCCGAACGGGTCCTTCTGCGGACGGACTCAATCGACGTATTGGCCGCGATGGAGAACCTCGCTGAGATCGCCATGGCTCGGGGTGACCTGGTCGGAGCACTAACGCGCTACGCCGCAATCGTCGATGGCTATCGAGATGCAGGACGTCCGATGCGGTTCGTTGGAACGGCTGCGCATGCCTCCGCATACCTAGCGGCTGGATTGGCAGACGAAGCGGTGGCCATGCTTGAGGACAGACTCAACGGGACGTCGCTACCTGCACTAGAACAAGCAGAGTTCGATCTGCTGATGGCGACCGCGATGCTCGCCGCCGATGAGCCCGAGCGCGCGAGAACCGCGGCACGCCGTGCGAGATCGGTGTTCTCGCGCCAGGGACGGGGTTGGCACGAAGCACGGGCGCGTCTGATCGAGGTTCGGGCGGGTCTTCTGGCTGGCCGTCGGGTCAGCCTCTCCCGAGATGCCCTTCCTACGGCGCAAGCACTCCATCTCGAGCGCGCCGACGAGGCGCCTGTCGCGCTGACTGCCGCCGGCCGCATCGCCAGCGGTGACGAGCGCCTCCAACTCTGGCGCAGAGCAGCGACCTATCGCCATCGTCCCAACGGCCTCGTGCGGGCAAGCGCCTACCTGGCTGGCGCTTTGGAGCGGGAGGAGTGCGAAGACCGGGGCGGCGTCCTCCGCGCCTGCGGTGCGGGCCTTGACGCGATCGACGAGCACCGGCGGTTGATGGGGAGCTCCGAGCTGCGGGCTCTGGCGACGACCCACGGCCGCGAGCTGACCGAGATTGCCCTCCGCCACGCCGCGCACGAGCCGCGCTCCCTCCTCCGTTGGAGCGAGCGCACCCGCGCCACTGCTCTCGCCCAGCCGCCCGCGACGTCAGACGCGGCGACCATCCCCGCCTCCCTCGCGGCGTTGCGCGACAACGGCCGCCGCCTCGCGGAAGCCCGACAGGCGGGCGAGCCGACGGAGGATCTGGAGAAGGAGCGGCTGCGCCTGGAGCGGGCGGTCCGCACCGAGAGCCACACCCAGTCCGCGGCCGACACCGACCCGCAGCGGCCCGCGACTGCTGAGGAGATCGTGGCTGGCGTGGGCGACGGGTGCCTGGTCGAGCTGGTCGATGTCGACGGCACCCTGCACGTGCTCGTCGTTCACAACGGCCGCGTCCGCCGCCGGGTTGCCGGCACCACGGCTGAGGTCAACGACCTGCTGGGGCCTGCGTCGATGCTGCTCCGACGGGCCTCCCGCGGCCGCCCGGCCAACACGGCCGACATCGGCCGCCGCCTCCAGGAGGCGATTCTCGGCGACGCCGCACGCCTGATCCCGGACGGCCCGATCACCCTCGCCCCGACCGCCCGCCTCCACGGCTTGGCTTGGTCGCTCGTGCCCACCCTGCACGACCGGCCGTTCAGCGTGGTGCCGTCGGCGGGGCAGTGGCTCCGCGCCCGAGAGGTACGGCGACCGACCCCGCGCCGCACCCTGCTGGTCGCCGGGCCGAACCTCGAGTCAGGCGGAGCCGAGGTCCCGGTCCTCGCCCGACGGCTCGCGGACGCCGTACTGCTCGATGGTCCGCAGGCCACCGTGGCGGACGTCCTGGCAGCCCTCGACGGCGCCGACCTCGCCCACCTCGCGACCCACGGGCGGTTCCGAGCCGACAGCCCGCTGTTCTCGTCCCTCGACCTCGCCGACGGACCCCTCACCGTTCACGACCTGGAACGACTCACCACCGCGCCGTACCGCGTCGTGCTCTCCGCCTGCGAGTCCGGTGTCCTCGCCCCCGTCGGCGCCCAGGAGCTACTCGGCCTGGCGGCTGCGCTCTTCTCGATCGGCACGGCCGGCCTGGTCTGCAGCGTCGCGGAGGTCAACGACGCGGCGACCGCCGGGCTGATGGTCGGCCTCCACGACGGCCTCGTCCGAGGCGACGACCCGGCGACCGCGCTGCTTCACGTCCGCCGAGCAGCAGCCGCCGATCCGGTCGCCGCCGGCACCGCCGCCGCCTTCGTCGCGCTCGGCGTCTAAGCGAGCTCGGAGTATGATCACAGTATGACGACCCGCATCACCGTGAGCCTGCCCGACCACCTGGTCGAGCAGGTCAAGCGGGCGGTCGAGGACGGACAGGCGCCGTCGGTGTCGGCGTACGTGGCCGAGGCGCTGCAGGAGAAGACGCCGCCGATCGGGCTCAAAGCGCTGCTCCGCCAGTGGGACGAGGAGCTCGGCCCGCCCAGTGCGGCAGACCGCGCCTGGGCGAAGGCACAACTGGCCCGCGTCGATCGGGAGATGGCGGCGCGGCACGCGGAGCCTCAGTGATCGTAGATCTCACGCTCGACGCCGGAGCTCTCATCGCGATCGAGCGGGGCGACAGCACAGTCCGATCGATGGTGGATCAAGCCCTCGCGGACGGCCGGGCGATCCATGTGGTGCCCGGCGTGCTTGCGCAGGTCTGGCGTGGCGGGCCGCGCCAGGCGAGGTTGGCCGCGTTCATGGACCAGTCTGAGGTCACGCTGGGCAACCTCGATCCCGACACGGCCAAGGCCGTCGGAGTGCTCATCGGCCTGACCGGCCATGCCGACGTGGTCGACGTCCACGTCGCGCTGCACGCGCGCCTCCACGGCCACGCGGTGATGACCTCCGACCCCGACGACATCCGAGCTGTCGATCCTTCCCTCAGTCTGATCGAGGTCTGAGCTCAGTCGTCGCCGGGCTCGGCCTCGTGCCCCGGCCGGCCATGAGTACGACGCGCCTCCTTCAGCTCGGCCTCGTACAGGTGGCGCCGCCCGCCGACGAGCTCGTCCCGAGCCGACGCCTCGAGTGACTTGAACAGCGCGTAGTAGCCGTCGTCGTACTCCTCGACGATCTGGAACGTCCACCGCCCGTCGAGCACGTTGCGCCCCACGAGCTCCCGCTCGAACCGGTCGGCGAGATCACCATGACCCGCCTCGCGCAGCTGCTGCACGCCCCTCCCCAGCGTGAAGTCGGCGGTGCCGGACAGCCGGTGGAACGCGTAGAGATGGCCGCGCGCGATCTCGACCGCCTCGAGCGCCTCGGAGATGTTGCCGAGCGCCTCGACGGTCAGGTCGTCGATGCCGTCCGGGCGGGTGTGCTCCTCACTGGGTCCCATCCTCCGATGCTGACAGATGCACCCGATTGTGCGGGACGCCAAACGGCAGGCCCGACCTTGGCCACTCGGGCCGAGAGGTTGACCCGCCCGCCGGCGGCGCGTCGTCGAGGACGTTGACCTGGTCTCCGTCTACGCCGCCGTCCAGGCCTGCCCGGTCCAGGCGCTGAGCCTGCAGGACTGACGCTCCGGCCGCAGGCGCCTCGGCTCAGGCGTCCGCTGCCGGCCCGAAGATCCGGTCCTCGATGACCGGGGTGAGCTCGACGGCCGAGCGCGGTCCCCCTTCCAGGACGATCTCCTGGCCGGGCTGCCGGAACAGGAAACCCATCAGGTGCGGACTCATCAGGGCTCCGTCGGACGGCTCCTTGTACGGCGGCTCGGACGGTGGTTCGTCGTCGCTCGCGACCCTGACCTCGGTCTCGTCACCGACGACCGGCTCGGCGGTGAACGCGTCGAACACCGCGAACCCGCCCCGCAGCTGCTTGACGAACGGCTCGTCGAGGCCGTCGAGGCCGTCGAGGGCCAGTCGCGCGTCGCCACCCTTGTTCCACTGGAACACGCCCATCGCCGACAGGCCGGCGAAGCGCCGGAACGGGATCGAACCCTCGAGCTCGGCGACCGTGCGGGTCGTGTGCTTGGACTGGTGGGTGACCCGCGCGAGGTCGAAGAAGAGGGGTCGTCGAGCGTCAGCGACTGGTAGGGATCCACCACGACCCGGCGGTCGGGCCCGGGCCCGCGGTCGGTGAGCTCGCCCTCCGACAGCAGGTGGTCGCACAGCAGGTCGGCGATCTTCGTGGAGTACTTCAGGTGGAGGTGGCTGTCCTTCATGAACACGTCGTCGAGCTCGCCCTGGTGCTTGTCCACCTCGGCGTAGATGTCGAGTACGTCGATGCCGTGGAGCTGGGAGCTCTTGCGGTGGAACTCGTAGACGTCGAGGTCCCGGAACGAGCGCACGTAGGCCATCGAGGGGAAGAACACCGACACGACCCGACCCGGCAGCGTGCTGTAGAGGGGCGTACATGTCGTTGATGGAGCGCTCGACCTGGTCCGCGGAGAGGGCGGCCTTCCTGCGGTGGTAGATGTCGATGATCATCGAATCGAGGATCACGAGGTCGGCCGTCTCCAGCAGCTGGCGGTGCTGGTTCCACATGTGCACGTGGAACAGCGAGCAGCTGCCGCCCATGGAGAGGTTGTAGACATCGATGTTCTCGGCCGCGAGCCGCTCGGTCACGATCTTGCTGAAGCCGAAGCGGAAGACGCAGTTCGAGTTGCCGACGATGACAGCGTGCACGACTACCTCATCCCCACGGCGCGGTCGCGTGCACGTCCGTCCCGCCGGACACGATGTAGGCGTCCGGCAGGGGGCGTCGACGTACGCGATCCCGCGCGGCTCGATGTCCCAGTACGACAGGTCGATGCCCAGCCTGGCCTTCACGTCCTCGGCGAGCGGGAGCGTGTACTTCTCCTGGACGTACTGGTAGAGCTCGCGGTCCATCGTCTTGGTCCACAGCGACTCGCACTTGGCGGCCTCCTCGATCACCTGCGGCGAGGGGTCGTCCCAGTGCGGGTTCTGGTAGCCGCGGCCGTTGCAGTAGACCAGGGTGCCCTTCGGAACGCGGTAGACGGCGCCGTCGCGCTCCTCCTCGTAGTCGCCGTCCTTGGCGTGGACGAAGCGAGGGGTGTAGCCGGCGTTGACCTTCTCGTCGGCGTCGGAGCTGTAGTAGGAGACGTCGTTGGGCAGGCCGAGGAAGTCGTAGATCTTCTCCTCGAACTGGGGGGCGTCCCGCTTGAAGTGCTTCTCGTACTCCATGAAGAGGAAGTTCTCGGACCCGAACTGCTCGACGTAGCGCTCCAGGAGCTCGCCCAGCGGGTGGTAGAAATTGCCCTTGCCCTTGCCCTTGCCCTTGCCCTCGAGCTCGTCGAGGAAGGTCGCCGCCAGCCGCCGGGAGCGCGCCTTCTGGAGGTAGCGCGAGTAGGCGAAGTCGGTGAACCGCCGGAAGGTGAAGATCAGGCGGACGTCGGTCCCGACGGTCTCCTCCAGTCGATCCATGGTCTTCGGCTTGATGTGGCAGCCGGGCGAGATGTCGGCGACGAACCGCTCACCGGTGTGGTTCCTGAAGCGGTGGCGGTACCAGTCGGCGCCCTTGCTCCAGTGCTGGAAGTTGCCGAAGAAGTTCAGCTCCTTGAGTCCTCGGACACACAGATGTCCGGGTGCCTCAGGAACAGCTTGTGGATGAGGGTCGAACCGGCTTGCCCATGCCGATGTAGAAGACGTTCGGAAGGGGGCCCGGTTCGTACGCGGGCGCAGATTCCACCTAGGCTCCGTACTGACTTGGCGTGATGCCCGGTCGGGCAGGACACCACTGATGCTAGCCGGTGACCCGGGCCGTCGCGCACGACCTGCACTTGTTGCCGGATCCCGAGGCCGTCACCTCCGGTGACACGCGTTGGTGCGGACCACCAGGTCGTCGACGACGGCGGTGATGTCGCCGCCGCTGCGCTCGTACGCCGCACGCTGGCGACTCGCTCCGCCACCCGCCAGAACCCGCTCGAGTCCGTCGTGGACGAAGGCGGTGTCGCCGCACGCCTCGAGCTGGTCGCGCACGGTCGCCACGAGCTGCGCCAGCACCTCGCGCGCCGGGCTGAGCTCGACCGTGGTCGGGCTCAGCATCCGGTCCGACAGGCCGAATCGGGCCGCCCGCCACTGCGCCGCCTGCAGGAGCTCGGCGCGCCAGGGCGGGCAGGTGCCAGTGTCGGTGGCGTCGGGCCCCGCATCCGCGAACCGCATCACCAGGCTGCGCACCAGGGCCGCGATCAGGACGCCGTCGTCCGGGTCGGCGCACACGTCCGAGATCCGCACCTCCACCGTCGGGTTCTCCACCGACAGCCGGGCGTCGAAGTAGAGCATGCCGCGGTCCCGCGCGGCGCCGGTGGCGATCAACCGGCGGCTCACCTCCTGGTAGACCTCCAGCGAGCCGAACCGCTCCGTCGGGCCGGCGCTCGGCCACTGCGCCCACACCTGCGACCGCCAGGACTCGTAGCCGGTGTCGTGGCCCTGGGAGTACGGCGAGTTCGCGCTGATCGCGAGCAGAACCGGCAGCCAGGGGACCAGCCGGTCGATGACCGCCACCCCCTGCTCGTCGGAGTCGACCTGGACGTGGACGTGCATGCCGCAGATCCCGCCGGTGCGGGCGATCTCGCCGTACAGCGCGACCATCGCGAGGTACCTGTCGTCCCGCGTGATCCGCAGCTCGCCGGTCGCCACCGGGCTGGTCCCGGACGCGACCGTGACGACGCCGGCCCGCTCGGCGGCCCCGGCGGCGGCCCGCCGTTGGGCGACCACGTGCTCGCGCACCTCGCTGATGTCCGCGGCGGGAGGCGTGCGGGTCTCGAGCTGGTGCCGGAAAAGCTCCTTGTCGAGGTCCTCCTCGGACCTGTCGGGGCTGTGCGAACGTCGGTGGGTGGCCTGCTGCAGCACCCGCTGGGAGCGCGGAGAGACGTGCCGGGTCGCCGGATCGACGAGGAGCAGCTCCTCCTCGATGCCGATCGTCCGCGGTTCCACTGCTGCGAGGTACCCCGAGGCGCTCGGCGTGATCCGCTTAGGCTTCACCCATGACTCATCCCACCACCTCTGCCCGGGAAGCCATCGCGGCCATCCAGGGGCACGAGGCGTGGGCCATCATCCGGCGCTCCACCCGGGCGGGTGATCGCGACACGGTCGGCCTCCTCGGCGGTCGCCGATGGGTCGCCGACTCGATCATGGACATCCCGCTCGAGGACGGACCGCCGCCTCCGGGACGGCAGTGCGACCGGCTGGTCGCCGTACCGTTCCGCCAGGTGGCCGAGCGCGGCTTCGACGTCCACGACGACGGCACGCCGCTGGTGGTCGTCGACGTCGAGACCGAGCAGGAGTTCAGCGTCGCCGACATCGTCGACGCCATCGACGACGACGGCGTGGACTTCTCCGACCGTGGCGGCTTCGACCTCGACGACAACGACTACGCCAAGGTCGTCGAGCAGATCATCTCCGAGGAGATCGGCCAGGGGGAGGGCGCGAACCTCGTCGTCGGGCGCACCTACCGTGCGGTCGTCGCCGACTGGGGCGCCGACAAGGCGCTCGCCGTCTTCCGCCGGCTGCTCGAGCGGGAGCGCGGCGCCTACTGGACGTTCCTGTTCTTCACGGGCGACCGCTACCTCGTCGGCGCCAGCCCGGAGCGGCACGTCAGCGTGCACGGCGGCGACGTCCGGATGAACCCGATCTCGGGCACTTTCCACCTCCGCCCGCCCGCCGGCGACGACCGGGGGACCGACGTACGGCTGGCGGAGTTCCTGCGCGACGAGAAGGAGATCTACGAGCTCTTCATGGTCGTCGACGAGGAGCTCAAGATGATGTGCGACATCTGCCACGAGGGTGGCCAGGTGCTCGGGCCGTTCCTCAAGCCGATGACGCACTTGATCCACACCGAGTACCTCCTCGCCGGCCGCACCTCCCGCGACGTGCGCGAAGTGCTGCGCGACACGATGTTCGCCGCCACGGTCACCGGGTCGCCGGTGGAGAACGCCGTCCGGCTGATCAAGCAGTACGAGCCCGAGGGCCGCGGCTACTACGCCTCGGCGCTCGCGCTGTTCGGTCGCGACGCCGACGGCGAGCACGTCATCGACAGCCCGATCGTCATCCGCACCGCCGACGTCGACCTCGACGGCCGGCTCAAGGTGACGGCAGGCGCGACGCTGGTGCGCGACTCCGACCCGGCGTACGAGGTCGCCGAGACCCACGCCAAGGCCGGCGGCATCCTGTCGGCGTTCGGGCTCGTCGACCGGGCGCCGGTGCCGACCGTCGACGTCGCGACGCTGGTCGCCGACGAGGACGTGCTGATCGCGCTCAACTCCCGCAACCAGCGGCTGAGCGGCTTCTGGCTGAACGACCAGGCCGGTACGCCGCCCGACCCGCGGCTGGCCGGCAAGAGTGTGGTGATCCTCGACGGCGAGGACGACTTCGTGAACATGCTGCGCCACCTGCTGGCGGTGATGGGCATGACGTCGGCCGTCGTCCGGCACGAGGACTACGAGCCTGGCTGCCTCGACGGCTACGACCTCGTCATCGTCGGACCCGGCCCGGGCGACCCCCGTGACGACGAGGACACGAAGATGGCGTCGCTGCGGCACGCGGTCGGTTCCCTGCTCGAGGCGGAGCGGCCGTTCCTCGCCGTGTGTCTCGGTCACCAGGCGCTGTGCCACCAGCTGGGCATCCCGCTGGCCTACAAGGACATCGTCTTCCAGGGCACCCAGTCGGAGGTCGTGGTCGACGGTCGCCGCGAGCGGGTGGGGTTCTACAACACCTTCGTCGGTCGGGTCTCGACCGGGGCGGCGCTCCCCGAGGGCGTCAGCGTCGAGGCCGATCCTGCGACCGGCGACGTCAACGCGCTCGCCGGGCCGCACTACCGGGGCGTCCAGTTCCACGCCGAGTCGATCCTCACCGAGCGCGGCTGGGACATCGTCCACGACCTGGTCTCCGCCGTCCTGCTGCCTGCCGGCTGAGTGGTGGGGGCATGGCCCGCGCGCCCGACGTCGTCGTGGTCGACCACCACGACTCCTACACCCAGAACCTGGTGCACCTGATCGCCGGCGTGACGGGCGTGCTGCCGACCGTGGTCCAGCATGACGAGTGCGGGCCGGAGGAGGTGCTGCGCCACGAGTACGTCGTGCTCTCGCCCGGCCCCGGGCATCCCGCCGAGCTCCGCGACTTCTCCGTCGGCCGGGAGGTGCTGCTCGACGGCAGCCGGCCGGTGCTCGGGGTGTGCCTCGGGATGCAGGGGATGGTGACGTCGTACGGCGGCGTCGTGGACCGTGCCGTGCCCGCCCACGGTCTGGTGGCCCGGATCCGGCACGACGGCGCTGGCCTCTTCCGCGGGCTGCCCCAGGACTTCGCGGCGGTGCGCTACCACTCGCTGGCCGCCGTGAAGCTGCCCGACGTGCTGACGCCGACCGCGACCGCCGGGGACACGGTGATGGGGGTGCGGCACGTGGACCTGCCGCAGGAGGGCGTGCAGTTCCACCCCGAGTCGATCCTCACCGAGCACGGGGTCGCGATGCTGGCCAACTTCCTGGAGCACCGATGAGCAGCCCTGTGTCAACGTCAGGCCGCGTCAGCGGCGTCGAGGAGTGCTCTGAGGGCGCCGTGTTGGTCGGGGTCGTAGGCGGTGTCGTTCTGCCAGCAGCGCCAGATCACACCGAGCCAGGCTCGGGCC
>NZ_QXGH01000021.1 GCF_003515065.1 Nocardioides immobilis
GAGGTGGCCGAGGAACTCAACGACCGCCCCCGCGCATGCCTCGATGACCGGTCCCCATCGCAGCTCATGCGACGATGGCGGCAACAACTCATCACTATCTGATTCGCGACGATCGCTGGAAACCGCCCGGCGTACGTCGACCAGGACCTGCGCGCCGGCCGCACCATCGCCCGGCGCGGCGAGGTGGGCGGCATCAGCGTCGCGGCCGGCTCGCTGCTGGCCGCGGTGCGCGAGGGGGACGACGCGTGGACGGTCGAGGTCCGGGTGCCGGTGCTGGCCGACGAGGAACGGCGCTCGTTGGTCGACGTGGTCGCTGCAGAGACCGGACGGATCGCGGCGCTGTTCGCCGGCGAGCTGCCCTACGACCTGGTCGAGCACGCCGAGGAGCTCGGCGTCGAGCTGCTGCCGTACGGCGGGGAGCTGGCCGCGACCTGCACCTGCGACGCCTACCTCGACCCGTGCCGCCACGCGCTCGCGGTGCTCATCCAGACCGGCTGGCTGGTCGACGCCGACCCGCTGGTGCTGCTCGCCGTGCGGGGGCTCGACCGGGAGGCGCTGCTGTCGGAGCTGCACGAGCGGTCGACCGGTCCAGCGGCTGCAGCCGGCGGCGTCACCGACCTCGCCGACGACGTCGAGGTCGCCGCCGATGCCGTCCTCCGGGCTCGACGGCTGGTCGAGCTGATGGAGGCCGGAGCGGAGCTTCCCGAAGGGCTGCTGTGACTGGCGATGGGCCGGGCGTTCGACGAGGAGGTCAGGCCGGCGGGTCGACGAAGATGTCGTACTCGAGGGTGCCGGTGCCGCCGTACTGCCTGAGGTCGGTGACGCCGGCCTCCCGCAGCACGTCGACGTCGACGAAGGTGTTGCCCGTGCACTCGCGTGCGGGTCGGCCGAGGATCGCGACCGCAGCGTCCGCGACGATCTCGGGCGTCCGCGCCTTCTCGATGGCGGCGTCACCACCGAGCAGGTTCTGCACGGCCGCGGTGGCGATCAGGGTCTCCGGCCACAGGCAGTTCGCGGCGATGCCGTGCTCGGCGTACTCCGCTGCCCAGCCGAGGGTCAGCAGGGACATGCCGTACTTGGCGAGGGTGTACGCCGGGTGCGCGCCGAGCCACTGCGGCGACAGGTTCAGCGGCGGCGACAGCGACAGGATGTGCGGGTTGGTGCCCTCGCGCAGGTGCGGCAGGCAGGCCCGGGTCAGCAGGTAGGTGCCGCGGAGCTGGATCGACGTCATCAGGTCGAACCGCTTCACCGGCAGCTCCTCGGTCGACGCCAGTGCGATCGCGGAGGCGTTGTTCACGCAGATGTCGATGCCCCCGAACCGCTCGACCGCCTGCTCGACCGCACGCGCCACCGACTCCTCGTCGCGGACGTCGCCGACGACGGCGAGTGCCTGCCCGCCGGCCTCCTCGATCTCCGCGGCCGCAGTGTGGATCGTGCCGGGCAGGCGGGGGTCGGGAAGGTCCGTCTTCGCCAGGAGTACGACGTTCGCCCCCTGCCGCGCGGCGGCGATGCCGATCGCGAGGCCGATGCCGCGGCTGCCGCCCGACATGATCATGGTGCGGCCGGCAAGTGCCTGTTCAGTGGTCATGCCGCTGGACGTTACAGATGCGCGACGGCCGCGCCAATAGCGTTAGACATAGATCACAACGAACAGGCGACGACTGTCGGCATCGCGTAATATCCCTCCCGATGTCCAAGCCGCTGCTCAAGCCCGTCTCCACCCGCTCCGCCCTGCTGACCGTGCTGCTGGGCGCTGAGGTCGCGACCTTGTCCGCCCGGGAGCTGGTGACGGTCGGCTCCCTGCTCGGCTTCGCCGAACCGACGGTCCGGGTCGCGCTCTCGCGGATGACGGCGGCCGGCGACCTGGTCCGCGGCGACGATGCGGACTACCGGCTGTCCGACCGGCTGCTCGAGCGCCAGCGTCGACAGGACCAGGCGGTCCACCCGCGCACCAAGGCCTGGCGCGGCCAGTGGGAGGTCGTCGTCGTGACCGCGACCGGTCGCTCCGCCGCCGAGCGCGCCGAGCTGCGCGCCGAGCTGACCGGCCTGCGGCTGGCCGAGCTGCGGGAGGGTGTGTGGACCCGGCCGGCGAACCTCCGCCTCGACTGGCCGGCGTCGGTCGACGACGTCGTCACGCGGTTCACGGGCCGCCCGGTCGACGAGCCGGCCGCCCTTGCTGCGGAGCTGTGGGACCTCGATGCCTGGGCCGCCACCGCCCGGGCGCTGCTCGACGCCACCGACACCGCCGACCCGGTGCTGCGCTTCACCGCCTGTGCCACGTCCGGCCGCCACCTGCTCGCCGATCCGGTGCTGCCGTCCGAGCTGCTCCCTGCCGACTGGCCGGGCGACGCCCTGCGTGAGTCGCATCTCGCCTACCGCCAGTGGCTGATCGAGATGCGCCAGGGCCTCGCCGCCGCTTGACCCGGCCGGAGCCTCGACGGGTCAGGCCCGCACGACCTTGGGCCCCAGCGCCTCGAACTCGCGCGCCTGCGCCGACGGCAGCTCGGTGCCGGTCACGATCGTCTCGAAGTCGGCCACCTCGGCGAACCGGCAGAAGTTGGTGATCCCGAACTTGGAGTGGGCGGCGAGGAGGACCGACCGGCGCGACCGTCTGATCGCCGCGTGCTTGACAGCAGCGACAGCCGGGTCGGGCGTCGTCAGCCCGTCGTCGGTCGTGATCCCGTTGGTCCCGATGTAGGCCACGTCGATCACCAGGTCGTGAAGCATGTCGAGAGCCCAGTGGTCGACCGTCGCGAGGGTTCGACCCCGCATCCGGCCGCCGAGGAGCAGGACCGTGACGCTGTCGCTGTCGGCCAGCGCCTCGGCCGCGAGCAGCGACGAGGTCACCACCGTCAGCTCCCTGTCGGCGAGTCGCTCCGCGACGAGGCGCGGGGTGAAGCCCTCGTCGATGTAGGCGGTCTCCGCACCGTGGAGGAGGTCGGCCGCCGCGCCGGCGATCCGGTGCTTCTGGGCGAGGTCCACCCGGCTGCGGTACTCGACGCCGGACTCGAACGCGGCACTCTCGAGCGGGACCGCCCCGCCGTGGACCCGCTTGACGAGGCGACGGGACGCGAGGACCTTGAGGTCCCGTCGGATCGTCTCGGTGGCCACGCCGAGCTCGTCGGCCAGCGGCACCACCTCGACCCGCCCCCGTGCGCGGGTGAACTCGAGGATCTGCGACTGCCTGCTCTCCGAGTCCACGGAGTCATTGTGACGGGTCATCCGCGCACGGAGTCCAACACCGCCTTCACATCCGCCGGGGAGGACGCCGTGCGGAGCCGACCGACCGCCTCGTCGTCGAGGAAGACCTTCGCGATCCGGCCCAGCAGGTCGAGGTGGTCGTTGCCGGCACCGGCGATGCCGACCACGAACTCGGTGGGCTTGCCGTTCCAGTCGATCGTCTCGGGGTAGCGCACGAACGAGATGCCGGTGTGGTTGATCGCGGCCTTCGCCTCGTTGGTGCCGTGCGGGATGGCGAGCAGCTTGCCCATGTGGGTCGACACCGAACGCTCGCGCTCGTGCATCGCGTCGACGTACGACGACTCGACGGCGCCGGTCGACACGAGAAGGGCGCCGGCCTCGGTGATGGCGTCGTCGCGGGTCGTGGCGGTGCCGTCCAGGACGATGGCGTCGAGCGGGAGCACGTCCGCGCCGCCGTCCGCGCCGCCGTCCGCGTTGGTCTGCGTGAGGAGGTCGACGATCTCGTCGTACCGCGGGCTCGCCATGAAGTCGTCCACCGAGACGTGGACCGCCGACGGCGTCTTCTGCCGGGCCCGGTCGGTGAGGTCGCGGTGGGTCACCACGACGCCATGGCTGTCGGTGAGGTTGGCGATGGCCTGGTTGACGACGGTGACGTCGTCGAAGCCGGCGCTCTGGATCTTGCGCCGCAGCACCGAGGCGCCCATCGCGGACGACCCCATGCCGGCGTCGCAGGCGAACACGATGCTGGTGACCCGGTCCCGGACGGCTGTGCCCGTGCCCGTGCCCGTGAGGGCGGACGAGGCGATCGATCGCTTGCCCTTCATCGCCTCCATGCTCGCGGTGGCGTGGACGAGCTCGTCGTCGGCCTCCTCGGCCTTGTCGGTCTTGAGCAGGAACGCAGCCACGAGGAAGGTCACGGCGGCGGCGGCCAGCATCGAGAGGGTGACGCCGACGAAGTTGGCCGTCTGCGCGTAGACCGCGAAGACCGAGCCCGGGGCGGCCGGCGCGCGCAGGCCGACGTCGAACAGCACGTTGACGAAGACACCGGTCATGCCACCGGCGATCATCGCGAGGATCAGCTTCGGCTTCATCAGCACGTAGGGGAAGTAGATCTCGTGGATGCCGCCGAGGAAGTGGATGATCGCGGCGCCGGGCGCGGAGGCCTTGGCCAGGCCCCGGCCGAAGACGGAGTAGGCGAGCAGCAGCCCGAGGCCGGGACCGGGGTTGGCCTCGAGCAGGAACAGCACCGACTTGCCGTGCTCCAGCGCCTCGGTGCCGCCGAGCGGCGTCAGCACGCCGTGGTTGATGGCGTTGTTGAGGAAGAGCACCTTGGCCGGCTCGATGATGAGCGAGGTGAGCGGCAGCAGGTCGTTCTCGACGAGGAAGTCGACCCCGTCGCCGAGGCGGTCGCTGATGAAGGTGACGATCGGGCTCATCACGAAGAACCCGAAGGTGGCGAGGATGCCGCCCCAGATGCCGGCGGAGAAGTTGTTGACGAGCATCTCGAAGCCCGGCCGGATCTTGCCGTCCCACAGGGCGTCGATGTGCTTCATCGTCCAGCCGCCGAGGGGGCCCATGACCATGGCGCCCATGAACATCGGGATCTCGGTGCCGGCGATGACACCCATCGTGGCGATCGCGCCGACCACGCCGCCGCGGGTCTCGTAGACCATCTTGCCGCCGGTGTAGCCGATCAGGATCGGCAGCAGGAACCTGATCATCGGGCCGACGATCCCGCCGCCGTCGAACTCGCCCCAGCCGCCGATCTCGGCGACCCAGCTGCCCGGGTCCTCGCCGACGCCGAGCTTGGTCAGCCAGCCGACCTCGATGAAGAGGGCCGTGATCAGGCCCCACGCGATGAACGCGCCGATGTTCGGCATGACCATGTTCGACAGGAAGGTGCCGAACTTCTGCACGCGTACTCGCACGCCGACTCGCTCGGGCGCTTGGGTGATGGACATCTCGGACTCCTCGGGTTCGGCCGGTGGTGACGCCAGTCACATCGACATGCCCAGTAGAGGCCAAACCGGGCAGAAAAGCAAGAGATCGGGCAGAAATGGGCGGAGAAGAGTGTGGCTTTGTGCCCGAATGGGGTTTACGGTGGGTGCAGCCACCCACGACCTCGCCCCGGAAGGAACCCACCGATGAAGGCCCTGCGCTTCTACGCACCCGACGACGTCCGCCTCGAGGACGTCCCCGAGCCGGAGTGCGGGCCCGACGAGGTCAAGCTGCGGGTCCGCAACTGCTCGACCTGCGGAACTGACGTCAAGATCCTCCACAACGGTCACCAGAACCTCACGCCGCCCCGCACTATCGGGCACGAGATCGCGGGTGAGGTCGTCGAGGTCGGCGCCGAGGTCAACGCGTCGTACGGCAGCGACTGGAAGGTCGGCGACCGCACCCAGGTGATCGCCGCCGTCCCGTGCGGCGACTGCCACGAGTGCCGGAAGGGCTGGATGGCGGTCTGCCAGAACCAGACCTCGATGGGCTACCAGTACGACGGCGGGTTCGCCGAGTACATGATCGTCCCGCGCCAGGTGCTCAAGGTCGACGGGCTGAACCGGATCCCGGACAACGTCGGGTACGACGAGGCCTCCGCGGCCGAGCCGTTCGCGTGCGCCATCAACGCCCAGGAGCTGCTCGGCATCGAGGAGGGCGACACGGTCGTCGTCTTCGGCGCCGGCCCCATCGGCTGCATGCACATCCGGATCGCCCGCGGCGTGCACCGCAGTGGCCCGGTCTACCTCGTCGACGTCAACGCCGACCGGCTCAAGCTGTCGGCGGAGGCCGTCCAGCCGGACGAGGTCATCAACGCGGCGGAGGTCGACGTCGTCGAGCGGGTGATGGAGCTGACCGGTGGGCGCGGCGCCGACGTCGTGATCACGGCAACCGCCGCCAACGTCAGCCAGGAGCAGGCGATCGCGATGGCCGCCCGCAACGGCCGGATCTCGTTCTTCGGCGGGCTGCCCAAGACCGACCCCACCATCACCTGCGACTCCAACGTCGTCCACTACCGCCAGCTGCACATCCACGGCGCCAACGGCTCGGCGCCCGAGCACAACAAGCGCGCGCTCGAGTACATCTCGACCGGCCAGGTGCCGGTCAAGGACCTCATCACCCGGCACATCCCGCTGGCGGACGCGATGACCGCGTTCGAGATCGTCAAGAACGGCGAGGCCATCAAGGTCACCGTCGAGCCCTGACGGCCGCTGATTCCGCCCGGGCCTCGTCACCCGAGCGCGAGAGACCTCAGCTCGTCCTGATAGCTGGCGTACGCCTTGCGCAGCTCCTCGCCCGGCCAGTCGGCCGGGCGCAGCTCGGCGGGCAGCAGCGGATCGTCCAAGAGGTGGCGGACCAGGTGTGCCGCGACGGCCAGCCGGCTCGCGGGCTCGTCGGTGTCGTCGAGGAGCGCGACCAGGCGGCGGCCGTCGGCGGCCCACCCAATGAGGTCCCACAGCTCGGCCGCGAGCGCCGCGGGATCGGCGTCCGGCCGGCTGACGAAGGTCGAGAGGACCGGCTCGTCGGCGTACTCACGAGGCCGGCTGAGGTTCGCCGGCCTCGCCCAGACGCCCTCGCGGAGCTCGGCCAGTCGGTACGACGTCAGCAGGTCCCGCAGCGCTGCCCGGTCGGACGCGGAGCGCCCGGACACGACGACGACGGCCATCTCCCAGGTGCCGTCCCAGGAGGTCTCGGCATCCTCGACCGCCTCGTCCTGCCGCTGCTGACGCCGGACCAGGCGGTCTCCGAGCATGTAGTCACCGACGACGCGACGGAGGTCGCCCGCGGCCACGGCCCGGGTCAGCGCCACCCGGAGGGTCGGCGCGGGGATGCCGAAGTACTCGCCTGCTCGGGCCAGCTCGGCCGGGCTCATCCGGTCGGGATGCCGCCCCAGCAGGAGGCTGAGCACGACCGAGCGGGCCGGGAGCGGTGTGACCTCGACCGACATGGGCTGCACTCTCTCACGCTACATCTCTGGACACAACTGTCGATGAAACTGTAACGTCGCCGGCATGGCAGACGAAGCGCCGTGGAGGCGTCCCGCGCACGAGGGGCCCGACTCGCCGTACGCCGGGGTGCCGATCGACGACTCAGGCGACTCAGCGCCGACGTACCGGACGCTCACCTACGAGGTGGACGGTCGGGTCGCCCGGCTCACGTTCAACCGTCCCGACCATGGCAACGCGATCACCCTCGACACCCCGGTCGAGCTGGCCGCCGCCGTCGAGCGCGCCGACCTCGACCCGCGCGTACACGTGCTCGTGGTCAGCGGCCGCGGCAAGGGGTTCTGCGGCGGCTACGACCTGGGGGCTTTCGCCGAGCAGGCGATCCCCAACCACGACCCGTCGAAGACGTGGGACCCGATGGTCGACTACGCGATGATGAGCCGCTTCACCAAGGGCTACGCGTCGTTGCTGCACGCGAACAAGCCGACGGTCGCCAAGATCCACGGCTTCTGCGTCGCCGGCGGCACCGACATCGCCCTGCACTGCGACCAGATCGTCATCGCCGCGGACGCGAAGATCGGCTACCCGCCGACCCGGGTCTGGGGCGTGCCGAGCGCCGGCCTCTGGGCGCACCGGCTCGGCGACCAGCGCGCCAAGCGGCTGCTGCTGACCGGCGACTGCCTGTCCGGTCGCGAGGCCGCCGAGTGGGGGCTGGCGATCGAGGCTCCCGAGCCCGAGGACCTCGACGCCCGCACCGAGAACCTCGTGCAGCGGATCGCCGCGATGCCGCTCAACCAGCTGATGATGGTCAAGCTCGCGCTCAACTCCGCGCTGCTCGCGCAGGGCGTCCAGAACAGCCAGATGATCTCGACCGTCTTCGACGGCATCTCCCGCCACACCCGCGAGGGCTACTCGTTCGCGGCCCGCGCCGCCGAGGTGGGCTTCAAGAACGCGGTGCGCGAGCGCGACGCGGCGCCGTACGACGACTTCGGGCCTTCCACCAACAAGGGGTGACTGCAAATGACAAGCACGCACGAGGTCTTCAACCAGGTCCCGCCGCTGACCGGGCACAACACCGCCCACGACCCCGCCCTGCGCGAGGGGCTGGAGCGGGAGGGCGCCGGCTGGGCGCTGCCCGAGGTCGACGAGCTGGGGCAGCTCGCCGGCACCGCCGAGGCGCAGGGGTGGGGCCGGCTCGCCGAGCGCGTGCCGCCGCGGCTGCACACCCACGACCGCTACGGCCACCGGGTGGACGAGGTCGAGTACGTCCCGGCGTACCACCAGCTGATGGAGACCGCGATCGGGCACGGCCTGCACGCCGCCCCGTGGGCCGACGACCGGCCGGGGGCGCACGTCGCGCGTGCCGCGAAGTTCATGGTCTGGTCGGTCGACGCGGGTCACGGCTGCCCGATCTCGATGACGTACGCCGTCGTGCCGGCGCTGCGCGCGAACCCCGAGCTCGCCGCGCAGTTCGAGCCGCTGCTCACCAACCGGGAGTACGACCCCGGCCTCCGCGACCCCGCGACCAAGCGCGGCCTGATCGCCGGGATGTCGATGACCGAGAAGCAGGGCGGGTCCGACGTACGGGCCAACACGACGACGGCCACTCCCCAAGGATCGGCAGGGTCCGAGGGCGCGTATGAGCTCGTCGGTCACAAGTGGTTCACGTCGGCGCCGATGTCCGACATGTTCCTGACCCTCGCCCAGGCGCCGGGGGGTCTCTCGTGCTTCCTGGTGCCGCGGGTGCTGCCGGGTGGCGACCGCAACGCGATGCGGTTCCTGCGGCTCAAGGACAAGCTCGGCAACAAGTCGAACGCCTCGTCGGAGATCGAGTACGACGGCGCGACCGGCTGGCTCGTCGGCGAGGAGGGGCGCGGCGTACGGACCATCGTCGAGATGGTCAACATGACCCGGCTCGACTGCGTCATCGGCTCCGCCGCCGGCATGCGCACGTCGCTGGTGATGGCCGCGCACCACGCCCGGCACCGGTCGGCCTTCGGCAAGCCGCTCCTCGAGCAGCCGGCGATGCGCAACGTGCTCGCCGACCTCGCCGTCGAGTCCGAGGCCGCGACGACCGCGATGGTGCGGCTGGCCGGGGCGAACGACCGGGCGATCCGCGGCGACGAGGGCGAGGCCGCCGTACGCCGGCTGGCCCTGGCCGCGACCAAGTACTACGTCTGCAAGCGCGGCCCGATCCACGCCGCGGAGGCGCTCGAGTGCCTGGGCGGCAACGGCTACATCGAGGACTTCGATGCGGCCCGCATCTACCGCGAGCTGCCGCTGCTCTCGATCTGGGAGGGCTCGGGCAACGTCGCTGCGCTCGACGCGCTGCGGGCCATCGCCCGCGAGCCGCAAACGCTGGACGCCTACTTCGAGGAGGTCGGCCTCGCTGCCGGTGCCGACGCCCGCTTCGACGAGGCGCTGGCCCGGCTCCAGAAGGAGTTCACGTCGTTCGACGACATCGAGCTCCGGGCCCGCCGGATCGTCGAGCAGATCGCGTTGGTCTTCCAGGGGTCGCTGCTCCTGCGTCACGCGCCTGCCGCCGTCGCCGACGCGTTCTGCGCCTCGCGGCTCGGCCGCGACTGGGGCGGGGCGCTCGGCACCCTGCCGACCGGGCTCGACCTCGGTCCGATCATCGACCGGGCCCTGGTCGACACCGCGGAGATCGCCTGATGGCAGTCGACGTCGAGCGCCGCGGGCCGGTCACCGTCGTCACGATCGACCGCCCGGAGGTCCGCAACGCCGTCGACACCGAGCACGCGCAGGCGCTGTACGACGCGTTCCTTGCCTTCGACGCCGACCCGGACGCGAGCGTCGCCGTCCTCACCGGTGCCGGGGGCACGTTCTGCGCCGGCGCCGACCTGAAGGCGGTCAGCTCCGGGACGATGAAGGCCGATCCCCCGGGGACCGACGGTCCCGGTCCGATGGGGCCGTCGCGGCTGCTCCTGTCGAAGCCGGTCGTCGCCGCGGTCGAGGGTCATGCCGTCGCCGGCGGGCTGGAGCTCGCGCTGTGGTGCGACCTGCGGGTCGCCGACCCGGACGCCGTCTTCGGGGTCTTCTGCCGCCGCTGGGGCGTGCCGCTGATCGACGGCGGGACCATCCGGTTGCCTCGCTTGATCGGGCAGTCGCACGCGCTGGACCTGATCCTCACCGGTCGCCCGGTCGGTGCCGAGGAGGCGCTGCGGATGGGTCTCGCCAACCGGGTCAGCGCGCCCGGCGCCGCCCTCGACGAGGCGGTCGCGCTGGCCGAGCAGATCGCCGCCTTCCCGCAGACCTGCCTGCAGCAGGACCGCCTGTCGTCGTACGAACAGCACGGCCTGTCCCTCGATCGCGCCCTCGACGTGGAGTGGGTCCACGGCGGCCGGTCGCTCCTCGAGGCGATGACCGGCGCCGCCCGGTTCCGCGACGGCGAAGGCCGCGGCGGGGCGTTCTAACCCCGCCGAAGTGTCACGGTTGGTCGCACGAAATGTCAGGTTTGGCGGCTCGAGGTGCGACACGTCGCGCGACCAAGCTTGATACTTCGCGCGACCAAGAGTGATACCTCGCGCGACCAAGCCTGACACTTCGCGCGCGGCTAGGCGCGGAGGGCGGCGACAGCCATGTCGGCCAGCAGGGTCCGCAGGGCGTCGTCGGAGATCGCGTGCCCGGCGCGCGGCGTGGAGTTGAGCAGGCCGAAGGCGGCCTGAGCGGCGGCGTGGGCGGTGGGCCTGGTGAGGTGCGGCTGCAGCAGCCGGAGCTGGCCGGCGAGCAGGTCGACGTACGACCGCTGCAGCGCGCGGACCTGCTCGCGCGCCTGCTCCGGCAGCGACTCCCAGTCGCGGTCCTGGACGATGATGAGCGGCCGGTGGCCGAGGGCGAACTCGACGTGCCAGTCGACCAGCGCCCGTACGGCGGCGGCGGGCCCGTCGGCCGCCGCCACCCGCTCGCGCCCCACCGCGAGCAGCTGTTCGCTGATCGACACCAGCATCTCGGCGAGCATCGCCTGCTTGTTGGAGAAGTGCTTGTAGAGCGCCGGCCCGGAGATGCCGCAAGCGGCGCCGAGCTCGGCCACCGACACGCCGTGGAAGCCGCGGGCGGCGAAGAGCTCGGCCGCGGTCGCGAGGATCTGCTCGCGGCGGGTGGGCTCCTCGGTGGCGGTCACCCGCCCAGGTTAATGCTCGTTCACCCGCTTCGCGTCAGCCTGTCTCGAACACGTTGCCGTCGTCGAGCCCGCCGAGCGCGCGCTACTGGTCCTTGTCCCGATCGGCTGCGCGGCTCATGGTCTCGCTCTCCGAGCGCACCGTCTTCGCGGCAGAGGGGTCAAGCAGCGGCTCGTCGTCGCCGACCTGGTCGGTGTTCGGCAGCCCGGTGGCAGGGTTGATGCCGATGTCAGGGGCATCGTCGAGCTCGTCGTGCCAATCGTCGGTCGGGTCGGCGCCGCGACCGTGGTGCGCGCTCTCCCGCGAGGCAGCCTTCGGCTCGGTGGTCGACGGCTCCACCGACTCGGCGGGCTGCACCGGCTCCGCCGGCTCGACGTTGCGGTGAGCGCTCTCGTAGAACGTCGTCTTCGAGGACGCGGCCCCGGCGTCGGTCGGGCTTGGTGTCTTCTGGTCGCCGCCAGTGACGGTGGCCGCCAGGTCCCGTGCGTGGCCGGTGACGGCGGTGACGGTCTTGCGCGGATGGATCACCGCGTGGGCCGCCCGCCCGACGACCTCCGAAGCGAGCTTGGTGATGGTGCCGACCGTGGACATGATCTGCTGGCTCCTCTCGTGGACTCCCTTGTCCTCCCGGTACCCGCAGGGACCGGTGCCAGCCCCGACCAGTGGACAGCCGAGGTTAATGATCGTTAACCTCGTGTCATGACCAGCCTCGAGGACCTCACCATCGAGCTGCGCGAGCGGCTCGCGCGGGTGCGGCAGGGCGGCAGCGAGTCCGCGCGCAAGAAGCACACCGACCGCGGCAAGCTGCTCCCGCGCGACCGCGTGGACGGCCTGCTCGACCCGGGCAGCCCGTTCCTGGAGATCGCGCCGCTGGCGGCGTACGGCATGTACGGCGCGCCCGGTGACGACTACGCCGTACCGTCGGCGGGCGTCGTCGCGGGCGTCGGCCGGGTCGGGGGTCGCGACTGCATGGTCGTCGCCAACGACGCGACCGTGAAGGGTGGGACCTACTACCCGATCTCGGTGAAGAAGCACCTGCGGGCACAGACGATCGCGGCCCAGAACAACCTGCCCTGCATCTACCTGGTCGACTCCGGCGGCGCCTTCCTACCGATGCAGGACGAGGTGTTCCCCGACAAGGAGCACTTCGGCCGGATCTTCTTCAACCAGGCCAACATGAGCGCCCGCGGCATCCCGCAGCTGTCCGCAGTCATGGGGTCCTGCACGGCCGGCGGCGCCTACGTCCCGGCGATGTCGGACGAGACCGTGATCGTCCGCAACCAGGGCACGATCTTCCTCGGCGGACCGCCGCTGGTGAAGGCCGCGACCGGCGAGGTCGTCACGGCCGAAGAGCTCGGCGGCGGTGACGTGCACGCCCGTACCTCCGGGGTCGTCGACCACCTGGCCGAGGACGACGCGCATGCCCTCCAGATCCTGCGCGGCATCGTCGACACCCTCCCGGACGCTCGCCGAGCCGGTCGGGGCGCCTCGACAACCTCGGCGGGCGAAGTCGACGAGCCTCACGAGTCGCCGGAGTCCATCTACTCCGTGGTGCCGGCCAGCACGCGGACGCCGTACGACGTGCGCGAGGTGATCCGCCGCCTGGTCGACGGCTCGCGGTTCCAGGAGTTCAAGCAGCTGTACGCCGAGACCCTGGTCTGCGGCTTCGCGCGGATCCACGGCCATCCCGTCGGCATCGTCGCCAACAACGGGATCCTGTTCAGCGAGTCGGCGCTGAAGGGCGCGCACTTCGTCGAGCTCTGCAACCAGCGCGGCATCCCGCTGCTCTTCCTCCAGAACATCAGCGGCTTCATGGTCGGCAAGGACTACGAGAACCGCGGCATCGCCCGCGACGGCGCCAAGCTGGTCACGGCGGTGGCCTGCAGCGTCGTACCCAAGCTCACCGTGGTCATCGGCGGCTCGTTCGGCGCCGGCAACTACGGCATGTGCGGCCGCGCCTACGATCCGCGGTTCCTCTGGATGTGGCCGAACGCCCGGATCTCGGTGATGGGCGGTGACCAGGCGGCCAACGTGCTGGCAACGGTCGCCGGCCGCGAGGACGACCCGGATGTCGCAGCGTTCAAGGCACCCATTCTTGAGCAGTACGAGACGCAGGGCTCGCCGTACTACGCCACCGCCCGGGTCTGGGACGACGGCGTCATCGACCCCGCGGACACCCGGCGGGTGCTCGGGATGGCGCTCGCCGTCACCGCGCACGCACCCGTGCCGGAGCCCTCCTACGGCATCTTCAGAATGTGATCGGGGCGACCGACATGAACATCCAGACCCTGCTGGTCGCCAACCGCGGCGAGATCGCGCTCCGTGTCTTCCGCACCTGCGAGGCCCACGGCATCAGGACCGTCGCCGTCTACACCGATGCCGACGCCACCGCGCCGCACGTCCGCGAGGCCGACGTCGCCGTCCGGGTGCCGTCGTACCTCGACAGCGACGCCGTCGTCGCGGCGGCGAAGGAGGCGGGTGCCGACGCGATCCACCCGGGCTACGGCTTCCTCTCCGAGAACGCCGGCTTCGCGCGCGCCGTCGGTGCCGCCGGCATCACCTGGGTGGGTCCGACCCCCGAGGTGATCGAGCGGATGGGCCGCAAGGACGCCGCCCGCGAGATCGCGGTCGAGGCCGGAGTGCCGGTCGTGCCGTCGTTCCCGCTGGTCGAGGCGCGAGGTGCGCTGGCACCGAGCCTCGAGACCAAGGACTTCCCCCTCCTCGTCAAGGCTGCCGCCGGCGGCGGCGGCAAGGGCATGCGGATCGTCCGCTCCGCGGCCGATCTCGACGACGCCATCGCCGCGGCGAAGCGTGAGTCGGCGAGCGCGTTCGGCGACGACACCATGCTGCTGGAGAAGTACGTCGAACGCGGCCGCCACATCGAGGTCCAGGTGCTCGGCGACACCCACGGCGACGTGATCCACCTGCTCACCCGCGAGTGCTCGGTGCAGCGGCGCCACCAGAAGGTGATCGAGGAGGCGCCCGCACCCCGGCTGCCCGACGACGTCCGCGAGCGGATCCACGCCGCAGCCGTCGAGCTCGCCCGCGCGGTCGGCTACACCAACGCCGGCACGGTCGAGTTCCTCCTCGACGCCGACACGGGCGACTTCTACTTCCTCGAGATGAACACCCGGCTCCAGGTCGAGCACCCGGTGACCGAGGAGGTGACCGGTGTCGACCTGGTCGAGGCCCAGCTGCACGTCGCGGTCGGCGATCCGCTGCGCCACCGGCAGGTCGAGATCGTGCCGCTCGGCCACGCGATCGAGGCCCGCATCTACGCCGAGGACCCCTACGCCGGCTTCCTCCCGCAGGCCGGCACGGCCACGGCCGTCCACTGGTCGTTCCGGGCGCGCGTCGACCACGCGCTCGAGCCCGGCCAGGTCGTGAGCACGTCGTACGACCCCATGCTCGGGAAGGTCGTCGTCTTCGCGCCGGACCGTGAGCGCGCCCGCCGTACCCTCGTCCGCGCGCTCGACGACACCGTCATCCTCGGCCTCACCACCAACACCGGCTTCCTGCGGAGCCTGGCCGCAGGGCAGGAGTTCGAGGACGCCGCGATCGACACCGCCTGGCTCGACCGGGTGGAGATCGCGCCGCCGGACCCGGAGCCCGCCCGGGTCCTGGCCGCCCACGCCTGGCAGCAGGCGCACGCGACGCCCGCCGGCCCGTTCGCGTCCGACGGCTTCCGGCTGGGCGGCCCGCCCGCGCCGGTCCGCGTCGACTTCGAGGACGGGTCGGTCGTGCTGGGAACGCCGCCGAACGAGCACCCGATCTCGATCGTCACGCCGTACGGCGTCGAGCTCGCCCACCAGGGCCAGCGCTATGTCTTCCACCGGCCCGACGCGGCCGCGGACCACGGCGTCGAGGTCGGCAGCGGCACCGTCGTCGCGCCGATGCCCGGCACCGTGCTCGACGTCCGGGTCGCCGAGGGCGCCACCGTGGCGGCTGGTGATGTGCTCGGTGTGGTCGAGGCGATGAAGATGGAGCTCGCGCTCAAGGCGCCGTACGACGGCGTTGTCACCGCCGTCTCCGCCGTCACCGGCGCTCAGGTCGCGCTCGGCGACGCACTGTTCACCGTGGAGGCGTCCGATGAGTGACCTCGCCCTCCCGATGGTGGTCCCCGAACCCGGCCTCCCGCCGAAGGTGACGATCTACGAGGTCGGTCCGCGCGACGGCCTGCAGAACGAGCAGGCGCTGGTGCCGACCGAGGTGAAGGCCGCGTTCGTCCGCCGCCTGCTCGCGGCCGGCCTGCCGATCGTCGAGGCGACCAGCTTCGTGCACCCGAAGTGGGTGCCCCAGCTGGCCGACGCTGCTGAGCTGATGACCGGGCTGACCGCCGAGATCGGCGACACGGCGCGCGACCTTCCCGTCCTGGTTCCCAACGACCGCGGCCTCGACCGGGCGCTCGAGCTGGGGCTGCGCCACGTGGCGGTGTTCGCTTCCGCGACCGAGACGTTCGCGGCCAAGAACCTGAACCGCACGCTCGAGACGCAGTTCGCGATGTTCGAGCCGACCGTCGCACGGGCGGTTGCCTCCGGCGTCGACGTCCGCGGCTACGTCTCGATGTGCTTCGGCGACCCGTGGGAGGGGCCGGTGCCGGTCGACCAGGTGGTCGCCGTCGGCAGGCGGTTGCTCGACCTGGGCTGCCACCAGCTCAGCCTGGGCGACACGATCGGCGTCGCCACCGCCGGCCAGGTCAGGGCGCTCGTCGCGGGCTTCGCCGCCGCCGGAGTGGCCGCCGACCGGCTCGCACTGCACTTCCACGACACCTACGGCCAGGCCCTGACCAACGTGCACGCGGGCCTGCAGGCGGGCGTGACGACGTACGACGCCTCAGCGGGGGGCCTGGGCGGCTGTCCCTACGCGAAGAGCGCCACCGGCAATCTCGCGACCGAGGACCTGGTGTGGTTCCTGACCGGTCTCGGCATCGAGCACGGGGTCGACCTGCGCGCGGTCGTCGACGCCAGCACCTGGATGGCCGGCCACCTCGGGCGGCCCAGCCCGTCGGCCGTGGTGCGCGCGCTGGCACAATCACCTGCATGACCAGGGTCGTTCACCTGCACATCGGTGCGCCGAAGACGGGGACGACCTACATCCAGACGCGGCTGGGGCGCAACACCAAGACCCTCGCGGACCATGGCGTCCACTTCCCGTCGACGTCGCGGCTCTCGCGGCCTGAGCTCTCGCAGTTCCGGGCGGCGCTCGACCTCACCGAGCAGGACTGGGGCGGCGCTCCTGGTCACGCCGACGGCGCCTGGGACGCGCTGATGCGTCGTACCCGCCGGCTCGACGGCAACGTGATCATCAGCCACGAGATCCTCGCGCCCGCACCGGCGAAGGTGATCGAGCGCGCGATGAAGGACCTCTCCGGGAGCGAGGTCCACATCGTCTACTCGGCCCGGGACCTGGCCCGACAGCTGGCCGCCGCCTGGCAGGAGAGCATCAAGCAGGGCCGCTCGTGGACGTTCCGCAAGTTCCTCCGCCGCTCACGGATGGGCAAGCCGTTCATGATGCAGGCGTTCGACATCCCGGACGTGCTCTCGTCGTGGGGATTCGCGGTGCCGCCGGAGCGCATCCACCTCGTCGTCGTACCCGCCAAGGACAGCGCGGCCGCCGACCCGGAGGACAGCCTCTGGACCCGGATGTGCCGGGCGTTCGACATCGACCCGGCGTGGGCGCCGGTCGACAGCGAGGCGACCAACAAGTCGCTCGGCGTCGCCGAGACCCAGGTGCTCCGCCACCTCAACCAGGCGCTGGGCCGCAAGGTCGCTCGCGAGGGGGAGTACGACGACCTGCTCCGCCGGATGGTCGCCGACGGCACCCTGTTCCACCACCGGTCGGCGCCGGTCACCCTCCGGCCCGACAACTACGACTGGGTCGAGGAGCGCACCGAGCGCTCGCTGGAGTGGATCAAGGCGAGCGGCATCGACGTGATCGGCGACCTCGACGAGCTGCGCCCCCGGCGCCCCGATCCCGACAAGGTCTGGCACAACCCCGACCGGGTCAAGAAGCAGGCAGTCACCCGCGCTGCGGTCGGCGCCCTGAGCAGCATGACCGCCGAGGCCGTACGACGCCCCGACCCCCACGGCATTGCCCTCCGCGCAACCCGCGAGCTCAAGCGCCGCCTCGAGCCCTGACCCCGCCGAAGTGTCGATCTTGGTCGGTCGAGGTGTGACACCTCGCGCGACCAAACCTGACACTTCGCGCGACCAACCCTGACACTTCGGCGAATCAGCGGGGCAGCTGGGCCTTGGGGAGGAACTCGCGGTCGGCGTACCGGCCGACCTGCCAGGTGCTGTAGCCGTCGGCTCCGGCGCCGACCAGGCCGCCGACCACCGGCACCCGCTTGCCGAGGGTGGTGGCGAGCCGCTTGCCGATCACGCGGCTGACCAGGTCGGCGGCGACGGCCGAGGTGATCGTGGTGTCGAGCATCGGGTCGTGGGACGGCGCGGTTGCGAGCGCCATCGGCGGCGCGGGCAGCTGCAGCTTCTTCACCATCTTCTTGACCGCGTCCTCGCCGAGGACCGCCACGAGGATCGCGTTGCGCACCCGGGGGTCGTCGAGGTCGTAGCCGCGCAGGTGCGCAATGCCGGCGACCATCCGGCACTGGATCAGCGCCAGCCCGGTGATGTTGGCCGGCGCGATGATGGCCGTCGTGACCAGGCCTCCGAAGTTGGTCACCAGCCCACCGACGCCGGCGTACCGGACGTGGTTCTCGATCAGCTCGTGGATCGCCCGGTCGACGTTGCCGCGCTGCTCGCGCAGCTGGGTCTCCGCCGCCTGGGCGGCGGGCGGCAGCGGGCCGATGCCGGTGATTGCCCGGTCCAGCGCCTGCCGCACGAACGACGAGGTGAGGCCGGGGGCGAGCTCGGTGATCTTCGGGACGACGACGCGAGCGGCTTCCACGGCGATTCCCTTCTTGAGGCTGCGACGCATGGGCAAAGCGTAGGGGTGCCCTGGAGCCCACGGCCGCGCGGACGTCGTACCGTCAGCCCCGATGGACAACCCGACCAACCGCCAGGGGCCGGTCGAGCCGCCGCCGACACCGTGGGAGCTGCCCTCCCTCGAGCAGCTGGCTGCGCTCGAGTCGGAGGACGACCTGGTCGCGGTCGGCGCCGACCTCGCGCCGGGCACCGTGCTGGCGGCGTACCGCCGGGGCCTGTTCCCGATGCCGGAGCCCCGGCTGCGGCTGCGCGCCCGGACCCGGCCCCCGGCCATCGGCTGGTGGTGCCCGGCCGAGCGGGGGGTGCTGCGCCTCGACGGACTGCACGTGTCCCGGTCCCTGCGGCGGTCGGTGCGGGACTTCGAGATCCGGGTCGACACCGCGTTCGACGAGGTCGTTGCCGCGTGCGGCGACCCCCGTCGGCCCGGGGCGTGGATCGACGACGCCATCCGGGCGGCGTACGGCGAGCTGCACCGGCTCGGCTGGGCCCACTCGGTCGAGGCCTGGCAGGACGGCAGGCTCGCGGGCGGTCTGTACGGCGTGGCGCTCGGCGGGCTGTTCGCCGGCGAGTCGATGTTCCACCGGAGCCGGGACGCGTCGAAGGTCGCCCTGGTCGGCCTCGTCGCGCGGCTCACCGACGCCCACGCCGGGCGCCGGTTGATCGACGTCCAGTGGTCCACCCCCCACCTGGCCAGCCTGGGCGTCGAGGAGATCGCACGGCGGGAGTACGTCGAACGCCTCCCCGACCTCCTGGCTACACCCCTCCCGGAGGCCTTCGTCTAGGGTCGGGCCACATGACTCCGCTCAAGCGCTGTACCGCCGCGACCGCGGCCGCCCTGTTCGTCTTCTCCCTGAGCGCCTGCGGGGACGACGGCGATGACAAGGACAACAAGGACTCGTCCTCGGAGCAGGAAGGCCCCGCGGCGGATGCCTCGGAGGAGGACTTCTGCGAGGCGTTCAACGACCCGAGCCTGACGGACGTCGCCGAGGACGACTACGAAGCCCAGGCCGACGCCCTCCACAGCTACGCCGACGCGCTCGAGGACGTCGGCACCCCCGAGGGCATCCCGGACGACGCGCGCAACGGCTACGAGGTCCTGGTCGAGGCCTACCACGAGATCGACGCCGACGACCTCGAGGACGAGGACGCCCAGGCGGACCTCGAGGAGAAGTACAAGGACGACGAGGCCGACATCGAGGCGTTCTTCGCGTACGCCGCCGAGAAGTGCGTCGCCGAGGGCGTGCCGTCGGATGTCCCCACCGACGCTCCCACCGAGTCCCCGTCGGAGTAACGGCGCGACGCGCCGTACGGCCGGACCTCTTCCGGGAACCGAAGGTCCTCAATAGTCTGCCGGGAGCAGGCTCCCTCGGGAGGGCTGCTCCCGCCAGACCCGGTGCACGCGGCGCCGGCGTCGTCCCGAAAGGAAACTCCATGACCCGGATCAAGCGCCCGGCCGCTGCTCTCAGCGCCACCGTGCTTCTCGCGTTCTCCCTCACGGCCTGTGGCGGAGCTCCCACCGACGCCTCGGAAGAGGACTTCTGCAAGGCCCTCGCCGACGTGTTCGAGCCCTTGGTCGCCGCCTCCTTCGAAGATCCGTCGGAGGAGCAGTGGGAGGACATCCAGGACTCCGTCGAGGAGCTCGAGGAGGTCGGCACGCCGGAGGACATCTCCGACGACGAGCGCAACGGCTTCGAGGTCTTCGTCGAGGCCGTCGGCGACGCCGACTACGACGACATCAAGGACGGCGAGGACGGCGAGATCCCCGGTGTCAGCGAGGACGACGAGGCGGACGCCGACAAGTTCTTCGCGTACGGCGCCGAGAAGTGCCCCGAGTCCTTCGGTGTCCCGACCGACGTCCCGACGGACCTCACCGACCTGCCCACGCCGACGGAGTGACCTGAGACCACTCGCACGCGGCCGGTCCCGGTCGGGGCCGGCCGCGCTGTTCTCCGGTCAGCCGTTCCTCGTTCGCCTGTTTCTGGCGGGTGATGCATAGGGTGCGTCCCGATGGGTAGGAACGCGCCGGGCAATCTCGGGGCACCGTCCCGGCCCATACTCGTTCACCCGGTGCTCGCGGCACGGGGTGCCACCCGAAAGGAAATCGCATGACTCGGATCAAGCGTCCCGCCGCCGCCGTTGGCGCGGCCGTGCTGCTCGCCTTCTCCCTCAGCGCCTGTGGCGGAGCCCCGACCGACGCGTCCGAAGAGGACTTCTGCGAGGCCTACAACGGCATCTCCGCCCTCGGCGAAGCCGATGCGGAGGACTACGAGGCCCAGGCCGAGGCTGCCAACGAGTACGCGGACGAGCTCGAAGAGGTCGGCACGCCCGAGGACATCCCGGACGACGCCCGCAAGGGCTTCGAGGTGTATGTCGAGGTGTTCGGCGACCTCAACGCGGACGACCTCGAGGACGAGGACGCGCAGAAGGCGATCGAGGACAAGTACGAGGACGACGAGGACGACGTCGCGGCGTTCAGCGCGTACGCCGGCGAGACCTGCGCCGCCGACGTCGAGCTGCCCGAGGACCCGGCCGCCAGCTGACGGCTCTGCTTGCTGAGACGGCCGGACCCGCGACGTCCCCTAGGGTGCTCGCGTGACACGGATCCCGCTCCCGGCCGCCGTGGCCGCCACCGCCTTGCTCGCCCTCTCCCTGAGCGCCTGCGGGGGTCCTCCCACGGATGCGTCCAAGCCCGCCTTCTGCGAGGTGGCCAACGACCGGTCGTGGGCCGAGGACCTTCCTGACGACGCGGACGGCGAGCAGATCGTCGACGGGTTCGCGTCCTGGTCCGAGGACCTGGAGGAGGTCGGCACTCCGGAGGGCATCCCGGAGGACGCCCGCAAGGGCTTCGAGGTCACCGTCGACTACCTCGGCGACCTCGACCCTGACGACTTCGAGAACCTCGGCGACGCGGCAGAGGTCACGGACGACCTCTCGGAGGACGAGCAGGAGGAGGTCGACGCCTACAACGCGTACGTGGCCGAGACCTGCGTCCCCGACACCACGATCGACGTTCCCGGGCCGACGTCGAGCTGACCGGCACCCGGCCTCGTCGCCGGCGGTCGGGCATTGAGCGGCGTGCGACGATGAAAGGGATGCGCCTCCACCTCCGCTCGCACCTCGCGACCCTCGTTCCGCTGCTGCTTCTCCTACCCACGGCGGTGCTCACGGGCGGCTGCTCCGGCGACAGCGACGCCGACGACGACGGCCCGTCCGTCGTCGCCACCGGACCGGACGAGCAGCCGACGGACGAGGGCACGGACGGGACCTCCGACCCGACGGACGAGCCGACCGACGAGCCGACGAGCGCCCCGCCCGACCTGCCGGACGCTGTGGCGGCGGTGTGCACGCCGTACGCCGAGATGGTCAGCGCCATCAAGGAGGCCGCCGACAGCACCACCGACCGCGACGCGGTCGCGGCGACGATCGGGCCGGTGATGAAGGAGTTCGCGGCGCAGGTGCCGGACCTGCGGCGCCCGCCGGGGTTGTCCGAACGCGCCTGGCGCGGTGTCGGTGCGCTCGCGGAGCTGGTCCTGGAGCTACCCGACGAGCCGACCTACGCCGAGATCGAGGCTGTCGAGGGCAAGCTCAGCCCGGACCAGCGTGAGGCCGTCGGGTCGGCGTTCGACTGGTTCCAGTCGAACTGCGGCCTCTAGCCGGGCGAGGTCAGGCGACGTACGGCGTCGGTCCGGCGCCGACCAGCTCCCGGCCGGCTGCCTGCCAGTCGAGCAGCCCGCCGTCGAGGTTGAAGGCGTCGTGCCCCTGCTGCGCGAGGTAGGCGACGGCCTGTGCCGAGCGCGCGCCCACCTTGCAGACGACGAGGATCTGGCCCTCGGGCATCTCGTCGAGTCGCGACGGGAGCTCGTAGAGCGGGATGTGGACGGAGCCGTCGATGTGGCCGGCGGCCCACTCCTGGTCCTCGCGGACGTCGATGACCGTCAGCTGCTCCGGCAGCGGGTCGGGGATGCCGTCGATCGACACGGTGGGGATGCGCACTCGGGGGACCTCTTCTACTTCAGCAGCTTGCTCATGCGGCGGTCGGCGAGCGGTTTGCCGCCGGTCTGACAGGTGGGGCAGTACTGCAGGCTCGAGTCGGCGAACGAGACCTCGCGCACCGTGTCGCCACACACCGGGCACGCCTGCCCGGTGCGCCCGTGGACGGCGAGGTTCGACTTCTTCTCGGCCTTGAGCTCGCTCGCGGCGAGCCCGCGGGAGCGGTCGACGGCGTCGCCGAGGGTGTCCTTGATCGCGGCGAAGAGGGTCGTGAGCTCGTCGTCGGTCAGCGTGCCGGCGGGCTTGAACGGGCTCATCCGTGCCGCGTGCAGGATCTCGTCGGAGTACGCGTTGCCGATGCCGGCGATCGTGCCCTGGTGGCGCAGCACCCCCTTGAGCTGCTTGCGCCCTTCGGCCTCGAGGATGGTGGCGAGCGCGTCCTTGGTGAAGGCGTCGTCGAGCGGGTCGGGACCGAGCCGGGCGATGCCCGCGACATCGGCAGGGGAGCGGACCAGGTAGAGCGCGAGCGACTTCTTGGTGCCGGCCTCGGTCACGTCCAGTCCCGGCGACAGCCCGTCCTGCTCGTCGAGGACGACCCGGACGGCGAGGGTCGACTTCGTGCTCGGGCGCGGTGGGACGGCCGGCACCTCGTCACGCCACCGGACCCACCCGGCCCGCGCCAGGTGGAACACCAGGTGCAGGCCGCTGGCCTCGATGTCGAGGAACTTGCCGTGCCGTCGTACGTCGTCGACGAGCGTGCCCTCGACCGCCGACAGCGGCGGGTCGTAGGTCTTGAGCGCGCTGAACGCGGCGATGTGGACCTTGGTGATCGCGCGACCGGTCAGCCGACCCCGGAGGTCCAGGGCCAGTGCTTCGACCTCGGGAAGCTCAGGCACCGGATCAGCGTACGACCTGCGACGCCGCGGGCTCGCGACCAGCGGTGACGACGGCGGCAGCCTGGCCGCGGGTGGTCACGCCCAGGGTCGTCATCGCGGTGGAGAGGATGCGGACGACCGTGGGGCGACCGATCCCCAGCCGGCGGGCGATCTCGGCGTTGGTGAGGCCACCGGCGACCAGGTCGACCACCTCCCGCTCGCGGCCGGTGAGGCCCAGGTCGCCGCGCTCGGTGCGCGGCGCGGCCACCCGGTGGCCGAGCAGCCGGAGCGACCGGCGCACCCGCTGCTGGAGCGGCTTGCGGCCGCTGGCCTCGAGCTCGGCGTCCAGGGCGAGGAGGAGGTCACGGGCCCGGTCCTCGTCGCCGGCCCGGCGCAGTGCCTCGCCCTGGGCCCAGCGGCAGAGGAGCGCGGCGCGCACGTAGTACGGCGACCACAACCGGGCGGCCTCCTCGAACCGTGCCGCCGCGGCAGCCGGGTCGGTGTCGAACAGCGACACCCCCTGCTGCTCGGGAAGCGAGCCGGCCGTGAACTCCCGCGTCCGGAACTCGGGGACGGCCCACTGCTCGCCGGCCTCCCAGGTCGCCCAGGCACGGATCCGCTGGGTGAGCGGCACCTCGTCCGAGGCGGTGCCGGGAAGCGCGCTGTCAGCGAGCCGGCGCGCGTCGGCGTTCCGGCCCTCGGCGAGGGCCTGCTCCGCCTGGATCAGGAGGTACGACGCCTGCGCGACGCCCTCGGTCTGCGCACCGACCGCCATGCTCGTGCTGGCGAGGTGTCCCTGGCCGAGGTCGATGAGGGCGTAGATCAGCACCTGCTGGACCTGGTCGCGCGAACGCGGAACCATCGCCCTGCCGAGCAGCTCCGTGGCCGCGGCGACGATGTCCCGTGGCTCGCCGGTGTGGGCCGACGCGTTCACCCGCGACACCTCGAACTGCTCCGCCCAGCCGAGCATCTCCAGCTCGCGGGCCCGGTCGCGCATCCGGTCGATCAGGTCGAGCGCCCGCGACAGCTGGCCGTCGGCCACGTAGGTCTCGGCGATGTTGTTGCCGGCGATCAGCTCGGTCTCAGCGTCACCCTCGGTCACTGCCAGCTCGCCGGCCTTCGTCCACTCTGGCTCCCAGCGGGGGCTGCTGACGTAGTACGACGCCGTCCCCAGCGCCAGGTGCGCCCGGGCACACCGGAGGCCCAGGTCATGGGTGGCGGCCAGTGCGCGCTCGGCCTCGGCCACGGCGCGCTCGGCGTCACCGGCGAACGTCAGGGTCCGCGCGGTCTCGACCCGCACCTCGGCCTCCAGCGCACCGCCGACCCGTTCGGCGCAGCTCAGCGCCTCCTCGATCGCGGCGCGGGCGGCGTCGTCGTCGAGCAGGTACCACCGGGTGCGGGCCCGGATCATCAACGCTCTGGCCCGGGTCGCGTCGTCGTCGTCCTCGACCGCGTCGAGCACAGCCTCGAGCACGGCCTCGGCCGCGCCCGGGTCGGCCGCCCTCTGCAGGGCGTCGGCCGCGTCGAGCCGGAGCTGCACGGTGCCCGGGCCGGTGGAGCACCGGGCGGCCACGGCCAGCAGGTGGGCCCGGATCAGGCCGCGAGCGTTCTCGGCGGCGGCCAGGGCGGCGTCCCGAGCCCGGTCGAGCTCGCCGGCCTGCTCGAGGTGGTGGGCGGCCTCGGCCGGGTCGGCGATGACGGTGCCGAGCTGCAGGTGGCGGAGGCGGAGCCGGTCCGGTGGGAGGTCGCCGATCAGGATGTCGGCGATGGTGGCGTGCCGGATCGAGACCGTCGGCGGCTCACCCGGGCCGCGGCGGACCAGCTGGACGGCGTCGAGCTCGTCGAGGACGGGACGCGGGAAGTAGTCCTGGCGGGCGGGGCGCTGGATCAGCGCCAGCCGCTCGAGCCACTCCACTGCGGTGGGGGACAACCGGGCCACGCGGGCCAGGACCGAGGTGCGCAGGTTCGTGCTTCCCGTCGCGAGCTCGTGCAGGAGCAGCGGGTTGCCCTCGGCCCGCCCGACCACGGCGGCAACGCCTGCGGGGTCCAGGTCCGGACGGACCGAGCGGACGACCTCGAAGGCGTCGCCGGGACCGAGCGCCGGCAGGGGGACCTCGTCGATGCCGTGGTCTGCGAGGTGCTCGGGAAGTCCCTGCTGGCGGCTGGTGAGCAGCATCGTGGTGGTGCCGGCGAGCCGGCCGAGCACGGCGAGGGTGGAGTCGTCGGACCAGTGCAGGTCCTCCACCACGAGGAGTCCCTCGCCGACAATCTCGGCGACCACGGCCGCCACCTGCTCCAGGTCGCCGGACAGGTCGGGCCGGCCGACGGCCCGGGCGAGGGGGAGGAACGGGAGCCAGGTCAGGGTGGAGAGCGCGCCGCCGACGTACGCCGTGGCGTCCTGCTCCGCCGTCAGCGCCTCGACCACCGTGGTCTTGCCCTGGCCGGCATCACCGGTCAGCACGACCGCGCCGCCCTCGTCGATGCGCGCCCGGAGGTCGGACAACAGCGACGCCCGGCCGACCAGCACGCTCGTACCGTAGGCAGTTCCGGTCCGCCCCGTCCCGGTTTCGGCGAAGACACCCGGCCGCAGGTTGGCGCAACTGCAGGATGAACTCGGCTCCCGTACGGCGCACCGTTGACCCATGAGTCAGACCGCGATTCTCCCCCTGATGAACCAGCAGCAGGCCGCCGCCTGGTGGCCCGGGCTCGACCGTCTCACGCGCCGTGAGTGGCAGGTGCTCGAACTCGTCGCCCGGGGCCGCTCCAACGCAGAGATCGCCGCCGAGCTCTGGGTGAGCCTGCCGACCGTGAAGACGCACGTCGCCAAGGTGCTCACCAAGCTCGAGGTGCGCGACCGGGTGCAGGCGGTCGTCGTCGCCTACGAGACCGGCGTCGTCGTACCCGCTCGTTGAGCGCGCCAGGCAGCGATGGCCTGCGCGGTCGTACGAGCGCCGAGCGCGCGTCGTGCGGAGGCGAGCCGGCGGTCCGCCGTACGGCGGGAGAGGTTCAGCCTCTCGGCGGCGGTGCCGAGGGTGAGGCCGTCGGCGAGCAGCTCGAGGAGCTCCCGTGCCTCCTGGCTGATCGGGGGAACCTGCGGAGACTCGGGAGACGGTGCGGTGGGGTGTTCACGGGGGAGCGGGTCGACGCGGACCTCTCCGATGCGGCGCAGGTCCTCGAGCAGCTGCGCCCGCACGCCCTCCGGCGCCTGCGAGGCGTCGACGAGCAGGTCGCTGCCACGGGCCGCGGCCAGCACGATCGAGGACGCGGTGGTGGCGTCGACCAGGGACGCGCGGGTCATCGACCCGGGCGCGACGGTCGCTTCCGCCTCGGCCAGGGCGTGCGTCGTCGTGCACACGACCAGGGACACCACCTCTGCATGGTGCCAGGGTCGGCGCCGGCATGTGGCGCATCTGCACGATGACCGCGCGGGCTCCCGGCGGCAGGGTGGTTGTCGTGCCGGTCTATGAGTTCCGCCCGTCCGCGCCGTGGCTGACGCGGCTCTCGTCGGGGGACGTGGCGGTGCTTCGGCTCTTGGTGGGTGGCCGGACATACGGCGAGATCGCCGAGGAGATGGGGGTCTCGACCTCGGCGGCTCGTGCGCGCGTCGCCGGGCTGGTCGCCAAGATGGGGGTCCGGGACCGGTCGCAGGCCGTGGCCGAGGCCTACCAGAGCGGGTTCGTCCAGCCGGGGGACGCGACTCCCTGGTGACAGGCGGTCCCTGTCGGCGCATGATGGACCGATGACCGCCGTACGTCCGCTGCCGCGGACGGGCTCGATCTTCTTCGACGCCCGCGGCGACGAGCGCGCACTGCGGGTGAGCTGGCACGAGGAGGCCGACCTCGTCGTCGTGTCGCTGTGGCGCGACAACGTCTGCACCGGGTCGTTCCGGTTGGCCGGCGATGACGTCGCCGACCTGGTCGACACGCTGGTCAACGTGCTCCGCCAGCGCCACGCCGTCCCGTCGGTGCGCCCGGCTCTCGGCGACACCGGCTGAGCGCCTTCTGAGCATGGCCCGGCCCGTCGATGCGACACGCTAGGCGAATCTAGGGGCTCTGCTAGAAACGCCGATACGGTCCGATGGTGGACCCGATCCGGAACCCCTACGCGCCCGGAGCCGGCCAGCGACCGCCCGAGCTCGCCGGCCGCGACGAGCAGCTCACCGCCTTCGACGTCGTGCTCGAACGGGTGGCTCGCGGCCGCCCCGAGCGGTCGCTGGTGCTGACCGGTCTGCGCGGAGTCGGGAAGACGGTCCTGCTCAACGCGCTGCGCTCGGCCGCGGTCCGAAAGGGCTGGGGCACCGGCAAGCTCGAGGCACGCCCCGACCAGTCGCTGCGCCGGCCGTTGTCCGGGGCGCTGCACCAGGCCGTGCGCGAGCTCGGCCACCCGAACCCGGACGAGGTCGACCACGTGCTCGGCGTGATCCGCTCGTTCGCCGAGCGCGAGGCCGGCGCGGACGCGAAGCTCAAGGAGAAGTGGAGCCCCGGCATCTCGTCCGCTGCGGTGCGCGGCCGCGCCGACTCCGGCGACATCGAGATCGACCTGGTCGAGCTGCTGTCCGACGTCGGCGGACTCGCGGCCGACAAGGGGCTCGGGGTCGCCGTGTTCATCGACGAGATGCAGGACCTCGGCCCGGCCGACGTCTCAGCGCTTTGCGCGGCCTGCCACGAGCTCAGCCAGAGCGGTCTCCCGGTGATCGTCGTCGGCGCCGGACTGCCGCACCTGCCCGCCGTACTGTCGGCGTCGAAGTCCTACTCCGAGCGGCTGTTCTCCTACCAGCGGATCGACCGCCTCGGCCGCGAGGCCGCCGACCGGGCGCTGGCGGCGCCGGCCGCCGAGGAGGGCGCGGAGTACGACGAAGCTGCGCTCGCCGCGATGTACGACGCCACGGGCGGCTACCCCTACTTCATCCAGGCCTACGGCAAGGCGGTGTGGGACCTGGCGCCGCGCGCGCCGATCACGGCCGACGACGTCACCGTCGCTGCCCCCGAGGCGGAGCGCGAGCTGGCGGTCGGCTTCTTCGGTTCCCGCTACGAGCGGGCCACACCGGGGGAGCGCGACTACCTGCGGGCGATGGCCGACGCCGACGAGGGCATCGACCCGGTCGGCGCAGTGGCCACCGCCGACGTCGCCCTGGTGCTGGGCAAGAAGCCCCAGTCACTCTCACCCGCGCGCGACAGCCTGCTGAAGAAGGGGCTCATCTACTCCGGTGAGCGGGGCAGGATCGCGTTCACCGTGCCCCACTTCGGGCGGTACCTGCGCACCCAGGCCTGAGGCCTACACTCCGAAGGTGCATCGACTCGTGGCGCTGGGGGCGCTGGCCACTCACCTGGTGTTCGTCGGCTTCACCGTTCTCGGTGGCTTCCTCGCCTGCCTGGTCCCGTGGCTCCTCCTGCCCCACCTCGGCGCGGCCCTGTGGGGCGGTCGGATGGCGGCGACCCGGGCGGCCTGCCCGCTGTCGCGCATCGAGAACTGGGGCAGGACCGGCGCGGGTCGGCCCACCCTGGACGAGCGTGGGTTCGTCGCCCACTACTTCGAGGGCCGGTTCTACCCGCGGCGGTGGGCCCGCCGGGTCGAGCTCGTCGTCGGCGGCCTCGTCGTCGGCTCCTGGCTGGCCTTCGCCAACCGCTGACGGGCGCGCGCTCAGGCGCCCTCGTCGGCGGCGATCGCGGTGACGGCGATCCGGGTGACCCGGCGGGCGTCCATGCCCGCGACCTCGAGCCGGGCGGGCCCGATCTCCACGGAGTCGCCGACGTCGGGGACCCGGCCGAGCCGGGCGATGACATAGCCGGCCGCCGTCTGGTAGTCACCGTCGGGCAGCGCGATCCCCGTCGTCTCGGCGAAGTCCTCGATGGTGAGGCCGCCGTCGACGACGGTGCCGGCGCCGAGCTCGTCGAAGGTCGGGGAGGGGCGCTCGTCGTACTCGTCGCGGATGTCGCCGACGACCTCCTCGACCAGGTCCTCGAGCGTCACGATGCCGTCGGTGCCGCCGTACTCGTCGACGACCACGGCGAGGTGCGTCCCGTCCTTGCGCATCGTAGAGACCGTGGGAAGTACCAGGTTGGTGCCGGGGAGGTGCAGGACCTCGCGTTGGACGTCGGCGACGGTGCGCTGGTCGTCGGGCCCGACCACGAGCAGGTCGCGGACGTGGAGGAACCCGGTCACGTCGTCGAAGCTGGCGCCCAGCACCGGGTAGCGCGAGTAGCCCTGCTCCGACGCCCAGCTGACCGCGTCGGCGAGCGGTGTGTCGCCATCGATGAAGACGACGTCGCCGCGCGGCCGCATCACCTCCTTGAGGGTGCTGCGGGTGGCGGAGAAGACGTCGGAGAGGATCTGGCGCTCGTCGTCGCCGAGGCCCTCGTGGGTGCTGACGATGTCGCGGAGCTCGTCCTCGCTGACCGCGTCGTTGGTGGCGTGCGGGTCGCCACCGAGCAGCCGGACCAGCGCGTCCGTCGACACCGAGAGCAGCCAGATCACCGGCCGCATCAGGGTCGCGAACCGGTCCAGCACCGGGCCGGTGGCGAGCGAGACCGGGACCGACCGCTGGAGCGCCAGCCGCTTCGGGACCAGCTCTCCGAGCACGAGCGAGAGGTAGGCGATGACGAGCGTCATCGCGACCAGGGCGAGGGTGTCGGCGAGGTCGCCGTCGACGCCGAGGTCGACGAGGTACGGCGCCACGTCGGGCGCGAGGGTCGACCCACCGTAGGCGGCCGAGAAGAAGCCGGCGACGGTCACGCCGATCTGGACGGCCGACAGGAACCGGTTCGGGTCCCGAGCGATGGCGGCGACTCGCTTGCCGCGCCCGCCCCGCTGGTCGAGCTGGTTGACCTGGCTCTCGCGCAGCGACACGAGCGCGATCTCCGTCGCCGCGAAGACGCCGCCGACGAGGACGAAGACCACGACCAGGCCGAGGTTGACGAAGGTCTGTCCGTCGATCACGCCCGCTCACCCCTGGGCGCCCGTGGGAGTGAACGGAACCGCCTTCGAGCCTCGTCCATGCCCCCGAGTCTAGGAACCCCACCGGGGCGCGTGCCGTCCCAGCGACGATTCTCCCCGGCGGCCGGAGATGAGCCGGGGCCGGACGACATGACGCTGTCGTCCGGCCCCGGCACTCGATGAGGGACGCGTGATCAGCCGCCCGGCTGGTACTGGAAGACGTACAGCCCGAAGTCACGATCACTGGCCAAGACGTACTCCTCGCCGTCCTGGTGGTAGATCTCGACACCCCAGAAGTTGTTGCCGCCGTTGTCGATGAAGGCGCCAACCTCCTTGATGCCGCCGCGACCGTACTCCACCACGCGGAGGCCGCCGGAGTAGTAGGACAGGTAGGCGATCCCGCCGTCAGGGTCCATCGCGACCTCATGGACGGAGAGGTCCCCGAACCCTTCGGCGTAGTCGACGTCCTGAGACTCGGGAATCGCGTAGGTGTCGATCTGGGTGATCGACCCCGTCCCGCCGGTCTTCGGGATGTTGGTGCCGAACAGGCGCACGTAGCCCCAGCCGTCGAACACCGACTTGATCGACGTCGAGGCACTGTCCACGCCGGGCGCCGGCGTGGCCACACTGCAGGACGTGTCGGCCTGGTTCAGCATCTGCAGTCCCGTGGTGCGGGTGACGAACAGGAACGGGATGCCCCCCGAAGCGAGCATCGTGACGAGGGCGTCGCAGCCGGCCGCGTTGTTGAAGACGATGCCGGCGCTGTAGCCCGCCGCAGTGATGTTGTTGAGCTTCTCCTGGAACGGGCAGGCGCCGCGCTCGACCAGAGCGATGCCGCTGCCGCTGGGGGGCGGCTGATCGGCCGTGCACGCGCGACCGACGAACGTGGTGTCACCCTCGATCGGCGAGCCCGGCCGGACGGGCGGGGTCCCGCTCGCGGACACCGCGGTGTACTCGGTGCCGGCGTAGGGGCCGTCATCGATCGTGGCGACGCCACGGAACGGGTTGAAGTCCTCGTCCGTCGCCAGCATGAACTTCCTGTCGGGCGAGAGCTCGTTCTGGTGGGCGTTGCCCTCCGGGGAGATCTCGTGCCCGCGTGCCAGCCGCTCCTCGTCGAGCTGGGCGTAGTCGGTCTCTGCGATCAACGACACGCTGCCCGGACGGGGGTCGGTGACGTCGAGAAGGACGTAGCCGCCGTCCCAGTAGCTCATCGACATCACGTAGCGCTTGCCGACCTGGTAGACCATCATGTCGTGGCTGAAGATCGAGGTGAGGTTGCTCGGTGAGTCCTGGTCGACGCCGAAGCGGGCGACGAGGTCGAGGGTGTCGTTGACCATCACCGGGTTCGTCGGGTCGGTGATGTCCATGATGTCGACGTCCTGGAACTCCTCGTTGTCGACGAGCACGACGTAGGTGCGCCGGTCGAAGACGTTGCGCCAGGCATACATCGAGTGCACGGTGTTGGCGTTGGTGCCGCCGTCCTTGTCCCCGGCGTGCAACGCCAGCGGCTTCGGGTCGCCGGGGTCGGTGACGTCCCACAGTGAGATGCCGCCCACCTTGCCTGGCTGCACCAAGGTGGCGTCACAGGTCTCGTTCTGGTGGATGAGGACGTCGCGCTTGCCGATCTCGATGACCTGCGAGCCCTCGCCCGCGTACGAGCCGGGGCTGGTCGGGATGAAGGAGTCGGTGAGCTCGACCGGGTTGGCGATGTCGCGAATGTCCATCACGTGCACGCCGGCGTCCTCGCAGGTGGGCTCGCGGAATGCCGTCAGGTACGCGTAGCCGTCGTGGGCCGACACGTCGGCGACTCGGCCGGTGTTGCCGGCGCCGCTCGGGTTGGTGACCTCTCCCTTCCCGATCAGGTCGACACCGTCGTTGCGGGCCGGCAGGTGCCCGACGTCGCCGTCGTGCTGCTTGTCGTAGACGACACCTTCCCCTGGGAACTGCTCCTGGAAGCTGCCGCCGCCGCGGTCGTGATCGGGATGCGCGTGGGCCGCGCCCGGGGTCACAAGGACCAGCGACAACACGCTGAGCCCTGCGATCGTCTGAACTGTCCGCTGTCGCGCTGAACTGCGCCTGAAGCGTTCCACCTGCTGCTCCCCTGCTCGAGACCGGCCCCCGGGGTGGGCGACCGCCTCCAGCAAAGTACGCCTCTTTGTGACCCAGGTCACTACCCGAATTCGCCGGCCTCGCAAGTCGCCATGACGACGGTTGCACCGCGTTCCTCGTCGTGGTGGATCGCCGCGCGCAGACCCGCACCAGCGAAGACTCCGGCGGCGGCCTGCGCCTGGTCGGCGCCGGTCTCGACGAGGACCGTCCCGCCGGGGGCGAGCCAGCGAGGGGCGAGCGCGGCGAGCCGTCGTACGACGTCGAGCCCGTCGCCACCGCCGTCCACCGTGTCGCGGGGCTCGTGGTCGCGGGACTCCGGCGGCATCAGGGCGATCGCGGCGGACGGCACGTAGGGAACGTTGGCCACGAGTACGTCGACCCGGCCGCGGAGGCGCTCGGGGAGAGGGGCGTCGAGGTCACCCTCGTGGACGGTCCCGCCGACCGGCTCGAGGTTGCGCCGGGCGCACGCGACCGCGACCGGGTCGAGGTCCGCCGCGTGGAGCTCGACACTCGGATGCCGGCTCCGGATGGCAAGGCCGAGCGCGCCCGACCCGCAGCACAGGTCGACGACCAGGGCTCCCGCAGGCACAACCGCCGCCGCGAGGTCGACCAGGAACGTGGTCCGCTGCCGGGGGATGAACACGCCAGGGTCGAGCACGACCCGTACCCCGGCGAAGTCGACCCAGCCCACGACGTACTCCAACGGCTCGCCGGCGACCCGGCGCAGGACCAGCTTCTCCAGGCGGTCGCCGGATGCCGCCTCCAGCAGCAGCCGCGCCTCGTCCTCGGCGAAGACGCAGCCCGCGGCGCGCAAACGGGCGACCAGTCCGTCGTACGTCTCGGCGTCCAGCACGGTCACCTCAGAAGTAGTCGCGGACGTGCAGCGGCCGACCGGCGCACGCGGCGTCGAGAACCGCGTCGTCCTCGGGCGTCCCGCCCTGGAGGAGGCCGGCCATCCGGATGTTCGCGCAGGTCTGCGCGCCCGACCACAACAGCGCCAGGCCGCCCGGCGTGAACGTCGCGATGTCGCGACCGCCGTTCCCCGGCGCGCAGGCGACGCCGTCGTCGGTGAGGAGCAGGCGGTAGTCGCCCTCGGTGCCTGCAATCGAGTCCTGGTGCACGCGGAACGCGACCTCGGCGCGGAAGCCGGGCCCGGGGAGGGCGGCGAACGCAGCGGGCATGTCGAGCAGTCGCAGCATGTAGGGGCGGCTCTCGACGACCCGCCAGCCGAGCGTCGGCAGCAGCAGGCGAGCGACGTCAGCCCCCGACGTCACCACGTGCACGTGCGGCGCGACGCTGGCGAACGAGCCGAGCAGTCGCCACAGCGCCTGGTAGCCGTCGGCGGTGGTGGCGATCAGGTCGACGACGTCGATCTTCGCTCCGGCGCCGTACCCCCGACCACGGTTCCACAGGCAGTAGCCGACCGGGTCGCCCGCGTCATCGACGGCGAGCGTGACGCCGGTGAACGCGGCCACCAGGGCGTCGTCGGTGGTGAGGAACGAGGGGCCGCGGCGGGTGAGCGGCCCGTTCTGGGCAGCGGCCCAGGTGTCGTAGAGGGCGCGCACGGCCGGCATGTCGGCCACCGTCGCACGGCGGGTCCGTACGCCGACCGGCCGCCGCACCTGCTGCAGCTCGGCGGTCGGGACCTCGACGGTCTCGAGCATGGCGACGACCTCGTAGCCGGCACTGCGGTAGATGCCCGGCGCCGTCGGGTACAGCGTCGAGACGATGTCGCCACGCTCGACCGACGCCGCCAGCACCGCGCGGAAGAGCTCGCGCAGCAGGCCGCCCCCGCGGGCCTCGGCAGCGACCGTGACGCCGGCGATGCCGCTGGTCGGCAGCGTCCGGCCGTGCCACCAGGAGTCGTACTCGCGCCGGAGCATCCGTGCGCTCAACCGGCCCTCGCCGTCGAACGCGCCCCACCAGAGGCGGCCGGCTCCCGGGAAGCCCTCCCGCGTCGGACGGGTCACCCCTTCCGGGATCTCGCCGAACGCCTCGATGCCGAGCGCGGCGGACGCCTCGAAGTCGTCGACGGTGAGTGGCCGGACGGTGGGCCGGGGAATCGCATGGCTCTCGGTCACCGCGCCAGTCTGCGCCATGGCCCGAGCGGCCCGGCACCGATTTTCGTCGGCGGTACGACGAGCCGGGTCGCCGTACTGCTGCGGGCTGATCTGCCGTCAGCAGAGAGCTATTGGGACAGGCGCGCTCCTCGCGCACCGTGGAGCCATGACCACCAACACACCCGACCGACCTCTCCTGATGGTCGACGACCAGCTGACCTCCCAGCTGCTGCGGCAGCGGATCATCGTGCTCGGCCAGGAGGTCGACGACCGCGTCGCGAACCGGCTCTGCGCGGCGCTGCTGCTGCTGTCGGCCGAGGACCCGCACCGCGACATCAGCCTCTACATCAACAGTCCGGGCGGCTCGGTGACCGCGGGGCTGGCGATCTACGACACGATGCGGATGATCCCCAACGACGTGAGCACCCTCGCGATGGGGCTGGCCGCCAGCATGGGCCAGTTCCTGCTGTCGGCCGGTACGCCGGGGAAGCGCTACGTGCTGCCCCACGCCCGCGTGTTGCTCCACCAGGGCTCCGCCGGGATCGGCGGGACCGCGATCGACATCGAGATCCAGGCCGAGAACCTCGAGCACACCAAGCGGGTCCTCATGGGCCTGATCGCCGAGCACACCGGCCAGCCGGTCGAGCGGGTCGAGAAGGACGCGCTGCGCGACCGGTGGTTCACCGCCGAGGAGGCGAAGGACTACGGCTTCGTCGACGAGATCCTCACCGACGTACGGGCGGTTGCCCCCGCGCGGCCGTCGGTGGCGTTCGGGGGTCTGGCATGAGCCAGTACACGATCCCCAGCGTGGTCGAGAAGACCGTGCGTGGCGAGCGGGCGGTCGACATCTACAGCCGGCTGCTGAGCGACCGGATCGTCTACATCGGCACCGAGATCGACGACGGGGTGGCCAACGTGGTGATCGCGCAGCTGCTGCACCTGGAGGCCGACAGCCCCGACAGCCCGATCAGCCTCTACCTCAACTCGCCCGGTGGATCGGTGACGGCGATGCTCGGGATCTACGACACGATGCAGTTCGTCCGTGCCCCGGTGGCCACGACCTGCGTCGGGCAGGCCGCGTCGTCCGCGGCGGTGCTGCTGGCGGCGGGTGCTCCGGGCCGCCGGTCGGTGCTCCCGCGCTCGCGGGTGATCCTGCACCAGCCGTCCGGCAGCGGGCAGGGGACGCTGCCCGACCTGGCCGTGCAGGCCAAGGAGATCGCGCGGCTGCGGGCAACGATGGAGGAGGTGCTCGCGCAGCACACCGGGCAGCCCGTGGCCCGGCTGCGGGAGGACACCGACCGCGACCTCATCCTCGACGCGGCGGGCGCCGTCGCCTACGGGATCGCAGACACGGTGCTCGAGTCGCGGAAGGGCCAGGCGGCGTGACGCCGCGCGGTCACTGCCCTTCGGGGAGCAGGATCCAGGCGGCCAGGTAGACGATGGCCGGCGACCCGAAGCCGAAGATGGTGGCCGCGACCAGGGCGATCCGGATGATGTTGGCGTCGATGCCGGTGTAGTCGGCGAAGCCGCCGCAGACCCCGGTGAGCATCCGGTTGTGACGGCTGCGCACCAGGAGGCTCCGCCCGGTCGGCTGGGCGGGGACCTGCGGGGAGTAGGGCTCGTAGCTGCTCATTGCCCCAGCGTGCCGCGCCCGCGACGTGCGGACATCGGGGATCGACCCTGACCGCCCCCTGATCCGGCGCCTACGCGGCGAGGCAGACCGGTCCGTGCAGCCGCCGCGCGACCCGCAGCGTCAGGTCGGCCATCCGCAACCCGAGCGCACCGGCCACGGCAGCCAGCACCTCGGAGCTCGGCTCCTTGAGGCCGCGCTCGACCTCGGACAGGTACTGCACCGAGATCCCGGCCCGCTGGGCGACGTCGGACAAGGTCCGCTCGCTGCGGTGGCGCTCCTGCCGGATCTCCTCGCCGGCGGCCTCGCGCCACAGCGGCTCGACGGGCGCCGGCGTGGACGGCGCGGGAAACCTGATGACCTCACCCATGGGTCGACGCTAGGCCGGGCCGAGGCACCGTGACAGGGATGTTCGCTCCCGGCGTACGGACGGGATGGTCCTGCGCGGCCACGACCTACGGCATCATTCTCGGCATGCGGCCGCAGGTCGTCGCCCACCGCGGCGCCAGTCACGAGATCGCCGAGCACACCCTGGGCGCGTATCTCCGCGCACTCGACGCCGGTGCCGGCGGGCTGGAGTGCGACGTACGGCTGACCGCCGACGGCCATCTGGTCTGCGTGCACGACCGCGACCTGCGTCGGACGGCGAGCACCCGCGGGCTGGTGTCGACGATGGACCTCGCCGAGCTCAACGAGCTGGACTTCTCCGCGTGGAAGAACCCGTGGGCCGACCTCGACGACGAGGCACCGGACCGCGACGAGGACCTCGGCAAGGTGCTCACCCTCCGCAAGCTGCTGGAGACGGTCGCCGACTACGACCGGCGGGTCGAGGTGGCGATCGAGACCAAGCACCCCACCCGGTTCGGCGGGCTGGTCGAGAAGCGGCTGGTCGAGATGCTGCGCGACTTCGGCTGGGAGACACCCGGGTCGCCGGTGCGGGTGATGAGCTTCTCGTTCACCGCGCTGCAACGCGTGGAGCGGCTGGCGCCCGACGTCGCGCGGGTGCAGCTCATCGACAAGCCGGCGGCGTGGCCGATGCTGCGGCGCGTCGTCGGCAGCGACACGATCATGGGACCGGGCATCAACCTGCTGCGCGAGCACCCGCGGATCGTGGAGAGCATGCGCCGCGGTGACCGGCCGGTCCACGTCTGGACGGTCAACACCGAGCCCGACCTGGACCTGTGCCTGAAGATGGGCGTGCGGGCCGTGATCACCGACCGGCCGGCGTACATCCTCGACCTGCTCGACGGCCGGGGTGAAGTGGCCGGATAGGGCTGCCGATAGGTTCTGGGGCCATGGCCAAGAAGAACCGTGCGAAGACGCGCGCCGCCGAGACCACCGCGCCCGGAGAGGTCGGGCCGCGCCAGCCCTGCCCGTGCGGCTCCGGCAAGCGCTACAAGGCGTGTCACGGCGCCCCGGGCGGCGGCACCGTGTTCGTGAAGCGCCCGTTCGACGGCCTCGCGTCCGAGTGCGACCTGGTCGCGATGCGGGAGCTGGTGCCGGCCGCGTCTGCGGCGCTGCCGCTGACCGGGGAGTACGCCGACCGCGCCGTCCGGGTCTGCACGCTGCTCCCGATGGCCGCCCCTGCCATGGTCCGGGAGAGTGGCGAGGTCTGGCTCGGCCTCCAGGTCCAGCACAGCTTCGGCGACCCCTCGCGCGACCTCGCTGCCGTGCTGCTCGCGGCGCTCGACGCCGAGCCCGGCACGCCCATGGTCGGGCTCACCGAGTCGCCCGGCCAGGGCCCACGGCTGCAGGACCTCGTCGCCGACGAGCCGCTGCAGATCGAGGTGCACGAAGGCTTCGACTTCTGGGTGTCCGACGTCGAGGACTCCCCGGAGCTGGCCGAGGCGCTCGAGCAGGCGCAGGGCGCCACGTCACCGACCGCCCGTCTGGCATCGGTCGCGTCGGCGTACTGGACCCTTCTCGGCGACAAGGAGTTCCTGCGCTGGGTGATGCCCGAGCCCGAGGACGACCTGCTGGACGCGTTCGCGCGGCTGCACGTCGCCGGGGAGGACCGCGTCGTCGACGGCGCCCGCCTCATCGGCATGTTCCGCGCCCACGGCGTCGTCGCGCCGGTCTGGGAGCTCCCGCCGGGCACCGGCGTCGAAGGAGTCGAGGACGCGGCCGCGGAGCTGCGCGCCCGGCTCGACCAGGCGCTCGCCGACGACGCCGAGCTCACGACCGAGGAGCGCTCGGCCCGGGCCGGCCTCGCGAACCGTCAGGTCACGATTCGCTGAACCTCGCTGAGCCCGGCTCAGTCCCTCGGCTGGAGCGCCCAGGTGTGCAGACGGGAGTAGCCCTTCACCGACACCCGGCGCACCCGGCGGAGGCGGTACGGCAACCCGTCGGTGTGCTCGCGATCGGCATCGTCGGTGTCTTCGCTGTCGGAGCCGGTCAGCGCGGCGTACATCCCGCGGTCGATGAGGACCGTGCCCGGCCGCGCGACGCTGGTGAGGCGAGCAGCGATGTTGACGACCGGCCCGAACACGTCGCCGAGGCGGGTGACCACCTCGCCGTACGCCACTCCCGCGCGGACCGCCGGGAACTCGTCGTCGGGGTCGGCCCCGCGCCGGGTCAGCTCCGACGCGATCGCGGCGGCCTCCTCGGCGGTGTCGGCGACGATCAGGACCTCGTCGCCGATGTTCTTGATGATCCGGCCGTTGTGCTCGATCACGGTGTCGAGGGCGGCGGTCTCGAACGCCTCCAGCCAGCCGACGAGCTCGCGGTCGGAGAGGGTCCGCGAGCGTGACGTGTAGCCGACTATGTCGACGAAGCAGACCGCCCGGTTGCTCGCGCGGTCACCATTGCCGGCGACCGCCAGCATCCGGGACGCCGCGTTCAGCACGTGCCGCCGCCAGATGAACGACTGCAGGTCCTCGACCTTCGGCATCACCTCGTCGGCGAGGGCCAGGATGCCGTCGGCCGGGTCGATCCCTGTGTCCAGCGCGGTCTCGGCCAGCAGGCTGACCTGCCACTCGGCCAGGCGGGCGAAGCTGCGGCCCAGCGTCCGGACCAGCCCGTCCTGGCTGTCCTGGGTGATGATGCCGAGGTTGATCAGGGCCTGGGTGTTCTTGAGGGCCTGGACGTCACTGTCGGTGAACGCCCGCTCCTCGGGCTCGGCGTGGGCGAAGCCGAGCAGGTGCCAGAGCTCGCGGGCGGCTTCGAGCGACATGCCCGCCTGCTCGGCCACCTCTACCTGCGTGAGTGCGGGCCGCTCTCCCAGCAGACGCTCCTCGAGAGCGTCGAGCACACCCGGGCCGGCCGACGGTGCGATGGCCGGTTCGGCCGGCGATTCGGGTGCGATCATGTTCAGCTGACGCGGGACTGTGCGACCTCGACCAGGGCCTGGTGGAAGGACGGCATCTCGGCGTCGAGCTTGAGCAGCGTCTCGTCGGTGAGGTGGATCGTGTCGAGCTCGGTCAGCGCGACGATGGTCGCGTTGCGCAGCTTGTGGCCCATGATCGCGGCCTCGCCGACGATGTCACCGGCGCCGAGCTGCGCGATCTCGCTGCCGTCGACCCGAACGGAGACAGTGCCGTCGAGGATGATGTAGGCCTTGTCCGCGGGGGTGTCCTTCCAGATCGGGGACCAGCCCTCCGGAAGGTGCACGCGGCGTCCGACGCCGCTGATCTTTGCGACCTCTTTGGGAGTGAAGTGCTCGAAGAACGTTGCCATGCTGACCCTTTCGGTGCGGTCTCCCCATGAGCGCGGCACCCGCGCTTGGAGTGACCTTATCCGTAACGTGGCGTCAGGGGAGGGGGTCACGCGCGATGGGACAGCTCATGCATCGGGGCCCACCGCGTCCCGACCCCAGCTCGGAGCCGGCGATCCGGATCACCTCGATGCCCGTGTCCTCGAGGCGGCTGTTGGTGCCGTCGTTGCGTTCGTAGGCGACCGCCAGCCGCGGCGCCAGGGCCAGTGTGTTGTTGCCGTCGTCCCACTGCTCCCGCTCCGCCGTCACCGGGTCGAGGCCCGTGTCGATCTGGTGCAGCGTGTCGAGCTGCATCGCCTTGGCGGCCGCGACGAGGAACGGCTCGGGCGAGGCGACCTCCAGCTCGATATGGGTCGGGTGGGTGTCCGCCCGGCGGGTGACGGCGTACGCCGTGAGCGTGTCGGCGACGTTGGGGTACATCACCACCTTGTCGACGTCGACCATCGTGCACACCGTGTCCAGGTGCATCGTCGCCCGCTCCTGGGCGATCGGTACGGCGAGCACGGTCTCCGCCAGCCCCGACTCGAAGACCTGGCGCGCGAACCGCTCGGCGCCCGCGGGCGTCGTACGTTCTCCCACGCCGACGGCGATCACGCCCGGCGACAGCAGGAGCACGTCGCCGCCCTCGACGTGCTCGAAGTGGTGGCCGAGGATCCGCGGACTGGCCGCGAACCGCGGGTGGTGGCGGTAGATCAGCTCGGTCAGCTGGGTCTCGCGCTTGCGGGCCGGCATCGCGAGGGACGTGATGGCGACCCGGTCGCGCACCCAGACCGAGGAGTCACGGGTGAACAGCAGGTTCGGCAGCGGGTCGACGAGGAAGTCGTCGAACGCCAGCAGCGTCGTCACCAGCCCGAAGCCGCCGCGCACCTCGTCGTTGCGGATGCCGGCGGTGAGGTAGACCGAGAGCTCCTCCGGGGTGGCGTCACCGAGGAACCCGCGCAGGTAGACCCGGAGCGTCTCGCCGAGGTCGAGATCGGTCAGCGCCGTCTCGATCGCGATGTCCCTGGCCTCGGGGTCGGCGAGGGTCTCCGTCAGCAGCTCGGTGAGGTAGACGACCTCGACCTCGCGCTCGCGCAGCGCGTCGGCGAACGCGTCGTGCTCGTCCTGCGCGCGGGCCACCCACGGCACGCCGTCGAAGAGCAGCCGGTCGTTGTTGCGGGGCGTGAGCCGCTGGAGCTCGAGGCCCGGGCGGTGCAGCATCACCGTGCGGAGCCGACCCACCTCGCTGTCGACGCCGGGGTTCCCAGGGTTCTCGGTCATGCGGGCACCTTAATGGATTGTCAGACAATCTTCGTGGTCGGCGACGCGGGACGTCATACGTCTCGCACCGCCCGCGGTGCCCACCGTATGACGTCCGCGGTCATTCAGTCGCGCGCTTCGAGGCGCGCCTCGAGTGACGCGACCTGCTGCTTGAGGTCGTCGAGCGAGGCGAGGATGGCCGCGGTCGACTCGTCGAGGACCTGCTCCACCTCCTCTTCCTCGACCTCGGTACGCCGCTCCCCACTGCTCGACGCGCGTCACGTCAGCCCCGGAACGGGTCGGCGGGGTAGACGCCCAGGATCTTGACGTCGGTGGTGAAGAACGCCAGCTCCTCGAGCGCCCGCTTGAGGCCGGCGTCGTCGGGGTGGCCGTCGACCTCGGCGAGGAACTGGGTCGCGGCGAACTCGCCGCCGACCATGTAGCTCTCGAGCTTGGTCATGTTGATGCCGTTGGTGGCGAAGCCCCCGAGCGCCTTGTAGAGCGCGGCCGGGAGGTTGCGGACGTTGAAGACGAAGGTCGTGACGACCGGCCCGTTGTCGCGGGGGGCGGCGACGAAGTCGCGGGAGAGTACGACGAACCGCGTGGTGTTGTGCTCCTCGTCCTCGATGTCGTCGCGGAGGATCTCGAGTCCGTAGATGTCGGCGGCGAGCGGCGGCGCGATCGCGGCCTGGGTGGGGTCGGCAGCCTCGGCGACCTCGCGGGCGGCGCCGGCGGTGTCGCCGGAGATGAGCGGCGTGAGACCGAGCTCGCGGATCACCTTGCGGCACTGGCCCAGCGCGTGCACGTGGCTGTGCACCGTGCGGATGGTGTCGAAGGTCGCTCCGGGCGCCGCCATCAGCGAGAACTCGATGCGCAGGAAGTGCTCCGCCACGATGTGGAGGTCGGACTCCGGCAGGAAGTGGTGGATGTCGGCCACCCGGCCGGCGATCGAGTTGTCGATCGGGATCATCGCCAGGTCGGCGTCGCCGCTGGTCACGGCCGCGAACACGTCCTCGAACGAGGCGCAGGGCACCGACTCCCAGTCCGGGTAGTGCTGCTTGCACACGAGGTGGGAGTTCGCGCCAGGTTCCCCCTGGTAGGCGATGCGAGCCATGCGGCAAGGGTAATGGCGGGTCGCACCGGCCTGCCGCCGCGGCTTCGCCCGTGACACCGCCTAGTTTCTGGAGGGTGCCCACCGTGCTCGCGAGCATCGCCATCTTCGTCGCCCTTCTCGCCCTGGTCGTGGCGTTCCTGACCTATCTCCGGGTGCGGCCGACGGCCGAGGGTGAGCTCCCGGCCGACGTACTCGGCCTGCGCAAGGAGGTGGCCGCGCTCCGCAAGGAGGCTGCAGGCGCGCTGCGGCACCTCGCGGTCGTCCGGTACGACGCGTTCGAGGAGATGGGCGGCCGGCTCTCGTGGTCGCTCGCGCTCCTCGACGACGCGGGCGACGGCGTCGTGCTCACGTCGATCCGCGGCCGCAACGAGGCCCGCACCTACACGAAGTCCGTCACCTCGTGGCGCAGCGACCAGGAGCTGTCACCCGAGGAGACCGAGGCGATCACCCACGCCAAGCCCTGACGTAGGTCGGGGGGCGTTGGCTCAGCGGGGCACGCGGACCAACAGGCGGCCGTGGATGCACTCCATGTGCAGCTCCTTGCCCGGCCCGATCGTGTCGCCGTCGAGCTGGCGGGGCACCTCGAGTGACGCACGGACGACGACGGTCCGGCCGGTGAAGCGGGCGACGGACTCGCCGGCGCGCTCCTCGCGCCGACTGAGCACCCGGACGACGAGCGGGATCCAGCTGAGGAACCGGCGGGGGTAGAGCAGGACGACGTCGAGCTGCCCGTCGTCGATGGCCGCGTTGGGGATCAGGTTCATGCCGCCCTGCAGGCTGCCGACGTTGCCGACGACGCAGGTCCGGGCCCGGTGCTTGGTGAACGGGCCGCCGTCGACCGACACCTCGAGCTTCATGGTCGGGAACATCAGCGCCTTGAGCGCGGAGAGCACGTAGGCCAGCCAGCCGACCTTCTTCTTGATCTCCTCGTTGACGCCCTCCATGATCGCGGCGTCGAAGCCCATCCCGGCCATCACCATGAAGTGGGTGTCCTCGATGCCGTCGCCCGTGGCCTTGACCATGTCGATGGCGCGGTCCTGGCCGTTGATGGCGATGTCGATCGCGGCGCGGATGAAGAGCGGGATGTCGAGGTTGCGGGCGAGCAGGTTGCCGGTGCCCGCCGGCACGATGCCGACGGGGATCCCGGTGCCCGCCAGCTCGGCGCACACCTCCCGCACGGTGCCGTCGCCGCCACAGACGATGACGAGGTCGGCGCCGTCGATCGACGCCTGCTCGGCCTGGCCGGTGCCGGAGTCCTCGACGGTGGTGAAGTACCACCGCGGCTCCTTCCAGCCGGAGTCGAGGGCCATCTGGTTGACGATCGACTGGAACTGCGCGACGTCCTCGACCTTGATCGGGTTGAGGATGACCGCGAGGTCGTTGGTCGACGGGATGGCTTGCGGCAGCGGCAGCGCCTTGGCGGCGTGGCTGCGGGGGAGCGGGTTGTAGAGCGCGACCCCGAGCAGAACCAGCCCCGCGCCGAGCAGGACGCCGCCGGCGAGGTCGGTCCAGTAGTGCCGGCCGAGCAGGATCCGGTCCGCGCAGGCGAGGAGTACGACGGCGACCAGCCCGGCCGCGATCAGCTGCCGGATGTTGGCGCGCCGGACCAGCATCACGACGAGCACCAGCGCCAGGCCGGCGAGGGCGGTGACCTGCGAGGCGTGGCCGGACGGGAACGCGCGGCTGTCGAGCAGGCCCAGGTCGCTCTGCCAGAGCGGCCGGTCGCGCCCGACCAGCAGCTTGACGCCCTGGGTCAGGGCGATCGTTGCCGTCATGACGGCGAGGATCAGGGTGCCGGCGCGGCGGTGGTGCTTGGCGTACATCACGCCGGCGAGGACGAGCGAGTAGACCACGACCGGCAGCAGGTCGAGGGCGATCTCGACCACGCGGAGCGTGTTGTGCAGGCCGTCGCTGTCGTCGGCCCACCGGCGCAGGTCCCGCCCGGAGTCGTCGAGGTCGACGAGCCACGCCCAGTCCAGCGAGACACCCACCGCGAGCACCCCGAACAGGAGCAGGCAGGCGATCCCGAAGATCAGGGGAGTCTGACGAGGGCGGTCCAGCACGCCCGTGAGGCTAAGGCATCCGCCCGCTAACGTCGTACTCGTGAGTAGGGATCCGAGCTCCTCGTCGAGCCCGCCGTTGCGCCGCCTGGGCAGCTCCGGTCTGGTCGTCTCCGCCGTCGGCCTGGGGTGCAACAACCTCGGCCGACCCGGGACGGCGACCGAGTCGCAGGAGGGCACCGACCGCGTGGTCGGCGCCGCCCTGGACGCCGGGATCACGCTGTTCGACGTCGCCGACACCTACGGGGCCCGTCGCGGGCTCTCCGAGGAGCGATTGGGCGACGCGCTGAGCAGCCGGCGCGACCAGGTCGTGGTCGCGACCAAGTTCGGCATGGACATGCACGGGGTCAACGGTCCGGACTTCGGCGCCCGCGGCAGCCGGCGGTACGTCGTCACCGCCGTCGAGTCGTCGCTGCGGCGGCTCGGCACCGACTGGATCGACCTCTACCAGTTCCACACGCCCGACCCGGCGACCCCGATCGACGAGACGCTCAGCGCGCTCGACGACCTGGTGCGCGCCGGCAAGGTCCGCTACGTCGGCCACTCGAACCGGGCCGGCTGGCAGATCGCCGAGGCGGAGTACGTCGCCCGCGAGCTCGGCGTCGAGCGGTTCGTGTCGAGCCAGAACCAGTACAACCTGATCGACCGGCGGGCCGAGCTCGAGGTGCTGCCGGCGTGCCAGGCGTACGGCGTCGGCGTGCTGCCGTACTTCCCGCTCGCCAACGGGCTCCTGACCGGCAAGTACGCCGCCGGCACTGCCCCCGAGGGCACCCGCTTGGGCAAGACCCGCCAGCACCTGCTCGAGGTCGCGACGTCGCCGGAGCTCCGTCGCTACGCCGAGTTCGCCGCATCGCGCGGGGTCAGCGAGGTCACCGTCGCGATCGGCTGGCTGCTGGCCCAGCAGCCGGTGGCCAGCGTGATCGCCGGGGCCACCAGTGCGGAGCAGGTGGCGGCCAACGCCGCGGCCGGGTCCTGGGTGCCCCGGGCCGAGGATCTCGCCGAGCTCGACTCCATCTTTCCGCCACCCGAGCCGATCGCGCCGTACTGAGCCCAATCGAGTTGGATGCCCCCTCGGGGCTCCCGATAGCCTCAGCCCCATGATCGACCCGCGCATCCTCCGCGACGAGCCCGACCGCGTCCGTGCCGCCCAGGCCAAGCGCGGGCTGTCCGTCGAGGTGGTCGACCGCGCGCTCGCCGCCGACACCGCACGCCGTACCGCGATCGCGACGTTCGAGGCGAAGCGGGCCGAGCAGAAGGCCCTCGGCGCGAAGATCCCGAGGGCCGCGCCCGAGGAGAAGCAGCAGCTGCTCGCGCAGACCAAGACGCTCGCCGCGGAGGTCAAGGACGCCGAGGCCGCGCGGGTCGCCGCCGAGGAGGAGTGGAGCGAGATCCTCAAGACGATCCCGAACCTCGCGGCCGACGAGGCGCCGGCCGGCGGAGAGGACGACTACACCGTCATCGAGCACATCGGTACGCCGCGCGACTTTGCGGCCGAGGGCTTCGAGCCGCGCGACCACGTGGAGATCGGCCAGCTGCTCGGCGCGATCGACATCGAGCGCGGCGCCAAGGTGAGCGGCAGCCGTTTCTACTTCCTCACCGGGGTCGGCGCGCAGCTCGAGTTCGCGCTCGTCAACCTGGCGCTCGACCAGGCCCGCGCGGCCGGCTTCACGCAGGTCATCGCGCCCGCCCTGGTGCGGCCGCGGGCGATGGAGGGCACCGGGTTCCTCGGCCAGGCCGCCGACGACGTCTACCGGATCGAGGGGGAGGACCTCTACCTGGTCGGCACCTCGGAGGTCGCGATGGCGGCGTACCACTCCGACGAGATCCTCGACGCCGCCACCCTGCCCCGCCGCTACGCGGCGTTCAGCCCCTGCTTCCGCAAGGAAGCCGGCTCGCACGGCAAGGACACCCGCGGCATCATCCGGGTGCACTGGTTCGACAAGGTCGAGATGTTCGTCTACACCACGATCGAGGAGTCGTACGCCGAGCACCAGCGGCTGCTGGCGTGGGAGAAGGAGTTCCTCGACAAGCTCGAGCTCGCCTACCGGGTGATCGACACCGCCGCCGGCGACCTCGGCCTCTCGGCGATCCGGAAGTTCGACTGCGAGGCCTGGATCCCGACCCAGGGCCGTTATCGCGAGCTGACGTCGACGTCGAACTGCACCGACTTCCAGGCCCGCCGGCTCGACATCAGGGTCCGCGAGGAGGGCCAGACCAAGGCGATCGCCACCCTCAACGGCACGCTGACGGCGATCCCGCGCGCGATCGTGGCGATCCTGGAGACCCACCAGCAGGCCGACGGGTCGGTCCGGGTGCCCGAGGCGCTGCGGCCCTACCTCGGCGGTCTCGAAGAGCTCAAGCCGGTCTGATGCCGAACGGAGCCTGGCAGCCGAAGCTGGTCGCGCTCGACATCGACGGGACCCTGCTCAAGTGGGTGCAGGGAGCCGGCAAGACGCACGAGATCGTGCCGGACGCCGTGCGCGACGCCGTCCACCGGGCGATGGCCGCCGGTACGCACATCGTGCTCGCCTCGGGCCGGGCGCCGCACAGCATGACCGCCATCGCCGAGCAGCTCGGCCTGCGGGACCCGCTCACGCCCGACGGTCGACTGTGGATCGTCGCGTCCAACGGGTCGGTGCTGGTGCGGCACCCACCGATGGAGATCGTGCACGAGGAGACCTTCGACGCCGCACCGGCGGTGCACGCCGTACTCGAGCGGCACCCGGACGCCCTGGTCGCCATCGAGGAGCGGGGCGTGGGCTACCGGGTGTCGGCGCCGTTCCCCGACGGGGAGCTCGGCGGCGAGACCATCGTCACCCAGCTCGAGGACCTGGTCTCCGCTCCGGTCAGCCGTGTGATCATCCGTGACCCGAAGGCGACCGCGGAGGACTTCCTCACGATGGCGGCCGATCTCGGCCTCCACGGCACCGACTACGTCGTCGGCTGGACCGCGTGGCTCGACCTGTCGCCGGTGGGCGTGTCCAAGGCGTCGGGCCTGCGGTACGTCGCCGACGAGCTCGGCATCGGCGCCGAGGACGTGCTCGCGATCGGTGACGGGCGCAACGACATCGAGATGCTGACCTGGGCCGGTCGCGGGGTCGCGATGGGCCAGGCGGTGCAGGAGGTCCACGACGCCGCCGACCACGTCACCGGCCCCGTGGACGAGGACGGCGCCGCGGTCGAGCTGGACCGGTGGTTCGCTTGACCCCGGCCCGTCATGGCTAGGCTGGCGGGGTGATCGCGGTGCTCCGGACGACCCTCTCGATGGTGTTCGTCGTCCTCGCCTGTGCGTTCGCCGCAGCGCCCGCCACTGCCGCGCCGGCGCCGCCGGGGGGCATGGCCGAGTGCAACGAGCTCGACCTGGACGACCCCGCCGCGGTCCGGGCCCGAGCCGACGCCGAGGGCGTGACCGACGTGTTCGCCGGGAAGGTCCTCAAGTCCGAGGCGCGCACCAGCGTCGGCGGCGGCGAGGGCAAGGCCAGCGGCAACAACGGGTCGCCCACGGACGCGCCGCCCAACAACCCCAACACCCGGACGACCGGCTGGGAGCACACCGTCGAGGTCGACTTCCCGTTCCGGAGCGCCCTGCAGCTGGCGGACAAGGTCGTGGTCGTCACTGGGACGGTCGCCGACGAGGGCCTCGGCCGGCTGCGGACGGGCGCGACGTACCTCTTCTTCGCCTCCGGCGAGGAGGGGAAGAACCACCTCGACGCCGGGCCCTGCTCGGGCACCCGGCCACTGCCGGGCGGGCTCACCGCCGAGATCCGCGACAAGGTCAGCAGCGCTCTCGACGAGCCCGCCGGCGAGGACGTCGACTACACCCTCTCCACGCCGGACGACGGCGCCCGCTCGACGCCGTCCCTCGGGCGGCTGGCCGCCCCGGGCGCGGCGCTCGCGCTGCTGGGCGTGCTCGGCCTGCTGCTGCTCGCGCGGATCAGCCGCCGTCGTACCTGAAGTTCCGGCCCCAATTCCGCGGAATTCTGGGCCGTTTCTTCAGGTACGACGCACTCAGAGGTACATGCCGCCCGATCGACCCTCGTCCTGGGCCGGAGGCGCCGGCGGCCCGCCCGGCTGCCCCGGCTGGGCGCCCGGGGCGCCCTGCGCGTGCATGCCCGGGGGCAGCGCCTTCCGGATCTGCTCGAACTGCGCGCGGGCAGCCATCTGCTGCGCGTAGATCGCGGTCTGGATGCCGTGGAAGAGGCCCTCGAGCCATCCGACGAGCTGGGCCTGCGCGATCCGGAGCTCGGCGTCGGACGGGGTTGCGTCCTCCATGAACGGCAGCGAGAGTCGCTCCAGCTCCTCGACCAGCTCGGGCGCCAGGCCCTCCTCGAGCTCCTTGATCGACGCCTGGTGGATGTCGCGGAGTCGCTGGCGGCTCGCGTCGTCGAGGGGCGCCGCCTTCACCTCCTCGAGCAGCTGCCGGATCATGCTGCCGATCCGCATCACCTTCGCCGGCTGCTCCACGAGGTCGGTCAGTGCGCGCTCGCCCTCGTCGTCGGAGTCGCCGTCCTGGTTGGCGACGGCGCTCGCCGGCATCGACGCCACCGGCTGCCCGTCGGGGCCGATGATGACGATCTGTTGCTCAGGGGCCTCGGGAGACTGCTCGCTCATGCGCCCAACACTAATCGGCCCGCGTAGGACCGCTCAGAGGGCGAGCAGCACCTTCCCCGTGTGGGTGCTGTTCTCGACGATCCGGTGCGCCTCGGCGACCTGGTCCAGGGGGAGGACCTCGTGCACGATCGGCCGGACCTGCCCGTCGGCCACCAGCGGCCAGACGTGCTCGACGACGGAGGCGCAGATCGCGGCCTTGCCCTCGACCGGCCGCGACCGGAGGGTGGTGGCGATGACCGCGCCGCGCTTCGCGAGCAGCCGGCCGAGGTCGAGCTCGGCCTTGGCGCCGCCCTGCAGGCCGATGACGACGAGCCGGCCCTCGTCGGCGAGCACGGACACGTTGCGCTCGAGGTACTTCGCGCCCATGTTGTCGAGCACGACATCGGCGCCCCGCCCGTCGGTGTGCGCGCGGACCACGTCGACGAAGTCCTCGTCGCGGTAGCTGATCGCGACCTCGGCGCCCAGCGACCGGCACAGCTCGAGCTTCTCCGCGCTCCCGGCCGTGGTGAACACCCGGGCGCCGAGTGCCGCCGCCAGCTGGATCGCCATCGTCCCGATGCCGCCGGCGCCGCCGTGCACGAGGAACACGTCGCCCTGCTGCAGGCCCGCCACCATGAAGACGTTCGACCAGACCGTGCAGGCGACCTCGGGCAGTGCCGCGGCGGTGACGACGTCGATGCCGTCGGGCAGCGGCATCACCTGCCCCGCCGGTACGACGACGCGGCTGGCGTAGCCGCCACCGGCCAGGAGGGCGCACACCGGTGTCCCGACGGTCCAGCCGGTCACGCCCGCACCGACCGCCGCGATCGTGCCGCTGCACTCGAGCCCGATCACGCCGGACGCACCCGACGGCGGCGGGTAGAACCCTCTCCGCTGCAGCAGGTCCGCCCGGTTGACCGCCGTGGCGGCGACGTCGATGAGCACCTCGCCCGGCCCCGGCTCCGGATCCGGCAGCTCGCTGATGGTCAGGACCTCAGGCCCACCGGGCTCGGTGACGGTGACAGCACGCATGTGCCCCATCCTGCCGACCCGGCCCCACCGTCAGACCAGAAGGTCCTCTTCTTCCTCTGCGTCGACGTCCTCGTCGATCTCCTCGTCGATCTCGTCGAGGTGGGTCAGCTCCTCGGCGACCTCCTCATCGGCCTCGGCGTCGCGGTCCTCGGCGGCAGCGGCGCCCGCCGGGCGGTCCCAGGCCTCCGCCAGGGCCTGCACCTTGGCCGCCATCCGCTCGACCGCTTCCGGGTTGGACTCGTTGGCGCCGGTGGCCACGCCGAGCAGGTAGGCAGTGACTGGCCCGGCGGCCGGGTGCACGTTGTCGTGCGCGACCTCGGCGAGGTCGCCGAGCAGGCTCTCGTCAGCCTCGCTGTCGATATCGAGGAGGTCGCACAGCTCATCGATCCAGTCGTGGAGGTTCACCATCCCAGGGTGACTTTGCAGACGCCCCGTGACAAGACCCGGACCGGGGCGAATCAGACCTCGGGCTCGTCGGCCAGATCCCGCAGATCTGTCCACGAGTCGATATCGCGGTGCTCGTGGCCCAGTGCGGGGACCGAGACGAGATCCAGCGCGTCGAGGAGGCTCGACACCGGGCGGCCGTGCCGCGCCTCGCGGTCCGGCTCCACCTCGGCGAGTCGGGCACTGTCGACGACGAAGGCGAGCTGGCGGCGGAGGTCGGGGTCGACCAGCACCGCGCCGTCGTGCCCGACCGCCGCATCGTGGAGACGCCGGATCGTCGTGGCGGTGATGAACGGCATGTCGACGGCGAGGACGGCCAGCCAGGGGAACGACCGGAGCAGCGAGTCGCGGCCGGTCAGCAGACCGGCCACCGGGCCGCCGTACTGCGGGTCCTCGACGACGAATGTCACCGGGCGGTCCGTCGGCACCGGCTGTCCGACGACGACCACCTCCGCCGCGTCGATCACCGCGTCGAGCGTGTGCTCGAGCAGGCTCCGGCCGCGGATCTCGATGGTCGCCTTGTCGGCGCCACCGAGACGGGTGGCCTGGCCGCCGGCGAGGACGATGGCGGCGAAGCTGGTCAGGCCGGGCTCAATCACCCCTGGAGTCTCGCAAACGCCACCCCTCGCCGGAAGCGTGGCGCGACGGGGGAGACTGAGGGCGTGAGCCACACCACCTTGCGGCTGGCCCTTGTCCAGGCGGCGTCCGGCCTCGACCCCACGGAGAACCGCGAGGCTCTCGACCGGCTCGCACCCGGCGGGCACGACCTGGTGGTCTTCCCGGAGGCGTTCGCCCGCGACTTCGGCGAGGCGGGCTCCGACGTCAGTCCGTACGCCGAGCCGCTCGACGGCCCGTTCGCGACCGAGCTGGCCGGCGTCGCGCAGGCGCGGGCGACCACCGTGGTCGCCGGCATGTTCGAGCAGAGCACAGACCCGGAGCGGCCGTTCAACACCCTCGTCGTGCGCGGCGCCGCCCAGGCGTCGTACCGCAAGGTGCACCTTTACGACTCCTTCGGCTACCGCGAGTCCGACCGGCTCATGGCCGGGCCGATCGCGCCGGTCGTGGTGGAGGTCGGTGGCTGGCAGGTCGGGCTGATGACCTGCTACGACCTGCGCTTCCCCGAGTTCACGCGCAGGTTGGTGGATGCGGGGGCCGAGGTCATCGTGGTCCCGGCCGCCTGGGTCGCCGGGCCGCGCAAGGTCCACCACTGGCGGACGCTGCTGACCGCCCGTGCCATCGAGAACACCGTCTACGTCGCCGCGGTCGGACAGCCGGCGCCGCGCTACACGGGCCACTCGATGGTGGTCGACCCGCTCGGCGAGGTCGTCGCCGAGGCCGGGCCGGGCGACGAGGGCGAGCCGGTCGTCGTCACCGCAGAGGTCGACCGTGCGACGCTCGACTCCGCTCGGGTCACCAACCCGTCGCTGGCCAACCGTCGCCTTTAGCCATGGCCTAGGGTGGGCCGCCGTGTCCCGAACCGCCACCCGCGCCGCCCAGCGGCCCGCTCTGACCGGGCTGCGGCAACGGGTCGCCAGCGTCGCGGCCTCGCCGCTCCCGCTGGTGGCCTGGGCCGCGCTGGTGCTCGGCGGGACCGCGCTGCTCGTCTGCGCGATGGTGCCGGTCGGGCCGGACTGGCTGGGCATCACCGGGTCGGTGACGATCGGGGCGACGTACGCCTGGGCGCTTGCGGCACGGACCGGCGGCCGGCCGGTGATCTTCGGGACGCTCGCGCTGGCGATGGGGCTGATGGCCGCGTGGGTCGACCAGGACCTGCTCTCGACCGGCGCGTCGGTGCTGGTGACCGTGGTCGCCGCCGTCCTCGGGGTGATGGCAACGGTCCCCGCGAAGACGTTCCCCGCGTCGGTCCGTGAGTGCTTGATCGGGATGGGCCTGGCTGCGGTCGGGGCGATGGCGGCGGTCGGGTTCGAGCCGGCGATCGACGTCACGCGGTTCGAGTACCTCGGCCTCGGGCTGGCGCTGATCGGCGCCGAGATCCTCGTCTTCCGGCTCGGCGCCGGACTGCACGGGCTCGGCCGGCGGGGCGTCGCGGTCGTGGCGATCGGCGCCGCGCTCCTGCTGCTGACCCTGCTGTACGCCGAACTGCTGCGCCGTTACGGATCCACCGTGCTGGTCGACTGGCTGCTCGCCCGGGTCGACTGGAGCCGGGAGCACCTCGGGGCCTTCCCGCGCCCGATCTTCGCCGTGCTCGGCGTGCCCGCGCTCGCCTACGGCTGCCACATGCGGGCCCGGCGCCGGCAGGGCTGGTGGGTTTGCGCGTTCGGCGTGGCCGCGACGTCCCCGGTCGCCACGTCGCTCGGCAACCCGGCGGTGGCGCTGAGCGAGGTGGCGCTGTCCGCCGGCTACGGGCTGCTCGTGGGCCTGGTGCTCGCGTACCTCATCATCCGGCTCGACCTGGCGCTGGCCGGCAACGCCGGGCGCCGCAGCCGGAGGGCGGAGGAGGCGGCCGCCGTACGACCGGAGCCGCGCCGTACGGCGGCGCTCCTGTAGGTGCTGGCGCCGCTTTCCCGGCACCCCGGTGTCGGACTACCAGGAGGTAACCCTTAGCGTCGCCACCATGCGCAGCCAGCCGTCGGAGATCAGGGCCGAGATGGTGGCAAACGTGCTCTCCGTCGACGTGGCCGTCGGCGACACGGTCGCCGCCGGGGAGGCCGTGCTGCTGCTCGAGTCCATGAAGATGGAGATCCCGGTGATCGCCGAGACCGGCGGGGTCGTGCAGGCGATCAAGGTCGACGTCGGCGACGTCGTCCAAGAGGGCGACCTGCTCGTCCAGCTCGGCTGACCCAGGCCGTGTCCGTGCTGGTGCAGGAGCGGTTGGCCGAGCGCGAGGCCGAGAAGCCCGAGTAGGGCTCAGGTCCGCGGCTACTGGCGTCGCTGAACCTCCTCCCTGACGGCCGACGCGCCGACGTACGCCAGGCACGACCCGGCGACGACGGCGACGAGCGTGGGCGCCGGAATCGCGAAGGTCGGCCGGGGGAAGTCACCTGCCGCGTGTTGGAGCCACGCGAAGGAGATGGGGAGCAGGGGCACCCAGTACCAGGGACCGGTCAGGGCCACGGTTCCGGCGGCGAGCGAGAGCGCCGCGAGGACGTACGCCGCGACCATCCTCCCGTCCGGCGACAACAGGCAGTAGCCGGCGACCGCGCCCGCTCCGGCGTACGCGAGCGCCAGCCGGGCGAGTGCGATCACCACGGGCGACCGCGTCGCGTGCCGGGTGAGATCGGGCGAGCGGTCGACCAGGGGCTCGGCCATGGTGAGTGCGACCAGCGCGGGCACGAGGGCCCAGCCGTTGAGGCGGTCGGGGAACGTCGGAAGCAGGAACTGGTCGGTCGCCGTGGTCTCGATCAGGAGGACGGCCGCGCCGATCAGGAGGCCGACGCGGCCGACGCCCCACGCCTGGAGTGCGGCGGTCACTGCGGCAGCCGCAGGGCGTTGAGCCGGCAGTCGCTGAGCGCGTCGTACGTCGTCCGCACCCACGGGTGCTGGTCCTCCGCCGGCAGGGCCCACCAATCGGCAAGACCACCCTCGGTCGGCGCGGACGCCTGTCCGTCCTGGACCAGGATCCAGTGGGTCAGCACCCGGTCGATCGTGAACACGACCTCGGGGAGGTCCTCCGGCGAGTCGCTGGAGTAGGCCGGGCAGTCCGCAGGCTGCGCAAGCGACCGTGCGGCGGTCTCGTCGGTCACCGTGGCGCCGAGCTCCTCGTCCGCGAACAGCCGGACGGAGCCCTCGTCGAGGTTGGAGTCGCCGGGGAGCTTCTGCACGAACCTCGCGGGCAACGCGACGCCCGCCGCCACCAGTGGGCCGGCGAGACGCTGCATCCGCGCGGCGAGGTCGTCGAGCGGCCGGGTGGTCTCCTCGAGCATGCAGACCGTCGGCTGCCCGTCCCGGCACTCGTACTCGACGCTCGACGACACGTAGCGCTCGTCGCTGTCGCTGTGGAGCCGGAACAGCGCGGGGATGGCAGCAGCGACCAGCACCGCGCACATCCCGCGATGGACGGTCGACGAGGTGCGGAACAGGTCCCAGTGGGACAGCGCCATCACGGCGACGCCCAGTCCGAGCGCCGCCACGGCCTGTGCGGCGATCGGGTGGATGGCGAAGGTCTCGGCGGACAGCGAGCCGCTCGTGCCGCCGGTGCGGAAGACGCCGGGAACGACGCCGACGCTCGAGAGGATGAAGAGGGTGAAGACCGACACAGCGGCCCACGGTGCCGCCCAGTAGTGCCCGATCCGGCTCCCCATCATGGCGCCGATCGACACCTCGGCACCGAGGACGGCGAGCGCCGGCGGGACGACCCAGAACAGCTCCGGGTAGGTGTGGGCGCCGGCGGCCCAGGCCGCCGTGGTCGTGAGCGCGCAGATGAGGAGGACCGCTGCCGAGGCGAGAGCCCAGACGCCGAGTGCCGGAGCCAGCCACCCGAGCCAGGGGCGTCTCGCCTGACTGAGCAGGTCGGGGACGCCTGACCGGCGCAGGCGGACGTAGACGACGCAGGCGATGCCGGCCGCGACCGGACCCAGCGTCGTGATGCTGAACGTGCCCTGGTCCAGGGCCTTCTTCCAGGACCCGAGCCAGGACAGGTCCCGGTCGAGGACCGGCGGCAGTCCTGCTGTGAACAACGCCGCCGCCGTGAGGAGCCGGACCCGCGCCGTGCCGAGCCACACGCCCTGCGCGCCGATCACGCGTCCGCGATCGTGGTGAGGAAGGCCAGCTCGGCCGACCGGTTCGGCCCCCCGTGCGCGGCCACGAACGACGACGTCGCGCCGTGGTAGCGCACGACCCCCTCGTGGAGGACGACGATGCTCGACGTCACGCTCGCGATGTCCTCCATCACGTGGCTGCTCATCAGGACCAGGCAGCGGGAGTCCAGGTTCGCGATGATCTCGCGGACGCCGGCCCGTTGCTCGGGGTCGAGCCCTGTCGTCGGCTCGTCGAGCAGCAGCACGCGCGGCTCGTTCACGAGTGCCGCGGCGAGTGCCAGGCGGCGCCGCATGCCGCCTGACAGCCGGCGGGTCTGCTGATGGGCGCGGTCGGCGAGTCCGACCGCCTCCACCGCTTCCGCCGACTGTGCCTTCGCCGTGCGCGAGGGGACGCGTCGCAGCCAGCACAGGTAGCCGAGCACCTGGGTGACGGTGAGCTCGCCCGGAAACTGGATCTCCTGAGGCATGTAGCCGATCGTCTGGACGACGCGCCGGCGACGCGGTCCGTACAGGTCGTCGCCGTCGACGGTAACGGTTCCGTCCTGCGGAGTGCGAGCGCCGGCGAGGGTGCGGAGCAGGGTGGTCTTGCCTGCCCCGTTGACGCCCACCAGGCCGACCGGACCGGCCGTCAGCTCGAGCTCGTCGATGGTGACGACCGGCCGGTCGAGACGGTAGGAGCACCGCACACCCGAGAGTGCGACCGTCACAGGCTGAAGGTGATGAACGGGTTGATGCTGCAGGCGTCCGGGCTCCACTCCTGGTCCTCGCAGACCTTGTAGTAGACGCGTCCCTTCTCGACACCGTCGATGTCCGCGTAGTAGTAGGCGTCGTACTGATCGACCCAGTCACCGCTGCGATCGCGTGCGCTCTGGTCGGTGCAGCACTTGCCCTGCCAGTGGTACTGGCCCTGGAAGTTCGGCCAGTAGACGTCGTAGTCGGACTGCGTGTAGACGTAGTCGCCGCCCGGCCGCGGATCCTTGTAGTTGGTGTGGTTCTTCAGACTGCCATCCTTGGTGTACGCCGTCCCGTAGGCCAGCGCCTGCTTGACGCCGCCGTCCCAGGCGACCAGGGGGTCACTCCGGGAGTTCCAGTCGTCGGATGCTGCCATGGCCGCTGGACCCGACGCCAAGAAGATCGCCGCGCCGAGCGTGCCGACAGCGAGCGGTAGGTGCTTCCTGATGGTGTGGTGCATGTCGTGCCTTTCCTCGAGGGCGGGCCGAGGGCGCCGATTTCTTGATGTGTCACTCGTTCGGAGTCCCTGAGTCGTCGCTGGTGCCGTCGCTTGCTGCGTCGATCGCCGCGGCGACCAGGCCGGCCGCTGGGAGGTCGAGCGCGATCGCCAGCTGGACCAGCTCGGCGACGGTCAGGTCGCCGTTGTCGTTGAGGCGGTGGTGCAGCGTCGACCGCGGAATGCCGGAGATCGAGCTCAGCTCGGTGAGCTTGATCTGTCTTTCCGTGACGACGCGACGGAGCTCTTGAGCGGCGGCCCGGCGGACCCGGCTCCCGAGATGTTCCGGTTGGGACACAATCGAAAGATAGTTCAGAATGAAACGGCGCGCAAGGGGGGCCTTTCACAGCCTGTTCAAATTGGGATACCGTCTGGGCATGGGACAGAAGGAGCACGCCTCCGCGCCGATCAACGTGGACACGCTCCGGTTGATCCGCGCCGGGTTCGCCGAGGCGGGCATGACGCAGGTCGAGCTGGCGCGAGAGAGCGGCATCCCGCGCAGCACCCTCGCCAACATCTTGTCGCCGACGGCCGAACCCCGGCTCATCCATGTCGAGCAGCTGGTCAAGATCGCGGTGGCCGTGGGCGCTGACGCCCGCACGTGGATGGCGGAGCTCGAGACCCGCGAGCGCGCACGCCGCGGAGACAGAGGGGACGAGCTCGCCGGTCGTCGGAGCCGGGAGCGTCCCGCACCGCCGGTCCAGAAGCGAGCCGCTCGAGGCAGGTCGGGCAAGCCGAGGGACGACAAGGGCTAAGTGCCGGTCGTCCCGCCTATCGTCTGCGCGTGATCCATCCCTGGCGCCGCCTCCGTGCCCTCGGGGACTGGGAGCTGCGCTGGCACCACCCGGACGACAGCCAGGATCGCGGTTTCACGCTGTTCGACGAGAAGGTCATCAGCCTCCGCACGAACCTGACCTGGGAGGAGCGGCGGTGCACGGTCCTCCACGAGTGCCTCCATGCCGAGCGCGGGCCGACGCTCGTCGGCGTACTGGCGGCCCGGGAGGAGCTGCGCGTACGGCGCGAGACCGCCCGGCTGCTCCTGCCGTCGATCGACGAGGTCGGCGAGGCGCTGGCGTGGGCTCTCTCTCCCGAGGAGGCCGCAGCCGAGCTGCTCGTCGATGAGGACGTGCTGCGCGACCGGCTCCGTTGGCTCGACCCGGCCGAACAGCGCATCCTGCGGTCGCGGGCGACTCTCGCGGCGTGACCGTGGGGCTCTAGAATCGTCCGCCGGGGGCTCGGTAGCTGCGAGTCCCCGAGGAGGGGTGCCGGAGTGGCCGATCGGAGTCGCCTTGAAAGCGACCGTAGGGAGACCTACCGCGGGTTCGAATCCCGCCCCCTCTGCGTGGTCAGTGCCGAAGCCTCCGATCCTGTCGACTACCGGATGTCACCGTTGGTGGTGGCCAGGTTCGTCGGCGCCTACCTGATCCTGTTCGCCGTGCTGGTCCTCGTCGGGACCCTGGTGGTCGCAGCGGCGGGCCTGGGGCCGGACCTGCTCGTCGTGCTGCTCGCGGTCGGGCTGCTCGGGCTGCTCGGGCTCGCGTGGTGGCTGCGGACGCAGGTGAGCGTCGTACGGCTGACCGAGACCGGCTACCGGGTCCGGATGGTGCGCGGCGCCGGCGTGACCGAAGCCCGGTGGAGCGAGGTCGAGGACGCCGTGGCGACCCAGCCGCAGGCGGTCGCGTGCGTCGTGTTCCGTCTCAAGGACGGTCGCTCCACCATCATCCCCGTCGACCTGCTGGCCGCTGACAAGGACGACTTCGCGCGCGACGTCCGCGACCACCTGAGCCGCGCGGCTCGCTGACGGTCCGATTCGCTGGTCGATTCGGCCGGTCCCGCTGCTGCCTTGTAACCTGTCTCCGCTGACCGGCGCGCCGGCCAGCAGGGAGGCGTCGCCTAGTCCGGTCTATGGCGCCCGCCTGCTAAGCGGGTTTGGGGCTACAACCCCATCGAGGGTTCAAATCCCTCCGCCTCCGCGTCGAACCCCCGGTGAGCTCGCTCGCCGGGGGTTCTCGCATCTGAGCCCCGTTGGCGGAGGCCCTCGCGAGCGAAGCCGGTTGGACAAGAAGATGTTGGGGGATTGCGGTAGGGCACTTGCAGTGTTTGGGTATGAGGCGAACGACTTATCGTCTGGGGGCTCGTGCGACCCCGAGACACCAATCGGAGGGCAGAGGCATGAGGGAGTTCGGACGCAGAGCCGCGCTGGTAGTGGTAGCGACAGTGGCGATGGTGGGTCTCAGCGCAGTCGTCGCGCCGTCCGCGCAGGCGCTGGACAGCGCATGGGGATGCGGAGGCGCGTGCCGGGTGGCTCCGGGCCACGGCCGCTGATCTGAGCATTCTGTACGTCGACCGCCGGGCACTGCCCGGCGGTCGTCGTCATGTTGTGCCCTGCTCGGCCTGGGACTCCGCGGCCTCGTTGCCCGTGATCCCTCTGCTCCCCATCCGATAGCCGAGCTGGAACCGGGTGTCGGCGTCGTACTCGGTCTTGAGGTCGGCGACGTAGCCGGCGTAGGTCCGTGGGCTGACGCCGAGCCGCTTGGCGCTCACGGCGTCGGAGTGCCCGGCGATGAGCATCCGGATCGTCATCGCGCGCTGTTCGTCCGCGATCTCTCGGACGGTGGTCTGCTCGGCGTTGACGAACGGCCGGCCGCGAGCCCAGGCGCGCTCGAACACGTCGAGCAGGTAGGCGACGACGGCAGGCTCGCGTACGACGACCGCCGTGGCCAGCGTGTCGGCCGCCGGGATCACGGCGACCCGGCGGTCGACCACGATCATCCGGTTGAAGAACTCGTCGAGCGTCCGCACCTGCGCCCCGCGGGCGGTGACCGCGGCGACGTACTTCTGGGTGACCGCACTCCGCCGCGCGCTGTGCTGGTAGAGCGTGCGCATCGACAGGCCCCGCTCGAGCGCCTCGGTGTCGCGCAGCGCGGCGGTCGCGATCGTCGGCGCGTCGCGGCCCGTCTGCGGTTGGGCGGTGAGCAGGTCCTCCTCCGCGTCTCCGATCAGCGCCGTCAGGTAGGGGTTGATCGCCTCGTTGTGGAGATACGTGAACGGGCCCGAGCTCTGGGCGACCGGTGACCGGCGCCAGCTGTGGTTGAGCGACTGGAACGCCTTGGCCCAGCGCGCCGACTCCTCGAGCAGCCGGGCGCCCTCGTTGCTCAACGGGGTGACCACGCGGGACTGGACGTTCGCCGGCTCCAGGGCCCGCCAGATGCCGTCGCGCTGGTCGAGCTGGACCAGGTTGAGCTCCGCGAGCAGGTCGAGCGCCGCCTTGGCGTCGCTCCCTTCGGCCACCCGGGCGTCGTCGGCTGCGACCCCGCCCTCCTGCACGACCAGCTCGTAGAGCTCCGTCGCCGCGCGCTCGAACAGCTCGCGGTCCTCGGGCTCGTAGCCGGACAACACGACCCTCCTGCTCTCGCGCGCTCCCGGACTGCCCCCCGGGGCATCGTGTGCTGCACATATTTGCAGACCCGGGGCGATTCGGCATCCGCACAGCGGCTCGGCTATTCTCGTCCGGTCGCGTCGCTTGAGGCGGCATGCGCCCGTAGCTCAACGGATAGAGCATCTGACTACGGATCAGAAGGTTTGGGGTTCGAATCCCTACGGGCGCGCAGATCCGAACCGCAGGCAACACACCCGTTGACCTGCGGGTTCGCATTTTTCGGCATGTCGCCTCGGTAGTCCTCGAAGGGTCCTCAGGCCCAGCGGTAGCAACGCCGGTAGCAACGCGCCTGCTCACGACCCCTCCTCGAAGAGTTCGCCCAGCTGGTCGAGCGCCGACTTCTTGTCATCGAGTGAGACGTGGCCGTAGACGTTCATCGTCATCTCAAGGCTCGCGTGCCCGACGATCTCCATCACCGTGCGAGGCGGAACACGCAGCTCCAGAAGAACCGACACACACCCGTGTCGGAAGTCGTGCATCCGGACATCGCGAACCCCGGCGGTCTTGAGGGCGCGTTTCACGAACTTCGTCGTGTTGTCGGGATCCAGTGGCGTCCCGATCGACGTCGTGAAGACATGACCCGATCCGTGCCACCCAGCTCCGATGGCGACGCACTCGTCCTCCTGCCGCGCCAGATGCTCCCGCAGGATCGACACGACGAAAGCTGGCAGCGGGACGGTCCGCCTCGATCTGGCCGTCTTGGTCTCCATCGTGACCAGCTGCCCCGACACCCGGTGAAGACCACGGCGAACTCGCAGCACGCCCTGATCGAGATCGACGTCCTCCCAACGAAGGCCGAGCGCCTCACTTCGACGCAGACCGAGCAGGGCAATCACGACCAGGAGCGCGTAGAGGCGATCGTCTCGATTCGCCTTCAGGAACGCCCGGGTCTCGTCGACCGAAAGCGGGTGATGTTCCTTCTTCGGCACAGTGGGGGCGCGCACGAGCTTCGCCACGTTCTTCTCGATCAGTTCCTCGCGGACCGCGTCCTCCAGGGCCGCACGAAGCGTTGCGTGCACGTAGCGGATCGTCCGAGCGCCGATGCCTCGCTGCTTCAGTCGCTCGAGATACCTCCGAACTTCGCGTGCCGTCAGCTTCCCCAGCCGAACCTTGCCCAAGTCAGGTTCCAAGAAGTGCTCGATCCGGTGCCGGTAGGCAGTCAAGGTGCTCGGCCTGACCCGGGCCGCGGCCACCTCATCCAGCCACTCGCGAAGGTAGGCACCGACGGTGAGCTGGCTCGGAGCGATCGGCACACCGGACTCGCTCTTCCGTCGCAGGTCTGCCAGCCATTCTTCGACCTCCCGGCGCGTCCTTGCGTGGAACACGTGCCGCCGACGGTCTCCGTCCGCCTCGTCCACGTAGAGACCGCCGGCCCAGGTCCCGTTCGATCGCTTCCAGATCGACCCCGATCCGTTCGGTGCCTTCCCGGCCGTCACGACACGTCCTCGAGCTCAAGGTCAGCGACGTAGTCGCTCAGGGCGCGGGCCGAGATCCGGCGGCACGCCCCGACCTTGACCGACCGCAGCAATCGCTGACGCATCAAGTCGTAGACCTTCTGCCTCCCAACGCCGAGCAGCCGAGCAACCTCCTCAGGCGTGAACAACAGGGGCGGCAGCTCATCGGAGCTCATCAGCCAGACGTTCGGCCGGAGCCCGACCGCTTCGTCAGGCCGTTCATCAAGATTGTGCAGGTATTCCATGGGAACTCCCGAGGCTCATGGCTGGTGGCCCGCGGCCTCCCGCCGTCTGATGGTCGGTCTCCGGCCTGCCCGTCAAGGGCACTACGTGTCACTTCGTGATTCGCTTCGCTCACCCCTGACAGCCAGGCCGGAGACCTGGTATTGGCTGGCTATCGGGAGGCCGCGGGTGTGTGGTTGCCGAACGGCCGTCCACAGGGGGTCAAGATGCGGGACCAGCGCGCGCCACCTCCTTGGCTCGTTCGTACTGCTCACGCCAATCACGCCGCTGCCGCAGTGAGGCGGCGATGGTCGCGCCATAGCTGCGTTCCTCGACCGGGACGTCTTCCCACACGAACCGGGGCTGACCATCGGAATGGAGTACGTCGGCGGCGAGCCGTCGGGCCTCGGGGGCGTCGATCCCGGCTTCCTCAAGGACCGCGCGGACCACAGCGGCCCGGTCCGCCCTGTGCTCGGTCAGCGTCTTGCCGGTCCAGTGCCGCGAGACTAGGACCCGCCGGCCGCCCAGTCCGAGGCATTCACGGTCGTGGGCCTTGGATGGGCACATCCCCGGGACCATCCCCGACCCCGGGTCCTTTGGGGTGACCCCGAACCGCAGCCAGTTGGAGCAGGACTCCGAACAGGGCAACCACCGGACCTCCGCATGCAGACGGTCGATGTGCGCCTCGTATGCAGGGTTCGGGTGGTCGGGGTCCGTGTAGGTCTCGGCGACCGCCTTGGTGAGGTACTTGCACAGGTAGGCCACCGCGCGGTGAGTCTCCTCGGTGCCGCCGAGGATGCCCTTGATGTCGACCTGGTCCCCGAATCGCAGGACGTGCATCGGCTCGGCGAACTCGTCCCCATCGATGTCGTCGAGCGCCTGGTCCCACGACGGCAACAGCGCGCCGGTGGTGGGGTCGTAATAGCCCTGGGCCACCGGATCCCACGCCGGGAGCTCGTCGCCGCGGTCCGCGTCGTACCGGACGGTGTCGACATCGGGCCACCACAGGGCGCAGTAGGTCCCCGCGGTGACGCCCCGCAACGTGGCGCGCGGGATGGAGCCGCGCAGTGCGGTGTGCAGGTGCGGTGCGAGGCGTCGCTGGGCCTCGACGGAGGCGAAGTACTGCACCTTGTAGCCCGCGCACCGGCGCAGGTTCTGCCACCACCGGTCCACCAGCCGAGGGAAGTGCAGCGCGTCCAGCGCCGCGTGCCGGTAGTCGTAGTAGGACGGGTCAGCCGGCACCCCGGTGCCCGGTGCGATGCGGCCGTAGGACGGCAGAGTCAGAGTGACGAACATCGAGGGCCGGAACGTCGCTCCCGTCCGAGGATCGGTGAACGTCCGCCCGATCGAGACATGCTCGACTGGCACCTTCGGCAGATCCGGGAACCCCGGGAGCCGGCGGGTCGAACGCACCCGACGATCCGCCCCGTCGTCACCGTCGTCATCCCTGGACTCGTCCGGGTCGTCCTCAGTGTCTTCGTCGTTCGAGGGCGGGAGTGGGTCGTCGACGAGGTGCCAGCCTTCTCGGCACTGGTGCATCCTCACTCTCCGAGCCCGATCCGCGCATGCGGGGCAGACAGTGGCCCGGGTGGAGCCGCATGGGATCGGGACCGAGGCGACCTGCCCGGTTGCCCGGTCGGTGACTTTCCGCAGCAACGGACGCCGGCAGACGCCTGTCGTGTCCGCGGCCGCCTGGACCAACGTGGTCGTGATCGGAGCCGAAGCGGTCAAGGAAACCGACTGCCTAGTCATGCGGCACCACCTGCCGCCGAAGCGTCAGTTGCAGGCGTGCGGTCCCGACCTGCCCAGAATCCACTCACGATCCCGGCCCGCTGGACGTACGCCTCGCACTCCGCCCGTACTCGGCAGGCATCGCAGACGATGCACATCGCCTTACCGGCCGCCGGTGACAGATCTCGAGGATCCGCGATCCACGGCAGGGTCCGAAAGTGTGCGCAGAGCGCCCTCATCCTCCAGGTCTCACTCATGACGCCACCTCGCTCGAGCGCGTCCGCCGAGGGCGGTCCTGCGGGTCGGGGTCCGGCACAACAATCGGGACCGCCGCGGATGTAGCGAATCGATCAGCGACCTCCCGGATGGCGCGATCGGAAGCGAAGCCGGCTCTGACGCGGATGGGATGACCGCCTTCCTCGGGTAGCACGTAGCCGGTACCGGGCATGTCCCGAGGGATCCGATGGCAGTGCGCCCCGCTGAGCACAGCTGTCTCGCCGAGCACCATCGACGTCTCGGACAGGTCCTTGAGGCGCAGTCCGACCATCTGAGTGAACAGTCCGCGGGCGGGGATGACCTCCTTGCGGGGGTCCTGCAGGCAGGCGAAGACCATGAAGCCCGGTGCTCGACCCTGGGAGCACAGCAGGTTGATCGCTGTCTCGGCCCGCCGCTGCAGATCGCGCTCAGGGCAGTACGCAGTCAGCGCGGCCAGCTCGTCAATCATCACCACGTGCAGCGGCTCATCGACGCTCGGAACGTGCGACCGCACCTGGCCGGCGTACCGCTGGGCTCGCTCGCGCATCCAGCCGACCAACAACTCGAGCACGGCGACCGCCTCCGCAGCGTTGGTGGCTGTCGTCGTGAAAAGGGTTCTGCCCATCAGGACCTCCATTCCGCCTTTGAGGTCGATGCCGTGCAGCTGGACCCGGCCGGAGTGGACCGCGGGGGCGAGTCCAAAGGCCAACGACCAGAAGACCGATCCCTTGCCCGAGCCCGACGACCCGGCGACGAGGGTGTGGGGGCCGATCGCCAGCCGCCACTCCAGACCGTCCTCGCGCCGGCCCATGGGAACCGCGTCCAGCTGCTCCAGCGCAGCGGCCGGCCGGGCGTCGAAGGACAGCCGCAGCGGATCGCCGACGGTGAAGGTCAACAGGACGTCGCGTGTGCCGCATGCCTCGACTCGGACCCGGGATGCTCCGACACCGCTGCGAACTGCCTCGGCTGCGCCCTCGAAGTCACTGATCGTCTGGCCAAGCGCCGGGCGGACTTGCAACTCGACGTGAGGGAAGGCGACGCGGCTCCGTCGTACTGCCGGCACCTCAATCTCCGCGAGACCGCAACGCGCACAGACCGTCTCCCAGTCGCGCACGATGGCCCTCCGCCAGATCCATCCGCGAAGGCAACCGCTCGCACGGCCGAAGGATGCCGGGTGCCACCAGGACCAAATGAGCGCGCCGGTGGCCATAAGAGTGACGGCCGCCGTCGGGGCGAGGCTCCACGGCCAGGCCAGCCACGCCGCACCCAGCAGGACGCACGCGTAGCCGGCGCAGCGGCCGATGAATTCCAGTGCCCCAGGGAGAGTCACGGCTCGGTCCACGGTGTCGACCGTCATGGTTCAGGCCGCATCGGGGTTGTCGAGACGGATGCGAGTGATCACGCTGCTCAACAGCCCAATCGCTTCGTACGTCGCGGCACGGGCGACCCGCAGGATCTCTTCCACGTCGCACGACGGTGAGCCGCTGAGGGTGTAAAGGACCCCCGTCACCTCGTCACTGGCGTCGTCGAGCCGCTGGACCATCCGCGTGAGCTCACTGATCGCGTCCACCGCGTCGCGCGCATCGAGAAAATGAATCCACTCGCCAGCGGTTCCGGCGCCGATCACGATGACCTCCCCTGTGCGTGCGCGACGAACAGTCGAAGGCCCGGAACCTCGGCGATCCAGCAGTTGTCCGTCGGCCGCCCGAAGAACTGAACCGGGTACTCACCTTGGGTGAGGTCTCGTCTGATCGAGAGCAGCCCGAGCTCACTTGGGACCACCACACGTATCTCGGGCACTTCCTCGGGCCGCGAAGGTGGCGAGACAACTACACGCTCAATATCGGTGGCGTTGCCGAGTACGTCACAGGCGCGGCGAAGGATGTCCGCGAGGTCACCGAGCACCCAGCCGCCCCATGCCCAGTCCGGGGGCGCGTCCACCATCAGGCGCTCGCCTTCTCGATGGCCGCCTTCTCGGTCGCCGGCTTCGTCGACCGGGACGGCGCTCGGACATCGGCAGCACGCAGCGACCACGCGATCTTGGAGAAGTCTCCGTTCTCCTCGATGTACGCCGTGGCGGTCATCTTGTCGAACTCGACCGGGGTGAACGGCAGGCCGGACAGGGCTTCGGGCAGCACCGGCTGCACCGTGGCCGTGATCTTGACCGACATAGTGCGTGTGGACTTCTTGGCCTCTGGGTCACCGTCCACCACGTCGACGGACCAGAGCAGCAGCCCCGTGTCCGGGTCGACCGCTTGGATGATCCGCTCACGGGTGGACTTGTCGTAGTCCCGGACCGGCTGGACCTCGCCCACGGCGTACGCGCCGTACGGGAAGGCCACGCCGAACTCGACCGGAAGCTTGCGGGGCATCGCCATGACGTCTTCTCCTTGGTCTTGGTGAGCGATTGCCTCCAACCTCATCGCTATCCACAGGACGGCAGCACCCCCTGGAGCGGATGGTTCGGGACGTCTAGCGTGGTAGCCAAACGTCCCAAAACGTCCTCGGGGAAGCGATGGGAAACGAGCCTACGCAGCCAGATGCACCAAGCCGGCGTGACCGTCGGGGAGCTCGCGACGGGGGTCGAGGTCGATCCCAAGACAGTCGAGAGATGGCTCCAAAATGGCCGAGTCCCGCATAAGCGACACCGGCAACGAGTCGCCAGCCTGCTCGAGAGCGACGAGATCTTCCTGTGGCCGCAGCTGCTCGATGACGAACAGGTGCATGCGACCAGCAAGGCCGAGTTGATGGGGTTCTACCCGAACCGAGGCGCCGTGCCGGCCGACCTCTGGCGCCGACTGGTCGACGGAGCCACCGAGCGGGTCGAGATCCTCGTGTACGCCGGCTTGTTCTTGGTCGACAGCCATCCCGATCTGCCGGCCAAACTGGTGGAGCGGGCTGCTGATGGCCTCAAGGTGCGTCTTCTCTATGGCGATCCCGACTCGGCCACGGTGGCCTGGCGAGGCGACGAGGAGGGCATAGGCGCCAACCTCGCAGCGCGCATCCGGCTGAGCCTCACCTACATGCAGCCAGTCCTAGGTATCCCAGGCGTCGAGGTCAGGCAACACGACAGCGTGCTCTACAACTCGATCTACCGCTTCGACGATCAGATGCTCGTTAACACTCACGTCGTCGGATCACCGGCACCTCAGAATCCCGTCCTCCACATTCGGAAGCTGGCTGATGGCCAACTCTTCGAGCATTACCTGAAGTCGTTCGACCGAGTCTGGGACGCCGCACAGGCTTTGGACGCCGACTCGCTCGCACAACCTTTCTAGTCCCGAGCACGGAGTGCCGAACCGAACGCGCGCGAGCCGCCGGGGAAGAGGAGGATGTCGGCGGGTCAAGCGGATCACCCGTGGTTCAAGGTCCTCTTCAACCCGACCCACGCCTCCTGGATGAACCTGGCCTCGAGGTTTGGTTCGACATCGTCGAACGCCAGGCCATCCGCCGCGACGTGTTCAAAGGACCCAACTCAGCTCTGATCTGGGCCGTGAGGCGCCGGTAAAGAATGCCGTGAATGGCCGCGGGCCGGGAGACAACGCTGCATCCTGTCCACATGGGGGAACTCGCCGGACGCCTGGTAGGCACCACTACCTGGTTCTCCGTCGTCGCGGTCATGTTGACATTGCCAACGGTGGCCGCGGCTCACTCGCCCATGTCGAGCGGATCGGCTTCGGAAGCGCCAGTTGCCGCGGATCCCGATCTGAAGCTGTACCGCGGCTGGGTCGCCACCGAGTACACCTACCCCGACGATTGGTTCGGCGGGAACCCGGGCAAGCATTACAGCCGCGAATGGCATGCCGATGTGTCTACAACCTCGTTGTCCGCGACGTCGTGGGGCGAGGTCTACTACTACTTCGTCAATTCTCCGCCGTCTCAGTGTCAGAAGAGCGAGCACGCGGGCGTTGGCGGAGGCCAAGCCGACTTCGCCGTGTTCCCTTCGGAGGCAAACTCCCTCTACGGCCTCCACGATCTGCCCGAAGGCACGTCGATGACCGCGTTCCAACCACACTCGGATCTCAGAGTCGGGATGCCGGGAGTGTCCTATCTCTGCGACGATCACGGCCCCTACTACGACAGCCTCGAAGAAACCGTCACGAACACCCCGGCGACGGTGCCGTGGCCGAACAACGGGACGTACCCGACAACCGCAGGGCGCGACTACCGGTGGACCACCGACCCCTACGGGCACCTGGTCCACTCAGTCGTCTGCATGACGACGAGCAGCATCGACACGGACTCAGACGGCCTCCCCGATTCAGTCGATCTCGACCCACTTGCTGCTGGAGAGCCGGAGGACCTCGGTAGTCCGGACGGCGTCGATGGCCAGTACGAAGAGCCAAGGCTGGAAGGCGGGCCTGGCCACCACGAAGGCATCCCAACCTGTCCAACCCTGGATGAACGCTGCATAGACGCACCGCCGGGGACCAGCACCGACTCCGACGGCGACCGGCTCCCAGACGTCTATGAGATCGAAGTGTCTGGGACCGATCCGGACTCCGCCGACACAGATGGGGATTGCGTGCCCGATGCCATCGAAGTCGCAAGCGGAAGCGCCCCATGGGACCCCTCGGAGGTGCCGGACACCCTGCCGGCCGGCGGTCCACCGCGCAGGGTCGCCGGTCGCGGAGATGCCGGGATCACGTGCGGGATCACCGAGTTCAGATGGGTCACGCCCGCACTTCGAAGTCTCCGCATCCCAGCAGGGCGACGTGGCTGCATCCTGCTGCTGTCGAACAAAACAGCCAACGCCATAATTGACTTCGCGCTCGCCCACGAAAAGGAGACGCTGACCAGCGCGCTGGTCAAATTCACCGGTGACCACCTTGGTGAGGTCTACGGCGAGGAGACGGTCGACTGGCAGGAGGAATACCAGGTCGACAAGACGTTGAGCCGTGCGAAACGGCAGGCGAAGAAGGCCCTCTTCCGAGCGCTCAACCTCACCCGCCTCAACGGGTTCTACAGGGCTAGCGAGATCGCCGCACTCAGCGGCGTCGCTCTCGGCGCGGTGTGGGCGCTCAACCAGATCCGCAACCGCGACGCCTGCATTCAGGTCCGGGTGGGGCACGGTAAGGACGGCAAACCCCGGCTCTCGTGGAGCTTGGTCTACAGCAAGGACCAGCTGACCGCAGCGGGGATCAAGGACGGCCTGCACAAAGCGGGTGTGTGGAAGAAGAAGGCGCGCACTCTCAAGGTCGACATCGCGGTCCGGAAGCACATCAATCTTGCATGCAACCGCGGAGATGTCGTCGCCTCCGGCGGCGACGCGGACCGCGTGTTCACCCGCGCTATCTCGTTCGTCTTCTGATGTGGGCAAGGGGCATGCGAGGCATCCGTCCTACCGATTGGGCACAGGCGCCTCTGGCTTTGCCGGTTCCGCGCCCCTGGCCCGCGCTGGGCGAGCAGCTCGGGAAACGTGGGGGAACTCCTCGACGATCGCCCGTTAGATGAAATTGCACCGCGTTAAGGTGCCGAGCTTTTCGGCGAACCTCACCGCGACAGCCTGTCTCTCCGACACTGCCACGGTCAGCAGGACTGAACCATCGAAACACCCGGAAGCAAGAACCATCGTGCTCGGCCGCTCGATCACCACTGCGAGCGGCGAGTCCTTGCCTCCCTCGAGGTGCAGAGGATCGGCAGCCCGCTGTTCAGGGCCAAAGAGCAGGTCGAGTGCCTCCTCCGCACGCACCTCGCCGACGACGAGGCTGTCGCCGGCCTGAGTGGCCGGTTGTGGACCTGTGGGCCAGTTACCGAGCAGATGGCGATCGTGGTCACGAGTCCGCATCACCTCCGTGTCCCAGCGGCCTGCGTGCCGCCGCTGACCAGGTTATTGAGACCGGCACGAACGGAGGACTCGAGGAACAGCTCGGCCAACGACGTGAGGCTCAGGGTCGACCAGCTCGCACAGGCGCTAGGCCCGCACCACGAGCTTGCGGATGTTGACCGCGGTGAAGAAGGCCACTGCACGCTGACCTGGTCGAAGGTGGTCGTTCCGCGGATGACCAATGCCGGTTTACTGAGAGCACCGATTGCCCAGGATGAAGTCGTTCGACCGAGTCTGGGACGCCGCAGAAGCCTTGGAGACCCACTAACGGTCATGACAGTGTTGGGCACATGGGACGCCGCATCGACTACATCGACGACCCCAGTGCCCCGAAGGCCAACAGCGTCGTACCGTCCGTCGTCGCGATCGTTCAGGACGACCAGGGCCGAGTCCTCCTCATCCACAAGACCGACAACGACCTCTGGGCGCTGCCCGGTGGCGGTCACGAGATCGGCGAGTCGATCGCAGAGACAGTCGTCCGAGAAGTGAAGGAAGAGACCGGGTACGACGTCGAGGTCACCGGCATCACTGGGACCTACACGAACCCCAACCACGTGATGGCCTACGAGGACGGCGAGGTCCGTCAGCAGTTCTCGATCGCGTTCTCAGCGCAGCTCAGGGGTGGAGACGCTCGCACCAGCAGTGAAAGCAAACGCGTGGAGTGGCTGGCACCCGAAGCCACAGCCGCTCTGCCCATGCACCCGTCCATGCGCATGCGCCTGGAGCACGGCCTCGAGGACCGGTCCGCGCCCTACATCGGGTAGTCGTACCGCTTCGCAGCTCGTGCCGCGGCCTCCCTGAGGTAGTCGGCGGATCGTACGACTGCTCGGTGCACCGGATGCTGAGGCTCGTAGCGTCGCAGCATGTCCGCCAGTCGCTCGGCAACAGTCATAGGTTGACCGTCGGGCCCACTGATCAGATCGGCCAGGATGAGAGCATCGAGGTGGTCCTGTGGTGGCGAATCGAACTGGATGAGCCGATCGAGCAGGCCACGCTCGTCCGCCTCGTGCTCGGCGCCGGTGTGGAAGGCAACGAGACTGACCAGTTCCTGCGGTGCGCCCAACAGATCGAGAAAGGCGGCGCCGTCGATGGCGTGCATGCCGGTTGCCACCAACTTGTCGCTGTACCCGATGTCATGCAGCCATGCAGCCGAGACAACGATGTCATCAGACGGCGCGGTCGACAGTCGCTTGGCGGCGTTCGCCACAGCCTGCACGTGACGCCATCGCGCAACCTGGTCGCCGATCAGTTCTTGCGCAAGGCTTCTGCAATCGACCGACCTCCACCCCATGGTCGCCAATGTACGCACCCACATCACTGGGTCGACCCAGACGACTAAAGTCTGTGCAGGATCCTGTCGAGCAGCGGCGGCTCTTCCCGCCCGGCGGGGAGCACTTCATCGAGGCCCGCAACACCGTTGGCACCCTGGGCTCATCCCCGCGCGAGCGGGGAGCACCTTCACGGTCAGGCCTGTCCGCCGCGCGAATCCGGCTCATCCCCGCGCGAGCGGGGAGCACGGTAACCACGTCCACTTCACCGGCCGCCAATCCGGCTCATCCCCGCGCGAGCGGGGAGCACACCAGCACCGAGGGCGAGTTGCTCGGCGACTCCGGCTCATCCCCGCGCGAGCGGGGAGCACGGCATCGCCGAGGCAGGGGCTACGCGGCTGTTCGGCTCATCCCCGTGCGAGCGGGGAGCACGCGCCGAGGGCGGCCGCCATGCGGTCGGTGGCCGGCTCATCCCCGCGCGAGCGGGGAACACGATCTCACTCCCGACGACACCGACGCCACCATCGGCTCATCCCCGCGCGAGCGGGGAGCACCTTGTTCCCGGTGTCACCCGGACCCGGTTCCAGGGCTCATCCCCGCGCGAGCGGGGAGCACCCCGGCGCGTGGATGGACGTCACCGGCTACCAGGGCTCATCCCCGCGCGAGCGGGGAGCACTACGTCGACGACGTGCGCCTCGACGTGGACCGCGGCTCATCCCCGCGCGAGCGGGGAGCACTCTCGGAGCACGTTCGGACTCTCGACCGTGCACGGCTCATCCCCGCGCGAGCGGGGAGCACACAGCCACGGCGATCGTCGCGGTGAGCATCTTCGGCTCATCCCCGCGCGAGCGGGGAGCACGCTGCCCGCGACTCGATCATCCGGGGCTTCAACGGCTCATCCCCGCGCGAGCGGGGAGCACGTCGACGGCGTGGCGGTGGCTGCGGACTCGATCGGCTCATCCCCGCGCGAGCGGGGAGCACCCGGATGTGGACCCGTAGCCCCAGGCGCGCTCGGGCTCATCCCCGCGCGAGCGGGGAGCACAACTTCACCGGCGCGAAGAACGACACCGTCAACGGCTCATCCCCGCGCGAGCGGGGAGCACCAGCTCAACCCCGTCGGACTCGCCGCTCGCACGGGCTCATCCCCGCGCGAGCGGGGAGCACACTCTCTGAGCAGCGACTTTACGCCCCGGGTGCGAGGGTCAGAATCACTTTCGGTAGCGCCTGGCGCGCTTCATGCGTCCGACCGTGCTCCAGCCTGGAGGCAAGGCTGGCACGGTGGACGGCTCAGCTGGACGCCTCATCAACCAGATGCCGTCGAATTCCTCCGGCTGCCAATCGTGCCGGTGGCAGCGATACTCCAGCCCCTGCTCGTTGCCGGACGAATGAACCATGATGGCGTTTCCCTCCTTGCACAGTTCAAGCACGCGGAGCCACATCAGCTCACGCACGCGAGCGGTCACCTGCCCCACGAAGACGCCTGGGCTGATCTCCATCAACCACCGGGTCAGATGCCCGCGTAGGCCGGCCGGACAAGCCGTGAGCACTAGGACTACCACGGGATGTCCTCCTCATATAACGTGCCGCCAGCCACAGTACGGTTCCCGCCGTCCCACAAAGACACGACGTTCCAGTCCTGGTCCTCGACCTCCTCGGGAGGAAGCAGCAACTGTCGAACGTCCCGGGCGCAACGGGTCAGCAGATGACCGCCCCGTACGGCGTCACGAACCGCGCGCCGGGTATCTCGGGGGATGTCCTCGGAGTCGGAAGCGGCGATGTCGAAGGCGACCGGAATCGCGATCTCGGCCTTGTACAGGTCAGCGATGTCGTAGACGAATGACCGAGTATGACCTGTGTGCACGAAGCCCAGGCCGGGGGAGCAACCCAAGGCCACGATGACTGCATGGGTGATGCCGTACAGGCAGGTCGTGGCCGCAGAGAGAGCCTGGTTCACCGCGTTACCCGACCCGAAGTCCTTCATGTCGTAGTCACGCTTTGTCCAGGGCACGCCGGTGCGCTCGGCATGCGCACGATAGAGTCGTCGGACGCGGGCGCCCTCCCGTCCCCGCAGCTGCTGCATCGTGGCGCCGGCGACGTCCTCTTCCGGGAATCTCAGCCCGTACATCGCGCGCGCCACGTGCAGGCGTGACGATTGGTTGGTTACCGCCGCCGCCTGCGCCTGCAGTAACCGTGATGACTGCGCGAGGGGTCGGCCGTGGGCGTAGTAACGGACGCCGTGCTCGCCGACCCAGACCGCCGTAGACCCGCTCTCGGCCAGCAGCACCATCGCCTGCTGGCTGACGTTCGTGCCCGGTCCGAGCAGCAATGCACCCAGCGTCGCGGCCGGGATGTGCACGGTTCCACGGTCGTCGGTAGCCGTCACCGCGTTGCCTTCGCGGTGCACAATGCAGCGCTCGAGGTAGACGAAACTGATCCGGTCCTGGGCCCTAACCAGCTCCGAGATATCGACCGGGGGCGGACCGGGGATCTCCTTCATTGCGGAGGAGCAAGCGTCATGAGGCCGCAGCCGTAGCCCTTCGCGCGACCCACGCCGTGTGTCAGAGCCATGCGCAGGCGGCCGGGATCGGTAACCCGAAGCGTCCCGTCGAAGGTGGCGACATTCAGGGTGACCGACCGGCCTGCGCCGTCGGTACGCCGCGCGAACGTGATGCGGCTGCGCGAGTGGATGGCCAGCTGTGGCACCGGCTTCGCGTCAGACGAGTGTGAGGCAGAGGAGTCGACGAGCTCGAACCCCCAGGCGCCAGTGCGGGAGACCAGCCAGTCCTGCTGGTGGGCCACTGTGACGTGCCCGAGGCGCTTCCCGCGTCCGCCGTCCGGTGTCCGCACGCTGCGCACGGGGTTCGCCGTGAGCCGAAAGATCCACTCCTGGCCGGCCGCGAGCTGCGCGAGGAGCGGTGAGCTATCAACCGTCTGCCAGGACTTCTGAGCCGTCGGCCAGCCGGCCTGCTCAACGACGTGGGTGAGATCGGGACGCCCAACACTGCTGACGTACAGGGTGATCGAGGAGTCCTCGCCGCGGTCGACTCGCCACAGCACACGACCCTCCGGGCCGTCCACCGGTGTTCCCGGTGGGAAGGCGCACATCACTGCGGCGTGCATGCGCTGCGGTGAGGCCAGCAGGAAGCGTGTCCCGCGTCGGGACGGGTTCAGGTGCATCCGGGTCAGGAACATCAGGCTCCTCCGTATGCCGCGAGGAAGTCCGGCTCGGCTCGACCCATGTCGTTCGGCATCTCGACAGGCGCGAGCCTGACGACATCGCGCCACCCGTACTGCCGCATCGTCGGGTCGAAGCTGAGCGGCACGTCGCGGGTGGTCTCGGCGTACGGCGTGCCGGGCTCGGCGTCGAGGACCAGGTCGAGCAGCACCATCTGTCCCTGTTCCCGGCGGTACCAGGGGCGGGCCTCCCATGGCGCGGACCTCAGGATGTCTTCCAGTTCACCGTCGTGGACACCCAGGGCGATCTCGCCGGCTGGGGGGCATGAGCGGCGGCCAAGGTAGAGCGGGAACCGCGGCTCGCGTAGCGCCTCGTCCAAACCGCGCAGGAGTGCTTCGTCGCCGGCCACGCCCGCGACGAAGACCGCATCGGTCAGGTAGTAGCGGTAGGACAGCGGCATCGACTCCTCCTTCCCGTCCTTGCGCCGGATCGCGGTGTGGAAGTCACGCTCAATCCGGCCCCGCTGGTCTACTCGGACCCCGAACGAGAGTGCCGCCAGGTCCTCGATCGGGTCGGCGCGTCGGCGCCCTTGTGCCGCGGCCAACAGCCCAAGGACGCCACTCTTGGTCGGCTCGGTGCGGGTGTGCCGCTGGGTGAAGCGGCTGGCGTCCCCCCAGGACTGGAGTGGGCCGGCGAGCCGCAGAAGCAGGACGGTCATGCCGTTCCTCGGAGTGCTTCAAGGACGCGGTCGCCGACCCGATCGATGAGCTGCTCGAATCCGATGTGCTCACCGGTGTCGCCCAGCGCGGCCGCCACCTCACTTTTGACCGCCATCACGTAGGTGGAGGTGGGTGGAGTGCCGTACGCCGCGTCGACCTCGCGAGCTTCCTTGGCCAGTGCTTCCGCGGAGAGCACGGAAAGTGCCGCTTTCCCGTCGGGACGGATCGGTGCCTCGAAGGCGCCGACCAGGTTGACCGGACGACGGTGGCGGACCTGTACCACCACCGCATCCGGCAGCGTGCCGTTGGCGAAGGTGTTCTGCTTCCCCGACGGCATGCTCACCGAGAACGAGCGGACGAACGCCTCGGCCGCGCGCTTGGCCACATCGGTGTCGCCGAGGTTCTTCTGGAGTTGGTCGAGGTTGATCGTCGCGTAGCGGTAGAGCGTGCTGGAGTTGAACTCGATGACACCGATCATTCCGGCGCCCGGATCGGTCTCGGCGTTGGCGTCGTCCACGGCGGTGAAGTAGTCGTACTCCGTCTCCACGGGGTGGGTGCTGATCGCGTGCGCGACCTGCACCGAGGCGTCGACGCTGATCGACTTGTCGTCTGCGACCATCCGGCCGAAGAGGGCGACCTCGATGCCATTGTCTTGCTTCAAGACCTCCTTGGCAGCCCTCTTGTCGAGTTCGCCGGCGCGGCCGTCGACCGCGAGTTCGGCGAGCCGGTCGAGCTGTTGATTGCTGATGAAGATCAGGTAGTCGCTGAGCCCGAACGGGTCGACGGGCGCTGCATCCTCGCCCTTCGCGGGCTTCTTCGGCCGAGGTTCCTTGAAGGTGATGTTGGGGTTGGCGGCGCTCATGACGTCCTTGGCCAACTGGAGTGCTTCGTCCGTGCTCAATGAGGCGTCAAGAGCGCTGATGCGTCCGGTCAGGTCTTCCATGATCCGGCGGGTCCGGAGACCGCGGTCGCTTTCCGGGAGGTAGGCCGCGAAGTCGCGCCGGGTGGCGTGCTTCCAGGCCTGGGAGCTCACTCGCGCGCGGCGGACGCCGCCGAAGATCGCGGTCTTGGGGCTGCCGGTGTCGTCACGGTTGAGATTGCTCGACGGCACGGTCTGCAGCACGTGGATATCGATGAAGGTGGTCATGGGGTTTCTCCTGTCGGGTCGGTGGTCGCCGCTTCGGCGTTCAGTTGGTGTGAGCGGCCGGCGTCGTTGGTGGGACGGTGGTAGTCACGGGTCCAGCGCATCCGGACGGCGTGGATACCCTCGGGGTATTGCATGTTGTAGAGGTCACGAGCCAGGGCGCCGTAGTCGAGGGCAATCCGCTCGCCCCGGAGCTGAGTGACCAGACCACGCAAGTACTGGAGCCCGGCGCCGATGTCGTTCGACCTAGTCAGCGCCCGAAAGCGCCGCTCGACGCCCTTGCTATCGGTGGTCGCTGCAAGACGTGCTACGGATCGACCGAGGGTGTGACCGCGGCCCTGCCGGTGCATGCCGGCATCTCTCCTCGATTGTTGGTGGGTCGCGAAGAGGGTCAGTGCTGCCACGGCCGCGAACTCGGCCTCGCTGGGCTCGTCGCCCGCCCCCAGCAACTGCTCGGGCATGCCTTCGAAGATGTCCCAGGCGTCGGGACTGAGGTGTCGCCCGGCGGTTAAGGCTCGTCGCAGCCTGGCTAGCTTGGCGCCGGCATCGGGGCGGTCGGCCAGGTATCCCGACTGGAGCGCGGCGGCGGTGCGGCCGACGTAGAGCTCGAGGGTGTCGATCCTCGTTGACGTGTCGGTGGTCATGCGGAGGCTCCCTCACGGGGTCGGGGGTAGGCGAGTGGTAACGCTTGGCGTAAGCGGTGGTGAAAACTGTTCTCGGCCATGGCTGCGTCGAGGTAGAGCGTGTGGTCGTTCCCGCGGTTCACCTCGCGACCGATCCAGGCAGCCTGTCCGGCATTGCCCACCAGGTCGCGACCTAGCCGAACGAGGGTCTGACGCACCTCGTTCTGCCAGGCGGCGCGAACCTGGTCCCGCTCGGTCTCGGAGCTCAAGGTGGAGACCCAGCGGCGGTACCGGTAGTCGAGCGCGGCGTACCCCTGGTCGAAGGCTCTGGACCGGAAGGCGGTCGGGTCTGCGCCCGCGGCCTCGGCCAGCTCCCCGGCGAGCGATGCCACTGCCCGAACGGCGGCGTCGGCATCGCGGACGGCATCGAGCGCAAGAGCCTTGGCCCCTCGACTGCTGAGCACGGCAACCGAGAGCGCCAGCGCGTCATCGGCGATGTCGTCGGTCACTGCGCTCTGCGATCCGTAGTGCATGCCGACTGCCCGAATCCGCACCGGGAGGTCTCGCGGCAGGTGGTGCTTTTGTCGGAGTTCAGCGAGCCACTCGAGCCACCGTCCAGGCTTCGATGTCATGGGGGAGTGGGCGTTGCCGGCTTCTGCGATCAGCGCATCCAGACCTCGCCAGAGTGCCCGGCCGGGCTGATGTTGGCGGGGCATGAAGATGGGATCGCTGCTGCCCTGAGCCTTCTCCTGCGCCTCGCTGCGCCGCCAGCCGGTCATGTACTCGTGGTGGAACATGTTGCGCGGATGTAGGGGATCGCCGTTGGCGATCAGTACGTCGGTTGCCCGCTGTCCGTCGTGGCCGAGTCGGATTCGCCGGCTCTGCCAGGTGAGCAGGTCCACCGGTCCGGATGGAGCGAGCCGTCCCTCCGCCGCGGCAATCTGGGGTGGGCGTTCCCACACCGGCAGGTCCGGTGTTGCGCTGTCCAGTCTGGAGCCGAGTGGCAGGTTGAGCATCAGGGTGTGGAACAGCGACGCACCCTCGACGACGATCCCGCCGAGCCACCCGCACCAGGCCACCCCGATGGGATACCCCTTCCCGCCCTTGACTCGGTCGTCGCCGAGGGCGCCGGACTTGATCCCCGAGGGGTCGAACGCCTGGCAGTGCACGATCCAGCGCGCCGCCTCCGCGAGGTCCATGGAGGTGAGGGCGCGTCCGGCGCGGGTGGTGAAGAACTGGTGCCCGGCGGGCACGTCGGCGACCAGTCGAGCAAGGTCGGTCATGGCGCCCTTAGCCGTCGACAGTCCGGCCACCTGATAGAAGGGAGTCTCGGGGTGCAGTAGGTCGAACCGGTCGTGGTGCTGGTCTAGGTACAAGGCGATCGGCTCAGGGTTGAAGGCCCCGCGCTCCCAGAGCTCGCTCCAGGCCTCGGCGTTGGCCGCGTCGGGGTGGCTGCGCCGGATGATCGCGAGGAGCAACCGCAGCACGGCGAAATCCTGTGTCGGGAGCTCCCCGGCCAGCGAGACACAGTTGTGGGCCCGCGTGATGATCTCGGTCAGGGAAAGTTCTGAGATCTCCCCGGTGCGCAGTCGTGTTCGGATCCACGGCTCAGAGTTCAGGTCGAAGGCGGGTGTGGTCATGGGCGGTCCTCTCGGACGGAGGTCAGTCCTTGGTCGAGGTCGTAGTGGAGGGCGAAGTTGCCGACGGTGGCGCGCCAGGACTCATCGAGATGCAGCACCAGCTGGCCTACGAGCCACGGGGACTGTTGCCAGCCTTCGTAGGCGTTGGCCTCCAAGGCGGCGAGCGTGGCGTCGAAGGCCTGTGGGGAGGCGGTCATGGACATCGGGAGCCGGACCGTCGTCGCGGCGAGTGCCCGCGCTAGTCCCGGATCCGGGGGGCTCAACGCGGTCGGGATGTGGCGGCCCGCATGAGGGCTCTCGTCAGCGATAAACCTGACTTCCCCTCCGATCCGCTGAGTCACGACCACCTCGATGCCGTCGTCGCTGTCGCGGACCCGGGCCGATCCTTGGGAGCGCCCGTCCTCGGCCTCCGTTGAGGAGTCCTGCAACCAGCCGACCAGGGAGCCTTCAAGTTCTCGGACGCCACGCATCCGGAAGATGTCGGCACGGATGCGGGCCTCGGCAAGCTCGGCGCGATAGGTCGCGTCGGCCCGGTCGGCGGCCTCGCGCCACGACTCGGGAACCGGCGGCACGGTCGCGTAGGCGCCCTCGATGAGCGTGCGGATCTCGCTGGGCAGGGCGATGACAGTGCGGCCGTTCGGGCTGAGGCTGAGCACTCCCGCGGATCGGTACAGCCGACTCAGCCCGTAGACCGCGCGGGAGGCCCGTCCAGGCGTGGGCACTCCGCTGGCGTCCCACTCGTCGATGCCCGTCAGTACTACTTGAGGGGTACGCAGCCGGGGTGGACGCTCTGCCTCCCCGGCGCCACGTGGGTGGCGGTGCAGCCGGCCGATCCGTTGCAGCACTAGGTCGACCGGGGCCAGGTCGGTGACCATCGCGTCGAAGTCGACGTCGAGCGACTGCTCCAACACCTGGGTGCCGACCACGATCCGCCGTGCTGGCCGATGGTCTGCATCGGGCCCCAGTTCGACGCGCAGGAGTGCTTCGCGGCTCGCACGGTGGGTCGCGATGAAACGGGAGTGGTGCAGCACCACCACATCTCCGAAGCATTCACGCAGGTGAGCGGCGGTCTTCTGCGCCCGGCCGACGGTATTGCGGATCACCGCCACGCAGCCGCCTTCCACCAGCCAGCCGCCGAGCAGCCCGGTCAGCGTGTCCAGGTTGTCGTCGATGACGCGTACGTCCACCGAGTGCGTCGTCGCTTGCGCGCCGGCTCCTCGAGCGGCAGTGCCGTCCGCGGTCACGGTCGTGACCAAGGGATAGGCGAGGTCGTCGGGCAGCGGCTCGGCCGGGAGTCCGAGTCCGCGCCGGTAGGCGTCGGCCAGCTCCTGACGCTGGGCGCTAGGGAGCGTGGCCGAGAGCAGCAGCACCGGCACGCCGTACGCCGCCAGCCACTCCAGCACGCGGACGAGGAACATCCTCATGAAGTCGTCAGCCGCGTGCACCTCATCGATCACCACCACCTTGCCGGCGAAAGCAAGGTGGCGCAGCGCTGCATGTTTGGCCTGCAGCGCCATGAACAGCAGTTGGTCGATGGTGCCGACGACCATGTTGGCCAGCACGCCCTTCTTACGCCCGGTCAGCCAGGCGAGGACCTGGGCCTCGACCTTTGCGTCGGCTGTGCGTCCGGCTTCCTCGTCGTGCACATCGACGGCCCGGCTCCGCTCGATCAAGCCACGGAAGTCGTCGTTCAACCCGGCCTTGCCGTGCGCCAGGTAGGCGCTCGTGGCGCCGTGGCCGTCGAGGTGCTCCACCCACTCCAGGACTCTGGCGAACATGCCGTCCGAGGTGGCCATCGTCGGCAGGCCGACAAACACGCCACCGCAGTCGAAGCGCTGCGCGAGAGTTTCAGCGGCGAGCAGCGCAGCCTCGGTCTTGCCGGTCCCCATTCCTGACTCGATGACCACCAGCGGCGGCGAGGAACAGCCGCGGATGGCCTCGACGACCAGGCGCTGCATGGGTCGGACCTGGGCGTCCCGCAGCCGGGGGAACCGCTGGAGGAGGTGCGCTGAGACGTCGTCGGGCGGTGCCTGCGGGTGCCACGGCGGGGGCAGCCGGAGTGCGTCCCAGGCGAGGCCGGCGCGCTGATCGCCATCGGTTGCGTCGAACGGGAACAGGTCGGTGTTGCTCGCAAGCCAGTCGGAGACGATCACGGCGCCGGTCAGGATCGCCTGCGCGGTTGTCGGTAGCGGGCATCGAGCCCACGCGGACAGGTGCCGATCGGCGCCGGTCCAGGCGGCCATTTCGTCCAGGATCTCCCACTGCACCTCGTGCCAGCGGCCGCGTCCGACCAGGTGCGGCCGGTCCTCGAGCCAGTCCAGCTTGGCGATCGTCGGCGGTACGCCATGGTGACCGCCTACGATCACCGCATACGTCGTGGCGGTCTTCCATGAAGCCTCGTACCGGTCCTCCAGCCAGCGGCCGAGGACGACGTGGCCGACCAATCCGTGCGGGGCCTTGCCGAAGTCCGTCACGTCGAGCGGCTCGACGAGCCCGCGTTCGCACATCCGATCGGCGAGCGGTGGAACCTTGGACGCAAACGGCGGGCTGCACTTGGCCACGTCGTGGCTGCCCGCCAGCCATGTCAGCAGGACCTTTCCGTCGCGTGCATCAGGGGGAAGGGCGTCCTCGATCGTGCGCTTGGTGCGTGCCGGCAGCCAGTCCCACACGAGGGATCCCACCGCTGCCGAGTCCTCGAGATGCTGTACCAACGGCATCCACGCCTCGCCGTCGTATCCGGACGATTTGCCCCAGACCGAGCGCGCCGCCTCGCTCCATGAATGGCCCACGCCGCACCTCCTCGGTGCACGCTAGGCGAATGCCCCGACACCCGCGGCGAAATCGCCGGGTCCGCACCCAGGCGGCCAGTCAGTGGGCGTGGGCTTCAGCGGTAAGCCCGGCTCTTCCCAACGCCTTGGCCCGCCAGACGCCGCATGTCAGGGCGATCGATGTACGTGGAGCCCGCGATCGGCACGGCCAACGTGATGAGGCATTGCCCCGACGCCCCGACCCGAGTCGCGATGTTCCAAGAGCGTAGTGCCACTCGCAGGATGTGATACGCCACTTGATGCGCGACAGATCTCTGGCACCTGATGTGCGACGCCTTGAATACTTCGGCCACATCATGTCCTCACGGCAGCGGACCAGTAAGCCGCTCTCCGCGCTGATGAGCGGTCAACGCTCCGCCGCCGAGACGGGCAGCCGTGTGTTCGGGCGGGGCGCGGTGCTTCGCTATGCCGACCGTCCAGTGATGGCCGACTACGACCGGTGAGCCGGCGCTCTCGGCCGCCACTCCACTCTGACATCCGTCCCGGCGACCTCGGCTCCACCGCGGCAAGGGGCCTGCGTGCGGCCAGCTCCCACCGTGCGCGACGTCCGCTCATCGGCACTATTCCTGTGATCGATCGTGCGCATGCACCGCTGCCGAAGCGTTGAGACCCTGTTGAATTGCTACTTCTAGCTCACGCGACGGCGCGCACCTGACCATGGACGATCATTGAGGTCTGCCCGCCACCGCGTCGCGAACTTGTCGACGGACTCGCGATTGAGGGAAGGCTCCCGACCGGTCACTGGCCGTTGCTTGAAGGCTCCACGGCGGAGATACCTCGTCACGGTGTATCTGTGGCAGCCGATTAACTCGGCCGCTGTCGTGATGGAGATCCATTCCGCGCTCGCACGCTGATCGGCCCGCTCGGCGGGCGAGAGTGGCGGAATGTAGGTCCTCCCGAACTGCTCGACGGACTCCCTGGATAATGAGGCGTAGGATCGGTGGGCTGAGCGCCGCTGAATGTCGCCCCTCTTCGCTGCATTCCGGATGGTCATAATCGGCACCGTGAGCAGCTCGGCCGCCGCTCGGCTGGACATCCATGGGCTGGGTTCGGGGATGTACGCGTATGCCGCGTCGAGGGACACACCGTCCGGGACGACGGCTACAGCTGTGTCGCGCCACGTGAGAGTGACGCGGTCTTCGCGGAACGCGCGTCCGCCGCGTCGGCGCAGACGGGCGATCGTAAGTTTGTCGATCTGGTCGGCCATGATCTGCTGGCGCTGCTCATCGTTGACGCACATCCGCCAGACCTCGTCGAGAGAGCGGCTGCTACGCACAAGCTTCTCTACCGGACGGACCTTGGCGCGCCGCTTGAGCGAGTTGCGAGCAGTCTTGAGGGCTGCGACCTTCGTTGCGATGGCTTCGACGTCGGCGTCCTCGCCCGTCAGTTCCAGGGCGACCGTGCGCAGGTCCGAGTCGATCTGGGCCAGCTTGATCGAAGTGGTCGCGTCGTTGGGTACGGTCCACATAAGCCGGTAGGTCGGCCGTCGGCCCCGTTCAGAGAGCAGCCGGCCTTCGATGTAGGTCAGCAGACGGTGACGGTTCACCGAGGTTAAGCAATGCCGGCACTCAAAATAGGGCACCTTCTTGCTCGTACTGCGAACCATCGAGCGGCCACATTCGGCGCACGTGATGATCCCCGAAAGAAGGATCGACGTCTTGGCGCGGAGGTTGTTCTTGATCGCCGAATGGTGCCCCTTGTGCGTCAGCGCGTACACCAGCGCGTCGTGCTCGCCGGTGCTGATGATGGCGTCGCCGCCGATCACGGGGTTGCCATCCTCGCCGCGCAGCACCTCCGGCCCGCGTCCGGTGCCGCCTCGTCCTGGGTTGCATGGGTACATGCCGGCCAGGACGGGGTTTTGTAGCAGGTTGTTGACCATCGAGAAGTGCCAGTGGTGGGGCCTGGAACGTGGATAGGCCGGCGGCGGCGCATCAGAAGCGTCCAGCCACTGCACGATCGAGTAAATCGTGTCGCCGCGAAGTGCTCGGTCGGCCATCTCGCGCGTCCACGGAGCTCGCTGCGGGTCCTGAGCCCGTACCCGGCCAGGTCCGTTCGGGTTGGGGATGATCCGGAAGCCATAGGGCTGTAGACCGCCCGGCGAGCGACCATTTGCGAGCAAGTAGGCCCTGGCGGCTGCCTGGCGTTCGGAGGTAGCCGCAGTCTCGAGCTCGCCGAACACCGCCAGCATCTGCGCGAAGGCGCGGCCCTCACTGGTAGTCAGGTCGAGGCTTTGCTCAACGCAGACGATCGCGGCACCCCGTCGTTGGAGCTCCTCATCAACCTGGAGGAAGTCCATAACGCGGCGGGCGAGCCGATCGACCTTCCAGACGATGACCGCGTCGAAGGGTTGGGGGGAGTCCGTAAGTGCTTTCCAGCCGCCACGGTCTTTGGGCTTTACGTGGGTTGCCGACACTCCTCGGTCGACGTACTCACCGACCACCTTCCAACGACGCGCTGCGGCGTACTGGCGTCCAGATTCAAGCTGCCTGGCCACCGAGACGGACTGTTCGGTGGCGACGGAGATGCGGGCGTAGAGAACGGCGCTTCGTGACATGGACCGAGCGTAGGAAGGTCTCCCGATCCTAGATAGACGACCAGACGAGGGAAGCCGCGGGCATGGCCCTCCCTCGCACTCGCAGTACGGCACGTGGGGGGTTAACCGCTGCCGCCGGTCGAGGCGCCCGCTAAGGCTAGGGCGCTGCTTGCCCTCCGGCCGGTGGCTCACTTGGCCCTGACGCTTCCATCACTCGAAGCGCGTGGACCTGGACGCCCGCGATCTTCGCGGCCTCGGACCACGACGCCCAGTCGCCGTAGTCGCGTTGCCGAGCCACCGGCTGTTCGTACGAGAAGCCGCGCTACCCAGCCGGTGCATCTTCCCGAGGCGCGCCACGCGGGCGGAACCTTGGTTCGCCAGCGCAGACGGTTGTCGATGGCTCCGCGATGGAGGGCCGCCCTCAACGCGCAGTACCGTGTGCAGTTGCCGGATTGACCTCTATGACATCAAGGGCGCCGGCTGCGCCGGCGCCGCCGCGGGGCCCCGCGCTCCGGGCATGCGGCCTAGCGGCCGGTCCCTGCGCGCACCCCACGGCAGCGCGAGGCGACTCACCGCTTCGAGCTCGCAAGAACCCGATCGACCGGAGTTGTCAGCGCTTCGACCAACTCGGGCCCGTTGTCGCCGCGACGACTGCGGCCGCTGGGCCCGGAGAAGGCCCATGGGATGGAAGTGTTTGAGCGGGCGGACGGACCTGATGTCGGGAAGGCGTCTGCGTCGGTGTGCGTGCCCGCGGGCTCGCGGCGTTGCCGGCACTCTTCAACAGATTCGGCGCGAGGCCGCACGCGAGAACTGCAGCCGCGATACGTTGTCACACCACAGCAGCCACGCCAAGACGATAAGCCGGAAGGACGGTAGGGCGTGAAATTCGACGGTCCCATTGGCCTAATGCTCAAGCGGCACAATCAGTACGCCAAGCGAGGCCGCAGCCGCCCGGCCGCGCAAGCCTGTTTCAGCATGTCTCTCAGCGGGGCGGTGACGGACGTGATGACCGGTATTCGTTGGGGTCTGGACAGTGGCAAGCCGACAGCGCTTAGTCCCAAATCGATCGAGCTCGTCGAGCGCCGGAGCGAGTGGCTTGCGGTGAGTCCGAGCGCGACCACGCCGTTGAGCGCACACGTCCAACACGTCAGCCGTGACTTCCGCAGTCAGATCCCGACCGGTGACGAGCTGCCGCGCGTGCAGAAGAAGGCGCTGAAGAAGCGCCTGAAGAGCGACCTGGAGAGCTACGTCGAGGCTCTGGTAATTGCTGAGCGGCGCCACGGAACCAATTACCTGGGTCGCCGGACCAAGTGACGCGTCCATGGTCAGGGCCAAAGATTCCGCGCCGAGCCTCCCGCCGTCCCTGAACGACCGCGAGCGCTACGTGCTCGAAGTCGAAGCGGTACGCTTCGGTCGAGCCAGGCGAGCAGCCGGGATCGGTGCTGTGTTGTTGGCAGTCGCGTTGGGCTTCTTCTTCGACGACCCTGACCAGACATGCGCCACGGACGTGGTCACGAAGACGACAACTGAACCATCGTCATCAACCACTACGGCGGCGCTTCCAGACACCACATCCGAGGTCATCACAACGCGCGACTGCGAGGTGCCGGATTGGCCGAGGGTCCCCATCGGCCTCGGTGCCGTCGGGCTCCTACTTGCTTCGCCATACGTGCTCCGGATGTTCCCGCCGGGGTCCAAACTCGCGCTTGGGAGCCTGCTGTCGCTCGAGTCCGGAACGGATGTCTTGGCCGACCATGTCAAGCAGTCCAGCGAGACCGACGCGACACCGCTCCTTGAAGCCGCAAAGCGGCGTTTGGCTACGAACATCTCGATTGCCGACGCGCCTACGGCGCCGCATGCAAGTGATGGGAACCACGATGCCGGACAATAACTACAACGCTGTCATTCGTAGCCGGGAGGCTTACAGTGGACAACCGACCCAACCACGATCAGGCGTCACGACGATGACACTTCCAACGAGATCTGACCCGACGTTCGACCAGAACCTTCTAGCGGTTGAGTTGCTGTTCGCCTACGCTCAGGGCGGTCCCGTGCCCGACGATGAGTCCTTGCCCCAACTACCGGACGAGTATCGGCGTTACATCAAGACCGCAAAGGGTCGACTTGACGTCGCCACGTGGGCGGAGTCGTTCCGCGAGACCTATGCGGACCTGTTGTTGTTCAAGTCTGCTCTACTTCGCGAGGAGCCGAACGTCAGGCTCGGCGATGTTGCGAAGGTCAACGCAGCCATGGAGACCATGTTCCACGGGCTCGCGAAGTGGCTTGCTTCTAGCCCCGAGTTGATCGCGTCGTAGTTCCCATGCCCAACGACATCCCGACTTGGCGCTCGCCGTAGTCACAAACTCGACGCCAGAGCCGTCGTCGCTCCACACGTCTCCTTGGGCCTATGCGCCGTGTCCGACTCCCGAGAGCATGTCCCGAGTTCTGTTCTGTTGAAGGAACTTCGGTGGCGGCCCGGTGTGCATAAGGTTGCGCTCACGCCTTGACTGTTGCAGTCGGCTCCGACAGTTTCGGCGGCGACGTGCTGTTCCAACTCAACGAGGCCCGCAGCGCGGGCAGGTACAGATGGCCCGCTCACGCGGCGAAGCTGCTTGGTCGCCTCGATCATGCCGGGCGCCGCACCAGCGCGCAGCGCCATCTGTCCGTCGCGCCAGCGCTTGACGTTGCAGGAGTGGACCCGGCCGCACAGGGTTCTGGCCGGGTGGGCGGCACGTCGAGTCGGACGTTTGCATGGGCAGAGATGATCAACATCACTCGACCCAGACCAGGTGGGCGGGGTATGGCTCGACCCGTGGCGGTTCCGAAGTGAACATCCAGCGGTAGTAGTCCTCCTCGCTGGCGATGTCGACGCTGTCTTTGGCGCCGTTGACGTGGATCTCGCTGATGGCGCGCATGTCGTAGATGAAGCCTTCGGGGGTGGAGAGGATGACTCGCTTTCCCCACAGCGTGGGCTCGCCTCTCGACGGTCGGGGCTGACGGGCTGGTGGGGCGCCGAAGTACGGGAGGGGTCGGGGTCGCTCGGTCATCGCGTTGGACCTCCTGAGGCGGCGGAAACGTCGATGGCGCGGGCGACGACGAAGGGGTGGTCGCTAATGCTTCCGTGGACCCCGCGTCGTACGGCCAGATGCCCGACCCAGGTGGTTCGGGTGGAGCCGAAGATCCAGTCGATCCCGGGATTCCGCGGCGGGTTGCAGCCGCCGGCATGTGATCCCCCGGCAGAGGCTGCCAGGGTTCCCTGGGCGGTCAGGGTGCAGAACGCCTCTTCTCGCTCGTTGAAGTCCCCCATCAGGAAGACGGGGAGTTCGTAGTGCTCGATGATCGCGTTGGCCGTGGCGAGCTCGCGGCGTGCGGCCTGGTCGCGGAACCGTTCGTTGCCAGGGTGCCAGCGCGTGCTCGCCGGGTTGTGGACGTTCAAGAAGCTCGCGTCCTGGCCGGTGACCAGGTTGCGGAGCCGAACGATCGGCATCTGTGTTGGCTTGCCGTTGAAGTACGGGACGGTGAGGACGTCGGCGCTGACCAGGGCCCAACGGTCTCGGCGCCAGGCGATGGAGTTGGCGGGCCCGTCGGGCGGTGAGTAGACCGCGTAGCGGTCGCCGGCCCGAGCGAGCAGTGCTCGTCGCTGAGGGTGTTGGAACTCTTGGAGTCCGACGACGTCGACGTCGTAGGCTTCGAGCAGGGCAATCGCCCCGCGGATGCGCTGGTGGCTGGGCGCGTATCCGGGCTTGTTCCCGCCGGGAGCGGTGTGGGAGTGGCCGAGCACGTTGAAGCTGGCGACCACGTAGCTGGTTGTGTGGGAGGACACGGGGGGTTCGACCTGGTCGCCCGCGTGAGTTCGGAGCCAGGCGCTGGGGTCGATGCTGTCCTCGTAAATGGATCCTCCGCGGGGGTGGACCTCGAAGTGGAGGTGGCATCCGGTGGAGTTGCCCAGGTCTCCCACCTCGCCGAGCTGGTCGCCCGCGCGCACGGGTTGTCCGTCGACAACGTTCAGCGACTGCATGTGGGCGTACCAGGTCGTCAGCCGGCCTGGACCGGTGCTGACCTGCACCAGCCAGCGCCCCGACCACGCCTCATCGGTCTTCACGATCACGGTCCCGCCGTGGGCAGCGCGAACTGGTGTGCCGCACGCGGCCGAGAAGTCGGTCCCGGTGTGTCCCCGTGACCATCGGCCACCCTGGGCCCCGAAGTTGTGGAGATCGGTAAACGCCGACGGGTTGCCGATGGGCGCCACGACGGAGCCTGGGGAGCCAGCCAGCTGGATGCAACCCGTGTCGTACGACGCTCCGGTCCACATCGCGTCTTGGACGCCGAAGCCGTCGAGAAGGTCCTCGGCGAGGACCTCGTCGTCGGCGTATGCGTCGGGGTAGGCGGATCGCTGCACGGCCTGGGCTGCATCCGTGACCGGCATGTCCTGCCAGTTCGGGACCTGGAGCAGGCGTTCGTAGAACTTCCGCGCCGAGGTGGCGGGGTCCATCAGCTCGCGCATGGAGCCCCACCAGGGCCACTGCTGTTGGAACACCCCGAGCGACCCGTGGTCGGTTCCGACGGCTTCGTGGGGGAGTTGGAGCGATCGTTCAATGCCCTGCTGGTCGGGCTTGAGGTCGTCCCCGCGGCCATCGTTCGCGTAGATCCGGAGCCCGGACTCTTGGTGGGCGGTGGCCAGGGCAATCAGCACACCCTGCCGGGGCACGCCCATCTGAGCGCCGACGGAGACGATCGTTGCCGCGGTCGCGAGCTGTTCCGGGCGCAGTCCCTCCACCGACTCCACTTCATCCGGGGCTGCCGCGGTCGTGCCGCACCCAGTGGTCGTCGGCCCGCTCCGGCCACCTATCAGAACCATCACCATAAGCACGGCAGGCACGAACAGGATGCCGACACCGATGACCAGCGCGCCGGCCGCCAGTGGTCCTTTGCGACTCATCTCGCGTCCCGAAGATCAGGCGGCGTCGTCAGTGTTGCCGGGGTTGGGGGTGGGTGGACGGTAGATCGGGTAGACCTCCTCCCCGTCGTGCCACTCAGGTTCGACGGGTGCTGGTGGCGGCGGCTCCGACCCTGGCCGCGCAACTCGGCCTGCTGGCAGCGCTCGCGGCATCTGCGCTGCGGGGGATGCGTCCAACGGTGCGGCTTCACGCCTGTGTTTCGCCTCGTACGCCGCTGACGAGCCAGCCTGGTGCGGACCCGGGTCCTGGGGTTTCGGACCTGGCCGTGGGGTCGGCTGAACCGGATCCGGTGCGTGGGTGGGACGGAGCGCCGACGGTGTCTGTGGGCTTGGGCTCTTCGCGGCGGGGCTGGGTGAGCCGGGTCGGGTTTCTGCTCGTTCCGGGGGACCTTTGGGCTGGTCGTCGTCGAGGACTTCGACGGCGGCCGCGCCGGCACCACCGCCGACAGCACTGGCGGCAGCGACCTTGGTCAACCGCCACGCCTCGGACTTGGCGCGCCGATAGGGGTCGGAGATCCCTCGGAACGGGTCGGTGTCGGGATTGACCATGGTGGTGAGCCGGCGGAACGGCTTGAGTGCCTGCCACATGATGAAGCTGAACAGCGGCATCAGGATGAGGCTCAACCATGCCGGTGCGCCGCCGCCGGGGTGGAACAAGATGCCAAGGACCGCCACCGTCACGCCCGCGCCGATGCCGAAGATGATGGCGTTCACGACTGCAGCGGCCACGGTGCGACCGATCCCGGTGACCAAGCCTCGGGTGCTGGGGAACGCGCCGAGGACAGCAAAGGCCGGGAATAGCATCACAGCGAGCCGGACGATCAGGAAGCACCCGAGCATGAGCAGTGAGGACAGCAGCAGGAACGGCAGCGCTAGCAGGGTGGCCAGAGCGGTGAGGATGGCGTAGCCGACCCTGGTCTCGGACCGGTTGCCGGTGAGGTTCTCGTATGCCTCGGGGTCCTCCTCCTTGATCTTGTCGGCGATCTCCTCTCAGTCCTCCTGCTTGCCCTCGATCAACTCCTCGGCCCGGTCGGGGTCCTCAGCGGCTTCTTCGGCCTCCCGCCAGGTCAGCGCTTGTGCCCTGAACAGGTCCGGCCCGTACTTGCGGGCCGTTTCGCTGTCGGGGTCGCCGAGCGTGCCGGCGAGCCAGGCGCGGTAGAGGATTGCCTCCTGCACGTGGGAGGAGACCGCGATCCCGGGATCGCTGTTGCTCCCCTCGCCGTCGAGTTGACCTACCACGGCCCCGAGCGTTCCGGTCACGGTCTCGTCCGCTGCGTTCCCGGCTTCAATGGGCCATCGGAAGATCGCGACCGCCACGATCACGATGAACAGCGCCCAGCCGATCGCTGCGGTGGTGCTGGCCAGCGCCGAACGGCGAGCCTTGAAGATGACCAGCAGTCCGAGCAACGCCAGTACCGCCGGAATCCATGAGGCGAACAGGCTTTCGTGGAGCGCGGTCGAGACCCGCTCCACCACCGGGTCGAAGGCGTCGAGGAAGGTCGGGTTGAACGCGACCTGGGTCACCGATCCGGTCAACGCCGCCATCGCGATCGGCACTTGCATGATCCAGTTCGCCACCGCGGTTCCGATGACCGCGTCGGGACTGCGTACAGCATCGGGCCCGCAGCCGAGGTCGTAGGTGTGGTAGCGCAGACCGGCGAAGCCGTACTGCTCATAGATCGTGGTCGTGGCTCCAGGGCCGAAGGGGTCTTCAGCCGGTGGCAGCTCGTCTGGTGCGGTGTCGAAGAAGCCAGGGATCCCCTGCCCCGGCGAGACCGGAACGGGCGCCTCGTTGCAGTCCGGCATCGGCACCGCAGGCGCGGGACCCAACGGCTGGCCCGGCAGCAATGGCAATGGGATGTCCGACGGATCGGGCAGCCCCGGGATGTCCGGCAGGTTCGGGCCCGTTGGGTCGGGGTCCTTTGCATCGGCCGGTGGCGCGATCACTAGCACCACCAACGAGGTGACAACCAGGGTGAGTGTGGGGCGGAGCAGTGTCCGTAGCAGGGTTCTCATGCGACCTGTCCTCCCGTCACGACGGTCGGCTCGCGGTCCGGTTGGCGGCCCGCGGTGGTGTTGAGTGCTTCGAGTAGGGCTGGGTTGGCGGTGAGGTCGACGCAGACCTTGTCCACGTGTCCGTCGACATCGCGCATGACGAACTCCCGCATCGCAGCCTCGCCCCGTCCCGAGGAGAGGGTGGCGAGTGCCCGCTCGTAGCCGACGTCCGTGGGCACCCGCAGCATCCGCAGACCGTCCCTGGCCGCCTCCTCGTCCTCGGTCCGGCCGACAAAGGCGGCGGACATGAAGTTCGCGACGTCCATGCCGAGCACGTCCGAGGGGTTCTGCGAGGACGCCAGCACGCAGGTGTTCCACTTGCGCGAGTCGCGGCCCAGCCGGGTGAACAGCGCGCGGCCGGCCGACCACTCACCCAGGAAGTGGGTCTCGTCCAGGGCGACCAACTTCCGGTCTTGCATCGACCGTCCGTACACCGCGCGGGTGGCGTACCAGGAAGCCAGGTGCAACAGCGGCACCGCAAGCTGCTCCGAGGTCGACCAGTGCTCGCGCGGCACCGACCGTGGCGGGAGCACCAGCCCCGGCATGGTCAGCACTGTCAGCGCCGAGTTGATCCGCGTCGCGCCCGGTTCCGCCTGGGGGAAGAACAACCGGGACAGCGGCAGTTCGGCCATGTCCCGCAGGTAGTTGGCGACCACCTGGCCATGGGGATTGCCCTGCTTCTCCAGGTTGCCCACCACATCCCAAAGTGAGGCGTCCCGGTCTCCGCGTGTCGCGCGCACCGCGTCTGAGACGACCAGGGAGGTCTGCGGCATCGCATCCACCGATGGCGGCAGGAGCATCTTGATGACGTCCATCGCCAGGAGCTTGCGATCCTGCGCGGCGAGGACCTCGCCCTCCTGGAAGGCCTCCTCGCTGGTGAAGGACGCTCGGGCGGGTGCTGCAACGACTTCGAACGGGTTCAGCGTTCCGCTGGCTGCCGCGGTCAGGTCGAGGTGCTCGCTGTGTTCGGCGAGCTCAGGCAGCTCGGTGAGCCGAGCCAGCGGCCCGGACGGATCCAGCAGCACCGCGGGAATCCCACGCCGCACTGCGTCGTAGGTCACGAGCCCGAGCAGCACGCTCTTGCCCGCACCGAGGCCGCCGACCACCGGAACGAGGCCGGATGTCTCGCGGAGTTCGGTCGCGTAGTGGGTGTCGAACATGACCGCCCTGCGTGAGGAGCCAGCGGTGAACCCGATGTACGGGCCTTGGCGATCACCCAGCTGGCTCGAGGCGGCCGGCACACCAGCGGCGACATACAGGGCCGGCAGGCGGCGCCGGTAGGCCACAGTGGAGACCGGCTCGCCGGGGATGAACTCGCGCAGCAGCCCGTACTGGCCGCGAGGATGCTCGATGCTGACGCGGCGGGACCGGAACGACGTGGTCACCCGACGTACCCGTTCCAGACATTCCTCCTCGCTCCGGCCCGCGACGGCCAGCCGGAACCAGCCGTGGATTCGGGCGGCGGTGACATCGACACCTCGGGTCATCTGATCCTCGACCTGGCGGGCCTGGCGTGCCTGTCGATCCAGTGCCAGCGGTTCGTCGAGCTCGTGCTCGGCGTAGTGCCGCTGCATGTCCCGCACCACCAGCAGCTTGCGCTGGATCTCCTTGCGCGCCTCAGCGCCCGACAGGATCTCCATCTGGGCCGACCACTCAACGGGGAATGGGAGCCGGTCAGTGTGGGACAGCCACGGCTCGTGCCCGGGATCGGGTGCCTCGATCTCCTCCAGCCTGCCGACCGAGAGGACCGCAACGTGTCGTTCGATCGGATCACCAAGATCTCGACTCGTCACCCGGACGGTGCGTCCCAGTCGCGTGGTGTCGTGCTCGACGGCATCGGAGAAGCTGGACAGATCCTCCTCATCCCACGACTGCTCGCCGGAGGCACACAGCCCGGTCGGCGCGGGAAGCCCGATACCGACAGACCGCCGCAGCAGCCACTCCATCTCCCGGGCCGTGGCGGGTCTGCCTTCCAGGCCCGGCAGCGCGACGGTCTCGGCGACCTGCTCCACCTTGGACAGCAATCGGGCGTGTTCGATGTTCCCCGGGCGACGCCAGATCGCCGCGATCAGCCGGTGCGACGGCGCCCGGCTGGCGATTCGCACGCCGAGGAAGACCTGCTTCTCGGCCATCGTCTGGTAGCGCAGGTGCTTCTGCATCCCCACCATGTGCTCGGTCCAGGGCTCCACCCCCGGCGTCTCCAGCGGGCTCGGGGTCAGCCCGTGGAGTCGTTTGGCCCACTCCGCAGCCGGATAGGGCCGTGAGGTGACCCGCAGGTGCACCCGGTGGCCGGCCAGCCAGGCGAGACCGTCCGCGGCACCGTAGAGCAGTTGCTCGCGTTGCCGGTCGGAGCGGAACGCCCAACCGTGGGTCGGGAGCACGAACCAGGCCCAGACCTCGTTGGCGGTGAAGCACAGACTGTCGTCGATGTGACGTAGCGTCAGCCGGCCAGCTGTGGCCGGTGTTTCCCGAGACTTACGAGACATTTCGCTCCCTCACTGAAACCGACGAGGCGCGCAACCGCATCGGTCGGTGGTTCTTCGGGGCACGGGGTGCGCGGAACTCGGCACGTAGCAGCTCCCACACGGAGACCAGGGGTCGGTCATGGTCAATCACGCCAGTGAGGGCGTAGGTAGCAAGGATCGTGAGCACCAGCTCCCACACCGGCGGGACACTGACCCTCATCGGCGACACCGCCTCGACCAGCAGCACGCCGACGAACAGCACGACCCAGATGCCGTACGCCGAGTACCGCGCCGCCCACGGCAGCGTGAACCCTTGCGGGCCCAGCCACACCGCGTCGACCCGATACACCTCATCGTCCGGGCGGATCAACATCGGTCACGACTCCTGGAACACGAAGTCGGCGATGTCTCCCGCGAACCCGTAGAAGAGCGCCGCGCCAGCGATGACGACACAGCCCAGCAGGATGTTCGTGACCGTCAACGCGTTCTGGCTCATCTGCCCCTTGCGGGCGCTCGCGATGATTCCGACCCCGACCACCAGCAACACGATGGGGATGATGTTCTGCACGCCCCACTCGACGATGCCGTCCGAGTTGAACTCCGGGGCCGCGGACACGAAGTTCGTCAACAGGTTGTTCATCATGATCTTCCTCCCGTGAGAGCTCGCATGGGAGGCAAGACAGCCGGAGCCGCCTCTCCCGAGCGAGCGCGGACAATTCCGTTGAACTGCTGACAAAAACCGGACCACAGCACAACGCTGGGCACCAGTACGACATGGCGATCTGTGGATAAGTCCGCCCGCCGACCCGGTGCAGTTTCGGGACCCGGCAGCGTCCGGGCTGGAAGTGGCGGCGTAGCCACCCGGATAGCAACAGACCCGGATTCGAACAGACGCGACGGGACCAGTGCGGCGCTGCCACCCACACCAGTCGGCCGGACAAGACGTGACCGGACGGGGAGGCCGAGCCTACGGATCAGAAGGTTTGGGGTTCGAATCCCTACGGGCGCGCAGATCGGATTCCGCGCATGACCTGCGAAAACAAGGTCCCGAGGGTCGCTTCCCCAGTGGGAGGCGGCCCTCTTCCGTCTCAAGAACCGGCCCAAGAACCCTCAGCGTTGCCGCTGTCGCGACGGGTCGGCTCGGGTCGCGTCCCCCGGCTGGGCGAGAGCCGACCTGCTGCACTCCGCTGCGTATGCGTCGCGAGTCATGTTCAGTGTCTGGCTCTGTTCAGTTTCCGTGAACGACGAGGTCGATTGAACGCGGCGACGGGTGGCGAAGGAGTTAACACTTCTAAAGCGATAGCGCTATAGTTGTGCTAATGGACCTTACGACCCGCGAAGCAGCCGGTCGGCTGGGCGTCAACCAGGCCCGAGTCCGGGCTCTTGCCGCAGCTGGCACCTTGGCCGCGCGCCGGGTCGGATCTCAGTGGCTCATCGACGCCGACAGTGTCGACCAGCAAGCGGCCCTGATCGGCGCGGGCGCCACCAGTCGTGCGATGGCGTCGCGCATCGCGTGGGCTGCCAGTGATCTCGCCGACGGGGGGCGGGCCGGCTGGCTCCACGCGGTCGAGCGTCACCGCGTCCGCAACCGCGTTGCCGGTGCGGCCTCAGCGCTGATCGTCCAGCGATGGTTCGGTGCGCGTGCCGTGTCGACGCGCAGGTACGCGGTCGGCGCGGACGACCTCGAGGGGATCCTCGGCGAGAGCGACGTCGTTGCGACCGGCAACAGCGCTGCGGCGGCGTACCGCCTGGGTCTCACCAATGTCGGCGCTGGCGACGCCTACGTGACCGTCGCCGCCGTCGATCGACTCGTACGCGACCACTTCCTGATCCAGAGCACGAGCGGGAACCTGACCCTGCGCCTGGTGGACCACGTCCTCCATCTCGCTACCGCCCGGACGATCGACGGACTGTGTGTCGCCCCGCGCCTCATCGTCGGCGTCGACCTCGCGGAGGACGCCGATGCTCGCACCCGTGCCGCCGGACTCAGCCTCGTCGATCGTGTCCTCGACGAACAGCGGACGGCCCGGCATGGCTGACCGAAGGGCGCCGGTCGAGATCCTGGCGGCGATCGCAGCCATCACCGGACAGACCTTGGAGGACGCTCGTGAGGCATACGAGGAGGCGAAGCCACATCGCCGCGACGACCGCCCGACCTCGTCCGAGGACATCGCTTCCCTGCTTGTTCAGCTCAAGACCCGCCTGGGGCTTGCGCCTGCTGTGGACATCAGGGAGGCGGCCGAACTGCGAGCCGGTCTCGACACGATCCTGGGCGAGGATGCCGTCTTCGGCAGCGGCGAGTTCGCGGCTCTGAGTGCCGTGCTCAGGCGCACCCCTGAGCACGTCCCCACCGTGGACCGGGAGCCGGTTGCGTTCCCGCCGCTTCCGGACCACCAGGCCCAGATGTGGAAGACGCTCATCGGACTCGAGGAGCTCGGACACCCGTGGGCTCTCGTGGGAGGGCAGATGACAATGCTCCACTGCCTGGAGAACGGCGTCACGGCGATCCGTCCCACTGACGATGGCGACATCGTTGTCGGCGTGTGGACCAGCGCGACGCGCTCCGAGAAACCAGCCGCTACTTGCGCGCCCGAGAGTTCAGGGAGGAGAAGACCAGCGACGGCTACGGCTCTCGCTTCGTGCGCGGCCAAGACACGGTGATCGACGTACTCCTCCCCGAAGGACTCGAGCGGCAGAACGACTATCCGACCACGATCTCCGGCCGTCCCGGGTTCTCCACCGAAGGCGGCCGGCAGGCGCTCGGTCGCGCCGGGCGGGTCCCGGTGCAGGTCGAGGACGTCATCGGGTACGTCCGCAGACCAACAATTCTGGGACCGATCGTCGCGAAGGCGCATGCGGACGTGGTCGACAGCAAGGACGTCGACCGTCACGTCCAGGACGTCGTCACCCTCGCTGAGATCGCGCTGCGCAACCCGCGTGCGGTGCTCGAGCAGGTCCGGCCATCCGACCGCAGGCCGGTCCGCAGATTCCTCCGGGACAGGAGCGCTGAGGACCGCTACTTGCGCACCGCCAGCGACCCCATGGCTGTGCACTCCCTCCTCGCTCGACTCGCTGGTCTCGACTCCTGACACCGCTTCCTCGCGCAGCACCCTTGACGAAGAGCTGGTCCCGATTCGTTCGTGCGTCTGCTCGAGGGGAACGGTCGATCCGTAGTGCCACGGGCGGCTGTGGTGGCGAGCATCGGGTCTCGCGACTCCACGCATTGAGATGGGTCGGTGCGGCGGGTTGCCGGGCTCGGCCCCGGCTCGGTTTCCCGGACCCCCGATGGGGTCAGGTCTTCGTCAGGGAAGCCTTGTTTGTCAAGGCATCCTTGACTTAGGATGGAATCCCGCTGGCCCTACCTGGGAGGCGCAGTGTCGAAGAAGAGTCGAAGCAGGTTCGACGAGTCAGTTGCCGAGCGCCAGGCGGTAGAAGGCTGAGCCGCGTCTGTTTTGGGTAGTGGTCCGGGCGAACTGCATTACCGTTTCTGATAATTGGACAGGACCCGGAGTAGCACGAGATCTCCCTTTCGTTCCGGGCCAGTCCGCCGGCTCATGCCCATCTTCCCCAACGGATGGTTCTGTCTTGCTATCTCTACTCTCGCGGCGTTCTCGCCGTCTGCTTTCAGTCGTCGTGGTCGTCGCGAGCGTCCTGGCCCCGATTTGGGGTGAGCGCCGTCGATGCTGCGGCTGCGGTTGACGACAGCTCGGTCGGGACGATCGATGAGTTGCGTGCCGCGAGCAACAGTTGCACCGGCACGGTCGCGGACCCGACCACGATCACCCTCGCGGCCGACATTGCCGACCCAGCCGCTCAGGTGGACATCAACTGTCACGCGGTTCTCGCCCTTGCCGGGCACGACCTGGCCGTCCGCAACCTGGTGATCAGCAGCAACCAGGCGCTGACGATCGTGGACACCGGTACCGGTGGCACCCTCACCGCCGACGCCGGGGAGACATCCGACGTTGCCGGCATCCAGAACACCGGCGCCACCCTCACCGTCGCCAGCGGCACCATCGCCGCCACCGGCGGCCTGTACGCGGCCGGTATTGGCGGCGGCCCATCCGGAGACGGCGGGATCACCACGATCAACGGCGGTACGGTCATCGCCACCACTGTCAGTGCCGGGGACTCCGGTGGCAGCTCGGCGGTCGGTCCAGGGGATGGCGGGGCGTCGTTCGGGTCGTTGTCGGTGAACGGCGGGGTGCTGCGGCTGCCCTCGGGCTTCCTGCGGGTTCCCGACTCGGCCGGAGTGGAGATCACCGTCGGCCCGGGCGGGTGATCGACGGCTCCGGCGGCCCGGGGGCGACGTACGCCACCGTCACCGGAGCCGGTCAGATCGACAACCGTGGGCGGATCCTGCTGCCGACCGAGAAGGTCACCGCCGGCGGCGTCACGGTCACCGGCCGGCACTATGCGATCAGCTTCGACACCCAGGGCGGATCCGGTGTCCCGGACCCGGTCACCGTGTTCGCCGACACCTTCGACAACGGTGCTCGCAGCTTCCCGACGAACCCGACCAAGCCCGGCGCGACCTTCGCCGGCTGGAACTCTGCAGCCGACGGCAGCGGCGCCCGGGTGACGGCCACCAGGACGCTGCGCGGTTCCAGTCTCGGAGGCACACCCGTGCCGATCACCGCCTACGCCCAGTGGTTGCCGGTCCCCGCGATCACCGCGATCGCACCGTCCTCCGGTCCGATCGAGGGGGGCACGAGCGTGGTGATCACCGGCACCGGGTTCACCGGCGCCACCAAGGTCACCTTCGGCAAGTCGGGTCAAGCCGCCAGCTTCACCGTGGACTCCGCCACCCAGATCACGGCCATCTCACCCGCGTCGGCGACGACTGGGGCGCGCGCGATCACGGTGACCACCGCGGCCGGCCGGAGCGCCTACGTCGACGCCGGCCGGTTCACCTACACCGCCCCGGCGCCCGCGATCACCGCGATCGCACCGTCCTCCGGTCCGATCGAGGGGGGCACGAGCGTGGTGATCACCGGCACCGGGTTCACCGGCGCCACCAAGGTCGGCTTCGGCCAGGCGGGTCAAGCCGCCAGCTTCACCGTGGACTCCGCCACCCAGATCACCGCCATCTCACCCGCGTCGGCGACGACTGGGGCGCGCGCGATCACGGTGACCACCGCGGCCGGCCGGAGCGCCTACGTCGACGCCGGCCGGTTCACCTACACCGCCCCGGCGCCTGCGATCACCGCGATCGCACCGTCCTCCGGTCCGATCGAGGGGGGCACGAGCGTGGTGATCACCGGCACCGGGTTCACCGGCGCCACCAGGGTCGTCTTCGGCCAGGCGGGTCCGGCCACCAGCTTCACCGTGGACTCCGCCACCCAGATCACCGCCATCTCACCCGCGTCGGCGACCACCGGGGCGCGCGCGATCACGGTGACCACCGCGGGCGGCCGGAGCGCCTACGTCGACGCCGGCCGGTTCACCTACACCGCCCCGGCGCCCGCGATCACCGGGATCGCACCCTCCTCCGGTCCGATCGAAGGGGGCACGAGCGTGGTGATCACCGGCACCGGGTTCACCGGCGCCACCAAGGTCGTCTTCGGCACGGCCGGACCCGCCACCAGCTTCACTGTGGACTCCGCCACCCAGATCACCGCCATCTCACCCCCGTCGGCGACCACCGGGGTCCGCGCGATCACGGTGACCACCGTGGGCGGCCCCAGCGCCTATGTCGACGCCGGCCGGTTCACCTACACCGCCCCGGCGCCCGCGATCACCGCGATCGCACCGTCCTCGGGTCCCCTGAGCGGGGGCACCACAGTGGTGATCACCGGCACCGCGTTCACCGGCGCCACCAAGGTCGTCTTCGGCCAGGCGGGTCCGGCCACCAGCTTCACCGTGGACTCCGCCACCCGGATCACCGCCATCTCGCCCCCGTCGGCGACCGCCGGGGCTCGCGCGATCACGGTGACCACCGTGGGCGGCCCCAGTGCCTACGTCGACGCCGGCCGGTTCACCTACGTTGCGGCACCCGCGATCACCGCGATCGCACCGTCCTCGGGTCCCCTGAACGGGGGGACGAGCGTGGTGATCACCGGCACCGGGTTCACCGGCGCCACCAAGGTCACCTTCGGCGATGCGGGTCCCGCGACCAGCTTCACCGTGGACTCCGCCACCCAGATCACCGCGACCTCACCGGCCGCGTCCGACATCGGCGCCCGCCACGTCTCCGTCAGCACCGTGGGCGGCGCTAATGCCGAGGTGGAGGCCGACCTGTTCACCTACACCGCTGTGATCACCAGGGTCGTCCCGTCCGCGGGTCCGATGAGCGGGGGCACGAGCGTGGTGATCACCGGGACCGGGTTCACCGGCGCCACCGCGGTCACCTTCGGCGATGCGGGTCCCGCGACCAGCTTCACCGTGGATTCCGCGACCCAGATCACCGCGACCTCACCGGCCGCGTCCGACACCGGCGCCCGAAACATCCGGGTGACCACGGCGGACGGCGAGATCCCTGCCGTGAACGCGGTCGCCGACCGGTTCACCTACACTGACCCGCCCGACGCCTGTGGAGATCTGCTCGTCAAGGACGACGGCAGCACCTGGACGTGCTCGTTCGTCGACGACTTCGACGGGCAGTCGCTCGACACGACCAAGTGGGGCGTCCAACAGTCGTCGATCACCGGCTTCCGGACGGGTGAGACCTGCTACGTGAACTCACCCGAGAACATCGCCGTTCGCAACGGCGAGCTCCTGCTCACCGCCCGCCGCGAGGCGCAGAATCTCGCCTGCGACAGCACGCTCGGCAGCTTCTCGACGCCGTACACCGGCGGCATGGTCGGGACCCGGGGCAAGTTCTCCCAGACCTACGGTCGGTTCGAGGTGCGTGCGAAGTATCCGGCGGTCACCGTCGCCGGCCTCCACGGCGGCTTCTGGACCATGCCTCGGACCAACACCTACGGCGTCTGGCCAGCGTCGGGCGAGCTGGACATTGCGGAGTGGTGGTCGAACGCGCCGACCCAGGTGCTGCCGACCCTCCACTACACCGGGGACTCCCTCGCCGACTCCGGATGGAACTGCCGGGTCAGCACACCGAGCAGCTACCACACCTACACCATGGAGTGGTACCCCGACGTGGTCAGGTTCTTCATCGACGGCGAGATGTGCTTCGAGCGCTCGTGGACGCCGACCGGCCTCATCGCCCCGCAGCCGTTCGACAAGCCGTTCAGCATGATCCTCAACATGGGAGTCGGCTCGCTGTCCGGAGGCAACAAGGTGTCGGCAGACACGCCGCTGCCTGCGACGTACACCGTCGACTACGCCAAGGTTTGGCGCTGAGCCAGGGTCGCCAGGACCTTCTCTGCGGCCTGCTGGCCCGAGTTGGCCGCGTCAGCGAGAGAGGGCATGTCGAGCAGGTAGTCGCCGGCGAGGTAGACGGGGCCGAGGTTCTGACGAAGCGTCGGCAGCGAAGCGCGCCCGCCTGACCCCGCGCAGCACGAAGTCAGCGCGTCGCGCGTCAGCTCGCCCGGATCCGCCTGGGCCACGGCTTCTCGGGGTCTATCTCCAAGAACGGCACGTTCGCGAGGATGCGGGTTCCGACGGCCGCCAGCCCCAAGCGGTCTCGGAAGGGAGCCGTGCGGTGATCGCGTCACAGCACGAGGAGCAGGTCTCCACCTTCGACCGACTGCGGCCGGGTGACCACGGTGCGTGACACGGTGCCGCCGATCGGCGCGGTGATCGATGCCTCCATCTTCATCGCCTCGATCGTCGCGACGACCTGACCCGCCTCGACGGTGTCGCCCGGCGCGACGACGACGGTGGCCACGCCCTGGAACGGCGCTGCCACGTGCGACGGGTTGCCGGGGTCGGCCCGCTCCTGGCTCGGGGCGTCGACGTGGACCGACCGGTCACGAACCGTGATCGGGCGGAGCTGCCCGTTGATGGTGCACATCGCCGTGCGGTAGCCGCGCTCGTCGGGCTCGCCGATCGCCTCGAGGCCCAGCAGCAAGGTCTTCCCGGGCTCGAGCTCGATCTCGTGCTCGTCACCCGCGCGGAGTCCGTAGAGCCAGTCCACGGTCGGCAGGACCGACGTGTCGCCGTACCGCTCCCGGGACTCGAGGAAGTCACGGGTCGGTCCGGGGAAGAGGAGCTCGTTGAGCGTCGTACGGCGGTCGTCGGCAAGGCCGCTGCGCTGGGCGTCGGTGAGCGCGAGCTCGGGAGGCGGGCCGGAGCGTCCCTGCAGGGCGCGGGTCCGGAACGGTTCCGGCCAGCCACCGGGCGGGTCGCCGAGCTCGCCGCGGAGGAACCCGATGACCGAGTCGGGGATGTCGAACCGCTCCGGCTCGGCGGCGAACTCCTCGGGATCCGCGCCGACCGCCACGAGGTGGAGCGCGAGGTCGCCGACCACCTTCGACGAGGGGGTGACCTTGACGACGTTGCCGAGGATCCGGTTGGCCGCGGCGTACATGCCCTCGATCTGCTCGAACTTCTCACCGAGTCCGAGGGTGATCGCCTGCTGCCGCAGGTTGGAGAGCTGCCCGCCGGGGATCTCGTGGGTGTAGACCCGGCCGGTGGGCGCGGGTAGGCCGGACTCGAACGGCGCGTAGAGCCGGCGGGTCGCCTCCCAGTAGGGCTCGAGGGCACAGACAGCGTCGAGCGAGAGGCCGGTCTCCCGGTCGCTGCGCGCGGTCGCGGAGACCAGGGCCGAGAGCGGTGGCTGGGAGGTCGTGCCGGCCAGCGCGGCCGAGGCGGCGTCGACGGCATCGACCCCGGCGTCGATCGCGGCCACCAGGGTCGCGAGCTGCCCGCCCGAGGTGTCGTGGGTGTGCAGGTGGACCGGCAGGTCGAACTCCGACCGCAGGGCGGTGACGAGGGTCCGCGCCGCCGGCGCGCGCAGCAGCCCGGCCATGTCCTTGATCGCGAGGACGTGGGCGCCGGCGTCGACGATCTGCTCGGCCAGCTTCAGGTAGTAGTCGAGCGTGTAGAGGCTCTCGCCCGGGTCGGAGAGGTCGCCGGTGTAGCAGAGCGCGACCTCGGCGACCGAGCTGCCGGTCGCTCGCACAGCGTCGATGGCGGGCCGCATCTGCTCGACGTCGTTGAGCGCGTCGAAGATCCGGAACACGTCGATCCCGGTCTGCGCGGCCTCCTCCACGAACGCGTCGGTGACGTCGGTCGGGTACGGCGTGTAGCCGACGGTGTTCCGCCCCCGGAGCAGCATCTGCAGGCAGATGTTGGGCACGGCTTCACGGATCCCGGCGAGGCGCTCCCAGGGGTCCTCGCCGAGGAAGCGGAGCGCGACGTCGTACGTCGCCCCGCCCCAGCACTCCAGCGACCACAGCTGCGGGGTGAGCCGGGCGACATGCCCGGCGACGGCGAGCAGGTCGTGCGTCCGGACCCGGGTGGCGAGCAGGCTCTGGTGGGCGTCGCGGAACGTGGTGTCGGTGACTGCGACGTCGGCCCGCTCCCGCAGCCGGCGTGCGAACTCCGCGGGGCCGTGCCGCAGCAGCTCCTGCCGCGAGCCGTCCGGCGCGGTCTCCGCCACGGACACGGGCGGCAGCTTGGTCGCAGGGTCCAGCGTCGTCGGCGCCGGCCCGTGGGGCTGGTTGACGGTCACGTCCGCCAGGTAGCCGAGCAGCTTGGTGCCCCGGTCGCCGCCGGCGCGGGCACCCAACAGGTGGGGGTGGTCCTCGATGAAGCTCGTGGTCACCCGGCCGCTCTCGAAGTCGGGATCGGTGAGGACCGCCTGCAGGAACGCGAGGTTCGTGGACACGCCCCGGATCCGGAACTCCGCGAGCGCGCGGCGCGCCTTCTCGACCGCGAGCTCGTGCGTGCGGCCGCGGCAGGTCAGCTTGGCCAGCATCGAGTCGAAGTGGGCGGAAACCTCAGCGCCCGTGTACGTCGTACCGCCGTCGAGGCGCACGCCCGGGCCGCCCGGTGAGCGGTACGACGTGATCTTGCCGGTGTCGGGCCGGAACCCGTTGGCCGGGTCCTCGGTCGTGATCCGGCACTGCAGCGCCGCCCCGCGCAGCGTGATCGACTCCTGGGTCAGCCCGAGGTCGGCGAGCGACTCGCCCGCCGCGATCCGCATCTGCGACTGCACCAGGTCGACCTCGGTGACCTCCTCGGTGACCGTGTGCTCGACCTGGATGCGGGGGTTCATCTCGATGAAGACGTACGGATGGGGGGCTTCGCCCCCCTTCGACCCCCCGAAAGACGCCGCGGCCTTGGTGTCCAACAAGAACTCCACCGTCCCCGCGTTGCGGTAGCCGATCTCGCGCGCGAACCGGACGGCGTCCGCGCAGATCCGGTCCCGCAGGCCGGGGTCGAGGTTCGGGGCGGGGGCGATCTCGACGACCTTCTGGTGGCGTCGCTGCACCGAGCAGTCCCGCTCGAAGAGGTGGATCACCTCGCCGTCACCATCGGCGAGGATCTGCACCTCGATGTGCCGGGGGTCGACGACCGCCTGCTCGATGAACACGGTGGGGTCGCCGAAGGCGCCCTCGGCCTCCCGCATGCAGGTCGTCACCGCCTCGCGCAGCGACGCGCGCCCGTCGACGCGACGCATGCCGCGGCCGCCGCCACCGGCGACCGCCTTCACGAAGAGCGGGAAGGGAAGCTCGGCCGCCGACGACACGAGCTCGTCGACGTCGGTCGACGGCGCCACGCTGGCCAGCGTCGGGACACCGGCGGCTCGTGCCGCGGCGATCGCCCGGGCCTTGTTGCCGGCCAGCGTCAGCACCTCCGCGCCCGGGCCGATGAAGGTGATGCCGTGGTCCGCGCACGCCTCGGCGAGCGCCGGGTTCTCGGACAGGAAGCCGTAGCCCGGGTAGACCGCGTCGGCACCGGAGCGCAGGGCGACCTCCACGATCGCCTCCGGATCCAGGTAGGCCCGCACCGGGTGGCCGCGCTCGCCGATCTCGTAGGCCTCGTCCGCCCGGAGCCGGTGCTCCGACCACCGGTCCTCGTGCGGGAACACGGCAACGGTGCGGGCGCCCATCTCGTACGCCGCCCGGAACGCGCGGACCGCGATCTCGCCGCGGTTGGCCACCAGGATCTTCGAAAACGCCACGGTGCGGTTCTCCTACGCAGGTCGGTCGGTCGGAAGTGCTGGCCAGGTCAGCCCGGCACCGTCTCGGGGATCCGGATGGGCCGGCACTCCCACGACGGGATCAGTGTCCGCGTGCGATCCACGCGTCGAGGTCGGGTGCCTCGGCGCCCACCGTCGTGTCGTCACCGTGGCCGGTGTGCACCACGGTGGCCGGGGGCAGGGACAGCACCTTCTCGCGGATCGAGTCGATGATCGTGGGGAAGTCGCTGAACGAGCGGCCGGTGGCGCCGGGCCCACCCTGGAACAGCGTGTCGCCGGTGAACACCGCCCCGAGCTCCTCGGAGTAGAAGCAGCAGGCGCCCGGCGCGTGGCCCGGCGTGTGCAGCACACGCAGCCGGATGCCCCCCACCTCGAAGACGTCGCCGTCGGCCAGCTCCTGGTCCGGGGCGAACGCGTGCACGCGGTCCCACAGCACCCGGTCTCCCGGGTGGAGGTACGACGGCGCGCCGGTCGCCGCGCTCAGGTCACCGGCGGCACCGATGTGGTCGTCGTGCGCATGGGTGAGCAGCACCGCCAGCACCCGGCGGCCGGCGACGGCCTCCAGGATCGGCTTGGCGTCGTGCGCCGCGTCGATGACGATGCACTCCTCGGCGTCACCGACGACCCAGACGTTGTTCTCGACGTCCCAGGTGCCGCCGTCGAGGCTGAACGTCCCTGCGGTGACGACCCGGTCGCAACGCGCGCCGGTCACAGCTCGACCACCGAGCGCAGCACCTCGCCCTTGTGCATCTTCTCGAAGGCCTCCTCGACCTCCTTGAGACCGATGGTCTCGGTGACGAAGTCCGACAGCGGGAACCGGCCCTGCTGGGCGAGGTCGACCAGCATCGGGAAGTCGCGCGAGGGGAGGCAGTCGCCGTACCAGGAGGACTTGAGGGCGCCGCCGCGGCCGAACACCTCGAGGAGGGGAAGGGTGATCTCCAGGTCGGGGGTGGGTACGCCGACGAGGACCACGGTGCCGGCGAGGTCACGGGCGTAGAACGCCTGCTCGTAGGTCTCGGGCCGTCCCACCGCGTCGACGACGACATCGGCGCCGAAGCCGCCGGTGAGGCGGCGGATCGCCTCGACGGCGTCCTCCGCGCGGGAGTTCACGGTGTGGGTGGCGCCGAACCCCTTCGCCCACTCGAGCTTCCGGTCGTCGACGTCGACGGCGATGATCGTGCTCGCACCGGCCAGTGCCGCGCCGGCGATGGCGGCGTCGCCGACCCCGCCGCAGCCGATCACCGCGATCGAGTCGCCGCGGCTGATGGCACCGGTGTTGACGGCAGCGCCGAAGCCTGCCATCACGCCGCAGCCGAGCAGGCCGGCCGCGCTGGCGGGCGCCTGCGGGTCGACCTTGGTGCACTGGCCGGCGGCGACCAGCGTCTTCTCGATGAAGGCCCCGATGCCGAGGGCGGGGGAGAGCGGCGTGCCGTCGGTGAGCGTCATCGGCTGCGCGGCGTTGTGGGTCGCGAAGCAGTACTGCGGCTTGCCCTTCGCGCACGCCCGGCACTGGCCGCAGACCGCGCGCCAGTTGAGGACGACGAAGTCACCCGGCTCGACCTCGGTGACACCCGGGCCGACGGCCTCGACGACGCCCGCCGCCTCGTGACCGAGCAGGAAAGGGAACTCGTCGTTGATGCCGCCCTCCCGGTAGTGCAGGTCGGTGTTGCACACGCCGCAGGCTTGCACCTGGACGACCGCCTCGCCGGGTCCGGGGTCAGGGACCACGATGTCGACGACCTCGACGGGGGCTCCCTTGCTGCGGGCGATGACTCCCTTGACGGTGACGGGCACGACTCTCCTTGTGCGGATGGAAGTGGGTGGGCGGGCGGATCAGCGGAAGACGACGGTGTGGTGGCGGTCGAGGAGCACGCGGTGCTCGCTGTGCCACCGGATCGCGCGGGCGAGGACCTGCGCCTCGACGTCGCGGCCGGCCGAGGTCATCGCGGCGGGGTCGAGCGAGTGGTCGACGCGGACGACGTCCTGCTCGATGATCGGCCCCTCGTCGAGGTCCGCGGTGACGTAGTGCGCCGTGGCGCCGACCAGCTTGACCCCGCGGGCGTGCGCCTGGTGGTAGGGCTTGGCGCCCTTGAAGCTCGGCAGGAACGAGTGGTGGATGTTGATCGCGCGGCCCTCGAGCTTGCCGCACAGCTCGTCGGAGAGCACCTGCATGTAGCGGGCGAGGACCACCAGGTCGACGTCGAGCTCGTCCACCAGCTCGAGCAGCCGGGCCTCGGCCTCCGGCTTGGTGTCCGGCGTGACCGGGACGTGGTGGAACGCGATGCCGTTGGCCTCGGCGACGCCCTCGAAGTCGCGGTGGTTGGACACGATCGCGGGGATCTCGATGTTGAGCGCGCCGGTCGACGTACGGAACAGCAGGTCGTTCAGGCAGTGCCCGAACTTGGAGACCATCAGCAGGGTCCGGGTCGGCGTCCGCACGTCGTGCAGCTGCCACGCCATCGCGAACTGGCTCGCGACCGGGGCGAACTCCTGGCGGAGCTGCTCGACGCCCGCACCGTCGAGCCGGAACTGGACGCGCATGAAGAAGCGGTCCGTGAGCCGGTCGTCGAACTGCTGGCTGGCGCTGATGTTGCCGCCGTGCTCCATGACGAAGCGGCTGACGGCGAACACGATGCCGGGCGCCTCCGGACAGGTCAGCGTGAGTACGTACTCGTCACTGGTCGGCTGGTGGTTCATCCCGTTCTCCTTTTGCGTAATACACAACACGCTGAGCGATACGCAACAGCCTGCCGCACCAACCCGGGGCCGGTCAAGGGGTGATCGGGAACCTGGTGGGCAAAAATCGGCTCTTGTGATGCATCCGTAGGTCGGGCTCGGGTTGGGGTGGGCGGCCGCGCGGTAGCCGACCGTTCACCGGCTCCCGCGTGCTCCCACGGACCTCTGTGTCCTTGCGGGGTGCTGTGACCAGTCAGAGCGGCGAGGTAGTGGACCTATCGCCGAGGTAGTGCCCTTTGCCTCTGACTACCTGGGCGGTGTGGCCACTGTCCGGGTGGTCGACCACCCGGGTGGTAGCAACAGAACCGCGGTGGTCGCCTGCCCAGGGCAAAAATCCGTAGCGCCCGGCCGGGAGTCGATCCCGGCCGGGCGCGTGCCGGCTCTTTCGTCGAAACAGGCGTCCGCTCAGGTCACTGGGGCAGCCAGGCCTCGACCTTGTCGGGGTTCTCCTCGACCCACTGGGCCGCGGCGTCCTCAGGGGACATGCCGTCCTCCGAGATGTACTTCGCGACCTGGTTCTGGTCCTCGTTGGTCCACTCGAAGTTCTGGACCAGCTCGACCCCGGGCCCGCCCTCATCGACCCAGGAGGTGGACAGGATCTTCTTCAGCACGGTCTCGGGGTAATCGCAGTCAACGTCCGCCGGGTCGTCCTGGCAGCCCTCCTCGAACGGCGGCAGTGCCACCTTGGCGAGCGGGAGCTCGGCGAAGAGCCACTGCGGCTCGTAGAAGTAGCCGATCAGGAACTCCTTGTTCTCCTCGGCCTGCTGGAACGCCGTGATGCTGGCGGCCTCGCTGCCGGAGAAAACGACCTCGAAGTCGAGGCCGAGGTTGCTGATGATGGCCTCGTCGAACTGGACGTAGGACGGGTCGGCGCCGAGGAACTGGCCCTTGTCGCCGGTCTCGGACGTCGCGAACTCCTCGGCAAAGTCGTTGAGGTTCTCCCACTCGAGGATCTCCGGGTGCTCCTCGGCCAGCCACGGCGGGACGTACCAGCCGATGATTCCGACGTTGCCGTTGGGGCCGCCGTCCATCGCACTGCCGTCGCCCTGCTCGGCGAAGAACTTCTTCTCCAGGTCCGGGTGGCCCCAGTCCTCGATGACGACGTCGACGTCGCCGGTGCCGAAGCCCTGCCAGGCCACGTCCTCCTTGAGGTCCTTGTACTTGACCTTGCAGCCGAGGGTCTCCTCGGCGACGTGCCCGACGACGTAGGCGCTCGCCTCGTAGCCGACCCACGGGTTGATGGCCATGTTGAGGTCACCGCAGTCGCCGAATTCGGCCGCCCTGTCCTCGTTTGCCGCGGTCTCCTCCGCGATGCTGCCGCCGCCGCACGCGGTGAGCGCGACCGCCACGGAAGCCGCAACCGAGGTCAAGGCGACGCCCCGCCTTCTTGAGTTGAGCACTGTGTTTCTCCTTGGTTGTTGTTGGTGCGTGTGCACCGCTACCGAGACGTCTTCTGTGCGGCCGCCCGCGCGATGCGGTCGACCATGATCCCGAGCAGGACGATGCTGATGCCGGCCGCGGCGCCGAAGCCCCACTCCTCCGAGCGGGCGAAGCCCAGCACGACGTCGTAGCCCAGGCCGCCGGCGCCGACGAGGCCACCGATGACGGCCATGGCCAGCACGTAGAGCAGGCCCTGGTTGGCCGCCAGCACCAGCGACGCGCGCGCCATCGGCAGCTGGACCTTGATGATCTCCTGCCAGGTCGTGGACCCGGTCGACCGCGTCGCCTCGAGCGTCGTCGGCGAGACCGCCTTGACGCCGTCGGCGACGAGCTTGATCGCTACCGGAGCGGCATAGACCACGCCGGCGACGATCGCCGTGAACCTGGTGATGCCGAAGAGCGCGAGGACCGGGATCAGGTACACGAACGGCGGGATCGTCTGACCGGCGTCGAGCAGGGGGCGCATCACCAGATCCAACTTGGGGCTGCGGGCCATCCACACTCCGAAGACCAGCGCCAGCACCATGACCAGGACCGTGCCGACCAGGGTCATGTTGAGGGTGATCATCGCGTCGTGCCACAGCCCGAAGTACAAGAGTCCCGCCACACAGAGCAGCGTGGGCACGAGGGCGCGGAGCCCTCCGAGCACGAACGCGAGCAGCAGCAAGGCTCCTGCCGCGAGCCACCAGGGCGACTCCGCCAGCAGCGACTCCAGCGGGTTGAGCAGGACAGCGCTCGTCAGGTCCTTGAAACCCTGCGTCAGGTCGCGGAAGTTGTCGGTGAACCAACCGAAGAAGTCGTTGACGGCGTCGGCGAGCCGCGGGCCCCACGTGGAGTCCCCGAACTCCGCGGCCCAGGGATAGGTCCGGGACATGTAGAGGCACACGAGCACCGGCACCGCCGCGGCGGCGAGCACGATCCGCCGCCGCTTCAGGTCGACACCGCCGCGCGCCGCCCGCTCGCCGTACTCGCTCGCGGCCGTGGTGGTGCGGTCGAGCATGACCGCGATCACCACGATCAGGACGCCGGGCACGAAGGCACCGCCGACGTTGACGGTCTTGAGGTAGTCCAGCACCGGCTGACCCAGCCCCGGCCCGTCCACGAAGGCGGCGATCGTCGCCATCGAGAGCGCGGCGAGGGTGGTCTGGTTGAGCCCGACGACGATCGTCCTGCGGGCCATCGGCAGCTGGACCTTGGCGAGCCGCTGCCAGCGGGTCTGGCCCGCTGAGTCGGTGGCCTCGATCGTGGTCGCCGAGACCGTGCGGATGCCGTGGCCGGCCACCCGGATGATCGGCGGCAGGGCGTAGAGAAGCGTGGCCACCACGGCCCCCGACGCCCCGATGCCGAAGAACAGCGCGATCGGCGCGAGGAAGACGAAGGTCGGGATCGTCTGGAAGACGTCCAGGAACGTGGTCATCACCGCGTTGACGGCCCGGTTGCCCGTGCCCATCAGCACGGCCAGCGGCATGCCGACCAGCACGGAGACGGCGACCGCCACGAAGGTCACGATCAGCAGGTCGACCGCGTCGGACCAGTAGCCGAAGACCCCGAAGGAGACGAACGACGCGGCGATCAGGAGCGCGATCCGCCAGCCCGCGACGGCGAGCCCGATCCAGACCGCGACGGCGGTCACGCCCAGCCAGCCGATCTCGGGCACGGGACGCGGGAAGTTCTCGACCGACACCATCCGCTGCAGCCAGTCGACGAGAGAGGTGAAACCCGAGCCGATCTCGTAGGTGAGCTGGATGAGCGGGTTGTCGCCGCGGCTCGCGATCACCTTGTCGCGGAACTCGGCGAGGGCGTCCTGGACGCCGGTCCGCTCGCGACCTGCGAGCGCCAGCGTGTCGTTGCCCTTCGTCAGTGCCCATATGCCGATCCAGAGGACGACCACGCCCAGGGCCCAGGCCCAGCGCGAGGACGGCACCCACCGCTTGACCTCAGCCGGCGGCGACTTGTCCGGCTGCGCGGCTTCGGGGCGCGGCGGCGCGAGCGTGCTCATGCGTGGTCTTCCTCCGCGACGACGACCCGCAGGATCGCGTCGTCGTCGACGATGCCGATCACGCGCTCGTCGCGGTCGACCACGCGTACGGGGTGCTCGGATGCCAGCACCGCCTTGGCGGCCTGGCGCACGATCGTGTCGCAGGACATGACCGGGCCGTCCATCGAGTCGTCCGGCCGCGGGTCGCGCATCACCCACTTGAGCGTGAGCACGTGGGAGCGCGGGACCTCCGAGACGAAGTCGCGCACGTAGTCGTCGGCCGGGGCGCCCACCACCTCGTCCGGCGCCCCGATCTGGACGATCTCGCCGTCGCGCATGATCAGGATCCGGTCGCCCAGCTTGAGGGCCTCCTGCAGGTCGTGGGTGATGAAGACCATCGTCTTGCCGAGCTCGCGGTGGAGTCGGATCACCTCGTTCTGCATGTCGCGCCGGATCAGCGGGTCCAACGCGGAGAACGGCTCGTCGAAGAGCAGGATGTCGGGATCGCCCGCCAGCGCGCGGGCCAGCCCGACCCGCTGCTGCATGCCGCCGGAGAGCTGGTCCGGGTAGGAGTGCTCGAACCCGTCCAGGCCGACGAGGGACACGATCTCGGCGGCCTTCGCCCGTCGCTCCTTCTTGCCGATCCCGCGGATCTCCAGCCCGTAGGCGACGTTGTCGATGACCTGCCGGTGCGGCAGCAGCCCGAAGTGCTGGAAGACCATCGACACCCGCTTGCGGCGCAGGTCCCGCAGCTCGGCGTCGGAGGCGTTCGTGACGTCGACCCCGTCCATCTGCACGGTGCCGGCCGTCGGCTCGATCAGCCGGGTCAGGCAGCGGACGAGGGTGGACTTGCCGGAGCCGGAGAGCCCCATCACCACGAAGACCTCGCCGGGTGCGACGTCGAAGGACACGTCCTTCACGCCGGCGACGCACCCCGTCTGCCGCTTGAGCTCGGCGCGCGGCAGGTCGGCCTCCGGCGTACCGATGATCTTGTCCGCTCGCGGGCCGAAGATCTTCCAGAGGTTGCGCACCGACAGTGCGTACTCCGCGCTGTCGGCCGTGGATTCCTCCTGGCGCTCGGACATGATCGTCATGGCTGCTCCTCGTTGTTGCGGCTGTCGCCGGGCGGGTAGAGAGGCGTGCCGTCGCGGTAGCGGTAGAACGGCACGTCAGCCGGGGGGAGGGGAGTGTTGCCGGCGATCAGGTCGGCAGCCTTCTCGGCCACCATCATCACCGGCGCGTAGATGTTGCCGTTGGTGACGAACGGGAAGACCGAGGCGTCGACGACGCGCAGTCCCTCGGTCCCGTGCACCTTCATCGTGCCGGGGTCGACCACCGACATCTCGTCGATGCCCATCTTCGCGGTGCACGAGGGGTGGAGGGCGGTCTCGGCGTCCTCGGCGACCCACTTCAGGATCTCCTCGTCGGTCTCGACCGACGGTCCCGGCGAGATCTCCCCGTCGTTGTACGGCGCGAACGCCGGCTGGGTGAGGATGTCGCGGGCGACCCGGATCGCCTCCACCCACTCCTTGCGGTCGGTGGGCGTCGACAGGTAGTTGAAGAGCAGCGAGGGGTGCTCGCGCGGGTCCCTGGACTTGATCCGCACGTGCCCGCGGGTGTCGGCGTACATCGGGCCGATGTGCACCTGGTAGCCGTGCCCCTCGATGGGCGAGGAGCCGTCGTACCGGATGGCGATCGGCAGGAAGTGGAACATCAGGTTCGGGTAGTCCACGTCCTCGTTGCTGCGCGCGAACCCTCCGCCCTCGAAGTGGTTGGTCGCGCCGAGGCCCTTGCGCTGGAACAGCCACTGGTAGGCGATCTTCGGCCGCTGGTGCCACCGCAGGCCCGGCGCGATCGAGACCGGCTGCTTCGAGGCGTACTGGATGTAGACCTCGAGGTGGTCCTGCAGGTTCTCGCCGACACCCGGCAGGTCGTGGACGACGTCGATGCCGAGCCCGCGCAGGTGCGCCGCGTCGCCGACGCCGGACAGCTGCAGCAGCTGGGGGGTGTTGATCGCGCCACCGCAGAGGACGACCTCGCCCGCCTCGACGCTGCGGCGCCGGCGACCCGCGCGCTCGTAGTCGACACCGACCGCGCGCTGGCCGCGGAACCGGACGCCGGTCACGAACGCCATGGTCTCGACGTCCAGGTTCTTGCGGTGCCGCACGGGGTGCAGGTAGGCGCGGGCGGCGGAGAGCCGGCGACCGCGGTAGACGTTCCGGTCGAAGCGGGCGAAGCCCTCCTGCCGGTAGCCGTTGACGTCGTCGGTGAGGGGGTAGCCCGCCTCCTGCACGGCCTGGAAGAAGGCGCCGAACAGCGGGTTCTCGGCCGGGCCGCGCTCGAGCTTGAGGGGGCCGTCGCCGCCGCGCCACTCGTCGGCACCGGCCAGGCAGTTCTCCATGCGCTTGAAGTAGGGCAGGCAGTGGAGGTAGTCCCACTCCTTCATCCCGGGCTCGCCCGCCCAGCGCTCGTAGTCGAGCGGGTTGCCGCGCTGGAAGATCATCCCGTTGATGCTGCTCGAGCCACCCAGCACCTTGCCGCGGGCGTGGAAGACCCGGCGGTCGTTCATGTACGGCTCGGGGTCGGTCTCGTACTTCCAGTCGTAGAGCCGGTTCCCGATGGGGAACGGCAGCGCGGCCGGCATGTGGACCAGGGGGTCGATGCGGTAGTCGCTGTGGCCCGCCTCCAGCACCAGCACGCTGGTTCCGGGGTCGGCCGAGAGCCGGTTGGCGAGGGCGCACCCTGCTGAGCCGCCGCCCACGATCACGAAGTCGTAGCGCTTCGAAGCCATATCGTCGTCCTTATCCCGCGAACCAGCGCTGCTCGGCCGGTCGGATGTTGTGCCAGATGTGCTTGGTCTCGCGGTACTCCTCGAGACCGGCCAGCCCGAGCTCGCGCCCGATGCCGGACTGCTTGAAGCCGCCCCACTCCGCCTGCGGCACGTAGGGGTGGTAGTCGTTGATCCAGACCGTGCCCATCCGCAGCCGGTCCGCGACGCGCTGCGCCTTGCCGGCGTCCTGGGTCCAGACCGCGCCCGCGAGCCCGTAGATGCTGTCGTTGGCGATGGCGACGGCGTCGTCCTCGCTGGTGAACGTCTCCACGGTCAGCACCGGGCCGAACGACTCGTCCTGGGTGACCCTCATGTCGCGACGGCAACCGTCGAGGATCGTCGGCAGGAAGTAGTAGCCGTCGGCAAGGGCGGGATCGTCCGGCCGCCGGCCGCCGCAGCGGAGCACCGCACCCTCGGCCAGGCCGGCGGCGACGTACGCCTCGACCTTCTCGCGGTGGGCGGCGCTGGTGAGGGGCCCGGTCTCGGCCTTCTCGTCGAAGGGCCCGCCCAGCCGGATCCGCTCGGCCCGCTCCACGAGGGCGTCGACGAACTCGTCGTGCACCGACTCCTCGACCAGGAGCCGGGCTCCGGCGGAGCAGACCTGGCCGGAGTGGAGGAAGACGGCGGTGAGGGCGAAGTCGAGTGCCACCTCGAGGTCGGCGTCGGCGAACACGATGTTGGGGTTCTTGCCGCCGAGCTCGAGGGCGACCTTGCTCACGGTGCCGGCCGCAGCGGCCATCAGCAGCTTGCCGGTGGACAGCCCGCCGGTGAACGACACGAGGTCGACGCGGGGGTCTTCCGCGAGCGGAGCGCCGGCGGTCGGACCGGCGCCGAGGACGAGGTTGGCGACCCCGGCGGGCAGCCCCGCCTCGGCGAGCAGGTTCATCAGGTGGATCGCCGTGTGGGGTGTCAGCTCGCTCGGCTTGAGCACGAAGGTGTTGCCGGCGGCCAGGCAGGGCGCGACCTTCCAGGAGGTCTGCAGCAACGGGTAGTTCCACGGGGTGATCAGTCCGCAGACGCCGATCGGCTCGTGCACGACGCGGCTGACGACGTCAGGGTTGCCCGTGTCCACGACCCGGCCGGAGTCCTCGGCGGCGGTCCGTCCGTAGTGCCGGAAGACACCGACGACGTCGTCGACGTCGTACTCGGACTCGACCAGGCGCTTGCCGGTGTCCGACGACTCGAAGCGGGCGAGGACGTCCTTGTCGCGCTCGAGGAGGTCGGCGACCCTCAGCAGCAGGTCTCCGCGCTCGCGGCTGGAGGTCCGTGGCCAGGGGCCGTCGTGGAAGGCGCGATGAGCGGCGCCGATGGCGGCCTCGGTGTCCTCCCGGCCGGCCTCGTCCACGTCACCGACGCGGGTGCCGTCGGCGGGGCAGCTGATCTCGCGGCGCCCGCCTGCGAGGGCGGCCACCCAACGACCGTCGACGTACAGTTCCGGCACGATCCGTCCCACCTTCCGGGAGCCAGGAGAGATGCGCATCGCGCAACTCTTTGCTTCCCTCGCAACTACTTGGTGGGTTGAGAATGGTGCCGAGTCGTGCCGGTGTCAAGGGTTACGGCAGCCGTAACGCAACGTTCATCAGCGCTCGTGGCTGCGCGAAACCGTGTTCGCAGCCCGTTCGACGTGACCGCTAGCCCAGCCAGCCCATGCGCTGGCTGATGCGCTCGCCGCCCGCCTTGAGGTCGTCGGCGAGCGCCTCGATCCGCGCCTTGTCGAAGCGGTACGCCGGACCCGACGCGCTGAGGGCGCCGACGACCGCGCCGGTGTGGTCGCGGACCGGGACCGCTGCGGCGTTGAGGCCGGTCTCGAGCTCCTCGTACGCCGTCGCGAAGCCGTTCTCCCTCGCGTCGGCCAGCTGCTTCATCAGCGTCTTGCGGGACGTGATGGTGTGCTCGGTGTAGGCCTTCAGCCCGGCGACGGCGAGCACGCTCTCGAGCTGCTCCTCGTCCATGTGGGCCATCAGGATCTTGCCGCTCGAGGTCGCGTGCAGCGGGGTGAGCTGGCCGACCCAGTTCTGGCTGGCCACAGCAGCCGACCCCAGGGCCTGCTGGACGTGGACCGAGTAGTGCTCGCGGACCACGGCGAGGTTGATGGTCTCGTCGAACCGCTGGGCCAGGTCGTCGACGACCGGGCGGGCCTGCCGGACCATGTCGAGGCGGGAGGGGATCGCGCTCGCGAGCCGCAGCACTCCGAAGCCGAGCTGGTACTTGCCCCGCTCGGAGTTCTGCTCCACGAGGTCGCGCTCCTCGAGTGCGGCGAGGAGGCGGAACGCCGTCGACTTGTGCACGCCGATCTCGGCAGCCACGTCGCTCACGCCGGCGCTGCCCTCGCGGGCCAGGATCTCGAGCACGCTGACGGCCCGATCGACGGACTGGACGCCGCCAGGGGCGTCACTGTCCCGCGCGCCTCGTCCGTTCGCCTTCTGCTCTCCGTTGCTCATAGCGCAACTCTACGCGATCCGTGGGCGGAACGGGCGCTGAAACCGGTCATGTGACCCGGATCATCCGGCGCTCCCGGATTCGCCCTTTCGGCCGACCCCCTTGACAGCGGCTGGACCGGACTCCCAAACTGTTGCGCATCGTGCACGACGTTGTGTAATTCGCACCAAGGTGGAGAAATGATCCGAGTCTGCCCCCTGTCTGCACTCCCCCCAGGGGAGGCCTGAGATGAGCAACATGACCACTGCGACACGGATCGACGGCAAGCGGGTTGCCGCTGACATCAAGCAAGAGCTGGCAGTGCGGGTGAGAGCCCTGCGCGGTCAGGGGAGCCGGCCCGGGCTGGGCACCATCCTGGTCGGCGACGACCCGGGAAGCCACGCCTACGTCGCCGGGAAGCACCGCGACTGCGCCGACGTCGGGATCGCCTCGATCCGGGTCGAGCTGCCGGCGACCGCCAGCCAGGCCGAGGTCGAGGACGCCGTACGCCGGCTCAACGACGACCCGGCGTGCACCGGCTTCATCGTCCAGCTCCCGCTGCCGGCGCACATCGACACGCACCGGGTGCTCCAGCTGATCGACCCCGACAAGGACGCCGACGGCCTGCACCCGACGAACCTCGGCAAGCTGGTGCTCGGCATGCCCGGCCCGCTCCCGTGCACGCCGCGCGGGATCATCGAGCTCCTCCGTCAGCACGACGTGCCGATCACCGGCCAGCGGTTCTGCGTGATCGGCTGCGGCCTCACGGTCGGCCGTCCGCTGGGCCTGATGCTCACCCGGCCCACCGAGCACGCGACCGTCACGCTGTGCCACGAGGCGACCGTCGACGTCGCGGCGCACACGCGCGCCTCCGACGTGGTGGTCGCCGCGGCCGGCGTCGCGCACCTGGTCAAGCCGGACTGGGTGCTGCCCGGCGCGACCGTGCTGTCCGTCGGGATCACCCGCACCATCGAGGGGATCCTCGGCGACGTCCACCCCGAGGTCGGCACGGTGGCGGGCAAGGTCAGCGGCGCGACCGGCGGTGTCGGTCCGATGACGCGCGCCATGTTGCTCACCAACATCGTCGAGATCGCCGAGCGGGACCTCGACCTGGATCCTCGCGCGATCTCCGTCGAACGGGCATGACGACGGAAGGCAGGGCTCCGAGGCTCACCCGCACGCGCGCCGACGTCGTACGGCGGCTGCTGGCCAACGCCCGCTTCGAGGTTCTCCCGACCGCGCGGGTCGAGGACGCCGTTGCCACGCACCTCCCGCCCGGCCGCACGGTCACCGTGACGGCGTCCCCGTCGAAGGGGCTGGAGGCGACCCTCGCGCTGACCGAGCGGCTCACGGCCCGCGGCTACGACGTCGTGCCGCACCTCGCCGCACGGATGATCACCGGCCGCTCCGAGCTGGTGGAGATCGCCGACCGCCTCCGGGCATCGGGCGTGACGACGGTGTTCGTGCCGGCCGGGGACGCAGACCCGGTCGGCAGCTACGCCGGCGCGCTCGACCTGCTCGACGACCTGGTCGCGATCGGCAGCCCCTTCCCGCAGGTGGGGATCACCGGCTACCCCGAGTCCCACCCGACCATCCACGACGACGTCACGGTCCAGACCATGTGGGACAAGCGGCAGCACGCCACCCAGATCGTCAGCAACCTGACGTTCGACCCACGGGTCCTGACCTCCTGGGTGCGACGGGTCCGGGCGCGCGGCGTGACGACGCCGATCCTCGTCGGGCTCCCCGGCCCGGTCGACCGCACCAAGCTCCTGAGCATGGCCACGAAGATCGGCGTGGGTGAGTCGACGAAGTTCCTCGCGAAGAATCGCGGCGTCTTCGCCCGGATCGCCGTCCCCGGCGGCTACGACCCGCTGCGCCTGCTGAACCGCGCGGCGGGGGTCCTTGGCGACGAACAGATGAACGTCTGCGGACTCCACCTCTTCACGTTCAACCAGGTCGCCGAGACCGAGGCCTGGCGCCGCGCCCAGCTGGCCCGGTGGGAGCGGTGAGCGCGGTCGCGGCCGGGGCACCGGCGGTCTCGCTGACAGGCGTCGAGCAGCACCTGCTCGCCCGCTGGCCCGAGACCCGGATGGACCCCACGCTCGACCGCGTCGCCCTGCTCCTCGGCCTGCTCGGGAGGCCCGAGACGGAGTTCCGGTCGATCCACCTGACCGGCACCAACGGCAAGACCAGCACGGCCCGCATGGTCGAGGCACTGCTCGCCGCCTCCCGGAGCCGGACCGGCCGGTTCACCAGCCCTCATCTCGAGAGCATCCGCGAGCGCATCAGCCTCGAGCAGCGCCCGATCGACGTACCGCGCTTCCTGCGCAGCTATCAGGCCGTCGCCGAGCAGGCGGCGCTGGTCGACGCGGTGTCGACCCACCCGGTCTCCTTCTTCGAGATGACCGTCGCCATGGCCTACCACGCGTTCGCCGACCACCGCGTCGACGCGGCCGTGGTCGAGGTCGGCATGGGTGGCCGCTGGGACGCGACCAACGTCATCCACGCCGAGGTCGCCGCGATCCTGCCGGTCGCGCTGGACCACACGGACTACCTCGGCCCGACCGTCGAGGCGATCGCCGCCGAGAAGGCGGGCATCATCAAGCGAGGCGCCGTCGCCGTCTCGGCACGGCAGCCCGACGAGGTCGCGGCCGTCCTCCGCGCTCGCGCCGACGCCGTCGGCGCCGATCTCAGGGTCGAGGGCAGGGACTTCGCGGTCGGCCGGCGCTCGCCGACGGCGCGTGGTCAGCTCGTGTCGTTCCGCGGACTCCACCGGACGTACGACGACGTCCCGCTCGCCGTGCACGGGGAGCACCAGGCGCAGAACGCCGCGGTGGCGATCGCCTCGGTCGAGGCCTTCCTGGGCGGACCGCTCGACGTGGACCTGGTGCGCCGGGCGCTTCGGCAGGTCACCTCGCCCGGGCGGTTCGAGATCCGGGCCGGCTCCCCGCGCGTGGTCCTGGACGTGGCGCACAACCCGCACGGAGCCCGGGCGCTGGCGCGCAACCTGGCCGAGCACGGGCCGGGTCGCACGATCGCCGTGCTCGCGGTCATGGGGGACAAGGACGTCGCGGGGGTGCTCCGTGAGCTGGAGACCGTGGTGGACACGGTCGTCTGCGCCCGCAACTCGAGCCCACGGTCCCTGCCGGCCGAGGAGCTCGCGGCGCGTGCGACGGACGTGTTCGGCGCGAGTCGCGTCCGTCGCGCCACCGACGTGCCCTCCGGGCTCGCCGCTGCCCGCGCCCTTGCCGACACCGGTCCCGGGTCGACGGACGTCGTCCTCGTTACCGGGTCGGTCGTGACGGTCGGAGATGCGTGCAGCGTGCCCACCGACTGCTGACGGGTCGCTGCGCGAGCAGCCCTGCCCTGCCCGGGCTCGCCCGTCAGCTCGGGGTTGGGTGTCGACGCTTGCGTCGGCGCCCAACCCCACCTTCCTCGAACCGGGTGTCACCCCGCCGGAGGAAGTTCCCGACCAGCCGGGCGCCGTACTGGCTGAGGACCGACTCCGGGTGGAACTGGACGCCGTGCAGCGGACGGGTCCGGTGGCGGACGCCCATCACGACTGTGCGCTGGTCGGCGTCGCGGCAGGTCGCGGTGACGATCAGGTCGTCGGGAACCTCGGTGGCGGCGAGCGAGTGGTAGCGCACCGACGGGTACGGCGACGGGATGCCGGCGAAGACCCCGGTGCCGTCGTGGTGCACCAGGGCGACCTCGCCGTGCGCCGGCCGGACCCTCTCCACGATGCCGCCGTAGGTCGTGACCAGGCCCTGCATGCCCAGGCACACCCCGAGGACGGGGACCGTGGCCTCCCGCAGGACCTCGCTGCCGATCGCGAAGTCGCTCGGCTCCAGCGGATGGCCGGGGCCGGGGGAGAGCACCACCCGGTCGTAGGACAGGACGTCCGCCACGGTCGTCGCGTCGTGCTGGACGACGTCCGGCAGCACGCCCGTCACCGCGGCGACGAGGTGCACGAGGTTCCCCACGTAGGAGTCGTGGTGGTCGACCACGACGACACGTGGATGCGGCGTCATGGCGTCCCTCCAAAACCTCTGAGAAATCGGGCTTCAAGCCCCTTGACGCCACACTCCAGCAGAAGGCATTGTTGCTGTCAACGCAATGCAGTGCAGATTACGCAACAGGAGGAACCCCATGGCTGGACGACGGACGGTCATCATCGGCGCGGGAGTGGTGGGGGCGGCTCTGGCCGACGAGCTGTCCGCGCGCGGCTGGACCGACATCACCGTCGTCGACCAGGGTGACCTGCCCGTGACCGGCGGCTCGAGCTCGCACGCCCCCGGACTGGTCTTCCAGGCCAGCGGCTCCAAGGTGCTCACCGAGATGGCCCGCTACACGGTGGAGAAGTTCGTCTCGTTGCAGCACGAGGGCCAGTCCTGCTTCCTGCAGGTCGGCGGCCTCGAGGTCGCCACCACGCCGGAGCGCCTCGCCGAGCTGCACCGCCGGCACGGCTGGCTCACCTCCTGGGGCGTCGAGGCCGAGGTCGTCGACGCCGACCGCTGCGTGGAGCTGCACTCGCTCGTCGACCGCGACCAGATCCTCGGCGGCCTGTGGTGCCCGACCGACGGTCTGGCCAAGGCGCTGTGGGCCGTCGAGGCGCAGATCGAGCGGGCCAAGGGCCGTGGCGTGAAGTTCCTCGCCCGCCACGAGGTCACCGACATCCGCGTCGAGGACGACCAGGTGGTCGGCGTCGTGACGGACCACGGAGAGCTCCCGGCCGACATCGTCGTCTCGTGCGCGGGCATCTGGGGCCCGAAGGTCGCCGCCCTGGTCGGGCTGGACCTCCCGCTCACCCCCCTCGCGCACCAGTTGGCCGTGACCGGCTCGATCCCCGAGGTCGCCGGCCAGACCGACGAGGCGATCCGCCCGATCCTGCGCCACCAGGAGCATGGCCTCTACTACCGCGACAGCTTCGACGGCCTGACCATCGGCTACTACCACCACGAGCCGATGCCGATCTCGGCGTACGACATCCGGGCGGTCGACGAGACCGAGGAGATGCCGTCCGTCCTCGCGTTCACCCCGGAGGACTTCGAGCCGGCCTGGGCCGAGACGCAGGTCCTGCTCCCCGCCACCAACGACACCAAGGTCGAGGAGGGCATCAACGGCCTCTTCTCCTTCACCACCGACGGCATGCCGCTGCTCGGCGAGTCGCGTGAGGTCAAGGGCTTCTGGGTCGCCGAGGCCGTGTGGGTCACCCACTCCGCGGGTGTCGGCCGTGCCATGGCCGAGTGGCTGGCCGACGGCTACTGCGAGACCTTCGACATCCACGAGTGCGACGTGAACCGCTTCGAGGACTACCAGGTCGCCCCGGCGTACGTGCTCGAGCGTGACTGCCAGAACTTCCGCGAGGTCTACGACATCCTGCACCCGCTGCAGCCGATGGACTCCCCGCGCAACGTCCGCCTCTCGCCGTTCTTCAGCCGCGAGGAGGAGCTCGACGGGTTCTTCCTGCCGGCCAACGGCTGGGAGCGCCCGCACTGGTACGGCGCCAACGCCGGCCTGCTCGAGCGCTACGACATCCCGACCCCCAACGACTGGGCCGCGAAGTACTGGGACCCGATCGTCGGCGCCGAGGCGAAGGCGACCCGCGAGGGCGTCGCGATGTACGACATGACCGCCCTCAAGCGGATCAACGTCACCGGGCCCGGCGCCGTCGACTTCCTGCAGCGCCTGTGCACCAACGACGTCGACAAGTCGGTCGGCGCGGTGGTCTACACCCTGCTCCTCGACGCCGACGGCGGCATCCGCAGCGACATCACGGTCGCCCGTCTGGGCAAGCACCACTACCAGGTCGGTGCCAATGGTGCGCTGGACATCGACTGGTTCGAGCGCCACCTCCCCGAGGACGGCACCGTCCAGGTCACCGACATCACGCCGGGCACCTGCTGCATCGGCCTGTGGGGCCCGAAGGCCCGCGACGTGCTCGCCGGCATCACCGACGCGGACATGACCAACGACGGTCTCAAGTACTTCCGCGCGAAGTCCCTCACCATCGGCAACGTCCCGGTCACCGCCTGGCGCCTGTCGTACGTCGGCGAGCTGGGCTGGGAGATCTACACGACCGCCGACCTCGGCCAGCGCCTCTGGGACACGCTGTGGGAGGCCGGCCAGGAGCACGGCATCATCGCCGCCGGCCGTGGTGCCTTCAACAGCCTCCGCCTGGAGAAGGGCTACCGCTCGTTCGGTGGCGACATGACCAACGAGCACGACCCGTACGAGGCCGGCCTCGGCTTCGCGGTGAAGCTCGACAAGGGCGACTTCATCGGCCGCGACGCGCTGATCGCCCGCAAGGAGCACCAGACCAGGACGCTGGCCTGCCTGACGATCGACAGCACCGAGGACGTCGTCCTCGGCAAGGAGCCGGTCTTCGCCGACGGCGAGCCGGTCGGCTACGTCACCTCCGCGGCCTATGGCTACACGATCGAGAAGGGCATCGCCTACGCCTGGCTGCCGCTCGAGGTCGCCGAGGTCGGCACCGAGCTCGAGATCGGCTACTTCGACAAGCGGGTCAGGGCCGTCGTCACCGCCGAGCCGCTCTTCGACCCGAAGATGACCCGCCTCCGCGGCTGAACACCTTCGTCACTCCTTCCTACTCAACCCCTTCTTCCTTCGGAGGTTCCCTGTGAGTTTCAAGACCGCCCCCGCGGCCAACATGGGCGAGATCGCCGCCATGGTCGAGCGCCGTGAGGTGGGCTACAGCCTGGAGTCCGCCTTCTACGCCAGCCAGGAGGTCTACGACCTGGACATGAAGGCGATCTTCGGCCAGCACTGGCTCTTCGTCGCCACGGAGGCCGAGATCCCGGAGGCGGGTGACTTCGTCACGGTCGAGATCGGCACCCAGTCGCTGATCATCGTCCGCGACGACGAGGAGGAGGTCCGCGCGCTGCGCAACGTCTGCCGCCACCGCGGCTCGCGTCTCCTCGAGGAGCCGTGTGGCGCGATCGGCAACCTGGTCTGCCCCTATCACCAGTGGACCTACCGCGCCGACGGCGAGCTGGTGTACGCCGAGAGCCAGTCGCCGTCCTTCGACAAGAGCAAGTTCGGCCTCAAGCAGGTCCACGTGCGCACCGTCGGCGGCCTGATCTTCATCTGCCTCGCCGACGAGCCACCGGCCGACTTCGACGAGGTCGCCTCGGTCATCGAGCCCTACCTGCGCTCCTACCGCGTCGCGGAGGCGAAGGTCGCCCACCAGACCGACCTGGTCGAGGCGGGCAACTGGAAGCTCGTCATGGAGAACAACCGCGAGTGCCACCACTGCGACGCTTCCCACCCGGAGCTGATCACGTCGTACTTCCCGTTCCTCCGGTATGACGAGTCCGACATCACGCCGCGCCTCCAGCCGCTCTACGAGCGCTACCTGAAGGCGACCGAGGACCTTGACAACGTCTGCAAGACCAACGGCGTCCCGCGGGAGCTGGTCCACGAGCTCGACACCCGCGAGACCGGCTTCATGATCATGCGCCTTCCGCTGGACGGTGAGGGTGCCTCGTTCGGCATCGACGGCGCCCAGGTCTGCAAGAAGCTGATCGGCGACTCGCCCACCCCGAAGTTCGGTGACCTCTCCCTGCACATGCAGCCCAACTCGTGGTTCCACCTGCTCAGCGACCACGTGATCGTCTTCAGCGTCCTGCCGATCTCTCCGGACAAGTCGATGGTCCGCACGACGTGGCTGGTCCACCCGGACGCCGTCGAGGGCGAGGACTACACCATCGAGGGGCTGACCAGCGTCTGGAAGGCCACCAACGACCAGGACCGCGCGCTGGTCGAGAAGGCCCAGCGCGGCGTCACGGACCCGAGCTACGTGCCCGGTCCCTACGCGCTGGTCGAGGACGACGTCGAGTCGTTCATCAACTGGTACGTCGGCCGGCTCCGCGACTACCTCGAGCCGCACCGCGAGAGCGCCGAGCGACTCGGTCACCTCAACGCGGTCGCGGCCCAATAGTCACCTGATCTCCGGGAGGAGAAAGAAATGTCGTCCACCCAGGCGCTCGAGAGCCTCGTGCCGTCCCTGCAGTCTCAGGTCTGCTGGGCGGACGAGGACCAGACCGTGCTGGTGTGCACCGCGGTCAGCGACGTCACCCACGACGTCAAGAACTTCGTGTTCGAGCCCGAGGGCGACCAGCTCTTCGAGTTCGACGCGGGCCAGTTCCTGACCCTGATGCTCGACATCGACGGGACCCGGGTGAACCGGTGCTACACGATCTCCTCGCCGCCGACCCGCCCGAACCGCATCGCCATCACGGTGAAGCGGGTCGCGGGCGGCAAGGTCTCCAACTGGGTCCACGACAACATCGTGCCCGGCAGCAAGGTCACCGCACTGGCGCCGCTCGGTGCCTTCACGCTCACCAGCCGGCCGGCGGAGAAGCTCCTCTTCCTCTCCGCGGGCAGCGGGATCACCCCGCTGATGTCGATGCTGCGGACGCTCTACGACCTCGGGTCGGACGCCGACGTCGTCTTCCTGCACAGCGCGCGCACGCCGAGCGACATCGTCTTCCGCAGCGAGCTCGCGGCCATCGAGACGCTCATGCCCAACCTCCGCGTGGTGCACGTCTGCGAGGCCGACTACCCGTCGGAGCGCTGGGGCGGTATGCGGGGACGCCTCTCGCCGACCATGCTCCACACGATCGTCCCCGACCTGCTCGAGCGGACCATCTTCAACTGCGGCCCGGTGCCGTACATGGACGCCGTACGCCGGATCCTCGGTGAGCTCGACTACGACCTCGGCAGCTACCACGAGGAGAGCTTCACCTTCGACGACCCGGCCATGCCGGGCGCGACGCCGCCTCCCGAGGGGGTCGCCTACGAGGACATCGCCGTCGCGGCGCCGCCCGCCGGCGACGACGGGGTGGCGACGTACTCCGTCGAGTTCACCAAGAGCGGCCGCACGGTCACGTGTCGCGCGGACGAGAACGTGCTCGACGTGGCGCTCGCCGCGGGGGTGCGCCTCCCGTCGTCGTGCAGCCAGGGCATGTGCGGCACGTGCAAGCTCTCCAAGCTCTCCGGCGAGGTGGAGATGAACCACAACGGCGGCATCCGCCCCCGCGAGATCGCCGCCGGAAAGATCCTCGTCTGTTGTTCCAAGCCGCTCAGCGACCTCTCGCTCGACGCCTGACCGCACCAGCAATCTCACCCCCCATCACCGAAGCAGAAACGGAGTCACCTCATGGCCGACAACAAAGTCGTCGTCTACGCGGGACCTGGCCAGGTCGCGATCGAGAACATCGAGTTCCCCAAGCTGGAGATCCCGCGTGAGGTCGCCGAGGGGCTCGGCATCAAGCAGGCCGCCCCGCACGCCGTGATCCTCAAGCTCGTCACGACCAACATCTGCGGCAGCGACCAGCACATGGTCCGCGGCCGTACGACGGCGCCCGTCGGCCAGTCCCTCGGCCACGAGATCACCGGCGAGATCGTCGAGATCGGCGACGACGTCCTCTTCCACAAGGTCGGCGACATCTGCTCGGTGCCGTTCAACATCGCCTGTGGTCGCTGCCGGATGTGCAACGAGGGCAAGACCGGCATCTGCCTCAACGTGAACCCGGCCCGCGCCGGCGCGGCGTACGGCTACGTCGACATGGGCGGCTGGGTCGGCGGCCAGGCGGAGTACGTGATGATCCCGTTCGCCGACTTCAACCTGCTGAAGTTCCCCGACCGCGACGCCGCGCTGGAGAAGATCCTCGACCTCACGATGCTGTCGGACATCTTCCCGACCGGCTACCACGGTGCCTACACCGCCGGTGTCACCACCGGCTCCACGGTGTACGTCGCCGGTGCCGGCCCGGTGGGCCTCGCCGCGGCGTACTCGGCGCAGCTCCTGGGCGCGTCGACCGTCATCGTCGGCGACATGAACGCCGACCGCCTCGCGCAGGCCGCCAGCTTCGGCTGCGAGATCGCGGACCTGTCGAAGGGTGACTCGTTGGTGGACATCGTCTCCGACATCCTCGGCGAGCCGGAGGTCGACGCGGCTGTCGACGCCGTCGGCTTCGAGGCGCGCGGCCATGGCAAGGACGCCGCCGAGGCGCCCGCCACGGTGCTCAACGACATCATGAACGTGTCCCGTGCCGGTGCCTCCCTCGGCATCCCGGGCCTCTACGTGACCGGCGACCCGGGCGCGGTGGACGACGCTGCGAAGGTGGGCCAGATCGGCGTGCGGCTCGGCCTCGGTTGGGCGAAGTCCCACACCTTCGTCACCGGCCAGTGCCCGGTGAAGCAGTACAACCGCAAGCTGATGAACCTGATCCTGGCCGACAAGGCGCACATCGCGAAGGCCGTGAACGCCACCACCATCAGCCTCGACGACGCCGCGGTCGGCTACGCCGCGTTCGACAAGGGCGCCGCCCAGAAGTTCGTCATTGACCCGCACGGCATGGTCCGGGCCTGACCGATGAGAGATGTCATGACCTCGCAGATTTCCGTTCTCGATCGGACCCTCGCCGACTTCGACCCCGAGGTCGCCGAGCAGATCGAGCGCGAGCTGGTCCGCCAGCAGACGACGCTCGAGATGATCGCCTCGGAGAACTTCGCTCCGAGGTCGGTCATGGAGGCCCAGGGCTCGGTCCTGACCAACAAGTACGCCGAGGGCTACCCCGGCCGGCGCTACTACGGCGGCTGTGAGCACGTGGACGTGGTCGAGCAGCTCGCGATCGACCGGATCAAGGAGCTCTTCGGCGCCGAGGCGGCGAACGTGCAGCCGCACTCCGGCGCCCAGGCGAACGCCGCTGCGATGTTCGCCCTGCTGGACCCGGGCGACACGATCCTCGGCCTCGACCTGGCGCACGGCGGCCACCTCACGCACGGCATGCGGCTCAACTTCTCCGGCAAGCTCTACAACGTCGTGGCCTACCAGGTCTCGGCGGAGGACTTCCGGATCGACATGGCGGAGGTCGAGCGGCTCGCTCTCGAGCACCGACCGAAGCTGATCGTCGCCGGGTGGTCGGCGTACCCCCGCCAGCTGGACTTCGCCGAGTTCCGTCGCATCGCCGACCTCGTGGGTGCCTACCTGATGGTCGACATGGCGCACTTCGCCGGCCTGGTCGCCACCGGCCTGCACCCGAGCCCGGTGCCGCACGCCGACATCGTCACCACCACCACGCACAAGACGCTCGGTGGCCCGCGCGGTGGCGTGATCCTGAGCAAGCAGGCGCTGGCCAAGAAGATCAACTCCGCGGTCTTCCCGGGCCAGCAGGGCGGCCCGCTGGAGCACGTCATCGCCGCGAAGGCCGTCGCCTTCAAGATGGCGGCGTCGCCGGCGTTCCGCGACCGGCAGGAGCGGACTCTCGAGGGCGCCCAGATCATCGCCCGCCGGCTGTCGCAGCCGGACGTCGCGGAGGCCGGGATCTCGGTCCTCACCGGCGGCACCGACGTCCACCTGGTCCTGGTCGACCTGCGGCACTCCGAGCTCGACGGCCAGCAGGGCGAGGACCGCCTGCACGCCGTCGGGATCACGGTGAACCGCAACGCCGTGCCGTTCGACCCCCGGCCGCCGATGGTCTCCTCGGGGCTGCGGATCGGGACCCCGGCCCTGGCCACGCGCGGCTTCGACGCCGGTGCGTTCGAGGAGGTCGCGGAGATCATCGCCGCCACCCTCGCCGGGACCGGCGACGAGACGGAGCTCGCGGCCCTGCGCGACCGGGTCGAGACCCTCGCGCAGAAGTTCCCGCTCTACCCCACCCTGGAGGACTGATGGCCAAGCTGCTTCCGGAGCACCCCGCCTGGCTCTGGCGGGACCCCGAGCCGAAGGCGTCGTACGACGCGATCGTCGTGGGTGGCGGTGGCCACGGTCTCGCGACCGCCTACTACCTCGCCAAGAACCACGGCATGACCAACATCGCCGTGCTGGAGAAGGGGTGGCTCGCGGGCGGCAACATGGCCCGCAACACGACCATCATCCGGTCCAACTACCTGTGGGACGAGAGCGCGGCGATCTACGAGTTCTCCCTCAAGCAGTGGGAGCAGCTGCCGGCCGAGCTGGACTACGACTTCCTGTTCAGCCAGCGCGGCGTCCTCAACCTCGCGCACACGCTGCAGGACGTCCGCGAAGCCACCCGGCGGATCAACGCCAACCGACTCAACCGGGTCGACGCCGAGTGGCTGGAGCCCGACGAGGTGGCGAAGGTCTGCCCGATCGTCAACGTCTCGCAGGACGTGCGCTACCCGGTCCTCGGAGCGACGTTCCAGCCGCGCGCGGGCATCGCGAAGCACGACCACGTGGCGTGGGCCTTCGCCCGGGCGTGCGACGCGATGGGCGTCGACATCATCCAGAACTGCGAGGTCACCGGCTTCCTCAAGGACGGCGACCGCGTCGTCGGCGTCGAGACCACCCGCGGCCGGATCAACGCCGGCGCCGTCGGGCTGGTGGCCGCCGGGCACAGCACCGTGCTGGCGGAGAAGGCGGGCTTCCGGCTCCCCGTGCAGTCGCACCCCCTGCAGGCGCTGGTCTCCGAGCTCTACGAGCCGGTCCACCCGACGGTGGTCATGTCCAACCACGTGCACGTCTACGTGTCCCAGGCCCACAAGGGCGAGCTGGTGATGGGTGCCGGCGTGGACGCCTACAACGGCTATGGCCAGCGCGGCTCCTTCCACGTGATCGAGCACCAGATGGCCGCGGCGCTGGAGCTGTTCCCCATCTTCGGGCGCGCGCGCCTGCTGCGCACCTGGGGCGGCATCGTCGACGTCTCCCCCGACGCCTCCCCGGTGATCGGCCCGACGCCGCTGGAGAACCTCTACATCAACTGCGGATGGGGCACCGGCGGGTTCAAGGCGACGCCCGGCGCCGGCTGGGCGATGGCCCACACCATGGCGACCGGCGAGCCCCACGACCTGAACCGTGCGTTCGGGCTCGAGCGGTTCGTCTCCGGAGCGCTCATCGACGAGCACGGCGCCGCCGCCGTGGCCCACTGACCTTTCACAACCGAGGAGCTGCTCACGATGATGCTGCTGACCTGCCCGTGGTGTGGCCCGCGGGACGAGACCGAGTACCACTACGGCGGCCAGGCCCACGTGGCCTACCCCGAGAACCCGAGCGACCTGTCCGACGAGGAGTGGGCGGAGTACCTCTTCTTCCGCGACAACCCCAAGGGCCCGTTCGCCGAGCGGTGGTCCCACAGCGCGGGCTGCCGTCGTTGGTTCAACGTCGTCCGTGACACCGCGACCTACGAGGTCCTCGAGGTCTACACCAACGCCGACCCGCGGCCCGTGGTCGGCTCCCCAGCAGGAGGCTCCCGATGAGCACCCAGTCCCGCCGTCTCCCCACCGGAGGGCGGATCGACCGCAACCGGGTCCTGACGTTCTCCGTGGACGGGGTGGACTACACCGGTCACCCCGGCGACACCGTCGCCTCCGCGCTGCTGGCCAACGGCCGGGTGAGCGTCGGCGACTCCATCTACCGGCGCCGGCCCCGTGGCATCATGGCGGCCGGGGTCGAGGAGCCGAACGCGCTTCTCCAGGTCGGTGGCGACTGCCCCGAGCCCATGGTCCCCGCGACCACCCGCGAGCTGGTCGATGGCTTCACCGCGTCCACGCTGTCCGGGCTCGGCGTCCTGGACCCGGTGGCCGACGACTCGATGTACGACAAGAACTTCCTCCACGCCGACGTCCTCGTCGTCGGCGGAGGACCCGCCGGCCTCGCCGCAGCGCTGTCCGCGGCCCGGTCCCATGCGCGCGTCGTCCTGATCGACGAGCAGCCCGAGGTCGGTGGTTCGCTGTTGTCGAGCCGGCACGAGCTGGTCGACGGCAAGCCCGCCCTGCACTGGGTCGCGGCAGCCGCGGCCACGCTCGACGCGGCCCCCGAGGTCACGGTGCTCAACCGCACCGTCGCCTTCGGCTCGTACGACGCCAACTACGTGCTGGCCGTGCAGAACCGCACCGACCACCTCGACGGCGACGTCCCGCTGGGCGTCTCTCGGCAGCGGGTCTGGCACATCCGCGCCCGTCAGGTCGTGCTGGCGACCGGGGCGCACGAGCGTCCGCTGGTCTTCGCCGGCAACGACCGGCCCGGGGTGATGCTCGCCGGCGCGGTCCGGACCTACATCAACCGGTACGCCGTCAAGCCCGGCGACTGTGCCGTCGTCGCCACGACGAACGACAGCGCCTACGACACCGTCGACGACCTGCTCGCCGCCGGCATCGAGGTCGCCGCAGTGCTCGACGCACGCGACGTCCTCTCCGGCCGCGCTGCCGAGGTCGCTGCCCACGGCGTGCGGGTGATCCCCTCCAGCACGGTGCAGGAGACCGAGGGCGACGCCACCGGTCGCCTCACCCGGGTCCACGTGGGCACGCTCGGCGACGACGACGAGGCCACCTCGTGGGAGAGCCTGGACTGCGACCTGCTCGCCGTCGCGGGTGGCTGGAGCCCGGTGGTCCACCTGCACAGCCAGCGCAGCGGAAAGCTGCGCTGGGACGACCGGCTCGCGGCCTTCGTGCCCGACGGCAACGTCGAGGACCAGCAGGTCGTCGGAGCGGCCGCCGGCACCGTGACCCTGGACGCGGGCTTGCAGCAGGGTGCGGTCGCCGGAGCCGAGGCGGCGACACGCGCCGGCTTCCCGACGGACCCGCTGAGCATCGGAGGATCGGCGCCGCTGACGGAGGCCGGCGAGGTCCGCCAGCTCTGGCTGGTCCCCGGCCGCGAGGGCGACCCTGGCGACTGGGACGAGCACTTCGTCGACCTCCAGCGCGACCAGACCGTCGCCGACGTGTGGCGGGCCACCGGCGCCGGCATGCGCAGCGTCGAGCACGTGAAGCGCTACACCTCCATCGGCACGGCCCACGACCAGGGCAAGACCTCCGGCGTCAACGCGATCGGTGTGATCGCAGCGGCGCTGAACGGTTCGGCTTCGGGCGGGCCCGGCGTGGGGGAGATCGGTACGACGACCTACCGGGCGCCGTACTCGCCGGTGTCGTTCGCCGCCCTCGCGGGCCGCGAGCGCGGCAACCTGTTCGACCCCGAGCGCACTACGCCGATGCACCCGTGGCACGTCGCGCGCGGCGCTGAGTTCGAGATCGTCGGCCAGTGGCTGCGGCCGCGCCACTACCCGCTGCCCGGCGAGGACATGGACGCCGCCGTCGACCGCGAGTGCCGCGCAGCGCGCACCGGCGTCGCCGTGATGGACGCCTCCACCCTGGGGAAGATCGAGGTCCAGGGTCCAGACGCCGGGGAGTTCCTCAACCGGGTCTACACCAACGCGTTCAAGAAGCTCCCGGTCGGCTCGGCACGGTACGGCGTCATGTGCAAGCCCGACGGGATGATGTTCGACGACGGCGTGACCCTGCGCCTGGCCGACGACCGCTACTTCATGACCACCACCACCGGCGGGGCCGCCAACGTCCTGGACTGGCTGGAGGAGTGGCTGCAGACGGAGTGGCCCGAGCTCGACGTCTACTGCACCTCGGTCACCGAGCAGTGGTCGACGATCGCCGTCGTCGGTCCCCGGTCGCGGGAGGTCATCGCCCGGATCGCGCCCGACGTCGACGTCAGCAACGAGGCGTTCCCGTTCATGACGTTCCAGGAGACGACCCTCGCGTCCGGCGTGCCGGCGCGGATCTGCCGGATCTCGTTCTCCGGTGAGCTCGCGTTCGAGGTCAACGTGGCCGGTTGGTACGGCCTGGCCGTCTGGGAGCAGGTGTTCGCGGCCGGTCAGGACCTCGGCATCACGCCGTACGGCACCGAGTCGATGCACGTGCTCCGGGCCGAGAAGGGCTACCCGATCGTCGGTCAGGACACCGACGGCACGGTGACGCCGCAGGACGCGGGGATGGACTGGATCGTGTCGAAGCAGAAGGACTTCATCGGCCGCCGGTCGTACTCCCGGATCGACACCCAGCGACCGGACCGCAAGCACATGGTCGGCCTGCTGCCCGTCGATCGCACGACGGTCCTTCCCGAGGGCGCCCAGCTGGTCGCGACCGGCACGGTGATCACCGATGGTCCGGACCCGGTGCCGATGCTCGGCCACGTCACGTCGAGCTATCACAGCGCCGCCCTGGAGCGCCCGTTCGCCCTCGCGCTCGTGGCGGGCGGACGGGACCGGATCGGCGAGCGACTGCTCGCGCCGATCGGCGACGACCTGGTCGAGGTCGAGGTGGCCTCGCCCGTTCTCTACGACCCCGAAGGAATGAAGCGAGATGGCTGAGCTCACGATGATGCGCCGCAGCCCGCTGGCTGCTCTGGCGCGAGACCTGATGGACAACGCCGTCACCGGCGAGCGCAACGTGCGGGTCTCGGAGTGGCGGTTCACCACGATGGTGAGCCTGCGCGTGGACCCCACGTCCGCTGCTGCGGACGCCCTGGAGGGCGTCCTCGGCACCACGCTCCCGCGGTCCTCCGGCGAGGTCACCAGCCACGGCCAGCACAGCGTGCTGTGGCTGGGGCCCGACGAGTGGCTCGTGGTGTCGCAGATGTCGGCCGACGCCCTCGTGCCGGCCCTGCAGGAGTGCGTGGCGGGCGCACACGCTGCGGTCGTCGACGTGTCGGCGAACCGGACCGTGCTGGAGCTGCGGGGTGCGTCCGCGCTCGCCGTACTCCAGAAGGGGTGCCCGCTCGACCTCCACCCGCGGGCGTTCGGCCCCGGGCAGGCGGTGTCCACGACCCTGGCGCGGATCCCCCTCGTCCTGTGGCAGGTCGGACCGGACAGCTACCGCCTGCTGCCGCGCGCGTCCTTCGCCGAGTACGTCGCGCGGTGGCTGCTGGACGCCTCCCTGGAGTTCGCCTCCACCTTCCGGGACGGTGGACGCAGCGAGTGACACTCTCCGCCTTCGACCTCTACTCCATCGGCATCGGGCCGTCGTCCTCCCACACGGTCGGCCCGATGCGTGCTGCCAAGCGGTTCGCCGACGGCCTGTCCGAGACCGGGCGACTGGCTGACGTGAGGCGGGTGCGGGCCGAGCTCTTCGGGTCGCTCGGCGCCACCGGCCACGGGCACGGCTCCCCGAAGGCGGTGGTGCTCGGGCTCGAGGGGGAGGACCCCGCGACCACCGACCCCGACCGCGCCTCCGGCCGGCTCGACGAGATCAAGAGCAGCGGTGAGCTGCTCCTCGGCGGCACCACGCCGATCAGCTTCGACGTCGACTCCGACCTGGTCATGCACCGCCGCAAGAGCCTGCCTGCGCATCCCAACGGCATGACGTTCGCGGCGTACGACGCAGCCGACGTCGAGATCGCCCAGAGCACCTTCTACTCCGTCGGCGGCGGCTTCGTCGTCGACGAGACCGCCACGGGCGCCGACCGGGTCGTCCTCGACGACACCCCGGTCAAATTCCCCTTCACGACCGGCGGGGAGCTCCTCGAGATCTGCGCTCGTGAGCAGCTGTCCATCAGCGACGTCATGCTCGCCAACGAGCAGTCCTGGCGCAGCGAGACCGAGATCCGCGAGGGCATGCTGCACCTGTGGTCGGTGATGGTCGAGTGCGTCGAGAACGGCTTCCATCGCGAGGGCGTCCTGCCCGGCGGTCTCCGTGTCCCGCGCCGGGCTCCGGCCATGTACCGGGACCTCACGGCGCAGGGCGATGCCGACCCGCTGCACGTCGTCGACTGGGTCAACCTCTACGCCCTCTCGGTCAACGAGGAGAACGCCGCGGGCGGCCGCATCGTCACCGCTCCCACCAACGGAGCGGCCGGCATCATCCCGGCCGTCCTGCACTACTACGTCCGCTTCGTCTCCGGAGCCGACGACGACGGCATTGTGCGGTTCCTGCTCACGGCCGCCGCGATCGGGATCCTCTTCAAGACCAACGCGTCGATCTCCGGCGCCGAGGTCGGCTGCCAGGGCGAGGTCGGGTCGGCCTGCTCGATGGCGGCCGGAGGTCTCGCCGAGGTGATCGGCGCGAACCCGCGTCAGGTCGAGAACGCCGCCGAGATCGGCATCGAGCACAACCTCGGCCTCACCTGCGACCCCGTCGGTGGCCTCGTGCAGATCCCGTGCATCGAGCGGAACGCCCTGGCCTCGATCAAGGCGATCAACGCCGCCCGCCTCGCCATCAACGGCGACGGCAACCACAAGGTCAGCCTCGACAAGGCGATCAAGACCATGCGCGACACCGGGGCCGACATGAAGACCAAGTACAAGGAGACCGCCCGCGGCGGTCTGGCCGTCAACGTCATCGAGTGCTGAGCTCGGCCCCAGCGAATCATCCTGAGGGACGTTGTCAATGGCTGAGACTCAAGGGCATGCTCCGCCCATGCCTCCTGAACGCTCTGTCCCGGACGACAGGGCTGCCACCGCCCTGCGACAGGTGATCGACCTGGTCACGATCCGCTGGATCCTCACGCCGCCGGTCGTCGTCGTGGCGACCGCGCTGTGGATCCCGATGCTCGAAAGAACCAAGAGCGCGTCGCACAAGGTGGTGACGTTGCCGGCCTTCATCGCGGACCCGGATCTCTTCGGGAGCCAAGGCGCCGTGTTGCTCGCCGGCTGGTCCTATCTCCTGTTCATGCTCGCCTGCGCAGGCTGCGCCGCGATCGTGATGCTCGCGCCCGGCCGCCCCGCGCGGACGGTCGCGAACCGGTTGCTGCTCGTCAGCGCCCCGGCGGCGGTGGTGGCCGTGCTGGCACTGTGGACCGTCGTCCGGAACCTCGACCCAGAGCAGGTCGACGTCCAGGGCTCGTTCGTCCTCGCAGTGCTCGTGCCGACATGGTTCCTCGGCGCGGCTCTCGCAGCCCGACCTCGCGTCTCGAATCTGCCCACTCGCGGCACGTGGTGAAAGCCAATCTGGCCCCGGCCGCGGTAGCGGACCGCAACTCGGAACGAGCGCAACGCCGGCTACCGCCAACGTCGCACGACGCGCGCGGCCTGCCGAATTGAGGGCATTGACGAGGTCGATCTCGCAAGTTGTCCGCATTCACGTAGAACCCACTGCGGACACGAGCAGGGTCGCTGGATCATCGCCGCAGGAGTGGCCCTATCGCTCGCGTGCTACGTCGTCGCCGTTCCGGTCTGGAGGTGCTTGCCCCATCAAGCTATGGCGGTTTGACGGATGGCGGAGCACAGTGGGAAGTCTCAGAGAAAGGGACCTGCCATGCCCGAGTTCATGGATGTGCACACCACGATGAAGGGGGTCACTCCCGAGGCCCTCGCCGAAGCACACAACGCCGACCTCGCGATCCAGGAGGACGAGCACGTGAACTTCAAGCACGCCTGGGCCGACCCCGAGTCGGGGATGGTCTTCTGCTTGTCCGAGGCACCCAATGCCGAGGCGGTGCAGAAGATCCACGAGCGCGCGGGTCACCCCGCCGACAATATCTACCAGGTGCCGATCCAGGTCTGACCTCACCGGCCGTCACTGGGCCTAGGAGAAGTTGAAGCGGACGTTGCCGGAGGCACCGAGCGGGCTCAACGTCTTCCTACGCCGCACGGCGTGCGCGCGAGTGCCGAGCAGCGCGCGATACTCGGCTCCATGGCGGAGTTGAGGGTCGATGTGTTGCTCTCGATGCAGCGCGCCCTTTGGCACGTCGTCCTTCGCGGAGTGGGGGTGTCATGGGAAGGAAGCCAAGACCGCGGATCGATCAATGCTCGTTTCCTGTACGAGGGCGAAGTCGGAGGCCTGCAGGACGAGTGCGTCTCCTTGGCCGAGTCCTACTGCATCGCAGACTTCCTGTCTGGGGTCTCGGTGGCCTTTCGAGCGGTGCTCAATGCGACTCGCGACCTGTTGCCAGGCGAGGAATGGGTGTTCCTGCGCTGGGAGCCCCCAGTCTGACAGCCCCTACTGGCACCCCTCTGTGTCAAGACGCAGTCGGTAGCGGGGTTCTAGGGTGGGGTCTGGCGGGTCCGGGAAGTGGCTTGTCCGAAGAGCCGGTGTGGGGTTGTGAGCCGGTCGCGCTGGAGTCAGAGTCGTTATCCCGTTGCCCTCCCGGGCCCGTCCCCTTCGCGGTGATGAGGTCGTCGAGCATGGTCTTGTAGACCAGGTCGGACAGCCTGCGTTTCAGGCAGCGCATCGCTTCCATGTTGCTCTTGCCGGCTGCTGTCTTGCGATCGAAGTAGTCGCGGCCGATGCTGGGTCTGCGCAGCTGGACGGTGGCCATGATGTGCAGGGTCCGGTTGATCTGACGGTTCCCCTTGCGTGAGAGCCGGTGTCGGACGTGGTCGCCGGAGGAGGCGTCGATGGGTGCGGTGCCGTTCCAAGAGGAGAAGTGGCCGCGAGTGGGGAACCGGGTGATGTCGCCGACGTCGACCAGCAGCCGGGCGGCACCGGTGGGGCCGATGCCGTTGAGGTCGAGCAGTGTGCTGCCGGTCGCGCGGATCAACTCGGCCAGTTCTTTGTCGGCGGCCTTCTTGCGGGTGTAGATCCGCTCCAGGTCGGCGATCAGCTCGGCGGCGACGCGGCGACGGGCCTTGCCCGCGACATCGCGCGGCCGCACCTTCGCCAACAGCTTCTTGGCCTGAGCGGCGGAGAGGTCCTTCTTCGCCCCGCCGGGGATCAGCTCCAGCAGCAGGTGGTGCAGCTGGGCGACCTTGCGGGTGTGTTCCTCACCGAGCCAGCCACGGCGGTCGACCAGGGTCCGCAGCACCTCGAGCTCCTCGTCGGCCACGACCGGCCGCAGGCCGGCCATCCGGGTCCCGACCAACGCCACGGAGTGGGCGTCGGTGGCGTCGGTCTTGCGTCCCTGACCGGTGGAGAAGACCCGCGCCCGGGCCGAGAGCTTCGGCGGCACATCAACGACTTCCTCACCGAGTGCGAGCAGCCGGACCGCGACATGGCGGCCGATCCCGTTGCATCCCTCGATCGCCCAGACCCGGTCGCCGAAGCGGCTGACGTAATCGGTCATCGCGGTGAAACCGGCCTCATCGGTGCCGAACCGGCCACCGTCCAACACCGTCTCGTCGGCGTCCATCACCTCGATCGTGACCGACCTCTTGTGCGGGTCCATCCCGATCACGACCCTGGTCGTCGTCTCTGCCATTGGCCTTCTCCGATGCTCGATCCATCACTGGTTGTCGAGCCGGGAGGGCAACGCTACTTAGAGCTGGGCAGACCCCTCTCGAGCCTCTCCTGGCTCTCGGCGCCCGGCCCGCGCATGCCAGTAGTGAGCCACACGAACGTGTCGTGGGCAGCCGCACAGAGAGCCACGGACCGGACGCCTGGACCGAGCCTCGCCAGGCACCGATCCTGCAGTCAATGAAACAAGTAGCCGCACGGCGTGCTCGCGGAGCTGCACGCTCATCAGCCGCAAGGCGAACGCCGAGAGTCAAAGCCCAAACATCCACTAGCTCGCGCTGCACCGGCACATGTTGCCGGCTCAGCGCGAGCTAGAGCCTCGTCTTCCCGGGCGGCGGCCGCGCCGGCCCCGGGCGACAGGCCAACGCAACAAGGTTCTCCGGCCGAGCACGAACGCGCTCGGCCGGAGAACCTGTTTGTCACGGGTGGTTGCCGCTCCCGTGGTCGTTGCCGTTCTTGCCGTTGCCGCACTCGACGCTGAAGGCGAAGTCGTCACCGTGCTCGGTGACGCCGGCGATGACGGCCTGGGCGACCGCCTCCTCGCCGTACTTGCGACGGACCATCAACGGGTCCTTGCGCAGGTCCTTCACCAGTGCGACGGCGAGCCCGATCATGACCACGACGAACGGCAGGGCCGCGACGATGGTGATCGTCTGCAGGCCGCTGAGCGCCTCGTTGCCACCGACCAGCAGCATCACGGCCGCGGAGGCACCGGTCGCGACACCCCAGAAGACCACGTTGAGCTTCCTGGGCTCCTGCGTGCCCTTCTCCGACAGCGTGCCCATCACGATCGATGCGGCGTCCGCGCCGGACACGAAGAAGATCGAGACCAGCACCATCACCAGCACCGACGTGACCGTCGCGAGCGGGAAGGACTCCAGCGTGGTGAACAGCTGCGACTCCAGCCCGGCGGCACCAGCGATGTCGGTGCCGTTCAGCTGGAGGTCCATCGCCGCGCCACCCATGACGCAGAACCAGACGACGCTCACCAGGCTGGGAACCACCAGTACGCCGGTGACGAACTGCCGGATGGTGCGACCGCGCGAGATGCGAGCGATGAACATGCCGACGAACGGCGTCCAGGACAGCCACCAGGCCCAGTAGAAGACGGTCCAGCCCTCGAGCCACTCCTGGGTCTCGGCGCCCTCGGCGCCGGTACGCGCCGACATGTCAGGAAGCGTCTGCACGTAGCTGCCGATCGACGTCGGGAGCAGGTCGAGCATGAAGATCGACGGGCCGACGACGAACAGGAACAGGGCGAGCGAGATCGCCAGCACCATGTTGGTGTTGGAGAGCCACTGGATGCCCTTCGCGACGCCCGACACAGCGGAGACGACGAACGCGGCCGTGAGGACGGCGATGATGCCGATGAGCACCGCGTTGCCCGTCTTGCCGATCCCGCCGACGATCTCGAGGCCGGTCCGGATCTGTAGCGCGCCCAGACCCAGCGAGGTCGCCGAGCCGAAGAGGGTCGCGAAGATCGCGAAGATGTCGATGACCTTGCCCAGGCCGCCGTTCGCGCGGTTGCCGAGCAGGGGCTCGAACGCGGCGGAGATCAGCTGCAGCCGACCCTTGCGGTAGACGCCGTAGGCGATCGCGAGTCCGACGACCGCGTAGAGCGCCCACGGGTGCAGCGTCCAGTGGAAGAGCGTGGTCGCCATCGCGTTCTGGACCGCATCGGGGTTGCCGGCCGCGCCGGTGCCCGGAGGCGGGGTGGCCAGGTGCGAGATCGGCTCGGCGACGCCGTAGAACATCAGGCCGATGCCCATGCCGGCGCTGAACATCATGGCGATCCACGAGATGGTCCGGAACTCGGGCTCCTCGTCGTCACGACCGAGGGGGATCGTGCCGTAGCGGCTCGCCGCCAGCCAGACGACGAAGACGACGAACGCGCTCGACGTGAGCACGAACAGCCAGCCGGCATTGCCCATCACCCAGCCCAGCGCCTCGCCGGACGCGGTGCTCAGCGAGCTGGTGCTGATCATTCCCCAGGCGAGGAACGCGAGTGCGACGACAGCGCTGACCCCGAAGACGACCTTGTCCATCCCGCCCTTGTCGCCCCGGTGCGCCTCGGGCTCCACGTCTAGAGCCGGGTGGGGGATCGGGTCCCCCGCGGGCGACTTCAGCGCGTCCTCGACGGCGTCCTGTACTGCCTGTGCGGTCGGCCGTCCGTTCGGCACAGGTGGCCATCGGCGCGGCGTCTCGGGGGTCGTAGTCATGGGAGTGTCCCTTCAATGGTCGACGTGCCCGGGCATACTTCGGACCCTAGACCGTTGTTGTGACAGACGCAACAGAGTGCTTAAGATGCAACAAACTTTTGACTTTCGTGTGAACGCGGTCACAAGCGACCCGGGGTGGCGGCGGGACTGCCCGGCCCCGGATTCCGCCGAGCAGGGGCGGCTCCGGTGCGATAATCGGTCCGGCGCAAGGGGTCGGTGTGACGCGACGAGACCAGGCACGGCAGGCGGCGGGCCGCCGCGACTGGCAGGCTGCCTACGACCTGTACGCCGGTCTCACCGGGCGCACGCCCGCCGACACCGAGGCCCTCGCCGAGTGCGCGTGGTGGCTCGGCCGCATGGACGAGGCGATCCGCCTCTACACCGACGCCTATCGCGAGCACCTCGAGGGCGGCAACGACCAGGCGGCGGCTCGCGCCGCGTCCCAGCTGGCCATCCACACCCGGCTGGTGGGGGAGGTCGCGCAGAGCGAGGGGTGGCTGCGCCGCTGCACCCGCCTGCTCGAGTCCGTCCCCGAGTGTGTCGAGCACGGCTACGCGTTGTACCTCCAGATCGCCGGGCTGTCGGGCCGCGGCGACCTCGAGGGCGCGCTGGAGCTGGCCCTCCGGATGCAGGACCTCGGCCGTCGCTTCTCCGACCCCACGCTGGTCGCCCTCGGCGTCTACTTCGAGGGACGCGCGCGGATCAAGCAGGCACGCGTCCGCGAAGGGCTCGCGCTGCTCGACGAGGCGATGCTCGCCGCGCTGTCCGACGAGCTCGGCCCCCTGTGGACCGGTGCGATCTACTGCGGCCTCATGGACGCGTGCAACGAGCTGCGCGACATGCGGCGGGCGTTCGAGTGGACCGAGGCGACCCGTCGCTGGTGTGACCCGTTGCCCCTGACCTCGCTCTATCCCGGCATCTGCCGGGTCCACCGGGCGCAGGTCCTCCAGACCCGCGGCGAGTGGCGGCAGGCGGAGGAGGAGGCGCTGGGCGCCTGCCGGGACATGGTCGGCGTCGACGTCTGGGCGGTGGCGGACGCCCACTACGAGGTCGGCGAGGTGCGGCGGCTGCGGGGGGACCTCGCCGGTGCGGATGCCGCGTACACCCGGGCCCACGAGTTCGGACGCGATCCGCAACCGGGGCTCGCGCTGCTCCGCCTCGCGCAGGGACGGATCGACGCGGCCACCGCATCCATCGCCGCTGCCCTCGCCCCGGGGACGGGCAGCCGGCTGGAGCGCGCTCCCCTCCACGCGGCGCAGACGATGATCGCCCTGGCCGCCGGAGACGTCGAGCTCGCGGAGCGGTCGGCGAAGGAGGTCGTCGACGCGGCCGTCGCATTCGAGAGCGCCGGGCTGCGCGCCGAGGGCAACCGGTGCAGCGGGGCCGTGCTGCTCGCCCAGGGGCGGGCGGTCGAGGCCATGGCCCTGCTGCGCATGGCGTTCAACGCCTGGCAGGAGCTCGATGCGCCGTACGACGTCGCGCGGACGCGCCTGCTGCTGGCCGACGCCTACCGGGCGCTGGGCGATGCCGACGCGGCCTCGCGCGAGCTCGCTGCGGCGACCGCCTGCTTCGCGAGGCTGGGCGTGGTGGCGCGCGAGGGACTGCCGAAGGGGCTCACCGCTCGCGAGGTCGAGGTGGTCCGGCTGATCGCGGCGGGGGAGAGCAACCGCGCGATCGCCGAGAAGCTCGTGCTGAGCGAGAAGACCGTCGCCCGACACGTGTCGAACATCTTCGGCAAGGTGGGTGCGACCTCGCGCTCCGGGGTCACTGCCTTCGCCTACGACAGCGGGCTGATGGGTAGTCGTACCCACGGCTGACCGGTGGCACAGATGGGCACGGTGACCGATGCCCGGCCCGGTGTCGCGTCCTTACCTTGGTGCTCCACCCACCGATGAAGGAGGCCCACAATGCCCAAGTACGTGATCGAACGAGAACTGCCCGGAGCGGGTCAGCTGTCGGCTGACGAGCTGCACGCGATCTCCGGCAAGTCCAACGCCGTCCTCGCCGAGATGGCGCCCCGGGCCCAGTGGCTGCACAGCTACGTCACCACCGACAAGATCTACTGCGTCTACGTCGCGGACGACGAGCGTGCCGTCCTCGAGCACGCCCAGAGTGGCGGCTTCCCCGCCAACGTGATCAGCAAGGTGTCGACCGTCATCGACCCGGTCACCGGGGAGTGAGCCGCACGACCTCGGGATGAGCGTCGCGCCGAGGGGTAACGGCACCTCCATGGACAGAGGTGCCGATACCCAGGGCGACATCCGTGCAGAGCTCGGTGTCGCCGACACGTTCGACGCGGCGCAGGAGGCCGAACGCAGGATCGGGTTCCTCGCCGACTACCTGGACGGGAGCGGGGCGTCGGGCTACGTGCTCGGGATCAGCGGCGGCGTCGACTCGACGGTCGCCGGCCGGCTCGCCAGCCTGGCGTGCGAGCGCAGTGGTACGACGTTCACCGCGATGCGGCTGCCCTACGGCCGGCAGGCCGACGACTCCGATGCCGCCGACGCGCTCGCGTTCGTCGAGCCGTCCGCGACGGTGACGGTCGACATCAAGCCGGCGGTCGACGCCCTCCACGGAGCGACCGAGATCAACGAGCTCAGTCCGGAGCGGGCCGACTTCGTCAAGGGCAACCTCAAGGCGCGCCAGCGGATGGTTGCGCAGTACACCGTCGCCGGCCGGTTGGGCAGCCTCGTCATCGGGACCGACCAGGCTGCCGAGGCGGTGATGGGGTTCTTCACCAAGTACGGCGACGGCGCCTGCGACGTGGCTCCGCTGCTCGGGCTCACGAAGGAGCGGGTGCGCGAGATCGGACGCCATCTGGGGACGCCCTCACACCTCGTCGAGAAGGTGCCGACCGCGGACCTCGAGGAGCTGCGACCGGCGCTACCCGATGAGGAGGCCTACGGCGTCACCTACCGGGAGATCGACGCCTATCTGCTCGGGGAGGACGTGAGCGCTCGCGCCCGCGAGGTCATCGAGACCGCCTACCGGCTGACCGCCCACAAGCGGAGCCTGCCGCCGGGGCCGGTCTGATGCGGGCGGTCTGAGCCCGACCCGCTACGAGTGGGACGCCTTCCCGCCCTTGCGTCCGGCCTTGACCTTCTGGGCGTGGGTCCCGCCCTGGGAGCTGTTGCCGCTGCCGGAATGGCTCTTCTTGCCGCCCTGCTTGGACGAGTCCGGTGAGTTCGCGATCCGCGCAGCGCGCGACTTCGACATCCCCTTGTCCTTGAGGGCCTCGTACTGCTTCTCGTTCTTCACGTTCGCCTTCTTGCCGCCAGGCATGGGTTCCTCCTCGTCCTGGTCGTTGACTCCGACGCGGTCGGCAGCGCTGTGTGCGCCGCGTCCTTGACGAGGCAGTACCCGCTCCACGGGGTGCCAGCCGCGCTAGCGTGCCGCCATGCTGGACGCGATCGGCCGCCTCACCTGGCGGCACCCGCGCAAGATCCTGGTGGCCGCGTTCCTCTTCGCGGCCGTCGCCGTGTTCTTCGGGCACGACGTCGAGCACCACCTCAAGGCGGCGGGCTTCACCGACCCTGACTCCGAGAGCGAGCGGGCCGGCGAGGTGCTGGCCGACGCGCTGGGGTACGGCGCGGAGCCCGGCCTGGTCGTGCTCGTCCGGGCCGAGGACGGCGAGGTGCTCGACACGACCGACCCGGCGATCGCGTCCGAGGTGGCGCGGCTGGCCGATGCGCTGAGCGACTCGGCGTACGTCGGCCAGGTCGTCAACCCGCTCGAGACGCCCGTCCCGGGCCTGATCGCCGAGGACGGCCGCTCGCTCGTGCTGCCGGCCCGGCTGACCACCACCGACCTCGAGGACGAGGGCGGCCTGGCGGACGAATCGGTGCGGGAGCGGGTGACGTCCGACCTCGTCGACGTCGGGTACGGCGGCTTCGCGCCCGGCTTCAACGAGGTCAACGACCAGACCCGCCAGGACCTGACGATGGCCGAGCTGATCGCCTTCCCGCTGTTGGGGATCCTGCTCCTGCTGGTGTTCCGCAGCGTCGTGGCGGCCGCCGTACCGCTGATCCTCGGTGTCCTCTCCATCCTCGGCACCCTGCTCGCGCTCCGGGTGATGGCGGCGTTCGTCGACACGTCCCTGTTCGCGCTCAACATCGCGACCGCGCTCAGCCTGGGGCTGGCGGTCGACTACGCGCTGCTCCTCGTCTCGCGCTACCGCGAGGAGGTCGACTCCCACGGGCGGACCGCCGAGGCGCACCTGCGGGCGGTCCGTACGGCGGGTCGCGCGAGCATGTTCTCCGGACTGACCGTCGCCGGCGCGATGGCCGCCCTGATGCTGATGCCGCAGCGCTTCCTCTACTCGATCGGCGCCGCCGGCGCGATGGTCGGTGTGCTGTCCGCGGTGATGGCGGTCGTCGTCGTACCGGCGCTGCTCGTCGTGCTCGGCCCGCGGATCGACGCGCTGTCGATCCGCAAGGGGCCGGCGGTCTCGGCGACGTCCGACCGCTGGTTCCGGCTGGCGCGCGGCGTGATGCGCCGGCCGGTGCTGGTGGCGGTCGCGACCTCGGTCGCCCTGCTGGCGCTCGCGGCGCCGTTGCTGGCGACCACGCTGACCGGGCCGAGCGCACAGGCGGTGCCCCCGGGACAGCAGTCGTACGACGTCAACCGGTACGTCGAGAAGCACCACGGCCGGTCCCTCACCGAGGGTGTCTCGCTCGTCGTCACCGGCGACCCGGACGACGCCTCCCTCATGGCTCTCGCCGCGGACATCGACGCCGTGACGGGCGTCGACGCGGTCGCGCCGTTCGAGCGCGCCGGCGACGGCGTCGCCTACGCGACCGCGTCCCTGGACGACCCGGCGCTCGACGCCTCCGCGCAGGAGGCCGTCCACGACATCCGGGCGCTCGCCGAGCCGGACGGCGCCGACCTGCTCGTGTCGGGCAACACCGCTCGCTTCATCGACGAGAAGGAGAGCCTGGTGTCGAACGCGCCGCCGGTCATCCTGCTCATCATCGCGCTGACCGTCGGCCTGCTCTTCCTGCTCACCGGGTCGGTCATCCTGCCGCTCAAGACGCTGCTGATGAACGCGCTGACCCTCGCCGCGGTGCTCGGGATCCTGGTGATCGTGTTCGAGCACCGGGTCGGCACCCAGCTCCTGGACTACCCGGGCCCGTACGCCGTCGAGGTCACCAGCCTGGTGTTCCTCTTCGCCGTCACCTTCGCGCTGGCGACCGACTACGCGGTGCTGGTGATGGCGCGGATCAAGGAGCTCCACGACGGCGGCCTCTCCAACGAGGACGCGGTCGCGCAGGGCGTCGCCCGCACCGGCCGGATCATCAGCGCCGCCGCGCTGATGATCGCCGTGGTCTTTCTCGCGTTCGCGGTCAGCCCGGTCTTCTTCATGAAGCAGATCGCGGTCGCCATGGCGCTCGGGGTGCTGATCGACTCGACGATCGTGCGCGGACTCCTCGTGCCCGCGCTGATGCGGCTGCTCGGCGAGGCGAACTGGTGGGCGCCCAGGCCGCTGCGGCGGATCCACGCGCGGTTCGGGATCCGCGAGGAGGCTGGGAGCGGCGGGTAACCCGAGAGCTGAGGCCCGGCCGCCCGTCAGGCGACGAGGGGTGGTGGTCGGGTTGGTGGGTGGTAGGTGAAGCGGTCGCGGTCGTCGACGGGTGGTGGGGGGATCCACACGGGTCGGTGGGTGTTGGGGTCGAGGTGGACCTGCCAGGGGGTCTGGTGGGTGAGGGTGTGGTGTTTGCGGCAGAGCAGGACCAGGTTGTGCAGGCTGGTGGGTCCGCCGTCGGCCCAGTGGATGATGTGGTGGGCGTCGCAGGCGATGGGCAGGCGGGTGCAGCCGGGGA